>CAVIZK010000022.1:0-3183 GCA_963647215.1 Paludibacteraceae bacterium | reverse complement strand
ACTTCAACATCCTGATTGCCGTCTTCCTTGGCCAGTACATGGGTTCCACTCTTTACGTAACCACCTCCGGTTACACTGCCACAGCCATAGCGCTGACCATAACGGCGCTCCTTACCACCGCCGTCCAGTTCTTCATCAAGGACAAGCCGGCACACAAGGAAAACCTGGCATAAAGACAGCCGCAAAAGGAAAAGCTGGCATAGGGAAAAGCTGGTATAAAGATAAACTGGCATAAGGAAAGCTGGCACCAAAGCACTCCCGCAGGAGGAGTAACCAACTCGGGTGGCAAATGTTTGGGTTACTGCTTTATTTGCCACCAGAAAGTGGAGTTCGGGTGGCAAACAGAAGTGGCCGTACCAGGTTTGCCACACGAGAAAGGTTGAGCCAGCTGAGCATTGCTTGATGGTTGCTAGTTGTGGTGGCAAATGTTTGGGTTACAGCTTCATTTGCCACAACAAAGTGGAGCTCGTGTGGCAAACAGAGGTTGCAGTACCAGGTTTGCCACACAAGAAAGGTTGAACCAGCTGCCGCTTGGCAGTCAGCTGTTATTTGTGGTGGCAAATACAGGTGTGCGTACTCAATTTGCCACAACAAAGTGGAATTCTGGTGGCAAACAGAGGTTGCAGTACCAGGTTTGCCACACGAGAAAGGTTGAGCCAGCTGAGCACTGCTTGATGGTTGCTAGTTATGGTGGCAAATGTTGAGTTACAGCTTCATTTGCCACAACAAAGTGGAATTCGTGTGGCAAACAGAGGTGGTAGTGCTAGGTTTGCCACACAAGAAAGGTTGGATCGGCTGCGGATTGGCAGTCAGCTGTTATTTATGGACTTGACTATGTTCTGTTAGGATTTAGCTGTCAGAATTTGCCTTGGTTGACGTTTGCCTGTCAGAATTGTGTTGATTAGTAGAATCTATTGGAACACCGGAAAATAGGAAGCCAAAGCAGCAACTATGGATAAATAGAAATAAATGTAAAAAGCCATTCGTTATGCGATTTATGGCCAATCATTCCAAAAGACATACCGCTTATTCTGACAGGCGGATAACTGGTGAAAAAACCTTTTACAAGCATAGAAAACTATGATATAACACACTTGTCAGCCGATGGAGCGGCACCCCTCCTGAGCATCCGCAAAGGAGGTGGTTTTATGAAGCATAAATTGTTGATGGTACTTTTAGTAGTACTGGCATTAGCAACCTATGTGATAGTAATTCTATCTCTGACAGCGGTCATTATGGCCCTGTCTTAATATAGAAAAACCCGCTCTACCTAGGTAGAACGGGTTTTTCTTAAACACCAAAATCTGCCAGGAGGGGTTCACCCTTCGGCTGACTTTATTATAAAAATTAAAAGAACAGAAGTCAACACAACAAGGAGTATCTTATGACGCCCAATTACAACAGAACAATGTATGCCTGTTTTATCGGGTACATTGTTCAGGCAATCGTGAATAACTTTGTCCCGCTGCTTTTTGTTACCTTTGAAAGCACGTACCATATTCCGCTTTCCAAAATTACACTTTTAATTACCATCAACTTCCTGATCCAGCTGTTAATTGATATGCTGTCTGCAAAGTTTGCAGACAAAATAGGGTATAAGGCTTCGGTTATGATTGCTCACGTCTGTTCGGCAGTGGGCCTTGTTTCGTTAACGGTGTTACCGGAACTGCTACCCAATGCCTTTGCCGGTATTTTAATTTCGGTTTCCATTTACGCTGTCGGCGGTGGACTGATTGAAGTTCTGATCAGTCCCATTGTGGAAGCATGTCCATCGGACAATAAAGAAAAAGCCATGAGCCTGTTACATTCCTTTTATTGCTGGGGACATGTTGGCGTAGTGTTACTTTCCACCGTGTTCTTTGCAACAGCGGGCATTCAAAACTGGAAAATTCTTACGGTGCTGTGGGCACTGATTCCGGTACTGAATATGCTGCTGTTTGCTAAAGCGCCGTTCTTTACTTTGCCTAAAGACAGTGAAGCTGAAATTGGAAATGCTTTCCTATTTAAGAAACCGGCCTTTTGGCTTTTAATGCTTATGATGCTCTGCGCCGGCGCCAGCGAACAGGCGGTCAGTCAATGGGCCTCCACCTTTGCAGAACAAGGCCTTGGAGTTTCCAAGACCGTTGGCGATTTAGCCGGACCCATGTCCTTTGCACTCTTAATGGGGCTCTCCAGATTAATTTATGGAAAATTCGGGGAAAGGATTGCCCTGAATCGCTTTATGAAATTAAGCACAATCCTGTGCATTGCGTCCTATCTTGCCATTGCGCTGGTGCCCATTCCGTTGGTCGGCCTGATTGGCTGTGCCGTCTGCGGCTTTTCCGTTGGCATTCTCTGGCCGGGCACCTACAGCAAGGCAGCGGCAACCATCAAGGGCGGCACAGCGTTGTTTGCCTGGCTTGCCTTCGCCGGAGACGTGGGCTGCACCGGCGGCCCGACCCTTGCCGGAATGGTGTCCAGCGCATTCCAGGATAACCTCCGCATGGGCATCCTTTTTGCCATCATTTTCCCGCTGCTTATGCTCCTCAGCCTGTGGCTCTCGGAGCACAAAGAACCTAAGAAGAACCAACTTTAACAGGCACAAGAAAAGGTGCAATAAAACCACTTGTTATGCGATTTATGACCGTTCGTTCCGCCAGACCTACCGCTCATTCCAGCTGGCAAAAAAACCTTTTACAAGCACTAAAAACTATGATATAACACACTTGTCAGCCGATGGAGCGGCACCCCTCCTGAGCATCCGCAAAGGAGGTGGTTTTATGAAGCATAAATTGTTGATGGTACTTTTAGTAGTACTGGCATTAGCAACCTATGTGATAGTAATTCTATCTCTGACAGCGGTCATTATGGCCCTGTCTTAATATAGAAAAACCCGCTCTACCTAGGTAGAACGGGTTTTTCTTAACCTCATAATCTGCCAGGAGGGGCTCGCCCCTTCGGCTGACTTCATTATAGGAAATATGCTAACAGAAGTCAACTGATACAACGACAGAGGCACCGGAGCAAATTTGCTCCGGTGCCTCTGTCATGATGCTTCTATCCTTGGTAGCTGTTATTATGGCACTATCTTAAAGAATAGAAAAAATCTGCCAGGAGGGGTTCGCCCCTTCGGCTGACTTCATTATAGAAAATATGCTAACAGAAGTCAACCGATACAAGGCAGCGGGCCTAGGACAATTGCGT
>CAVIZK010000021.1:0-3734 GCA_963647215.1 Paludibacteraceae bacterium | reverse complement strand
GAGAAAAAAGTGGGAAATTAGGCGGTAGTAACCGGA
Organism: Paludibacteraceae bacterium; assembly: GCA_963647215.1. Classification (GTDB taxonomy): domain Bacteria; phylum Bacillota; class Clostridia; order Oscillospirales; family Acutalibacteraceae; genus RUG420. The sequence goes on along the minus strand of CAVIZK010000021.1, from coordinate 3,698 downwards.
AAAATGTGATACAATAACCGGAGTTAATGTCCGAACAAAAAGGAGTAGGAAAAAGAACTATGAAATTAGGGATTGTCGGGTTGCCGAACGTCGGGAAAAGTACCCTGTTTAATGCCATTACCAATGCAGGTGCGCAAAGCGCCAACTATCCGTTTTGCACCATAGAGCCAAACGTGGGCGTGGTTGCTGTTCCGGATAAGCGGTTGGATTTGCTGGCAGAGCTGTACCATCCGAAAAGCGTGGTCCCGGCCAGTATTGAATTTGTAGATATTGCAGGACTTGTCAAAGGCGCTTCCAAAGGCGAAGGGCTTGGCAATAAGTTCCTGTCCCATATCCGGGAAGTAGACGCCATTATTCATGTGGTTCGCTGCTTTGAAAATGACGATATTGTACATGTGGAAGGTTCCATTGATCCCGGCCGGGACATTGAAACCATTAACTTAGAGCTGATCCTGGCAGATGCCGAAGTGCTGGACAAGCGGATTGTCAGAGTGCAGAAAGCCATGAAGGGGGACAAGTCCCTCGGCAAGGAACTGGCCATTCTGGAACGCTATAAGGAGGCATTGGACAATGGCCTCTGCGCCCGTACCGTGGAAGTAACGGAGGACGAAAAAGAGCTGCTGACCGACTTCAACCTGCTGACCAATAAGCCGGTTATTTACGCCTGCAACATGGGCGAAGATGACTTCCTTGGCGGAATTGACGCTAACGCACGGTACCAGGCGGTCAAGGCCATTGCCGAAGCCGAAGGTTCTGAAGTGCTGCCAATCTGTGCTGAGCTGGAGGCGGAAATTGCCTCCTTAAGCAAGGAAGAGAAAGCCGAGTTCCTTGCCGATCTGGGCATTGAACAGGGCGGCCTGGACCTGCTGATCCAGCGCTCCTATGATTTGCTTGGCCTGATGTCCTTCTTAACGGCAGGCGAACCGGAGGTTCGTGCCTGGACCATTAAGAAGGGGACAAAGGCCCCGCAGGCAGCGGGAAAAATCCACTCCGACATTGAACGTGGATTTATCCGCGCCGAGGTTATCAATTATCAGACTCTGCTGGAGCAGGGCTCCCTGGCCGCCGCCAGAGAAAAGGGCCTGGTTCGCTCCGAAGGAAAGGACTATGTCATGCAGGATGGCGATGTAGTTCTGTTCCGCTTCAACGTATAATCTTAAAATAGGAAGAGGGCTTCTTATGAAAAAGGAAAAGACTAAGCAGATTACATCGCAACCGTCGCTGACCTCTGCACAAAAAGAAAAAATGGAAGACTCTGTCGGCGATGGAAAGATCAGCTACAAAAGACTGGTCAGCGTTATTATTACCAGTGTCATTGGGATTGTAACCAATGTAGCCCTGGGTCTTATCAAGGTGTTCGTCGGTCTGGCATCTAACTCCATTGCCATTATGTCCGACGCCATCAACAACTTTACAGACAGTATTTCCTCTATTGTTACCATTATTACCATGGCGTTGGTAGGAAAGGGCGCCACCAGAAAACATCCGTTTGGTTTTGGTCGTCTGGAATATTTCTCCAGCATGATTATTGCCATTCTGGTTCTGGTAACCGGTACTGAATTCCTGATTAATTCCGTCCGCAAAATTATTACGCCGGAAGAAACGTCTTATACCACAACCGCGTTAATTCTTTTGGTAGTTGCCATTCTTGCCAAGATTGCACTTGGTCTTTATACCAAGCATTCGGGGAAGAAAACCAACTCGCCGAACTTAGTGGCCTCCGGCCAGGACGCTTTGTCCGACGCCATTATTACCGGTGTTACTCTTATTGCCGCTCTGGTAACCAGATTTACCGGCATCATCATTGATGGCTGGGTTGGTGTAGTAGTTTCCGTTTTCGTTTTAAAAGCCGGAATTGAAATCTGCATGGAAGTTTTAAGCAAGCTGATGGGTGACCGCCCGGAAGCAGACCTTGCAGATAAGCTGATGGACAAAATCCGCAACACGGAAGGCATTGTTGGTGCCTATGACTTAATTCTCCACAACTACGGCCCCAATATTTACATTGGTAACGTTAACGTAGAACTGGACGAAGGCTTAACCATCCGCGAAGCGTACAAGATTATTCATCCGCTGAACACGGAGCTGTTTAATGAATACGGCGTATTCTTCTACTTTGGCTTCTACTCCATTAACGTACAGGACGAAGAAGTCTACAACATGCGCAACGCCGTCAAAGCAACGCTGCTGGAAGACCCGGACGTGCTTCAAATCCACGCCTTCTTTGTGGATACCAAGGACAAACACATGAGCTTTGATGCCGTTCTTAGCTTTGACATTAAGGATCCAATCCCCAAAATCCTGGAACTGAAAGGCAAGGTTCGCGACCTGTATCCGGACTATGATGTCACTATCGTTCCCGACCGTGACTACACCTTAACCAAAAAGTAAGCCGCGGTAAAGTAAACGTTCCAAAGGCAGGGTCCCCCGTGTGGGGACCCTGCCTTTTCTAATTGGAAGACCCCGTGTTGCACGCGGGGTTTTGTTGGCAAAAGTTACAATTCAACGCTTTAAACTTTAACGGTTTAAAGCGTTGACACATTGCTGAAAAGATGTTGTAATAAAAGCAGTTTATTTCGGAAAAGGGGAATTGCTTTGAAAAACATTGCCGTGAAGAATCGACTTTTGATTTTAGTCAGCGACAGCATCCTGCTGACTTTCTTAGGTTTGGTTTACGCCTGGAGTGTGTTCAAAAAACCACTGGCCGCCGCCTATGGATGGGATGACAGCCAGTTGACGTGGACCTTTACCATTTGTATGTTCCTGTTCTGCCTGGGTGGCTTTGCGGGAGCACAGTTTTCTAAAAAACTTAGCCACCGGCAGTTGACGTGGATGTGCGGCGGGCTGATTGGAGTAAGCTTCATCGCCCTGGGGCATATGACAAGTCTGTGGCAGCTTTATGTTTTGTATGGCGTAGTGATTGGCTTTTGCGTCGGGATTGTTTACAATTGCGTGCTGGCCACCGGGAACAAGTGGTACCCGGACAAGGGCGGACTGGTGGCCGGTCTGTTGCTGATGTTCTTCGGCGCGGGGTCTTTGTTCCTGAGCCCACTTAGCAATGCGCTGTTGGAAGCATATGGCTTAAAGAAAGCATTTTATATTTTGGGTATCTTATTTATGGCAGTTATGCTGCTGTTCGGCTTTGCCGTTAAGATGCCGCAGGAAGGGGAGGTGCCGCAGACGGCAGTCAAGGCCCTGCCCAAAGACGAACAGCAGGTTGCGCCGAAGGACATGCTGAAGACCGCCAACTTCTGGTTCTTCTTTGCATGGTGTATGCTGGGCACCGCCATCGGCATTGCCGTGGTGGGGCAGATTTACACCATCTCCAGCTTCATTGGTTTGTCCGGCACCACGTCCGCCCTGATGGTCAGCCTGTTTGCGGTGGCCAGCGGCGTTGGTCGCTTTGCCTTCGGCTACTTTTACGACAAAAAAGGCCGGAAGCTGACCACCCTGATCCTTAGCGTTTTATTTGTTTGCGGCGGGTTGTCTTTGCTGGCAGGATTGCTGGCAAACGTGGCCGCTTTTACCATTCTTTCCTTCGCCTTTTTTGGCGTAGCCTACGGCGGTGTTACCCCGACCAACGCCAACTTTGCACGCAGCTTTTATGGCAATCAGCATTACGCTACCAACCTTAGCCTGGTCAACTTCAACATCCTGATTGCCGTCTTCCTTGGCCAGTACATGGGTTCCACTCTTTA
>CAVIZK010000020.1:0-4969 GCA_963647215.1 Paludibacteraceae bacterium | reverse complement strand
CCTGACCGACGACTCTGCTGCTGTAGCCCTTAATGCGGAGGAATTCGTGAAAAAATTGCGCCAATGATAAAATCTAACGTAGAAGCCGGGAGCCAATCCTGGCTTTTCCTTTTCCCTGGCGCTTCAGCCCTCCACACCACAAAACTGCCCCTTCTTATGCTATTCTTAAACCAGAAAGAGGTGTACATATCATGTCCCAACTCATCTACTTCACTGCAATAATCATCCTAATACTTCTAACCGCAGGAATCCTGCTTGCTGTCATTGCCGGCAAAAAGCCCCCAACCCACTGGACCCCACTAGACTTGGATGAACTCCAAAAGCGCGCCGCAGGACAAAACGGCGAACAAATTACCACCGCAATCATCCGCAGCGTACTGCACGAAGGGGACTGCCTGCTTACCAACGTATCCATATCCTATGACGGAAAGCGAGCCGAACTGGACAACGTTATCATAAACCCATTCGGTGTATTCATTATTGAAGTCAAGAACTACAAGGGCCGACTTTACGGCAACGAAGACGACTACACCTGGGAAAAGTACAAAGATGATGGCTACGGAAACACCTTTGAAAAAGAGGTAAAAAATCCAATCAAACAGGTCAAACGCCAGGTCTACATTCTTGCAAAGACCTTAAACGGCTTTAACGTCTGGGTGGAAGGCTATGCTTTCCTTGTGCAAGGGAACAGCCCCGTTCAAAGCCCCTACATTTTAGAAAACGCAAAAGACATTGACCGCGCAATTCATTCACTTGGGCCAAACCATCTAACCTTGCAAGAGGTTGAACAAATCAGAAACACGCTTGTGCAATAGTAAAAAGTAATGTAAGAAGCCGGGAGCCAATCTTGGCTTTTCTTTTTCCTCTGGCGATTCAGCCCTTCGCATCCCAAAAACTCCTACACAAAGCCATAAAGCCCGATTTTTGGGACAATAAGACAGTGCCAAGCAGCCTACTAACATGGTATAATTAATGGAACGAATCATATTTTCTTATATAGCGAAGTAAGAGAGTCTAACCATGCCAAATAATTCCAAAACCATGCTTCGGAGCACAAGCCCCTATAATGCTGCCATTACACGGGAGCAGTTTTTATTTTATGAGGTAAGAACAACCGCCAGGCTTTTATGTGACGGCCTGTCTCCGGAAGAAGTTGTGGAACAAATTGTCACGGACAATTTGTTCCAATATCCCACCGAAAAATCAGTACGAAAAATGGCTTTAGCATGCCTTAGAAGACTGGATGCATTGCAGGATGAATTTTTAGTGCAGGCCATTGCAACGCAGCCTGCTGATGTAGCAAAGCAAATCTGCCTGTACGCCATGATGAAACAGTACCGCTTAGTTTGGGACTTCATGATTACCGTCATTGGGGAAAAGTACCGGTCTTTTAACAGCTCCTTTACCAAAATGGACTTAAACGTCTTTTTCATGCAGCTTGCTGAGCAGGATGATTATGTTGCTTCCTGGAGCAATGCAACCATTCAAAAGATAAAATCAGTTCTGGTTCGGGTGTTGGTAGAAAATGAATATCTGGACAACAATCGGGCAGAGCATCTGAACCCGGTATTAATTAGTAAACTTTTAGAACAACAGATTCGTGCCAATAATGATGTGGCGGCACTGGTTGCTTTTAATTGTCTGGGTTAAAGGAGAATAGACATGGATAACTTAAACGAACGGCTTGATAGGCTTAAACAGCTTCTTCAGGATAAGGATTTCCTGGAGGGGAAAGGTTTATCAAACGAAGTCAACATTCGTATCTTCTGTTATGACCCGGCAGATGAAATGACGGTAACGCATTTTTTAAATCAGCTTCTTATAAATCCAACTTTTGCCGGTCATCTTTTGGACTGTAATCTTTACAAGTTGTTTATTGAAATTTGTGAAGACCTGGACATTCTGGACAGCATTCCGGACATGGAAGAAAGTGAAGGAAGTCAGTATCTGTTGGATCAATTGCACTCCGCAATTGGGGAAAATGAATTTATAGATAAAATTCGGGAGAAGTATCAACCGCAAAGCGGAGATGTCATGATTTTAACCGGCGTTGGAGACGTATTCCCATTTATGCGTGTACACAAAATGCTGGAGGCCATGCAACCTTATTTTTCGGAAACACCAATCTTGGTTATGTATCCGGGAACGTTTGACGGAAATTATTTGCGACTTTTTGATCGGCTAACGCCGAATCCATATTACAGAGCGTTCAATATTATCTGAAATAGGAGGAAAAACCGTGATTATTCGCAACATGTTTTATGATGACATCAACCGCAAGGTAAATGGTGTTATCAAAGTAGACCAGGACGAGGCAAGTGTTATTAGCCAGGAAGTCAGGGAATATGTTATTACCAAAGAGCTGAAAAAGCATTTCATCTCTTTTTTCAATTATTATGGTGATTCTTTTTCCAATCCAACTTCAGATATCGGCGTCTGGATTTCCGGTTTCTTTGGAAGTGGTAAATCTCACTTTTTGAAGATGTTAAGTTATCTGCTTGAAAATAAAGAAGTAGATGGGGTAAAGACAGTAGAACGCTTCCGGGAAAAGTTTTCGGATGATCCTGCCACGTTCATGCTGATTGATAAAGCAACAAAATACGAAACAGAAACCATTCTTTTTAACATAGACATAGAAGGCTCTATTGACAAAGACAAGACAGCAGTGCTGCGCGTTTTTGCCAAGACTTTTTATAACCATCTTGGCTTTTACGGAGAAAACCTGAAAGTAGCAATGCTTGAAAAATACATTGAGCAGAGCGGCAAAACCGAAGAATTCCGCCGTGTTTTTGAAGAAAAGAAAGGCAAGCCATGGGTAGAACAGCGCAAGGCGTTTGCTTTTAATGGCAAGTTTATTGTACCCACGCTTATGGAAGTCCTTGGCATGTCAGAAGCAGATGCGCAAAACTGGTTTACTGATAAATCCGCAGTGGACTTCTCTATTGCGCAGCTGGTAGATGACATTAAAGCATATGTAGACAGCAAACCGAAGAATTTCCGTCTGTTGTTCATGGTAGATGAAGCCGGTCAATACGTTGGAACTGACACCGACATGCTTTTAAATCTGCAGTCTTTAACAGAAAAAATTGGTAGTGAATGCGGTAGCTCGGTATGGGTTGTTTGTACCGGACAGGAAGCCATTGACGAAATTATCAAAGTTCGTGCAGATGAATTTTCCAGAATTCAGGCGCGTTTTAAGACCAGACTTTCCCTTACCTCTTCTTCTGTAGACGAAGTAATTCAAAAACGTATTCTGAAGAAGAAACCAGAGGTTACACCAAAGCTGGAAATGCTCTACAACGAAAATGATTCGGTGCTTCGCAATCTCTTTAGTTTCACAGATTCCATTCTGGATATTAAAGGCTTTGGCGGCCCGCAAGAGTTTGCCGAAGTTTATCCGTTTGTTCCTTACCAATTCATTATTATGCAGAAAGTGTTTGGAGAAATCCGTAAGCACGGAAGTGTAGGAAAGCACTTCTCCGGAGGGGAACGTTCCATGCTGTCCGGCTTCCAGGAAGCAGCACAAAAAGTGCAGGACCATGATGAATATACTCTTGTGCCGTTCTTCCTTTTCTATGACACGGTGCACACTTTCCTGGATGGTTCTATCCGCCGCGTCATTGTAAGATGCCAGAATGCAGCCGATGCCGGAGCGGGCATTGAACAGTATGACGTAGATGTTTTAAAGCTTCTGTATCTGATCCGTTATGTAGATGACATTAAATCAACGCTTGATAATATTGTCATCCTTATGGCAGAGGACATCCGCACAGACAAAATTACACTTCGTGAAGCAGTCAGCAAGTCCCTTGACCGGCTTCTTAGCCAAAACTATATTGGCCGCACCGGAGATGTCTACAATTTCCTGACTGACGAAGAACAGGACATTCAGCGTGAAATAAAAAACACAGCGGTAGATACGGCAACCATTGTAGGACGAATTGCCGGCATCATTTATGGTGACATTTATACATCCAAAAAATTCCGTTATGAAAAGTATGACTTTTCCTTTGATCAGATGGTTGACGGTATGACCATTGGCGCCATTACCGGCGGCATGAAATTGCGCTTCCTGACCGTGGCAACGGACGCCATAGAAAAGAATGACATGCGTCTGATGACGGAATCCAAAAATCAGGCCATTGTTGTCCTTGGAGACACCCCTTATTATGAATCTCTGGAAAACTCTGAAAAGATTCGTAAGTACGTAAAACAGCGTAACGTATCCCAACTGCCAAAATCGGTACAGGACATTATCCGTGACCAACAAGATGAAGCAACCGCCTATGAACAGATTGCCACAACTGCGCTTTGCAAGGCAATTGAAAGTGCTGAATATTTTGTAGACGGAGAACATCTGACCCTTAAGGGCGGCGATGCAAAATCCAAAATTGAACAAGCATTACAGTATCTTGTAGAGCATGTTTACAGTGCGCTGGATCTGATTACCCAGAATGCCGAAAGTGATGATGACATTATTCAAATCCTTACCGGCGGCGGACAACTGCGCATGAATGGTATGCGCCATAATCAAGATGCGGCAGCAAAAGTAGAAGAATATCTGGAAATGCAAGCAAAAAAAATGATGCCTACTTCTATGGCAGACATCCAGTCTCGGTATCAGGCAATTCCTTATGGCTGGCGTGAAATTGACGTGGCAGCGGTTATGGCAATGCTGATTTATGATCAAAAAGTTACGGTCAAGTATGCCGGTAATACCATTCAGCCAAACAACCCGAAGCTTCCGGATATGTTGCGCAAAAAGAGCGAAATTGGCAAGACAATGGTTTCGCAGCGTCAGAGCGTAAGCGCCACCAACTTAAGAGAAGCCAAGGATTTTCTTCGGGATTACTTTGATGTCATGGATGTGCCGGATGACGAAGACGGCATGATTGCCTTTATCATCACAAACTTTACTGCTCAGAAGTTCCACTATGAGGATTTACTGAGTCGTTATGAAGGCAAAAAG
>CAVIZK010000019.1:0-5167 GCA_963647215.1 Paludibacteraceae bacterium | reverse complement strand
GTCAAAGTTGTCCTGCTTTATCTGAAAGTCCAAAAAAATCACCCCTCACCGTGATAATACGGCAAGGGGTGGGCTCTGTTACGCAAATCAATACCAGGCATTCATTCCTTCTTTTAAAAGCTCACCGGTTTCCTCGAGAGCATCTCGAATTTCGTAAACTGCCATATTTAAATAATCCTTAAATTTATCGTCCGGAGATTCTGTGAAGTTCAGAATTTTCCCTCTTGGGGAAAGCGAAAAGTAACCAGCACGGCCGTTTGCTTTCCCTTCCGGATAATATGTATATTTTCTGTTTCTGGCGTCAACCAGTTCAAACGTTACCATACATACCTCCTTATTTATTATTAAATTCATCCAATTCTTTTTTGTAATTGTACTTCTGATTCGCCATTTCGTGCGCTTCATCATATGAAAATCCGCTCTTCATAAGGTTAGCTTCGGTGGCTTCATGGTATATAAGCGTCAAGTCGTGTGGTTGTATTTCGGTACCGGTTCTAAGCCGTTGCACCGACTGAGCCATGTCATACGATGGGTAGAAATATCTTTGCCGCCCATTCAATTCATGTTTTTCAAAAAATACATGGATTATCGCCGTAGATACTTTGTCTTCTGAAATAGAGGTGTTCTCTGATATCGTTTTTATTATAAACGAAGGGTCAGAGTTTCTCAAGGACTCGTAATATTTTTTCGCGTGCTCCGCTCTTTTCGCTCCAGACGGGTCTGTTTTATCATTTAGAGCGCCCTTAATTGCACCGCTGTTCCTTGTAGAGGGTGTATTAAAGCTTTTCCACTCATCATACGTCCCGATGAACGCATCCCGCACGCCGTCATCGTTTCTGCTTCTGCGCTTCCCTGCGCTTAATTCATCGGAGATGCCAGGATAGTAGTTCTCCATGGTGCACCGGCAATTATATACTTCGCCCGGAGAACCGTCAGGGTCGCCCGGGAACTCAAGGCCGTTAGAAAACTTCTCATCAAGGTCAATGCATTCACCGTCAAGGTGCCCGTGAGAGCTTCTTGTCCTTGCGTCCAGTGTGGCCAGCCACTTCTTTTTAACTTCAAGGCCCATGCTTTGAGCGGCACGCATGGAATCTATTGTTCCGGCGTTCTGCGCCGAAGTGCACGCCGTTCTTGCGTTGCGGATTGCCGCCTTTTGGTTGAACGATGCACCATTTTTGCCCTATCGTTCAACCATAGTTATTCATACATCAGGTAAAGGCAGCTCACACAGGACCAAACGCGCTTTTTCTGCTCTTCTTCGTTCCCTTTGTCTGCCTCGTAAGCGTTCTTAACTTCTTTTTTTGCTTCATCTGTATTCAGATATCTGTCTATGCTTTCGTTTGGCTCCGGCATTGTTTTGTGCATCTTTTGTCTAACGTCTTCTGTAAATTCTTCTAGTGTCATTTTTCTGTCTCCTTTTTCAACGCTTCATCTCTTGCTTGCGTTGAACGATGCACCATTTTTGCCCTATCGTTCAACTAACTATTTTTGCCTATCCTTGTCAAAAAACGTACACCATATTCAATTGCCAAAACAAACAGATAAAAGCCCAGCCATATGGCCAAACTTATTGCTTTAACCTCTGCTGTATTTTCTGCTCCGCTTCCGTCCACTTTTCTAAAGAACAAAAATACACTGATTCCCAAAAACAGGATAAGCTGAATCGCCTGAAATACGTTCCATTTCTTGTTTTTCATGCTTTTCCCCTCCTTTTTGGATTATAGCATAATGTGGCAATTGGTTCCCACCACCGTTTCCTGATAATCCGGTTCCGCTACGGGCATATAGATGTTGGCATATTGCTTCTCTGTAAGCTTAAGAATGCGAACGGTTCCCGTGGTCGGCAAATAATGTTCCATCCTTCTGTAGTGCTTTTGGGCCGCTTTCCTATTTTGCACAATGCGCATAAAAACTTCCGGTGCAATTCTCATATAACCATCTGACACCAGAAACTTTCTAAATACCGTGTATTCCGTTTTTGTGCCCCACTTGTTGGTAGGACTTAAAATGACTAAAATTCTCATTCTGTAATTCCTTTAACCTCTTCAATTGGCAATATTGTCGGTAACTTTAAAAGCTCATCTGAGCCGTTATATATGATTCTTTTTAAACTTTCACAGGTCTCCTCTATTGCAGAAAGGAGGCCTATTTTACTGCCGTTCATCATGCATGCGCAATGCAAAACATTGGCCAGCTCATGACGCTCTGTCTTGGTAAGCCGTTCATTCTGTCCCACATTCTGATGGGCGATTAAGTCAACCATTGGTCGAAACGGCTCTATTAAATCATCAACCAGGTTAAACGGATTTAACTGGCTGTTGTGGTGGATTCCCAATGCCGGATGAAATCCAACCGAAACGCAAGACCTGGCAATGACGCTCCGCACTACCGCATAGCCATAATTTAACCGGCTGTTAACGGGATCATCGTTGCGTCTGTTCAATCCATTGTGATAATTGGAAAAATAATCCTTAGCCGCAAGAGCCTCCCGATAATCTACATTTTCTGCATCCAGGTTTTGGCTGTACGCAGACACCTTTTCTACGCCTTCCAATCCAAGGATGGAAAGTGCTCTTGCCTGGTTGCTGATTTTCTGCGCAATTATTTGCAGCCAAAGGTCCTCATATTTGTCTTTGGGTAAGCCCACCTGTAAATGAATCAGTTTGGATTGCCGGGCATTTCCTTCAAACGGAAGCACCAAAGCGGTTGGAAGATATTTTTGATCCAGGGTCATAACCGCCACCTTGTTTTGACTCAAGATGGAAAGGTCCATAGAAGAAAGACGGATATTAGGGCCAATCAGCATAATTTGCACAAGATCCTCTATGGGAATCCGTGCCACGTTTTCCTCCTGGGTAATTTCCAGTTGGTTTTGCCGAATGTGAATTTCTGCCGGATGGGATATTTCAATTGTGCGAAAAGCCATGGTATACCTCCTGTCTGTTTTATTTAGATTATAAAAAAAGCCACGTAACTTTAGTAGTTACGTGGTTTTTTGTGGCGGAGAAAGAGGGATTTGAACCCTCGCGACGCGTAAACGCCCTACTCCCTTAGCAGGGCTAGCAAAGTGGCTTACTTATACCACTTTCACTATTTTAAGGGTAACGCGAGGGGTAATAGAAAGAAGCTAGAAACGGTTAGTCTGCCTTTCTCAGCTTCCCTATCTCGTCAACGCCCTCCCGGGCAAAGCCCGTGTCAGGATGCACATAGTGCATTGTCGTTTTGATATTCGCGTGGCGCATTACCTTTTGCATTCGCATAGGATTGACGTTTGCCTCTGCCATTGCCGTCGCGGTCGTGTGTCTGCAAGAGTACGGCCGGAGCGGACGGCATCCGCATTCTGCCATGCAATCGGAGAACCGGCGATAAAACTGGTCTTTTGTATATGGGCAAATCCTCCCTGAATCTCCCTGAAGCTCCCTAAGAACCGGTAGAATCACTTCGGCGAATACAATAGGTGTCTGCTTCCGGATGTCTGTTTTCTTACCGGCCCCGGTTATGGTGTGTGCTTCAAAGTCCACCATTTCCCAGGTTGCGGACAATAATTCAGCTGGCATCATCCCGCTGTATATCATCAGCAAGACATACCCACAAAACGTGTTCCCCTCCTGCCAACCGTTCCAGATTCTGTCAATCTCTTCAAGCGTAAAAGGTTCCCGCTCTTTGCTCTGTTCTTTCGGAAGCGTGATATATTCAGAAAGCTTTACAGTGGTCTCCCCTTGCACGACTGCAAGCTCATACAGGCGGTTCAGGAGCGTCTTAACGTATTTACCCTGTTCTCTTGTTAAACCGTCTATACAGCCCTGCAAGTCCTCCAATTTAAGCCCTTGCACTTCTCTGTTTTGAATAGACTCAACACGTTCATAGGCCTTGCTGTATTTCCCGGCAAGGCCGCTGTTCATTTCTGACACTTTCGTCTTTTCGAAGAAAGAATACAATTCTGCAATTGTAGTCGGTTTTCTTGATTCTCCATGCAGTTCCTGCTCTATCTGTTGCCGGAGCGTTGGAAGGTAATTCAGCGCGGCGGTTTTCGTCTTAAACCCGCTTTTCCGTTTTCGCACTTTTTTGTTCCGGTAGCCGTCCCAGTCATAGGCAGTCATCTCGGCGGTGTATCCGGTTCCACTCTTGTATACAGTCCCCTGCCGGTTCCCACGTTGCTTTGGCTTCTGCGTCTGCGGAGCGCCACAGTGATTGCAAAAGTTTGACCCTTCCGGTATTTCCTTGTTGCATTTAATACAAATCATAGCCCTGCATACGCCGAATAGGAATTATACCCGCCTACAACGGCGCTTTTCCCCTTTCTCAGGCCTTCCCTGAATATTTCACAATCAGGCATTGACTGCCCGTTACAGAGTAGCTCCCCTTTCTCCTCTGCCAGCTTGTAATAGGTATCTATCATTTCAGCCACAGCATACCGATGAACAAGCGGAAGGTGGTCAAGCATTACCACCTCCTGAATCTGCGGGCCAAAGTTGCTCCCGTGTTTTCCGAATATAAAAAAAGACAGGCCCTGAATCTCCTTATCGGTTGCGACGTGCTCGATATAATGGATTAGGCCTGCCTTTACGTTCTCGGTGTCTTTGTACGTTTCGGGATATATTAAGTTTAAAGCGTATTTCAGAACATCCTCTTGGAAGTAGGAAAAGATTGCGGCAAATTGCGCCACCGTTGGAATTGACTGGCCTCTTTCCCACCTTGTAACCGTGTGCGGGTCTACCATTAATTCTAAGGCCATTCGCGTCTTACTAAGGCCGTGTCGTTTTCTTAGGTCATGCAATAATTCCGCGCACCTTTGTTCCATTTCCCCTTTTTCCATGTTCATTTCCTCCGTTAAAATTTATCCGTTTTCGGCCTTCTCCCTGCCACGTTTTCCATTGGCCTGAAAAGGCTTGTCCCCTATACTTGAGGCGAGGTGATTAAATGATAAGCGCTATACTTTACTATTATCGAAAAGCAGACAAGCTAACCAAAGAGGCAATCTTCAAATATTGCCTTGAATTGCTGGACGCCGATGACCTGCATGGCGTTTGGAAATTCTCGTCTCGGATTGTGTAGGTGCCGCATGGAAGATTATTACGAATACGGCAAATACCCGAATTTTGACCGCCTATGTGAGCTTATGAGAGAGCGGCGGTCACTTGAACCAAAGAGTGAGGAGGCGGTCAAC
>CAVIZK010000018.1:0-5399 GCA_963647215.1 Paludibacteraceae bacterium | reverse complement strand
AAATATGCTAACAGAAGTCAACCGATACAAGGCAGCGGGCCTAGGACAATTGCGTCCCAGACCCGCTGTCTTGTTCTTGCTACGCTTGTGGACATAGCACTTTCTCTAATAATGTCATTATAGTAAATACTGCGGCAGAAGTCAATCCACTGGGAGGGCGCGGCCGGAGGTGCGCAGGAGGGTAGTGTCAAGGGTGCCGCCGTCAAGGACAAGGTTGCCGTTGATGAAGACTTTGTCAATGCCGAAGGACTTGGTCTGGTCCGGGGTGGCGGACTTCAGCTCGTCTTCGTCAAAGACGGTCAGGTCAGCGTAGTAGCCTTCCTTTATGTAGCCTCTGTCTTTCAGCATAAAGCGATCTGCGGTTGCGCCCGTCATCCGGCGGATGGTGTTTGGCATGGTGTCTCCTGTGCCAAGTAAGGAGTCCCGAAGGAACTTCGGGAAGCAGTCATAAATGGCAGGGTTCTGAATACCGTGTTCCTCTACCCAAGCGTCGGTCATGTATAAGCAGTGTTCATTGTGTTCAAACTCTTTAATAATGTCAGGCGTGGAGTAAGGACCCATATTAACTCGCCCGGTGAAATGGCTTTTTTCACAAAGCATCAGATAGGCGTCCAGGTCACTCAGGCCTTCCTCTACGGCAATGTCGTGGACGGTTTTGCCTTCGTATTGCTCGTGGCCTTCGCCAATGTAGGCAATCTGGATGTCCTTGAAGCCGAAGCCAAGCAGACGGCTGGTGGCTTTAATCAGGGCGGCCAGCTTAATGCGGTTCAGCGGCTTCTTGCGCTCTTCGGGGCTCATGCCCTGGTACCACGTGGGAAGCACTACGGTAATAACAGATACGCCTAAGCATTCGTCATAAATGTCAAACATGGCGTCCACGCCGTCGGCTCGCAGCTGGTTGATGATCTGCACAAATTCGTCCTTGTCCTTGAAGGAGCTGGTGCCGACAAAAATGGCGTGGGAGTACTGCAACTTCAGGTTGGTGCCTTTGGAGATTTCCACTAACTCGTCCAGGGCACGCAGAAGGTGGGAACGGCCCCACAGTTGCGGGTAGGCCATGGATACTTTTGACTCTGCGCGGGGGTGCACGGTTAGCGGCTTGTTGTATTTAACGCACAATTCCACCACTTTGCGCAGCTCTTCCGTGTCAGCGTACAGGCCCGGCTCATACATTAAGCCAAGGGAAACGCCGGCAGCGCCCTGCTGTAAGGCTTTCTCTAAAATGGCAAGCATCTGCGTTTCTTCCTCCGCGGTCAGCTTCCTATTCTCAAAGCCGGCAACCGCGGCTCTGGCAGAGCAATGGCCAACAAGGGCGGCAATGTTGCAGGGCGTGTTGCGGTCTATGGCAGCAAAGTATTCTTCCACCGTGCCGTATTCCCCGGTGGTGTCATGGAAAAAGAATAATCCGCCGCCCATCTTGTCCACATACTTGCAACCCGACTCAAAGCCAACGGTGGACAGGCCGCAGTTCCCGGCCACAAACGTGGTCAGCCCCTGCCGGATGAAAGGATCAAAATATGGCTCCGGATTCTTCTTGATGGCAAACCAGTCATTATGGGAATGCGCATCAATGAAGCCGGAAGAAACGGACTTGCCATCAAGATTTATGACCCTGTCCGCATCTGCGTCAATACAAGGGCCAACGCGAGCTATTTTGTCACCATCAATTAATACATCGCCCACAAACGCATCTGCGCCCGTCCCGTCATAAATCCTGGCACTCTTCAGCAAAGTTTTCATATTCTGACTTCCTTTCTAAAACAAACTAGTGTTTATTGCTAAAATTCTACCGTAAATGTGGGCGGATGTCTATGGGGTTGCTTTTTCCGGGCGATGTAGCCCTCCACACCCCAAAAAGTCCCACACATAAAAGGTAATGCCCACTTTTTGGGACAACCTAACATTGCACGAAAGATAATTCCATGCGATAATCTTCATGAACACATGACGTAATTCAAAATGTTTTGGAGGAAGAAATATGCAGTGTTATCAGGAAATTGTTGCTGCGGAAATTGAACTCAAAGCAGAACCCGGAACGGTCCCGGTCAGCGTTGAAGAACAGCTTTCCGATGCTCGGCTTGATGCTGCTCTTGCAGAGGTAAATGAGCAATTGGAGAAATATGCTTTTGATGGCTCCAGAACGGATTATGCACTTGGTATGATAAGTGGCCTTTTTGCAGGCGTGATTGATTCGGTTTATGTTGGGACTATAAGCTTTGACAAATCGAATCTGGCACTGTCCCACAAGCAGGTTAATAATTTTATCCAGGAATATGCCAAAGACAGCGGCTTTGGTGGAGACCGCTTGGAGGACTGCATTAAAAATCTGGAGAAAGAGTTTAAGGTTGCGCAGGATAATGTATGGAAAGGCGAAGGAATCGGAGTTTCTGCAAAGAATCATCATCTTGCCGATCTTGCACATCATCCAACACCAGTTGGTTTGCTGTCATCCATTATTGTACAGTTTTTAAGGATTGGAACCTTTGTAAACAAAGAGGGTGAATGGCATTTTATACTGGTTAAGACAGAGGCAAAGGATATTGTGGAAATACTGGTACCAGCTATACTTACCGGCGTTTTGAACTGGCTGGTATATTTGGGAGAAAAATCTTATCAGGAAAAGAACGGAGAAGAAATCCCAAAAGCACTTCGGGGGATTGCTCGTTTTGCAGCATCAGCACCGACGCTTTTTGAAATTGCTAAGTGTGCCAATAACTGGTTTGGGCATCTTGTAAGTGACATGGGCGGTTCCAAAAATACAGCCAGTGGCAGTGGCGGAATGGGAATTCCAGGAGTCTTCGTATCGTTCCTGCATGAATTAGCAAGTCTTCCTTTTTTTAAGGACACTGGATTGCCGGCCTTTGTAAATGACCTATATACAAAACAGAAGATAGATCTGCGTCATGAGTGGTGCCTTTATAAGAAACTTGGAAAACAGACTATACCTGTCATCCTTAATGAAATTTGCACACGGGTCTTTTTCTTTGCAAGCAGACTTGGAATGCAGGTGGCTGAACATAAAACTTTAAAGGACATTGATTGGAAAAGCACTATTCCTTTTGGAAACCGGACAATTGACAGAATGCTAATGATTTCCAGCATGACCTTCACCATGGCAGACACAGCAGACGCTGCTGTACATGCAGCCATTGAATCCTACGGACAATGGGCTCTGTTTGCTGGTGCATTTGCTGCAAGATTCAATTATATTGGAGCGGGCAGAGCGACGGTTGCCGTTGTGAAAGAACTGTCAAATGAGCAGAAGGAAGCGGAGCTGCTTCATGAAAAGCTTCTCCTTACCAATGCGAAGACAGAGAACGTAGTTGAACAATTCTCTGCGTACAGAACGGCTCTTGAGGAACGTATATCAAACTACATTGCAGAGGACATAGAGGCTTTCCTGACGGGATTTGATTACATGAATCAGGGCATAGCAGCCGGAGATTCTGACCTTGTAATTAAGGGAAATGTAGTCATTCAAAGAGTGCTTGGCAGAGAAGTGCAATTCACAACACAGAAAGAATTTGACGACCTTATGATTTCGGATGAGGCATTGATTTTATAGGAGGCCGATATGGCAAAATTTGATTTTAATGATGCTTTGAAAAAAGCCGGAGATGCCGCAAAGAAAGCAACAGAGAAAGCTGCAGCAGCTGCCCAAATTGGCGTGGAAAAGGCTCAGGCCGGTGCAAAAACGTTGCAGGATGCAACCCAAAAGGAAGCAGATAAGCTTTCGGAATCTGTAAAAACTGTTGTGGAACAGAAAAAAGCAGATTATGCAGAAAAGAAAGCAGAAAAGCAAGCTGCAGCGGAAAAAGCCGCCATTGAGGCAACCGGTGTGGCAGCTATTGCTCCACAGAACGCGGTGAAGATATTTTATTATCTGATGGCAATTGACGGGAAGATTACGCCGGAGGAAGAGGAAAAGTTTGTCTTTATTGGTGGGGAACTGGATCCTGAGTTTGAAGCGCATAAAGAAGTAATTATAAAAGCCTGCAAGGAACAAATGGAAAAATTAATTGATGCTACGGATTATTATGATGTAATCCAGGATGGCATTGAAGAGGCCTTATCTGGAGAACAGATTTCAAACAATGGCTTTGTAATTCCTAAACTTCTGCTTTGGGACATGCTGACAATTGCCTATGGAGACAATGAGTACGGGGAAGAGGAACGAAAACTCCTTAAATATGTTGTGCGGAAGCTGGATATTCCGAAAGACGTTTTTCTGGAAATGGAAAACAGCATTTTAACGGTCAGTGACATAGAAAAAGAAATGGTCTGGCTTAAGGAAACGGACAGACCATATCTGGTCATTGAAAAACAGATAAAAGAGCTTGAAAAGCGCAGAAATGACATTCTGCTTGCAGTAAAAGCGTTAATCATGCTTTAAGGAGGAGTGGAAGGTGCTAGTACCTTTATTTATAGGAATTGCAGCAGTAACAGGTTCGGTAGGAGCCGGAAAAACCGTGAAAGCCGGTCTGGATGTGCATGCTGCAAGTCAGATTAATAAATCTGCCAATCAGATTCTTGCGGAGTCCACAGAGCTGATTAATGCACAAAGAGCAAGCTGCAGCCAGGCGTTGAAGTGCCTTGGTGAAGAAAAAGTATTTTTGCTGAATGAGAATATGACGCAGTTCCTGAACACGTTCACAAAGCTGAAAAACGTAGACTTCCGGGAAACAGAAGGGCTGAGTGAACTGAGCAAGCTTCATATTGATGAGCAGGATTTTGTAGAACTTCGGAATCTCTGCAATTTTGCCATTCCTCTTGCCGGTGGAAGCGTGGCAGGAACGGCGGGCGGTACATTGGCTGCTTTTGGTGCATACGGTGCGGCCCAGGCGCTTGCTTGTGCATCAACGGGAACCACTATTGCATCACTTAGTGGCGCTGCAGCAACAAATGCAACATTGGCTTTCTTTGGAGGCGGCTCTCTTGCCGCCGGAGGTTTAGGCATGACAGGTGGAGCAATGGTGTTGGGTGGCCTTGTTGCCGGTCCCGCGTTGCTTGTCATGGGCCTGGCAGCCGGAAAAGCCGCTGATAAAAATCTTGACCAGGCTACGATTAATCAACTGGAAGCCACGCAACTTGCAGAGCAGTTGAATACCGCATCCAAGCAGTGTGAGGCAATCCGCCGCAGAACCTATCTGTTTTACAACCTCCTGGCAAGACTGGATGCTTACTTCCTGCCGTTCATCTACAAAATGGAAGACGTTGTAAAAGCAGAAGGCTATGACTATAGTCTTTATGCCGCAGAGTCCAAAAAGGTAATTGCCTCCTGTGCAAGCATTGCGGTAACAATCAAGTCTGTACTGGACACACAGCTTCTGACGGATGACGGTCTCCTGACCGACGACTCTGCTGCTGTAGCCCTTAATGCGGAGGAATTCGTGAAAAAA
>CAVIZK010000017.1:2906-9277 GCA_963647215.1 Paludibacteraceae bacterium | reverse complement strand
TCCAAATTTGCCACAATAATCAGCCTCCACCAATCAGTCTCCCAGCTACTCCACTCTTCCTCTCTCCAAACGGTTCTTCCCTTCCTAAGCTGAACACGCAAAGCCACCCTATTGACAAGCCCGTACTCAACACACCAAACTCAACCACTCAACTACTCATCCCTTCTCAAACCTTGCAGCCAGTTTCTTCCGAATCAAGCCGATATTAAACGGCACCTGCCTCGACTCAAAGGAATACAAAAAATCTTTCCCGACTTCCATCCCGGCCATTTCATACCTTTCAATTTTTGACAAAGCTGCTGTTTGATAATCCACTTCATCCATCATCCCGAAATGTTCAAAGTAGACTTCCGTGCGCGTAGTCACGTCCAAAATTGTAAAGTCGGGATAGACCAATTTTCCATCCAACTTCAGCGGCTTTTCATATTGATAGGGTAGCTGCATCGCATAAAGAAGGTTGGCAATCATCATTTCCGACTTGGAGCGCACCTTTTCGCCCCGGTCCGTTGAATAAACCAGGGCGTCCGCATAATAATCCAGCCGCGAGTCTGCCTTTTCGCCCAAAGCCATCCATTCCGCCACATACTCCGCGGAGGTTTCAAAGCCCGGGTTCACATATTCAGAAAGTGGCGTTTTCAAGGCCTGATACACTGCCTCCGGATCCGTAAGTTCACGCAGCAAATCAACAATTTTTGTCATTGCCTCCAGATTCTTTTCATGCCCGGCGAGCAAGTTTTTTTCGTATTCCTTCTGCGCCAACTGACGAACAAGGGCTTCGTCGCTTTTGGAAAGATAGCGGCGTCCCTCCGTGCCTTTCCCAATCCTGCAATAGAATTGGTAGTTTTGTTTATTTTTTGCAACGCGCAATTCTCCCTCTGGCGATGCAGCTATCCTCTTTTTCAAAGTTTTTATCTGCTGTTGCTCAGCTTTAATTTCTATTTGAAAGTCCTTTGTTAACGTTACAGGATTGATTTGATTCACGGCCGACTCCTTTTTCTTTGAATGGGTTTCACCTATGATTTTTGCGGTCATTCTTCTTGGCCTTAAAGTAGCATTTTGAGGAGCAAAATCCAAGTGAAAAGCAGAAAAAAGACCACTCGTTCTGACGAGCGGTAGCTATGTGGAAGAAGGGGCGCCGTTCGCGCCAAATTTGTATTGTTGCACGCTGCAACCGGAAGCATCTTCAAGTTGCAGTTTGACTGTCTGGCCCCAGTTTAGATCTGCGGTGGAAGCAGTCAACAGGCTCCTGCCCATTTTGACTTTATTCAAGCAGCTTTCGTCTGACTAGGAGCAACCGTTCCAAGCTTTCCCGTGTGGCAAACTTGCCTCGGCCACCTCTGTTTGCCACCCGAATCCCACTTCCGTGTGGCAAACAAAGCAGCAGCTCCCAGTTTGCCACAATAATCAGCCTCCGCCAATCAGTGCCCAGCTACTCCAGCCTTTCCCGTGTGGCAAACTTGCCTCGGCCACCCCTGTTTGCCACACGAACTCCATTTCCGTGTAGCAAATAAAGCCGTAATCCCATATTTGCCACAATAATCAGCCTCCACTAATCGGCTCCTAGCTGCTCCAGCCTTTCCCGTGTGGCAAACTGACCTCAGCCACCCATGTTTGCCACACGAACTCCACTTCCGTGTGGCAAACAAAGCATCAGCTCCCAGTTTGCCACAATAATCAGCCTCCGCCAATCAGTGCCCAGCTACCCCAGCCTTTCCCGTGTGGCAAACTTGCCTCGGCCACCCCTGTTTGCTACCAGAATCCCACTTTCGTGTGGCAAACAACGCAACAACCATAAATTTGCCACAATAATCAGCCTCCGCCAATCAGTGCCCAGCTACCCCAGCCTTTCCCGTGTGGCAAACTTGCCTCGGCCACCCCTGTTTGCTACCAGAATCCCACTTTCGTGTGGCAAATAAAGCTGCAGTCCCATATTTGCCACCACAGCCATCATCTGATGGACAAAAGCTTATTCGTTCTATCTCCAAAAGGCTTTGAATGCCTGATTACAAAAAAGTCCTTTCCCAGTGGATTTCTCCATATCCAGGGAAGGACTTTTATTTTGCATATACTTTTTGTCTGTTGATGAATAACCTACTACGCAAAACCTATTACAGCCAGCTCCATTACAGATAACAAATCGCAGATAATCTATTGCGCATATTCTATTTGCGGGTAGTCTTCCGCGGGTAGCCTTTATAAGGAAGTCTTTGTAGGTAGCCTTTGTGAGCAACCTACGGTGGCCTCCATTTCAGATGCCTGTTTACAGATCTTTTTGTAGACTCCCTTTTGTGTATGCTTTTTGTCTGCTTGCGTGGGACCTGTTGGAGGTACCTTTGGCAAGTTAGTGAGCTCGACTGAAAGCCTAGTCACGGAAGGGCTTACTGCAAGAGGTCCAACCGCGTGGAGTTTAGTCGCTGAAAGTTTTAGTGTACTCCACAATCTGGCAGTTCAGGTCGGATTCGTTGAACGCTTTCAGCGTTCGGGTGGTCCAGTCGGAAGGGTTAATTTCCGGGAAAAAGGTGTCGGCGCCGGGGAAGCCGGCGTCTACCTGCGTCAGATACATTTTGTCAGCGTAAGGATAAAACCAGTTGTAAATGTGGCCGCCGCCGATGACGAAGACTTCGTCTTCGGAATCCCCGTAGCGTTCCAGGACGGCTTCCGGGCTGCCAAAAGCAAGGATGTCATCCGGCAGAGCCGCCGGGTTATGGCTGATGACAACGTGAGTCCGGTTGGGAAGGCGTCTGCCGTGGAAGCTGTCAAAGGTTTTACGGCCCATAATAATGGTATGGCCGGTGGTGGTTTCTTTAAAGAAACGCATATCTGTCGGCAGATGCCAAAGCAGTGCTCCACCCTGTCCAATTTCATTACCCGCGCCAACCGCAGCAATTAATGTAATCATTTATCATTAGTCTCCTTATAGCAAGTTTACTATGGTAATAGGTCTGGCTATCAGTGGTAGTACTTCTTAATGTACCTGTATCACTTGCCAGATAAACTGTTCCGATAAAATCTGCGTTTGAAATTCTTATTCTCTTTGATTATCCGCGAACTTAGTTACCGTAATAAACTGAGTTGCAAAAAAGAATTGTTTGCGAAAAAACAAACGTAATTGCACAAAGTTACTGTGCAATGGGGAACGCAATCTTTCCCATGTGCCGGTAGTTTTCAATCTTAATGTCCTTTAGGTCAGCAGACGAGTCAATCTGGAAGAAGTCGGTTACTTCCGGATTAATCCACAGCGTTGGCGCCGGGTAATCCCCATTTTGATCAAAGCGGCGGATCTGCTCCCGGATGCCATCCACCTGATTTACGTAGATGTGGGCATCTTTAATGCTCCAGTCCAGGGTGCCCGGCTGCAGGCCGGTGCAGTGGGCAATCAGACACAGCAGGGTTGCGTACTGGGTCACGTTGAATGGGAGGCCAAGCGGAACGTCACAGCTGCGCTGATGTACAAAGACGTTCAGCTTGCCATCCGTTACGTCCCATTCACTGGACCAGACGCAACTGGGCAGCACGGCCGTAGGAATGTAGTCATCCTGCCAAAGGCTCATGACCATCCGCCGGTCCGTTGGATTATTCTGAATGGTATCCAACAACCGCTGGGTTAACTGGAATTTTTTTACGATGTAGCCATACGCAGTGCCAATGGTATGCGCCCATTCCGGGCCGAACTGCCGTACCACCTGCTGTTTCTGCAGGCCACCTGCACCGTCCGGTACCATCTGTGTTGCAGTCCAGCTACCGTCTTCGGCAATTTCCCATTCGTCCCAGATATGCACGTTGCGTTCCTGCAGCCAGCGCACATCATTGGACTGGGCCTGGTAAATCCACAGCATTTCCAAAATGGCCTGCCGGAAGAAGAGCTGCTTGGTGGTCAGCACCGGAAACTCTTCCCCTACATTCAGCTGAAAATGATGGGAAGGCACCTTAATGGTGTTGACGCCGGTGCGGTTTTCCACTTCCACACCATCATTTAAAATCCGTTTACATAAATGGATATATTCTTTATCCCACTGAGACATGGCAACCTCTCATTCGTTAATTACTTTTACCTGGCAGACCTTCATGGCCTCCAGGGCATTGCGATGCGTTTCCGGGCTGACGCCTGCGCAGCAGGAAGCGTCCACCAGCAGCGGCACTTCCGGCAGGAACGCCTTAGCAATCATGACATTGGAAATAACGCAAATGTCAGTGCACAGGCCGACAAATTCAATGCTTTCAATTGGCGTTTCATCGTTTAGCTCTGACAGCAGGAGGCCCAGTTCGTCTGAGCCGAAGGTCAGCTTGTCAATAACAATGTCACCCATGTACGGTTGCAGTTCATCCCGGATCTGCCAGCCGTCGGACTGGTACAGGCAGTGCGGCACCGGCAAATTCCGGCCCTCCTGGGTGCTTAGATAATCATCAAAATGCGTGTCTCTGGTAAAAATGACCGTACCGTCAAACTCCTTCAGCTTCTGCTCCACCTTCGGCACAATGGCCTGGGCCTCCGCCGTACCAAGTGCACCATCAATGAAGTCATTCTGCATATCTACAACTATCAAAACGTTCATACCTGTGTCCTCCTTTTTCCTGGCGAGTCAGTATTTCTGTATTGCTTACGCTTAGTCTATTCCAAGAGTTTCCGGATCCACCAGCGAGGCAGCCATTACCGCCTTAATGGTATGCATCCGGTTCTCCGCTTCGTCAAAGACAATGGAAGCCGGGCTTTCAAAGACTTCGTCTGTGACTTCCATTGCGTCTCTGCCGAAGCGTTCGCCCATTTCCTTGCCAACCGCAGTGTTATGGTCATGGTAGGCCGGCAGGCAGTGCATGAATTTGCACTGCGGCCCGGCATTTTCCATGAGGCTGCGGTTGACCTGGTAAGGAGCTAAATCGCAGATACGCTCTTCCCATACTTCCACCGGTTCTCCCATGGAAACCCAGACGTCTGTATAAATGATGTCTGCCCCCTTAGTGGCTTTCATCGGGTCTTCTTCTAATGTAATAGTGGCACCGGTCTCCTTTGCAATGGCCCGGCATTCCTCTACCAATGCGGCATCCGGGAAATATTTTTCCGGTGCGCATGCGGTAAAGTGCAGGCCCATTTTGGCACAGCCCACCATTAAGGAGTTGCCCATGTTATATCTGGCATCTCCCATGTAAACAAAGTTTAATCCTTCCAGCTTGCCAAAATGCTCCCGGATGGTCAGGAAATCGGCCAGGATCTGCGTTGGATGAAATTCATTGGTCAGGCCGTTCCAGACCGGCACTTTGGAATACCGGGCCATGGTTTCCACTATCTCCTGAGCATATCCACGGTATTCAATGCCTTCGAACATACCGGCCAGCACCCGGACCGTGTCCGCAATGCTTTCCTTTTTGCCAATTTGGGAATCCTTCGGATTTAAATACGTGGAGCCCATGCCAAGGTCATGCGCTGCCACTTCAAAGGAGCAGCGGGTCCGGGTGCTGGTCTTTTCAAAGATCAGCGCTACGTTCTTTCCCTTACAATAATCGTGGGCAATACCTGCCTTTTTCTTGGCTTTTAAATCTGCAGCCAACCGCAGATAATAATCAATTTCAGCCGGTGTAAAATCCAGCAATTTTAAAAAGTCAGTTCCCTGTAAACTCATCCTGAAACCTCTCCTCAAAAACGTTTTTCAACGGGTTCAAATAATGCATAAATGGTACAACAACGCGGCTTCTTAGTCAATAGAAGCCGCGGCTGCGGACCCTTGACAGCTGTCCAACATTTTGCACAAAAAGCCGTTCTGCTTTTTGGCTTTTAGACACTTGTCAATTGTCTGAGTTTGTGGTACCGTTAAGGCTATCAAAAAGTGAGTTTTAGCTCATATCACTGGGGGATTTTTTATGAAGTATGATTTATCCAAAAAGCCGAATCGCGGCGTATGTAACACCTTAAACATTTTCTACACAACCATGATGGGCCTGTTGCAAAAGAAACCCTTTGAAAAAATTACCGTCAATGAAGTCTGCCACGAAGCCAATTTCCCCCGTGCCACCTTCTACAATTACTTTGATGACAAATATGACCTTCTGGAATACTGCTGGTCCGTGCTGTCAGAGCAGTTCCAGGTAGACAACCTGAATAAGCCGAATGACATTACCGTGGATACCGTGCTGGATCGCATTTACGATTATTTAACCGTAGAAGGTGAAAACATCAGCCGCATCATGGTCTACAATAAGGAAGACGGCTACATGCAAACCAGCCTCTTCAATTACATTAAGCGCAGCGTCTTTGAAATGTGCAAGGCAACGGAACAGCGCGTTACCTTTGCCATCCCAAAGACCCTGGTTGCCGAACACTACAGCAACACCCTCATGCTCATCTTCAAATGGTGGTTCATGGAAGGCCACCCGCTTAC
>CAVIZK010000017.1:0-1991 GCA_963647215.1 Paludibacteraceae bacterium | reverse complement strand
ATCCAGCAGTCCATTATCCAGCAGTCCATTATCCATTGGTCTGCCATGCATTACACCATCTGTTATTCCTGTTCGGAAGTGCTGTCCACATGGTGCGGCGGCTCCTTGGGCGTCAGATGTCTTGGCTTGGGCAAATCCCAATGGAACGTGGCAGCCAGCAACCGCAACGCCACAACCGTAAAGAAGCAAAGAACCATGCACCAGATATCCGGCAAATGCCCCCAGGTTAATCCGTAAATTAAAGCGCCAAAAATGGTAGCCATAGCGTAAAAGTGGTTTACAAAAATATCCGGGATTTGCCCTGCAAAAACATCCCGCAAAACGGAGCCCCCGCACCCGGTAATAACACCCATAAAGATCATCAAATACAAGGCATGACCGGCATAAGCGTATTCGTGGCCTATTTTGGCTCCGGTGACGGTGAATGCGGCAAGGCCAAGGGTATCAAAGATCAGAATAACATCCTCCCATGTGTGGATATGCCGCATGGCGAACTTCCGGATAAAAGATAAAAAGCAAAGGAAGGAAGTAACCAGCGCCAGAATGGCATACAACGGCGT
Source organism: Paludibacteraceae bacterium (assembly GCA_963647215.1). Classification (GTDB taxonomy): domain Bacteria; phylum Bacillota; class Clostridia; order Oscillospirales; family Acutalibacteraceae; genus RUG420. Next base: position 1,431 of record CAVIZK010000017.1, on the reverse strand, counting down.
CTGGAATATGGTGGGCGGGTTAATGCCAATCAGCACGTCACGGATAGCACCGCCACCCGTGGCGGTAACCAGCCCCAGAATGCAGACGCCGAACAAATCCATGTCCTTGCGCATTCCGGTCACCGCACCGGAGATGGCAAAGGCCACGGTCCCGATAATATTAATAATTAAAGTCACGGTATCTACCATAGCTGTGCTCCTTCATCCATGAGGTTTCAAATACGATTCCCAAACAATTATAAAGCGGAAAAATTCCGCAAGAAAGAGCTTGAAATTCCAACCGCTTTCTTATATAATTATCAAGCGCGCTAAATCGGGGTGTGGCGAAGTTTGGTATCGCGCTTGCTTCGGGAGCAAGAGGCCTCGGGTTCGAATCCCGACACTCCGACCATGAAAAAAGGCTTACAAACACGTAGTTATACGGTTTGTAAGTCTTTCTTTTTTGTCTTCCACAAGAAAAATTCAAACGAAGAAGTGCCAAAAATAACCGCTTTTGCGGCACCTTGTACATGCTTTTGTACATGCTAAAGAAAAAACCTGCAAGCTACAAATTCGTATCTTGCAGGTCTTTTCATATTTATTAGCTGTGTGGCAAACTTGCATTGCAACTCTGGTTTGCCACACGAATTCCACTTTATTGTGGCAAATAAAGCATCAAGCCCAAATTTGCCACACGAAACAACTGCTAACTGCCAATATCCAGATGAGCCAACCTTTCTCGTGTGGCAAGTTTGGCTCTACCACCCCTGTTTGCCACACGAACTCCACTTTATTGTGGCAAATAAAGCATCAAGCCCAAATTTGCCACACGAAACAACTGCTAACTGCCAATATCCAGATGAGCCAACCTTTCTCGTGTGGCAAGTTTGGCTCTACCACCCCTGTTTGCCACACGAACTCCACTTTATTGTGGCAAATAAAGCATCAGCCCCCCAGTTTGCCACAATAATCATCAGTCAACAAGTCAAGTCCATAAAGTGGTGTAATTTCAATTCAATTAAAATATGAACCAGGCTGTACTTCCCTGAACTTAGCCGGACGGCAAAGTGGATAGTACTAATCTAGTTTGCCACCCGAAAGAACCGCTGGTTGCCAAGAACCAGCCAGTCCAAGCTTAGAACGTCAGGGTACTTACAGTGTCTTATTGCTATTTAGCGAGCAGCTGGCATAAAGAAGTGGCTTGTGTCGGCCTTTTCCAGTTCCAAGAGCTTTAGCTTTCGGTCCATGCCACCGGCATAGCCGGTAAGGTTGCCGCCAGCGCCGACTACACGGTGGCAGGGAATCATAAGTGCAATTGGGTTGCGGCCGACCGCACCGCCGACGGCTTGGGCGGACATCTTTTCTATTCCCTGCTGTTCCGCAACTTTTACCGCTATCTGACCGTAGGTCATGGTTTCACCGTAAGGAATGGTCAGCAGGATATCACAGACC
>CAVIZK010000016.1:0-9530 GCA_963647215.1 Paludibacteraceae bacterium | reverse complement strand
ATCTAAAAAAAGCCGGAGCTGGAATGGCAGCATGCCATTCGGCTCCGGCTTTCCTTTGCGCGGTCAAGGAAGGAGCACCGTGCAAAGTGGGATCAGCAATTATTCAGTTTCTTCTAATGGGTAAACGTCTTGCAGAGCGTCATAGCCTTGCTCGCCCGTACGGACTTTAATGACGTTATCTACATCATAGATGAAGATCTTGCCATCTCCAATCTGACCGGTATGCAGTACCGTTTCAATGGTTTCCACTACGGTTTCAACCGGAATCTTGGATACAACTACGTCAATCTTTACCTTCGGCATCAGGCGGGTATCAATCGGGGCGCCGCGGAAGGATGCGCCGTGGCCCTTCTGGATACCGTATCCGGAAACGTTGGTTACAGTCATACCGGTAATACCGATGACTTCCAGAGCTTCCTGCAACGGATACAGCTTATCCGGATTCATAATAACGGTTACTCTGGTCAGCTTGTTTGCGGCAGCCGTGGTAGCCGTTTCAGCCAGCGATGCAGCGGCAATCTTTGCGGCAGCTGCAGAAATGGCAGAGGTTTGCAATTCTTTTTCTATTTCTACCGGAAGGTTTTCTGCAATCTTGGTGGTTTCCGCTTCTTTGGCGGCGGCTTCGGCTGCAGATTCCTTCTGTGCTCTGGTTAAGTAGTGGGACGGATCCATCGGTTCGGTAGCAATCATGAAGTCAGGATACGCAAAGTTGCCGTGTTCGCCAATGTCCAGGCCGACGCGTTCTTCTTCTGCGGTAACACGGATTCCAATGGTTTTCTTCAGTGCAAACCAGGTTAAGGAAGAAGTCAGGAATACGAAGGCGCCGACGGCAACAATACCAAGCAGTTCAACGCCCAGCAGGTGGAACCCGCCGCCGTGGAACAAACCATTTACAGTAGATACAGTGGTAACGCCTTCCTTAGCAAAGAGGCCTACACAGATAGTACCAAAGACGCCGCAGCCAAGGTGAACCGAAGTGGCACCTACCGGGTCGTCTACGCCGACCTTATCAAAGAAGCCAACCAACAGTACTACAATGACACCGGCGATGGCGCCAATCAGAAGAGAGGCTTCTACGGAAACATAGGCGCAGCCGCCGGTGATGGCTACCAGACCGGCCAGACATCCGTTGATGGTCATGCCCAGGTCCGGCTTGCCAATGACAATCCAGGACGTAATGGTAGAGGTTAAAACAGCGGCAATGGCGGATGCGTTAGTGGTAAACAGAATGTGCATGACATCGGCCGGATGCTGGAAGCTCATGGTAGAGCCCGGGTTGAATCCGAACCAGCCAAGCCACAGAACAAACAAACCAATTACAGCAAGGGACATGTTGTGTCCGGGAATAGCCCGCGGCTTTCCGTCTTTGCCGTACTTGCCAATACGTGGCCCAAGAATTAAGGCGCCGGACAAAGCGGCCCATCCACCTACGGAGTGAACAACGGTGTCACCGGCAAAGTCTAAGAAGCCGAGGTCGGACAACCAGCCACCACCCCAGATCCAGTGACCAACAATCGGATAAATGAACAGGGTCAGAACAAAGGAGAAAATAATAAAGGAAACATATTTAATCCGTTCTGCAACCGCACCGGAAACAATGGTGGCTGCGGTTCCACAGAAGACCAGCTGGAAGAAAACCTTACCCCAGAACGGCACTTCTGAAGTCAGCGTATCTGCATAAAACGAATGATCCGAAGATCCAAGAATGAACAGGTGCTCCGTTCCAATGAAAGGATTGTCTCCCCCGAACATCAGGCCCCAGCCAAGGAAAAGGAAGCCCAGGGACGAAACAGCAAAAACAATAAAGTTTTTGGACAGGATGTTAACGGTGTTCTTGGATCTGGCAAAGCCGGCTTCTACCGAAGCAAAGCCCAGGTTCATAAAGAAAACCAGGATAGCGGCCAGGTAGACCCAGAAAGTGTCAATGACGGATGTTACATTCATGAATACATTCCCCCTAACAAACTAAAAAAAGACAAGGACGCCCGTTTCATAACAGACGTCCTTGCCTCTTATCTTGTCAGAAAGTTTACTTCCCTTTTTTTCAAATGTCAAGAGCCAAAATCCTAATCCGCGTGTTCTTTATAATAATTCTCCGCAAACATTCTCAGGCACAGTATAACACACGGATTTAGTCTTTGCTCTTGGCCTTTTTCATTTTGTCCTTGATGACGGCAAGGGCGGTGGCGCAGCCGTGGGCGGCGCAAAGGATGGGATGGTAAAGAGCCATGCGAGGACCGGAGTAACGCATCAGTTCTTTGACGCGTTCCCTCATGTCCGGGCGGTAGCAGTGGCAGGGGCACTGGGAGCAGAAGGTTTTGTCATCTCCCCAGCGGCAATGGTCCAAGCGATTCAGTGCATACTTGCACAGCTCCTGGCAATCCGGGCAGAGTTCCTTTCCCTTGGTGCCATGGTTACCATGGCAGTAGATTTCTGCCATTTTGGGAAACACTTTCTTTTCCAGTTCAATTCTATGCTTCATGACAGTCTGCCTCTGTATACCGTATAGGATTTATCTGCAATCTTAGCGGTGGACTTTCTGTGGGAAACCAGAATGATACTCTTCCCCTGCTTGGCTTCATTAATGGAGCGCAGGATGTGGCCTTCGTTCAGGCTGTCCAGGTTACTGGTCGGCTCATCCAGAAGAATCATAGGTGCGTTGCACAGGAAGGCACGGGCAAGACCAATCCGCTGCTTTTCACCGTCGGAAAGCAGGTCTCCCAGCTCGCCGACATTGGTGTCATAGCCCTTCGGCAGGGTCATGATGAAGTCGTGAATGGAAGCTTTCTTGGCGGCCTCTACTACCTGTTCATGGGCAGCATTATTGTCTGCAATCTTGATGTTGGCTTCAATGGATTCGTTAAACAGATGGGTTTCCTGACTAACCAGGGCCTGATTGCTTCTGAGATTAGAGGTCTTCAGATCCTTAATATTGGTGCCGGACATCTTCATGGCGCCCTCCTGTACATCCCAGAAGCGCATCATCAGTTTCAGGGCGGTGGACTTACCGGAGCCGCTCGGGCCGGTCACGCTGATAACCTGATCCGGTTCAATCTGCATGTTGAAGTCGTCCAGAATCTTTTCTTCCCCGTAGGCAAAGCCAACGTGTTCGGCTTCCATGCCGTTAAAGGAAACTTCTGCACCGTCTTCGTTTTCTTCCACTGCCGGGACTTCATCCAGGATGCCCAGAACACGTTCGCCTGCCGCAAGGGTGTGCGTCAGGTTACCGGCCAGACCGGACAGAGCGGCTACCGGGCCGAAGGAGCTCATCATGGCAACGGTGGAAACTAACATACCGTCAAAGCCGATGGCGCCCGCCTGATACAGGCCAAGGCCGGTCAGCAGCATGGCAACAGAGAAGAAAATAATGGCAATATCCGTAATGGAAGTACTGTGGCCTTCCATTTTCTTCAGCTGGCTCTGCAATCCGTTTAGCTCATCCGTGCGTTCGTCCATTTCAGACAGACGCTGTTCGGTGCTGTTGTACCGCAAAGATTCCAGCAGGCCGCGCATGCTGTCCAGAACGTAACCGGACAGGGCGCCGGAGGATTCCCGGTAGGTCATTCCCACATCCTTGTTTTTCTTGGAAGAAACAAGAGGAATAATAACGCCGACCGTAATATAAGCAAGGCAGGCTACCAGGGCCAGCCAGCCGCTGTATCGCCCAATAAAGATCAGCATGATAACCGATGTAATCAGGGCAATGAAAATCGGCGAGATAGTGTGTGCATAAAAGACTTCCAGCAATTCAATGTCACTGGTAATCATGGAGACCAGGTTGCCTTTGTCCTTGCTTTCCAGCTTGGCCGGAGACAGGCGGCGCATGGCGTGGAATACCTTGTCCCGAATCAGGGCAAGCAGTTTGAAGGCAATGAAGTGGTTGAAGCCCTGCTCGCCATAGTGCAGGAAGCCGCGCAAAACGGCAAATACCAGAATGCAGATGCAACCAGTCTTAATGGCAATGCCGCCTTCCATGCCGGCCGCTGTCAGCAGGGTCATGGAACCGGCAACGGTAATCTGAATGGCACATAAGAAGCCCAGCACACCAAGCGTAATGGCAAGGCACATATAACCTGCCAGCGGTTTTACTAAGACAATCAGTCTGCTCATAATTTTCAGACCGCTTTGTTTTCTTTTCATACGGCAGCGTCCTCCTTTGCATACTGTTCCAGCTGTGCCTGGGTAGAGAACATGGTGTAGTACTTCCCTTTTTGTGCCATCAGCGCTTCGTGCGTGCCGGCTTCGGCCAGGTGGCCGCCGTCCAGGAGAAGGATTTCATCCGAGCCCACTACATTTTCCAAACGATGGGAAATCAGAAGAACGGTTTTGGTTTTGGCCATAGTATGAATAACGGCCATAATGTCATTTTCACTTTCCACGTCAATGTTGGACGTAACTTCGTCAAAGACATAGATTGGCGTGTCATGCAGCAACGCTCTTGCCAAGGCAAGGCGCTGGCGCTGACCGCCGGAGAAGTTGCTTGCCTGCTGCAGCAGCTTGGTGTCCAGGCCCTGTTCGGAGCTGAGGAAGTCCCAAAGGTTAACGGTCTGCAGAGCGGCAATCAGTTCATCATCCGTTGCATCCGGTTTGCCCATCAGCAGGTTTTCCTTTACGGTACCGGTGAACAGATAACTGTTGAAGCTGACAGAGGTAATGTGATCCATCAGCGCAGATTCCTTGCAATCACGGATTTCGGTGCCGTCCAGCTTGATACTGCCTTCATAGCCCTTGGTAATACCGCAGATTAAGGAAGAAATGGTGCTCTTGCCGCAGCCGGATTCACCGACAATGGAAATCAGGCTGTTTTTCGGGATGGTGGCAGAAATGTTCTGCAGTACCATCTTTTCTTTATCATAAGAGAAGGAAACGTCCTTCAGCACAATGTCACTGTCAAAGCTGGCCGGGACCAGGGTGCCCTGTTCGTCTTCCGGGGTGTCCAGAAGCTTGAACAGCTTGTCACTGGCGGCCATGCCGTTCATGGCAACATGGAAGTAAGAGCCAAGCAAACGCAGTGGCAGGAAGAAGTCGGCTGCCAGCATAATAATCAGAAAGGCCTGCGGCAGGGTAATAACCCCATGGCTTACCTGTACAATGGCAATGACAACGCCAACGGCACTACCGGCATACGCCACAATGTCCATAACGCTGACCGAGTTCAGCTGCATGGTCAGAACCTTCATGGTAATGCGTCTGAATTCCTCTGCCTTTTCGTTCATTTCCACGTTCTTGCGTTCGTCTGCCTGATACACTTTCAGGGTAGTCAGACCCTGAATGTTTTCCAGGAAGGTGTCACCCAGGTTAACGTAAACACCCCAGTATTTGCTGAGCAGACGCTTGGCAAACTTCTGGACTGCCACAATAGACAGCGGAATCAGTGGTACGGTAATCAGCAATACCAAAGCGGCTTTCCAGCTGACAAAGGACAATACGGCAAACAGGGTTACCGGTGCCAGCATGGCAAAGAAGAACTGCGGCAGATACTTACCGAAGTACAATTCTAGCTGGTCTACGCCTTCTACAAAAACCTGCAGTACTTCAGAGGTGGACACCTTTTCATGATATCCTGCCCCCATGCGAGTCAGCTTCTGATACATCTGCTTACGCAACACCTTCTTGACTTCTGCCGAAGCCAGGAAGGACGTTTTGGAGCTGCTTACGCCACAGGCGTAACGCACGGCCATAACGGCCACAATGCCTAAAAGATACGGCAGAAGAGTTCCTGCAGTCAACGTGGTTCCGGCTAAAATCAGCTGCAAAATATGCGCCAGAATGAACATCATGCCGATGTTAGCACATAGCTTGATCCACTGTGCAAGAACCGTCAAAGCAATGTACTTCTTGGAAGAAGGTACCTGCTCTAAAAGTCTTGTCTTAATCATTCTTTCACTCCTCAGTTTACATAAACTGTTTATTTAAATAGCGGTCTGCAAGGGAGGCGTCTCCCTGCTCCGTTATTTTTCCATGATCCATAATCAGGGCGCGGTCCGCCATGGCGCCGGCGCAGCGACGGTCATGGGTTACCGTTACCACGGTGCACCCCGTTTCCTGATTTATCTGATTCACCTTGGTTACAATGCGCAACAGGTTGTCATAATCCTGACCCACCGTAGGTTCATCCAAAAACAGAACCTCCGGCTGTCCGGCGCAAATGGCTGCCAGGCCGGCCCGGCGCTTCTGCCCTTCGGAAAGGGACTGCGGGTGCCGGTCTTCCAAACCGGAAAGGCCGAATGCGTCAATCATTTCCCTTGCTTTTTCTTCCGAGGTGGCACGGAAGGCCACTTCGGAAAGCAAGGTCGGCATGAACAACTGATAGGTTGGATTCTGATATACAAAGCCAACCTTTTTAAACCAGGCCGCACCCGGCTTTTTCCGTCTGGAAGACGGCACCAGATGCTGTTCCAGCGTCCCTTCCGTCAGCTGATTCAGCCGGGCCAGGGTCCGCAGCAGGGTGGTTTTGCCGCAACCGTTGGTGCCCAACAGTACAACGCGTTCACCAGGGTACAGGTCTATATCTAAGTCATCTATAATGTTGCGCCCACCGGCGGCAAACACCAGGTGCTGCCCGCGCAGGACCGGTTCCGTCCCGACGGCGTGCGGCAACGCCTCCGCCGGGATGACCCGGTCGGCGCGCCCAATGTCCTGCTTGTTGGTGCTGACAACCACCTGTTTGTCATGAATGTACATCACTTTATTAACATAAGGAAGCACTACATCCAACCGGTGCTCCACCAATAAAATGGCGTAGCCCTTTTCTGCCAGGGTTTTCAGCACCCCCAGCAGGACATGTGCACCCTCCACGTCCAGGTTGGCCAGCGGCTCATCCAGAATAATGATTTTCTGCTGCATTGCCAGCGTGGATGCGGTAATCAGCCGCTGCTTCTGGCCGCCGGACAACAGACGTGTGCGGGCGTCCGGATTCAGCTTCATTAGCGCAGTGCTTTCTTGAATACGCTCTTCTATTTCCTCTACCGGCACATTCTGGTTTTCACAACCGAAAGCAATTTCGTCCCGGACCAGGTCATACACAATCTGTTCATCCGCGTTTTGTAATACGGTGCCAAGCACTTTGGAACGCTCACTGACTTTCACGTTATTGACCACTTGTCCGTCCAGCGCAACCGTTCCTTCCAGTTTTCCTGGCGTAATAAACGGAATCATGCCGTTGATGATGGAAAGCAAGGTACTCTTTCCTTCCCCTGACACACCGGACAGCAGGGCAAAGTCTCCATATTCCAGCGTCAGATTAGCGTCTTCAAAAATGGGTTCCTTGCTTCCGTCATAGGAAAAACCGATGTGTTCCAGTTTTAGTGCGTCCATACCAGTACCCCCGTTCCTACACAGGCGGCAACTGATACCACCAGAAATACAATGTCCCGTGCTTGCAGATCCACTCTGCCATACACCGTTGCCGGTGCGTCATCCAGCGTAAACGCCCTGGTCTCTAAGGACAAAGACAGCGTGTCCGAGATCCCGATAATCCGCATCATCAACGGAATAAAGAAGGCACGGTACAGGCTGGACGGACGGTACCAGTTCACATTGGCCCCGCGAACCCGCATAGCTTCCCAAATGCGTTTCACTTCGGTAACCAGAATGGGAATAAATCGCAGAGTAACCAGCATACCAAGGGTAATAACCCGTGGGCAGTGCAACTGCGTCAGACACCGGGTCAGGTTCGCCGGCGATGTAGTTACCATCGGCACCGCGCACATTCCAATCAGAACAAAGCGCACCACGGTTTGCCAGAAGGCATCAAAATTATGGTTGGTAAGAAAAGCCAATCCTCCAATGACCAGGCCACAGGCAAGCATACTTGCCGTCATTTTCCAAAGGCCCTTAAACAAGCCGAAACAGGAGTACAGCAAAAACAGTACTCCCGCAAAGGCAAATGACCAATAGCTTTTGGAAAACAGCATCCCGAACACCAGTACCAGCAGGGACACCGCAAAGGAAATCAGCGGATAAAAGGGCTTCTTTACCTGAAAAGCATCAAGCATCCTTATCTTCTCCGTAGGGTTTCAGTTTTCCTGCTTTCTGCAGCTCGGCGGCAATCTTCATGCCAAGGGCTGCTCCGGCAAAGCCAAGGATAATGGTGCCAAGGCACATTAAAACAGAAATCCACGGCTTCGTGTTCAGCAATTGCTCATAGCTCTGTCCGTTCAGCCACAGGCTAAACAGGACGGAAATGGGAATAGACAACGGCATGTAAATGCCGGAGGTAACAAAAACAGAGCTCTTCTTCTGATAGCCGCGGAAAATCAGCAGCATCAGTGCTTCTGCCAGAATGGCAGAAACAAAGCTGTTGAAAAACATGACCGGCGAGAAGAACACCAGCGGCGCACCGGAAAACAGACCAATAATGGTCAGCGCACCCGGCTTCCGCACTTTCATCAGTCCAATGGCAACAAAGCAGGCATAAATCGGGGCTGCCGCCAGGTTCCGCAAACCAAACAAAGTGGTATGCATGACCAGTGGCATGGTAATTCCGCCGCACAGGGTCATGGCCGCGGAAAGGATGGCCAGGAAGACGAAGTCTTTTACCTGAAATTTCTGAAATGCATCTTTCATTGGCTCTTACTCCTTCTTCCCTTTCTTCTCTTTTACTGCCAGCACAGCAATAATGACTACACCTGCAACAGCAAAGCAGACAGCAACCCAGACAATGGCTGTTTTCTTGGATCCGCTGGCTGTTTCCGTAGCTTCTTCTGTTTCGGATTCTGCTTCTGCATCAACGTCATCTGCATCGCCTGCGTCGTCTGCATCTTTGTCTTCTGCATCCTTAGCATCCGCGTCTTCGTCTCCCGCAGCCTTGTCCGCGGACTTGTTGCTGTCCTTCGTGTCAGCGTCCTTGTCATCATCCGCCTTGGACTTGTCGTCAGACTTGCTGCTCTTGCTGTCAGATACCAGTTTGGCGCTGCCGTAGTCAATATAAATCCGGGCGGATGGAGACATCGGCATGCCCGGTGCGGCAAACTTTACGCCAACATAGGCTCCGCTACTCTTCACCGGGAACGTATAGGCATTGGCATAGGTGGTACCGGCAATCTTGGTTTTACCGGAAGACTTTACTTCAACAGTATCCCCTTCTACACCACCGTTCTTGTAGTACCAGAACTGCATACCATCTACATCTTCCGCAGTGGCAATGGTCAGCGTTTTGCTGCCGTCTTTTACGGTCAGGAGACCGGTCTGCACCAGATATTTATTACCCATAGAGGTCTTGTCTTTTTCTGCATGCATCATCTTTACGGTAACTTCATACGTCCCGTCCTCTGTCGGTGCAGACGCCGCAAAGATAGGAATTGCCATAGAAAAGATCATTGCCAGAACGGTAATGACGGCCAGAATGAGTGTACTTTTTTTCTTCATTACAAAAAACTCCCTTAATAACTACTTTTACTCCATTAGTCGGCTTCCTGGGTTAGCTCTTCCTAGGTTAGTTCCAACTGCTTTGGCTTCCCCGGGTTATCTCTTTCCAGGTTAGTTCCAACTGCATCGGCTCCTTCTCTGGTTAGTTTTTCCAGATTGGT
>CAVIZK010000015.1:0-15906 GCA_963647215.1 Paludibacteraceae bacterium | reverse complement strand
TCCAGGAAATTTACATCTTCGTAACGAGTTTGTTCTCCATTCGGATAAATTCGCTTGATAGTATCCGTGTCTTCGTGTTCATACCATTTGCTTCTGTCATCCGGCCAAACGTATTCGGCACGCTGATCATCAAAGCTAATCTTGACCGGATGCCACCACCCAAGATCGTTGTGGTAGCTTTCGCCATTAATTTTTAAAGTCTTGGCCATAGCAATCACTCCTTACAATTCAAGGTCATCCTCAACCTTTAAATTCGGTTCGGAAATTTCTACAATAGGCATTCCTTTACGCTTTGCACTTTCTACTTCCCACTCATAACATTCACCCACGCTAACCCATTCATGTTTTTTAGAATAATGATCATATACCGCTTCGGCAGTTTCCGCATGAGCAATGTTTGAGCAGTACACGGTTTCCGATTGTTTAAAATCAACTGTAAAATATTTCATTCTGTTACACCTTCTTCTGCATCAACCAATTCCTGAGGAGCAAGCTGCCCACCCATATCATCTTCAACGTATTTCTTTACTTCTTCTGCTGTCATGATAATTACTCCTTTTATAATTCCAAGTCATCAAGGGAAGGACTTGAATATCCCCAAGGGATATCCTGTCCGGCGTTTTCTATATAGCGTTCCAACATCTTATCTTTAACGGCTTGTAGGGAAAAGTGCATTTGCGAAGCAAAATAATTTTCCGTTTCGCAAGCCTGGTATTCAAAGCAATCAATACATCCGCAAAGCAAGCCCTCGTTAAACTCCCCAAAAGGTAAGTCTTCATATTCGTACTTAGGCGGTTGAACATTTTCTCTGTAACGATAATTTACAGATTCATAGTTTTGATCAAGCAGTGACTGTCCAATGCGGTTTCGCATTTCCTGCGCATCAATTATGAATCCTGCCGGAGCTTTGTAATTATCTGCCCTATAGCCTACGTTGTAGACCTCAATGCCTTTTACGATGACATCAATGGTTTGCTTATTAACAATAAAAGCACTCATTTTTTACTCCCTTCCAATTTTTCCCAAATTTGGAAAAAATTCAGTAAATTAAGCGGACGCCAATTTTTCGGCTTCCGCTTTTTTCATATCTTCTTCGTATTTTTTTCTTTCGGACCGGCAGATGATTTCTGCCAGCCGTTGGGTGTCTTTGACGGTCAGATAATCTCTTATCAGCACTTCCATTGCATCGAAAGCTGGATTGCCGTAGTAATGCAGTCTTGCCCAGGTGCCGGAAGTGGACCTGTGTTTTTCTTTTGGAATATATTCCATACATTGCGCTTGCAGCTCAAAGAGTTCTGCACGTGTTTTATCATCTCTGTACTTACTCATTTCATTTTTCCTTTCCAGGCAAAAGAAAAAGCAGGGCGAAATGCTCTGCTTTGCTTTTGCATATTTAATTAAAGTTCCAAGTCATCCTTAGAGATAGGCCGGATGCCAAGGCTGGCATTATATTCATCGGCTTCTTTCTGGGCCTTGGCAAGTGCTTCTCGTATTGGAACACGCTTGGGCTTGGAATTTCTTGTTAAAGCCTTCGTCTCCCAAGTTCTTTCAACATTGCCTTTTCTTGCTTGAAGAAGCTCAGAAATATCAAAATTGGTTTCGTTTGTAACGTGAAAGTTGTTTATGCAAGATTCAAGCCACGGAAAGGTATCTAACATAGTGTTAATGTAGTAAGTGACCTCTGCCATTGGCATTGATTTTTTAGAGAAATATCCGGACCATTCACTATGATCAAAGCCGTTACTTTTCATGTATCTTGCAATGTCTTTATATGCTTTCCGGTAATGTTTCCCTGGATAATGTTGCTTTAATGCACGTGTATCTAAGTCAAACGAGATAAACTTTTTATTCATAACGAAACCCTGCTCTGACACTTCTTCAGTAAATACGACATATCTCCGCAGTCTCCATCTTCTGGATCAACAATATGAAGGTAGTTGCAGAAGTGAACAATAACCGGGCAATTCCAAAATTTGAAAGATACGGCAAGAGTGTGCCAACTATCCTTAGCGTCCGGATCTTCGTAGATACCCTCAGCAACCTTAGGAACCCCTTCGTCTCTAAAGATTCGATCTACAATAGCATGAACTTCTTCAATGCTGTAATCAGTTTGAGCAATCTTATTTTCGTCATACCTAAGTTCACAGCGGAACATAATATCAGTCCTTTCGTTAGGTTTTTATTTATTATACCGCTATTCTTCGTCTAACGGAAGCTGTTGCTGACCGGCATCCAACAAGCTTTGCTCGGTCATCTCTTGCTCTTTTTGGTGCATTGCTTTGGCACGTGCATCAGCAGAATAGGCTTCCAGGGCTTTGATAACAAACTTTTCACGTTCTTCCGGCGAAAGCTTATCCCAGTCATAGATATGAGCTTTATAGCGAACTGGTGGTTGCTTTACAGTCGGCTTCTTATCTTTCTCGAAGATAGCAGCCTTTAATTGTTCGTCCGTGGTTTCGTCATCCAAAGCAAGGACTTCTTTTGCTTTTCCTGCCTGTTCAGCAGTAAGCTTCTTACCGCCGGACACCTTCCAAATTCGGCCCTGCACTTCTTCCGGTAAGGAACCGAGGATTGCAGCTGTTGAAAGCTTAATGCCACCGGTGTTAAACAGGTTCTTATAATCACTGTTCAGGCGGTCTGCCTTCTCCCAGCGATATACATCGGACTTATTAATAGCAAAATCTCTTGCTACAATTTCAGAAGTTCGATCGCCGGAACCATAATCTTGATTTTCTTTCATCTTCTGTAAGCGAAGATGGATTGCTCTGGCTTTTTCTACCGGAGTAACGTTCCTGTTCAGTTCGTTATCTTTAACCACCATGGAATAGGCTTCATCCTCAGTATCGAACTTGCGATATTTACACCGGATGCTGTCCATGCCAAGAATATCCCGGCAAGCACGGAGCCGGTTATTACCACAAAGAACCTGGTACTTACCTTCCTGCTGTGGATGGTCACGAACAATTAGCTCGTGAATTAAGCCGGCTTCCCGGATGTCATCGGCCAGAGCCTGTAATCCTTCTTCATCTTTTGCATCGTATGGATTATCTTCCAACTCAATAAGATCTGCGGTAGGAATCTCAATAACACTTCCGTCATTGTAGGAACCAAGCTGTTCCTTTACGATGGCAGCAGAATCGATGGCAACTTCTTTTTCCTGCTCCGCTGTAGCAGAATCTTCCTTTTCTTCGGATGCAACGTCTGCACCCTGCTGGTTTTCCTTTTGCTTATTGAAAAAGCTTCTAAATCTTTCGTCCATTTCCATATCAATTTATTTCCTTTCTGAATTTTTCCCAAATTTGGAAAAAATTACTGTTGCGTCTTTTCGATAACTTCTTTTGTAAAGTCCATATATGCAGCCCCGATTTTGGAGTTCGGGAAAGAAACTGCGGACCGGTGATTGCTTACAGATAACCGGTTCTCACTCTGGATGTATGGGATGACGGATTTAAACACCTTGTCTTTACCAAAAGCCTCCGTCAGCTCGTCATGCAGATTCTTATAATCTTTGGATCTGCGATCCGCAACGGTAATCAGGAATCCCAACGTCCGGTCAACCGGATTGCCATGCCAGTGTTCTTCCTGCCACGCCCAGAATGTCATGATTCCTTCCAGACTAAATTGATGTGGCGTTATGGGAATTATCACCTTATCAGAAGCGTTGATAGCGTTCTGTAAAAGGAAGTCCATAGTCGGACGGCAGTCCAGGATGATGTAATCAAACTTCTCGAACTCCGGGCCTTTAAACAGCTCATGCAGATACATGGTGCTTTTAATTCCGGAAGAGGAAGCACCGCCAAGCAGGTTTCCTACATTCTCAACAGTTACGTCAGAAGGAATGTACCAGAATCCTTCCTGCTCGATGTAAGTAATGGCATCCTTAGTTCTCGGCCTTTGACCGGAGAAAAGATCAAGGATCAGGTTGAAGATGTCCAGATCTCCCGGCTTCTTTTCATAGCCAACGCAAGTGTTCAGATTGCCCTGGCTTTCCAGGGACACAAGCAGAACGTTCTTTCCTTCTTTTGCCAAACCGGCAGAAAGATTAAATGCTGTAGTTGTTTTTCCAACTCCACCTTTGTGTAATGCGACTGATAAGATCATAATTTTTAACTCCTTTTATTCAGATATTAAGCTCAAAAAAATAAGAGCTTAAAGCATCGCTTCCCAGAAGAAGCAATCATTTAAACTCTCATCAAAGACTTGTTCAGTTTTCAAGTTCGTGATTCGTAATCAATAGGTCGTGGGTTCAAGTCCCATCTCCAGCTCCAAAAAAGAGCGTACCGTCAGGTACGCTCTTTTTTTTGTTTTCAGGCTCTGCCGGTGGAACCGAAGCCGCCGCGGTCCGGTCCGGTTAAATGGTCGGTTTCCTGGAATTCAATGGTGGGCTGATGACGCATAATGCGGAACTGGCAGATGCGGTCATTTACGTGCAGGTCCGTGTCCCGAACGGCAAGGGCGGGAAAGAACCACTGGTCATTATCTCCGGAGTAGGAGGCGTCAATGATGCCCATGGAGTTGACCTGCAGGATGCCGAAGTTTTTAAAGGTGGAAGAGCGGGGAACCACGTGGGCTTCGTAGCCTTCCGGAAGACGCATTGCCACGCCCAGCGGGATAAGTTTGAAATCCCCGGCATTCAGGTGCACTTCTTCTGCACAGCGTAAATCAATCCAGTCGGAAACGCCGTCAATATAGCGTAATTTTTCAATCTGGTCGGTAAAGTATTTGATGGTAATTCTTTGTGGGATATCCATACTATAACTCCTTTACTGAGGCTTTTATAAAACGCCTCTGAAATAAAGTCCGCGCGTAAAGTCCTTGTCTTTTGGTGGGATACTGTTTTGGTAGGCTTCTGCAATTTGGGAAACAGTGTCTGCAGACTCCGTGGTAAAGTACAGCAAAGAGAAATCCGTATTCCGGAAGGCCTGCTGTTTGTCAGCAAGATAAATGGGCTTGGAATTCAGTAATTCACTGGCTCCGTTATTGCATTGTACCGGGAAGGAAACCCCTTTCCGATCCGTCAGGCAACGACTTTTCTGGCAGTGTTTGCAATCCGTCCCGTTTTTAATGGGACAGTTGCGCGTCAGCATCAGTGGTAAGCGCCCGTAAGCAAAAAGCCCGATTCTTGTGGTGCCTTTCAAGGCGTTAATTTGATCTGCTTCCAGTTCGGCGGATACCACAATGCCCTTTAATCCTAAAGTGCCTAACTCATTTATAGTTAAAGAGTTGAATGCGTTAACACTAAAGTTGGCAAGGATGGGTAACCCGGATTCTTTTGCCAGGGCCACGCCGTCCAGGTTCCCAACCAGAAGAAAAGCGGCGCCGTAAGCGGCACATTCGGCTATTTTGGCAACCAGCTTGTCCTGGTTGCCGTAAAGTGCCCGGGGTAGTTCTACTCCGAACGGCAGGCCGGATTGCTGTAGCTGTAACAGAAGATGATCCGGCGTTTGCACCGGAAAAACAACATGGGAAATGCCTAAGCTATGCGGAATTTCCGGGTTCTGAAGCCAAGTCTTCGGAAGCTGATACATTCCTGTAAAGCGGACTAACTTTACACCTTTTCCCGGGCGATGTACCGGCAATTCTTCCGGCAACGTTCCTACAGATAAGGAAAAATCCTTCTTTCCCTGTTCTAAAAGTTGCTCTGTAAGAGCGGACAGGGTGTTTCTGCGAAGCTCATTTAAAGCAGAGACGGGGAGGAAGCAATTGCTACCCATGGTAATGTCCAAATCCTGGACCAGATAACCGGTGCCTCCGGATTTCCGGAGCTGTTTTTCTACCGACTCCGGTGTGGCTGCTTTGTTTTGTGCTTCTGCCACAACGGCTCCTGTGGCCGTTGCCCGGAGCGGGCCATATTCTGTAAACAGGTCTGCCTGTAAGGTCATTGGTTGTCCGGCCTGTGCGGTGAAGGTAAGGTCAACCTCTGCCTGCTGCGGGTCTTCCTGATACAGGGCAGACAATTGCTCCAGAATAGGGGCGGCCGCAAGCACATCTTCTTTTTGGCGCGTGCCGAACATGGCAAGGCCTCTGTGGCCGGACAAATATCCGTCGGTAAAGCCGGAGCGGGAAAAAACGGCGCGCAGCTGTTCGTTCAGCTGCGGGTCAGAAATCCCCTGCAGGGAATTCTGACAGGCCGTAACCGCTGCGGCCACATATTCCGGCCGCTTCATGCGGCCCTCAATTTTAAACGAGGTAATGCCGGCTTCGGCCAGCGCCGGAAGCTGACTGATAATGCTTAAGTCTTTTAGGGAAAGGTCGTGCCCGGTGCCGCCGGATGCCTCAAAGGGCAGACGGCACGGCTGGGCACATAGCCCTCTGTTTCCACTGCGGCCGCCCAGCATGGCACTCAGGTAACATTGCCCCGAAACGCACATGCACAGGGCCCCGTGTACAAACAGTTCTAATTCTAAAGAGGTCTGTTCCCTGATTGCCTGAATTTCCTTTAAGGAGAGTTCCCGTGGCAAAACCACGCGGGTGAAGCCAAGGGATTCCAATAAGCGGAACCCGGCCGCGTTCATAACCGCCATTTGCGTGGAGGCATGCAGGGGCATGTCCGGGGCAATGGCGTGAACCAGACGGGCCAGACCAAGATCCTGTATAATAAATGCGTCTGCGCCAAAGGCACAGCCGCATTCAATAATTTCCAACGCAGCGGGTAATTCCGCATCTGAAACCAGGGTGTTTAAAGCCAGATGCACTTTTACTCCGCGGATATGGCAATATGTAATGATGTCTTTCAGCTCAGAAAGCTGAAAATTAGTTGCATTCCGTCTGGCATTGAAGTCTCCAACACCAAGATAAACGGCATTGGCGCCGCTGCGGACGGCAGCAGTCAGGGCTTCCCACGTTCCGGCTGGTGCCAGAATTTCCACTGTTGTCATGACGGCTCCTTAGGAACGTTTTTGTAATTCCCTGTTCAAACGGTCTACATCTCTTCTGGCAACTTCTGCTTCCATCTTGTAACGGGCAGAATCTTCCAGATATTCTTTAATCTGGCTGCGCAGATTGTCTGCGGTTTCATTGGCTTTTTTGGCGGAATCCGCATATTCCAATGCAACCAGAATGGCAGCCTGGGTCATGGACAGGCGGGAGCTGCTTTGTACCACTTTGGAAAGAGCCTCATCCAATTCTACGCCCAATGCCTGAACGTACTGCGGATCTTCATCTGTTGTAATGTAATAGTCGTTTCCGCAAATGTTGAGTTTTACTCTCTCTTTTTCCATTCCGTACACCTCTTAAGAAATCAGTATAATACACGTAAAGTATAGCACAGCAACCGGGGAAACAAAAGGGAGAAATTGACAGGAGAGAAGGGCTTTCCTTATAATAAATCGAATTGATTTTACCTGCCTTGGAAAGGACTTTAATAATGAAGAAAAAAATCGGATTTCTCTTTGCAGATGACCTGGAATTTTTACCGTTTTCCCAATATGCGCTGGAACACGGTGGCACAGAATTGGCACAAAAACCGCATGCGGTAGTAACTCTGGAAACGGAAAAGGCAACCGTATATGCCATCCACAGCGGGGTAGGCAAGGTACGGGCCACCATGGCCGCCATGACCCTGATTCGGGAATATCAGGTAGAGGCCGTGCTGAACGCCGGATTGTCCGGTGCCATATCCGTCCTTCACAAGGGCGATGTAGTTGCCGGCACCTCCTACGTGGAATGTGATTTTGACGTACGGGTTTTCGGCAGAAAGCTTGGCGAAAAAATAGAAGGCGATTACATCCACCGGGCAGATGCCGCCCTCCTGAACGCGGCACTGCAGGTGCAGGGAATGAAACAGGGTGCACTGGGTACCGGTGACTTTTTCCTGCATACGGCAGACAAGAAGGAGGAATACAAAAACGAATTCGGTATTGCCGCGTTTGACATGGAGTCGGCCGCCATTGCCTGCGTCTGTGACGCCTATGCCGTGCCGTTCCTTTCCGTTCGCAAGATTTCCGACGACGCGGATGACGCTGCGCCGGAAACCTATCAGGAAATGAACGCCCTGGCAGAAATGGCACTGACAGAAGTGCTTCTTGAAATCGTCAACAAACTGTAAAGTAAGACAACTTTACAACTTATATTTGGCATAACTACGCACTATTTCAAAAGGCCCCCACGCTGTATAAAATCAGCGTGGGGGCTTTTGCTATTGTTGGAAAATGCCTATTTGCTGTTCCCGAAAGCCTCCATCCAGGAACCTCTGCCAAGGAAAGCACAGGTGTAAGGAGGGATAATAGCTACCTCGCCGGAGAAAGAAGAAACATTTTGGATTACCGTCAGGTCAGAAAGTTCTGACGGTAGTTGATACGTAATTTCTTCCGGATTGTTGTTGGCAATGACAACTAAGGCATCTTTCCCGGAAACAATGTCCGGATGGGATTCGTCAATTCTGGCATAGCAGACGCAGCCGCTGGCACCGGAAACAGGGACAAACTGTCCTTCCTTCAGAACCGGACAATGCTTGCGTAAAGCGGAAAGCCAGGTATACCAGTAGTGCAAATCGGAACGAATGTGGCCCCAGGGGAACCCCTTCCGATTAAACGGGTCTTTGTAGCCTTGCATACCGGCTTCATCGCCATAATACAGGGACGGAATGCCGGGCAGGGTGAATTGCAGTGCGGCCGCAATCTTTTCCAGGCGGATGCCGTGCTCGTATTGTTCCTGACTCAGATGTTGCACGGACTGCCATTCCCGGTCTTTGCCTTCACAGCTTTCTCCGGCCAGGCGAGTCAGGATCCGTACCGTATCATGAGTGCCCAGCAAATTCATGAGAAGATCGGTAACCGGCTTTGGATAGTTTTCCGTGATGGTCAGGATGCGCTCCAAAAAGTCTTCTGCGTTATTGTTGCGGACAAAGTCAATAACGGCTTCGGCAAAGGGATAGTTCATGACGCTGTCCAGTTCATGGCCCAGTAGATACTGGCGCCGGCTGCTGTACGCAATCTTGTTGGAAGCATCTTCCCAGACTTCGCCCAGAATGATGGCATCCGGTTTGGTGGCCTTGGCACGCTCATGAATCTTCCGGATAAAATCATCCGGAAGTTCATCTGCTACGTCCAGGCGCCAACCGTCGGCCCCAAGGGTAAGCCACTTGGCAATAATGCCGTCTTTGCCGGTAATAAAGTCAATATAATCCGGATTGCGTTCATTGACGGCCGGAAGGGTTTGAAAGCCCCACCAGGAGTCGTATTTATCCGGCCACTGTTCAAAGCAGAACCAGTCATAAAACGGGGAGTTTTTGGAATTGTAAGCACCCGGAATGGGATAACGGCCTTTCCGGTTGAAGTAAATGCTGTCATCCCCGGTGTGGTTGAATACGCCATCCAGGATAATCTTAATGCCCAACTTGTGTGCCGCCTGACAAAGGGAAACAAAGTCCTCTTCGGTTCCCAGTAAAGGGTCTACCTTTTGGTAATCTGCCGTGTTATAGCGGTGGTTAGAATGGGCTTCAAAAATAGGATTTAAGTAAAGAATGGTAATGCCCAGATCTTTTAAATAGGGAAGCTTTTCCTGAATCCCTTTTAGGTCACCACCTAAGTAGTCCTGATTGGTGACTTCTCCGTGCTCATTTGGACGCCATTTAGGCGTGCTGTCCCACGGACGCAGTTCCCGGTCAGACGGCACATCCGCTTTGGGACTGCCGGAGCAGTAGAACCGGTCCGGAAAAATCTGATACAGCGTGGCACCCTTCAGGCAGTCCGGTGTGGTATAGCCATTTTCATATACGGTTAATTGCCAGCAGGCAGGTTCCCCGCCGGAGCGGGCATTGCCATAGGCACCACGGTAAAGATGCTCTTCGCCATCCGGCTTGTCTAAAACAAAGGAGTACCAATAAAGGCCCGGTTCTTCTGCCGTGTACCGGCATTCCCACCAGGCCAGCCCTTCGTCCGGCCGCACTTCAGCAGGGCCTTTTCCTGCCGGAAGCTTTTCAAACGGGTAGCTTTTGACGTGTGCCTGCCCGTCTTTCTGCAGGAGTAAACGGGCGCTGTAAATTACAGCGCCTGCAGAATCCGGGAGCTGTAGGCGGAAGACGAAGGTCCGGCCCGCCTGTACCGCTCCGTATGTACTTTTATATTTTTGGTCTCTGGAATTAAATAGTTGTGCCAAAAGAAACCACCTGTCTGCTTAGTCTTTGACCGGCTGGCAGTGCCAAATGTTGTTGGCGTAGTCAGCAATGGCGCGGTCGGCGGCAAAGATGCCGGCACCGGCAATGTTCAGCAAAGACATTTTGTTCCACTTATATTTATCCCGATAGGCCTGATACAGTTCCTGCCGTACCCGGTGATAATCGGCATAGTCCGCAAGAACCATGTACGGGTCATGATTAATCATATTGCCGGCCAGTTCCGGGAAGTACTTTCCGTTTACGCCGTTGCCGATAAATTCAATAATGGATTTAATTTCTTCATTGTTCATGAAGTAGGAGCTGGCGTTGTACTGGTTCTGCAGCGCAGCCACTTCTTCTGCTGTCATACCGAAGATATAGATGTTGTCCTTGCCGACGGATTCAAAAATTTCCACGTTGGCGCCGTCCATGGTGCCAAGGGTAACTGCACCGTTAATCATGAACTTCATGTTGGAGGTACCGGAAGCTTCCGTGCCGGCCAGGGAAATCTGTTCGGAAATGTCGGCTGCCGGAATCAGGGCTTCGGCAATGCTGACATTGTAGTCTTCAATATAAACAACCTTCATCTTCTTGTTGACGGCCGGGTCATTGTTGACCACTTCTGCCACGTTGCAGATAAGGGAGATAATCTGCTTTGCCATATAGTATCCGGAAGCTGCTTTGGCACCAAAGATGTAAGTGCGAGGTGCAAATTCCATATCCGGATTGGCTTTCAGGGCAAGGTAGTTGGAAATGATTTCATAAAGATTCAGATGCTGGCGCTTGTATTCGTGTAAACGCTTTACCTGGACATCAAAGATGGTGTTGGGATCAATTTCCACGCCCTGTTTCTTCTTCAGGTAGGCAGCAAAGGCCTTTTTGTTTTCCAATTTAATTTCTGCCAGTTGATCCAGCACTTTTTTGTCATCGGCAAACTTCTTCAATTTGGTCAGCTCGGAAGCATCGTGAACAAATCCATCGCCGATTAAAGAGGCAAGATAGGCGCTCAGCTTCGGATTGGACTGGCACAGCCACCGGCGATGTGCAATGCCGTTGGTTACGTTGGTGAATTTTTCCGGTGTCAGCTTGTAGAAATCAGAGAAGATGGTCTGCTTCAGAATTTCAGAGTGCAGGGCGGAAACGCCGTTGACGCAGTGGCAGGTTGCTACGCAAAGGTTGGCCATGCGCACAATGCCGTTGGAAACAATGGCCATGTTTTCCACGCGGTTGGCATCTCCGGTCAGTTCCCAGATCTGGGCGCGGTACCGGTTGTCAATTTCCTTGACAATTTCATAAATGCGGGGCAGAAGGCTGCGGAAAATGTCTTCCGGCCAGCACTCCAGTGCTTCCTTCATGACGGTGTGGTTGGTGTAGGCAAAGGTCTTGGTGCAAATTTCCCAGGCTTCGTCCCAGCCGTAACCGCATTCGTCCAGCAGGATCCGCATCAGTTCCGGAATGCTGAGGGTTGGGTGGGTGTCATTGATATGAATGGCAATGCGCTCCGGAATGGAGTCAATGGTCTTATGATGGCGCAGATGGCGCTTTACAATATCCTGCATGGAGGAGGATACCAGGAAGTACTGCTGACGCAGCCGCAGGGACTTTCCTTCCGGATGGTTGTCGGCCGGATAAAGAACCTTACAGATGGCTTCGGCCATAGCCTGCTTTTCTACGGCACGAATGTAGTCACCCTGATTGAACAGGGCCATGTCAAATCCCGGCGCTTTTGCTTTCCAAAGACGCAGGGTGGCAACACCGGCGCTGTCTTTTCCGGAAACATACATATCATAGGGAATGGCCACTACGGAAGTGGCGTCCACGACCTTGGAAGCATAATATGTACCGTCCCAGCTGTTTTCCAACCGGCCGCCAAAGCTGACGGTAACTGCTTCTTCTGACTTTTCATTCAGCCAGACTTCGCCGCCGGGAAGCCAGAAGTCCGGCAGCTCTGTCTGCCAGCCATCTACAATTTTCTGCTTGAAAATACCGTATTCATACAGGATGCCGTAGCCCATGGCGGCATATCCGCCACTGGCCAGGCCATCCAGGTAACAGGCAGCCAGGCGGCCCAAACCGCCGTTGCCGAGACCTGCGTCCGGCTCGCATTCGTATAGGCGGTCCAGGCTGACGCCCAGGTCCGCGCATACATCTGCTACCATGTCGGTCATATTTAAATTATAAAGGTTGTTCTTTAAGGAACGGCCCATCAGAAATTCCATGCACATGTAGTAAACCGCTTTTGTGGTTTCTGAGTTGTGAACCTGATGGCAGAAGTCATAGGATTCCGAAGCAAGCTCTTCATTGCAAAGACTGGCAATGGCTTTATAAAACTGCTCATCGGAAGCTTCGTCCGGTGTAACACCGAAGAGATGACTCAGCTTGGTGATTAATTCTTCTTTAACCTGTTCCTTTGTCATTAATTCCTTCATGAAAAACCCTCTTACTGTAAAAATATCGCGACTAGTATAGCTTGAAACCCTTTGTAATACAAGAATTCATGTGCAAAAAACAGAACAAAAAAAGAGCGCTGTTTTTGACAGCGCTCTGAAAAAGGAAACGGAAGGAACCGTTACTTTTTAATCATAATGTCCTTGCGGATGAAGGCAGCAATTTCTTCCTTAGTGAAGATCTTCTTAACCGGATAGGTCGGCATAACTTCTGCCAGGCAGCGTTCTGCAATCAGATCAACATCTTCGTCCTTGATTTCTTCAAAGCCGTAAGGAATGTTCAGCTTGTCTTCCAGTTCACGAACGGCAGCCATGAACTTGTGGGCAACTTCATAGTCATTGAAGCCGTCCAGACCAACGTAACGGCCCAGTTCAGCCAGCTTATCATAAACGTACGGCCCAAGGAAGTCATCAGAGAAGACGTGGGTCAGGATAACGGACATGGCCAGACCGTGAGGAACGCCATACATGCCGCCAAGACGGTGGCCGATACCGTGAACGTAGCCAACGCCGCCACGGGTGAAGCACATGCCGGCATCATAAGATGCTTCCAGCAGCTTTGCACGGGCATCCAGGTTGCCGGGATTGTTGCAGGCTTCTTCCAGGTTTTCAAAAATCAGCTTAACAGCGTCTGCACCCAGCTGATTGAATTTCTTGTCGTTGTACCAGATGTTGGTGTAGCCTTCAATGGCGTGGGTCAAAGCGTCAAGACCGGTGGTGGCGGTCAGGCCGAACGGCAGACCGGCAGTCATTTCCGGATCCAGAACAGCGTAGCTTGCACGGATCAGCGGGTCCATCAGCGGGAACTTGTCGTGGGTCTGCGTGTCGGTGATAACTGCGGCAATGGTGGTTTCAGAACCGGTGCCGGCAGTGGTCGGTACGGCATACAGTCTTGGCGGCAGGTAGCCGTTCATGTGCAGAGACGGAAGTGCAATTCTGAATACGCCCTTCATCTTCTTAACAGGACGGTCCGGACGGCAGGCGCGGGCCATGATGCCCTTTGCGCAGTCCATTGGGGAACCGCCGCCAACAGCAACAAGGCATTTGCAGTGGCTGTCATTGTAAAGCTTCAGGCCGGTTTCTACGTTTTCAACGCTTGGGTTCGGCTGTACTTCATCATATACTACGTAAGGGATTCCCTTTGCGTCCATGGCTTCAAACAGGCCATCCAGAAGGTGCAGACTCATCAGGCCCTTGTCGGTAACAATAAGGGTCTTCTTGTCTCCTTTTTCCTTCTGTGCAATTACGTCAGGAATCTTTTTGATTGCACCTGCACCGTCAATGATCTTCGGGTCCGGGAAGAACCAGCCCCAAGCATACATTGCGGCAGTAAATACGGTTTCGATGCCTCTCCAGGCATACTTTTGCATTTCAAATTTATAATCTTTCATGCAGGTAACCTCCTATTAAATCTTTCGTCAAAATGCTGCTTATGACACCTTTATTATAGCCAATATAGTCAGTAGAAACACCACTTTTTTGCGAAAAATGAAAGAATAACGAGATGGTATTGATTTGTCTTTTATTTTGACAATTTTTTATCATTCTTTTCTGCGAGTTAAAACTCACATTATTTTTGCAGTCAAAACCAACAACAATTCTATTACCTTATATATACTTTCCACAAACGGACGGCACGCCACCGGTGAAAGCCTTAACGAAGAAAACTTGCTGAAACTTTTTTAAAAAAGTTGTTGACAGGGGAGGGGCTGTTTGTTATTATATATCTCGCGCCGCACAGAGGCGCAAACACAGAAAACCGCACAGATACGCGGTTTCAAGTACCTTGAAAATTGAACAACAACGAACGAAAGAACCCTGAAATTTCAATTTGAAGTTTCAAAGTACTAGATTCCAGACAAGGAATTTTTGACAGAAATCTGTCAGCAAAAGTAATGAGCTAAAAAGCTTTTACTAAAAAAGATTTGGACAGCTTTCAAAGCTGTTTAGATACCATTTTTTAGAGAGTTTGATCCTGGCTCAGGACGAACGCTGGCGGCGTGCCTAACACATGCAAGTCGAACGAAGAGGCTTGACGGAACACTTCGGTGGGAAGACAAGTTTACTTAGTGGCGGACGGGTGAGTAACGCGTGAGCAACCTGCCTTTGAGAGGGGAATAACAGTTGGAAACGGCTGCTAATACCGCATAACGTCAAGAAGTCGCATGACTTTTTGACCAAAGATTTTATCGCTCAAAGATGGGCTCGCGTCTGATTAGATAGTTGGTGAGGTAACGGCCCACCAAGTCGACGATCAGTAGCCGGACTGAGAGGTTGAACGGCCACATTGGGACTGAGACACGGCCCAGACTCCTACGGGAGGCAGCAGTGGGGAATATTGCACAATGGGCGCAAGCCTGATGCAGCAACGCCGCGTGCGGGACGACGGCCTTCGGGTTGTAAACCGCTGTCCTTGGTGAAGAAACAAATGACGGTAACCATGGAGGAAGCCACGGCTAACTACGTGCCAGCAGCCGCGGTAATACGTAGGTGGCAAGCGTTGTCCGGAATTACTGGGTGTAAAGGGAGCGCAGGCGGGAAGCTAAGTTGGATGTGAAATACCGGAGCTCAACTCCGGGGCTGCATCCAAAACTGGTTTTCTTGAGTGGAGTAGAGGTAAGCGGAATTCCGAGTGTAGCGGTGAAATGCGTAGATATTCGGAGGAACACCAGTGGCGAAGGCGGCTTACTGGGCTCTAACTGACGCTGAGGCTCGAAAGCGTGGGGAGCAAACAGGATTAGATACCCTGGTAGTCCACGCTGTAAACGATGATTACTAGGTGTGGGGGGTCTGACCCCTTCCGTGCCGCAGTTAACGCAATAAGTAATCCACCTGGGGAGTACGGCCGCAAGGCTGAAACTCAAAGGAATTGACGGGGGCCCGCACAAGCAGTGGATTATGTGGTTTAATTCGAAGCAACGCGAAGAACCTTACCAGGTCTTGACATCGAGTGGCGTATACAGAGATGTATATTTCCCTTCGGGGACACGAAGACAGGTGGTGCATGGTTGTCGTCAGCTCGTGTCGTGAGATGTTGGGTTAAGTCCCGCAACGAGCGCAACCCCTGCCATTAGTTGCTACGCGAGAGCACTCTAATGGGACCGCTACCGACAAGGTGGAGGAAGGTGGGGATGACGTCAAATCATCATGCCCCTTATGACCTGGGCTACACACGTAATACAATGGCCGTCAACAGAGGGAAGCAATACCGCGAGGTGGAGCAAAACCCTAAAAACGGTCTCAGTTCGGATCGCAGGCTGCAACCCGCCTGCGTGAAGCTGGAATTGCTAGTAATCGCGGATCAGCATGCCGCGGTGAATACGTTCCCGGGCCTTGTACACACCGCCCGTCACACCATGAGAG
>CAVIZK010000014.1:0-41482 GCA_963647215.1 Paludibacteraceae bacterium | reverse complement strand
GCCCAAAGCAGGGTCAGAGGTATGCTTTTTATCTGAAAAAGCCGCAGATTGGGCTTTTGGAGCGGAGTTGGTATGCTTTTTACTTTAGTCGGATAAAGTGCCAGATAAGGAGCAAAAAATAAAAGCATACCTTTTCGCCCAAAGCAGGGTCAGAGGTATGCTTTTTATCTGAAAAAGCCGCAGATTGGGCTTTTGGGACGGAAGTGGTATGCTTTTCACTTTAATTGGATAAAGTGCCAAATAAGGCAGGGAAAAGAAAAGCATACCTTTTCGCCAAAAACAGGGCCAGAGGTATGCTTTTTACCTGAAAAAGCCGCAGATTGGGCTTTTGGGACGGAAGTGGTATGCTTTTTACTTTAGTCGGATAAAGCGCCAAACAAGGGACGGAAAATAAAAGCATACCTTTTCGCCCAAAGCAGGGTCAGAGGTATGCTTTTCATCTGAAAAAGCCGCAGATTGGGCTTTTGGGACGGAAGTGGTATGCTTTTTACTTTAGTCGGATAAAGCGCCAAACAAGGGACGGAAAATAAAAGCATACCTTTTCGCCCAAAGCAGGGCCAGAGGTATGCTTTTCATCTGAAAAAGCCGCAGATTGGGCTCCTGGGACGGAAAAGGTATGCTTTTCCTTTGCTTGCTGAGTGGGCGGCTGAACGGACGGCTACACGGACACGGGTGAACTAAACCGATGGCGTATACCTGAGCAAAAAATATAAATAATTGGTTTTGGAGATTGGTGTTGCAAAAATGGTTGGCTTCTAATGAAAAGCTATGCAAGGTGGAAATAAAATACCACCGATAGAGGATTTGAAGAATCTCTTGCTTATGCTTTCAATAATTGATGCAATCCTAAGCATAGCAATTAAACTTCTCAGCCTCTACGGTGGCTAATTACAGAGGGGCAACCTGAAAGGGTTGTTTCTCCCATCGCAAATATATCATACAGAATAATAGAAAGTAGATGATGCACATCAATTCCAATCCCAACACAAATAAAAACCACTCTGGTGAAAATGTAGAGCGGTGAAAATGTAGAGCGGTGAAGATGGCATAGGACACAACCCGGACGTTTTGCTTTTCAGAAAACAAAATGGAGGAGGAGCATGTAGCAGATAGTTCCACCGGCAATGGAAAGCAGCATTTGCCGCTTCCAGAGATGCAGGCCGGCGGTAACCAGGATGGCTATGAGCTCCGGCAGGCCGTGACTGCCCTGCAGGATAGATACATTTCTTAAGCAGTACACTACAAGCAAGCCGAAAACGGCGGCCGGCAGAAGTTGGCCAAGATATTGCACAACGGGAGGAATGGTGCGCTTCTCATTGAAAACCAGGAAGGGGAGAAAGCGTGTGGTCATGGTGCCAAGGATGCACAAACCAATGGTGATGATTTGTTGCGAGATAGTCATTTGCGTCATTGCTTTTGCACCTTCGCTTTCTCTGTTATTTTCGTCTGTTCCAATTTTTCCGTCTGCTCCGGTTGCAGCTTCTTCTTTAGCAGGAGGAGCAGAACAATGATGGCAACCATGGTGGGAACCATGAAGGAATCTGCGCCAAAAATCAGAAGGCAAAGAACTGAAACGCCAATGCCAAGGAGCGATGCAGTGTGATTCGTTTCTTTCAGCCATTGCTCCAAGAAGATGACAACAAACATGGCTGTCATAACAAAACTGATTCCATTCGTGTCAAAGGTAAGAAGGGATCCGACCAGGCCACCGATGGTGGCGCCGGAGACCCAGTAAAAACGGTTTAATTCCGTTACAAAGAGCATGAACCAGCCTTTGTCCACGTCTTCCGGAATCTGGGCGGTGTAGTTAATGGAAAAGGATTCATCGCACATGCCGAAGATAAGGAAGAACTTTTTCCAGCCGGTTCCTTTGTATTTCTCTAACATGGAAATGCCATAGAACAGGTGTCTTGCCTGAATCAGCAGACTCATAATAAAGACCTGCAGAGGGGCAAACGGACTTAACAGCATTTCTACTGCAACAAATTCCAGGGAGCCGCCAAAGATCAGGAAGCTCATAAGCATGGGGTATACAAAAGAAAAGCCTGCGGTATTCATGTAAATACCATAGGCTAATCCTAAGAACCAGAATCCCGCAAAAATGGGGATGGTATATGGAAATGCGGCTTTAAGTGCTTTGCGTTTCATAAAGGATTCCTGCTTAAAAAGTGTGTGCTAAAAGTGTGTACTATAAGTGTGTGTTAAAAGCGTAATCTGAAGAATACCTGAAAAGTATGCCACAGGAGTGTATATTCAGAAGGCCCAAAAGTGTGCCGAGGAGATGTGCCAGTGGGCGGTACACTGAAGGAGTACTCCAAAAGAGTACTCCAAAAGTGCACAGGACTTAAGTCAATAAGGCACGCCTAGAAGATGCGTACAGAAGAGATGCACAGAAAGTGTACACCAATGGATATTTCCATAAGGGTGTGCGTGCATTTGGAAAGCACATCCGAAAAGTACGTGAAAAGAGTGTGCTTCGGGGAAAGGTTAAAGTAACTGGCCGAAGCATTCATCGGCATTGGAACC
This sequence comes from Paludibacteraceae bacterium, assembly GCA_963647215.1. Classification (GTDB taxonomy): domain Bacteria; phylum Bacillota; class Clostridia; order Oscillospirales; family Acutalibacteraceae; genus RUG420. The sequence goes on along the minus strand of CAVIZK010000014.1, from coordinate 38,956 downwards.
GGTAATGCGGACGGTGACCAGTTGGTCCTGGTAGGAGTGGTCAGCGGTGACGCGAACCGGAATGTAATTCTTGGTGTAGCCGGTGAAGTGGTCTCCGTGGAAGGCTTCAGCAAGAATTTCCACTTCTTTGCCGATTTGCTTGCTGAGGTAGTCCGTGCGGAGCTCTTCCGCAACGGCAATCATGCGGTGCGCCCGTTCTGTTTTAACAGCCTTGGGTAACTGCGGAAGCGCTGCGGCTTTGGTTCCCGGGCGGGAAGAGTAGGGGAACACGTGAATCTTTTCAAAGCCGATTTCCTTGGCAAAGTTCATGGACGTAACAAAGTCTTCCTCTGTTTCGCCCGGGAAACCGACCATTAGGTCTGTGGTGATTGCCGCGTCGGGGAAGAGTCTCCGCAATTTTGTGCAGAGCTCTTTGTATTCGGCCGCGGTGTAGTGGCGGTTCATGGCTTTAAGCGTATTGTCACAGCCGGACTGCAGGGAAATGTGGAACTGGGGGCAGAAGTTGGGAAGCTTACTGAGTTCCGTAATGGCTTCATCCGAAATGTTGTCAAATTCCAAAGAGCCGATGCGGACCCGGTCAAAGCCCAGTCCGCAGGCAAGGGCAATCGGGTCTACAAAGGAGTGCCCGTTATCCAAGCCGTAGCAGCAGAAGTTGATGCCGACCAGGACCACTTCCCTGTGTCCGGCTGCTTTGATCTGCCGCAGCTCCGCCTCCAGGTCTTCCAGGGAGCGGGAGCGGCTGCGCCCTCTGGCATACGGAATAATGCAATAGGAGCAGAAGCGGTTGCAGCCGTCCTGCACCTTGACAAAGACGCGGCTGCGGCCCCCAAAGCTCTTAATAGGTAAATTCTCAAACAGTTCGCCGCTTTCATGGGGCAAAATACTGATGGAGCGGTCTCCTATGCTTTGGGCAAAGTACTCTTGTACCCGCGCCACTACCCCGCGGTGATCCTTGTTGCCGACCACAATGTCTGCCTCCGCCAGGCTTTCCGCCTGCGCCGGAAAGGCCTGCGGCATGCAGCCGGTCAGGACAACAAGCCCGGTCGGCCGGTTCCGCTTGAATCTGCGGACCGCTTGCCGGGTTTTCTGGTCACTGACAGCGGTTACGGTGCACGAATTGACTACAACAATATCACAATCCTCCGGGTCCGCAGATACCGTGTAACCGGCCTGCTCAAACTGCTCTGCCATAGTCTCGGTTTCGTACTGATTTACTTTGCAACCAAGGGTGTAAAAATAGACCTTCATAGGCGCTCCTTCTAATAAGTTCGCTTTATTATAATCAGGGCTTGTTTTCATTTCAACCGTTTGACACTCTATTGCCATAAATGGTATATTTCTATGTAGTTATATGGGAGAAAACGGGAGGTTATGAAAATGCTTGAGAAGAAATATCAATATCCGGTTATCCTGGTACCCGGCCTTTGCGCTTACGGCGAAAACGGCCTCGGCAAGGTACTGCCTTATTTCGGAAAAGCCAGCCAGCTGATTCGGGAAGAGGGATTGGAATGTTATACCGTTACCTTCGGTAGCCTCAGTGGTGTCTGGGACAGAGCCTGCGAACTGTATGCACAGATTGCCGGCGGAACCGTTGACTACGGTCAGGCCCATTCCGAACGGTACGGCACAGAACGGTATGGTGCCACCTATGAAGGCTTTGTTAAAAACTGGGACAGCACCAATAAAATCAGCCTGGTTGCCTACGGCTTCGGCGCACCGGTTGTCCGCCTGCTGGCACACCTGCTGGAATACGGCTCCGTAAAAGAGCAAAGAACAGGGGATGACATTTCTCCGCTGTTCCGTGGCCAGATGGGGGACTACATTCATGCCATCGTAACCCTTGCCGGTAACAATGACGGCACTACGTTCTTCCAGGCGGCAGACTATTATGTTCCGTGGTGCACTAAGGCACTGACGTTGGCTGCCTGGGGCGGAAAAAGCCTCATCGCCAGTGTCAAGGAAATGGTCAAAGATACCCCGAAGAGTACCCCATACGGCAACGTGCTGGAAGTAGCAGTCAACGGCTCCGGTAACTACAAGTTCCTGAACTTAGACAAAGACCTGCTGGAAAAATATGAAACCGCCGGACGGGACAACCTCTTCTTTGATGCCGGACTGGAAGGCATGGCACAGCTGAATAAACTGCTGAAGATTAACCCGAACGTTTATTACGTTTCTTATACCGGCGAAGTTACCAAGGATGCCAATGACTATATTCCAAAGAAAAAGGCAACCCACGGTAACCCGTTTACTACCAAGAAAAAGGATAAGCTGCTGGACTTCTCCGTTCCTACCAAAAAGGCCGGCGTGCTGGCACCGCTTTCCCTGTTTATTGGTACCTTCAAGAACTACCTGCCGGATGCACCGCTGGTAACTCCGGTTTATCAGTGCAATGACGGTTTCATGCCAACCAACTGCGCACTGGCACCAAGCACGGAAGAATATACCAGCTTCCATTATCTGGATACCTGCCGTCCGGGCGTTTGGTATCAGATGCCAATTGAAGAACGGAATCACCTGGCTTTCCTGGGCCTGTTCCAGAAGAAGGAAGCCTACCAGGATCTGGTAGAAGATTATCTGGATATTCTTTGCAACATCGGCTAAATTGCAAGGCATATAGAATGAACGGGGCACCGCTTGGTGCCCCTCTTTTATTGAAAAATACCGGGCGATGTGGTATTATGGAGGCTCCAAGAATAGAACTCAGAAAAGGAGGAGCCGATAGATGGATTTTACCAAGGACTATTCCTTAATTACTCCGCAAATTGAGCATCTGGCATCCTTGGCCGTTGCCAACAGTGAAATTGACCCATCTCTTTACCTGCAATACAATGTAAAACGCGGGCTCCGTGACGCCACCGGTAAAGGCGTTTTAACCGGCTTAACTGAACTTTCCGAAGTACAGGGCCATGCCATGATAGATGGTGTGGATACGGAAATAGACGGTGTTTTAAGATATCGCGGATACGCTATTGAAGATTTGGTAGAACGTTCCTCGCAGAAACGCTTTGCTTTTGAAGAAGCGGTTTACCTTCTGCTCTTTGGAACCCTGCCAAACGAACAGGAATTTGAAGAGTTCAAGCAGCTCTTCTCCGGCTACCGCAATCTGCCGACACACTTTGTTCGGGACATTATTATGAAGGCCCCCAGCAAGGACATGATGAACACCCTTGCCAGAAGCGTGCTGACCCTGTATTCCTATGACCACGCACCGGATGACATTACCGTGGAAAACGTGCTGCGGCAATGTCTGGAACTGATTGCACTGTTCCCACAGCTGTCGGTTTACGGTTATCAGACTTATAAGTATTACCATGATGGAGATTCTTTCTTCATTCATGCACCAAAAGAAGATTATTCTGCTGCAGAAAACCTGCTGCACATGCTGCGCATAGACAGCCAGTTCACTGAACTGGAAGCCAGAACCCTGGATCTTGCCCTGGTTCTTCACGCAGAGCACGGCGGCGGTAACAACTCCAGCTTTACCACGCGTGTTGTATCTTCTTCCGGCACAGACACCTACAGTGCCATTGCCGCAGCCCTTGGCTCTTTGAAGGGCCCACGCCACGGCGGTGCCAACATTAAGGTAGTCAACATGATGGAAGACATTAAGTCCAACGTCAGTGACTGGGAAGACGACCGCGAAATTTCCGCTTACCTGAACAAAATCCTGAATAAGGAAGCATTTGATGGCAGCGGCCTGGTTTACGGTATCGGACATGCGGTTTATACCAAGTCTGACCCACGTGCCAAAGTATTCCACAAGATTGTGGCACAGCTGTCCCAGGAAAAGGATATGACCGAAGAGTTTGCCCTGTATGAACGGGTAGAACGGTTGGCACCGGATCTGGTTAAGGCCAAAACCAAAAGCCAGAAGAGCCTTTGTGCCAACGTGGACTTCTACAGTGGATTTGCCTACACCATGCTGGGCCTGCCACGGGAACTGTATACTCCTATTTTTGCCATTTCCCGTATTGCCGGCTGGAGCGCACATCGCATGGAAGAAATTATTTCCCATGGCAAAATCATTCGTCCTGCTTACCGTTACGTCGGCAGCCCGAAGGAATACATTCCAATGGAAGAACGAAAGTAAGTCAAAAATAAGCAAAAAGACCGTTACAGAAATTTCTGTAACGGCCTTTTCTTTTTGCATTGTTCTGATGACCGGGGAGCTACTTTGCACAGCTAATCCTGCAGACTGACTGTGCAACTTTACTCTGCAGCTTTACTCCGCAGCTTTACTCCGCAGCTTTTACTCCGCAGCGGTAGAAGAGCTTGTGTTGCTGGTTGTGCTGCTGGTGGAGATGGTGTAATCATCATCTTCACCACCCCAGGGAAGGCCACCAGAACTGGTAGGTTCCGATGTTGCGGCTTCTCCCCATACTTGCAACTGGCACTGGGTGCCCTTGTCATAGGACTTTCCGACAATCAGGTTGGCGGAAGCAACGGTGCCGGAGGAATTATCTCCGGTGTTCGGCTTTTCTACTTTAACAACGGTAAATCCAAGTCCTTCCAGCGTGGCTTTGGCTTCGTCATAGGTCTTGCCTTTGACATCTACCATGGTAATTTTGTCTGTACCCTTGGAAACGGTCAGGGTAATGGTGGCCCCCTTTTGAACGGTATTGCCCTGGCTTGGACTCTGGTCAAGAATAACGCCGGCGTCTTCGTCATCATCTGTCTTGTATTTAACGTTAAAGGTGAAGGAGTCTCCGTACTCAGACTGGACATCCTCATAGGTCTGACCAATGAAATTCGGGACATCTACGGACTCTTCATCATCTGTGTTGCCGGAATACTTGGTGCAGGCTGCAATGCCGCCAAAAATCAGACCAAAGACCAGAAGTACGGCAAGAATGGTAATAATAACAACCTTGGCGGTCTGACTTCCTTCAGAGCTTTTCTTCTTGGGCTTCGGCTCTTCCTGCTCCGGCTCCTGGACAGAGTCATCTTCTACCATGGAGGCGGTATAAGGATTGGCCTGACCGGCATACATGCGGCGCTTCCGTGCTTTTTCTTCTTCCCGGAACTGGTTGGCCATGGTGGCTACGCGGGAACCGTCCAGTTCGGCGCGGAAGGTGTCAATGGAGCGGGTCCGGTCTTCCGGGTAAACCTGTAATGCATTTACCAGTGCGTAAATAACGTGCTCCGGAAGCGTTTCCGCAATGCTGGCCGGGATTTTCATGGTGTCCCGTTCCATCCGGATGGAGGCTTCCACCGGCGTCTTGCCGGTCAGGGTGCGATACAGCACCGCCGCAAAGGAATAAATGTCCGTCCACGGGCCGGCGGCGGATTGCAGGCCAAGCTGTTCAATGGGAGTGTATCCCGGGTAAACTTCGGTGGCCAGCCCACTGTTAACCGTACGGGTTTCCGGCAGACAGAAGCCGGTAATATGAAGCTTATGATCCGGATAAACCATTAAAGTGGCGGGGGAGATACCCCTGTGGATAATACCCGCAGAGTGCAGGTTTGCCAAAGTGGACAACACCGGCATAAACATAACGCGGGCTTCATTCCAGGAAAGGTAGCCGTTCTTGCTGCTTAACAGGTAGTCCCGCAAAGACTGGGAACCATCCACGTATTCGGAAACAGCGTAAACGGTGTTATTGTCTTCAAACAGATCCAGCGTCTGTACCAAAGCGGACAGGCCCTGCATCTTCTGCAATTTACTCCATAATTCCGTAAAGGATCCTTTTAAAATGGCAAATTCGGTTTCTTTCCCACTGCGCACTTCCAAAGGACTTTCCGTGCCATGGCGGCTAACCACCCGGCCCGGGAAAAATTCATGGAGCAGAACGGCTTTCTTTTGCAGCATGTCAAAACCCATATAGGTAATGCTGTCCCCGTTGGTGTCCAATGCTACACCGACCAGATACTTTTCTCCGACAACGGAGCGCATAGGCAGGTAGGGCGGCAACTGGGACGCCTTATCTTCCCGGAAATGGCAGTGCGGACATTCATGCTGGAATTGCTGGAAATTGTTATCCGGCTCCTTCATGCAGCGCATGCACAATTTTTCGTATGACATAGAGATCTCCTTAATTTACAGAATAACCTAAGCTAATTATACCTGATTTCACCCCTGACTTGTAGTTACAATCGTGTTACCATTCGTTTCGGCTGTCCTTCTGCCGGGCGATGTAGTAGCCTATTTTGCTGTAAAGTCCCTATTTTGGGACCGAATAAAATTAAAAAAGAACATTTGTGTTGACATTGTGAAAGGGGTGTGTATAATAAAAGCATAGACAGAAAACAAATGTTCGGTTGGAGGTAATTCATATGCCGTTTGCCATAAAAGTAATCTTAGAACTCGGTGCCATTTTCGCTTTGTTATATGGCTTTTATCATGAAAAAGAAGTTATTGCTTTTGAAGACCGCCTTCTGGCCGCATTCCGCTCCGGAAGGGAACAGAAGAAGGCACAACAGCACACGGTTGTATCTGAATATCCGGTAGAAGAAGCTTCTTATGACGAACGGGAAGCCAGAGCACTGGAAGCCGAAGCCAACCGTCGGGCTGCCGCTGCATTAAAGGCGGCAGAAGAAAGAAAAGCTACCAGAAAGCAGGCTGCACAGCAGAACGCACAGCGTAAGGCCTATGTACAGGATGCCTCCTTTGTAGCGTAACAGCATAATATTGTTGGTACCCGGTGCCATGTCGCCCATTTGCACCGGTGTTATACTCCAAGGTAATTTACCAAACGGAAAGCCCAGATTATGAATCTAGGCTTTCTGTTTGGTTATTTGGGTTTAAATATAATTTTACATATTTTATTGGGTGTGGCTATATGTGTAACACCCGTTTGATATGAATAGGCAACAGTCTTATGAAAGGCGGTGGTTTTATTGATTGTAATGAAAAATAAAAAAGCATCCTGCTAATCATTGCAGTGATCAGCAAGATGTTTTCCTCCGAATATCTCTATTCGAACAAAGGTAATTTCATTTTAGAGATCTTCGGAGAAAAGTCAAGGTTTTTACGGACATTATATGTTATAGCCCTAGAAGGGGTTATATTGATAATTCGACTTTTATTAATGGGGTTTTTAATTTGAAAAAAATTACGTATAAATCTATTAATAGTGATGGTACGGTGTTTCGCAAGGAAAAGGAGATACGGTATCAACTTAACTACGGTATGGCAGATTTTTTTAATAAAGCGGTACTTAATGATTATCATTTGCCAATTCATCATTGTAATCCAAGTGTATATCCAGATTATATCGCCTTGAATACAGAACCTGCCAAGTTTCACATGACGCCAATGACAGCATTGGCTTTTTATTCATATGACCGAACGTTTGATAAGATAGATGGGTTGTATAATGCTATTTATTACAGAGATACGCACTTGCTAAAAAAATACAAAGAGTTATATTCTGGAATTAAATTTGTTATAGGTCCAGATTATTCTCTTTTTGATGACATATGGCTATATGAAAACGAAAGCAGAGTACTCAAAATCAGGCTTGTCATGCTTTGGTTTGTAATTGAAATGGGAGCTATTGTTATCCCAAATGCCGTCTATGTGTCACAGGATAAGTTGTCACAGTATCTAAGCGGATTTGAAACATGCACAGTAATGTGTTTTAGTACTAAAGGCCAGATTCGTTATGCTAAGAACCGGGAGCGATTGAAAGAAACTGTAAAATATGCGGTCGATCATTTCCCATTAAAAGTAATTCTTGTGTATTCCGTATGTGGTAAGGATGAGACAGCCTTAAGATTATTTGAATATGCTGCTTTACACGGAGTGGAAGTTCGTATAGTGGATAATACTTTACGTAGACGTAACCAAATCCTGATGACAAAGGAGGCGGTGAAACAATGACCAGTGGACCAGATTCTGGTATTGCAGTAGGACTTCCAGGAACACAAATGGATTTTGAACAGGCTATTAGTGCACTTGTTGCCAAGGAAAATGAAACACGGATTTTCAATGAGCTGAAAACAGATTTCTTTGTAGGACCCAACGGGAAAACTCTTCCCAAAGCATTGGAAAAATGGATTGGGACTAATAGGAGAGATTCACTTCTGAAAAAAGCCAAGAATCCGAAAGTGAAAAATGTGGTCAATCAATTGTATCGGCCGGGTTCTTTCATTGGCGATGGTGGAACGGCTTCCGTTATAAAGTTTGAAAAGACAACGGGAATAGGTCTTGGAAGTAACGGAAATACTCATATGCAAAAAGGAAAAGAAATGCTTAGATATATTGAGAAAAAAGTTTTGACGCAACAAAGTTTATCTGCAAGTGATAAAAAGTTGGCAGAGCAATTGGCTAAGGATTTAAGGAAAGCAATAGAGGAGTGATATTATGAAATACGAAACATTATATGATGAGTTTCTACAACTTTTTCCTACTGATGCAGCTAAGCTAAAAAAGATAGAGAAAGATGCTGAAGCAGAGCCTTCTGATGGAATGCATGTAATGTTTGGCATGGTAGTGGTTCCTTTTGTACTGGACTTACTAGCTGAATCAGATGAGGAAAAACTGAAAAAAGCTTTTTCTTATTTTGAAAAAATGGCGGAATCTGATAATACAAAAATTTCAGAAGTGCTGGAATTTACTGTGTTGGAAGATTTTATTTCTCGTGGGAACGGAATTCTTGACAACTGCAAACGGCTTATGGGAAAGAAAACCATTGAACGATGTGAAAAGGTAGAAAAGTATATGATGTGACAGCTTTGCTGTACCAAACGGAAAGCCCGGGTCATTGACCCGGGCTTTTTGTTTACTTATTTGTTTACAGAAGTGCATCGGCATCTTCCGGGTTTTCCCAGTTGTGCCATACGTTCTGGACGTCATCATTGTCTTCAAACATTTCAATCATCTTAGCCATGTTCTTTAAGGATTCTTCATCCGTTAATTTGACATAGGTAGATGGTACATATTGTACTTCTGCGGTAGAGAATTGATAACCGGCAGCTTCCAGACTGTCACGAACAGTACCAAGGTCATTCATGCCGGTACGAATTTCAAAGACGTCATCATCATCTGACAGAAAGTCCTCTGCACCGGCTTCCAGTGCTGCTTCCATCAGCTTTTCTTCGTCTACTTCGTTTTCGTCTTCATCTTCTTTGTCAATTAAGATGACACCGCAGCGTTCAAACAGGAAGGAAACGCAACCGGACTGACCCATGTTTCCGCCGTATTTGTCAAAGTAATGGCGGACATCTCCGGCAGTACGGTTTTTGTTGTCCGTCAGGGTTTCTACAATAACAGCAATACCGTTCGGACCGTAGCCTTCGTAGATGTTTTCAATGTAGTTGTCGGCTTCGCTGCTGCCGGCGGCTTTTTTGATGGCCCGTTCAATGTTGTCTTTCGGGATGTTGGCTGCATTTGCCTTGGCAATGCAGTCCTTTAATTTAGAGTTGGAAGATGGGTCCGGACCGCCCTGCTTTACAGCAACGGCAATTTCACGGCCAATCTTGGTGAATACTTTGGCGCGGGCTGCGTCATTGGCGCCCTTCTTGCGCTTAATGGTACTCCATTTGTTATGTCCTGACATAGCGTTTTAGCCCCCAAAATGGATTATTCTTAACAATTTTGTTTCAAATACGGGAAATATTATACAAGGGAATCAGATTCTTGTCCATGATAAATGGTTTGGAAGAATTCCCGCAGGCGGTCCAGCTGACCGGTTAAATAAAGATACCCGAACAGGGCCTCAAAGCCGGTGGCAGCATGGTAGGCGGCACTGCTTTTATTTTTAGGTGTGTGATGCGTTTTGGCGTTGCGGCCCCGGCGGTAAATTTCAGCCTCCTTCTCCGTTAGGAGAGGAGCCAGTAATTCCGCCGCAGCCTGCTGTGCATCTGCATTTACGTATTTGACTTTTGCGCTGTGCAGATCCGCAGTAGGACGCTTTCCTTCGGAGACCAGGGCCTCCCGTACAAAAAGCTCATATACGGTATCCCCAAGGAAGGCCAGGTCCAGCATGGAAAGCGTATTCGGATCTGCCTCCGTGTCTAAAAAGCGGTTCATGGCAGCTCCTTTAGGAAACGTATTCAAATTCAATGTCGTACAGAACAACGGTGTCTCCGTCTTCAATGCCGCGGTCAATCAGTTCCTGGTTAATGCCGGAGCTGTTTAGGACGCGCTGCAGATATTGCAAAGATTCGTAGTCGTCCAAATCTATCTGATTCAGAATTGGAATCAGCCATTCCGCTTCTACAAAGTACATGTCGTCTTCCACGGTGACCTTGAATCCACGGTCTTTCTTCTTTTCCAATACTTCCAGTGGAATTTCTTCTGCTTCATATTGCTTGATAGGAGGCAGGGTGGCCAGCTTGGCTGCCACGGCATTCATTAATTCTTTGGTGCCTTCCTTAATGGGAGCACAGATGCTGAAGTATTCGTAGCCAAGGCCCTCCACGTAATTTTTAAAGGCTTCAATCTGTTCGTCCGAAGCCATATCAATTTTATTGCCGGCTACAATCTGCGGCAGGTTGACCATATCCGGATTGAATTTTGCCAGCTCTTCGTTAATGGCGTTGAAGTCGGTAATGGGATCCCGTCCTTCGGAACCGGCAACATCTACAATGTGTACCAAAAGGCGGCAACGTTCTACGTGGCGCAGAAATTCGTGGCCAAGGCCAACGCCGTCAGCGGCGCCTTCAATTAAGCCCGGAATGTCGGCCATAACAAAGGAGGAGCCTTCGCCCATGGAAACAACACCCAGAACCGGAGAAAGTGTGGTGAAGTGGTATTCTGCAATTTTTGGCTTTGCCTGACTGACAACGGAAATCAGGGTTGATTTTCCGACGGAGGGGAAGCCGAGCAGGCCGACATCCGCCAGCAGCTTTAATTCCAGCTGTAAGTCCCAGGCTTCTCCGGGTGCACCGTTTTTGGCAAAACGCGGCGTCTGACGGGTTGCCGTGGCAAAATGGGAATTTCCCCAGCCACCGTTGCCGCCGCGGGCGGCAATAAAGTCTTCCTCCGTGGACATGTCTGCCAGCACTACGCCGGATTCCACTTCACGAATAACGGTGCCCTTCGGAACGCAGATAACTAAATCTTCTCCTTTTTTGCCGTTGCAGCGGTTTCCACGGCCATCCTGTCCGTTGGAAGCGGAATATTTCCGCTTGTAACGGAAGTCGGCCAACGTGGAAAGCGACGTGTCCACGCGGAAGACAATGTTTCCGCCGCGGCCGCCGTCTCCGCCGTCCGGCCCACCGGAGGCAACATATTTTTCCCGGTGAAAGGCAACGGCACCATTGCCGCCGTTGCCGGCTTTAACGGAAATTTTTGCAATATCTACAAACATAAATTCCCTCCGTAGTAAAATAAGTGTAACAATTATAAACAAGGCCCAATTGCGTGTCAAACCGAATTGGGGTATCATCAAAACGGTAAAAACACCGAAAGGAGTTTCCTATGAAAATTGTAATGCCGGAACATTTTACCTTAACTATGGGAGATGCTGATACGTCTCCCATTACGAAGTTAGGGGATACTATTATTATAGACCATGCAAGCAAAGCAGAATTGCAGGAAGCACTGCAGGATGCAGAAGTTCTGTTAGTCAATAAGACCATTGTAGATGAGGACTTATTGAAGGATGCCAAAAAGCTGGAATACATTGGCGTCAATGCCACCGGTTACAACGTGGTTGACCTGGACTACTGTAACCAACACGGAATTACGGTTACCAACGTACCGGGGTATTCTACCGATGCCGTTGCACAGCTGACCTTTGCCTATTTGCTGGATTTCTATTCCAGGGTAGGGGATTATAACAGCTTTGTACAGGAAGGTGGCTGGACCAAATCCGGCACCTTCAGCCCGCTGGTTTTCCCGACAGAGGAACTGGACGGCAAAACCATGGGCCTGATTGGCTACGGCCAGATCGGCAAAAAAGTAGCGCAGATTGCCACCGCATTCGGCATGAATGTGCTGGCCTACAGCCGCTCCGCGCTGAAAGCGCTGGAAGCGGAGAAGGCCGGCGTTACCAGACAGGAAGGCTTTTTAAACAGAGCGGATAAGAATGTTACCTTTGTTACCCTGGATACTTTGCTGAAGCATTCGGATGTGGTTTCCATCCACTGCCCGTTGAATGCCGAATCGGAGCATCTCTGCAACAAAGACTTTTTTGCCGCCATGAAGCGGGGCGCCTTCTTTATCAATACGGCCCGTGGCCCTATTGTAGACGAAACCGCCCTGCGGGATGCGCTCCTGTCCGGACATCTGGCCGGAGCCGGCCTGGATGTGGTGGACACAGAGCCCATGCCTGCAGATTGTCCGCTGCAGGGAATTCCGAATTGTAAAATTACACCGCATTCCGCCTGGACTCCCAAGGAGACCAGACGCCGTCTGATTCAGATTGTTGCCGACAATCTGCAGGCCTACATGGAGGGCCACCCAATTAACGTAGTAAACAACCCATAAGGAAAAAGCGGCTTCTGCAAAGAACTCCTTAAAGGTAAACACAATTGCAATGCAGCAAGATATAGTTTAAAACTATATCACACAAGAGCTTTTCAATATTATGCAAAAGCAATCCAAATTATTAAAATGAACAACGAAAAAGACCTAAAAACAATTGGAGGGCCAACTATGAAAACATCTGTTATCGGATTCCCGCGCATTGGTACACTGCGGGAACTGAAATTTGCTTCCGAAAAATACTTTAGAAAAGAAATCAGCGCAGAAGAACTGCAGCAGACCGCCAAGGACCTGCGTAAAATCCACTGGCAGACCCAGAAGGATGCCGGAATTGACTTCATTTCCAGCAATGACTTCTCTTTTTATGACATTACATTAGACTCTGCTGTCCTGTTTAACATTGTTCCGAAACGTTATCAGGATCTGCAGCTGCCTGCACTGGACACCTACTTTGCCATGGCTCGTGGCTATCAGGGCCCGTCCGGAGACGTAAAGGCTCTGGCCATGAAAAAGTGGTTTAACACCAACTACCATTACCTGGTTCCGGAACTGGAAGATGACACCGAAATTAAGCTGGCCGGTACCAAATTCTTTGATGAATATGAAGAAGCCAAATCGCTTGGCGTAGAAACCAAGCCGATTGTAACCGGTGCTTACACCTTACTGAAGCTGGCTAAAACCACCGGCACCAAGACCACGGAAGATTATGTAGACGCCACCATTCAGGCCTATCAGGACCTGCTGAAAAAGGCAGAAGAAAAGCAGATTTCCTGGGTACAGGTAGAAGAGCCTGCCCTGGTTCGTGATATGGACGAAGCAGACCTTGCCCTGTTCCGCAAGCTGTATGAAGCCATTCTGTCTGTTACCAAGAACACCAAGGTTCTGGTACAGACCTATTTCGGAGATGTCAGAGACGTATATGAAACCCTGACCAGCCTGCCGTTTGCCGGTATTGGTCTGGACTTCATTGAAGGCAAGCAGACCCTTTCTCTGATACAGAAGTACGGCTTCCCGCAGGACAAGCTCCTGTTTGCCGGCTTAATTAACGGTAAAAACATCTGGAAGAACCACTATGAAAAGACCCTGCAGACCTTGACCGCTCTGAATGCGCAGGCTGTTCCGGTTGTTCTTTCCACTTCCTGCTCTCTGCTGCACGTACCGTACACCCTGAAGCATGAAACCAAGCTGGCAGCTGAATACACTGCTTACTTTGCTTTTGCAGAAGAAAAGCTGACCGAACTTGCTGAACTGAAAGAACTGGCAGAAGATGCCAGTTACACTGAAAATCCGCTGTACGTTGCAAACGCCAAGCTGTTTGCAGGAGACAGAGATTGCCACAACCCGGCTGTTACCGAACGTCTGTCCAAGGTAACAGACGCCGATTACACCCGTCTTCCGAAGCGGAGCGAACGTCAGGCTCTCCAGAAGAAAGTCCTGAACCTGCCGGAATTCCCGACCACTACCATTGGTTCCTTCCCGCAGACCAAGGACGTAAAAGAAACCCGCTTTGCATATCGGAAAGGCCAGATTACCAAGGAAGAGTATGTGGCATTTAATAAACAGAAGATTAAGGACTGCATCGCCTGGCAGGAAGAAATTGGTCTGGACGTTCTGGTTCACGGTGAATACGAACGGAATGACATGGTTGAATACTTCGGCGAAGCTCTGGGCGGATTCCTGTTTACAGAAAAAGCCTGGGTACAGTCCTACGGCACCCGCTGCGTAAAACCGCCGATCATCTGGGGTGACGTTTCCCGTGACCGCCCGATTACCGTAGAATGGTCCGCCTATGCCCAGTCCCAGACCGACCACGTTATGAAGGGTATGCTGACCGGTCCGGTTACCATCCTGAACTGGTCCTTCCCAAGAGAAGACATTTCCATCAGTGAATCCATCTCCCAGATTGCCCTTGCCATCCGCGATGAAGTTCTTGACTTAGAGGCCAATGGCATCCGCGTTATTCAGATTGATGAAGCTGCTCTCCGTGAAAAGCTGCCACTGAGAAAATCCGACTGGTACTCTGAATATCTTGACTTTGCCATCCCGGCATTCCGTCTGACCCACAGCGGCGTAAAACCGGAAACCCAGATTCACACGCATATGTGCTACAGTGAATTTACCGATATTATCCCGGCCATTGACAACATGGACGCTGACGTTATTACCTTCGAAGCTTCCAGATCCAACCTGCAGATTCTGGATTCCCTGCGGGAAAACCACTTTGAAACCGAAGTTGGCCCGGGTGTATATGACATTCACTCGCCGCGCGTTCCGTCTGTAGAAGAGATTGTAAAGGCCCTGCACATCATGCTGACCAAGATTGAACGGGATAAGCTCTGGGTTAACCCGGACTGCGGCCTGAAGACCCGTGGCGTTCCGGAAACGGATGCCAGCCTTCGCAACCTGGTTGCTGCCGCTAAGCAGATTCGGGAAGAAGCCTGAAATACCAACGCAAGAAAAGAGTAAACGACATGAAAATTTCAGAGCTCTATCAGCACCAGAAGCGGACGCTGTCCTTTGAAATTTTTCCGCCGAAAAAAGATGCCGAACTCCGTAATATTGATGATACCCTGGCGGTCCTTTGTGAACTGAACCCGGATTTTATCAGTGTTACCTTCGGCGCCGGCGGAAGCTCCAACGGCAACCGCACTATAGAGCTGGCCAAGAAAATCAAATATGAATATCACGTGGAGCCGGTAGTGCATCTGACCTGCCTGCATTATGACAAGCAGGAAATTGATGAATTTGCCCGCGTCTTAGAGGATGAGGGACTGGAAAACGTGCTGGCGCTTCGGGGGGACCGCCGTCCGAATGTGCCGGAAAAGGATGATTTCCAGCATGCCTCGGACGTCATTTCCTACCTGAAGCCGGATCACGACTTTTGCTTCCTTGGCGCCTGTTATCCGGAGTGCCATCCGGAATCGGAAAGCCGCATTACGGAAATCCGGTATTTGAAAAAGAAAGTGAATGCCGGAGCAGAAGTGCTGCTTTCCCAGCTGTTCTTTGACAACAAACAGTTCTACCATTTTGTAGATGACTGCCGTATTGCCGACATTAACGTGCCGGTTATTCCGGGTATTATGCCGGTAATCAACGCTTCCCAGATGAAGCGCATGGTAAGTCTTTGCGGTGCCAGTTTTCCGGACCGGTTCCAGAAAATCATCAACCGCTACGAAGACAACAAGGACGCCCTTTTTGACGCCGGTATGGCCTACGCTTTAAGCCAGGTCATTGACCTTCTTGTCAATGACACCGACGGACTTCACATTTACACCATGAACAATCCACAGGTGGCTCGCAAAATCTGCGAAGGCATCAAGAACATTGTTTGACAACAACTTAACATCCAAAACAAAAAGCGGATCTGCCCTTTTCGGTAGGTCCGCTTTTTTGCATTTCTTTACATGGATTTTACATTTCCTTTACGTACGTTTGATAGAGCTTTCCCATGAAACTTTTATACTGAAGGAAGAAAGGTGAGGGATACTATGGAAAATGTAATCCAGGATAATGACTTCGTAACTGATATGGCCTATGGCGAAGATTACGAAGAGGTTTCTAATGATTTTACCCGTGAGCCATCCGACCGGAAATGGGATGCCATGAAAGAAAAGGTCATGAAGTTTGCCGGGAAGTACACCGAAGTTTGGAAATTCATTAAATTTTCCTTTACCGGAGTATCTACTTCCGTTTTAGAGCTTGCAGTCTTCTGGCTGTTGCAGTATGTTATTTTCCGTTCGCTGAACGAGGTGCCGGTTACGGACAATGCCGTTTTGTCTTTCCTTGGAATTGAATACAAAGGATACATGTATTCTTACTTCATTTCCGCGGTTATTGGGTATGCAGCAGCGTACATTATGAACCGGAAGCTGACCTTTAAGGCGGACGCTAATCCGGTGCTGTCTACGGTTTTGTATGCCATTATGGTCATTTGTACCATTGCCTTTAACACGTGGTTTGGCGCATTCCTTGGCACCCTGATTAAGAACAGTGGGCACGACAGCGTCTTCATTGTGCTTCTGACCAAGGTTGTGGTTATGACGGTACCAACCCTGTGGACGTACCCGCTGAACCGCTTTGTTATTCACAGAAAGAAGAAAGTTACTGAATGAATTATGCCCTGATTGCGTGCGATTTAGATGGCACGCTCTTAGATGACCATTCCCATGTTGCAAAAGAAAGTCTGTCTGCCATTCGGCAAATGAAGCACAGTGGTGTAGAGTTTGCCCTTTGCACCGGCAGAACCTTTTATGAAATTCCGAAGGAATTACGGGAGTTCCCGGAAATCCGGTATTATCTGTATTCTGATGGTGCCGTTGTTTATGACAAGAAGGAACAAAAAGTCATTTCTTCCCGGTATTTTCCTGCGGAAACACTGGATAAGGTTTTGGCACTTCTGGAACAGTATGATACTATGATAGAGGCTTATGATGACGGTGTTCCAAAGACGGATTGTAATAAGCTGAATGACGCATCTTATGAACACTACCGGATAGATCCGAACTATCTGGATGTTATCAGAAGTACGCGTAAAGGTCTTGCGGATTTTAGTCAGACGGCAAGAACGCTGACTCGCACGGAAATCATTAATGTGTTCTTTGCGAATCCGGCGGAGCGGGAAGCCTGCTTTGCCGCACTGCAACAGCAGAAAGATCTTGCCTTTACCACCTCTATGGACAACAATGTTGAAATTATGCTGCGGGGCGTGTCAAAAGGCAATGCGCTTTTGACCCTGGCGCAGCAGCTGCAAATTCCATGGGAGCAGACCATGGCAGTCGGTGACAGCCGAAACGACCTTTCCATGTTTGCCATTGCAGGCATGGCTGTGGCTTCCGGCTCCGCCAGCCCGGCCATTCAGCAGAAGGCCGGTCATGTAGCCTGCTCCAATAATGATTCTATCCCGCAATATATCCTGACCCATTACCTGAAGAACAAAGGAGAAGGAGTTCATGCAAGGTAAGATTCACTTTTTAAATACCCGGAACTCGGACTGCATGATTTTGGAAAGCCGGGGGCATTTGGCCATGGTAGATGCCGCAGAAGATAATGACTATCCGGCAGACAAGCCGCACCTGAACATGAAGGGCTACGAAGAAGAAGTGGTAGCCTATCTGTTAGAGCATTTCCGCGGGGAAGACGGAAAGGTACACCTTGATTTTGTGTTGGCCACCCATTGCCACTCAGACCACATTGGTGGCTTTGATACCGTTATTAACCACCCGGACATTGTAGTAGACAGGGGCTATGTAAAGCCGTACCACCCGGAAGACATCTTCCTTTATGAGCGGGTCAGATGGGACAATCTGGAAGTTTACCATCAGATGCTGGACGCCATGGAAGCCAATGGCGTGGAACGTATTGAAAGCTTTGACAAAGCGGAAACCGACCTGGGAGACTTCCACATTAAGTTCCTGAACGGCGCTTATAAGAAGCGCTTCCTGAAGTTTGGGGAAAACATTAATTCCGTCGGCACCCTGCTTACTATCGGTGACACCAAAGCCTTCCTGGCAGGGGACATCAACAACAAAGACGGGGAAGAGCGGCGCCTGGCACCCAAAATCGGCAAAGTGGATTTGCTGAAGGTGGGGCATCACGGTTACGTATTCTCCAGTTCTTACCGCTTCATTAAGACACTGCATCCGGACATTGCCGTTGTCTGCAATAGCAATTCCCGTATTTATCCGGACGTCAGGGCCAAGTTGAAGTGGGTTGCCAAAGCAGACCTGTATGCCACGGCAGACAACAACGGTGTCCTTGCTGAATTTGACGGCAAAAATATTAAGATTACAACAGATATTATGTAATCCGGGCGATGTAGCCCTACACAGAAGCGGCAGCCCTGCACGGTAACGGCAGCCCTATACAGCAAAAACAAAGGAGCAGATCCCATATGGGACCTGCTCCTTTTTTCGTAAGCCGGTGTGGCTTTGCAAAACGGATTAGCGCTTGGCAGCTTTCTGCTCCTGCTTGAACGCTTTGCGCTTCTTGGCCATTTCTTTGGCTTCTTCCGAACCGCTGTGGGCAATAATTCTGCCGGCACGTTTAATGGAATAAGTTACCAGTCCGCCAACCTTGTCTTCGCCCCGACGCATGTCAGTGCATTCCGGATGGTCACGAACCAGGTGAATGGCATCAAATTCGCACTTGGTGGTGCAAAGGCCACACCCAATGCACTTGTGCGGGTCAACAACGGAAGCGCCGCAACCAAGGCAACGGCTGGTTTCAATTTTAACCTGCTCTTCTGTCAGATCCAGATGGGCATCTTTATAAGACATCTTGTAGTCTATGGATTCGTCCATACCGGCTTCCTGACGACCGGCAGTGTCATAAGACGGATAGGTCAGGTCTTCCTTGTCCAGTGGCGTGAAGTTACGGCGGTCACGGCCAATGGTCATGGACGCATCCGGACGGGCGTGGCGATGCAGGCTTTCTGCCGCTTCATGGCCGGCCGCAATGGCGTCAATGACGAAGCGAGGACCGGTATATACGTCACCGCCGACAAAGATGTCAGGGTCATCGGTCTGATAGGTGAACTTGTCAGCAACCGGATAATTGCCATGCCAGAACTGAACCTTGGTGCCCTGCAGCAGATTGCCCCAGTCAATGGCCTGACCGATGGCAAAGACAATCTTGTCTGCGGAGACTTCCATGGTTTCGTTTTCATCATAGGCAGGGGAGAAGGCACCGGTGGCAGGATCTATGGTGCGCAGGCACTTCTTCAGAACCAGGCCGGTAACTTCGCCGGCGTCATTGACCAGGACTTCCTTCGGGCCCCAGGACGGATTAACCTGAATGCCTTCTTCTTCGGCTTCCCGGATTTCTTCGTTGGTGGCCGGCATGGTGGCCCGGTCTTCCAGGCAGAACATCTGTACACCGGAAGCGCCCAGACGGTGGGCGTTGCGGGCACAGTCAATGGCAACGTTACCGCCGCCGACAACAACAACGTTACCGGAGAAGGTGTCTTCCCGATGCTCATAGCAATGACGCAGGTAGTCTACTGCAATATGGGTTCCCTTGGCGGTGTCATTGGCAACGCCCGGGCGCTTCCCGCCCTGACATCCGATGGCAAGGTAGAAGGCTTTGTAACCCTGTGCTTTCAACTCTTCAATGGTAATGTCTTTTCCGACTTCTACGCCGCAGCGGATGTCAACGCCAAGCTCCTGAATGACTTTGATTTCCGCAGCCAGAACGTCTTTTTCCAGCTTGTAGCTTGGAATACCGTAGGTCATCATGCCGCCGGCTTCCGCGTTCTTTTCAAAGACGGTTGGCTTGTAGCCCATCTGTGCCAGGTAGAACGCGGCACTTAAACCGGCAGGTCCGGCACCGATGATGGCAATCTTTTCGTCAAAGGAACCGTAAACAGACTGTACTACCTTTTCCGGAATGTAGCGGTCTTCCGAACGCAGCTCCAGATCCGCTACAAACTTTTTAACGGCGTCAATGGATACCGGTGCATCCAGCTTGCCACGGGTACATTCGTCTTCACAGCGCTTGTTGCAGACTCTGCCGCAAACAGCCGGGAACGGGTTTTCGGTTTTAATCATGGCAAGGGCTTCCCGATACTTGCCTTCTTTGGCTAAGCGGAGATACGCCTGCACCGGTACGTGTGCCGGACAGGCCGCTTTACAGGGAGCGCTGCCTGTGGCGTAGGTGTTGGACAGCCGGGCGGTGTCCCGGTAGTCTTCGTCCCAGGCGTATTCGCCCCAAATGTTGTTATCCGGAAGCGGTGCTTGCGGATAAGTAAATTCGGTGCCGTCCTTATGGCACAATTTCTGTCCCAGTTTTGCCGCACCGCCCGGGCAGACTTCAACGCACTTGCCACAGGCAACGCACTTGTTTTTGTCTACCTTAGCAGTGAAGGAACTTCTGGACAGGTTCGGCGTATTAAAGAGCATGGAGGTCCGCAACGCATTACAGATTTTTACGTTACAGTTGCAGATATCAAAGATCTTATTTTCCCCGTCTATGTTGGTAATCTGGTGAACGTAACCGTTCTTTTCTGCCAGTTCCAGAATTTCCAGGGCACGCGCTTTGTCAATGTAATGGGACTTGCCGGTTTCAACGGCGTAGTCTGCCATGTCTCCTAACTGGATGCACCAGTCATCTGCGTCATCTGTGCAGCCGTCTCCAAGGACGGAGCGGGAAGCACGGCAGGAACAGAGACCGGCAGAAATGTGACCATCATATTTCTGCAGCCAGTAAGAGATATGCTCTAAATCTACAGATTCATTCTGGGTGTTGATTGCTTTTTCAACCGGAATAACGTGCATACCAATGCCGTCTCCTCCCGGAGGAACCATTTGGGTAATTCCGGCCAGCGGAACAAAGGTCATTCGTTCAAAGAACGAGGAAACAACCGGGTTCTTTGCAATCCGGTCCTTGGTAGAGTTGAACAGCTCTGCAGAGCCCGGTACAAAGAACGGCAGACGGTACTGACGAATCCGTGGTTTGTCCTTCAGCTCATGGGTGTGGTCATAGTTGTCCCCGTAACCATACTCCATAATGCCGATATCGGCCATATCATCCAACAGCTTCTGCAGCTCCTCTTCGCTCAGCTCCGGATTCATGGCTTTCAGCTCTTCAAAGGTGTAATCCTTCCGCAATTTCATTTTGTTGGCTACATCGCACATTTCGGGGGTAAGGACTTCTTTTAAGCCCCAATACTCCGGATCCTCTGATGTAACCCCAAAAATCTTGTGTGGGACTACGTCTGTAATTTTTCTGCCAAGCTTCAAATACCGTTTATCAGGGTTGGGATCTCCCTGATGTTGACTGATAATTTTTTTGTTTTGCTCAGGCATAAAATGGTCACTCCTTCTTTTTGTTAAATATATAACAATACAGTTTCATTGTAGACCTTTTAAATACAAGGTCAATATGCGGAATGGACAAAATCCGAAAAAAGTGGTTGTATGCAAATCCTCTTTTTTTCAGGATAGAAAAAAGGTATGATGAAAGTGACTTACACAAAAGGGGAGGAGTTTTATGCAGAAAATTTTAGCGTTTCTTCTGGCCATGCTTGCCACGGGCGCATCCCTGTTCGGCAGTTGCGGGCCACAGGAGCAAAAGCGGTACGTGGTAACGGATTTAAGCTACGGAACGGAATCCAGTCAGAAGCTGGACTTGTACATTCCTACCAGTGCTGCCGGAAGCAGCTGCGGACTGGTACTTTTCATTCATGGCGGTGCATGGATTAGCGGAGATAAATCCGAATGCACCAAGCAGATTCTGGAAAGTGTCAATGATTCCGGTTATGCTTCCGCAACCATGAATTACCGGTACATTTCAGAAAGCGTCAATCTTTTGGATTTGATGGATGACGTGGACAATGCCCTGAAAGCCATTCAGAAACAGGGAAAGGAATATAATGTCACCATTGACCGTGTTCTGATGATTGGCACCTCTGCTGGCTCGCATCTGGCGCTGCTCTACGGTTATTCCAGACATGACAGTGCCCCTATGAAGGTGAGCAGTATTTTGTCTTACTGCGGACCGACAGACCTGGCAGATCCCAATTTCTATTTGGAAACTTCCACCTTAGGCAGCCCGGAAGAAATCTGCTGGCTTATGTCCAACGCTTGTGGCACAACCTTTACGCAGGATACCTTTGATGCCGCTGTTCCGGCATTACAGAAAGTGTCTCCACTTACGTATGTTTGTGAATCCTGCCCGCCAACCATTATTGCGCACGGGGCCCAGGATACGGTTGTGCCGTATTCCAACGCAACCAGCCTGGATGCCGCATTAACGGCCAAAGGCGTAAAGCATGACTTTGTAACGTATCCGAATTCCGGTCACAACCTGGACAAAGATACAGATGCCGCAAATGAAGTCAGTGCGTTGCTGGACACCTATGCAACCACATATCTTAAATAAAATAGGGAAGCACCCATAAGCAGAAAGGCCGCGCACTGGAATGGTCCAGTGCGCGGCCTTTTTATTTCCTTTATTTATAGTCACATTTCTGGCATTGAATCATGCTTTTGTCCGGATCTTCTTTGTAAAAGGCGCCGGACCAACGGCAGATACTTTGCAGGATTGGTACCACGGAGGCTCCTTTTTCGGTAAGGGAATATTCTACTCTTGGCGGAATTTCGTCATAGGATTTGCGGGCTACCATTCCATTGTTAATCAGGCCCTTCAGGGTAGAGGCCAGCACGGCATCGGTTATGTTACCCATTTCCTGGCGCAGTTCGCTGTAGCGGAGCGTCTCTTTAGCTGCCAACACACAAATAATTCTGGAGTTCCATTTGCCACCAAAAATTTCCAGCCCGTATTCCAACGGACAGCGGATGTCTTTTTCAAGCTTCTTCTGATACATAGTCCATCACCTTTCAAAAGGGTATTATAGGGGGATACCTTTATAACAGCAAGCTACTATGAAATTTATTAGTAACTCATAAATTTGTTGATATCTTCTTTTCTTTAAGTAATCTACCTATACTGTAGTCAGGTCAGACAAAGACCGTACTAAAAATTTATGGGAGGCATCTGTTATGAGTTGCAATACTGTAAAAGCTTATCTTGAAATTACCATGAAAATTGAAAACGAAAACCGTCCTGCTGCCGCAAAGGTTTACACAGACTACCGTCAGCCGTTCCTGGATACCATTGAAGGTGCCCTTACCAAGGATCTTCTGATTCGTGACGAAGACGTTCAGGTTCTGCACGGCTTTGATTCCGCTGAACACGCAAATGCTTATCTTTCCAGCGACATGTTCAAGAATGACGTTTTTGTTGGTCTGCAGCCGCTGTGGAGCGCAGATCCGGAAGTAAAGATTTACACCGTTGCTTAATTGTAGAAAAGCCATAGAAAAAGGATAAGAAGGCCGCACGCCGGGAAAGCCCCGGTGTGCGGCTTTTGCATTTGGTGCAGCATTTGCAAGACGGCAGAAACTGTGGCATAGTTTTACAGAAAGACTTAGAAAAAACAAAATGAAAAGAGGACCGCTATGCTACCGGATGGACTTTACGAACAGATTATCAATAAAGGCCTGGATTCTGCCCTTTCCGAAACGGACAAGCTGTCTCAAACGGCGCCGATTGACAGTGCAGAGGCCTCGAAAGTACTGGCAAAATATGTGGCAGAAGTGGTGGAACAGGGGCTTACTAACGTAAAGGACAACGGCGGTGATTTGCACTCCCAGATACAGCTGGTAAACCGTGTGGTTTCCACCGTTATGAGCGAAACAAACGAAGCGGATTTTGATTCCCTTTCGGTGGCAGAACGTGCAGAACAGCTTCTGGCGCTGTTAGACAGAAAAAATAATGTGGTGGCGCTTACCGGAAAAGCGGATCTGGTTCGCCCGGAAACCTCTATTGCACAAAGCTCGCTTTTTACCGGTGCCATCCATGAGCCACAGATGTTTACGGAGCTGAAAAAAGAAATTGTTTCCTGTAACCGGATTGATATGCTGGTCTCTTTTATTAAGTGGAGCGGGCTGCGCCTGCTGATGGAGGAGCTGACCGCATTCACACAAAATGGGGGACAGCTGCGCATTATTACCACTTCTTACATGGGCGCAACGGACGTCAAAGCCATTGAGGAGTTACGTAAGCTGCCCAATACCCTGATTAAAGTCAGCTATGACACAAAGCGGACCCGTCTTCATGCAAAAACGTATGTATTTTATCGGGATACCGGTTTTACCACTGCCTACGTGGGCTCTTCTAATCTTTCCAATGCCGCCATTTCCAGCGGCTTGGAGTGGAACGTGAAAATTACAAAGAAGGATCTGCCGGAGACCATTGATAAAATAGCGGCCACCTTTGAAAGCTATTGGAACTCCAATGAGTTTGAGTATTATACAGAGGCCCAGAAGGAGCGGCTGGCCCGCGCTTTGCAGGCGGAAAAATATTTTGATACCAATAACGCAGAGCTGTATACCATGGATATCCAGCCCTATTCTTATCAACAGGAAATTCTGGATAAGCTGGATGCGGAACGTACGGTACGCGGATATTACCGGAACCTGGTTGTTGCCGCAACGGGTACCGGTAAAACCGTAATTTCTGCCCTGGATTACAAGCGCTTCCGCAGGCAACACGCGGGCCGGCCCTGCCGACTGCTGTTTGTGGCACATAGGGAGGAAATCCTGCGGCAGAGCCTTTACACCTTCCGTGCGGTCTTGAAGGACGCTAATTTTGGCGAGTTATTTGTCGGCAACTATAAGCCGGACACGCTTGATAATCTGTTCCTTTCCATTCAGACATTCAATTCGCAGGACTTTACGTCTAAAACCTCTCCGGATTTTTATGACTACCTTATTGTGGATGAATTCCACCATGCAGCAGCACCTACCTATCAGAAGCTGCTTTCCTATTACCAGCCGAAGATTTTGCTTGGCCTGACTGCCACGCCGGAGCGCATGGACGGCAAAAGTATACTGCCTTATTTTAATAACCGGATTGCGGCGGAAATCCGACTACCGGAAGCCATTGACCGGAAGCTCCTCTGCCCATTCCAATACTTTGGTGTAACGGATACCGTGGACTTGGACAAACTGACCTGGCATGCCGGCGGATATGATAAGACGGAACTGGCCAACCTTTATACGCTAAGTGGTTACGTTGCCAATCGGCGTGCCGACCTGATTGTTTCTTCTTTGCTGAAATACGTTACCGATATTGACGAAGTAAAGGGCCTGGGCTTCTGTGTTACCGTAGCGCATGCGGAATTCATGGCAAACTACTTTAATGAACAGGGAATCCCTGCCACATTCCTGACCGGTAACTCGCCGGAGGAAGAAAGAAAAGATGCCAAAGAGCGCCTGGTTTCCGGCAAAGTCCGCTTCCTGTTTGTGGTGGATATTTATAATGAAGGCGTGGATATTCCCGAAGTAAATACCATCCTGTTCCTGCGCCCAACGGAGTCCCTGACCGTTTTTCTGCAACAGCTGGGGCGCGGATTGCGGCTTGCGGAAAACAAAGAATGCCTGACCGTATTGGATTTCATTGGCCAGGCAAATAAAAAATACAATTTTGAGGATCGGTTTGCGGCTTTACTTTCTAACACAACCAGAAATGTGGCAAAGGAAGTCAAAAACGGCTTTGTTTCTGTGCCGAAGGGCTGTTACATTCAATTGGAAAAGAAGGCTGCCAAGTACATACTGGACAACATTCGGGCGTCTTACGGTAACAGCGCCGGGCTGATTGCACGGATTGCGTCCTTTGAAGAGGACACCGGGCTGGAACTGACCCTGGCAAATTTCCTGGACTATTACCGGGTAGATCCGCGCCAGCTTTACAAATTTTCTTCCTTCTCCAGACTCTGCGTCCGTGCCGGCGTCATGGATGAGTTTGAAGAACCACTGGAAGACGTTTTAACCAAGGCGATGGGGCGCTTTGCTACCGTTGATTCGCGCCGTTTTATCAGTTTCCTGCAAAAGGTATTAACAACGGATTATGTACCGGAAGCAGACGTGGAAAACCGGATGCTGCAAATGTTCCAGTTTACGGTGTGGCAAAAGTCCATGGAAGACTGCGGCTTTGAAACCCTTATGGACGGAATTCATGCCATCCGTCAAAATCCCGTTCTTTCCGGCGAGTTAGTGGCCCTGCTGTCATATCAGTACAGCCACATTGATTTCATAGATGAACCGGTGGATGTCGGTTTTGACTGCCCACTGGATTTGCATTGCACCTATACCAGAGACCAGATTCTGACGGCCCTAGACTTCTTAAAGCCGGCAACGGTGCGAGAGGGTGTGAAATGGCTTTCGGAACAAAACCTGGATGTCTTTTTTGTAACGCTGAACAAATCCGACAAGGAGTATTCTCCAACCACAATGTATCAGGATTACTCCATTAATGAAACTTTGTTCCATTGGCAAAGCCAGAGTACCACTGCAGAAACCTCCCTGACCGGACAGCGGTACATTCACCACAAAGAGCGGGGCAGCAAAGTGCTGCTCTTTGTCCGGGAGTTCAAAACAGACCGACTTTCCGGCGGCGCTGCCGCCTACACCTATCTTGGCACAGCCAACTACGTAAAACATGAGGGATCAAAGCCCATGAACATTACCTGGAAGCTGGACAAACCTATCCCTGCCAAGTTCTTAAAGAAGACCAACAAACTGGTGGTAGGCTAAAGTTCGCTGTAAAAAGTGTGGTCAAACAACAAAAGTTCGCTGTAAAAAGTGTGGTCAAACAACAAAAGTTCGCTGTAAAAAGTGTAAAGAAGCAAATTCTTTCAAAAGACAGCTTGCCCTGGAGTTAAGTCCAAGTGCTATCATTAGGTCAGAATTTAAGAAACCCGCAAGGAGGCTTAGCTATGGCAGAAAAACAAACAGCAGAGAATAAGGCAATGGAACAGCACGCAAACCAAATGATGTTCCCAATTGGCGTACCCAATGATGCGTATGCACAGTTTTTTATTGGTCAGAGTTATTTGGCACCGGTGTCCACAGAACAGCTTGGGATTTTCAATGTAACGTTTGAACCCGGTTGCCGAAACAACTGGCATGTCCACCACGCCAAAAGCGGAGGAGGCCAGATTCTTATCTGCGTTGCCGGAAGGGGCTACTATCAGGAGTGGGGCAAGCCGGCACGGGAACTTCATCCTGGCGATGTAGTGAACATTCCTGCCAATGTAAAACACTGGCACGGAGCCGCCCCGGACAGTTGGTTTTCTCATCTTGCCCTGGAAGTACCCGGAGAGGACAGTTCCAATGAATGGCTGGAGGCTGTAAACGAAGAAGCTTATCTGAACGCAACAAAAACCAGCAGGTAATAAAACCTGCTGGTTTTTTCATGACTACTGTCCCATAAAGTGGACTTTATGACACCATGTTATGGGTGTAGGAGCAGACCCGCAGTAGTATAATGGGATTAAATCCGGTTATGCCATGCGAGGTGAATTTACATGACAATTGCAGAAGCACGCAGAATACAAAGAGCGTTTTATGAAAACCCAAACCCAACGGAAGATGATGCTTTCCTCTTCACGGAAGCAATGGACTATATTATTCAAAGCACTAAGGATCCTCATGCAATGTTATCCCTTGGCGGATACTATTATGACAAACGCAATTTTGACCTTGCCCTGAAGTATTACGAAATGGCGGCGGAAGAAAAGCTGGATGATGCCTACGAGTGCCTTGGTTACGTTTGGTATTACGGCAGAACAGGCACCAAGGATTACGAAAAGGCATTCCGGTATTTTAAGCTGGCAAAGGATGCCGGTAATGTGGTTGGTGCATACAAGCTTGCAGACATGTATAAAAACGGCTATTACGTGGAAAAGGACTATGATAAATATTGTGAAATCATAGAAGAACTATATCCGCAAATCAAAGACACGACATACTTAGGGGACCCACTGCCGGAAATAGCCACCCGCCTTGCCCACATTCGTACGGAGCAGGGACGAATCGGGGAAGCAGTGGAACTGTATTTTTTTGCTAAAGACTTCCTTGCCCAGCGAATCAGCTATAATCCGTTCTTTGGCTCTCTTAACATTATGATGTGGCTTGAGGATGACCTGTACAAGCTTATTCGGTTTGACCGGGATCATTTTGATCTTTATGACCTGTATTATCTTGCCAAAGCACCGGCCAAAGTAAGATTTTACTTTGAAGACAAGGAACAGGAGTGGGAGTCGGTAGAGGAAAACGGTGAACTTTCAATACGCTTTAACAACCGCTGGTACAGAACACGGGAAGACTTCTTTGCCAAGGCCTGTATTGGAGACCTGCCGCTGACTTATATTTATGATGCCCTTTACGGATTTGAGGTGGTCTGATGCAACTGATAAGGGTGACCGGCGGAGACTATTCCCAGTATGAAGAACTCCTTCTGCGCCGGGACGAACTTGAAAAAGACGCGGAGCAGATTCTGATAGGATATACCCGCATTTTCGGAGACATTACCACTGAAATTTTTCAATTGAAAATAGAGTGCATCGCCCTGAAAAAGTCAATTTCCTATTGCGTCATGCTGCGGAACCGTGGCCAGTCAGTAGATCCCGAAGAGTTACAGAAGTTTATTGCAGAAAGGATGGCTGTCTACCAGGATGAACTTGACGAAATGATTCGTCAGAACGAACTTTCAAAGGGCAGCAAAAAAATATCTGCTTTTCAGGACAGGGAAATCAAGCGGATTTACAGAAAAATTGCCAAAGTGCTTCACCCTGACATCAGTAATGTTACAGAAAAATATCCTTCTCTTGCCGACCTTTTTCAGCGGGTTATGATTGCCTATGGCTGCAATGATTATAAAGAACTCAAGGAACTGGAAGTCCTGGTTAATCGCGCGTTGGAAGAAGTCGGTGAAGAAACATTTGAACTGATTATTCCCGACATACAGGAAAAAATGGAAGAACTGGAAGAAGAAATCCGCCTCATTACAACCACAGAGCCGTATCTTTACCAGGAGCTTTTAAACAATTCTGACCGCAGACAGCAGAAGATGAAAGAATTTGAGGAAGAACGGAATTCCTATGTGGATTATAAGGCAAAGCTGGAATTGCAATTGAAAGAAGTACAGGAGGAATAAAATGGCAGACAACGGATTAACCATACCGAAAGAAAATCTGGTTTCAGTCATAGAAAACCAGGGCCTTGGTTCTGTAATCAAGCCCCTGACACAGGAAATTTATCTTTTTGATTCTTATGTTGCGGGAACAACCCATCTGGAGGACACGTCTGTTCTTGCAGAGCTGAAAATCGGTGATCAACTGACCCTGCAACGGGAAGATAATAAATTTGACAATAACGCCATTCTGATCCTGAACGGGGAAAAGAAGAAACTGGGCTATGTCCCCGAAAAGGATAACGTTGTATTTGCGCGGCTTATGGATGCCGGGAAGCTGCTTATGGCAAAGGTTGATAAAATCACACAAAAGGGCTCTTTTACACAAATCAGTATTGGAATTTATTTAGTGGATTTCTAGTCCCTGATAGGCAACAAAAGGCACGTAACTGAAACAGTTACGTGCCTTTATTGGCGGAGACGGAGGGATTCGAATTCAAAGTGGTATGTTTTTTCTAGTCTCTTGTGATTTTCTTGAGTACCGTATAATCACGTAGTTATGCGGTTTATAGCACGCCCTTTCTCTTTTCGTCTTTTCTGATATTTTCGCCGTAGGGGTATCCGTAGGGGTACAGTAGGGGTACAGTGGGGGTACAGTAGGGGTACACTTTTAACCTGGAAAATCAATCAGCAAGCGGCAGCCTTTTCCTGGTCAATAGCTTTTTTTAAAGAAGTCGGAGAAATCAATACAAGCCTGGCTCTTTATCAGTCCCGCTCCCGGCGTGGCTTTCTTTTTGTGCGCACAGATACGCAAAGCCTTCTCTCTTTTGCCTATTATGCTCTCAGACGGTCTACAACAGGTTTTAGGATTTATGGTATAATTCCATGCTTTTACACAGAAAACGGCTCACGCGGCCTTGTATGCGATTTTAGAGGTATGCAGCAGTGCTTTTTCAAAAAATACGAGATATTTTAACAGTCACGGCGGAAGAGCGGAGCTTGAAGCAAGAGGGGATACCTTGCCCCATGTTCCGGACGTGCTTCTTTACGCTTGAGAATATGGCTTTATGCGGAGCGGGAAAAGGAAACGCTGCTTTTCTTGCCGTTCTGCAGCCGTTTAATGATAGAACTAACAGGCAGCTAACAGGCGCAAAAGAAAAGGAGCCGGACGGTTTCCCGTTCAGCTCCTTAACTCTTTTTGGCTGTTACCTTTTGGGCAGATTCTTGTTACCGTAGGGTAATAAGAAACACTGCTTTTTTTATTTTGGCTGTTACCGTAGGGTAATAAGCGGGTAGCAAAAAACTTTTATGGCCTTGTTACCGTAGGGTAACAGTATATATATCTAGCCATATAGTACCCGGAAACTTACGGCTTTCCGCTCTGCCTTTTTTCTTCCCTTATCATGTACAAA
The DNA here is from genome assembly GCA_963647215.1 of Paludibacteraceae bacterium. Taxonomy (GTDB): domain Bacteria; phylum Bacillota; class Clostridia; order Oscillospirales; family Acutalibacteraceae; genus RUG420. The sequence goes on along the minus strand of CAVIZK010000014.1, from coordinate 8,698 downwards.
GTCTTTACATTATCCGGAAGAGTAAAGGCTTCCGTTCCCCATGCTTTCCACCGGGTAGAAAAGCGATACAGAGATTTTTCTTTTGTACTGTATCCGTTTCCTATGCAGTCAATAAAGCCGTGTTCTATAAGCTCTGCCATACAAGCACAAAATTTTGCGTTTGAATTACTGGAAAAGAGATTGTAAGTATCACACCAAAGCCCTTTATTCATATAGAACTGGCCCGAACTTTCGTCAAAAGGCCCGCTCCAAAGGCTAACATTACAGTAAAGCAAGGTTATTTGTTGCTTAGGAGTAAGGTCTTGAAAAGCCGGACTTAAAAGCATGGACTTATATAGCCTGGCAAAGCTATCTCCCTTTCCACCAACGGCAGCCCATTCCGGACGCTTGTTTTCTCTTCTTTTTTTGCTCATGTTCCACCAAAGAATTCTACACAGTAGTTTCTTTGCAAAGCTGCTATGGTAATGACAGCAGCTTGCAGCAGCCCGACATTATCGAATACGGTTGCGCAAGGGTCGTCATAACACGCGCGCACGGAAAGATTTAATTTAACCATTGTCCCGCTCCTTTCTCGATTCTTGTTACACAAACGGGTATCCCGTCTTTTGTTGCGTTCTTCGCAAGCAAGAGAAAGTTTTGAACCGTTAAAGATTCAAAGGATACTCCCGCTATGCAGCAATCAATCAAAGTATCCGGTTTGCTTTGCTTATTGGTTGAAAAAGGGACTTTGTATTTTCTCATGAAGCAGAGTCCCCTTCCCTTTGTTTTTCTACCCAGGCCTTTACCGCGGCTTCCGTCTTTTCGGCAGATTGCCGCCGCGCTTTTGAACGCTTCAGCCATGTTTCCGCTTCGGAAAGAGTGGCCGGAAGATAAAAGCCTTTGTCTCCCGCTATTATGGGAACACCCATATTTCTTTCCCGTTCAACGTGTTTATACACTTCACGGTAAGGTAGCCCGGTCAGCGTGACAAGGTTGCGTGCCGTTATAGGGTTCCCTTTGCCTTCATGCAAAAAATCTGCTATTTTTGGCAAAGATTTTTTAGCCATTTTTTCTGATTCTATGTTAGAATCAAAGAGGCCTGAAATACTTGCTTTTGGAATGATAGTTTTCATGGTCTTATTTCCCGTTCCGGTTGCCGCCGGAGCGGGTTTTTTCTTTTTATTCATAATTATTTCCTTTCTGCTGACTATTCAGCCATGTATTAAAGGCTTCCTTAGGTATTACAAATCGTCTCCCGATATGTATTACCGGGAAGCCTTCTTGCTTTGTCAGTGCATAGGCGTTTGCTTTGCCTATTCCCATTGCTGCCGCAACTTCGGCAACGGTTAACGTTTGACGTTCCATTACTTGTTCCTTTCTTCGGTCAATCTGCCGACAATTTCTAAAAGCTTTTTAGAATCTGCTTCGTTTAGGCCGTATCTGATTTTTCTACTGAAAGAAGATTCAGACATACCCCATTCGTTTGCTACTTCATAGAGCTTTAGCCCTTTCTGCAGCGCAAGGATTTTAACTTCTGCCGTTGTCACTTTTTCACGCTCCTTTCTTTTTTTATGATAAGAAGTTGACATGTGGAATACCCTTGTAGTATCCTGTTTACATGGTACATGGTAGGGCAATAATAAGTTTTTGTCAACTTGTGAGTAAATATTGTTGCTATTCGTAAACGGAGGGGTAGAAAATGGCTGAAAAAAAGCACAATGTAAACCTAGATTATCTTCAAAGAAAGATTGATGAATACGGCGGAGTTAGCGAAGTAGCGCGAAAAATGGGATATTCGAAATCTTTAATTTGCCTTCACTACAATGGAACCAGGAGCGTTTCTATTGATTCTCTTGTTGAGTATGCAAAGCTTTTCAATGTTTCAACAGATAAGCTTTTAGGGCTTCCAACGGAAGAATCCGAAGAACAATTTATAGACAGAGTTTCAGACTATACCGGACTTTCAACAGACGTTATTCAAGACATGCACGTAGGCAGCCGTTCTTATTTATTTGGAAAGTGCTTTGATTTGGTTGACTTCCTTAATGCTCTTTGGAATGCCTTTAGTGAAAACAGCGTGCTGCATGACTTGAACCAAGAAACAGCTATTGTGGAGGGCGAAATTAGGGGAACAGGTTATAGAACACAAAGAATTTCTTCGGCAATAGAGCAAGCCAAAGAAAAAGATATTTCCGATTTATTAAAGACGTTGAGTACTTTATCTGAAGATACAGATAAGTGCTTGGAGGATTCAAAATACATACGTGAAAAATATACTATGTGCCGCGCTTGTGTAGAGTTTGATATTCCTCCTCTTGATGAATTGGATACGTATTCTTTGAAAAAAGAAGAAAGAAACTTGTATGGATATTTATATGAGTCACAACGTCTTTTTGATACGACTTTACGTGCTTTTTTTGATATAGAAGGAATTTCCGAAAAGAGTGACGAAGCAAAAAAGGCGGAAATTGAGCTTGAGAAAAGGCTTGCTCAATTTACTGATAATTTTGACTTGGCGAGTACGAATGAAAGTATTCAAAACTGGTGCGTTAATTTTGTGAAGTCCAGGAATGAAGATTATCAAAAGTAGAAAGAAGGTGTTTACATGGGAAAAGCAGCAAGCGGAGCGGGAACCATTAGACAACGGAAAAAAGACTTATGGGAAGCCCGATACTATACAGGACGGTTTGACAAGGACGGAAAGCCGGAGCGAAAAAGCGTTTACGGTAAGAACCAAGCTGAAGTAAGAAAAAAGCTGACTGAAATAACCAGTCAGCTAGATAAAGGGCTTTATGTGGAACCGAACAAAACCACCGTTGAAGAGTGGCTAACGGAATGGATTGAAAGCTTTATTGTAGACAAAAGAGCGGATACCACCGTTAAGCAATACCGTTCAAACGTTAAGAATAATATTGTTCCTATTATTGGGAAGCGGCCTATTCAATCGATAAGGGCTGCAGACGTTCAGCACGTCTTGAATAAGGCAAGCCAAAGGGGGCTTTCTGCAAAGACGGTAAAGAATATCAGCGGAATTATGCACGAGTCATTTTCAAAAGCTGTTTTCTTCGGCCTTCTTCAGTCTAACCCGTGTATGGGAGTAGAAATTCCAAAAGCAAAAGAGTTTGTTATAAAGCCGCTTGAATTATCGGAAATGATAGCCCTTGAAGAAATCTTGCCTTCGGATTCTTACGGAAACCTTTTCGGCTTTTTAATGTTTAGCGGCTTGCGTAAGGCGGAGGCTTTAGGCTTAACGTGGGATTGCGTGGACTTTGAAAACAGGCTCATAACGGTAAACAAGCAGCTTTCTGAAGATATCCGGAAAGAAACGAAAAACAGATTTTACATAAAGGACGGAACCAAAACAGAAAACGGCTGCAGAACGTTTGAACCACAGCCGGAAGCGTTTGAATATCTGAAGAGGGAAAGGCAAAAGCAAAGGGAAGCACGCCTAAAGTTTGGCTCCTGGCACGTTCCGGAAGGCTTTCCGCCCGATTTGGTGTTTACTAACCCGGACGGAAGATATATCAATCCGGACACGGCAATAAAGCACTTTAAACGCCTTGCAAAGCAGCTAGGACGCCCGGAGCTTCGTATACATGATTTACGGCATACGTATGTAACGCAAACAGTAGCAGCAACGGGAGATTATAAAACCGTTTCGGAGAATGTCGGACACGCAACGCCCGCCTTTACCATGCAACGCTATCAGCACGTTACGCGTGAAATGCAAAGCCGTTATGCAGAACTAGCGCACGAGTACTATATGAAGGCTAAAAACCAGGCCTAAAGCCCTTTAAAATCCTGGTAGGGGTACACGTAGGGGTACAAGGCATAAAAAGAACCGCGTAACCATAGTAGTTACGCGGTTTTCTTTGGCGGAGACGGAGGGATTCGAATTCAAAGTGGTATGTTTTTTCTAGTCTCTTGTGATTTTCTTGAGTACCGTATAATCACGTAGTTATGCGGTTTATAGCACGCCCTTTCTCTTTTCGTCTTTTCTGATATTTTCGCCGTAGGGGTATCCGTAGGGGTACAGTAGGGGTACAGTGGGGGTACAGTAGGGGTACACTTTTAACCTGGAAAATCAATCAGCAAGCGGCAGCCTTTTCCTGGTCAATAGCTTTTTTTAAAGAAGTCGGAGAAATCAATACAAGCCTGGCTCTTTATCAGTCCCGCTCCCGGCGTGGCTTTCTTTTTGTGCGCACAGATACGCAAAGCCTTCTCTCTTTTGCCTATTATGCTCTCAGACGGTCTACAACAGGTTTTAGGATTTATGGTATAATTCCATGCTTTTACACAGAAAACGGCTCACGCGGCCTTGTATGCGATTTTAGAGGTATGCAGCAGTGCTTTTTCAAAAAATACGAGATATTTTAACAGTCACGGCGGAAGAGCGGAGCTTGAAGCAAGAGGGGATACCTTGCCCCATGTTCCGGACGTGCTTCTTTACGCTTGAGAATATGGCTTTATGCGGAGCGGGAAAAGGAAACGCTGCTTTTCTTGCCGTTCTGCAGCCGTTTAATGATAGAACTAACAGGCAGCTAACAGGCGCAAAAGAAAAGGAGCCGGACGGTTTCCCGTTCAGCTCCTTAACTCTTTTTGGCTGTTACCTTTTGGGCAGATTCTTGTTACCGTAGGGTAATAAGAAACACTGCTTTTTTTATTTTGGCTGTTACCGTAGGGTAATAAGCGGGTAGCAAAAAACTTTTATGGCCTTGTTACCGTAGGGTAACAGTATATATATCTAGCCATATAGTACCCGGAAACTTACGGCTTTCCGCTCTGCCTTTTTTCTTCCCTTATCATGTACAAAGTCTTTACATTATCCGGAAGAGTAAAGGCTTCCGTTCCCCATGCTTTCCACCGGGTAGAAAAGCGATACAGAGATTTTTCTTTTGTACTGTATCCGTTTCCTATGCAGTCAATAAAGCCGTGTTCTATAAGCTCTGCCATACAAGCACAAAATTTTGCGTTTGAATTACTGGAAAAGAGATTGTAAGTATCACACCAAAGCCCTTTATTCATATAGAACTGGCCCGAACTTTCGTCAAAAGGCCCGCTCCAAAGGCTAACATTACAGTAAAGCAAGGTTATTTGTTGCTTAGGAGTAAGGTCTTGAAAAGCCGGACTTAAAAGCATGGACTTATATAGCCTGGCAAAGCTATCTCCCTTTCCACCAACGGCAGCCCATTCCGGACGCTTGTTTTCTCTTCTTTTTTTGCTCATGTTCCACCAAAGAATTCTACACAGTAGTTTCTTTGCAAAGCTGCTATGGTAATGACAGCAGCTTGCAGCAGCCCGACATTATCGAATACGGTTGCGCAAGGGTCGTCATAACACGCGCGCACGGAAAGATTTAATTTAACCATTGTCCCGCTCCTTTCTCGATTCTTGTTACACAAACGGGTATCCCGTCTTTTGTTGCGTTCTTCGCAAGCAAGAGAAAGTTTTGAACCGTTAAAGATTCAAAGGATACTCCCGCTATGCAGCAATCAATCAAAGTATCCGGTTTGCTTTGCTTATTGGTTGAAAAAGGGACTTTGTATTTTCTCATGAAGCAGAGTCCCCTTCCCTTTGTTTTTCTACCCAGGCCTTTACCGCGGCTTCCGTCTTTTCGGCAGATTGCCGCCGCGCTTTTGAACGCTTCAGCCATGTTTCCGCTTCGGAAAGAGTGGCCGGAAGATAAAAGCCTTTGTCTCCCGCTATTATGGGAACACCCATATTTCTTTCCCGTTCAACGTGTTTATACACTTCACGGTAAGGTAGCCCGGTCAGCGTGACAAGGTTGCGTGCCGTTATAGGGTTCCCTTTGCCTTCATGCAAAAAATCTGCTATTTTTGGCAAAGATTTTTTAGCCATTTTTTCTGATTCTATGTTAGAATCAAAGAGGCCTGAAATACTTGCTTTTGGAATGATAGTTTTCATGGTCTTATTTCCCGTTCCGGTTGCCGCCGGAGCGGGTTTTTTCTTTTTATTCATAATTATTTCCTTTCTGCTGACTATTCAGCCATGTATTAAAGGCTTCCTTAGGTATTACAAATCGTCTCCCGATATGTATTACCGGGAAGCCTTCTTGCTTTGTCAGTGCATAGGCGTTTGCTTTGCCTATTCCCATTGCTGCCGCAACTTCGGCAACGGTTAACGTTTGACGTTCCATTACTTGTTCCTTTCTTCGGTCAATCTGCCGACAATTTCTAAAAGCTTTTTAGAATCTGCTTCGTTTAGGCCGTATCTGATTTTTCTACTGAAAGAAGATTCAGACATACCCCATTCGTTTGCTACTTCATAGAGCTTTAGCCCTTTCTGCAGCGCAAGGATTTTAACTTCTGCCGTTGTCACTTTTTCACGCTCCTTTCTTTTTTTATGATAAGAAGTTGACATGTGGAATACCCTTGTAGTATCCTGTTTACATGGTACATGGTAGGGCAATAATAAGTTTTTGTCAACTTGTGAGTAAATATTGTTGCTATTCGTAAACGGAGGGGTAGAAAATGGCTGAAAAAAAGCACAATGTAAACCTAGATTATCTTCAAAGAAAGATTGATGAATACGGCGGAGTTAGCGAAGTAGCGCGAAAAATGGGATATTCGAAATCTTTAATTTGCCTTCACTACAATGGAACCAGGAGCGTTTCTATTGATTCTCTTGTTGAGTATGCAAAGCTTTTCAATGTTTCAACAGATAAGCTTTTAGGGCTTCCAACGGAAGAATCCGAAGAACAATTTATAGACAGAGTTTCAGACTATACCGGACTTTCAACAGACGTTATTCAAGACATGCACGTAGGCAGCCGTTCTTATTTATTTGGAAAGTGCTTTGATTTGGTTGACTTCCTTAATGCTCTTTGGAATGCCTTTAGTGAAAACAGCGTGCTGCATGACTTGAACCAAGAAACAGCTATTGTGGAGGGCGAAATTAGGGGAACAGGTTATAGAACACAAAGAATTTCTTCGGCAATAGAGCAAGCCAAAGAAAAAGATATTTCCGATTTATTAAAGACGTTGAGTACTTTATCTGAAGATACAGATAAGTGCTTGGAGGATTCAAAATACATACGTGAAAAATATACTATGTGCCGCGCTTGTGTAGAGTTTGATATTCCTCCTCTTGATGAATTGGATACGTATTCTTTGAAAAAAGAAGAAAGAAACTTGTATGGATATTTATATGAGTCACAACGTCTTTTTGATACGACTTTACGTGCTTTTTTTGATATAGAAGGAATTTCCGAAAAGAGTGACGAAGCAAAAAAGGCGGAAATTGAGCTTGAGAAAAGGCTTGCTCAATTTACTGATAATTTTGACTTGGCGAGTACGAATGAAAGTATTCAAAACTGGTGCGTTAATTTTGTGAAGTCCAGGAATGAAGATTATCAAAAGTAGAAAGAAGGTGTTTACATGGGAAAAGCAGCAAGCGGAGCGGGAACCATTAGACAACGGAAAAAAGACTTATGGGAAGCCCGATACTATACAGGACGGTTTGACAAGGACGGAAAGCCGGAGCGAAAAAGCGTTTACGGTAAGAACCAAGCTGAAGTAAGAAAAAAGCTGACTGAAATAACCAGTCAGCTAGATAAAGGGCTTTATGTGGAACCGAACAAAACCACCGTTGAAGAGTGGCTAACGGAATGGATTGAAAGCTTTATTGTAGACAAAAGAGCGGATACCACCGTTAAGCAATACCGTTCAAACGTTAAGAATAATATTGTTCCTATTATTGGGAAGCGGCCTATTCAATCGATAAGGGCTGCAGACGTTCAGCACGTCTTGAATAAGGCAAGCCAAAGGGGGCTTTCTGCAAAGACGGTAAAGAATATCAGCGGAATTATGCACGAGTCATTTTCAAAAGCTGTTTTCTTCGGCCTTCTTCAGTCTAACCCGTGTATGGGAGTAGAAATTCCAAAAGCAAAAGAGTTTGTTATAAAGCCGCTTGAATTATCGGAAATGATAGCCCTTGAAGAAATCTTGCCTTCGGATTCTTACGGAAACCTTTTCGGCTTTTTAATGTTTAGCGGCTTGCGTAAGGCGGAGGCTTTAGGCTTAACGTGGGATTGCGTGGACTTTGAAAACAGGCTCATAACGGTAAACAAGCAGCTTTCTGAAGATATCCGGAAAGAAACGAAAAACAGATTTTACATAAAGGACGGAACCAAAACAGAAAACGGCTGCAGAACGTTTGAACCACAGCCGGAAGCGTTTGAATATCTGAAGAGGGAAAGGCAAAAGCAAAGGGAAGCACGCCTAAAGTTTGGCTCCTGGCACGTTCCGGAAGGCTTTCCGCCCGATTTGGTGTTTACTAACCCGGACGGAAGATATATCAATCCGGACACGGCAATAAAGCACTTTAAACGCCTTGCAAAGCAGCTAGGACGCCCGGAGCTTCGTATACATGATTTACGGCATACGTATGTAACGCAAACAGTAGCAGCAACGGGAGATTATAAAACCGTTTCGGAGAATGTCGGACACGCAACGCCCGCCTTTACCATGCAACGCTATCAGCACGTTACGCGTGAAATGCAAAGCCGTTATGCAGAACTAGCGCACGAGTACTATATGAAGGCTAAAAACCAGGCCTAAAGCCCTTTAAAATCCTGGTAGGGGTACACGTAGGGGTACAAGGCATAAAAAGAACCGCGTAACCATAGTAGTTACGCGGTTTTCTTTGGCGGAGACGGAGGGATTCGAACCCTCGAGCCCGGTGAAGGGCTAACGCATTT
>CAVIZK010000013.1:0-45125 GCA_963647215.1 Paludibacteraceae bacterium | reverse complement strand
AGTTAGGGCTAATCTGAGGTAATCAGAGAAAGGATTTACCTCATTTAACTGGCTGCGGCCGGGAATGAGGTAAATTGTGTGAATGACGCTGTTTGAGACGAAAGACATTTTCGTAAAGGACCGCAGATTATGGGGCTAGGGCTAAAATGAGGTAATCAGAGGAAGAATTTACCTCATTTGAGTGGTTGCGGCCGGAAATGAGGTAAATTGTGTAAATGTCGCTGTTTGAGGACGAAAGACATTTTCGTAAAGGACTGCAGATTATGGGGCTAGGGCTAATCTGCGGTAGTTTGAAATTGATTAGAGGAACTTCTTGCCGGAGGACCATGCATCGCCGACCTTGGGGCCGATTACATGGTAGGTATTGTTGAACGGGTCAAAGGTGATAGGTGCCACTTTGCTGACGTCTACCTTGTCCTCTGTCAGGGCAGCTTCGTCAACGCTGACATTGACAATTTCGCCTTTCATGATGCAGGTTTCCGGATCATAAGAAACCAGCTTGCACTCCAGGCAAACCGCCAGTTCATTGATGATTGGTGCGTCTACATGGTTGCTTTTCGTAACGGTCAATCCTGCCACAGCCAGTTTATCTTTTACCTTGTTGCCGGTAGCAATGCCAAAATAGTCACATTCGGCAACATGCCCGGCATCCGCCATGCTAATGGTAAAGGCGTTCTTCTTCAAAATGTTCTTGGTGGACTTATGGCTTGCAGAAATACACATGGTTACTTCCGTTGCACCGCTGATACCACACCAGGCGGCATTCATGGCGCAGGGCACCTCATTCTCATCATAAGAGGCGATGATAAATACCGGTTGCGGAAAGCTATACGGTTTTGCTCCCAGGTCTTTTCTACTCATTTTTATATCCTCCTAAATGTATATTTTCCCGAAAAGGGAACAGCAGTAATAAGCAGCAGTAATAAACAGCCGTAATAAACAGCAGTAATAAACAACAGTAATAAGCAACAGTAATAAACAACAGTAACAAATAACAGCAATCAGGAAACAATAATCAGTTCATCGGAAAGTTCTGTGCCACAAGGCAGGATGCGTGGTGTGGCAAGATTGTACAGGTTGGTGGCACGGCATTCGTAGTCAAATACCTGCTGCGCTTCCGGACCAAGTGTGCTGATTTGGGCAGTTTTGGTAACAATGGGAAGCGTGGCGGTTTCTTTGGCCAGTTTCAGCAGCTCCCGGCCGCGTTCATTGAAGCCGAGGACGCGGATATACGGCACTTCCAGTTGATTGACGTCTGCTGTTAAGCCAAGGTAAAGTGCCGTTATGATGCGGCGGATCCGGGAATGGGTGTACCGCTTGGTTTTAATAATGTCATACAGCTCTTCCAAAGAGGTAGCTGATTGAATGGCGTTGTAAATTCTGTTTTCCAGCCCTTCGCTGATATCCGGAGCCGCCGCAATGTCCTCGGCGGAAAGCATACGCAGCCGGGACAGGATTGCCCGTTCGGATTCATCCTGCACTACAGGGGCACGGCCAACACGCTTTTGCTGTTCAAAGAGCGCTACGGAAGCGTCCGGCATATAGTCATAGGCGCTTTTGTCTCCGCGTTCCAAACGGATACGGAGCGCAGAAGCGCTGGCAAATTCTCCGGTAATCTTAAGTGCGTCGTGCTCCGATCCGGAACGCGGCACCGGACAAAAGTCCATGTTGGAGTGCAGCTTCTGTAGTGCTTTTACATATTCCAAGCCCAAAATGTTATTCGGCCCATTTAGAAATGCGGCCTGCTCCGCCCCAAGAACAGCTTCTACCGCGTTGGCTCTGGCAACCGGATAGCTGATTCCGCCTTCCAGTTCTTCTTTAATACGGGCATCCGTGGCAGGGTTGCGCAGCGCCTGTTCCACCAGTAAGAATTGCTGCCGGTCCGTACACTCTGAGCCAAACTGCAGCAGGTCTACACAGCCAAGGGCATGCAGAACCGAAACGCCGCCGTAGGCGAAGCGTTCCGCCGTGGCAACTGCCCACGGAACCGGCAGCTCTACCACTAAGTCTGCGCCACCCTGCAGTGCCGCAGCGGCCCGGCTACGCTTGTCCATAATGGCAACGCTGCCCCGCTGTACAAAGTTTCCGCTCATCACCGCAACAACATGCGTAGCGCCGCCGCTGCGGCACTCCTGAATCATGGCTTCATGCCCCTTATGGAACGGATTATATTCTGCAACAATTCCGGTTACTTTCATTTGCGTAGGTACTCCTTTGCATTCTGATTTGCTTTTCTGTTTTCAGTGTACTCTATTTTTGGGGAAACTGCATCGCCAAAAAGCAACAAGATTGACAAGAAATAAACAGCAGAAATGCCTTGTTTTCGGCCTGTTTCCCCTTTTCTTACGTCCGCCGTTATGTTAAAATCAATCGAATTTGAGACAAGGAGTTTTGAAAATGATCATTTTGGTAATTAACTGTGGCAGCTCCTCTTTAAAGTATCAGCTGATCAACATGGAAGATGAATCCGTCATTGCAAAAGGCATTGTGGAACGCATCGGCATCAGCGGCGGCCACATCAGCAGCAAAACAGCAAGCGGAAAAGCAGTAGAATATGATAAGGAATTCCCGGACCACACTTCGGCATTCCTGGAAGTAAAGAAAAACCTGACCGAAGGCGAAGTTAAAGTCATTGACTCTTTGGATGACATCACCGCCATCGGCCATCGTATTGTTCAGGGCGGCGCCCTTTATAAGGAAAGCGTTCTGGTTACGGACGAAGTAGAAGCCGGCATTGAATCCCTGGTCGATTTAGCTCCGCTCCACAACGCGGCTCACCTGCAGGGCATTCGGGCGGCCAAGGCTGTTTTCGGCGAAAGCGTACCGCAGGTTGTTGTATTTGACAACGCCTTCCACAGCACCATGCCGCCGAAAGCCTACATTTACCCGCTGCCATATGAATATTATGAAAAGTACCAGGTTCGCCGCTATGGCTTCCACGGTACCTCCCACCGTTTTGTCAGCGCCCGTCTGGCCAAGCTTCATCCGGAATACAAGAAGGTTATCGTCTGCCACCTCGGCAACGGCTCTTCCCTTTCCGCAATCAAGGATGGCAAGGTTATTGACACCACCATGGGCCTGACCCCGCTGGACGGCTTCATTATGGGCTCCCGCTGCGGCGCCGTTGACCCGTCCGCCATCACCTACATTCAGTCCAAGGAAGGCCTGAATCCGGAAGAAACGTCCGACATGATGAACAAGAAATCCGGTCTCCTTGGTGTTTCCGGCGTTTCTTCCGATATGCGTGACGTAAAGGCCGCCGCACAGGCCGGCAATGAACGCGCCCAGCTGGCTCTGGACATCTTTGCTTACCAGATTGCCAAGCTGATTGGTTCTTATTATGTTGCCCTCGGTGGCTGTGACGCCATCTGCTTTACCGCAGGCATCGGTGAAAATGACTCCACCGCCCGCCTGTCCATTCTGAAGCAGCTGGAATGCCTTGGCATTTATGTAGACCTGGAAGCCAACAAGAACACCCACGGCGAAGAAGCCAAGATTTCCACTGCGGATTCCAAGGTAGACCTTTATGTTCTTCCGACCAACGAAGAGCTGATGATTGCCCGGGATACCAGAGACATTGTAGAAAAGCTGTAATTACGATATTTCAAGTAAAATCAGTACTTGTTCACAAAATTGCAGACAAAAAAATCCCTGCAAACAGGAAAAATTTCGTCACTGAAAAAGTGTGACAAAACGACAAACCTGTATACATTTGCTTAAGAACCAGGTATCATGTAATTGAGGATACACCCTATCCTTTCTGTGCAGGAGTTTCTTTTAGAAACTCAAACGCAACGGGGAAGGAGCAACTTGGCGGAGTTGCTCCTTTCTTTTTTTTGCTTATTTTTACGCCCACCACCTCTGCCCTTTTCCTAGGCCCACCAGCTGCGGCCACCACCTGCTCCCACCACCTACACCAACCACCTACTGCGATTGCCGCCTTGCCAAGAAACCAACACTTTGCAAATTTCGCTTTTTGTCAAATGTGCAGCTGTTGGTTTGTCAGGGCCGTCCCAAAGAAAGGAAGAGCACCACCTCGTCCGCCTGCCACATCCGCTAAAAATGGCTATTCCACGCCATTTTCTCCAATCCATAAAAAAGCAAGCCCGGCAAAATTTCCCGCTTCCTCCACCACCGTGCGCACCCCAAGAATCACAAATACTCGCACCTTTGTGTTTTCGCTCTTTCCCGCCTTATCGGTATTAATTAAAAAAGTATAATAATCCGGTCGAAAGACGAAACCATTTTACGCAAAGGAGTATCGTATGAAAAAATTGACAAGCAGAATCCTCAGCACCCTTTTGGTTCTTGTGCTGATTCTTTCCTTCAGCACGGCCAGCCTGAGTTCGTTTGCAACCTCCGCAAACACACCAACCACCGCCTCCTGGTTTAATGACAACAAGATTGTATTAAAGTCAGGGCAATCTATCACCTACAACAAAGACGAAGATGTCATGAAGCAGGAAATCTTTGACACCGTGGTAGACCACGAGCAGTCCGTCCTTCCCGAAAACACCAAGTGGGACGACTTAAGTTACCTTATTATGGACTCCGATGTCGGCACCACAACCGTCCTCATCTGCTACGGCTATGACATCACCTCCACTGAATCCGTCTCCATTGAAATTACCAAAGCTTCCATGAAGGTGGACATTCCCTTCTTTAAGAGCATCTACTGTGATGAAAAGCTGACCAATTACGTAACCGTAACCCCGGATGACGACGCCATTTACGCCTACACCCTCTTTGCCGGAATTAACAGCTCTGCCAATGTCGGGCTGTATGTAAACCTGCCCACACAGATTTCCTCCGTCATCGGCAACGAATACGTTGGCAAAGTTTGGTCATGGATTGACGACGACAGCTACACCCTGGAAGAACGCCTTGCCGAAGGCATGACCGTAAAGCAGTTCAAAGCATTCCTGAGCAATGAAACCTTCCTGGGTGCGCTGGAATTTGTCGGCGTGGACACCAGCGGATTCCGATCCGTTCTGAACGTTTTAAATAGCGATTTAGTTTCCTACATTATTGATGACTCCCGCGTTGCCATCGGAGTTCCCAACCGTGCCGGTGCCTATGCCGTAGTTGCCCTTGGTTCTGATAGCAATTACGAAACTGCAATGGATTACGGCACCTTTGTTGTCAAGAAGCGTTGGGGCGCAACCCTGCAGTGGAAAGACAATGACCCGCTTAAGGGTGCAATTGTTCTGTACAACGGCACTGCCGGTCACATTCAGGACGGCGTAAAGGTTATTTACAGCGGTCTTACCTCTGCAAACAAGCCTTACATTTCCACAAAAGCACCTACCGAAGCCGGGAAATATGTTGCTACCGCCTTCTTAGCCGGCGGCAACTATATGGCACTGCCTTTAGTTCAGTCCTTCACCATTTCCTAAGGCAAAAAGGCAAACCAACACTTTTCCATCCCATTTTTGGACAAATGTGCAAGTGTTGGTTTGTCAAAAAGACCGCAAAACGGACATTTGTGCCAACCCGGCTCAGATGTCCTGTTTTTTCACCCTGTAGAAATGGCTATCCTTTGCCCTTCTTTAAACTTGTCTTAAGGAAAGCAAACAAGCAAAACCATAAAAATGGCGTAACAGCGTGAGTCACGACTCTCACAAATGCGCGCACATTTGTGTTTTCCTTGTTTTTGCCCTTATCGGGATTAATTAAAAGACTATAATAAAGCTGTCAAACGACGTACACATTTTACGCAAAGGAGCGTTTCGTATGAAAAAAATCACAAGAAGGATTATCAGTACCATTTTAGTTCTTGTGCTGGTTCTTTCCTTCAACATTGTCGGCCTGAGTTCGTTTGCAGCTTCTGCAAAGACTCCAACAGCTATCAGCATTATCAAGAAGTCTTCGACAGTTGTTTTAAAGAAAGACCAATCCATTGCCTATAACGTTGATAAAAAGGTCATGTACGAAGAGTTATACAACACGGTACTGGACAAGGAAAGCTCAACCTTGCCAGACGATGTTGCCTATGAAGACTTTGACTTTACCATGGCTATCAGAAACGTTGGTGAGTCTCGACTTTTTTCAATTACGTATAAAGGAAACGATGATTACTATGGATCCCTACCAGCGGTTGGCACCGTAACCGTCACTAAGGGCACCATGAAAGTAGACGTTCCTTTCTTCAAGAGCATCTACTGTGACCAAAAGCTGACCGATTACGTAACCGTAACCCCGGAAGATGATGATATTTACACCTACACCATCTTCGCCGGCATTAACACCTCTGCCGACATTGGACTGTATGTTGACCTTCCGGAACAGGTTACTTCCGTTATCAGCGACAAATTGGTTGCTGACGCTTGGAAACTGATTGATAAGGACAAATACACTCTGGAAGAACGCCTTGCCGAAGGCATGACCGTAAAGCAGTTCAAGGATTTCCTGAGCAACGAAGCCTTACTTAAGGTCTTAAATGGTCTTGGTGTTGACACCAGCGGATTTGAAGCTGTCCTGAAGATTCTGAACAGCGATTTAGTATCCACCGTCATTGATGATTCCCGCATTGCCATTGGTACCCCGAACCGCGCCGGCGCTTATGCCGTAGTTGCTCTTGGAACCGGTAGCAATTATGAAAGTGCGCAGGACTATGGCACTCTGGTTGTAAAGAAACGTTGGGGTGCAACCCTGCAGTGGAAAGACAACGACCCGACCAAGGGCGCAGTTGTAATGTACAACGGCACTGCCGGTCACGTACAGGATGGCGTAAAGGTTATTTACAGCGGTCTTACTTCCGCAAATAAGCCTTACATCTCCACAACAGCTCCTACGGAAGCAGGCAAATATGTTGCTACTGCATTCTTAGTTGGCGGCAACTACATGGCACTGCCGTTAGTTCAGTCCTTCACCA
The DNA here is from genome assembly GCA_963647215.1 of Paludibacteraceae bacterium. Lineage (GTDB taxonomy): Bacteria > Bacillota > Clostridia > Oscillospirales > Acutalibacteraceae > RUG420. The sequence continues at coordinate 38,251 of CAVIZK010000013.1, read as the reverse complement.
TTGCTTAAGTTAAAACATCCATTCATACAAAAGTAATAAACACACACAGGAAGAGGGCAGCCAACCGGCTGTCCTCTTTCCTTCCTTCCCGCTTTCTTCCAAAGACTATACTTTCGTATAAAGGAAAATGCCATCTAAATTGATACAATAAACAGGTAAGAATAACCACGTAAAGTTTTTGGAGGAAAAGCATATGAAGAAAAAACTATTTGGCATTTTACTTGCTCTTAGCCTGATTCTCTGCCTGTTCCCCATTGTGGCGCTGGCAGAAGAAGAGGAAGATCCACCACAGATTCCGGGACAGCCCATTTTTCTTGAGGTTTCCCAGATTGCGGCAACCATAACAGAACCGAAGCTGGGACAGGCTCCGGATTACAATCCCACCCTTACTGCAGATCAGGAAAACAGCGTAGAGCTGGATTATACAGACTGGTATAAAATTGCTGCAGCAGACTTTACCGGGACGTACGACGACAACTGGGAGTATATGGAAGAAGACGAAGTCTTTGAACCGGGATATTATTACTCATCCGAGCTTTTTATTAACCCGGTAGAAGGATTTGTCATTTCGCAATCCATTACCGGCACCATAAACGGATTCCCGCACAATAACACATATGGTGATATCTACCAGGCAAATGAAGATGAACAGGGCAACAAAAACACCTGGGCCTATTTGTCCTATGTATTTGATCCGTTATATGAAATTACCACCTATGAAATTCCTTTTACCAAAGTGGTAAAGCAGGGTGGCAACGTTGCTCCCGGCCAGGAAACCTTTACTTTGGAACTGTTTGACATCGGCGCCGGCCAGGAATCTGATTTCCCAGATGTCAGCTACACTGCCACCGTCACCACCAATGGTGCCGGTCAGCAAACCGGAAAAATTGTCTTTACCGGACCGGAAGACCAGATCTTTAATTTCATAATTGAAGGATTCATGGTTCGTGAGAAAAAGGGTTCTGCAGAAGGCTGGACCTATTCGGATGCCGTATGGGGCGTACAGGTTATCTTAGGTAGAGACTTTGAATGGCCAAAGCTGAAGTTTGAGACTGTTGTTTTCTATCCTGCCATTTATGAAGAGTCTGACAACGGCGGATATTACATTTGGGACGAAAGCGCCATTGCAGACAAGATGACCTTTGAAAACACCTATACTGTCAACCAGGCAGTAGTGGAACCGACAGAAGCCCCGAAGGAAACTCCAACAGAAGCTCCTACGGAAGCACCGAAACCAGCCAAGAAGGCTGCCACAGTAAAGACAAATGACCCGAATAGCCCGGGCAACATTGCTCTTTGGCTTTCTGTACTGTTTGTCGGCGGCGCCGGGCTTGTAAAAATCATCAGCAAGAAGAGAGAACTGGCTGAGAAGTACTAATTTTCTGAGCACCAGGAATACCCCGTAAAAGGGGCCACCCAGAAAAAAGCATAGAAAGAGGACAGCCGCCCGGCTGTCCTCTTTTGGTGTCTGCTTTTACTTTTTCTGCTTTTACCTTGTTCCACCCGTTAGCTTTCCGGCTTTCCGGTAGCATCCGGAATAGACTCTGTTTCAAAGCCCTCTGTAGATTCCTTCATGAAAAGGACTTTGACCGTTTGGAAAATTAACTGCAGGTCTGTGCTGACAGAGTACTTTTCAATGTAGTCTAAATCCAGCTTCAGCTTATCATAAGCAGTGGTATTGTACTTGCCGTAAATCTGGGCATAACCGGTTAAACCGGCCTTTACCTTTAAGCGGTATTTAAATTCCGGGATTTCCTTTGTGTACTTGGCCACGTGTTCCACGCGTTCAGGACGCGGACCAACAACGGACATTTCGCCCTTTAAAATATTAAAGATCTGCGGCATTTCGTCAAAGCGGGTGGCACGGATAATCCGGCCCACCTTGGTAATGCGGTCATCATCATTTTCGGCCGGATGGGCCTTGCCATCCGCTTCCGCGTCTACAATCATGGAGCGGAACTTGATAATGCGGAAGACTTTACCATCCTTGGTAACGCGGTCCTGACGGAAGAACACGGGGCCACCATCTTCCAGCTTAATGCAGATGGCTACAATAATCATCAGCCATCCGGTAACAATCAGGCCGACCAAAGAAACAATGATATCAATCAGCCGTTTAAATACCCGTTGTTCAAAGGACAGGCCACTGTTGCGGCACAGGTTTAACGGCGTATCAAATAAGTGAACTTCTTCCGAGCCGCTTAAAATAATATCAGACAGCTTCGGGGTAACATAGGTCAGCTTTCCCTGGGCATAACAGTACTTCAAAATGTCATTGCGTAAGGAACCCTGGATATCACAAATAATGGCACCGTCATATTGGTCTATCCGCTCTTTAATGTAGTCCAGTCCCTGTTCTACATCCACTGCCTCGCAGATATGGAACTGGTCATCCCGAACCGACATTTTCCGCACCAGGTTGGTGGCGGAGTGATACGAATAAACAACCACCAGGTTGCGCGGCGGGTACATCTTGTTGTACAGGTAAGAGCCCAGATAGGCCCAGATAATAATGATGCCCATTTGCACAACAAACAACAGTAACAGCGGCACAATCGCCACCATTTTACGGGCAACCAGGGACATTACGAAGTACATGACAACGTCTACAATGGCGGTAGACAGGCCCTGGGAATACACAATATTGCCCACCTTGTACTGGTCTATTTTCAAGGCACCGTAAATGCGGGAAAACAGATATTGCAATACAAAGTACAAAACAATAATTAAGTAGTTACCTCTGCGGTCAAAGGCCCAGATAATGCCGACGTTGAAATAGTGAATCCAGGCGTAAGCAAAGGCCACCGTCAAGGATGCCAATATGGAAATGACCAGGAAGAACATAATCATTTTGCGGAATTCTTCCCGGTTTGGTTTCGTCTTCATTTTGTTTAACCTCCATGGCTGCAGAATTCGCAGCCGCAATAATCTTGGCGATACAGCCCGTGCTCTTTGGAAAGCACAATAGAACGTTTGTAGCCGTCTTTCTTTTTAAAGTCCGATGGCAGGAACGGCACTCCGTACTGGTCCCCCAGGCGTTGCCCGATAGCATTCAGGAGGGCAGCATTCTTGTAGGGGCTGACGGAGAGCGTGGTGCAGTACCAGTCAAAGCCGCCGGCTTTGGCGTAGGCTGCTGCGCCGCGCAACCGCTGTTCATAACAGACATGGCAACGGTTGCCGCCTTCCGGTTCCCGCTCCAGGCCTGCAATTTGCTGCAGGTATCCGTCGTGGTTGTACTCCCCTTCCACAAAGGAAATGGCGGAACCGGCGGCATTCATTTCTGTTATGAGCCGCTGCTGCTCTGCCTTGCGGTGGAGATACTCCTCCGCCGGAGCAATGCACGGATTATAGTAAAACACCGTCAAATCAAACCAAGGCTCTAAATATTCCAGCACATAACTGGAACAAGGTCCACAGCAACTGTGGAGCAGCAGCCGCGGCTTGTCCGTCAGCCCCGCCAGCACCTGTTCCAGCTGTTTCTGGTAATTTATTTTTTCCATTACGGCGTGTCCTCCAGGCTCTGATACAAAGCCAGGGTATCAGCAGCCCTTTTTTTCAGCTTTTCTTTCATTTCCGGAGGATTCAGCACCAGCATTTTATCTCCAAACTGGTTGACCCAGTTAAAGAAGCCTTCTGAATCAGAGGCATGCACCTTTGCCACAAACCGGTCCCCTTTCTGAAAAGAAATTGGCGTGGTCTGTCCAAAGCGGTCTACCACTTCATTCAGCAGCACATTGCTACACAGCAGTTCCACCTTAACCGGCGTTCCGGAAAATCCGTTAAAATTCTGTTCGGTGTAATCTGCTACATCAAAGCCGTCTGTATAATTGCTGAATTCAGCACAGTCCCGTGCGGGCTCCTCCAAAATTTCTACGCCTACAATCCGGTCCACCCGAATTTGCATGAAGTTATCATGGGTTTCCCTGTTACAAATGGCGTAGTACCGGTCATTGGACCAGATTAAGGCGTACGGCGTCAGCGTAAATATTCTTTTTTCGCGATGTGGTGCTTCTCCGGTTTCATAACGAAACTTATAATAACTAAGCCGCACCTTTTTTCCTTTGCTGATGGCCTGTGCCAGATCATTAATATAATAATAGGTCTTACTATTTGTGGTTTTAGCGTTCGGGCTAAAGTACACAGACTCCTGTAAGAATTCCCGATCATAAACACTGAAATCCGACAGGATTTTTTCTGTCAGTGCCGTTGTTTTTTCTGCAGTAATGAATCCGGCAGAGCGGACGGCATCAATCAGCAGCCGGGCTTCCGGCAACTGGAACTTCCGGTCTCCAAGGAACACACCCTTTTTTCCGGAAGAAACCCTTACAATGTCATATCCATAATCCTGCAAAGCGCCCAGATCCGTATAAATAGATTTCCGTTCCGCCGTAATCCCGGACCGCTTTGACAAATTGGAAATAATTTTATCCGAATTCAAAGGATGATTTTCATCCGTTAAATCCTTCAGAACATCCAACAGATACAACAGTTTCAATTTGGTATTTCTTTTTCCGCTATTCACCCTGTCACCCCCAGGTTATTTTACCTACCCTAACTCTACCACCCCGACACTTTATTGTCCATTCTTTTGGACATTACTCTGTGTTACAATATCAGGGATGGGAGGTTTACTATGTTAGAACAACTACTGGAAAATCTGGATAGTCAGGAAGACAAACTTAGCTTCACCAAAATCTACAAAAAATATGAGCAAACCATTTTAAAGGTTTCCTATAAACACTTAGACAATCCTGCTCTTTTGGAAGACTGCATTCAGGAAACCTTTCTTCAACTTATCCCAGTGTATTCTACCTTCCTTGGTTTAAAGGAACCTCAACAAAAGAAATATTTAATTACCATTTGCAAACGTTGCGCCTACAAATTAAACAACAAGGAAACGACCTCTTCTTTAGAAGAGATGGCAGAAGAAGCACTGTATCGCCCGGAAGATGCATCTTTTTCAGACTACAGTCAAGCGGAATTGGTCATGGTCATCAAGGCCTTAAATGAAAAGTACAGCCTTCCGCTTTTATTAAAATATGCAGATGGTTACACCAACGCAGAAATTGCCGAATTACTCGGTCTTTCCGAAAATCTGGTAGCACAGCGGCTCCGTCGCGGCAAAGAAAAAATCCGTCAGGCCCTAACAGGAGGTGGCAAACATGACAGATGATCTGCTTTTAAGAAACGCCTGTGTAGAAGCAAAACGCCAACTGCTGGAAGAGGAATTACACTCTCTAAACCAGCAAGCAGATGTGGTATTGCCTGCCACCATGCGAAGAAAGATATTAAAATCTTTAGACAAGTTGGACGCCAAGCCGAAGAAGTCTCTGCCGGTTCAGTCCCCTATCAGCTTAAAAAAGAATCTGAAAATGGGATTGTTAATTGCCGTTCTTCTGGTTTTGTTAACCATTGCCGTTATTGCTACCTCGCATGACTCCACAACAATCAGTTTCACGCCAACTGCGCAATCTGATTCTGTTGCCTCTACTTTTACACCGCCGGACGGATTTACTTTGGCCAAAAAAGAAGTTGGCAACACAAGGCAGGAAATTCTTTTCTTAAATGACAGGAAAGAATTCATACTGATTACTACGCAGGAAGCCGGCCAAAAACATACGTTCAGCGTATCGGAGTCTACGCCTACGCGGATTACAGTTGACGGGCATATTGGGTACTATGTCATAGAAGATGATTATATTACTCTACTTTGGTGCACCGGGCAGTATGAGCATATCATTTGGGCGCCTTTGACCAGTAGTTTCACGGTAGATAATGCCATCCAACTTGCCAATTCCAGAACAGAGAAATAGACAAAAAAGAAAGAGCCGCAATTGCAACGCAGCGTTACAATTGCGGCTCCTTTGTTTCAGTTAATATCCACCATCTACATACTTCCATGTAGTATCAGTTTTTGTTTTGGCTAAAATAAACATCCAGTCCTGACAGGTTGTTCCGGCTTCAAACGCAGTAAATGGCGGAACGTCATCGGCAACTATAATGTTTCCTTTCAGAACCATTATTTTGTCATATCGTTCTGTCCCCCAGTCACCCTTCCTGTTTTTCTTGTAAAACTCCTTCGTTGCCGCCTGATCATAGTGCAATCCATCTAAGGTAAAATAGGATTCATAAAATTTATCTTCTGCCACCTGCTTGGCCTCTGCAATTTCTGTATCAGAATAATTTACCTGCGGTTTACAAAGCACGGCCACAATAGCACCCGCTATTGCCACCACCAAAACAATGATAAGAATCAACCGTAAATAAAACTTTTTCTTCACAAGAATCCTCCTTTACACTTCTGTTCTTGAATTTGCCAGTTGAGTAGCCGTATCAACAGTAAAATCATCAGTCAATGGTGCCCATATCATATGTACATATTGCCCGGTACACCATAAAAGCGTTATATAGTCATCTTTTACAATATAATACCCTTTCAAATTGCCAATTAAAACTGTCTGCCACTCAGATTCTGCAGGTGGCCACTCCGAAGAAATATCCTTTTCTTTACTGGTAATACGAATAAAGTTGTCATCAGCATTAAGCATAACAAGATCTTGTTCTTCCGCTCCATACTCATTTTTCACAATGGTATACCCGGATGGCGGTGTAAAACCAGCTCGCAAAGAATCCTGACAAGGTTCTGCCTGACCATCTTTACAACCAGTAAGGCCAAACAGCAGGGTTACCACACAAAGGAAAAGGATGGAAGGCTTTAAGATTGACATCATTTTCTCTTCCTCATCTAATTAATAAACACGAAAAGACTTTGGATAATAAGCTCGTTTATTGCCAGAGTATTCCTTAGCATATCGGAATCCGTTTGATGTGTGTTGGGCAAACTTACCGGAAGATCCATCAACACAGATTACAGTATGATCATATGTGCCATCTTTATTAAAGTCGATTTGCATAACATCGCCGGTTTTTATTGCGCTAACTGCAATTTTTGAAACTCTTGGTCCTGGCTGACCTGTTTTTGACGATGTCATGTAATTCCAGTGAGCTGAAACACCTTCCCAACTAGAACTTCCTCCTCCGGAACCAGCATACCAGCCAGTAGAATAACTACTTGTTGTTACCATGCGGTAAGAGGAAAAATCGCTATAGCTTGATTTTGATCCAAACCCATAAGAAACGGCCTGTGAAACAAAATTGGTGCAGTCTTTGCTACTGGAATAGAACTTTGAATTTCCGCTTTTACAATAAGCTTTTGCATATGCCGCAGCACGGGAAGCAGAATAAGAATAATCCGTATACGGATAAGCCATTAAATCATCAGATTCTTTCATCTGGGCACTGGTTACTTCAACATCATTTTGCTGCACAAGTTCTTTATTAATGGCATCCGTATCCAGCGCAATTTCTTGAGATAATGACTCCTCATACAAGATAATATCATCATAGGTGTGGCCGGTTATTTTCCACTGACCATCCATCTTCTCAACACTAAACATGTTGGTTCCCAATGAAACAAAGATAGGATAGGTAGGAGTTCCTTCCGTTTCTCCGGAAAGAGTGACAGAAACAACCGCCTTCGTTCCATTATTACTGAAAGAAATCTCATCAAAGTCATAAAAAAGGTCGTATTTTTCTCTGGCTTCAACTTCTTCCGGCGCCGTCTTTGCGATTTGGCTCCATCTATAAACCGTGCCCTCAAGGGAAGTTAAATAATTTTTCATTTGAACTGAGTTTAAATCTATAAGATCATCAAAGCTGTCCAATTCAAGAGTTGACCAAGAATGATAAGATCGATCATAGTATTCTACAATTGTATTTTGTATAGCCTGTTCATCTTGTACTTCAGTAGCACTTGCATGAACAGAAAGACTCATCGTTAATAAAAGCAAAAGGGACATAGAAATTGCGCTAATCTTTTTTACCAGCATAAATGCCTCCTTGTTTTTTAATCAAACATTTTATTCGGACTTGTCATAATTGCTTTTCTATTAAATCAAGGGAACCACCTCCATCTTCAACTCCTTCTACTTATAAGGTGCAAAAGAATGGCGATTTTATGACAAGGGAATGACAAAAAATATGCTAAAATGGGTGGGAAGATATTTGTAAAAAGTAACAAAGGAGATTTTCATGGAAGTCAGGAAAGTTCGGTATTTTAGTAAAGCATACCGGGATGTAGGGAAACTGTATCGCCAGGCATTTCCGCCAAATGAACGAATGCCGGTCTGGCTTTTGCGGGCCACCGCCTACGAAGAAACTACGGAGTTGCTTGCTTTTTATGATGATGAAAAATTCTTGGGACTTGCTCACCTGACGCAGGAAGAAGACACGGTTTTTGTTATCTTTCTTGCCGTAAATCCGGAGTTGCGCGGGCAGGGCAATGGTTCCCGCATCCTGGATTTTCTGAAGGAAACTTATGCCGGGCAGGAGTTGTACCTTTGCATAGAGCCGCTGGATGAATCTGCCAAAAATTATGACCAGCGAGTCAGCCGCTTACGCTTTTACGAACGCAACGGATTCCACCTAACCGGTTATCAGGTTTTTGACCCTTCCGGACAATATGAACTGCTAAGCACAGCCGAACGCATAAACGCCAACGGCATGGAGTTTATTTTAAAGAAGGGCAGCTTTGGGCCATTCCATTGCACAATGGAAAAGAAATAAAGCAGTAAAAAAGGACACACCGGGTAGGTGTGTCCTTTTTGGTGCGCCCGGCGGGACTTGAACCCGCACACCGAGGTACATGCTCCTAAAACATGCGTGTCTGCCAATTTCACCACAGGCGCATCTGCTGGGATATTATAGCGAAAAATCCTCCTACACGCAAGACGAAAACCCGCCCTCTCCGGTGGGTTCTTTGGTGGTTTCCCTGATTGCTTTGTTCAGGCGATTCAGCACTTCTCTTTTGTTGGCACTCCACGTGGGCGCCAACAGAATATTCTTGGGGCCGTCCCCGGTCAGACGATGGATGACAATATCTTCGGGAAGGGCTTTTAGGATTTCACAGACGTAGTAAATATAGGTATCTTCGTCTAATTGGGTAATTCTTCCGGCCCTGTATTCTTCGGCAAAAGTGGTACCTTCCAGAATATGGAGCAGTTGGAGCTTCAGGCCCCAGGTGCCCTGCCGGCAGGCATACTGCGCCGTGGCCTGCATGTCATCCAGCGTTTCCCCGGGGAGGCCCAGAATAACGTGGGTTACTACCTTAATGCCGGCGGCGTTCAGGGCGTGCACCGCGTCTGCATAAACTTCGTTTGGGTAGCCGCGGCGAATGGCCCGAACGGAGTCCGGCCTGGTGGTCTGCAGTCCAAGCTCTACCCAGACGGGCTTCCTGGCCCGGAGTTCAGTCAGCATTTCCATGACCTCCGGGCCAAGGCAGTCCGGCCGGGTGGCAATGGAAAGCACGGCCACCTCGGGTCGGTTGACCGCTTCGGTGTAAAGTGCTTTCAGGCGGCCCAGGTCTCCGTAGGTGCCGGTGTAACTCTGAAAATAAGCAATATACCGATCCGCATGGGACTTTCCGGCCACGCGGCGCTTGGCAAATTCCATTTGCTTGTCCAGCGGCCAATCCGCCGGAGCCGCAAAGTCCCCGGAGCCACCTTCGGAGCAAAAGGCGCATCCGGAAACGCCAAGGGACCCGTCCCGATTTGGACAGGTCCCGGCACCGGACAGAGAAAGCTTATACAGCTTTTCTCCGTATTCGTCTTTTAAATACTGACTTAAAGAATAATATTCCATAGTAATGTTATTCGTATAATCTGGGAACCCGCTGGTTCAGGTCACAGGCAAATTCATAATTGAAGCGGCCGGACAGTTCCCCAAGTTCATCCAGGGTAATTTCCTGGTCCCCTTGTTTTCCAATCAGTACTACTTCATCGCCAATAGAGACGTGGTCCAAAGCCGTAACATCTACCATGCACTGGTCCATGGTGACACGACCTAAGATAGGGCACTTTTTGCCGCCGATTAAAACATAGCCCTTATTGGAAAGGCTACGTGGATAACCGTCTCCGTAGCCGACAGGAACCGTGGCAATAACGGTATGTTCATTCTTGGTTACATACGTGGAGCCGTAACTTACGGTAAAGCCGGGGCCAACATCCTTGATGTGGGAAACGTGGCTAATCAGGCTAAGAACCGGTTTCGGCTGGATATATTTATTGGAAACTTCATTACTTGGGCTAAAGCCGTACAGCGTGGCGCCAACACGAACCATGTCCAAGAAGCCGTCTTCTTTTTCCATGGTGGCTGCAGAGTTGCACATATGGCGGAGATGGAAGTGAATACCCCGGTCTTCCAGGTCTTTAATGAAATCCAGGAAGATGGCTTCCTGGTGTTCCATACTGGTTTTATCTTTGCTGTCTGCCATGGCAAAGTGGGTAAAGATACCGTCTATGTCCACGTGGGGCAGTTCATTAATTTTCAGGATCTGCTGTTTACTTTCTTCTGTTGGCTGGAACCCAAGACGGCCCATGCCGGTGTCCACTTTAATGTGAATCCGTGCAGTGGTCTGCATGGCAACGGCAATTTCGGAAATGCGCTTGGCATCCACTAAATTGTCTACCGTCAACAGGATGTGATTGGTAATGGCTTCCGGTAAGTCCCGGAAGAAAACATGGCCCAGAACCAAAATAGAGTTTTGTAAGCCGGCTTTGCGCAGTTCCATGGCTTCTTCCACGGTGGCAACCGCAAAACCATAGACGCCTTCTTCATTCAGTGCTTTGGCAACATGCACTGCACCGTGACCGTAGGCGTCTGTTTTTACAATGGCCATGACTTTGACTTTGTCACCAACATGGTCCATATTCTGTTTCAGATTATACCGAAGAGCGTTTAAGTCAATTTGTGCATAGACTCTCATTGGTTTTAACATGATACTGCTACTTCCTTTTTTTCCTGGAACTTGTGGTATAATTTTAATCCAGCAAACTTAAAAATACAATACGGGAGGCCGTTTTATGGAGCAAATTGCGCATATGGAAACCAACCTGTCCGGCAAGTTCGGCGTACCGCGGCAAAGCGGTGTTATTTCCGCTTTGCAGGGGCGCATTGTCTTTGAACCGGAGTACAGAAATCCGGATGCCCTGCGCGGACTGGAAACCTTTTCCCATATCTGGCTGATCTGGCAGTTCTCAGAGGCGGTCCGTCCCGGAGAAAAGCCGCCGGTAACGGTAAGACCGCCGCGCCTGGGCGGGAACACCCGCATGGGTGTGTTCGCCACCCGCTCCCCCTTCCGGCCAAACAATCTGGGACTGACCGTAGTCAAACTAGAATCCATTTCCTTAGACGGGCCGGAAGGGCCGGTCATTACCGTCTCCGGCGTGGATCTGATGGACGGAACGCCCATTTTTGACATTAAGCCCTATCTGCCGTACGCCGACGCTGTGCCGGACGCCACCGGCGGATACACCGACACGCTGCCGGACCTGCAATTGCAGGTTGTCTTCCCGGACAACCTGCTGCAGCAGATTCCGGAGGCCTGCCGGCAGGAATTGCTGGGCATATTAAAACACGACCCGCGTCCGCAATATCAGCGAAAACCAGGTCGTGTATATGGTCTGACCTATTTAAATTATGATGTAAAATTCAGCATTGAGGATGCAGAGCATACTCTTACGGTACAAGACATCATTAAAAAAGCGTAGTTTTATTTTGCCCTTAATTGTCCAGCAAGCCCAACCCCAGAAACGCAAAGTAAAGGCCATCCTTGTTGACGTCTCCGCAAACGCGGTCTGCCACTTTCTTTAAGGCGGCAGTGCCATTGCCCATGGCAATACCAAGGCCTGCATATTGAATCATTTCCATGTCATTGGGGCCGTCTCCAAAGGCAATGGAGTTTTCCCGTGCAATGCCGGCATTCTGTAAATAGGCATTCATACCGGCGCTTTTGTCTATGCCGGAAAGGGTAATTTCCCCATCACAAAAGCGGGACAGCTTAAAGCTGGAATCCGTAATTTTGAAATACCCGTCCAGATCCTGTTCCACCTGCTCCGGCGCTTTACGACAATTGTAGTAAAGTGCCTTTTCAATGCCCGGCTGCAGCCAGGGTTCCTTTACAAAGTCAACCGTGCCATAAACCTTTTCCACTGCTTCCGCATTTAAGCCCTTTCCGCGGAACAAAGCCATACCGGCATCTTTACACCAGTTGGCGGAATACAGCTTCTGTTCGGACTGCAGGAAAAACGGCATCCGGTTTTCCTGGAAGTACTGTACCATCTGTTTGGTATGTTCGGTTTCAAATGTGGTAGAATAAATCAGCTTTCCCGCATGATAGACACTGGAACCGGCTGCCGTAATCATGCCGTCCACCAGTTCCATAGGAAACCAGCTTTCCATTTGGCATAAAGCACGGCCGGTACAAATAACCATCTGATGACCATTTAAGCGGGCAAGCCGGAGTGCTTCCCGTGCGGATTCCGGAAAAACGCCGTGGTAATCTATCAGCGTTCCGTCCACATCCAAAAAAACAACTTTGTGTTCATCCATAGTGGTCTCTTCTTCTCCTTTATCAGAGAATTGCATTGCTGCAATACGGACCCATTATAGCAAATAAGTACGCGGTTTTGAGCGTTTTCTCTTGTCAAGTTTTTAACGTTTCTGTTATACTGAATCGCAGAAAAGAAAGGGGTTAAAAAATGGACAGCATCCTTTATCTTTATGACGAAGACGGCAATGAAATTGCCTTTGAATTTTTAGATGAAATAGACTACCGTGGAGGGCAATATGTTGCCTTACGCCCCACGGAAGGGTCCAGCACGGATGAAGTGCTGATTCTGTTGGTAGAAGGGGACGATTTCTCCTTAGTAGAAAATCCCAAAACGGTACAGGCCGTCTACCAACTATTCCGGGAATCCCACAAGGAAGAGTATGATTTCCGGGACTAAGTCCTTCTGTCTCGGGAATTTCCCGGGGCAGGATTTTTTATTTTCTGGAGGAATGTGTGCATGCATCAGGAATTTTTAATGGGGAACGAAGCCATTGCGTTAGGCGCTATGGCGGCCGGCGTCAACCTGGTTGCCGGTTACCCTGGTACCCCATCCACGGAAGTGCTGGAAACCATTGCCAAGCGGAATCCGGGTCACATTCACGTAGAGTGGTCCATTAATGAAAAAGCCGCCATGGAAGTTGGCGCCGGCGCTGCCTATAGCGGGGCCAGGGTCCTGGTCACCATGAAGCAGGTTGGCCTGAACGTAGCCTCTGACCCGCTCATGAGCCTGTCTTACATTGGCGTAAAGGGCGGCATGGTAGTCATGGTGGCGGACGACCCTGGCCCTATCTCCTCCCAGACGGAGCAGGACACCCGCACCTTTGGACAGTTTTCCAAAGTGCCGGTCTTTGATCCGTCCTCTGTGGCGGAGGCCTATACCATGATTCAGGATGCGTTTGCCTTTTCTGAGCAATTCGGCACTCCGGTCTTTTTCCGGGCTACCACCCGCATTGACCACGGTTATGAAGCCATTTCCGTCAAAGACCCGGAAGAACAGGAAACCAATACCCCGGAGGGCTTCCAAAAAGACGCCTCCCGCTGGGTTATTTTCCCACGGCTGTCTTTGCGCAACCACGGGCTGATTGAACAGCGGAACGCCGAACTGCGGCATACCCTTTCCCGGTATGATAAAAATCAAATCATTCCTGCTGCCGGAAGTCCTTCCAAAAAAGGAATCCTGACCCACGGCATTAACTTTGCCTATACCATGGACAACCTGGACCCGGAAAACCATCCGGCGGTTTGCAAAATTGCAACACCGTTTCCCTTCCCGGAAGACCTGGTACTGGACTTTGTCAAAGAGTTGGATGAGGTCCTTTGCATTGAAGAACTGGATCCGGTTTTAGAGCAGGAATTGCTAAAAGTAGTAGGAAAACATCACCTGCCGTTAACTGTAAAAGGAAAACTGACCGGAGACGTCAAGCCGGCCGGTGAAAATAATGTAGATTACGTAGCGGAACTGCTTTGTAACTTTATAAATGGAGAAAAACCGAATCGCACGGACGCAGGAAACGCCCCCACAGATGTTCCGGAGTTGCCGATCCGGCCGCCGGTTCTCTGTGCCGGCTGTCCGCACAGAGCCAGCTTTTACGCCGTAAAAGAAGCCATGCTTGGCAAAAAGACCATTTACTGCGGTGACATCGGCTGTTACACCTTAGGGAATGCCGCGCCGCTGGACATGTGTGACACCTGCCTTTGCATGGGTGCCGGCATCAACATTGCACAGGGCGTTTACCACACAGAACCTGACACAAAGTGCTTTGCCTTTGTCGGGGACTCCACGTTCTTTGCTTCCGGCATTACCGGCGTTATTAACGCATTCTACAATCAGGCGGACATGACCCTGATTGTTTTGGATAACCACACTACGGCCATGACCGGTCAGCAGCCGCACCCGGGCATTGGTGTCACCATGATGGGCCAAACGGTTACGCCGGTTTCCATTGAATCCGTTTTGCGCGGCATTGGCCTTACCACCGTTGTCACCGCAGACCCGCTCCAATTTGCGGAATCCGTGGAACTGATTAAACAGGTTTCGGAAGAAAAAGGCGTAAAAGCCATTATCTTCCGTTCCCCCTGCATTGTACTGGCCAAACCAAAGGGCCATTCCAAAGTAGACCCGGCAAAATGCATTGGTTGCAAGGCCTGTGTAGAGGAACTGGGCTGCCCGGCGTTACAGTTTAAGGCAGACAAAGCCAGCATAGATACCACCCTTTGCACCGGCTGTACTTTATGCGAACAAATCTGCCCGGTTAACGCCATTTCCGGAGGTGAAAAGAATGTCTGAAACCAATATTCTCCTCTGTGGTGTCGGCGGACAGGGAACCGTTCTGGCGTCCCGCTTAATTGCCGCTGCCGCCATGAAGAAAAACATTCCTGTCAAAACAGCAGAAACCATTGGTATGTCCCAACGCGGCGGCTCTGTTGTCAGCCATATCCGTTTAGGAGACGTTTACGCGCCCCAGATTGGCCTTGGCAAAGCAGACCTGATCATTGGCTTTGAGCCGGCAGAAACCCTGCGTATGCTGCCTTACTTAAAAGAAGGCGGCACCGTAGTGGTCAGCAACCGGCCGGTGAAGCCGGTCAGTGCCAACATCGGCATTTCCACCTACAAGGAAGCCGAAATTTTAGCTTACCTGCAAGACCATGTACAGCATCTTTACCTGGTGGATGCCGACAGGGCACTGACTGCCCTCGGCAACGCCAAATGTCTGAACGTTGTTTTGCTTGGCGTTGCCGTTCGCAGCAACGTCCTTCCGCTTTCCGTACAGGATATTACGGAGGCCATCAAAGAAAAAGTGCCGCAAAAGTTCCAGGAACTGAACTTTGCAGCACTGCAGTATGAAGTAGCCCCAAAAGGAGAGTAACCACCATGCATATTAATCAGACACAGTTAGAGTTGGTAGACAAGCAGGTTAAACGCCTTCTGGCCTCCGGTAATTTTTACGGAAAGCGTCTGGAAGAAGCCGGCATCACCGGCGTCCAGACCGAAGAAGACTTTTTAAAGCTGCCCTTTTCCGAAAAACAGGACCTGCGGGACGCATATCCCTTTGGCATTCGCGCCTGCAAGGACGAAGATATTGTTCGCATCCACTCCTCCTCCGGCACCACCGGCACACCCGTCATTATCCCCTATACCAAGAAGGATGTAGACGACTTTGCCACCATGTTTGCCCGCTGCTTTGAATTTGCCGGATGCAAGAAGACCGACCATATCCAGAACGCCACCGGTTACGGCCTGTGGACCGCCGGTGTCGGCTTCCAGGCCGGCATTGAAAAGTTTGGTGCCATGTGCATTCCCATGGGCCCCGGAAACACCGCCAAGCAGCTGCAGATGATGCAGGATCTTGGCACCAACGTGCTCTGCTCCACTTCCTCCTATGCCCTTCTGATTGCCGAAGAAGTGGAAAAAGAAGGCCTGCAGGACAAAATTCACATTGAACGCATTATTACCGGTTCCGAACGCTGGGGCGAAAAAATGCGGGACCGCATCCAGGGCATCTTGGGCGCCGAACTGTATGACATTTACGGCTTAACCGAAATCTACGGCCCCGGCATTGGCATCAGTTGCAAGGAAAACAACGGCATGCACATCTGGGACGACTTCCTTTACGTAGAAGTTATTGACCCCATTACGGAACAACCGGTTCCGGACGGACAGCTTGGCGAGTTAGTCATTACCACGCTGGTCAAGGAGGGTGCTCCGCTCCTCCGCTTCCGCACCCATGACATAACCCGCATTTTACCAGGTGAATGTGCCTGCGGCAGCAAGTTCCCACGCATTGATACCATTATGGGCCGTTCCGACGACATGATGAAAATTAAAGGTGTTAACGTCTTCCCCAAGCAAATTGAAGAAGTTCTGGCCACCTTCCCGGAAATTTCCAGCGAATATCAGATCCGCATTTCCCACCTGGAAGGCAAGGACACCATGCGCATTTACGTAGAAACCAACGGCACCGTAGACTTCCTTGACCTGGCCAAACGCATTGCCCAAACGGTAAAATCCAAAATCGGCTTCACGCCACTGGTCAAGGTAGTAGAACTTGGCGTCCTGCCCCGCTCCGAAAAGAAGACCCAGCGTGTCTTTGATGAGCGGTATGAATAATCCAAAAAGATGAAGAAAAGAGCTCCGAGAGAATATCTTTCGGAGCTTTCTTTTTATGTCTTTGCTTATTCCAATGTAATTTCTGCCACTACGTTACCGTCAAAATCATAAACAGTGAAGGAGTCACCGTCCAGGATTGCGTAGGTATTGGGGTTGCCACCTTTTGGAATAGAGGTGGAGCCCGGATTTAAGTGGTAAAACGTGGTGCCGTCTGCTGTAAGCTGCTCGGCCTTTAGTAGGTGGGTATGACCGTGGAGAAGTACATCGCCGGAAGAAAGGGGCGGCAGGTGTTCTTCATTGTAAATGTGGCCATGCGTAGCATAAATGGTGTGGCCGTTCAGGCAGAGAAGTGCATAGTCCGCCATGACGGGAAAATCCAGTACCATTTGATCTACTTCGGCTTCGCAGTTGCCGCGGACCGCATAAATTTTGTTCTTGAGCGGATTCAGCATGGCAATGACTTCCTTGGGAGCATAGTCTTTGGGAAGATCATTACGGGGGCCGTGATACAGAATGTCTCCCAGGAGGATCAGACGTTCTGCCCCGCTCTTTTGGAATTCTTCCAGTGTTTTCCGGCACCAGTAGGAGGAACCGTGGATGTCACTGGCAATAAAATACTTGCTCATGGGCGTATCCTTTCAGGGGTGTCCTTTCGGTTGTGCTTTCGGAGGCCTACGAATCCTTCTTACAGATTCTTCAGGTCTTCGTCTGTGTAGAAGGTAATGTTCAGCGGTTCCAGGGCCTTTTTGGCACCTTCGGTGTCATTGACCTTGATGGCAATGGAGGCACCGCTACCGCCTAAGGACAAGCCATACATATAGGAAATATTAATGCCGGCAGAGCTGATGGCATTCAGAACGCCTTCCAGAGAGCCCACTACGTGCGGAATGTTAACGGCAATAACCTCTGTGGTTTTAGAGGAAATGCCGTGGTCTTTCAGCACCATCTGGGCCTTGTCTACGTCATTGACCAGCAGGCGAAGGATTCCGTATTGGGAGGTGTCCGCCAGACTGACAGAGCAAACATTAATGTCTGCATTTTTCAGGATGTTGAATACTTCCAGCACCCGTCCTTCACGATTTTCCAGAAAAACAGAAAGTTGCTTTACAAACATAAGAGAACCTCCTTTTAATACAGTTTACGTTTATCCAATACGTGCTTGGTCTTGCCCTGGGAATGTTCCAGAGTATTTGGCTCTACCAGGCGTACCTGAACATTCAGGCCGATGGCGGTCTTCAAGACGTGTTTTACCTTTTCGGTCAGGCGTTCCAGGTCGGCAATTTCGTCGGAGAAGAAGTGTTCATCCAGTTCTACGGCTACTTCCATAACGTCCTGGTCATTCACGCGGTCTACGGTAATGAAGTAATTCGGTGTCATACCGTCAATGGTAAGCAGTGCAGCTTCTACCTGAGACGGGAATACATTAACACCCTTAATAATAAGCATGTCATCCGAACGGCCCTTGAAGCGCTGAATACGGGCGCAGGTGCGGCCGCAGGTACAGGTTTCATAAGCCAGGGAAGTAAGGTCTTTGGTCCGGTAACGGATCATTGGCATGCCTTCCTTGGTCAGGGTGGTAATAACCAGTTCCCCTTCTGAGCCCTCCGGAAGCACTTCACCGGTAACCGGGTCAATGATTTCCGGCAGGAAGTGGTCTTCCCAGATATGTAAGCCTGCGTGTGCCGGACAGTCATTGGCAACGCCCGGTCCGATAATTTCGGTTAAACCGTAAATGTCATAACAATGAATGTTCAGCTTGGCTTCCAATCTGGCACGCATTTCATCCGTCCACGGTTCCGCACCGCAGATGGCGTATTTCAGTGCAATCTTGTCCATTAAGCCTTCCCGCTCCAGGGCTTCGGCAATGTGCAGAAGATAAGACGGGGTACAGGCAATGGCGGTGGCCTGGCAGTCAATCAGCATGTCAATGGTCTTCTGTGTGTTACCGGTGGAAACCGGCAGAACCAGCGCACCCAACTTTTCCCCACCGTAATGGGCACCCAGACCGCCGGTAAAGAGGCCGTAACCGTAACCAACCAGCAGGACATCATCCTTCGTCAGGCCGGCCATGGCAAGACATCTGGCTACCACTTCGGACCATACGTCAATGTCATGCTTGGTATAAACGGCAATTTTGGATTTTCCGGTGGTACCGCTGGAGGCGTGTAAGCGAACCCATTCGCTTTTCGGTGCAGCTGCCATGCCAAACGGATAGGCTTCCCGTAAATCTATATAGGTGGTAAACGGAAGCTTGCTAAGGTCATCTACCCCGTGGATATCCTCCGGTGTCAGACCCTTTTCTTCCATTTTTTTGCGATATGCCGGTACGTTGTCATACACCCGTTTCACGGTTTCTACCAGCCGCTGGCTTTGTAATTGCTTCAGCTCTTCCCGTGGAAGGGTTTCCATTTTTTCATTGAAATACATAATGCGTTCCTCATTTTGGTTTTTTGCTGTTTTTAAAAAGAAAGGCGGATCTGTTCGATCCGCCTTGTTTGTTGCTTAGGCTCAGGCTTTTCCTGCACAGCCGAAGACTTCCATTTTGTACTTAACCATATCAACAATGGCCTGACAACCAGGAGCCAGCAGCTTACGAGGATCAAAGCCCTTTCCTTCTTGGTCTTTGCCTTCTTCAATGTACTTACGGGTGGCAGCGGCAAATACCAGCTGGCATTCCGTATTTACATTAACCTTGCAAACGCCCATGGAAATGGCCTTCTGTACCATTTCGTCCGGAATTCCGGAACCGCCGTGCAGTACCAGCGGCACGCCCGGAACAGCCTTGGTGATATTTTCCAGAACGTCAAAACGAAGTCCCGGCCAGCCTTCCGGATAAACGCCGTGAATGTTGCCGATACCGGCAGCCAGCATATCTACGCCCAGATCAGCAATCAGCTTGCATTCTGCCGGGTCTGCGCATTCGCCCATACCGACAACGCCGTCTTCTTCGCCGCCGATGGCACCCACTTCTGCTTCCAGGGAAATGCCTCTGGCTTTGCAGATTTCAGCAAGCTCTTTGGTCTTGGCAAAGTTTTCTTCAATGGGAAGAGCGGAACCGTCAAACATGATGGAAGAGAATCCTGCTTCCAGGCACTCCTTGGCGGCATCATAGGTGCCATGGTCCAGATGCAGGGCAACCGGAACGGTAATGTTCTGGTATTCCATGCAGTGTTCTACCATGTCTACTACGTTTTTGAAACCGTCCATGTATTTACCGGCACCAGCAGAAACCTGGATAATAACCGGCGATTTAGCTTCTTCACAACCCTGCAGAACGGCTTTAATCCATTCCAGGTTGTTGATGTTGATTGCGCCAATGGCATAGTGGCCATCTCTGGCAGCAGTGATCATTTCTTTTGCAGATACTAACATAAGTGTTTCTCCTTTACAGAAGTCTTTTTTCTTACGGTGTATATTATGCATTGGCAGAAGCTAACTTGCAAGGAAAACCACTGTTTTTTCTCAGTTGTTCATCTGCCTTTTAGTTATTTACCTTATGGTGAACCATGTAAGAATCTTTGGTCATGGCTTTGAAGGTATAGCCGTTGGCCTGACCGTATTGAATAATCTTTTCTACGGCCTTGACACTGTTGGCCTTGGTATCATGCTGCAATACAACAGAAACCTTATGCTTCTTCATGCCATTGATAACATTATTGGCAATGGTATCAACGGAGTATGTCTTATTGGAAGCGTCTTCGCTGCTTACATTCCAGTCGGTATACAGGTAACCCTTCTGCGTTACGGAATTGGTCAGCTTGGTCATGATGCCGTTGTTATACTTTCTGGAAACGGTATTGGAGCTACCGCCCGGGAACCGGATTAAGTAGGCCTTATGTCCGGTCTGTTTCTGGATGATGTCATTCATCTTGTCCAGATCTTCAAAATAGGCATCTTCGCTGGAATAAATTTTGGCATAGTCATGGCTGTAGCTGTGAATGGCTACGGTATGACCCTTCTTTGCTTCAACGGCAATCATGTCCTCATATTTGCTGAACTGATGCGTTACAAAGAAGGTGGCTTTGACATTGTACTTATCCAACGTATTTAACAGTTCCTGTGTATATTGGCTGGGACCGTCATCAAAGGTCAGATAAACCACTTTGCCGGAGCCGTCCGAAGATTCGGATTCATTGGAGCCGGTCTTGGTTGTTTCGGCCGCTTCCGTGGTTGTAGTAGTTGTTGTAGTAGTGGTAGTTGTAGTAGTTGTTGTGGAGGTGGTAGTAGAGCTGGAAGACGTGGTGGAATTCTTTGCCTGTGCGCTTTGTCTTCCAATAACTTCTTTGCCAACAATGACCAGAGCAAGGACGACAACCAGGACAGCTGCAACAATACCGATAATTTTTTTGGTATCTGTATTTTTCTTCATAGGAAAACCCCCATTCCTATTTTTTCTGCGGTTTAAGTATAACACCCATGCCAAAAAAAAGAAGTTACGATTGGTTACAAAGACAGGAAAAAACAAGATATAATGAAGTTGGCTGAAATCGTGTTTGTTTAAAATCAAATAACGAAGGGAGAAAATAATGAAAAAACTGATTAGTGCCCTGTTGGCACTGGTCTTAATGCTGTCTGTCACCAGCATTGCGGCCGTTGCTTCAGGCAAAAACAAAACGTACTCAGGCAAAATTTCTTACACAGACGGAGAATATGATTACACCTACACGGATGACTACTTCTCCGGCTCCGGATATGACTATGACAATGACGTTGCCATTGCCTGTTCTTATCTGGCGTACTGCGCACAAAACAGTACCGGCACCACCCATGACACCTATGATTCCAATGCCCGCGCCTTCTTAACGGAATGCGGGTACAAGAACATAGAGTTCAACGAAGCCTATGTCACCAAACCGGAGCGGGACACCTACGGCGTTGGCATTGCTTCCAAAGAAACTAAGATTAACGGAAAATCTTATACGCTTCTTGCCATCATTCAACGTGGCGCCGGATATGAAGCGGAGTGGGGCTCCAACGTAAAAATCGGAACCGAAGGAGACCATCAGGGCTTTGCTGAAGCCGGAGACATTGCCTATCGTTTCTTACTGGACTATCTGAAACGGCACACGGAAATTAAAGGCAATCTGAAAATCTGGACCTGCGGGCACAGCAGAGGCGGCGCAGCCACCAATATCATGGTCAGCAAAATTGACCGGTTGCTGAGCCAGGGCGGCACCCTCCGCAAAGGGGTCACCTTAAAGGGGAAAGACATTTATTGCTACACCCTGGAATCCCCGCTTTGTGCAGACGTCAAGGACGCAACCGCCAACGCAGAAATTTACTCCAATATCCATAACATCATTTTCCGCGGCGATTTAGTTACTTACGTTGCCCCGTCCAACATGGGTTTCACCCGGTACGGCATTGACTACTACCTGCCGGTAGCCGGAGACAAAGACTTTGAAACGTACCATGAAGCCTGTTTGAACAAGTGCCCGGATGACTCCAACTGGGGCCTTCGGAAACAGTTCCTTGGAAAATTCCAGCCGGTAACGGTTACGCCAAACGGCACTGTGGACAACCTGATTCAAAGAAGTAATAACACTTCGGAAACCCAGTACACCTTCTTAAACCGTGCCATGCCGACACTGGCCACCGCCCTGGGCGGCCGGGACGGATTCCAGGATTTGGAAGACGGTTTATATGAACTGCTTGGTACGCTGACGTATATCATCAGCAGTGACGGAACCTATGCAGACGTACTGGAAGACTTCATGATGAAAGTACAGGAAGATGCTCCGCAGATTTTCTTCCACCTGTTCTACGGCAACACAGACAGTGTGGTCAGCCAGTTGGAAGAGCTCCTGAATCAGTCCCTGCAGGACAAGGGCGGTGCAACGTATGACACTGAAGAAGTACACGCCTTACTGAAGGGCGCTGTTAAGACCATTATTCCGCTGGCGCAGGCCTGCCCGGATGAAGTGGCAACGTTGCTTTGCAATGTCTACAGCATTCTGCTGAACCACTTTATTCAGTATGACACCGGATACCTGTATGTGCTTCCGGAAGATTACCTTGCAACGCACAATTCCGCAACCGCCCTTCCGTTGACGGATGTGGAAAAAGGAGACACGTATTACAAAGCCATTTCCTATACCTATGAAAAAGGCCTGATGGTCGGTTGCGGAAGCCAGTTCTTCCCGGGGCAGGATCTGCGCAAAGCCGAGCTGGCCGTGGTTCTGTACCGTCTGGCCGGCATGCCGGACGTAGACGTGTCCAATATTAAATGGTCTGACATTACCGAACTGAATACCAGTCCGGTTGTCCGCAAGGCCATTGTATGGGCCGCCGAACAGGGCTATGTTCCGGCTGCCTCCTCTACCAGATACTCTAAATTTGACAGTGCCTCCGTCCGGCTTGTCAACAGCGGTCTGACGGCCGTGCTCGGCAAGGACACTGGGGCGTCAGGCAGCAGCCTTAAAGCAGCGGGTACCATTTCCCGCGGGGAACTGGCACAGCTTCTGTATGACGCCCGTGCCTGACGCCCCCGGCCCGCTTTTTACTACGGAAATTTTTTGAAAGGAGCCATTTTCCATGGCAAAAGCAAAATACGATAACAGCTGGTTTAAAGACCTTGTGGTTTACCAAATTTGGTGCCGTTCCTTTAAGGACAGTAACGGAGACGGCATCGGAGACTTAAACGGTGTTCTGGAAGAACTGGATTATATTAAGTCCCTTGGCGCAAACTGCATCTGGTTTTCCCCCATTTACCCTTCTCCAAATTCGGACTACGGATATGATATTTCCGACTATCGCAATATTCACAAAGACTTTGGTGACCTTACCACCTTTAAGAAAGTCTTAGACGAAGCCCATAAGCGGGACATGAAAGTGGTTATGGACCTTGTGGTAAATCACTCCTCAGATGAACACGAATGGTTCAAAGAGGGCGCCAAATCCAAGGATAACCCTTACCATGATTACTACTTCTGGCGGGACGGCCGTGGCGGCGACTCCAAAAACGGCACCAATCCCCCGAACAACTGGGTTTCCATGTTTGAAGGCGGAGCCTGGGAATACAACAAGGATCTTGACCAGTATTACCTCCATGTCTTTTCCAAGAAGCAGCCGGACCTGAACATGGACAACCCGAAGGTTCGGGAAGAAGTCAAAGACATCATGCGCTTCTGGCTGGACATGGGTGTGGACGGCTTCCGTGAAGACGTCATCACCTTCATTTCCAAGAAGGAAGGCCTGCCGGACGGCTTCCCGCTCCCCATTGCCTGTGGCATAGAGCACTACAATAAGGGTCCGCATATTCATGAATATGTAGATGAATTCCGGAAAGACGTTATTAATCAGTATGACTGTTTTGTTGTGGCTGAATCGCCCATGACCAACGCCAAAAGTGCACTGGACTTCACCGCAGGGGAAGACAGAGCCTTTGACATCATGATCAGCTTTGACCACATGACGGCAGACTGTATTGCAACAGATACCATTCATATCCCGTTTTCCCTGCGCCGGATGAAGAAGGCTTTCTCCAGCTGGCAGTATAAGATGGCCAAGGGTGGCGCCTGGAATGCACTTTACATTGAAAACCATGACCATCCGCGCATCATCTCCCGTTACGGATCTGAAAAATACTGGAAGGAATCCGGCAAGATGCTGGCCACCATGTGCTACATGCAATCCGGTACCGCCTTTGTTTATCAGGGCCAGGAACTGGGTATGATGAACATCAAGCTGAAAAAGCTGGAAGATTTCAAGGACGTTGTTACCTTTAATAACGCCAATCTTTTCAAGAAGTTTGGTCTTGGCTGGCTGACCCTGAAGATTACCAACAAAACCACACGGGAAAATGCCCGTACACCGGTACAGTGGTCCCGGAAAAAGAATGCCGGCTTTACCACCGGCACCCCGTGGTTCTTTGTTAACCAGAACTACAAGAAGGGCGTCAACCGGGATGACGAAGAAAAGGATCCGGATTCCATCCTGAACTACTATCGGAAGCTGTTCCGGATTCGCCAGGCAGACAAAGAGCTGTTTGTTCACGGCGCTTATAAGGAATTTTATCCGCGGGATCGCAAAATTTATTGCTACGAACGCACCTGCAAGGGTCGTCGTGCATTAGTCGTTTGCTCTTTCTCCAAGCACAAGGTAAAATTCAAGGCACCGAAGGGATACCGGCTGACAGATGGCAAGCTGATCCTGCAGAATTATGACAAGGCTCCGGCCTCTGACAGAACCTGCAAACTGCGCCCCTATGAATGTCGTGTTTATCTTTATGAATCCTAAGAAAGAGACAAGAAAAAAGATTGCTTTTTCTAAGGCTAAGTGTTATATTATTTCACTGTAACGACTAAAGGAGAGGTGCAACTATGCCTAACATTAAATCTGCTAAGAAACGTGTACTTGTAAACCAGACCAAAGCACAAAGAAACAAGTCCACCAATTCCGCACTCAAGACAGCCATTAAAAAGGCTAATATCGCCATTGAAACTGATGCTGCAGATAAGGATGAACTTGTTAAGGCAGCCGTAAAGAAAATTGACCAGGCTCAGGCCAAGGGCATTCTTCATAAGAACAATGCTGCTCGCAAAAAGTCTGCTCTGATGACTAAGGCTGCAAAATAAGCACACGCAGAAAAGCAAAAACAAACCGGTGTTCCGTTTGGAACACCGGTTTTTTCCTGTTCTTTCTTTTGTGGAATTCTGGTTTGCTTCCCACTTTTGGGTATGTTCCGAAATTGAAGATAGTCTCTTTTAATGGAATCCGCTTTTGTTTTCCGGGAGCGGGAGCTAACTTCTGGTTATAGAGCTGCTGGTGGTGTTGGATTTAAAAACGGAATACCGGTTTAAGTCCACACTGCCCTCTATCCCCTGAATGCTGCCGCTGTCCGTATATTGCCAGATATCATATGCCATTGGCAGGTATGCCGGCATAGTGGTACTGTAAGCAGCCACCCAGAAGGAGTAGCTTTTTAATTCTGCCACATTCAGATTATTGGTAAAGAAGCTGGCGTTGGAGTACACCCCGGCACGGTATCCGGCTGCTTCAATGGTCTCGCAAAAAGCCTTGACCACTGCAGTCCGCTCTTCTTTGGTTAATTTATCCGCGCGGCCCTTGCCGCCTGTGCCGGTGTCTTCTACGTCAATATAAATAGGTAACTGACATTCCCGTCCATCTATCATTTGTAATGTCAGGTTGGCTTCCTGTACCGCTTCCTCCGGCGTGGTGGCCTGGGAATAATAATAGACCCCGCGGTCTATATTTAACCGTCCACAGGCTGAGAAGTTATGGTTAAACCGCTCATCCTCTTTCAGATTGCCGTTGTCCCAGGTGGTAACGCCCGCGCGGATAATGGCAAACTCTGTCCGGTCATATTTGACTTCAAGCCAGTTAATGAAGCCCTGGTGGGAAGACACATCTATGCCACAGGGTGTATTCTGCTGGTACCGATAAACCGTGGTCCAGACCATAATGCAAACCAGGATTAAAAGCAGGGGTCTTCCCACCAGCTTAAATGCGGTTTTGTGGCTGCTTAAAAACTGCCACCACTTCTGCTGCCGGACTTTATTCCGGAACGCATTCCATTTTTTCTTCCAGGGCCCGGTGGATTTCCGGCTCCTGTTGCTCCGCTTCCGCTGCGGATAGGTTACTTTTTTGGTAAGTCTTTTTCTGGCCAGTGGTCTCCCCTCCTTTCTGTCTGTTGTTTCTTTCTGTCTGTTGCTTATTTTTGCCTGTCCCTTAGTTCGGGGCTTTCATTATATAGGATAATTCTTAAAAAAATATAAAGAGACGGGCTCCGACCATTTGGACGGAGCCCGAAGTCTTGCTAAATTTCCTGTGCTTTATTTTGCTCTTGCTTTTACTTGATGTTGTTCGGGTAAACTCCGTCTGCAACCAGTTTTTGGAAAGCTTCTTTTACAATGTACTTATCTTCCTGATAGGTAACACCAAACCATTTATCCTTGGTTGGCAAAACTTCTACGTCTGCTTTGCCTTCCTTTACGTAGTCCCCAATAACAATGGGAACCAGGTATTCTGCCTTCAGATTGCCTTCCGGCAGGTTCTGCAGGAATTCCTTAAAGCCTTCTTCCAAAGAGTCAATATATTCCGGAGGACAACCCCACATGTTCATGGAGCAAAGCGTGTCATCCGGGAAATAGTTAATTTCATCCCCGTTCCGGAGAGCCGCCCTGCCGTTGATTTTTTCAATGTCAGAGGTTTCATCCAGTTGGGTCAGGAAATTGCCGTTGGCCTTACATACGCCGCGAGTTACGCCTCCCTGATCCGAAAGGGTGTTAATCAGCTGGAAGCCGGCCATACACAGATGCAGCTTTCCGTCTGCTGCATTGGCTTTTCCGCTTTCCAGGAATTCGTGAATCAGGCGGAAGCCTTCTTTGCCATAGTAGTCATCTGCGTTAATAATGGCAAACGGTTCTTTTACAATGCCCTTACAGGCAAGAATGGCCTGGCCGGTTCCCCAGGGCTTGGTGCGTTCTCCGGGTGTAAAGCCATCCGGCAGATTGTCCAGTTCCTGATAGGCATAGGCCACTTCAATCTTTTTGGCAATACGGTCTCCAATGACTTCACGGAAGTCTGCATCCAGGTCCTTGCGGATAATGAAAACAATCTTATTAAAGCCGGCTTCTATGGCATCGTGGCAGGAGTAATCAATGATAAGTTCCCCACTTGGGCCAACCGGTTCCATTTGTTTGATGCCTTTTCCAAAGCGGCTGCCAATACCTGCAGCCATAACAACCAGTGTTGTTTTCATTTTTTTCCACCTTTCTTTTTCTTAAGGGATTCTTCGTATCTGGCTACCGCTTCATCTATGGTGCCGTCAAATACCAATTTTCCGTTTTTAATGTAAATACCCCGCTTACAGAACTGCTTGGCAGTGCCGGCGCTGTGGGTAACCAAAAGCAAGGTTACATTTTCTTCTTCAATCAGCTTGTTGACCTTATCCAGGCACTTCTTCTTGAAGTTTGCGTCTCCAACGGAAAGGGCTTCGTCCACAATCAGGATTTCCGGCCGTACGTTAGAGTTAATGGCAAAGCCAAGCCGTGCTTTCATACCGCTGGAATAAGAGCGGACCGGCTGATCCATGTATTCGCCGATGTCGGCGAATGCAATGATTTCCGGTTCCAGGCTTTCAATTTCGTCCTTTTCCAGGCCCAGGGTGGTGCCACGAAGGTAAATATTTTCCCGTCCGGTCATTTCCGGTTCAAAGCCTGCGGTTAATTCCAGCAGGGCGGAAACACGGCCACGGACCATAATTTCACCTTCCGTTGGGAAGCAGACACCGGTAATCATCTTTAAAATAGTGGACTTTCCGGCGCCGTTACTGCCAACTAAAGCCACTGCCTCGCCCGGCATAACGTTAAAGCTGACGTGGTCTATGGCGTCCTTGGTTTTGACTTTTAAATGTTTAAAAAAGATGCTTAACAGCCGCTGCTTGTTGCCGGAATACAGCTTGTACCGTTTGGAAACGTCCCGGAATTCAATGATGGGTTGACCCGGCTGTAAGATCTGTTCTTCTTTCTTTTTCTTTGCCATGGTGCGGAATCCTCCTTACAGTACATCCGGAATTTCCTTGCGCAGGCGTTTGTAACTCCAAACGGCAAGGAAGAGCATAATGAGCAGTTCTACCAGAAAGACAAGGAACTGGCGTGGATGTTCCCAGAACCAGTAGGACCCCATAAAGGAGTGACGGATACCGTAAACCAGATAAGTAATGGGATTCAGCTTCAGGATAATCTGAACCGCCTGGCTTTTTACCGTTTCTACGTTAAAAAGAATACCGGAACCCCAAAGCAGGGCAAATACCAAAGATTTTACCAGTTGGGAGAAGTCCTGTGAAATGGCAGAAACCGGGCCGGCAAATAAGGACCAGGCCGTAAACATAACAAAGGACAGGAATAAGAACAGCGGAATCTGCAGCCAGTAAATATTGGGCATGTAGCCGCGAATGGGGTGCAGGATGCAAACCACAACAACCAGAACCATGTTTACGGAGAAGTTGGAAAGACTGACAATGGTAGGAATGGTGGAGACCGGATAGTGCATTTTGGTAATTAAATACCGGTATTTCCGCATGCAGTCTGTGCCGCGGTTTAACATATCCGAGATATAAAACCAGGGTACTAAGCCGTCTATCAGCCAAAGGAAGTAATCATAGTCTGTCATACCCTTGTTGGCACGAAGTCCGATGGTCATGGCAAACCAGTAAATGAAGATGGTAATAACCGGCTTGATAACGGCCCAGGACCAGCCAAGGGCTGACCCACGGTACGTACGGATCAAATCCGATTTTGCCATTTTCAGTGTTTGTTCTTTATAGTCAGAATGATCTGTTATGATCTCCTTGATTGTTGCCAAATATCCGCTCATTCACTACCCTCTCGTTCTTTTCACAGATGCTTGTATTTTACCACGGATAGGAATGCATAGCAAATCAGGAAACTGTAACTTTCCTTTTAAGTTCATTTAAGTTGCAGCCTTTATAGTTAAGACAAGCTCAACGGGACTTCTCCCCCCGCTGAGTTGGAAGAAAAAAAGTAGAAACCCCATAACTCGCTTTTTTAATTTCATTTCTCCTATTTCAAAAGGGAAAGCCCGGACGGACGTCCGGGCTTTTCCCTTTTTCTAAATTGCGCAGGGCCTGTGGACAAGCCGCACATTCGTGAAAAAGTGAAACAAATTCAAAAGTTTGTCTATTTTTTAAGGGTGATTTAAGGATAGTTCGGTAAACTAACGGTGTTCTCAGGCGGGGAACTAGTCACTCCCCTGAACTTGAGACTGATAGGGGTGTTTTCCCCTACTCACTTTTTCATTTCATTTTCTCCTATTTTAAGCGCAAGCCGGATGTTCCCCCATCCGGCTTGTGCTTTTTCTTTTTTATTTTGCTTTTTTATATTGTAGTTATAGAATTCACGTTACAGGGAGCGAAAATAATTTGCAAAGGGTTCCCAGTCAGTCTTGCCTACTCTGCTGTGGCTTTTCCCGAGCAGTCTGGCAGCCAGCACAAAAGCCAGCGGGCTTTGCAAATACAGCTTGGCAGACAGGCGGACTTTCCGGTCCGGATGATTCCGCAGGCGGAACATCCGGCGGCGCATGTGGCTTTTGTGCCCGAATTGCAAGGCCTTCCCCACGGGAAAAGCCAGAGCCGCCTGCCACATAACGGACCAGTAAATCCGGTTCAGGACATGCTTGCGGTATTCCGACAGGAATTCCGGCGCATGGACGGCAATAAACGGAATGTCTGCACGAAGAAGTTCTATGTTTTGCAAGCGCTCCACTTTAAAGGTGGCCATTGCCGTTCCTTCCTGCAGCAAATAATAATAAAGAACGGTTTCCGTGTACACAACCTGGTCCGTTACGGCCAGCAGGCGGTACAGGAAGTCATAGTCTTCATAATAAGCATAGCCTGTTGCAAAGCGCATTTTCTGCGCTTCCAGCAGGCTTTTTTTGTAAAAGAAGTTATAGACGCCGTACTTAGTTGGATTTTCAGCCATTTGAAACAGCATTTCCACGCCGGTCAGCGTCTGCGTAGCCTGCAACGGGCTTTCCGTGCCTGTTTCCGGCGCATTGGCCGTCCGTAAAGACTGAAAAGCAACCAGATCCGGAGATACAAAGTCCGGAGACGTGTCCGTGCCGCCTTGCGGCGCCGTAAACGTACGGAAAGCCGTCAGGTAGTTGGCCGGAATGCGGTCATCACAATCCAGAAAGGCAATGTAGTCTCCTTCGGCCAACTCCAGGCCCTTGTTGCGGGCCGCAGACACGCCGCTGTTGGAAATGCTGCAAAGCTTCATGTTGTACTTTCCGGAAGCACCGTACTCCTTTAGGAGCTCGGCGCTGTTGTCCGTAGAGCCGTCGTTAACAAAAATCAGTTCGTACTCTGTGGCCTCTGTCTGAGGCAGGGTTTGAAACAGGCGTTCCAGGTAGGAAGCCCCGTTGTAAACAGGGATAATAATACTTAACATAGGTCCTCCTGCGTTGGAAATAGGGCCGTTTGCCAAACCGGTCAGGTCAACGGTATGCCTTTAACTTGGCAAACAGGCGCACGTTTTTGTGTTTAACTGCGGAAATAACTTGGCTTTCAATATAAACCGGCAATACCAGTCCCCATTTAATGGGAATCAGCATAATGCGCATATAGGTAGATCTGGGAACGGCGCCGAATGCCGCTTCCCTGGTCCGCGGATTTTTCAAAATCAGATGAATTTCTTTCATCTTCTGCACTGCACTCAGGGCACAGTCTTTATTCATGAAATTTTCCAGACAGCCAAATAACCGTTCTACATGACGGCGGTCTAAAAATTCCTGAATGGTTGGATTCATAAAGCCCCAGTGCTGGTACAGTTCCATCATCCAGCGGTCTTCTTCCAGCCGCTTTTCAAACATGCCTTCCCGATACCGGGCCGTTTCCGACTCCTGCCGCTGGCGGATAAAGTGATAATACGCTTTTCCTGTTACCACAACCCGCTCCACGTCCCGAATTACCATCAGGACAAATGGGAAATCATCCCAGAAGGTCTGCGGAAAATAAATCTGATTTTCCATCAGGTAATCCGCCCGGGTCAGCTTGTTCCACGGGGAATACAGTAGGTTCTGGTCAAACAATTCCATGGCATTCTGCCGGAATTCTTTTTGCGATGTATAAACCGCGCTTGGACAGGTTTGCATCTGGGTAAAGCACTGGTCATCATTGTAATAAGTGTCAATATAAAATCCGGATACGACCAACTGTGCCTGATTTTCTTCTGCCAGGGTAACCATGTCTTCCAGCATGTCCGGTTCTGCCCAGTCATCGGCATCCATGAAGTAGAAGTAATCTCCGGAGGCTTTGTCCATGGCAAAGTTTCTGGCACTGGGAGCACCGCCGTTTTCTTTATGAAAAACCGTAATGCGTTCATCAGAGAAGGCATATTCTTCACAGATGGTTCCGCTGCGGTCTTTGGTGCCGTCATCTACACAGAGTAGTTCCCAGTTGTCATAGGTCTGCGCCTGGATACTCTCAATGGCGCGGCCTACGTAGGCTTCTACTCCGTAAACCGGCATAATAACGGAAATTAACGGTCGTTCCATTTCAGTTCCTCCTGCGCCAGCTGCAAAGCAGCGGCAATGGTGTCATCCATGTCATAGTATTGATAATCTGCCATGCGGCCCCCGAAGAGAAGGCCTTCTTCTCTTGCCCGCGCAGCATACTGTTCATATAGTGCCATATTTTTGGCATCATTGACCGTGTAGTACGGTTCCATGCCTTTGGTCCATGCCGCCGGGTATTCGCGTGTAATAACGGTTTGCGGCTGGTTTTTATCATGAAAAAATTTATGTTCAATAATACGGGTATAGTCCGGGCTACGGTCCGTGTAGTTAACCACGGCCATGCCCTGGTAACTGTTCCGGTTTAACAGCTCTGTTTCAAAGCGGAGGCTGCGGTATTCCAGCCGGCCGTAACAGTAATCATAATATTCATCTAACGGCCCGGTATAGACTACCTTTTTGCACTGGGCTTCCAGCGCCGCCCGGTCCGTTAAGAAATCAGTCTTTAACGTTACCGTACAATCCTCCAGTAACGCCTGCACCAAAGCGGTATATCCCCGGTCCGGAATGCCCTGGAAGCGGTCATTAAAATAGTTGTTGTCATAAATATACCGCACCGGTAGGCGCCGGATAATACTGGGTGGCAGGTCCTTGCAGTCCCTGCCCCACTGCTTTTCCGTGTAGCCTTTGACCAGTTTGGTGTAAACCGTACGGCCCACCAGGGCAATGGCCTGTTCTTCCAGGTTCTGTGGTTCCCCCCGGACCTCCGCCCGCTCCTGTTCCAGGATGGCGCGGGCCTCTTCCGGCGTCTGGATGCCGAAGATTTCCGAGAAAGTGTACATATTAAAGGGCATGTCATACAGACGCCCTTTGTAATTTGCTTTTAGCTGATGGACATACGGATGAAACGGAGTCAGTGCGGTAACGTAATTCCAAACGGTTTCGTCATCAGTATGAAAAATGTGTGCGCCATACCGGTGCACATCTATGCCTGCCACGGATTCTGTATACACATTGCCGCCAATATGTTCCCGTTTGTCCACAACCAGAACAGAATGTCCTGCTTTTACGGCTTCATGGGCAAAGGTTGCACCAAACAATCCGGCGCCGACCACCAGGTAGTCATACATTTTACCGCCTCCTTTTCCGTCTGTTTTATTGCTTCATTTTATCATAGGCCACCTTAAAACACAAACGAACAGCCCGCCATCCGGCGGGCTGTTGAACGCTTATTATATATCAGTTTATTGTGCATCAGAGAAACAATGGATTTTAATTTCCTTATTGCAATGCGGGCAATTAATGGTTCGCGTTCCTTTTTTCTTTTTAACGCGAAGCATCTTTTTGCACTGCGGGCATTTTTTATAGACATAGGTTTTCCGGTCTCTGTGCTTTTGTTTTAGAAAGTGCCGCTTTTTGCGGAAGAAATCCCGGATTCGGATCAGAAACGCATTTTCTTTCCGCCGCTTTTCCAAATTTTTGGAAAAGGTCCGGAACAGAAGCCAGATCAGGACGGCCAATGCGCATCCGCCAATCCAGTAGATTCTGTAATAGGCACCTAAGAAAACCAGAACAACGTAAAGAACGAACAACAAAATATTCAGTCCGTCTATGCCATTCCGTCCGGCCATTCCTTCGGTGCACTTCCGGTCCAAATCCTTGAACCAGTTGGATACCTTGCCCTTATTTTCCTTCATACTTGTGGTTCACCTTCTAAAATTGTAACTTCGTTTGTTTCAGCATTGTAGCTGAGATTATATTTATCATACAGTTCGCTCCTCTGCTGGCGGCTGTCCTGATCCTGCTGGGAGCGCTGCTCATAGTAGCCGCTGTCCGGCGCGGAGTAGCTGCTGTAACTGTTCGCATCCTGCGCATACTCATACCGGGCAAAATTGCGGTACAGGCAGGTCCGGAAAAGAACCGGGACCAGAAAGAGGATCACATTGATAACAACCATCCAGAGCAGCCATCGGGCACACCCGCCGCTGCGGTGGCTGGTTGAAGTAGTATAGGTAGCGGTTCTTCTCTGGGCCTGCTGCCGCTGCTGCTCCGCCCGGTTTTGCTGGAACCACTTCCAGAATTCGTCAAAATCCTGGGTATAATATCCGCCACTGCCATATCCGTACTGGGCATTGCCCTGTTGCGGTCCGGCAGTGCGGGAAGAGTGAATTCCTACATCGCCCTTTTTAATGCGGTCATAGGCATCATTGATTTCGCTCATTTTTTGTGCGGCAGCTTCATCGCCCGGGTTCAGGTCCGGATGATACTGCTTTGCCAGCTTCCGGTACGCTTTGGTAACTTCTTCCTCCGAAGCTCCGTGCGGTACCCCCAGCACTTCATAAGGATCTTTCAAGGCCACGCCCCCTTTCGAACTGCCTTAAAGTGTCTTTATCATAGATGGAATAGCTTAAAGCTACTTAAACCAAAATACCCGATCAGCACATTTCTGCACTTATCGGGTATCTTAACTGAATTTTAATTTGCACGCAAGCCTATGATGCCTGTCTTATCGGAACTGAAACATATCACACCAAGGATTACCGGTTCCTTCAATGTATGCGGTTTCCTTTTTCCCATTCTTTTTTACAATAAAAGAACTACCAAACTGTTCCTGGACGGTGTAGCCCATTTCTTCCAAGCAATCTTCATAGGTGTAATCCCCATCAAACTGTGTTATTACCACCTTGTTAGGAGACGTCAATATGTTATTTTTTACAATGACATAGTGTTTTTTTCCTTCTCTCACAGCAGAGATGCCATAAGCAACGCGCACCGCATTAATTGTACCAAACTCAAGATAACTGGCTCCCATAATTGCACACAGTACAATTGCAATTGCGAAAAGAATAATGTTCCTTGCTTTTGTTTTTCTTCTCATAACTGATTCCTCCTTTTTTAGGATACTTTATGTTCCTTCAAAAATATAGTGTCGGTTTTTCTTAAAAAGTGAGGAAAGAGGATGAAGAAATTACAAAAAAAGACAGAAGTCTGCCATCATGCAATGGCAGACTTCTATCTGTTAAAAGCTTAATGGTCCTGTGACCTCATTTTCCTGTGATGAAACGAATAGATTTCGTTTCGCATAGTAGGTTGCCACGACACGATATTGGTATCCGGCCTCTACTTCCTGCTTCTTTTGAAAACTACATTCGTTCCCATCTGTATACAAAGGACTATACACTTTGTACGTAGTCCAGTTTTCTTGTCCTTTTGGCCTTCGCTGTATCATAATTTTCTTGAATCCACATTGTTCTACCTCCTGCCGTCCTTGTATGGATGCCCTTATTACCAACGCATTGTCCACATTAATAATGCCTAATTGTCTTTCTCTGATATCCGTACTGTCAAAACAATTTGTGGATTCTCTGATTTGCCGAAAAGCGGTAGCCCTAAAGTATGAAAAAGCCATGGGCATACAAAGGCAAGCCGCAATTGCCGCCGCCAGGATTCTTTTTGATGTCTTCATAACATCCTCCTACCGAATAGACTGGGCCAATTGCAAAGCCGTATCTATGTCAGCATGACTCAGTGTAATTTTGTAATAGGTAAGACCATCTTTGTATTGGATTATACATCTGTCCTTCTGTTCAAAAAGGAGGACGTCCATCCCGTTGACCTGAATGGAGCGGCTGTGGATGACATCACTCAGGGTTGTCTTTCCGGCTTTTTCATACGCCTGTGAATATTGCGTTAAAACCAGCTGCCCATCATAGTTCAAATACCGGAAACTTACCGTTACTTCCGTGGAAAGCGTTGCATCTGCCGTTGTATTCTGGATTTCATTAATTGTTCCGTTTTCCTTCGTCAGCTCTTCCGGAACGGTAATGGGAGAAATTCCAAGGGTCTGGATTTGCTTTCCCATTTCCGTGTCCGTTAATCCGTGCGATGTAGCGGTTGTCTTTGCATTCTCTACCGACCAGTCAACAATGACATTTCCATTTTTTACCTGCACAAAATTATCCGTCTTTTGTGACCTGAACCCTGCCAGTGCACCAAAGGAAGAAACCAGAACAATCAGAACGGCTGCCACAGCAAGGGTTATTTTCATGGAATACCGAACGTGCTTCTTCGCTTGCGGCTTCTTTTGTTCTAACAGACGGAAGCAGAAGTCCACATAGTCCATATCAATTTCTTCCGGATCTTTTTCAGATTCTTCCTTAATTTTGGCTTGCAACTGTTCATAGGTTAAATCTTCTAAGCCGTTATAAAGCATCTGCGCTGTTGTCATGGTTACACCTCCCCTTCCCGGTCTTTTACCATCTTCAAAAGCTTTTTTCGAAGAGTGGAGCTTCGTTGTCTTGCAGTAGCATAGGAAATACCAGATTTCCTTGCAATTGCTTTCAGGCTTTTTTGCTCTACGTAGTAGTCATAATATAGGTCCCGCTCCTGTGGACTAAGGCATCTGAGGATTTCCAGTGCCTTTTGTTCTATTGCTGCATCGCCTACCATAACGTCCAGATAATCCGGATTATAGGCCGGCGGCGCATCTGAAAGGTCACATTCCTTCTGCTTTATTTTTTCCTTCATGGCCTTGTTTTTGTGATTCATGACCACCTTAAACAGCCAGCCTTCGTAGTTTCGGATTTCCTTTCCTTTTTGCAATGCTTCCAACAGGGCCACATATGCCTCTTGTACACAGTCCTCTGCCTGTTCCGGCTCATACTGAAAGAACTGCGAACAATACCGGATTAATTTGGGGCGATATTGTTCACAGGAGTTCATGATTTCCGTAATTGTTTCATCTTGAAAACCCATACCGTTCTCCTACTTTGTTGTTCAACTCCATTATGAAACAGGTCTGTAAACTGTGCAAGGCATAAAAAAAGAAGGACCCCAGGGTAGAGATCCTTCTTTTTTCTATGGGTTATTTTACTTTCCCCGTGCCCCAGCTAAGAACGTAAATAACAACGTTTCGGCGGCCCCATTGGCAGCACTCTGCGTTGGTATTCATGTAGAGGTCAACTACAACGTTCGTGGTTTTGGTAAACCCGCCGGTATCGGCAGCAATGGCATATCCGTATACCTGCTTACCGTCTGCGGAAACAATGTAGAGTTCAGAGCCGTATGGAATTTCCTTCGGGTCTACAGCTACATAGCCGGTCTGCGCGGTTACACCGGTTGCACACTTGGCACCGGAAGAAGCAGAGTATGCGGTAGCGGGGCCTGTGATGGTTTTCAACGCATTGGTTGGAACGCCATC
Source organism: Paludibacteraceae bacterium (assembly GCA_963647215.1). Taxonomy (GTDB): domain Bacteria; phylum Bacillota; class Clostridia; order Oscillospirales; family Acutalibacteraceae; genus RUG420. The sequence continues at coordinate 1,501 of CAVIZK010000013.1, read as the reverse complement.
CTTCAGGGTATATTTGCTTGGAAGTGACATCTGGCTGATGGTGTTGGTTGCGGTAACGGCAACCTTGGTACCCTTAGCAACAATCTGATCTACCGGTTCTTTTAAAACCTGTTCTTTCAGTTCTTCGCTTTCAGCCACTTCACCGTCTACAATTTTGTCTTTGTAAGCAACGGTGCGAGCCCCGTTTTCTCCTGCTTGCAGGATCTGGGTTGTTCCGGATGGAACGGTGGAGTCAGACTTGGTAACCGTGTCATACTCCAAAGTTTCGGTTGTAACGCGGATTTTGTAAGTAACCCGTTCTACAACCACGGTATCACCTATGCTCAATTCCGTATCAAGGGATGGAGAAACCTCATCATTTTTACCCAGGCTAATACCCTGTCTGTCAAGGACGTCAGCTACTGTGCCCGAGGTAAATGGTACATATTCGGTTTTTCCGTCCGCAATTACTTTTACGGATTCAGAGCGGGTAATGGAGACCTCCTGGTCTTCGGTCAGGACCGTGTCAGCCGATGGGCTAACCGTGTCTTTTTCACCGAGCTCAATTCCGGCCTTGTCCAGGGCATCCTGAACGGTACCGGCTACGGTGACAGTGGCAACAAGTTCTTCATCATCGTAAATTTCAACAGTCTGGGAACGGTGTACTTTAATTTCGTTTCCGTCCTTGCTGTCTGTCCCGGCGCGGAAGTTGGTAAGATCTACAGCATCGTCTTCTCCAACAGAAACACCGGCTTGTTCAATAATGACATCTGTGTTGCGGGCAGATGTTTTGACCGTCTTCGTGTCACCGTCTGCAGTCACGTCTACCGTGTATACAGAGGCGGCTGCCGCAACCACCGCCATGCAGCAAACAGCAATTAATGCCAGCGCTACAATCAGGCGTTTTCGAACTGCCTTTACAAATTTACGGCCGTCTTGGTTTGTAATCATCAAAAATCTCCTTTATCTTCATGGCCCCGCGGCAGGTAGTCAGCCTGTCTTTCTCCTATGTTTGAGAGCCACGCCATTATTATGAGTGACGTTCTTTGACCTTGACGTCAGGCATTGTAATGACGAGTTGAAATAAAGTCAAATTATTTCCGGAGAACTTTTTGTTGAAATTGACGGAGATTTCGTGGCGATTTGGAGAAAGCTTAAAAAATTTTTTCTTTATTAGAAAAATAAGCCTGCATTCTTTGTGCAAACCCCAAAAAATTACAAAAGGTTACAAAAGGGTTACAATTTGTTACTGATTGTTACTGATTCTGGGGATTGGAGGAGTGAGTTTCTTCGGGTTTGGACTTGGCAATATGGGAATTTGGCGGGGTGCGCTTCCTGATTTCAGGCTGGTATTTGGGCCGTTTTTTGGTTGGTGTTGCGGAGTACTGGGACCCGGGCTTTGGGCTGGGTTTTGGGTTGGGTTTGGTGCACTGTGGCTCTGGGTTTTGGGGTGGTGCTGTGAAGTACTTGTAGTGGTCAAGCTTTTTTGTAACACCACTGCCTAATTAATTTACTTCAAACC
>CAVIZK010000012.1:0-48795 GCA_963647215.1 Paludibacteraceae bacterium | reverse complement strand
CTATTGTTGGGGCCGTTACTTTGAAGCGGCCGCACAGGGCGGCAAGCTCTGGGAGGACCAGAAGCAAATGTTTTCCCACAGGGTAAACGGAAACCCTCCGGCGGCATGGGATACCATTAAGGCAAGCGACTACTGGCACTGGTATGTATCCGATACCCCTGAAGTGGGAGCGGTAGCCTACTATGTGAAGAACAGCAAGCCTTCCTCCGGCCACGTTAGTTTCGTGGAAAAGGTTTACTCTAATGGTAACGTTGACTTCAGCAACTGTAACTACTCCACGAAACCGCTCTTCAAGTATCAGACGAATGTCAATCCGAAGGGTTCCTTTGGCGGATATACACTGCTAGGCTATCTCCGGCCGTGCGTAGACAAGTGGCATGAAACCATGACCACCACCACACGGCTGAGACTGCGGAAAGGCCCAAGCACAGGCTATGACGTTCTGGGCGTAATTGAAGCAGGCCAAAAGGTCAATGTGGTGGGCTTCCCTGTTGACGGGTGGCAGAAAATCACGGCTACCATTGGCGGAAAATCCTACACGGGTTATTCAGACGGAGGGTATCTGAAATGACGTGGGAGAATCTTGAGCAACAGCAGAAAGCGGAGGACCTTGCTTTTAAGCACGCCGCTTCCCTTGTCAGAGAGTACAGACGGAGACTGAATTTTGCCAAACTGCTGAATTGCTTTCTTGGCGCGGTCATTGTCGTTCTTGTAATGGTGCTGGCCTATGGATGATTCTCTTGTTAAAAAATTTCTGCGATATTACTATCCGGGCATTGTAGATTTTGCCCTTTCTTTGGCCTCTTTGAGCGACAAAGAACTTCAAGCGGTCAACCTTTGTGGGAAACGCGGGCTTACTATTGAGCAAGCGGCGGAAGAAGCAGAATGCTCCGTAAATACAATGAAAACGCGCTGGGCGACAGCAAGAAAAAGGTTAGGCAAAGCGTGGGCCGGAGTTGAATGGATAGAAATTATCGCGAACATGTAAAGAAAAGGAGCCGGAGTTTTCCGGCTCTTTTTTGTACCCTTTTTTGGCTGTAATACCTCCTCCCTTTTTGGGATAATCATGTCAGAGGAGGGGAAACCATGTTTGTTGAATACAATCCTAACCCGCTTGCTAAAAGAGTAGGCGATTGCACAGTAAGAGCAATAGCAAAAGCTACTGGCCTAACCTGGGACGGGGCTTTTGCAAAACTTTCAGCATATGGATTCCAGTTAGCAGACATGCCCTCCTCGAACCTCGTGTGGGGCGCATACTTACAAGAGAAAGGGTTTTCCCGGCATCTCGTGCAAGATACAGAATACAGTGTAAGGCGGTTTGCAGAAGAGCACCCTTGCGGAGCTTTCGTGTTAGCTCTTTCCGGCCACGTTGTTACCGTTGTTGACGGCAATTATTTTGATACCTGGGATTCCGGAGACGAGGTTCCTATCTACTACTGGCAGAAAGAATAAGGAGGTTCTGAATGAATTATTTTCCGTATTTCAACCAAGAACGGCAGACCGATGTCTATGTTCAGGGTGAGGAGGCCGCCAAAGCCTACCTTGTCGCTCCGAACGGCTTTGTTCGCCTTTGGGACAGCACGACTAACCGATTCTATGAGAAAAGAGGCGACCAAACGGGCCGCCCCTATATGGATACCTTTGAATATACCAAAATTTCCGCCCCTGCGCCCGTTGTAGCGGGTTTTAACACGCAAGAAGGAAATTACATAGCAAAAGAGTTAGACGCCTTAAAGAGCCGTCTGGACGCTTTAGAGAAAGGATTAAAAAATGAACCAATTTCAGAATCCGATGCAGATGCTACAGCAGTTTAACCAGTTCCGTCAAAACTTTCAGGGCGACCCGAAAGCAGAAGTTGAAAAGCTACTGCAGTCAGGGCAATTGAATCAACAGCAATTAAACCAGCTCCAGCAAATGGCACAAGTTTTTCAAAGAACTTTTAAGCTGTAAAAAGGGAAAGCCGCCAGCTTTCGCTGACGGCAAGCCCTGTCAAGAGAGATAAACAAATGGGGCGACCACCTAAGGTCACTATTATCTTCTCAAAGAACGATTTTCTTTTCAAGCAATTTTGTTGGCCGACAAAAAATAAATTAAAAGGATTGATGAAATGTCTTTATCTGAAACCATGTCCCCTGCTGATTTTGCGGCAGTAACGGGCAATAATAACGATGCCTTCGGCGGGAACGGCGCTTGGTGGATTATTATCCTCTTCCTGTTCGTTTTCTGCGGTTGGGGTAACAACGGCTGGAACGGTAATAGCGGAGCCGCCGACAACTATGTTTTGGCTTCCGATTTTGCAACGCTCCAGCGGCAGATTGATTCTGCTACGTCCTCCCTTGAACGGAAGGGCGATACAATCAATTCCGGCCTCTGTGACGGCTTCTATGCGATGAATACAAGCCTGTTGAACGGATTCGCCGGGGTGAACAACGCTATCAATACTTCCGGCTATGAAACGAGAAACGCCATTCAGGCCGGAACCGTTGCGGGAATGCAGAACACAAACGCAATTCAGACACAGATTGCCTCTTGTTGCTGTGACAACAAAGAAGCGATTGCAAATCTGAATTACAACCTTGCAACGCAGTCTTGCGCCACCAACACGGCAATTGCAAATTCTACCCGTGATATCGTGGATAGTCAGACTGCAAACACGCGTGCAATCCTTGACGCTCTTAACGCTCAGGCTATTGCCGCAAAAGACGAGAAGATTGCTGAACAGAATCAGACCATTTTCGGCCTGCAACTTGCCGCTTCTCAATCTGCACAGAATAACTACCTTATTAACCAGCTTCGCCCGGCTCCGGTTCCGGCGTTCAGTGTAGGAGCACCGTATCAATTCACATGCAATTGCGGAAAGGATGATACTACGAATGCGACCACTTGATAAGCTAGAGAATCTCTTATGTGACGAGCTTCAGGAAATGTCGGAAATGGATAAGCTCTCCTCTGCCGACCTTGACGCGGTTCATAAGATAACGGCAACCATGAAGAATATCCGAAAGATTGAAAATTCTGATTACAGCCAGCGCAATTATTATGGCGACCGCCATTATGTGCGTGCTCATTACAGCCGAAACACTGATAGCCTTACAGAGCAAATCAATCGGATGCTTGATGAAAACGACTTGACCTCTTCGGAGCGGAATGCACTGATGTGCGCTCTGGAAAAAATGCGGTGATATTATGGATATGAAGGAAGTTGAGGAACAGATTCAGAAACTGGAAAGCGGCGAAACCACCTGGAACGCCTGCCAGCAGTTAGCGGTTCTGTATGCGGTGAAAGACCATGTTCGGCTTCCTTCATACTCCTACTCTTCGGGCGGTTCGGCGTTCTTGAAAGCTGTTGACGGAGCGCCGACAGAAGCCGTCATGTCTATTCTCAACGAACACTTTGATTGTATCAAAGAGATGTTCCCGAAAGAGTATGCCGCTGTTTTGAGAAAAATTGAAAAGTCAAAAGCTTGAGGGGTAACGCGCGTTACCCCTCTTCTTTTTAGGGGTAACGGAGGGGTAATAGAACGAGGTTGAAGGAAATTTCACGGAGTTTTTGACCAAAATCAGCAGTTTCAGCTCCTGTTGCAAGGCAAAAAAAGAACCACGCAACCCTAGTAGCTACGTGGTTTTGGCGGAGAAAGAGGGATTTGAACCCTCGCGACGCGTAAACGCCCTACTCCCTTAGCAGGGGAGCCCCTTCGGCCTCTTGGGTATTTCTCCGGGTCAAAGTATGGTTTTTATTGTGTTGTTCTGCACCGTGCGCGTGAATTATTATATCGGTTCAGGCTGGTAAAGTCAACTGGTACTTATGGGGTACGGGAACTGACTCGCCGGGGAAAAGAAAAGGGAAAAAGAAGTCGTTATAAAGTTGTCAAGGGAAAGTGCCTTGGTAACATTGACTAAAATATTTTTTGAACGCTATAATTAATTGTACATTTATTAAGGTGATGAACGAAAAGTTGCAAAACCATTGTTGTGGGCGGTTTTGTTGCACCAATTTTTCCTTCATCCATGGATTTTTCTAAGATAGGAGCATGAATATGGCTATTGAAAAAAGACCCATTGCCGAAATTATGGACGGCATGAGAGCGTATTACAACAGCGGCATTACGCAGGACGTTGACTGGCGTATTGAGCAGTTGAAGAAGCTTAGAAAAGTAATGAAAGATCACCAGCAGGAGCTGTTGGATGCCATGTGGGAAGACTACCACAAGAATGCATTTGACACCTGGGGCTATGAACTGGCCGGCACGTTTGCTGAAATTGATGACACCGTTCGTCATCTGAAGGAATGGGCTGAGCCGAAGAGAAACGGCGCTGCGCTGTTCAACGTTCCGGCACACTCCATGAATTACAGAGACCCATATGGTGTTGTTCTGGTTACCAACGCGTGGAACTTCCCCATCTTCTGTGGCGTTGCCCCGCTGATTGGCGCCATTGCCGGTGGTAACTGCTGCGTATTCAAGACCTCCCGGTATGTTGCCAAAACCTCTGCCTGGCTGGAAATGATTATTGCAGAAGCTTTTGACCCGAACTACATTACCGTTCTTTCCGGCGGCCGGGATGAAAACGCTGACCTGTTCAAGGCACCGTTTGACTTCTCCTTCTTTACCGGATCCACCACCGTTGGTTCTCTTCTGATGAGCCAGCAGGGCGAACACGTTTCTCCGTGTATCCTGGAACTTGGCGGTAAATCCCCGACTTACGTAGACAAATCTGCCAACCTGAAGGAAGCGGCAGAAGTTCTGGCCTGGGCCAAGGGCTGCAACGGCGGCCAGGTTTGCGTAGACCCTGACTATCTTATGATTCACGAAGACGTTTACGACGAATTCATGAAGCTCTTCTTAGACGCCTTCCGCAAAAATGACTACAAGAACGGCAAGCTGAAAGACGGCTTCTGCGGCATTGTATCCGAAAAGCACGCCAACAAGATGCGCGCCTTCATTGAACCGGAATACGTTACCTTCGGCGGACATTATGACGAAGCTACCCGCCGCCTGGAGCCGACCGTTATGGAATTCGGCTATGCCAGCCAGGAACTGGTTGACAAGCACCTGTGCTTCCAGGAAGAAATCTTCGGCACCGTTGTTCCGGTTGTTAAGGTAAAATCCAAGGAAGACGCCGTAGACTTCATTCACCGCGTATGTAAGCGGTATGGCATTGGCGGACTGGAAGCCAAGCCACTTGCCTTCTACGTTTATTCCTATGACAGAGCGGTTTCCGACTACATGCTGGCACATGTTCAGTCCGGCGGCGCTGCCATCAACGCATCCATCCTGCACATCCTGGGTGTTCCGTTCAACGGCACCGGCTTCTCCGGCAACGGAGACGGCTACCACGGCGAAGAATCCTTCAAGGTATTCACCCACAACAGAACCGTTCTGGTGAAGTATCATTGCTCCGGCATTCACCGTGTCATCAACTGGGTTCTGTTCCCGCATGACCCGCTGAACAAGCTGATTCCAACCCTCCTGAAGACCCCGATTGACCGGATCTGTCAGTTCCTGATTGTTCCGCCAAGCAAGTGGTTCTAAGGTTCTTCGGTTTCAAGCAATAAAAAAAGGAGACTGCGTAAGCGGTCTCCTTTTTTTGCTTTTGTTTTTCTTTCCTCTGCGATTTACTTATTTTGTCTTAACAGAGTACTCCGATACATTCAGGAAGGTTTCCCCGTCAATCTGCAGTGCCTTCGGCTTGTCATACTTAACGGTAACTTCGTGTCCCTTCATCAGGAAAACGGTCTTCTTGAAAATAGGATGCTTGCCGAAGATAACGGTCGGGAACTTGCAAAGAGCCAGGAATCTGGATTTACCGGAGTAAACAATTACGGTAACTTCATGATCCGGATTCAAACGGTCCTGATCAGCACCCATCATCAGGCCACCGCCATAGTAGCGGCCGTTCATGGTTGGGGCAAGCCATACATTGTCATATTCCTTGGTTACACCGTCTACGGTTACGGTTGCGTGGGTTGGTGCATAAGCGCCCAGAAGTCCCTTTACGGCAATGCCGGCATAGTTGATGTTGGCAGCCGGGTCTTTTTCACGAATCTGGTCTCCTACTTCACAGCAGTAACCATCCAGGCCGTAGCCTACGTTGTCTAAGAACTTGTAGCTTTTACCGTTTACGGTAGCAACCGGCAGATTCTTCAGGTACTTGTTTAAAGGAATTGGCTTTTTGGAGCCTTTGGCTACATCGTTCAGGAAATCATTTCCGGTGCCGCAGGCAAAGTACAGCATTTCCTGTTCCAGGTTGTCCCCGTCTACGTCATTGGCAAAATGGTTCAGGGTACCGTCACCGCCGCAGAGAACCACATAGTCGGCTTCTACGTTGGCCAGGTACTGGTCCATGTTTTCAATGCCAAGCATGTCAACGTATTCAATGTCTTCACCTGGCAAAGCAGCAGTCAGCTTTTCTGCGGCTTCCTTGCCCTTGTGGTTATTGGACAGCGGATTATAGAGTGCAATATATTTCATAACTAACGTCTCCTTTAAGATGAATTTTACTTCCGAATAATAGTAATGACTTCGGCAATGTACATTTTATGCATGCTGTCACCCTTGTAACAGGATTCATAAATTTCCTTTGGCATAGCTGCGCCGTCCAGGTCCTGCCCGTACAGCTTTTTGCAAACCAGGGTTACTTCCGCCTCTTGGAACGTAACGGCGTCCTTGGAAGCCGGAACCGGGGTCAGACCGGTTTCCTTTACCTTGTCATAGTCCCGTCCGGACTTGGTGCCCATAAAGGTCAGCATGTTGCGGTATTCTTCTCCGTAGAAGCTAAGAGTAAAGTACTCTCCTTCTTCCATGAACTGATAGGTATGTCTGTTGTGGCGAACATATACGGTTGCCACCGGTTTGCCCCAAAGGGTACCAAGGCCGCCCCAGCTTACGGTCATCGGATTAAAATGGTCCGGGCTTCCGGCGGTCAGCAATGCCCACTTCCGTTCAAAAATGGAAAAGCTGTCAACTTGAAATTCCATTGGTTACCTCCTTTTGAGATGATTTTTTTACGTCGGTATTATATAATAAATTCCGTTAGAAAAAAAGGAACAAAAGGGAAGGAACTGTCATATGGATTCTATTCTTACAACAGTCTATCCTAATTTTAGAGACCTGGGTAACCAGTTTACAGAAGATGGCTCTCTGATTTGTTCGGGCAAGCTGTTCCGCAGCCCGGACCTGGAAGAAAAAATCCCGGAAGCAACGGCGGCCTTACAGGCCTTGCAGCTGGATTATATTGTGGATCTGCGCTGCCCCGTTGAAGTCATGGAACGAAAGGACGTTTCCTTAGCAGGAACGGCTTATCAAAATACACCGGTACTCCCTGCCAAGCCTTACCTGTCCATTATTGTTTGCAAAGCAGGGCGCCTGCTCTGTCTCTGGTGGTTGTTGCTGCATAAGGGGCAGCGCATTAAAGACCAGAAAATTGCCAGCTACAAGGCCATTCCGTTTTCGGAAGCCTATCAGTTTGCGTTTCAGCTGATGGACCGGGGCTGCTCTTTTGTCTTCCACTGTACCGAAGGAAAGGACCGGACCGGCTGGCTGGCGGCCGTCATTCAATACTGCCTTGGCATGAGCAAAGACGCCGTCCGGAAAGAATATATGAAATCCAATGAATGCCGTCCAGGCAAAGACCGGTCCGGCTTACAGAAGCTTGGCATTCCCATGGAACAGATTGCCCGCGGCTCCTACTGTGAATTTGTCCACGAAGAGCTGTTTGACCTGGCTTGGAATTCAGCCGTAGAAAAATATGGTTCCTTTGACAACTATTTGCTGCAAGTCTTCCAAATTACACCGGAGCGCATTGCGCTTTGGAAAACCCATTACCTTCAAGAAAAAGAAAGGCCCGTTTAAATCATGAAGAAAAAAATCATCATTATCCTCCTTGCAGTTGTTCTGGTTGCAGCCGTTATTGTATTAGTGGTCAACCTCAGCAAAGACCCTATGCCAATAGACTCTGTCATTGATGACACCGCGGACATTACCACGGTAGCGTCTGACAGCAAGGACGTACAGACCGTTAAAATTGAAGATATGGCGGAAACACTGGCAAGTAGTCAGCATAAAGCCAAGAAAGAATACTTAGGCAACACGGTTAAATTCACCGGCACCTTTGTAGAAGCAGACCCACAGGAAACCTCCTACATTGTACTTTGTGCCATTACGGATGATGACTCTGCCGCCGAAGTCCTGTTCAATTGCAATTTGTCCACAGAGGATTTACGCAAGCAGGCGTTAAAGAAAAATACCGGAGACCAGGTCACCGTTGTCGGAACGGTTAGCACAGTAGCCGCCAATTATTATGAAATTACCGTAAGCTCTCTTAGTTAAACAAGATAAAACAAGAAAGGAAGCAACCCTATGGATATCAAGAAAAGTGCTTTTCCGGCCACAGGCTCCTATCAGGGACCGGTTTGGAAATATACCTTGTCCAATGACCATCAGATGGAAGTAGACGTTATTACCTACGGTGGAATTGTTACGGATGTACGGGTTCCCAACGCAAACGGAACCGTAGAAAGCGTTGTGCTTGGCTTTGATAACCTGGCAGACTACGAACAGAACGCCGGCCTTTGTCTTGGCTCTGTTGTCGGCCGGATTGCCGGGCGCATAGACCGTGCCTCCTTTTCTTTAAACGGGCTCACCTATTCCCTTCCCAAAAATGACGGAGAAAACAGCCTGCACGGCAATCATGAATTTGCCAACGCCATTTGGACGGCAGAGCCGCAGCAGAGCGCAGACAAAGTCGGCGTATTGCTTCGGTACGTCAGCCCGGATAACAGCAATGGATTTCCCGGAGAAATTACCACGGAAGTGCTGTATACACTGGATAACAACAATCAGGTTTCCATTCATTTTGAAGCCACTACCACAAAGCCCACTATTTTAAATTTAACCAATCATACCTACTTTAATTTAAGCGGCAATTTAAAAGAGACCATCAAAGACCATGTTCTGACCGCCAATGCGGACCGTTACCTGGAACTGCGCAAGGACTGCATTCCTACCGGCCGCAAGGTACCGGTAGACGGTACTCCCTTTGACTTCCGCAACGGCAAAGCCATTCGGGAAGGCGTAGAATCTGACTACCCGCAAAATGTTCTGGTCCGCAATGGCTTTGATCATCCGTTCCTTTTTGCAGAAGACGGATCCAACTGGCACACCCTGCAATTGCACTGTGCCTCCTCCGGCCGTACGCTGACCCTGGGAACGGATTATCCCTGCTTTGTCATGTATACCGGCAATTACATAGATAACTCTGCTGTTATCCGCGGGCGCCGTACCGAAGCACAGATTGGCGTTGCTTTGGAAGCACAGGGATATCCGGATGCCGTCAACCACCCGGACTTTCCGTCCGTGGTACTGGAACCGGGAACAGTATATTCCCATAATACAGTCTGGCATTTTTCCACAAAATAGCTTATAATGAACAGGCGTTCCAAAGGGGCGCCAATCCGCGGGTATAATTCATCGGTAGAATGTGACCTTCCCAAGGTCAATAGGTGGGTTCGACTCCCATTACCCGCTCCACAAACCGGCCTGCCGCTGTTGCGGTGGGCCGGTTCTTTTTGTAAAAAGCTGCATCGCCCGGGGAAAAGGGTTCCGGGCATGCGCCCCTAAGCTGATTTTGCACAACCACAGGTTAGCTTTTGCTAACCATTTGCACAAAAAGCCGCCTTTGCCCTTTTCTTACACGGAAAAAGATGCTACTATGATAGTGTTGATTTTGCCAAAGGAGGGAAAAAAATGAAGCTACAGGAATCAGGAGAAATGTACCTGGAAAGTATTCTGCGTTTATCCCAGGATCATACTCTGGTTCGCTCGGTAGATTTGGCGGAATTCATGGGTTTTTCCAAGCCAAGCGTCAGCCGTGCTGTTGGTCTGTTAAAAGACGGTGGTTACCTGAATATTGATGACAACGGCGGTTTGGTGCTGACCGAAGCCGGAGAAACCGTTGCAAAGGGAATTTACGAACGTCACGTTCTGCTTACCAGGTTGTTTGAGCAAATTGGCGTTTCTCCAAAGGTGGCAGAAGAAGATGCCTGTCGGATAGAGCATGTTCTTTCGGACGAAACCTTTGAAGCCTTAAAGAAAGCACACGAAAACGACTGAGTACCAAAGTTTAGAAGCCGGAGCTTTTGCTCCGGCTTCTTTTTTCATACAGATTTGCAATTCCGCTATTTTCTAACGGAGACTAACAGATTGTGTTTTCCCTTTTTGGACAGCCCTCTGTCCTCCTGCAGGGAAATTCGCCCGTATCCGCGCACGGAAAGAATCTGGCCCGGTTTCAATTCCTGGCTGCCGTCTTCTTTCAAACGGCCATCCAGATAAATTTTATGAGCTCGGAATAGGTCCTGTGCCGCCTGACGGGACAGGTGGTACGTTTTGGCCACAATCAGGTCTAAGCGCAGGCTGGACACCTGAATGGGCACTTCCTCCGGCGGATTGGTTTTCAACTCCGGCAGGTTCCGGATTTCTTCCACGGTTACCGTGGTATGTTTTATGCGAGTCAGCTGCTCCTGAATATACGGAGCAATCTTCTGCGTGCAAAAGACATATGCCACGTTGCCGTCTAAATAAATGTCCCCCAGGGTACTGCGTTCTATTCCCAGGTTCATTAAGGAGCCTAACACGTCCCGATGGCTCAGGTCATCGGAAAATCTGGCATTCTTCGGAGCCAGTTTTAAACAGGTAATGGGAAATTCTTCTTCATATCCCAAAGTTTCCGGACTTCCAATACAAAGCATTTGGCGTTCGCAATCCTCCTGCCCACCGAAAAGGGTATACGGCAGCGTTGGGTAGTCTGACAGGAACTGATAAAAATCATCCTGCTCTGCCAGGCTTAGGAAATTGGAGAAAGCGTAGCGGTTTCGTTCCCACTGGTGCACCATATCAGAAAATGATTTTGCCATGGCTACTTATATTCTTCATACAACGGCTTACGCTCGGCTTCATTGTTTTCATCCAGCTGCACTTCTTTTTCCAGGTCAGCCATGATTTCATCTACAGAAGCATTCATCCAGTCCGGCTCTTCTTTTTTCGGTGCCGGCGTTGGTGCTGCAGGTGCAACCGGGGCTGGCGCGGAAGTTGCTGTTGGTGTGCGCTCCCATTCTTCTTCCTGCGGTGCGGCAACTTGCGGCACTTCCTGCGGATGTGCATTCAGGTAAGTGGCTGAATGGTGAACTTCTTCCCCGTCCTCTGTACCCTGGGACTTACGTCTGCGTCCTTCTGCCTGTTCCAGCTTTGGAGCTTTCGTCTTCATGTTGATTACAGTGAAGGCTGCATAAGCACCGGACAGCACGCCAATGCCACCGGCAATACAGAGAATAATTTTAATCTGACTGCTCATGCTTTTCTGCGTAGTTTCTTCTTCCACAATGGGATCTTCCTGCACTGCCGCTTCAGACACAATTTCTTCTACCCCGTCCTCATTGGCAGCAAACACGGCACTGCCGGCCACTGCCAGAGACAGAAGCAACAGAACAGAAAGAAGTACAGAACATAGTTTTTTCATAATGGGTCTTCCTTTTATAAAGTGATAATGCCGGTTGTATACAGTAGGATAACAACCGCAAGAATAACAAGATAACTGATGGCGGTAGCAATTGCCGTCTGATAGGACTTCATACGGATGGCCATAACCACCGTACCAATAACAATCAGCGCTGTAAAAACAAGAAGAAGGATGAATCCGGTGGTGGACATTTATAAATCCTCCCCTTCCTCTTCATAATACTTGGTGTAAATATTTTTCTTTGGCATGAAGCCAAGTCCGGAGGAATCTACTGCAGTGTAAAATTCGTCTTTCTGCGATGCAGTTGCTTCAAAATCTTCCGGAGATTCCTCCCATCCAAGCGAGGCAGCCAATCCCGAGAAAGAAAGGTCTTCGTTGCTTCTGGTAGCCAACAGATTTTCTTTCTTTTTCTTTGCCTTGGCCTTTTTGGCTGCTTTGGCAGAAGTTTCTTTGGCAGCTGTCTCTTTGGCAGCCTTCTCCTGGGATGCATTCTCTTCTTCTACAATAATGGCAGCTGCCGTGGCAGACAGCCCCATGCCGCGTAAGGATTCTTTCCGGGCGGCGGCTTTTTCCGCTGCCTTTTTCTCTGCTGCGGCCTTCTTGGCAGCAGCCTGCTCTGCTGCTTTCCGTTCCGCAGCAGCCTTGGCAGCTTCCTTTTCTTTTTGCTTTGCTTCTATGGCCGCCTGCTTTTTGGCAAGGGCTTCTTCCTTAGCAGCCTGCTTTTGGGCAAGGGCCGCTTTTTTAGTTTCTTCTTTTGCAGCAAGTGCGGCTTCTTTCTCTGCCGCTTTCTTGGCAAGAGCTTCTTCTTTGGCAGCTTTCTTTGCCGCCGCAGCCGCTTCCTTCGCGGCCTTGGCTTCTGCCAGAGCAGCTGCTTTTGCGGCAGCCTTTTCTGCTGCCTGCCGCTCGGCCTCTGCCTTCTCTGCGGCAGCCTTTTCTGCCGCCTGCCGTTCGGCCTCCGCCTTTTCCGCGGCAACCTTTTCCGCTGCCTGCCGTTCGGCCTCCGCCTTCTCTGCGGCAGCCTTTTCCGCTGCCTGCCGCTCGGCCTCTGCCTTTTCCGCGGCAGCCTTTTCCGCTGCCTGCCGCTCGGCCTCTGCCTTCTCCGCGGCAGCCTTTTCCGCTGCCTGCCGCTCGGCTTCTGCCTTTTCTGCGGCAGCCTTTTCCGCTGCCTGCCGTTCGGCCTCTGCCTTTTCCGCGGCAGCCTTTTCCGCTGCCTGCCGTTCGGCTTCCGCCTTTTCCGCGGCAGCCTTTTCCGCTGCCTGCCGTTCGGCTTCCGCCTTCTCCGCGGCAGCCTTTTCTTTGGCTTCCTTCTTTAAGGCAGTCGCCTTGGCTTTCTCTTCGGCAGCTTTTTCTTTTTTCTCCTGCCGCGCTTTGGCTTTGGCGGCTTTCTGAGCCTGCTGTTCCTCTGCGGACGGCAGGGTGCCCAGTGCTTCAAATCTGGCATAGCGGTTGGCAAACAGCAGCACTGATTCGTACACAAGAGCCACTATTACCAAAAGGGCAATGATCAACAAGGCCTTCCCACGGCCGTCCGCAAACAGAGCGAACAGCAGGGCAAGTACCGTCAGCACTAAATTGATATCATGCAGGATTTCTGCTGCGCACGTATGCTGCGCCACGTTTGCTTCGTCCTTGTCCGGGATCAGCATCTTCTTTGCCTTTTCCGACCGGAACAGGCGGAAGAAGAGCAGATCCGCGTTGCGCAGGGCAAAGTAACCCTTCTCTGTAACAGAATGACTTCCTTCCTTGGTAACATCCGGTGCAACGCCGACAATCAAACGTGCGGCAGCCTGATACGCCAGCACCAGAAATCCAATAAAGAAGGGTTCCAGCACATTGCTGGACTCATATTGCACAATCATCCAAATCAGAAAGCCCAGTGCCAACAGCGCGGCACCCGCTAACAATCCGATTAGAATCTTTTGGTATTTTGCTTTCGTCATAATATCCCCCTAGGAAAGCTTTTATCGCACTAAATTATACCTTATATAAGGCCAGAATAAAAGATAAATGGATTTTAGGTGCTGTGTGTTACAATAAGAAAAAGCATTCTGACTGGAGGGCCTACTATGCGTGTCATTACTTGTGCGGACCAAAATGGCGGTCTGTTTTTTAATCAGCGCCGCCAAAGCCGAGACCGTCTGCTGATAGAGGACGTGCTTTCTTTCTGTAAAGGCAGTACACTTTACATATCAGATTATTCCAAGGTGTTGTTTCCGGACGCCGCCTCCGTTATTGTGGCAGAGCATCCTTTAAAAGCCGCAACAGACGGGGATTTCTGCTTTACCGAAGGCCTTTTGCTGGCCCCGGCAGAAGCTGCCATAGAGGAATTCATTCTGTACCGCTGGGACAAAGTTTATCCGGCAGACACTTTTCTGGATTTAGATTTAACCCGGTGGCAGTTGCAGAGCACCTATGACTTCGTTGGCAGTTCCCACGACAAGATTACAAGAGAGGTTTATACAAAATGAAAAAAGGAAAAGGTCTCCTTGCCGGATCCCTGACCATTCTGGTTACCATCCTTGGCGTCAGCGGCGCCCTGTTAGGAGAAAACCTGCAGGACCAGAATAGTTCTTCCTCGCCCAGCAGTTCCTACAGCTCTACTTCTTCTGAATTTGATTATTCTGCCGTTCCGGCATACACTGACTCGCCATACATTGCGGTCAACAACAACGTGCCTTATTTTACAGAGAAGGACTACACCACCGAATCCTATGAAAGCTATGGAGAATTGGATTCTTTGGGAAGGTGTACCAGCTGTATCGCCTGTGTCGGGCAGGATTTAATGCCTACGGAAAAGCGCGGGTCCATTGGCTCTGTTAAGCCCAGTGGCTGGCAGATTGCCAAATATGACTTTATAGACGGAAAATATCTTTACAACCGGTGCCACCTGATTGGCTATCAGTTAAGCGGCGAAAACGCCAATGAACGCAATTTAATTACCGGCACGCGGTACTTAAATGTCAGCGGCATGCTTCCCTTTGAAAATATGGTTGGTGACTATGTAAAAGAAACCGGGAACCACGTTCTGTACCGCTCCACCCCTATTTTTGTAGACGATGAATGGGTGGCGCGCGGCGTCCTCCTGGAAGGATATTCCGTAGAAGACAACGGCGAAGGCGTTCAGTTCTGTGTTTTCTGTTACAACGTACAGCCGGGCGTTACCATCAATTACTATGACGGCAGCAACCAGGCCACGGAAAGTTAAACCTTACGAAAATTCAGCATAAAAATTCCGGGAACAGACAAGCTTCTGTTCCCGGTTCTTTTTCGGTTTTTATTCTTCCTCTTGTGCTCCGTTCGGGTAAGCAATAATGACCTTTTCCACGTCCCCGTCCTTGGTATCCGGTCCGGTGTTGGCGGCCGTGTCTTTGTCATCCGAACTTTTGTCATCCGTATTTACGTCTACTTCCGGCAAATCCGTTGGTTCCGTTTCAGACACGCTGGGAATTTCATAAGATTCCGTATCTACAGCAGGAGACGTGTTGTATCCTTTGTCCTGGACGGAGATGACAACGCCAACCACGGCTGCAACAGCAAGCGCAAGGATTAGGACAGACAGAATTAGCTTTTTCGGATCTTTCATAACGCCTTGCCTCCTTTGAAAAACTGCCGATTTCGGTATATATTATACACAGAGCATCACTTTGCGTAAAGGAGATTCAAATTTATGGAATTCAAAGAACTTGTACAGACCAGACGGAGTTGCCGCGCTTTTGCGGAAAGCCAGCCCATTTCCAATGACACCATTCTGTCTATCCTGAAAGATACGCAGATGGCTCCTTCCTGGAAAAACACGGAAACCGGCCGTTACTATGTAGCCAATACGCCGGAGCTGATTGAAAAAGTCTACGCCTGCCTCCCCGGCTTCAACCAGAAAAGTACCGTAAATGCCGGTGCCTTCCTGGTAACCACCTTTGTAAAAGGTATTTCCGGGTTCAATTCTGACGGGGAAAGAAGTACCAGTGTCGGAGATGAATGGGGCGCCTATGACCTTGGCTGTCAGGCATCCTACCTTTTGCTTTCTGCCAGAAATCACGGGTATGATACCCTGATTATGGGTCTGACCAATGAAGCAGAGCTGCGCAAGCTCTTTTCCATTCCGGAAGAAGAAATCTTCATGGCGGTCATTGCCCTGGGCAAGCGTTCCAAAGAGCCGGTACTGCGTCCCAGAAAAGACGTGGCGGATATTGTTAAATTCTTTTAAAAAGAAAAACGGAAGGCGGGCACATCCCAGTTGATGTGCCCGCCTTTTTTACTGTTTACATAACAGTTCTATTACAGAAAAAGCAAATTACTGTTCCGCCGTAGTCTCTAAAAGAACAGACGGATACCGTGCGTTAAACCGAAAATAAATTTCCTTTAAATCGTCGTCCAGCAAATAAGAAATGCTTTCCTCTGCCAGTCTTTTCGGGACGCCGTAAAAGGCTTCTGCAACGCCCCCGGCAATGGCCGCCGTGGTGTCACAGTCCCCGCCCATGGAAATGCAGGTTCGAATGCAATCTTCGTAATCCGTAGATTCCAGGAACATTTCCATGGCCTGTGGGACAGTGCCCATACAGGTTTCATCAAAGGAGAATCCCGGACGAATTTCCTCTAAGGTAAAGTCCATGTCATAAAAGTGTTCCTGAATGTAGCTCCGGATTTCCTGCTTCGTCTTTCCATGCTTTGCCAGCCAGACGCAGGCCGCTGTACAAGCAGCCCCTTTCAGTCCTTCCGGATGGTTATGGGTTCCCTTGGTAACCTGCTCTGATAAGGAAATGGCTTCTTCCAGGGTGTCCGCCACAAATCCGCAGGCAGAAACGCGCATGGCTGCGCCATTTCCAAGACTGTTATAAGGCTGTGGATGGTCTGACTGCAGCCAGCCATAAAAGCGTCCGCCGTACCCGCCGTCCGGGTGAAGGCGGCCAAGCTGGTGCATATAAGTACAGGCTAAATCGCATAAAGAAGCGGATTTTCCGGAATCTTCATAATCCAGCAGCGCCTGTGCCACCGCAAGACTCATGATGCTGTCGTCCGTTCTGCGGCATGCCGGCTGAAAAAAGGGAAATTGCTTGGTGTGAATGTTGTCAAACTCATAAACGGAGCCAACAATATCGCCAATTAAAGCACCAATCATATCAGTCACCTTGTGTTTCCGTTGCAGGGGTAATCTGCTGCATAAAGTACTGCTCCGCCTTCGGGAACAATGCCGGGAAGCGGAACCACTTGCTCAGCAGGCGGTCAAAGAAACCAATCAGCGCACCGTTTACCGCACACATAATCAGGGTTCCGATGCCAACGCCAACCAGCTTCCGGAAAATCAGAAGGGTCATCAGCAAGCTTAGCACCAGCATGCTGCAATCAAATCCAATTTTGAATTTTGTGCGATTCAGCTGATACTGTTCCGTAATTCCCTTCACAAAGAAGTCATAAACCTGTGGGTACAGATACGTTTTAAAGAACAGGGCTACCGAAATACCGGTCAGGCATTCTCCAACCAGGAAGAAAATAATACGAACGGTCATGGATAAGGAACCGGCGGCAATTACCTCCGGAGAAAACGCAGGAATGACACTCCGCCAGAAATCCAGAACCGCACCATACAGTAGTCCGGTAACAAAAGCACCGAAGTAAGCTACTTTCAGCTTTTTCATGATGATGCAGAACAGCACAAAAGCAATGCCCTGAATAATATATTCACCCTGGCCAAAGGTAATGCCCAAAGCCTGGCTGAGAATATAGGCCGGAGCAACAATCATGGAAACGCCGAAGTCGGCTGCCGTTACCATGGCAACCGAAAATGCCATGATAACAATAGCCAGCACATAGGTAACTTCAGCAGGGAGCGGCAGTTTTTTAGGCATTGGCTGCCTTCTGTTCTGCATATTGTTCCGGGGTAAAGTCAATGAATTCATCTAAGGCTGCTTCAATTGCCGGGTCTTTCTTAATCTTCGGATCCTTGTAAATTTCGCCGCCCTTAACAACCATATCCAGCTTGCGAAGTACTTTCAGGTCCTCCAACGGGTTCTTAGCGCAAACAATAAAGTCTGCATACTTGCCCTCTTCAATGGTGCCTACATCGCCGTCAATCTTGGCAATTTCAGCGTTTCTCTTGGTGGCCGTGTACAGTGCAAAGCTGTTGGAAACACCGCACCACAGATGGAAATACTGTAATTCTCTCCACATGTCATAGTGGCGGATAAACGGGCAGCCGGTGTCAGTCCCCAGACCAACCGGGATGCCGTTTGCAAGGCAGGCCTTAGCGCAGTTTACAATACCTTCAAAAACAACGGAACCGTTCAGACGACCCAGGTCTCCGCAGTGGGAAACAGATTCATCAAACAAAGTATACGGAACAGCCGGAGAAATGGTGCAGATGTCTGCGGATCCGGTCTGCTTAAAGAGTGCAATAATTTCATCGTCCGGCTGTGCACCGTGTTCAATGGTGTCTACGCCGCCTTGCAAAGCAACCCGGACGCCTTCCGGGGACTCAACATGGGCTGCCACCATCAGGCCGTGCCGGTGGGCTTCGTCGCAGCATGCCTTTACCATTTCCAAAGGCATGCGAAGGGCACCCGGCTCGCCCGGCACGGTTGCGTCCATAACGCCGCCGGTAATCATCAGCTTAATCAGGTCTACGCCCTGATCGGCAATTTCCTTTACCTTGGCAACTGCTTCTTCCGTGGTTTCACATTCTACTGCAAGAGAGCCTGCAAAATGGCCCCCCGGAACAGTAACTGCATTGTTGGCAACCAGCATTCTTGGGCCGACAATTTTGCCTTCCTTTACCTTGTCGCGGATGTGGGAGTCACACTCCTTAACACCGCCAACAGTACGAACGGTAGTACAACCGCTGAACAGTTCATCCTTGGCCATACCGTACTGGATTCTTTCCAGTGCAGGATACACACCGGGAATCTTCAATACTTTGAACAGCTTCTTATAATCAATCGGTTTCTGGTTTTCTTTCGTGGCTTTTCCGGAAGAAGGCATATGAATATGCAGGTTAATAAACCCAGGCATAATATATTTTCCTTCCAGATCAATCTTTTCATAAGAGTCCAGATTGACTCCTTCTGCCGGAACAACATCGGTAATCATTTCACCGTCAGTCAGAATAACTAACCCGGTTTCCGGTTTCATATCTTCATTGCCATTTAAAACAATGCCGTTAATAAACGCTTTTTTCATTAGGACAATCTCCTTTTTGGTCTTTTTCTAACGGTCATTATAGCACAAAAAGCAGTTGAAGGAAGTTCCCCAACTGCTTTTATTAAAGTCTCCGTTAAAGTTTATGCTTTCCACTCGGAAAGATCTGTTCCATTCAGGCACAAATAAGAAGACTGATACGCACTGATTAATTGTAAGGCCTCTTCTTCTGACAAGCTCTGTGACTCCTGGTCCTGCTCGGTATAGGTCCACGTAGGCGTGTCTCCGGATTCTGCATAGGTAATGCTGCCGGTGGTGCGAAGCATGCCGTTTTCATAGGTATTCTTTTCCCAGAGCGAGCTGTCATACCCGTCAGAAGCCTCATTGTAAATAATATTGTTTTCCCCCATGTAGTAGCAATCCCGTTCATTGGACTGCAGCATGGAAGTAACCACGCCGTCATACACGTCATACAAATCCAGGATAACAGAGGCAATGCTGTCCCCGCGGTCTTCGTTGTTGAAAAGAATCAGTTCCTTCTGCCCGTCTGTATCCAGATCCAGGAACGCATAACAAACGGATTCCAGCGCGTCTCCCTCTGCGGCCAGATAGGAAACCAGATAATTTACGTTCTTTTCTGTCATTTCCTCTGCGCTGTAATTCTGCTCAATGGCAGTCTTATATGCGGTTAGAACTGAGGCATAGGTCTGTTCTGACTCCGTATCCCGCTCCGCTTCATTCTTCTTTGCCCCGCAAGCAGAGAAAGACAACAGCAAGCTGCAAAGCAAAGCCGCGGTCAGAAAAAGTGTCTTACACCGTTTCAAAGAAGTTCCTCCTCCAAATTATTTTTTGGTTGCCAGCACCTTGGCAGCCGGTACTACTTCGGATGCATCTTCCAAATGCTTTTGCTGGTCATCAAAGAAAATGTGTGCCCCAAAGGCTTTCAAAATATCTGCCTTTTTCATACCGCCCAGGAAGAAGGTTTCGTCTACACGAACGTTCCACGCCCGTAAAGTGCGGATAACCCGTTCGTGGGCCGGTGCGTTACGTGCAGTAACCAGGGCGGTGCGGATGGGACTCTGTTTTTGATCAAACTGGGATTGGACCAGCGAGATAGTTTTCAGCAATTTGGCAAACGGGCCTTCCGGCAATGGGTTTTGCGCATTTTGCCGTTCATGCTCTGCAAAGGCCTCCAGGCCTTCCTTCTGGAAGATTTCCTCCGCTTCGCCGGAGAAAATAACGGCATCTCCGTCAAAGGCAATCCGAATCTGGTGAATGGCAGCTTCCGGATCCACAGTCAGCTTGTCATGCGGACAGATTAAGCCTGCCGCAATACCGGATTGCAGGGCATCCTGCACATCCGCTTCGTTGGCGGACAGAAACAAATCTGTCCCAAAGGCGGAAAGATACGGCGTAATATTTCCGCCGCCAACCAAGGCAGCCCGGGTAATGTCCAGGCCATAATGTTCAATAGAGTTAAAAATCCGCATACTGGTATCCGTACTGTTCTTTGACATGATGACAATTTCCGTCAACTGCCGGTCCCCCAGATTCAGGTTATGTAATGCCTTTACCAGAGGGAATGCGGTTCCCGGTTTTAACAGAACATTCTCATGCTCCCGTTGATACGCCTCATATGCGGCCAGACCCTGTTCTTCAAAAATGCGGTTTTCTTCCTGCAAATCAAAAAGGGCCCTGGAAGATACCCCGATTACCAGTTTATCATCTACCTGAAAAGCCATTTGTTCACCTCTTCTGCCCAGTCTTTGTATCTGCACTTATTCTATCATAAACGCAACAAATCTAAAAAGAAACAGCCGGGCCAAGACGCCGTAAAGCGGAATCTTGTCCGGCTGTTTTTAACATGTTAAGACACTTTCATGGTATCTATGTAGAAACGAAGCTGATTATTGTCATCTGTTTGGAACTGGCCACTAACCGTAACCGTATCCCCCACTTTGCGGGCATTGACCAGTTTCATTAACTGTGTGTCTGTTCCGTCTGCCACATTACAGGCAATGGTTTCTCCGGCATAATCTCCGGTTGTTGGTGTTAGGTCTATATACCCAACCGCGTCATCGGTTGCCTTTACCTTTGCCGTAAACGTCATAGAGGTTCCGGTATATTTTTTGGCGGCGGCAGAAGAATCTGCTTTGGATTCCGCCAGTACCTGGTCTATGCTGTCCTTTTCATAGGTTACATCCGGATCTGTGTATCCGGCTTCCGAATCCTGCGTAACCACTTCTTCTACAACAGCAGCATCTTCCGCTGCGGCACCGGTACGATCCCGATTCCAGGAGACCAGACAAACAACCACTACAATAATTGAAACCAATAGCAGACTAAGAGAGACTGCCAACTTAATTTTATTCTTCTTATCCACTACGTTCCTCCTGTTATTATCCAACAACGGTGGTTTCTCTGGCTGACAGCTGCTTCCCGTCCTTGCTGCTGGTATAAGTGTACTCTGTATAATTCTGTGTATAGGTTACTGCCGAGCTGCCATCGGAAAGGGCCGTTTCCATCTGTTGGAAAATAGCTTCACACTGGGAGAAGTCTCCCATGGACGGCGTGCAGGTTTGTAACAACAGGGTACAGCAAAGCTGATACAGCGTGTCGTTCTTGGTGCCTGATGTTAAAACAGAAGGACCGCTTTCGCTGAATTCAAAATAAATTCCGGTTTCTTCATTATCCGAAAGAACGGCAAAGCGGATTGTTTTATCCGTCTTTTCTTCTTTCAGCGTCAGTGCCGTTTCAGAATATCCGGCATCCTTTGCACCTTCCACTGCCGTCTGGATTTTTTCCAGCATGGCATTTCCGTCGCTAAGAATATCAATATTGTCATCCACGTCCGGGTTGGCGTCTCCGTATAAGGAAGCCGCATCCGCCGGGGCAGTCGGTTCCGTATATCCGTTGGTTACCTTCCGATGCTGTGTCAATTTGACGCCGGCAATAATAATGGCAACCACAACAAAAACTAGGGCAATTACAGCAATGATTTTTTTCTTCATGAAATGTCTCTTCCTGATTTATGCAGTTTCGTAATAAAGCTGATTTCCGTCCATGGTCAACTGATTGGAACCGTAATCAGAATTATTATACTGGTCATCATAATAGTTATACGGACCATCCTGTTCCTCTCCATAATAGTAAGTATAGGTTTTTGCGTTCTTTGCCGAGCTTACCCCGAAAAGGACAGCAGCAAGAATACCACAAACTACTATAATCAAAAGAACAATAAACCACGGTTTTTGAATCAGCGGTGTTTTATAAGCTGCACCGCAGTACGGGCATTGGTCGTGATCATTGACAAAGGTCTGTCCGCAGCTTTTGCAGGTAACGGTTTTCGGTTCCATACCAACCAGCTGGTTTACATTGTCCTGTACCAGAACAGCAGCTACCATACCGGCAACCAGGGCAGCCAGAATCATGGCCAGTGCGGTATTCATGCTGCGGTCATAAGGCTTTCCGGCACAGGCGTAATATTTATCCAGCTTTTCTACCAGTTTGTAATACCAGTAAAGCTGATAATACGGAACTATCATGCAGAGCAGCAAATTGGCTACCGGACTTAAACCCGGATCTTCCTGATCCTGATACATGAATTTACTCATTCTGTAAATCCAGACCCAATAATAAATGCCAAACGTTAAAAATAACAAAAGGATATGCTGTACCATTCCTATATAGTATTGCTGATTTTGTGGGGTTTGAAACGGATTGGACGCGTTCTGTCCGGAGAATGCCGGATCCTGATACATTTGATAATCCATAATTTGCCTCCTCTATTTCTCCTTTATTTTTGGCTTCTTCATTGTACTATTTCAAGCTATATGGCGTAAAGGAAAAGGCTTAAGTTTTCGCCAAAATATCTTGTAAAAATTCTGCCAGGGCTGTTCCGATTTTGACGGCAGTTGCCGTAGTCGGGTGCAAATTGTCTACCGTGGTGCTGCCGCAATTTTCCGCCGTAACCAGGGAATAGGAACCGGTTTTGAAATGATACAGCTGGATTTTGGATTCCTTGCTGTATTTTTCTGCGATTTGGTTTACCGCATTCTGATAATCCGTATACGTCAGACCCAGGTTATTTTGAATTTTTTCCCGGTTGGTAATTTTATAAATGTCCTGATTGTCCTTCTGACTGTAGAACATATCTACTACCACAATTTTCAGAGGGGCCTTTCCCTCTGATATCCGCTCCTGACTGGCCTGAATCAGTGCGGCAAAAATCTGGTTCCAGGCGCCGTAAAAGCTTTCCTGATCTGTTGATTCCGGGGTACCAAGGGGCACACTGCAACTGTGGTCATTGGCACCGCCTTCCAAAACAATAAGGTCAAAATCCTTCAGGGACTTATGATTTTCCTGCATATTCAGCAGCGCGTTGCAGGTTGGTGTTTTTCCTTGTTGCAGCAGGCGAAGTTCATCCACCAGTATACTGCGAACCCCACTTCGTTTTGCCACAGTGGATCCCGGGATACCGGCATTATAAAACTCCAGGCCGGTCAGTTGGGATACCCGGAACGGGAAGGAATACCGGTATCCGGTATTCTGATTGGTATAAGGGCTTCCGTAGGAAATGCTGTCCCCCAGGAATAAGATGCTCTGCTCTTCATACTTGCGGTTTTCCAGGGTAAAGGACTGGTCATAATCGGCATAAACGGTTGTTCCATCCTGCTTATAATAGGCAACCACCGTATAGTACGGAAGATTTTCCTTGTAGGAAATGCTTACAGAGCAGTTTTCTACTGCTTCGTCCGTTTTACCGGCACCGTTAGGTAAGGTCTGATAGGTTTGATAGTTTCCTTCTTTGGCTTGGGCCGTGTCTCCGGTATCCAGGATCGTTTCCCAGGTTATTTTCCCTTTCTTGTCTGCAGACCCTTGCTGAATCAGATATCCGTCTGCATTCGGAACCGCCTGCCAAGTCAGAACGGCACCGGTTGGTTTGCGTCCCGTTGCCAATTCTTTTACGGAAACCGTACCGGAGGCGTCTGTCAAATTAACGGACGAAATGGTGGCGGCAGGGAAAGAAAAGAAACCTTCCGCATTGTAATAACCAATCTGCTCTTTCTTTTCTTCAGTTTCATACTGCGGCACAATTCTGTACCGTGTACCGTTGACATTGGGATCATAATAAGCAAAATATTTTCCGTCCAAATACTGCTTTTTCTGTTCGGTCGTCATGCTGGTCTGATAAACGTCCGTATACGTGAGCGTATCTGAAGAACCGTTCCCGGTAACCGTGCCCAAAAAAGAATAACCGCTTTCTTTTGGCAGACGACGGTAAATACGGTAAGAGGTTGCTCCGACATCAGAAAAAGAAATGGTGGAAGATAAATTTTCGGCAGTAACGGTAGCCTCCGTTACCCCTTTCGGGGTCTTGGTTTCGGTTCCTTTTCTGCCGAAGGTGTAAATTTTTCCGTTGGGACGTACCGTAACACAGCGAACGGCATAAGTATAACTTTGTCCCGGCGTTACAGTCTTATCTGTATAGGAAACGGCTTCCTTCTTTCCGGTTACAACCGCCAGCTTTTCATAGTTGGAACTGCCTTCTGCTTTCCGGAGAATTTGATAACGCCGGCCCCTTTTGCCTAAAACCAAAAGCACATAGGTACCGGTGTCATTCTGCTCTCCTGTATTAAGGTAGGTCACACTTTGGATTTCTGCAGGAGAAAGGAATGGGTCAAAGGTGGGAAGTAAAAAAATATAAAGGAAAACTGCCAATACCAAAATAGGGAGTAAAACAAGAACCCACTTTTTCCATTTGTTTTCCATGCCGGTCCATTTCTGTAACATAAGCAGTCCTCCTTCCTTTTCTTCTAAAATTTCTATTTATTAAACCAAAGATACGGCAAAGATGCAACTACCGCAAAACACGGTTGCTCCGAAGTGTAAAGATGTTTCCTTTACAGAAATTGGAATCAGTGGTTCTTTTTCCGGAATGTTCTTACCGTTCATACCAAGTTTGTGCAGAAAACCGCCATTTTTTCGGTTCTTTGCTATGCTGAAGGGGACAAAAAAAGAAAAGAAGAGGTGTATTTATGTTTTCTGAAAATTTACGTTCCCTGCGGAAGGCTTATGGACTGACGCAAAAAGAACTGGCAGCCCAGATGAACCTGACCCTCCGAACCATTCAAAATTATGAAAGAGGACAGGTTCTTCCCAAAAAGCGCAATACCATTCAACGGCTGGCTGAATTTTTTGATGTTCCCATTTCTGCTCTTTTAGGACCGGAAGATTTTTATGTTATGGGTGCCGAAGAACGCGGTGGTCCGTCGGACGCAGTCCGGGTCCGCATGCTGTTATCTGATATGACAGCACTGTTTGCCGGTGGTAATCTGGCAGAAAGTGACAAAACCCTGATGATGCGCACGCTGAACACCCTGTATTGGGACTCTAAAGCCTATGCCGAAGAAGCGGAGGGCGGTGCAGAAACCCAGGCCTTTGTGGATGAGCATTTTTATGGCTTCTAATATGGCTTCCCGACCCTCCAGAATCAAGTGTAAAGCAAAAAGCCTTTACGGATTGCAGGATAGCCCGTTTTCCCTGCCAAATCCTTTTCAAATCTGCGCCATATTAGGAGTACAGACCCGTTTTTATGACTTAGGTTCTTTAAAAGGGCTTTATATTGCCATTAACGGCGTTCCGTATGTGGTCTTGAACACAACGTTGGAAGAAGATACTGCCCGCGTGGTTTGCGCCCATGAATTAGGGCATCATGTTCTGCACCGGGACCTTGCCACACTTCACATTCTGAATGAATACGAGCGTTACCGTAGTCAAACCAAGACAGAGCAGGAAGCCAATTTATTTGCCGCACATCTGCTGCTGCCGGACAAGCTGTTACAGGAAACCTTAGCGGAGGAGCCGGACCCGGCCCGGGCGGCCGGGATCCTACGGGTTCCGCCGGAGCTGCTGCAGCTGAAGCTGGCCGACGACGGCATTACCTGCACCCTCCCGCCATCCGACTTCCTACGGCATACGCCGAACCAGTAGGATGACGGGTTCCGCCTGATTTCGTTCTGCAAACTGCCGGATGCGTTCCATTTGGTCCGCGTCCGGCTCTTCTTCTAAGAAGTAGTAATTCCGGTACGTATCCTCCGGATTGCAGCAGGAAATCAGGTGGGGCAGGTAATCCGTCTGTTCCCGGCCAACCGGTTCCAGCAGCTCCGCGAAACTGCCCGGCTCCTCCCGCAGATAATCCGCTAAAGCCAACTGTAACAACGCTCTGTAAAAAGACATCTGGTTCATATGCATTCCTCCCTTTCACAGGAAATCTATCTTCCTGTCTTTGCAAGGACACTATACCTAACTTTCCGGTTAAATACTGCAAAATGGAACGAATAGACAAAATAAAGGAATGAGCGGTAACGCTCATTCCTTCGTTCTTTCCGTTCGTTGCAGATGAGCGGCTTTTAGCTCATCCCCAGCGGTTTAGTTGGTTTAGTTATTATTGATTCTGGACAGGAAGCTTTGCAGCCGTTCGGTCTGCGGATGGTCAATGACCTCTTCTGCAGGGCCTTGCTCTACAATATATCCGCCGTCCATAAAAATAATGTAATCCGCTACATCGCGCGCAAAATTCATTTCATGGGTTACAATGACCATGGTCATGTGCTGCTCTGCCAGTTGGCGGATAACCTTTAAAATTTCCCCGGTCAATTCCGGATCCAAAGCCGATGTTGGTTCATCAAAGAACAGGATTTCCGGATTCTTGGCCAGTGCACGGGCAATGGATACCCGTTGCTGCATACCACCGGACAGCTGGCACGGATACATATCCTCTGTGCCCTCCAGGCCCATTTGCTTCAGCAATTGTCTGGCTTCTGCTTCCACTTCTGCTTTATTTCTGCCATCCACAACCACAGGTGCTTCCATTACATTCTTCAGCACGGAAAAATGCGGAAACAAATTATAGTTTTGGAACACCAGGCCGAAATGCTGCCGGATCCGCTTCAGTTCGTCCTTTTCCGCAAAAACCGGAGTGTCCCCGTTCATACGGACCAGGTAATCTTCCCCATACTTAATTTCCCCGGAGGTAGCAGTTTCCAACGTTGTGGCACAACGCAGCAAAGTAGACTTACCGGAACCGGACGGGCCAATAATTGCCACAACCTGTCCCTGATCCACGTGCAGGGAAATATCTTTTAATACTTCATTGTCATCAAAGGTCTTTTTCAGATTGTTAATTTCCAATAATGCCATGCTCTCACCTCAGTTTGAATAGTAGGAGAATTTCTTCTCAACCCATTCCATGCCCTTTGCTACAATCCAGTTAAAGATAAAGTAGAAGACGAAGGCCACCGCGTACGGTAACATGCTGGCCTGCTGGGACGCCACCTGCTTGGCAATGGTAAACATTTCCGTAACGGCAATGGCGTAAGCAAGGGAGGTATCCTTTACCAATACCACAATTTCATTGGTTACCGACGGTAAAACCCGTTTAATAACCTGCGGAAGCACAATCCGCATAAAGGTCTGCACTTTGCTGAAGCCCAGCAGCTGGGCAGCTTCGTACTGGCCCACCGGAATGGATTCAATCCCGCCGCGGTAAATTTCCGCAAAGTAAGCAGCATAGTTAATGGCAAAGGCAATAATAACAGCAGGGAACCGGTATCCCATGCTGATGCGGATGCCAAACACCAGGCTGGGTGCAAAGTATACAATCATCAGCTGCAGCATCAGCGGTGTGCCGCGCATAATATCAATATAAAACTTCATAATGCCGCGGAGCACTTTGCTCTTAGACATTCTGCCAAAGCAAACCAGGAAGCCCAGCGGAAGGGAAATCACCAGGGTCAGAAAGAAAATGGCACAGGTCATACCCATACCCTGTCCTAACGTGGACACGGTATATTGCAACGTTTCCAGATTCAAATTCATAAGAACACCTCTTCAAAAAGAAAAGGCTGCCGGGCAGGCAGCCTTTTTGCGTACCTTTTTATTTCAGGATTAAGGAGTTGGAATCAATTCCGTATTCCTCAGCCAGCTTTTCAAACGTACCGTCTGCAATAATTTCATCCAGGGTTTCCTGTACTTCGTCACGCAGTTCTTCATTTCCAAGCTTAAAGCCAATCCCGTACTGTTCGGTAGCCAGCTTTTCGTCCAGGATGACATATTCACCGGATTCCCGCTGGGACAGCTGATACTTGGCAACACCAATATCCATGGCAATGGCATCTACTACGCCGGACTGCAGATTCAGGAAGCAGGTGTTGTAATCCTTCTGTACATCCAGGGTCTTGAAGGTTTCTGCAAGTGCCTTCTGTTTTTCTTCGTCTTCCAGAACGGACTGGGCAGAAGAGTCGGTCTGTACGGCAACATTCTTGCCGGCCAGGTCGGACAGCTTGGTAATATTGCTGTCTGCCTTTACAACAATAACCTGCGAGTTATCGATATACGGTCTGGACCAGGTGTAATCATCTTCCCGGCCGTTAATGGTAAAGCCGTTCCAGATGCAGTCAATGGCACCGGTTTTCAGTTCTGCGTCTTTGGAATCCCAGTCAATCGGCTGTGCCTGGAAAGTCCAGCCTCTGCGTTTGCAAACCTCTCTGGCCAGATCCAGGTCAAAGCCTTTGTATTCTCCGCTGGTCTGATCCAGATAACCATAGGGTGGGAATTCTGCGTCAAACCCTACCGTAAAGGTAGTTCCTTCGTCCTTGCCACAGGCGGTAAATGCAAACAGGGAAAGTACCACCATCAGTGAGAGTGCTAAAGAAAGTACTTTTTTCATGTTGTCCTTCTCCTCTTTCAAAATCAGAATTGCAAAAAAATAGCTTGCTAACATGATATCATGTTAGCAAGCTAAAGTATACCACTATTTTTCACAAACTGCGGTCAAATTCCAAGGACCCATGTGGCAATCTTGAAGTACGTAAACAGGGAAATGGCATCTACTACTGTGGTAATCAGCGGCGAAGCCATAACGGCCGGGTCCAGACCAATCTTATCCGCCAGCATTGGCAACGTACAGCCAAGCAACTTGGCAATCAGGACAACCACTACCAGGGTAGAGCAAACAACCAGTGCCACTGACATGGCAACCTTATCAAGCAGCAGCAGCTTAGCAAAGTTACATATAGACAGGGTTATACCGGCCAAAACGGCTACTCTGATTTCTTTCCAAAGGGCTTTGAAAATATCCTTGAATTCTACATCGCCCAAGGAAAGGGCACGGATAATAGACACACTGGACTGGGAGCCTGCGTTTCCGCCGGTGTCCATCAGCATTGGAATGTACGCCGTCAGCACAATGTACGTGGACAGAGCCTCTTCAAAGTGCGTAATGATGGCGCCGGTAAAGGTGGCGGAAATCATCAGGAATAACAGCCAGGGAATCCGGGATTTATAGGTTGCAAAGATGCCTGTTTTGAAGTACGGCTTTTCAGTGGAAACAATGGCGGCCATCTTTTCCATGTCCTCCGTAGCTTCTTCCTGCAGGATGTCTACTACGTCGTCAACGGTGATGATACCAACCAGGCGCGTTTCCTTGTCTACAACCGGAACCGCCAGCAGGTCATACTTGGTTACAACGTCGGCAACTTCTTCCTGGTCATCCAGGGTTCCTACGTAAATCAGCTGTTCGTCATCGTCCATGATGTCGGAAATCAGCACTTCCGGCTTGTTGTAAATTAAATCCGCCAGTTCAATGGTCCCTTTCAGATGCCGCTTGCTGTCAATGACATAAATGGCATAAATGGAAACCTTATCTGCTCCGGTATTCCGAATGTATTCAATGGCCTGGCCTACCGTCAAGCTGTCATGCAACGCAATCATTTCGTTGGTCATGATGCTGCCGGCAGAGTCTTCCGGATAATTTAGAAACGTGTTAATGGTTTTCCGCATATCCGGCGTGGCTACCTTCAGTACACGGGTAACAATGTTAGCCGGTACCTCTTCCAGGAAGTCTACTACGTCGTCCAGGAACAGGTCGTCAATCAGGCGTCCTACTTCGCGGTCGGTAATGTGTTCCACTACCTGCTGCTGATTCTCCGGTTCCATGTAGGAGAAAACGTCTGCCGAGATATCCTTCGGCAATACGCGGAACACTTTTACCATCTGTTCCGGTTCCAGTTCCTCCAGGAAATCTGCAATATCAACTTCATTCCGTTCGGCCAATTCCCGGCGCAGGGCAGAGAAGTTGCCTTGATTCAAGAGCTGATACAGTTCTGTAAAGTTCTTTTCATCCATTAAAAAAAGCCTCCTGTCTTGCGGGCATACAAGACAAAAGGCCGCACTAACGTTAAGGCTTAACCGGAGTAAGCCGGAACGTTAAGGTGTCCCACTTGTATACCGCTGTTTTTTCCGAAAAAATAATATCGGTGTTTATCACCGCTATCCAAAGCGTGCCACCTCCCGTTCAAATTACTGCAATTAGTTTAACCCTTTAACCCGCACTGCGTCAACAAAAAAGTGCCCCGCTCCCCTGCCAAAAAAGCAGGTGGAATCAGGGCATTTTTTCGGGCGATTCAGCTTATTTTTTAAATTGATAAAAACCGATTTTTTTCATGGTTTTATCCAGCGTGCGCTGGGATACTCTGGTGGCTTTGGCAGCGCCGTCCTTCATGCACTGTTCCAGGTAACCACGGTCACTCATGTAGCGGGTGTAGGCTTCCTGTACCGGAGCCAGTTCTGCAATAACGGCATCAGCAACGGCAGACTTAAAGTCTCCGTAGCCCTTTCCGGCAAATTCGGTTTCAATTTCTTCGTTGGTTTTGCCGGTACAGCAGCTGTAAATGGACATCAGGTTGTTTACGCCGTCTTTGCCTTCGGCATAACGAACGCAGGCCTCTGAATCCGTAACGGCAGATTTAATGCGCTTGGCAATGACGTCCGGGGAATCAAAGACAGTAACAAAGCCCTTCGGGTTCGGATCGGATTTACTCATTTTCTTAGTTGGATCCTGCAGGGACATAATTCTGGCACCGGTGTCCACAATCAGTGGTTTCGGCAGGGTGAAGGTGTCTCCGTAAATGCCATTGAACCGGCCGGCAATATCCCTGGCAATTTCCAGGTGCTGCTTTTGGTCAGCCCCTACCGGAACGTAATCTGCCTGGTACAACAGAATGTCTGCCGCCATTAAAGCCGGATACGCAAACAGACCTACGTTTACGTTGTCTGCATGCTGTTTGGACTTATCCTTAAACTGTGTCATGCGGGACATTTCACCGAACTGGGTATAGCAGTTCAAAAGCCATGCCATCTGGGCATGATTCAGGTTCTGGGACTGTACAAAAATAATGTTCTTTTCCGGATCCAGACCAAGGGCCAGGAGCAGGGCATACATTTCCAGTACCTGCTTTTTAAACTTCTGCGGGTCCTGCCGTACGGTAATGGCGTGCAAGTCTGCAACCGCAAAAGCGCAGTCATATTCTTCGGCAACATTGGCCCAGTTTTTCAGTGCTCCAAGGTAATTGCCCAGGGTTGGCAATCCGCTTGGCTGAATCATACTTAATACTTTTTCCATGTTCCGTTTATTCCTTTCCTTCTGCTTCCATTTCCCGAACCACTTCACCAAGCAGCTTCATGCCCTTTTGAATGGCTTCATCCGATGGTGTAGAGAAATTCATACGGAAGCAATTGGTTGTATCTGTTTCCTTTGGTAAGAAGGCAGTGCCCGGTACAACAGCAACCTTCTTTTCTACTGCTTTTTTGCAGAAGGTCATCATGTCAAGGGAATCCTTCAACTTGCACCAGACAAACATGCCGCCTTCCGGCTTCACATATTCCACTGCACTACCCAGTTCGGAATCCACCAGGTTGCACATCAGGTCCAGCTTCCGGCGATAAATGGCATGCATCCGCTGTGCGTGCTCTTCATAGTCATACTGTTCCAGCCAGCCGTATACAATCAGCTGGTTCCACATGGCTGTGTGTACGTCTTCTGTTTGTTTGCCGACCACCATTTTGGAAACAATGGGAGCCGGTCCGCAAACATAGCCAACTCGCAGACCGGGAGAAATAACCTTAGAGAAGGTACCGGCATAAATAACGCGGCCTTCGGTATCCATGGTCTTAATGGCAGGTACATCTTCGCCGTATGCACGAAGGTCTCCGTAGGGGTTGTCTTCCAGAATAATGAAGTTATACTTACAGGCCAGTTCATACAGCCCTTTGCGCTTTTCCGCGCTCATGGTAACGCCGGTTGGATTCTGGAAATTCGGAATGGTGTACAGGAACTTAATGTTCGGTTCCTTTTTCAGCAAATCTTCCAGGGCCTGTAAATCCATGCCGTCCGCTTCTACCGGAACGCCTTCCAGGCGCACGCCGTAAGAACGGAAGCAGTTCAGGGAACCAATGAAAGATGGGTTTTCGCAGACAATGACGTCTCCTTCATTACAAAGGACCTTGGTGACCAGTTCCATAACCTGTGTGGCACCGCTGGTTACCATAACGGAATTGCCTTCCAGGGAAATGTGGAAGCGGTTTTGTAACAGTTTTTCCAGTTCCAGCAGCAACGGTGCATAGCCTTCCGTTACCCCGTACTGTAAAGCCAGAATCGGGTCCTTTTCCAGAATTTCGTTGGAAATTTTCTTGACGGCGTCCACCGGGAAGGCCTCCGGTGCCGGGTTGCCGGCTGCAAAGGAAATCACGGACGGATCTGCCGTGGATTTTAAAATTTCACGAACCGCGGACGGTTTCAGATTTGCAATTTTGTCAGAAAATACGTATTCCATAACGCTGCCTCCTGGGAATGATTCTTGTATACAGGTAAGAATTTTAGCACATCCTCCCTGTTTTTTCACTAAGTACATTCCAAAATCCGGAATTTCTGATATATAATAGTATCATCTCTGGGAAAGAGGACCTACTATGCGCACAAACAAGAACCCCTATACTGTTTTACTTGTTCAAATTGTCAACCGGAACCTTGGCGATGCAGTCATTGCCGACAACACGGCTTTTCTGATTCAAAAAGCACTTTCCAGACGCTTGCGGAAGCAAACACGGATTGTAAGATACAACATCCAGTCCGGAGACCGGCTTCCGCTGACCGCGGCAGATGCCATTGTCTTTGCCGGCGGTGGTTTAATCAAGTTTCGGCAGGAACATTTTTACGAAGATGTTATCCGCATTCTGGAAGAATCCAATGCCCTGCAGATTCCGGTCTTTTTGAACGCTGTCGGGGTAGAAGGATATGACGAAGAAGATGAACGCTGTCAACGGTTGAAGGCAGCCTTGCAGCTTCCCTGTGTCAAAGGAATCTCCTGTCGGGATGACATAGACACTTTACAGAAGAACTATCTCCCGGAAAGCACCATTCCCATTTCTTCCGTACCGGATGTTGCTGTTTTCAGCAACTCCGTTTATGCCAAAAAGCTGCAAAAGAAGGCAAAACGGCAGCAGCCCCTGATTGGACTCGGCATTACCAGGGAACGCCTGTTCCCTGACTACGGAAATGAAGAAATTGACAAAGACTATCTTTTGCAGTTTTGGAAAGACGTAACCGAATTGTTGGAAGAAAAGGGATACGCATGGACTCTCTTTACCAACGGGTTGGACAGAGACGAAGTCTTTGCCGCAAAAGTACTGGATTTTATTGGTCACGGAGATCGTGTTCCCGCTCCGGCGGAGCCGTGGCAATTAGCACAGAACATACAGCAATTTGACGGCATCATTGCCGGTCGGATGCATACCCATATTCTGGCCTTTACCTTAGGCGTACCGGGCGTTGGCTTTGTCTGGAATGACAAGGTCCGCTTCTGGAGCAACCGCGTAGGAACCCCGGAGCGTTTTGTTGCGTCGGAAGACCTGCAGGCAGACGTTGTTGTTTCCCGACTGGAAGCGGCGTTGGCGGAAGGCGTCAGCCCGCTTTCCGAAGAAAGCCGGAACAGCCTGCTTTCCCCGCTTCACACGTTCCTGGAAGACGCACTCCGTTTGCAACAGCCCAAGGCCGCTTCCGTCAGTCCGGAAACAGCCACGTTTGCGCGGGAACATATGGTAGCGCTCGGCCTTGGCAGTGCGCTCCTGCAATATGACAGCTTAAATTCGCCGGAAGCGCTGCAGAACAGTCTGCAACGTGGATTCCGGTATGTGCAGGTAGACGTCCGTTTGGACGCAGACGGCACGCTGGTCTGCGTCAACGGCTGGAGCCGGGGCACATACCGGCGGCTTGGCCTGCCTCTGCCGGAGGAAGGGCCCTGCCCGCCGCTTTCCACACAGGACTTCTTACAGCAACGTTATTACGGCCTGTACCCAACCGCCACTCTGGCAGACGTTCTGCGCCGTTTCCGGAAACTGCTGCTGTTTCCGGCCTATGCCGATGCCCGTCTGATTTTAGACATCGGCAGCCCGGAAACCGGGGCCCAACAGGAGCTGTTCTTCCAAAAGCTCTGGGAAGCATTCCAGGTTTCCCACGGTGGCCCCTTTATGACCTCACAACATATTATGATCCGCTTACGCCGCAAAAAAGACTATGATCTTCTCCGTGCGGCTCCCCTGGATTTTACCGTTATTTACCAATTACCCAAATCCGGCTTTGCGGCGGAAGGACAGGAACAGCAACTGCATCGCCAGTTACAATTCTGTCAGAAAAAGAACATTCCCATTGTTTCCGTAGCCGCAGAAAACTGGAATTCGGAAACCGCTGCCCTTTGTAAAGACGCCGGCGTACAGGCCATGGTTTTCTCCTATTCCGGAGCAGATGACCTGGCAAAGGCCCTTTCCCTTGGCGCGGATTTTGTTGTCAGCCGGTTTTATTATCCGGATGACGTTTCCTGTTATATCCATAATTCATTCCTTTTGGAGCAAACAATAGAGGAGGATGAAAAGAATGAATGAGTATTTTCCAAAGCTCTTTGAGCCATGGCAGATCGGAACCTGTCAGATTCCAAACCGGATCGTATTACCGCCCATGCTCATGGAGACAGCCGAATTGGACGGCACCGTCGGAGACCGCTGCTATACCTATTATGTAGAGCGTGCCAAAGGCGGCGCAGGTCTGATTGAAACTGAAGTAACACGCATTAGTGACTGGTCCGGTTGTACCGGCCCGAAACAGTTGTCCGTTACCTCAGACCGTTGTATTCCGGGCCTGACGCGCCTGGCAGACGGCATTCACAAAGAAGGCTCTAAAATTTTTGTACAGCTGCATCACCCGGGACGCCAGACCTATCAGCTGGTTGTTACGGCGTGGAAGCTGTCTGATGTTATCGGACGCCACTGGAATGGCTGGTGGACCCTGTTCTTTGGTCTGACCAAGTACATGGACTTCTTTGACCAGCAGTTCTTCCACAACTTTTACCTTCCCACCGTATCCGCGTCTGCCGTTCCTTCCGAAGGACTCTGCTCTCCGGTCAAGGAAATGCAAAAGACACGTGCTTTAACCAAGTGGGAAATTCATAAAATTGAAGACGAATATGCAGAAGGCGCCCTGCGCTGCAAGAAGGCCGGCATTGACGGCGTGCAGCTGCACTGCTCCCACGGTTATTTCCTGCAGCAGTTTTTGTCTCCGTATACCAACCGGAGAACTGATGAATACGGTGGTTCCCTGGAAAACCGGACCCGGATTGTCAAAGAAATTATTGAGAAAATCCATGCCCTGTGCGGACCGGATTATCCCATTTCTGCCCGGTTAACCGTGGATGAATACTACCGCTTATTTGGCTTTGACCAGGGTCTGACCCTGTCAGAAGGCGTGAAGATTGCCAAACTGTTAGAACAATATGGCGTGCAGTACCTGGATTTGTCCTGCGGCACTTATGAAACCTTAAACACCTGGTGCGAGCCGGTTTCCTATCCGCTTGGCTGGCGAAAAGAAAATGCAAAAGCTGTCAAAGAAGCTGTCTCTATTCCGGTCGGCCAGAGTGGCGTTATCCGTACACCGGAGCAGGCTGAAAAGTTGCTGGAAGAAGGATACCAGGATGTCATTGCCCTTGCCCGTCCTATGCTGGCCGACCCGTACTGGGCCAAGAAAGCCAAGGAAGGACGTTCCAAGGAAATTAACCGCTGTATTTCCTGCCTGTATTGCCTGGAATCCATGATGCACGGCGCCATGGATGGTGGCAAACCGGGCCAGTGCGCTGTTAACCCGCGCACCTGCAATGAAGTTGATTATCCGTTGGTACCGGAAAAAGTCGGAAACGACCGTCCGGTAGTTGTTATCGGCGCCGGTCCTGCCGGCCTGATGGCGGCAAAGGTTTGCGCACAGAAGGGCTTCCGTGTTACCGTTTTGGAAAAAGCGGCTTCTGTCGGTGGTCAGGTTCTGTTAGCGGCAGCGCCGGAAAAGAAAAGAAAGATTGCCTGGGTAACGGAAGACCTGGAAACCCAGTGTAAGCTGCTTGGCGTGGACATTGTACTAAACACGGAAGCCACAGCAGAACTGGTACAGTCTTATCAGCCCTATGCCGTATTTGTTGCCACGGGGGCAGTGCCGGTTGTTCCGTCCCTGCCGGGCGCGGACGGCAGCAATGTCTTTACGGCAGAGCAGATTCTGCGGAAAGAAGTGGAATTTACCGGCAAACGGATTGCCGTCATCGGCTCCGGCATGACCGGCCTGGAAACGGCAGAGTACCTCAGCGAACAGGGCAACCGTATCTTAATGGTAGAAATGGCGGATGAACTGGCACCGGGAACCTGGGTGCAGCACGTTATGGATGTGGTTCCAAAGCTGGAAGAAGCAGACGCCAAATTCCTGACCTCTTATAAGCTGACGGAAATCCGGGAAAATTCCATTGCAGTGGAATCCACTAAAATCCCGGGCCGCAAGCGCAGTATGCCTTGTGATGCCGTTGTCCTGGCTCTTGGCGTCAGACCTGCAAAAGCACCAAACGGCCTCTACGCTATTTGTTCCCGCATCATCACCGTTGGTGATGCCAAGACAACCGGCCGGATTGCCGCGGCCACGCACACTGCTTATCAGGCCGCTATGGCTTTAATTTAAATTTTTACAAACAAAGGAGTAACCCCCATGGACATTATGGAAGCTGCCCGCGCACTGGGCGTAGCCATTCAGGCATCCGACCCATACAAGGCCTATCTTGCCGCCCGGGACGAAGCCGAAAAAGACCCGAAGATTGGCGAATACAATGACAAGTTCAAAGAAATGCAGACCCTCTTTGAAGCCTTAGTCGGCCAGGAAAATCCGGACGAAGCACAAATGCAAAAAATTCAGGCAGATTACATGGCCCTGTATCAGGAAATGAATGAAATCCCGACCATGGCTGCCCTGCAGGATGCCCGCGTTTCCATGAATGACATCATGAATGATGCCATGCAGATCATCTATCTTTCCGTTAACGGGGAAGATCCCCTGACCTGCCAGCCGTCAGAAGAAACCATGCAGCAGATTCAGGGACAGATGTTAAATATGTAAAAGCTGTAACCGCATATATTTAACATCAGGATAAGAAACAACAAAAAGGCCCCGGAAAGCACTAAGTGCTTTCCGGGGTCTTACTGTTTCAATTAAGGATCTTTCTGCCGGGTCTTTGGATACTTTAGATAAACAGAACGTAGAACAGGTTCCAGAGGGAAATGTTCATGGCCAGCAGTTCTGCCTTAACGTAATGGTCCTCTGTGCCTTCCTGCTTGCGGCGTTCCTTGGCATAGGCACCGGTTACAATCATGGTGGCATGCATCAGTCTGACGGTTTTACTGTACCAGTGCAGCAACCCACGATACAGATCCTGTCTGGCAAGGTATTTGTCTACTTCGCAGATGTCATTGACAATTTCATCAATATCATTTGGCATCATGGAAGCAATTCCCAGCATGGGAAGCTGATACCGTTTTCCGTAAGCGCAGCCTTTTTCAGCCAGCTTATGATACAGGGTTAAGAACCGTTCGCTGATTTCTTCTACAGAGCCTTCGGATTCCAGTGCCAGAACACGGGACAGCGTAACCGGTTCGGTACCCGGCAATGCCTTTTCCAAATATGCCTGGAATTCATTGGCTCTGTCCAGCAGGTTTCTGTCTTTACCGGTCTTTGCCATCAGGATGGAAAAAATAATATCTCCACCGGAAGTTAAAAGGGCATGTTCCTTTTTAATTACTTCATAAATTCCGTGTGCTTTTTCTGCAAGTTCACGCCACTGCTCTTCTGTGGTACCTCTGGTCAGGACCAGAGAAGCCAGGAACAGGGCTTCCGAAGCGGGGAAATATTCCCGCAAAATCTTCTTGCCGGCATCAATTTCTTCCATCCGCTCTTCCGGATTTTCTGCCATGGACAAATGGGAAATCAGCATAAGAGCCGACGTGCCGGAAAGTTCAAAAAACAACCCGGCCTTTTTACCGAACAAAGAGTCACTCTGCTTCAGCTTTTTGGAGTCAGGACGTTTCCCGTTTTCCACAAACATCTGTGCACAAATGGGATAAACATACGGCATTTGTAGTGGTTCTGCCCGGGATATTGACTTTTCGGTAGCAACGAATTCCCTGCAAAAGTCATGTAAATATTTTTTCATTACACTCTGCTCCTCGGTAATGCAATTATTGGATTTCATTTATTCATAAAGTATAACATACTGCCCAAAAAAGGAAACCCATCTGGCGGAATCCGTCAAAAAAACTTTTCCCTGGCGAGTCGGCTCTTTTCTGCTTTAGCACTCTTTTTGAAAGAGTGCTAATTGTTTACAATTTGTTCACACTTTCTGGAAAAACCCGGCTATAATAATAGTTGTCAGAAGGAAATGAGTACAGCCACTGACAAGAACGCCTGCCGGTTCCATCAAACCCGGGAACCGGCAGGCGGGACACCAAAACTTATTATGTTTTCAATTTCAGAAAGGAGGTTGCCACCATGTTAGCTCTGAAAAACAATGGTTGGTTGACCACATTTGACCCATTTGAAAGTTTGGATACCTTAGATAGTATGTTTACCCCTGTTGCCCGTTACAACACCGATGTTACCGATGAAGGAGACTCCTTCAAGCTGGTAGCAGACCTTCCGGGTTTCCAGAAAGAAGATATTCACATTAACCTAGAGGATAATGTCCTTACTATTTCCGCAGAACACTCGGAAGAGCAGAAGGAAGAGAAGTGTAAAGGTAAATACATTTACAGAGAAAGAACCTTTGGTTCTTATAAACGTTCCTTCCATGTAGAAGAAATTGACCAGGATCACATTGATGCTTCCTATGAAAACGGGGTTTTAACCCTGAACATGCCGAAGAAACCGGCACCGGAAAAGCAAAGCAAATCCATTACGGTTAGCTAAATGCTCTCCCTGGTAGTTACTCTCCCCTGAGGGGAAAGCATCTCCATTCATTCATAGATTTCTCCTAGTAAAGCAAAAATGGACAAGAGGCAGAAGGTAAAACCTTCTGCCTCTTGCCGTTTCCCCTATCTGAATTCTCCTACTAAATTCAGGTGTAATACGGTTTACCCCTACATAAACCAATGTTACGGCTTTTATTATAGTCATTCTTTAAGACTAATTCAAGGTTTCTTGCATTTTTTAAACAGTTTAACTTATTATTGTTGGTTTCTTTGCCAATTCAATTGGAAGAATGCCTGTTTTCCCAGGCTAAACGGAACATACGCTGCCATTGATAAAAACGGTCCAACGTAGCTTCTTTTTCGGTTCGTTCTTTCCGTGCCTGTTCTTCCGCGGCAGCCTGTTCTGCAGATAACTCTGCTTTTTCTTTCGGTTGCAGTCCTTCTGCCTCCTGACGGAAAAAATAGGGATCTATGTCCGTATCATAATGCGTTGCAAAAATCCCGTTATTATACATCTGCGCCGAAATAAATTTCATTTGCGCTTCCTCTGCCAGAAGGACGGAGGTGCAACTGGCCAAAAATAACGTCAAAATCAGGAATAAGCTGCAGGCCGATACACTGACTCCGCCTTTTTTGGTTAAAAAAGGTTCCCGGTCTGACTCCTTCGTCAGTTGTCCACTTTGCTTCAGCAAAGAATCACATCGACTTTTATAGAAATCATTAGAAAAGACACCCAGCAACAAATGAGAGGCAATCAACAGGGCTAACCCTGCCGCCGAAAAGGAGTAAGCATTAAAATACAGGCCTTGTACCATGGCAAAGATAGAAGCAAAATCCAGGAAGAAAGAAAAGATTCCCCAGGCGTACATCCGTCGGTAAAACAGCCAATAGGCGCCAAAGAAAAAGGAAATCCAGTTCCAGTCCGCATGGGTACGCAATTCTTCCATATGATTAAACCGGAACGTATAATAAATGGCGTTTTCCTGCGTCAGCACATCATACTTGCTGTGGACGGATCCGTGTTCTGCCGCATACTCCTTTAAAATAATCTGATTCAGGTTTTTCTGAATTAAGCAGGCAGGCAGAATCAACACGGTAAGGCAGGAATAAATACAACATAAGCCGGTCAGATTTGGTGCAGGAATTCCTTTTTCTTCACACAGACCTTCCATCCGCTTTGCGGTTTCATGAATCCAGTAAATGGTATACGGCGGACAAAGCAGGCAGAACAGGACCGTCCGGCGGGGATCCCGTCTGGGAAATCCTGCCACGCCGTTCAGGTACCTGGTCATCCGCCAAATCCAATATAAATTATAGATGTTAAAGGTAACCACCATACGAATGGGAATTCCATTTACCGGAACAAACATCTTCTGGGTTTCCGCGCGCGTCATGGCGGCAGGATATTCCGCTTCCGGATCCGGCCCCCGCTCCAACCGATTCAGTCTTTTCTGGATTAAAACTGCCGCCAGGTAATAGCCACCAAACCCGGCATAAACAGTACAAAGCACGGTCAGGTTAGAGGTTTCCCCGGTTTCATCCGGCAAAGAGTCCACCCGTCTGGCAGTCTGGGAAAACCACCACATGGTATATAAAGGACATATCATACAGAAAAAGGTACGCAGTCCAACATTTCCGACTTTTTCTTCACATGTTTCGTTTAACTGGTTGGTAACCTGATACGTCCAGATATAGAACCGTATGCCAAGCGTAAAAATACACTCCAGCACAAACGGTACAATTTCCCGGTACATTCCTTTTCCTCCCCTTTTTTCCTTTGCTCCTATTTTCCTCTGCTCCTATTTTATGACATAACAGAAAAGACGACAAGAAACCTTGTCGTCTTTTCCGCTATTTTGCTTGCGCTTCCATCTGCAGGAAGTCATCAAAAGGGGAAAAGCATTAACTGCCTGATGTCCTCCCTGCACTTAACAGAATAAATAGAAAACTTTAGATTAACTTTAAAGAAACATTACAAAACGGACGAATGTCACTTCATCGCCCGGAAACACAAGTGAGCACAAATTCATTCCCCGGTGAGCAATAATTCACTTTTTAAGCAAAAAGCCTTGTTGTTTTGTTGAAAAAGGAGAATAAAATTCCGTTTATTTCGCCGATTTTTGTGCACATACTTGAAAACAAGCCCTTGAAACCTTAAAATTTTATTGAAATGTTTTTGGTTAAAAATGTTTTAATCAACAAATGAAAGGGGTTATCCAAATGCCAGCAGATTACAAGCCGTTTGACAAAAAAGAATGGCTTAGACTGGAAAAAAAGGCACATGAGCTCCGTACGCTCACCTGCCAGACAGTAAAATGGGCCGGCAGCGGCCACATCGGCGGTGGTCTTTCCTGCCTGGATGCACTTACTGTTCTTTATCATCGTTACATGAAGTATGACGTTCAGAACCCGAAATGGGACGA
The DNA here is from genome assembly GCA_963647215.1 of Paludibacteraceae bacterium. Lineage (GTDB taxonomy): Bacteria > Bacillota > Clostridia > Oscillospirales > Acutalibacteraceae > RUG420. The sequence goes on along the minus strand of CAVIZK010000012.1, from coordinate 7,579 downwards.
CAGAGACCGCTTTGTTCTTTCCAAAGGACATGCCGCCATCTCCTATGCTCCGGTTCTTGTTGACCTCGGCTTCATGCCTCTGGATGAACTGAAGATCTTCAACCTGACCGGTGCCAAAATCGGCATGCACCTTGACTCCAACAAAGTTGTCGGCGTTGACTGCTCTACCGGTTCCCTGGGCCATGGTCCTTCCATTGCCGTTGGTATGGCTCTTGCCGCACGGCTGAAGAAAAAAGATTACATGACCTTCTGCATTACCGGTGACGGTGAATTAAATGAAGGTTCCAACTGGGAAGCATTCATGTCCGCCTCTCAGTTCAAACTGTCCAATCTGGTTATCATGGTTGACAACAACAAGATGATGATTGACGGTCCGGTTGCTGATGAAATGGCAGTAGAACCACTGGATGAACGCTTTGGCTCCTTCGGATTCAACACCATCCGTGTAGACGGCCAGAACATCAAGGAACTCTGCATGGCTTTGGAACAGGCCATTGACAACAACAAGAAGGGCGGAGACAAACCAACCGCCATTATTATGGATACCGTTAAGGGCGCCGGCGTAGACTTCATTGAAGGCGACTACACCTGGCATTACGGTTCCCTGAGTGACGAAATGTTTGATAAGGCATTTGCTTCACTTGAGAAATACTATGAGAAGCGCGTTGCCCGCGCTAAGAAGGAGGGTTAAGACATGGGAGGTATGGTCTACACGTCGATTGACTCGACAAAACTTTCCACCGCTGAATGTTACGGTCTTGCTCTCTGCGAGCTGGCAAAAGAACATCCGGAAATTGTTGCTCTTACACCAGACCTTGCTAAGTCCACCAAGACCAGTGTATTTGCAAAGCAGTTCCCGGAAAGACTGTTTAACGTAGGTATTGCAGAACAGAATATGTTCGGTATTGCTTCCGGTCTTGCAAAATGTGGTTTTGTTCCTTATGCATCCTGCTTTGCAATCTTTGCAGCAGCCCGTGCACTGGATCAGATCCATACGGATATTGCTTATCAGAACGTTCCGGTTAAAATCATCGGTACCCACTCCGGTACTTCCTTTGGTCAGGCCGGTTCCACCCACCACTGCCTGATTGACCTCAGTGTTATGCGGACACTTCCTCATTTCACTGTTATCTGCCCATGCGATGGTGCAGAAGCATTCTTTGCCGTAAAAGCGTCTTATGATATTCCGGGTCCGGTTTATATCCGTATTAACCGTGGTTTTGACGCCATTGTTAATAAGACTCTGGATGATGTTAACTTTGAATGGGATAAGGCAGCCGTCCTGAAGGAAGGCAAGGACCTTACCATTATTGCTGTCGGCAGCTGCGTATTTGAAGCACTGCAGGCCGCCCGTATGCTGAAGTCCGACCTGGGTCTGGAAGCCCGCGTTCTGAACATGCATACCGTAAAGCCAATTGACAAAGAAGCCATTCTGAAGGCCATTGACGAAACCGGTACCATTGTTACCGTAGAAGACAATGAAATTCAGGGCGGCCTTGGTTCTGCTGTTGCAGAAGTAGTTGCTTCTGCCGGCAAGGCTTGCCAGTTTAAGATGCTTGGTCATGACAACAACTTCTCCACCATCGGTCTGCAGGAAGACCTTCTTGATATTGCCGGCATTGATGCCAACGGTATTGAAAAGGCTGTTGCCGAACTGATTGGCCAGAAGCTGCCTGTCAAAGAAGACTGGGACGAAGTATATTAAGAAGGAGGACAAAAATCATGGCAAACGACGCAACCAAGTACAGTGCAATTGTATTTTTTAAAGCTGCACTGCCACTGATGAAGCATATTGCTACCGACGATCCTTCTCTTGCTGCTAAGTTCAAGGGCGTCAACGCAGTTTATCAGATCTCCGCTATGGACGGAGACACAAAAGAAGGCATCCATTTCATCATCAAAGATGGTGAATGGACTACCGTACAGGGAATTTATGACGGCAAAATTGATGCCGGCCTGCACTTCTCCAGCCTGGAAAAATTCACCGCTTTCATGAAGGGTGACATGCTGAAATTACCAAAGTTCATCATTGGTAATTTAGGCCTGTTTGTTAAGTTCATGTCTGTTCTGCTGAAGATGTCCAGCCTGCTGAACACCGCAGAGCCGCCGAAGGACAATGAAGAGCTTTGCCTGTTTATCACCAAGCTCTACTATCTCCTTCTCAGCTACGGTATTTCCGCACTGAACAAAGCCGGCGAACCGAAGATTTCCAAGTGGATTGCCGCTTCTCCGGACCGCGTATATCAGTGGGAAGTAGAAGGTCATCCGGAGCTGACTGCTCATATCCGCATTGACCACGGCAAATCCCAGGCTGTTCAGGGTGCCTGCACCCGTTGCAACCCATTCTTCACCATGAAGTATGACTGTGGCTACAGCGCTTTGCAGATTCTCCTGGATACCGGTGACATGTTTGATTTAACCGCAAACGGTAACCTCATGTTAATCGGTGGCCCGGAATTCGGCGTACAGCTGGGTGACGCAATGATGACTGTCGGCGGATATGCTAAATAAGCAAGCCCCGCATTTCTAAACCATCAAAAAAAGAAAAGCCGGAAAGCAAATTTGCTTTCCGGCTTCTTTATTGCCTTTTTGACTGTCTGCGCTAAACAAAGTACACATTCTAAATCCGAGCTTACTGCATGTATGCTTACGCGTTTGGAGTTTCGTAGTTCTTAGTTTCGGAGTCTTGGAGTTTTTTGGAGTTATGCAAGCTGTTTTTCCTGTTTTTCTTTCTGTGGAAAGATTTTGATGCTAACTTATTCTAACAGAAGAAAAGCAGTAAAAAGCACCCTTGCCTTAGAGACTAAACTCAGTTAATTTGCTTCATGATTTTGTGCAGAATTCGGTAAAGCTGCGCTGCATCTTTGACACTCAGGTCAAAGCAAGACCGCATTTGCTTTGGAATAGATAGTGCGCGTTCCCGCAGAGCCATGCCTTCATCCGTTATACTGACCACCAGGTTCCGCTCATCTTCTTTTGAGCGATGCCGGGTAATATAGCCTTTGCTTTCCAGTGTTTTTAGCACCGGCGTCAGCGTACCGGAATTTAAGAACAGATACTCTCCCATCTCTTTGGAGGTCAGTTCCTTATGCTCCCACATGACCATCATGGCAATATACTGCGTATAGGTCAGTCCGATTTCATCCAGAAAGGGAGTATATCTTCGAATGACTTCTTTTGAGCAGGCGTAAAGCGGAAAACACAATTGATTTTCCAGCTTTAAGGGATCATACAGTTCCATAGGGGGCTCCTTCTTCGAGAATTTTTATGAGCTAATTCAGTTTAGCACAATCAATCAAAAAAGGCCAGGTCATCTGCTTCAGGAAGCAAAGGACTGAGTTTCCGGTTCTTCTTCGTCATCGTCATCCGCACCCAATGGCTTGTAGTCCGGATCCGTAGACGCTTCTACAGCGGCTCTGACGGCCTTCGCAAGCTGATCGGCACAGGAAGTTGGTCTTCTTCCGCAGGTAATACCGCTTAGCTTGCCTTCAATTTCATCTGCGGTCTGACCATCCAGGAGCATGGAAATGGTCTTCAGGTTGCCGTTACAGCCACCCATGAAGCTGATGTTTCTAACCACGTTCCCTTCATCCAGATCCAGACTGATGATCTGCGAGCAGGTGTTTTTGGTCAGATAATCATAATGAAACATGCTTACAGGACCTCCTCAATGGCCTTCTTTACTTCTTCCAGGGAAGCGGTCGGTTCAAAGCGTTTTACAATTTCGCCGTCCCGGCCAATCAGGAATTTGGTAAAGTTCCATTTAATGTTGCCATTCTTCTTATAGTCTTTATCCATCATCTTTACAATCGGGGTCAGCATTACCTTAGCCGGGCCGTTGAAGCCTTCAAATTTGGTGTTGCTGGTCAGCCATTTGAACAGTGGGATGGCGTTTTCCCCGTTGACATCCACCTTGCTGTATTGCGGGAAGGTGATGCCGTATCTGCCCGTGCAGAAGTCATGGATTTCTTCATCTTCGCCCGGGGCCTGATGAGCAAACTGGTTGCACGGCAGGTCTAAGATTTCCAGCCCCTTGTCATGCAGTTCTTCATAGATATTCTGCAGTTCTTCATATTGCGGGGTAAATCCGCAGCCGGTGGCTGTATTAACAATCAGAAGTGCTTTTCCCTTAAACTGGGAAAGGGATTCCATGGTTCCGTCCTGTGCCATTACTTCAAAATCATATGCGTTCATCTTATGTTCCTCTTTTCTGCGATTCAGTTTGCTTTTGACTTTTGTACTTTCTTTTTTTGCTTGTGTTGATTTTGCAATTTTTTCAATTGGCGCAACTGCGTGCGTTTTTGTTGATTGATTTTGTACGTTTCAATTGTGCTCAATTGATTGACTTTATTTTACTCCGTTTCATTTTCCTGTCAACCCCTTCTTTTACTTTTTTCTTTTTTTGCAAAAGCAGGCTGCTGCCTCGCCCGGGGGAAATGTCTTTTTGGGCAAAAAGAAGCCCGCCAACAGAACAGCTCTGTCAGCGGGCCATGCGTCTTTTTTTAATTTTCTTTCCGGATGGAGACCTGTTTTACCATGTCTCCGTTCAATATTTCCACTCTCTTTTTCGTATCCAGCTTCAGCCAGTTATCTTCCACAGAAACAAGAATGCCTTTGTAGTAACCCAGATCACCGTCCATAGTAACCTGAACTTCTGTTCCAATATACTCTTTCAAAAATTCTGCTGACATAGTAACCACCTCTTGCTTCTTATTCATTCTTTGTCTTCGTCTGATGCGGTTTCTTTGCTGCCATAACAACAGGAGCAGCAAAAAGAAAAGAAGAAAATAATAATACTGGATAAGGTCACCCCCTGTAGCTTTCTGTTGTTGGAACAAAGCCTGTAAAGTTTACGACTAAAAGCAGCACCAGCATAAGTGCCATGGGTACAATTTCCATTAGGCCGCTCTTCCCAAGAATAAAGAACCAGAGCGCTACTAAAAGAAGAATAGCGGCCCCCAAAGCCAGTGCCTTCCAAAAGCTGTGATTGGACTTCAATTGTAGCAAGAAAAACAGCAGAATGGTTGCTGCCAAAAAGACAATATAGCCGACCGTTGCAGCCCAGTGTGCTATCCGTTTCGGGTTCCAGGTTGTAATATCATGTCCCAGCGTCAAAGCAATTAGAAGGACGCTGACAACGGCCAAAAGCAGTGTAATCTGTAAGCTTTTTCCGGAATAGCCATATTTGCGGAACATATGCTCCACGTTCAGCAAAAATGCACCTGCCGTTAGAATAGCCCAGATCCAAAAGAAGGGCATTCTTGCAGGGGTCTCACATAACAGGCTAAGCGTTCCGGTCTCCGTCATAGGGTCATTGCCCCAGCAAAACGGAAGAATAAAACTGTACGCAAGTGCCACAACAGACCAGATTATGCAGAAAAGTTTGTTATCAATCAGTTTGCTCCAAGTGTTTGCCGTATTATTTGTACTCATAAAAAACACCCCTTCGTTTTTTCAGTATAACACAGCTTTCCTGAGACCGGCCTGCTTTTCACAAATTTTACATACTATATCTACAATACTGCATCCACAGATATGCGGATATTACGCAGGCTATTCCGGTCAGTGGCAAGGAATAAAAAAAGACCTTTACACGATTGTGTAAAGGTCTTTGGTGGCGCCTCAAACAGGACTCGAACCTGTGACACCGCGGTTAACAGCCGCGTGCTCTACCGACTGAGCTATTGAGGCATTTTGGTTACTTTTGAAGTAACCTGATGTTGGCATTGCCCTATCTTCCCAGGAGGCTGCCCTCCAAGTATTTTCGGCACTGCTGAGCTTAACTGCCGTGTTCGGGATGGGAACGGGTGGACCCTCAGCGCTAAAAACACCAACTTGTGGTACACCATCAGGGACTCGAACCCTGGACACCCTGATTAAGAGTCAGGTGCTCTACCAGCTGAGCTAATGGTGCATACCGGTTCTTTCGAACGCAAGAGATAGTTTAACACAACGGCATGGCCGGGTCAAGAGAAATTTACTGAAAGTGCTGATTCCGGAGTACAAAAAGATGCCCTGTCCACCGTTTGGGGACAGGGCACCAAATCCGGTTTTTCAATCAGATTTTATTTGTTCTTTGCGTTGTAAGCTTCAATGCCTTTTACCAGAAGTTCCATGGCACGTTCCAGCTTCTCCGGCTTCAGAATGTAGGCAATCCGGATTTCGTTTACTCCGCCGCCTGCGGTCTTGTAGAAGCCGTCACCGGCTGCAAACATAACGGTGTCACCGTTGTCATTGAATTCTTCCAGAAGGAAGACCTGGAACTTATCAGCACTGTCTACCGGCAGCTTTGCCATCATGTAAAAAGCACCATCCGGGCAATGAACCACAATACCCGGAACGTCCTTCAGGGCGTTGTAGCAGATGTCTCTTCTCTTCTTGTATTCTTCCCGTACGGCTGCATAGTAGTCATCGGAAACATTGTACAGAGCAGCTGCGCCTACCTGGTCAATCCACGGAGCAGCCAGACGGCCCTGCATTAACTTCATCATTTCGGTCATGAAGTTCTTGTTCTTGGAGATAATGGCACCAATACGGGCACCACAGGCAGAGAACCGCTTGGAAACGGAATCAATAATGATAACGTTATCATCAAAGCCTTCAAACTGACCGGCAGTCAGCATTTCGCCGGTATACAGGAATTCACGGTAAACTTCGTCAGCAATTACATACAGATCATGCTTCTTGGCAAATTCCAGAACGGTCTGATAGTCTTCCTTTCTCAGGATAGTACCGGTCGGGTTACCCGGGTTAGAGAACAGAATTGCCTTTGTCTTGTCTGTCAGGCAGGCTTCCAGGCGCTCTGTATCAGCAAAGAAGTAGTTTTCTTCCGGAGAAGTCTGCAGCGGGTGAATAACACCACCTGCAATACTAATGAAGGTATTGTAGTTTGGGTAGAACGGTTCCGGGATAATAACTTCATCGCCCGGGTCAAGAATAGCCAGCATGGTTGTCTGCAGGGCTTCCGAACCACCTTCGGAAATATAGATTTCGTCCTTGGCGTAGTCACAGCCAAGCTTCTTGTAATATTTTTGGATGGCTTCAATCAGTTCCGGCAGTCCCGGTGACGGAGCATAAGAAAGTACCGGACGTTCGTCACAGTATTTTTTAATGGCATCAAAGAGTTCATCCGGAGTCTGAACGTCAGGCTGGCCGATGTTCAGGTGATAAATGTTCATGCCGCGTTCTTCTGCTTTCATCTGGATTGGCCGATACTTACGCATCGGGGACAAACCACAGCGGGCAATCTTTTCAGATGTTTTCATAATGCGCCTCCATAGGGTGAGTAAAATAGAACTTCCAAAGCTGCCGGCCGTGAGTAGCCGCTCATGCTTTCGGACTTACTCTATTATATCAAAGCTTGCTACATACTTTAAGCGGTAATTTAAGTAATTTTATAAAATTTTTCTCTGCGATTTAGTTCAATATGGCTATAAAAGGGCAACAAAAAAGGACCTCTGTTGAGGTCCTTCATCAGGTTGTACCCTGAAAACTGAATACAGTCCATTAAGTTCAATGTAAAACCGAGCTTTTCCAAAGTCTTTTTAGACAAGCCCTCGACCTATTAGTACAATCTAGC
>CAVIZK010000011.1:0-55189 GCA_963647215.1 Paludibacteraceae bacterium | reverse complement strand
GATGCTTCGCTTCATGAAGTTTGGACAAAAGGCATACCGTCTCAACATGGCTGGTGTATCGAGAGTACGTTCCAATGTTTCATTTTCTATATCATAGTATCATTTACAAACCGCGTGAAATCAATGATTTGAAAGAAACTATTTCATTTATTATCATTTCATTTCGGTGTCGGTTTACTACCTTTCATTTATACAGCGTGGACATGTGGTGGACACTGTCCACGCTTTTTATTATATTCTTGTTTCCCGAATGGTATTTGCTGATTTCTGAAATTGTATTTTTTCATTTTCGTGTAATTCAAGTTCAATTACTTCTTTGATTCCTTTTCTGTTAACCACTGCCGGAACTGACATGTAAATATCATCTTGTCCGTACTTATTTTCCAACAAACAAGACACTGGAAGAATACTGTGTTCGTTGTTCAAAATTGCTTTTGTGATTCTGGCAAGTGACATTCCAATTCCGAAATTCGTTACGCCTTTTCTGTTTATGATTTCATATGCTGCGTCCCGAACCTGAACAAATATCTTTCCAAGGTTTGTAATATCATCCGGGTTGTTTCTTCGTTTCAAAACCTTATCCAAATTTTCAGTTCCAATTGAAGCTTGTGACCAAACCGGAAGTTCTGAATCACCGTGTTCACCGATGATGACCGCGTGAACGTTCCTTGGGTCAAGCTCTAAATATTCACCAAGTAAAACTTTAAATCTTGCTGTGTCAAGTGTCGTTCCTGATCCAATTACACGGCTTGGCGGAATTCCACTTTCTTTGTGGCACACATAAGATAGAATATCAACCGGATTGGAAGCAATCAAGAAAATTCCATCGAAACCAGTTTTCATAACTTCTTTTGTGATTGACTTCATAATTGCCGTGTTCTTTTCTACTAACTGAAGACGTGTTTCCCCCGGTTTCTGATTTGCACCGGCGGTTATGCAAACAATGCTGGCATCCGAACATTCTTCATAATTCCCATGCTTAACCTGAATATTGGAAGACGCAAACGCCATTCCATGAATCAAATCCATTGCTTCCCCTTTTGCCTTTTCTTCATTTGCATCTATAAGAACCAATTCAGTGATGAACCCTTGATTTATTAAACTATACGCATATGCCGTTCCGACTGCGCCAGTTCCGACCAAAATGACCTTTCGCATTTTTAGCATCCTTTCTGTTATTAAGTGATAATCAGATTTAGAATGCCCACAATGCACAATAAAATCACACTGTATTTTATGGTAAATTTGAAAACATCATTTTCTTGACCTACAATCCCAACCGAAGCGGCAGCGACAGCAACGGATTGTGGTGAAATCATTTTCGCCATGTCGCCGCCGATCACGTTTGAAGCCACCATAGAAGACGGGTCTATGCCGATTTGGTTCGCTGTAATCGTCTGTAATGGCGCGAACAAAGAACCCGAATTGACAACCGATCCCGTTAAGAAAACGCCAATCCACCCCAACAATGGCGAAAATAACGGGAAGATTGTGCCTGTTGAAGCAAAAGCTAGACCAAGTGTCGATGAAATCCCCGAATAATTACAAATATAAGCGAATGCCAATACGGAACAGATTGTCAAAATCGGAATTGCCAATTCTCGGAACGCTTCACCGGCGGATTCAGCAATGACTTTCCCGGAAATCCTATAAATTAAAATTGTCAATGTGCATGCTGTAATGATTGCAGTTGTTGTCGATATTAACGGAACACTGAAAATTGCCGATATTGGAGCGGGCGAACCGACAACCGGTGGATGTTTTATAATTTTTTCGTGAACGCCATTAATTGGAAAACTTATTTTTAAATCAGATTGAATATATGTGAAAGCGATAATAATGACCGTCAAAAGAATAAATGGCAGCCACGCCATAAACACCCCATTGACCTTTTCTTTTTTAGACGGCTTCCAAAAGCGCAAGAAGACACCTAAAACAACCAACGTAATTAAGGCGGACAGTATGTCTACCAATTCTGCACCAAGCGTTGTAAGTGTCAGGAACTGCACGACAGCAAACGTTATTCCACAAACCAAGATTGCCGGAAGTGTTTCCCGGATTCCTTTGAATCCATCCACAAGGAACACCAGAAGAAATGCAACAAGGATTGAAATAATTGGAATGATATATGCTGTCCTGGTCGCAACTTCAAGTGCGTTTAATTCCGTTAATGCCGAAGGCGTTGTCACGGGAATTCCCATTGCGCCATAAGAACCCCCGGCAATATTTGCAACAAGACACAAGCCCGCTGCCTTTACCGGTTCAAATCCCAAACCAACAAGAATGACCGCCGTGATCGCTACCGGTGCGCCGAACCCGGCTGCGCCTTCTAAAAATGCGCCAAAACAATACGCAATTAAAAGCACCTGAATTCTTTTATCATCGGACAATGAAACGATGCTTGATTTGATGATTTCAAACTTTCCTGTTTTTACTGATAGTTTATACAAGAATATTGCACCAACAACGATTGCCGCCACCGGATAAATTCCGGTAAAGATTCCGTGAACACTTGAACCAATTAATTTCAATGACGGCATACCATATGCAAAGATTGCAACAATCGCGGCAAATATCGCGCTTAAAATTGCGGAAACGTAACCTTTCATTTTGAAGATTGTCATTGCCAAGATAAAAAACACAATCGGTAATGCTGCGACAATTGCCGAAAGCCAAATGTTGTTGAACGGATTATATACTTGATTCCAAATCATTTCTAATCACCCTTTTTTATTTTTTATAATGCCCTTTTATGGAAGGGATATTAGAAAAAATATGGACAAAGATAATTAAGAGGTGAAGAGAATGATCTTTAGAAAGAAAAAACCAGAAATTATTTACGTGACGGAAACAATAGAAGAGCCTAAAAAATGGATAAATCCGGACATAACGAAAATGTATTCCACAACCATAGAGGAATTTAATTCTAAAATGAAAGAAACTCATCAAAAAGCACAAAAGGCAATGCGCGTAACATTATGGTTAAAATTACTTCTTACAATGTCGTCCATTTATTCAATTTCAGCATGGTTGAAAGAACACCATCATGCTAATATATGGGCTTTAATTCTTGTTGCATCGGAAGTCGCGGGAGTATTGCTTGATACATTGCCATATTTTCAGCAACGCATGGAGCTTCCAAAGATGAAATTGAAACTGGAGCATATTTATTTTGACATTATTAAGGACTTTGTAAAATTCGAGCGCGGGGAACTTGACGAAAATGAAGCGATAAGAAGATATTGGGATCATAGAAAAAACTGGGTTAAATCCGTAGGTTAAAAAATAAGGGGGGCTGCCGTAATACGACAACCCCCTTAACTGATTATTCCTTATTTAATTGTACAATGCCTATTGTAGACATACCCGACAAGCTTATAGTTATTACTAAAAACGGTTTTTGGATCAACATGTGTATATACTTTAAACAGTGGGATTGTCCAACTATTGCAGTTTGTAATGTCTACTTTGCCGTCATCATATACTTTTTCAATGACGCAGCAATGACCATACGTACCATACTTGTAGCAAGCAATAGAACCACGTACAGGCGTTTTTCTAGCTGTCCAGGTAGTGTCGGAATTATTCTTGACCTTATCATAAATATCACAAGCATTTGCAATAGGCCGTTTGTTAAATAATTCCGTCGCGCTAATTTTGGTTCCGTCGTCATAAGTGCAAACACCATCATTACAAAGCATTTCTATAACACGACCCCAGGAATAACCGACACAATTAAACAAAGTAGACCCTTTTCCTAAACTATTCTTTAAGTCAATAGTATTATTTGACCAGCCACCATATAAGCGATGCATATAGTACTTATTTTTGTACTGTGGACAATTTGACCGTCTTACATATTTAACAGACATAATCTCACTCCTTATTAAGTCCTTCCTTTAATCCGTTTACACTTGCTTCAATCAGGATATCAAGCTCGGTTTCAGAAATATTAATGCCCTTTTCATTAAGCCACTCGATGGCTTTTTCCTTGGCCATATTTTTCTTTTCCTCGCTTGTCATCTTTTTACAAGTAGCACAAAGCTGCTCAACGTATTTTACCGTAGCGGCAACAACTTCTTTCTTTGTGCTGTCGTTCACCACTTCGGTATACTTTTTCTTGATCATCGCGCCAAGGAAAGTAAAAATGCCACCAAATATGGTGACAAGTAAGGCGATGATCTCGGATGAGTTATTTTGGATAAGTTCAGCCATGATAAATCCTCCTAAGTATTAATTAAAAATTCTTGCAGTTCCTCTTGTGTTTCCTTTAACTTGTCAATGTGGTTTCCTGTTGCCAGATGTTCAATAACGACGAGTTGGCATTTTAAAAGCATTTTGTTTCCATCTTCCAGCTCTTTCAGCCGGTCATCGTCATTTGATAACTTTTCATCGTGCTCGTCCACTTCTTTGACAAGTTTTTTGTATGGACTAAACGCCGAAACTATCAGCTTGATAGCCCCGCCAATAATGCTGACACCTCCGCAGATGGCCAGCACGGTTTGAAAAAAATCTTCCATAATTGTATTACTTTCTTTCTATTCTTCTCCGGCCTTTATTTTCCGATTGCAATCCACGACACGCCCGTTGTCGTGTTGTTGGTGCGGTAAAAATAAAGCGTGAACCCTTGCGTATCAATTGAGCCGATTCCACAAGTGCAAGTGCCTGGGACAGTGGTTTGCGGAACCGCTACCACTTGTGGAACGTTTGAGAACGTTTTACTAAACGGAATCCGTAAGCTTGCTGTGCCGCCACCACTTGGCGCGGCAATCGTAGCTTTTCCGCTGTCAATATTCGCGGCAAATGCAGAATTTTGAAGATAAGCTTTTAAACTTTCGCAGTCTAAAATAAAATTCAGAACCGCACCAGAAACAAATACACCACTAGCACCGGTGAGCGTTCCTCCAATTGCATCAACAATAGAATAGCTCTTGCTTCCAATCACTAGATTTTCAGCAACCGAACAGTCACATGGTGCTTTGAAGCTGACGTGTGCGCCGCTTTCTTCCACCCATCCATCAGGTGGCGTCCAAATAATATTTGCCATTTAATCACCCCGTTGTTGCTGTGCCATAAGCTAAGTTTTTTGCCACTACAGCACCGTCTTTTGTAAATTTAACAACGCCTGACCAAGCACCGCCGCTGTACAAGTGCAAATTCAAGCCATCACCGTTGTCGGAAGTTGCAAGGAATGCAGCAAGGCTTCCATCTGCGCGGTACAGGCGAAGAAATCCAGAGTCCGCAACATTTGAAGCAGGCGCAAAAATTTTTGCCTTTCCCGTCACATCCATGTCCATAGCAATTTCCAAAAGGTCTTTCTCGGAAACTTTACCAATTGCCATGCCTTTTCCGGTTGAATGGAAGTCCATAACAGTAAAGGCACTTGGCAATGCAAAATCTGCTGTTACGCTCGTAAAGTAGTCAGTTACCACAAGCCTTAACGTATAAGCGTAGTCCGGAGAAACAGTCAGCATACGGATGTAATTAATGGACTTGTCTGAGCTATAATCTGCTGTGTTTGTTGAGAATTGTGTAAAATCTGTATCTGTTGACGTTTTGTAATATAACGCAAAGGTATGGTCATTTTTGTCGCCAACCGGCGAGATTTCCCACGCCCGATTTATGGTGACGTGTTCACCGTCTTCAATGGCTACGCCGGCGCTGTCAATTCGATATGCCGTGAATTTACTAATCGTCGGTGGAGAATATTCAATGACTGTGACAGAATTTGTGACTTTTGCGGTTCGACCTCTGCTGTCTGTAACAGTGGTTACAACGCCGATTGTTCCGGATGTAGTAATGAGTGCAGACGTAAAAGAAGCGACTCGATAAGGCGCCGCTTGAATGTATGTCTCATAACTTTTAATCGTTGAGCCGTATGCACCGTCAGCAGTGATTGCAACTGCAAGAGTAGACTTATTCTGAACGAATGCACCAAACTTTGCAGCAAGTCCTTCTGTCGCTTCTGTAATTGATACTTCGCTGATTGTTGGCACAACTGAAGACGGGACAGTTGCCGTAAATGTTACAGATTTTGTGCCAATTAATGCCCCGTCGTTATATGTCTCGCAGTAAATTGTTCCCCGACCAGATGTCGCTGATGGAACGCTGTTTGCAAAACTGATTGGAATTGTCCAAGTATAGCTTGTATCAAGCTCAGACTTAATGACTTGCCAATCGGAATCATACCAATCATAGTACAGGATGTGCTTAAAATCGCTGGACGCCCGCGGCATACTGATAGTAACGCTTGACCCCATTGCCGTTGTACTGCTAGACAGTGACGGTTGCGTCGCCCTTGCAATTGTAGTCAGTTTCATGGAACCGCTAGCTGATGCCGTACTTATATATGTTCCATTCCACGTGATGGCCAATGCCAGACTAAAGCTGAAGCTGATTGTTTTTTCTCCCTTATCATCGTGCGCGATAGTCGTTGTACCACTTGCAATTGTTTTGCTTCCGCTGCCTCCAATTGTCGTTGAGCCACTCTTTACTGTTGAACCATTGATTGTGATGGAATAGGACTTCGAGGCACTGGAACTAATATTGTACGGCCGGCTAATCACTAAAGAGTAAGAAACTGTCGAGGTATTGTTTTCAGTGCTTGTCCCTGTTTCGGTAACTGTAAGGGTTACGCTTGGAGACCCGCTCAAAGAGCTTGACCATGTACAAGATGCCATTTAATCCACCACCTTCTTGAATGACAAGTTTCCATTTGCCCTTGGAATAAATGCGAATTTACCAAGTCTCAGAGAGTTGAGAAACTCGCCATCGGTTACATAGAACTTTCGGTTTTGCCAATATGCAACCTCTGCGCCTGACTCAAGAAACGCGATTCTATCATTCTCAATTTTTAAAGTAATATCATTTCCTTGCTCTCCAAGAATGATATTTCCGTCTTCAAATCGGATATACTTATTGATTTCTGCGAATTGAGCATCTGCACCAGATTGCACATCTTCAATATTTTTGTCGACAGATTCAAACCTCAGTTCAAAGCTGTCTTTCGTCTGCTCCAATGTCGTTGAGACGCTTGAAACAAGATCACCGGTTTCACCCTTGGTGTAATATTCCTCAGAAACCTTTGACATAATATTCGATTCGGTTTGAGTAATAATTGAATTTGTTCTTTGTTCGAGCTCTGCAATAACTTTTGATTCACTCGCTGCAATGTTGCCTTGAATGATCTTGTATTGCTCGTCTTGAGTTTTCTTGTTTTGCTCTGTTAAAGAATAAACTGTTGCTCCGACTGTCAGTTTGTTCTGAGACGGGTTTGTCAACTTAATCGAGAGCTTTTTGACAAGATAAGAACTCGCTAGAGCATGAGCATCTTCGTGAATCGAGCTTTTTGTCTGGATATATACGCCGAGCTTAAATGAATTGAAATCATATCCGGCAGCACTCAGGTCTGCTGCGGACAGTGTAACCGTCTGCGGCAGTAGAATGGACTGCGCCAGTTTTGCTTTGGCTTTTGTCAATAAGTTGTCCACAATGGTTACGTCGTCCCAGGTCACAACCTTAATGATATTGCCGTACAATTCTCTAGCTGATTTGGAGTAGACCAGGTCGCCTTCCTTGCGGATGTCTGTTTCACTTTCGTCCGGAAGGCCAGAGATGGTGAGACGTTCTTCCGTCTCTTCATCCTGTTTGCCGAGCGGGAGGATAGCAGTTGCAATGTCTTCTCCTTTTCGTTCGGTTTCAATGTCAAGGAGATTTTCGCCAAACTCGATTGATTGTGTACTCATAATGGTTGAGTCAGCTAAATAATTGATACGCCGGTTGCCGTCATCATCAAAATCGACAATTAAATATCCACCATGCGTATCAATCAGGCCTTGATTAAGGATCTCCCACGTTGTGCTGTACTCAGTATCGGAGCGGGCAATATAATCATTTGCATCGGTTACAGTCACAGTACCTATTACAAATTGATGTGACTCCTCAACTTGCTCATTATGGCGCCCGATGAGGAATTCAAAATAGGCTTTCGGAGTCGCCTCTGCATCGGCAGTCACCGGAAATGTAAACGGCCTCTGAATCGAATCCAAAAGAAAAGCAAGCTCCCCTTCACAGGAAACTTGCTTTTCGTTGTGCCATCCTACCGTGTCATTTAGGATGCGCCCTCTGAATCTAAGGTCATCGCCCTCGTACACAGTAATGATAGACTTGAGTTTTTGGAGCTTATCATAATGGACGTGTTCCGGGTAAATCGTAAACGTGAAAGAACCGGTCTTATTAAGTTCCAAGTCAAGAGACGGGTCAATAAGTTGATAATCGTCAAGCCGTGAATCGTGTAATAAATAATTGTCGCAATAGACTTTCCAAATCACAGAACCGCCTCCCTATACTTGAATGAAACTGTTGCATCACCGGT
Source organism: Paludibacteraceae bacterium (assembly GCA_963647215.1). GTDB lineage: Bacteria > Bacillota > Clostridia > Oscillospirales > Acutalibacteraceae > RUG420. Next base: position 46,815 of record CAVIZK010000011.1, on the reverse strand, counting down.
AATTGTGATTGCAGTATTTCCGGCCGGAACAACAAGCTCCGGAACAATAAGATCTGTTCCTGCCGAAAGACTTGCGCTGCCGCCCGTCCATGCAATCGTGACTGCTCCGCTAGTTGTGATTTTAGGGACAACAGGCTTCCTTGCATTTGTCAATGTTGCTGTTCCGTTTGCTGCTGTAATGATGGTTTCATAATTTTTGTATTTCCACGGATCACAATCAGCTGTGACTTCAACCGTTGCGAGCTTTTTATTAATCTGCCAATCTCCAACGCTGAGTCTGCCGGTGAAGTAGTAGTCTTCGATATCGTCCAAAGTTATGTTCATTCTCCGGCCATGCAGCGCATTTTTGATGGTAGCATCGTCGTCCATATATGGGTCAATTGCAGTGAATGTGAACTTAAGCTGCCGTTGGCTATAATGAATCTCACCGCTGAACTCCGAAAAATCAAGGACTTTGTCAGAATCCGGAACCTCAAGAATGTTAACTTTAGGGGAGGGGGAACCGATTGTCTTTGACGACAAAATCAAATTTAAGTCATCATAAGAGTTTAAAGTACCAAATGTTACTGTGTTCATGTTCCTCTCACCTTCATTCTTCCAATGTTACCAAGCGCGTTATCCATTTGCGGAGCCAGTTCTCCAACCATTGCGCCGCTATCAAGATATACTTTGAGATTCTTCATCGTGTCAATTAATTCATCAAGCTTCTTTGTTACAGCGTCATCATTGCCGCTTTTATCTTTTCTTTCGTCAAGAACGCCTCGGAATGTTTCGGCCATGATGTTTTGCGGAGCTGTAATTTCTGGATTGTGCCGAGCGCCCACATACTCACCGAATACAGCCGGGGTTTCCTCATAAGCAACGTTACCTTTTGCGAGTCTCGGAAGTTTCAGTGAGCTGATTTTCCCAACACTGACACCAGGAAGCTTGTTAATCAGGTTGATTGCGCCGTTAATTAAGCTAATCGCGCTGTTAATCGTGTTTTGAATCATGGAGATTACACCATTGATACCGCTCTTTACGGCAGACCCGATAGCATTTGCGATACTGGTACCCAGCTTGGAAAATGTGTTTTTAATGCCGTTCCAGATATTGGAGAAGAAGGATCCGATTTTGGAAAATACATTTGTTACAGCTGTATAGGCCTTAGTGAAAACGTCGCCAAAGAACGTACCTACTGCAGAAAACGTCTTTTTAATTCCGTTCCAGGCATTGGAAGCGGTCTTGGTAACGCCGGACCACAGGTTGCTGAAGAACGTAGAGATTGGCGTTACAACATTAGTATTGAACCATGTTGAAACAGTAGTCCAAATTGCAACAATGTCAGCCCAAAGAGATTTGAAAAAGCCGCTAACTGCTGTCCACAAGCTTCTGAAGAACTCAACCACGGGTTGAATTACATGCTCGTTAAACCATGCGGAAACAGTATTCCAAATTGCAACAATATCATTCCACAAGGAAACAAAGAAGCCAGAAACTTGCTCCCATAGCCATTTAAAGCCGTTAACAATCGGATCAATTACGTTCTGCTTCAGCAGATTCCAGAGTCCAACAAACAGCGCTACTACAATTTCAACCAGCTTTTGAACAATTTCGATAATCTTGTTCACAACCGGTGCGATCCACGTCTCATAGAATGTAGTCAGCGGTGCAATGATATTAGTCTGAATCCAATTGACTATGTTGGTGAAAACCTCAACAACCTTGTTCCATAGTCCTGTAAAGAATCCTTTCACGGCTTCGATTACTGTGTTCACCGTGTTCCGGAACCCTTCAAAATGCTCATAGCAATATTTGAAGATTCCTGCAAGAGGATTGACCAAGAACAGAAGCATTGTTTGCCAGTTTTCTTTAATCCAGGTAACAACTGTATCAACCACTGTCTTGACTTTGTCCCATAAACCAATCCAGAAGTTTCTAAATCCTTCTGATTTCTTCCAAAGGACTACAAATGCCGCCACAAGAGCTGCAATCAATACAATGACGATCCCTATAGGGTTTGCGTTCATCGCAGCATTTAAGAGCCATTGACCAGCTGCAGCTGCTTTAGTGGCAGCCGTCTGAGCAATTGTTCCTGCTGTAGAAAGACCTTTTGCAATTGCGTCTTTCGCATATAATGCAGTTATCTGGATGGTCTCCCATTTATCCGCAATCTTGGCAGCAGTGTTTGCTACAATATGCCCTGTAAGTACGCCCATGGCCGCGCTCAAGCTGCCTAACTGCCCGATTAAGGACAAGAACGACATAGCTTGCCATGCTACCCAAAGAGCCGCCACGGCAGCTGTAGCAACACCAACTACTATTGCCATGTTTTTGAGTGCTGTTTGATGTTCTTTAACCCAGGTTACAAGCGCCTCAAATTTCGGTCTTAATGTATCAACGAGATTAGAGAGAATCTCCATCGCCGGAATAACAACGTTTTGAAGAAGTGGTTCGCCGATTTCAGCTTTAAATTGACGCCATTTTTCTGTCAAGTTTGCTTGAACATTGGCATATTGGTCTGCTTCTCGTGCCGCCTGTCCAGTCGCACCGGATTGCTCGTACATGTTTTCGGCGTATTCAAGACGTGTTGCTTGTTTTGTTGCTTCGTCAAGGTTTGCCCATGCGCTTGTACTATCAACAATTCCTTGCTCAACGGCATACATTGCCATTTGCGTATCGTTTGCAAATAGGCCGATTGCTTCGCCGCCTTCGTATGATCCATTGATGAAGCTGTTTAAATGAGAGCTAGATTCATCCAGAGACACGTCCCAGAACGCCGATGCGTCTGCAGCTAAGGTCAATCCCCGCGTGGCGAGGTCTGTTGCTTCCTCAACACCAAATCCAAGACCCTTAAACTTCGCAGAAAGACTAGTGAAATGGCCTTGCATTCGTGTTGCCATAACCCCGGTAGAATCTGCTACTGACTGTAACTTTTCTTTTGCGCTGCTAGTATAGTCGCCCATGATCTGCTCAAATGCAGACGTCTCTGCATCTACTTCTGCAGCAACATTAACAACCTCTTTGCCAAACTCGATGATTTTATCGGCTGCAAAATATGTTGCAACGGCGGCGCCGATTTTCTTAAAGGCGCTAGCCATCTTGCTTGAGCCGCCCTCAGCCTTGCCGGTTACGCCGTCAATATCTTTATTTACCTGCGAAACACCGTTCAAGCCGATTGATCCAAAGAGTTTAAATAATTCCATGCTTTACCCCCTTTCTTCGGGAATAAAAGTGTTTAACATTTCTTTTGAGTTTTGGACAGTTGTTTCAATTTGCTCTTTGCTCATTTTTTCTTTCGGTTCAACCGATTCGCAGAATTCTTCAAAGCTCTTATCAAACACCTTGTGTAAGAAATACTCCCATTTTGTGTCTTCCTGTGTTATCTGAAAGAATTCGTCTACGAACTCGCTAAACCGTCCGAATTGAATCATCTGCGACACAAAAGAAAAAGGACTCGCATATCTGTGATATAACGAGTCCATAAATCTTATGTCGCCTATTTGAGCAACTTTGAAACAACCTTGAAAAAATCCTTGAAGTCATCTTTCTGAACAAGCTCAATAATCATCTCGGCAAGTTCGGCCATAGACAGATTTTCAATTTCTTCTCTCGCCAGATTAGAGACGGATTCAAGAAGATTGAAGATGTCATCCTGGCAACCACCAATATGATCAATAATGATTCCGGCAATATCGAACACGATTGTTACACCGGCTTCCATTGTCGCAGAATCATTATTTCCGTTCTTGGCAATGCCTTTGAGTTCTTCCGACTTGAAACATTCTTTGAATTCCTTAAAGCCAATTTTCTTTATTAAATTTAAAACCGGGAAAATGTCCTTGGCATCGAGCTTGCGGAATTCCCATTTCTTAGTTGTTTCAGACATATCATTTCACCTTTTTCTCTTCCGGAACGACTTCAACGTAATTTCCGGCGGATTTGATTTCTTTGAGTCTCTTGTCAGAACATTCAAAGACGTCGCCAACAAGGCGAACTTTCTGTGTCTCTTTATCTCTGAATTTCTGAATAACTTTAACTTTCATTAAAGCCTACCTCCTTAAGCAGTTGCTACCGGATAGTAAATGTGCCATGGAAGCTTATCAAGGCCACTAGTAAGCTCTGCATAAGATTCAAAGGTAAGAGCAATAACTCCGGCCTCTTTGTTCTTTCCTTCCAGCTCCATGCCGGAAGTACAAAGAGCATTGTCCAGAATTGCAATGACGTTTTTACCGTCCAGGGTCTTGCCAACGAAAGCGATATTGTCAAAATAATCACCCGCTTCAATCGATTCCTTAGATTCAATCACATCATAGTTGGTGTCATCAGACGTTCCTACTTTACCCATTGTTGCAACCTTGAGAATATCTTTGTTAAGTTCAGCAAAGTTGATTTCCATGGTGGCCGTTTCACCGGTTTTAACATCGAGCCCCTTTGCCTTAACAAGGGCGCCATCAAGCTCAACGGTAGTCACTTCCGGCGTGATACTCAGTTTAGAACCACCAGAAGTAGCACCAATAATGGATTCGTCAAAATTCCATGCATTAGTGGTGTATTTTAAGTTTTTATGAATAGTACCTGCGCCAAAGAGGATATTTTCCGGCGTGGTGGCAGATACGCCGGTCTTGCCTGTCTTTGCCATTTATGTCACACTCCATTCTTTTACATCAATATTGATTTGGATTCTCTTAATTGCCATATCATCAACTGGAACAATGAGAGAATCCGAATAAAAAACTGCTATTCCATTTCCATTGGAAAGAATAACAGTTTGTTTAAAAAGATCTTTAATTGTATTTTTTGCTTGCTCCAAGGCCAGCCAAGACGTCTTTGTTGTCCCGGTCAAAATGAATGATGTATTTTGCATTCCATCTTCATTTTCTTCCGGAGATTCAACATATTCACCGACAAAATAAGGATCTGGAACAACGTCAGAGCTCCATTGACCGAACTCATAATTTATGCCCGCAGCAGTGAGCACATCATCAATCCATTTCAATGCTACATCTGTCATCAATCCAACTCCTTCAGTTTCTTTTCAAGAGCCTTTTTAGCCTTTGGCTCAACATTTTTGAAAGCTTTATACAGCGTCCGCTGCGGCTTCTTACCAGCAGTCCAATGACCTTTCCCGTGTCGGTCTTCATAAAACCATGGCGTTTTACGCCCGTTTCCTTCAAGTGCATATTGACCTGTTCCGAATTCTTCCCAGATTGAATTCTCCATTGTTGAACCGACTTTTGCGGTGTAATCACTGGTGGTAACTTGTCTAACCCAGGACGCTTTTAGTGCCCCTGTGTCAACTCTAGAATTCCTCTGTGCCTGCGAGCAGATTTCAGCGGATGCTTCTTCCAGCCACGCAATAACAGCTTCTGCAATTTTACCTTTTACATAAACACTTTTATCTTCGAATTTAATTTCGTTGACCATTTCATCAACCTCCAGTAAAACTCAAATAAAATTCAAGCTGTTCATGCATCTCCATCGGGTCATCAATTAACGTCACATCATAAATACGACCATCAACAATCAATCTGCTGTTTTCAGCTCTTATCAAGGTATCAAGCGTCACATAGTCAGAGACAAAAACATGTGTTGATTCTTGCATTTTCACATTATAGTTGGTGTATTTTGAATCACCGGTCATCAGATCAAGCCAACCAACAAGAGATTGGATTGTTGTCCACTGAGTGACAACTTCACCAATCTCATTTTTTGCGCCAGATTTAATTTGAAGCTGAGCGGTTTTGTTTCCGCCAATTCCCTTCATGGTTAAAACCTCGCTTTCATATAAGGCTTTAAGAAACCAGTTAAAGTGCTTGGATAGCCGATAGAGGAATTACTCTCACCGAGATCAGAATAAGTCACAGAGTGCCGTGAAATCGTTTCTGAGGATATTCCAACCTTATCCCGATTGTTTAGATCCCAATTCAGCATATTGGCTGCTCCCATTCTCACATCGGCCGGGTAAACAATCTTAGTAAAAAGGTTGTTTTCGCAGTCAATCGGAGTAGGGGAGAGGGCGCCATCTTCACCAATAACAAATAAACCGTCATTCATCTCGCTTTGCGTGATTTCAACAGTATCTCCAACAGAAAAATAAGCCGGAACGGAACCGACAATGTTTCCATTCTCGATTCCGCTCTCAAATCTCATCTTTCTGTTTTGAAAATTGTTATTTGTGAATTTGCGAATCGCAATTTCAATAGCACTGAGCCTTGTTTCAAGCTGTTCGTCGTCTAAATCACTATCAATAAAACCTCGTAATTCTGCTACTGTCATTAGCATGGGGATTCCCCCCCTTACGCCTTAACCTTCAGAATGACAACCTTTGCTTCGTTGGTCAGCGCAGGCATACCGTGAGCAGTACAAATAATGTCATCTGCAACGCCTGGTTCACGCTTATGCTCAACCAGATTACCGCGCTTCAGGAAGTAAGTGACTGCGGACATGTCATCTTCAGTTTCAGTGTCATTGTTAAGCTTGATAATCGGATTGAAATATGCGGCAGTAGTAACCTTAGTAACCTTATCACCAACCACAGCGCCGGGAAGGGATTTCTGCACTTCTGCAATATTTGCAGAAGTAGTAGCAGTACCAGCATCATCAAACTTATACCACTCGTCAAATTTTGCAACTTTGTTGGAAACAACGACATCACAACCCGCAATTCTTCCGATTGCACCGGATGCAAGAACACCGGCTTCATACTTGTCAGCACTAAGAAAATCCGAATCCTTACGAAGCTGTGTTTTCTGTTTACTATGAATCAGAATTACTTTGCGAGAGTCTTCCTCTTCACCGAAAGCGTCAACACCGTCAACAATTGCGGTATATTTGATAGTTGCGCTGGAATCGTCAACACTGTTCTTAGATTCATACAGCACGTCTACACGATCATTATCAAGCTTTTCCGAAATGGAAAGCGCAATCTGATTGGTGGCAGTACCCATCGGATCGCCGTAACCGGAAAGCTGTGCTTCGTCGGTCAGTCGGACACCTTTACCGATTTTCTTAATGCCATACTGTGCCGTAGTGAATGCCATCTTGGTAGTATCAATGGTTTCACCTTCTGCATAATCTGCAGCGGCACCAATATAGCCCCATTTGGGGATAGTAACAGTAGAACCAGGCGCACCGTCCAAAGTGTTATCAACCTTAATGTAGCCGGTCATAACTGCCTTCTTTTCAACTTTCGCGTTAATCATGTCGGAAACGACTTGGGGATCAAAAACATCCCCGTTTACCAGAGTAGTAGTTTTGGTTAAATCAGCCATAATTTACATTTTCCTTTCATTTAGTTAGTTTAGAATAAAGGTCAGGATCACTTTCACGCAATTTCACGCGGGAAGCGTATCCCATGCGTGAAAACTCCTCTTTTGTGACCGCGGATGTACCGTTGTCATCGTTTTCCGGAAGTTTTTTCTCAACATATTTTTTATCTTCGCTTCCGGAAAACTGTGTTGGGAATTGAGTTTTAAGCCCGGAAATCAAATCATCCCAGCCCTTAATATTGTCATTGTCATCAAGCTCGATTGACTTGTTTTCCTCTTTCAACTTATTTTCCAGCTTGAATGTCAAATAATCAACATCAAGTGCTTTTTCCGAGAGAAGCGCAACCTTGATTGCAGACTTAAGCTTGGTTTCTACAAGCTGCTTCTGAAGGTCTGCAACCTGTGTTTCGTAACCGGTAATTTTGCCCTGAAGTTCTTCATTGCCTTTCGTGCCCTTCTTCAGTTCAGCAATAAGACCGTTTGCCGTGTCAAGCTCAGTTGTTTTGCCTTTGAGCAATTCGTCGAGAGCATCATATTTGCCTTTACCGACATATTCACCGGACGAAAGATTAGCAAGCTTAATCTGCTTGTCTTTGTTTGCTTCATTGCCGTTGTGAGCATTGATTTTCTCTTCAAACTGCTTGTAAAGTTCTTCTCCCAAAATTTCTTTTAAGAATTCCATTGATTTCCTCCATTTGCATTGTTTTTATATCCGGTGTCTCCGGAGCAAATCAGCATTTTAAATGTCATACTGAGGACAATATTTTCGTTCAAGCAGTTTAAACGTCATACTTAGGACAATATAAAAAGACGCCGATTTCTCAGCGCCTTAATATTTAAATATGGGCATGAAAAAAGCACCTTGCGGATGCATGGTGCTTATATCTCTTTTGCTATTTCTTCAAGGTCTTTGAAAAAGGCATCAACAATGATGTTATCCCTTGATTGGCTAATGTCTAAAGATAACAAGTCAATTTGTTCAGATGTAACATCATCATTATTTTCAACGAATTCAATGACTTCTTTCCGCTCATCGTCATCCTTCAGAGAATTTAAAACCCCAACGATGAAGTCAGGATTGTTCCATATCGTAGAAAGCAATTCAAGTAACTGCTTTTCCGTATCGGAAAGCTTTTCCATTTTGATTTTCATTATTTCACCAACTTAATCAAACTTATCCGTGTCAATCAGGTCTTTTCCAATTACTCTGTAATTCCCAAACCCATTGTTTTCAACAGTATAAATATACTCTCCGATTGGTTTTCTGAAAACAGACTTTGCTTCCTGCTCTGCTGTCAGGTTGGTTGCTATTTCGCTCATAACATGAGCATATTCCTGTTTGGGCAGAAGCACAGTCGGAAAGTCTTTGCTGCCTTTGGCAAAAGCTTTCACCAATGATATTGTATCATCAGTTGCAGGATTTACAATAGAACTTTTGGCGGCTGTTCTTGCGCCTTGAAAGATTTTCACCAAATCAGGATCAAGAATATCAGTCTTGCCGTACCAGAAAGCTGAAAAGCTTTCAGCAATATATTCTGCATTGGTCGATACCGCATAACCGGAGATGTTACCTGCATATTTCGCCATGCTTGCAGATATATCAAAACCTTTTTTCTTGAAAAGCTTTCTGAATATCTTGTCATCCAACAAATGACCTGATTCATGAACAAAAGTCGCTTCAGCAAAGTCAATTCCAGCGGTTTGTGAAAAGCACTGAACACCTGTCTTTTTCAGAGCTTCAAGATATACACGCTGTTTCTCTCTCAGCGCTGAATTTTCAAGCAGCGTATCAGCACCTTTCAAAACTTCATGAAGTAGATCATCAGCCTTTTTGGTAAAAGCCGACGTGACCTTTTCAGAAGCAAAAAGCTTCTGATTCATGAACATTGTGCCACCGTTACCCCACTGATAAGCAGCCGCAATACCATCATCGACTGCGGATTTCCACTTCACCTCTCTGAAGTTCATCGGCTTCAGATTATTAAGCATCGGAACATCATAACTGTCGTACACTTCAGTCAAAACTCGGTTCATTTTGTTGGCATTTTCAAGACTTATGCCCTTATATGAAATGTTACCACTGTACTTGGACTGATAACGTGTATCAACAAATTTCTTGGCATAGGCTTCAGCTTCCTCAATAGATTTTGCTGGTGTGAAAGCCGTATTCTGTACAATCGGTGCTTCGGCAGCTTTCAGATATTTTTTCTTGAAATCGTCAAAGTCCGTTGTTTTATCAAGCCCATAGTATTCCGCACGGTCTTTCAGGATCTGAAGTTCTTCTTCGTCCAGTGCCCATCTTGCACGGGTCAAGCCAGCACAACGGCAATTTATATCTAATGCAGCAATACCAAATCCGCCCGGATACATTGCTTTATGTCCGTTACTACTTACAAACGGCTCATCAATCTCTCTGATCTGTCCATCAAGTTGCGCATGTTCCGGTCTTGTTCTACCATCAAGCGCGGCATCCCATTGTTTAACAACATCAGCTCCGGCTTCTTTTGACTTGACAGCTGCATCATATGCAGATGTTGCAGAAATGCGATGCCCTTCTGTTCTGGCAATAGTCATTGCCCTGGAAAGAGCGCCACCGCGCATCTTTGAGTAATCTCCAACCATCCCAGCAGCTATATTTTTACTAATCTCGTAATAAGAAGAACCTTGTGCAATCCCTCTGGAAATGTTACTGGAAACTCGTTTTTTCAACAGATTGACATCTTCTCCGAGCGTCTCATATAAAGATTTTGAAAGCTTTGACTCAGTCTGCAAAGCTTTTACAACCTGCTTTTGATCAATCGGGAAGATGAGCGGGACGCCTTGGGCTTGAATGTTATACATTGCTCCAACAAACCCGTCTTCATAACAATTAGTAAGGTATTCTGAAACACTGTTAAACTGTTTGGTGTTTAACTCGTCCAGAATACCTTCTACTTGCTGTTTCAAGGCATTTTGATAATCTGTTTGATAAATTATGCTCTGTAGATTTTCTGTGTCCGTACGCCCCTGTAAAGCAGCAATATTATTGTTTATATCGTCAAGCGCCTTTTTATAAACTTGCTTTAACTCGTTTAAGGTCTTTTTCTCGTTATTCAGTTGTGATTGGAGGACTTCCTTTTCCTTCTTGTTCATCGTCAACCACCACATTATTCAAAGCGTTTTGCGCTTCATAAAGATCGTCTTTCGGCAGCTTGCTTTTGATTTCCTCATAATCAATATCAAGAGCATCACAGATGTTCTGAGTGATTGTTTCGTCATCCAACGTCCCAGAAAGACTAAGCAGCGTATTTATAAGGACTTGCTGCTTCTGAGCGTCTACAAGTTCAATCTGTGCGTTATCTGCAGCATTGGTCATAACTTCGCGCTTAAACACAAAGTAAACATCCTTTTGCTGATAATCTGTTCCGTTAGCATCATTGATCTCGTTTAAAACAATCTTCAAGATCTTTCTGAGAAACTGCTTCAGCCGGATTTCAAGCTTGTTGCACTTCAAATCAAGCAAGGCATAGCGAGATTTAATAACAATGTTTGTGATGTTACCATCGCCAAGCTGAGCCGAGTTAAAGCCCATACCAAAGCGATAAATGTTCTTTTCGTCAAGATCAAGCTTTGCCTGTCTAGCCGCTGTCGGAATGTCAACAGTCTTGAAATCAACATCGCCACCAGAATCACCATCAACACCGATATGCTTCTTTGTTCTGATGTTCTGCATGAGCTCTTCCATGTTGTCGCCCTGGAATCCCTTAACAACAACGAGGTATTCAGAGGCATCTTGAATGTTATTCGAGAGCCCGCAGCTCATAAGGTCATAATCATCAATGAGATTCTTGATTGTTTTAAGACCGGAGAACTGTTTCTTGCAGTTATCTAGGCGAAAAAAAGGCAAAAAGCCGAGAGATTCATAGTAGATCTCTCCGCTTTTGTCTTTCGTATATTCGGCATGAGCAACTTGATGTCTGCCTTCTTCATTCTCCGCTTCTTTAATGTCTCCGCTGTTACCAACCTGCTGGAAGTAGTAAGCAAAGTCTTCATCAAACACGATGATTTTCTTAACGAGCTCGCCTTCTTTGTTGATCCGCTCAACGTACCAGTAAATGATATAAGGCTTTTTGTCGCTCGTGTATTTTGCTTCTACTTCGACTACGCCGATACTGTCGGCGCACTTAAACGCGGTTGTTCCGTCGGCTTTCTTATAAGCCCACATGTATTCAAAGCCTTTAGAGATTGCTCCGGTCAATACTTCGTACAGCTCAGATGTGAAATCTTCATTTTCGTTGAAGTATTCATCAAGTTTTACTTGCAGCTCCGGTAAGTCTGAACGAATAAAGCCATCTTTGCCGGAAAGCATATATTGAACTTCCTGGTCAACCAGCTCCGTAAAGAACGGATGAGAAATCTTGATATTTGAGCGGTTCTTATCTTCAACAAGCTGGCCATCAGCATTGAAGTAGTAGAGTTGATAGCTTTTTATGTCGTGATCGCCCTCATAATATCTTTGCCCGGTCTTTGCGAGCTGTTTCTTAACGCTTGTCGCATCCTCATCGATAAAGGTTTTTATTTCTTCAATAGTAAGCATGTAAAATCATCCTTATTCAGTTTCAAGCGGCTCTTCCTGTGTCTCTTCGGCATCCAATGCATCATAATAAGCCATTGCAAGCTCTTCAATTTCTGCAATGTCGTTTTCATCGAAAAGCCCGCTTTCAAGATGCGTATAAGCCTTGTCAAGCCAGAACGCCACATCTCTTCCAGCTAGAATCTCTCGCTTAATGCTTCTCAAAGTTAAGTCATGTCTTGCTTTACTTTTAACTGCCATAATTTAGTCCTCCGATACGCTTGCCAAAGCGTCCTGTAATTCCTTAATTGTGTGTTTAATGTCTTCTCTGCCCTCAACTTGTACGCTGTCCGCGTCCGTTAGAATATTGTTTAATCCGTCAAGCCCTGTCAATTCTCCGCCGCCTGTCGCGGTAAAAGTGGTAGGTTCAGCTAGTTTATACGCTATTTGTACGGGAGTACCTGCGGCGTACTGTGCGGCAAGGTAAGATTTAAATTCGTCAAGAGTGGAAAACTCTTCTTTTAATTGCTTGTTGATAAACAAACTCTTTCCATGCACAAACAAACATTTAGGCAGAATATTGTAGTTATATTTGTACATATAATGAGAACACTCCCCCTCGTGCAAAGTGGAGGCAGTTGGAACGCCTTCTAGTTGGAAGTAATTCCCACTGTTATGCGTTATCCAATTTTCCGTACCCTCAAACGTCAGCAGTTCCCATTCTTTCGCCCCGTTGCCGTTGTTGTCAACTGAACCGCCGTAAATGGTTTCTGGAAGTGTTAGGGTTTTAGTTGTGCCAGTATAAGGCGTGTATTCTGTGGGAGCGGTTGAGCCAAGATAGCACATGACCTTAAAAGCAATGTCGTAGGTTGTTCCACTAGTCAATGACACGCCGACAATAATCGACTTCTCACTAGTGTTAAATCTCAATGCCACGACGCTTCCCTTTTCGACAAAAGGCAAAATACTCCAAGCACCCATTTTTTGAGTTGTCTTCAAAAATCGAAATTCTAACTTAGTCCCTGTTTTTGTCGCCGTGCCTGCAAGTTTAACTGTATCCCCGTCAATGGAAATTGACAGCCCATAAGCGCTACTAGCCCACAGTTCACATTTGCCAATGTCAAAGAGATTTTCTCCGCATGCTTGAATTTGAACGCTACTTCTGCCCGTAATAGGCCTAATATTATCGGGACTAGGATCGCCGCTTCCCTCTTGTACAGGCTCCCAACTGGCGGTTACGGTTAGCGGATAGCCTTCAAGTGGATAGCACTGCACTGGATTGCCTGTTTCTTCAATCGGCGGACACAGTATGTCAACAATGTGCTTGCTCGTCCACGGTTTACCATCAACGGTGGTGTCGTCCGGAGTTACGGCTTCTGCGGCCGCTTTGGCTTCATTGGACGCTGTCGCGGCTTCGTTTACTACCTCTATAATCTGATTATATACGTCATCCGTAGGCGCAGCGGGCGTTCCGGTTTCGCATAAAATAGATTTTGACGCACTAATAAGTACCGGAGTAGTAGTGCTAAGGTCACCAGCAAAAACGCCAACTTTGAAACGCCAAACATTTGTGATAATCGGCACAGCGCACGTGTTACCAGTGAAAACCACATCAACGTAATTGCCACCATAGGTAAAACGAGCAGTTTTGACGTCGTACTGATCCCATTCCGAATCGAAATCAAAATTAATAACAAAATCATCATTACCGCAAACGTAGACTGTTTTATCTGTTTGCTTCGCAACGTGATTTTTTACACTAACATTTATAATATGACTCATGATTTTTACCTCAAATTAACTGCATTTTCTTTAATCCTGTATTTCTCATACAATTCTTCGCGACGTTTAATCCAGTCTTCATATCGTTTGATATTTTCTTCTGTTCGATATTCTTTGCTTGAATGATATGGATCCATCACCGCACAGAATAAATCAGCAGCTTCCCTGTCAGCACCCCACAAGAAGATGTTGTGTGTTTCTTCTGCTTCGATGCAATTAGCAATATCTTCAAACTTGTTTTCAAGCTCTTCGTTCAGAATACTGCTATTGAGTAATTTATAAATGATCTCAATAGCTTCGCCCCTTGTGATATAATTCGTCATAATCATTAACCTCTCAATCTCACACTATGAATTGTGTTGCCCTTGCAATAGACACAATACTTTTTAAGTCGTATTAGCCCGCAAGTAACGGCGTAACATTCACCATCTGCCCATTTTCCAATATGGTTGATTGTTACGGGCTTTGGTAAATCGTGCTCTTTAAAGTATTTCTTTATTAGATCAACCATTTCTTAACTTTCCTCCAACCCTCAACGCCATATCTGAGAGCAGCCATCGCATCATCCTGGAAAGCAACCGGTTCATCAAGATATTCACCAGTTCGCTCATCTTTTTTCCATTTCCATTGCTGCAGCTCCTTGATCGTATTAATGCAAGACGGATGGACATAGATTTTATGCTGCTTTAGCCAGTCAATCTGCGCTTTAACAGAACCAGCTGAGCCGCCTTTGTCTACTCCACGAGCCTTGGAGTAACCGCCTTTTTGCCACATCTTAATGCGGTCAGGCTCAGCAGAATCACACCACATTTGCTTATTAGTAGGAACGGCATGTTGTATTGCTAGCTGAATGATTTCTGAAGTGTCTTTCTCAAAGCAATAGATCTCATCGAGAATGTAAATGTCATCATCTTTCATTCCAAGCAGCAAAATTGCGTTGGCATGGTTGAAACCGAAGTCCTGGCCAATCGCAACATCGTCATAATCATTAAGATTCTGCGATATATCAGCCACTTCCCAATTGTGAAGTATAAGGCCGCCAATCTCGCCCCATTCTCCAAGGCCGTATATTTGATAGCCTTCCGGATCAACGAGCTTACGGCGATCCATACGGGCTTTGTAGGCCTCATCTATGAATCGGTTCATCAGATATGTCGAATGGTGAGTGAGTGTATTTGAATCTGGAATATCAAAAAAGACCTTCTTTATCCAGTGATTCTTATTAACTGGATTGAAGGTCATTCTTATTTGATAAAATTGTCCGTCTGGTAATTTGCCACGCAAACGGTCATCTATGATTTCAAAGTCGGCGTGAGTCAACTCTGTAGCTTCTTCTATCCAGACATCAGTCATTTTGCCTTTTTGAAAGGTGATAGATTTAAGACCTTCACGCTGCTTATCATCGTTGACGCCGCGGAAAATAATCTGATTGCCGTTTGCTTTACAAGTAATCTGGAGCGGGCTCTGTTTGATATTCCAATACCGCTCTGCCTTATCGCCAAACATACGATAAATGGCACCAGTGAGCTCGGCATACGTGCTGTCACGGTTTCTTATGTCAGATTTACGAATACAGACAAGGTTTCTGCCCTTATCCTGCATCAGCCGTAGGATGTAGTTCTGTGCAGTATCAACACTCTTCCCTGAACCGGCAGAACCTTTCATAACAATATAACGCTTGCTGCTTCGGTCAACCTCTTTGAAGCAAGGATTCGCTTGAACTGTCAGTTTCATTCTGGATCATCGCCATAATCCACAGTGATGTTTAAATCCATGTCAACGGTCTGTTCAACCTTATCCGCATAAATGCCATATCTCTTTCCAAGAAGTTCAGCAGCCTTCAAGCGCTCTTTTTCATCAGGCGCTTTCTTCACTTCTCTTGCTTCGCTCATAAAGTTGCCGATATTCTCCACAACTACGACAGAAGAGCGGGATTGACCGCGGATCACAGAAGTTAAATACTTCAGCACTTCATCCTGGTCTGCAATCAGCTCTTTTTCTTTCTCTGCCATGCGCTGCTCGATGTATTCTTTAATGTCAGGTTTGGTCAAGTTTTCTTGACCTATACTTTTAGCAGTTTTAGAAGAATATCCAGCTTTAATTGCTGCCTGTGTCGCGTTCAAGCTAATGAGATATTCATCGCAAAAACGCTGCTGTTTTTTTGTCATCGCCATTCCGCTTCACATCCTTTCAATAGAAAAAAGGACACAACCGAAGTCATGTCCTTTGTTTCATCTTTTCCACTTTATATTATATCGCAGTTTAATAGGACATTTTAGGACATCTTTGCTCATTCTTTTACCTTCAACATCAGCCAAAGCTGTTCGTTATACCAATCAGGGTAGAACGAGATAATCTTTTCGCCGTCATATCTCCGCAAATCTTCTGTGCGCCAACAAATGTCAATCTCCACTCCGCTGTCGTTAGTAACAACAATATTGCCAACGTCCAGTGGTAGGATTTTCCGCAAGTTTAAAACCGTCATTCTTGTACCTCCTTAATCAGCTCTGCATCTTCATCATCTTCAAAAGTTTCCATTCTGAAAGCATAGAAGTCTGCTTGTCTGAAGCCTTGCATCATCTTGCTGATACACTCATTACATCCCACATATTTTGCGTCGAGCCACTCAAAATAGGAAACTGGTACATCGTCCCTTCCACAGCAATGACAGTAAGTATTTATCGGTTTTAGCTCAATTCGTTCGTCTAAAAATCTGATAGTCATTCTTCTTCATCCTTTCTAAAGCATCAATCACTTTTTTGATATAGAGAATAATAATTGATCTAATCATTTTTTCATCTCCTTATTCTCAAGAACTAGATTCGGCTGTTTTTGGTTCTATTATTTTTCTGACATCCTGCAGCGCTTGTCCGTGTAATCTTGTCACCTGCCGGTAACTGTAATTCATTTCAATTGCAATCTCTTCCCATTTTTCGTAGCGGAAATATCGTTTATAGAGAATATCAATTAAAACAGGATCTCCTATTTTATCGATCACAGACATGACTTCACGCTTTAAATTAACCAATTGGTCAATATCTGCATCAATTTCCCGTTCCAAATCGACAATACGCTCAACGGCACTTGCCATCTTATCTTTTGTTCCGCTGCTTTGTACCACGTCACTTTTCAATTCAATCGTGACAGATGTCACTAAGCTTCTAAGCGAGGCAATTGTTTCAAGTTTGTTATTAATCAATCTATCGTATTTTCTTACTTGTGATAGATATTCTTTAGGGTTCATGCCTATATTCCTCCTGTTCAAACTATTGTGTGACAGATGTGACAGATGCGTGACACTTGAAAGCCTTCATCTGTCACACCTATAAGCCTTGTAGTTATGCGAATTTCAAGGCTTTGTGTGACAGTGTGACAGATAAAACCCCTATATTTATATATTTTTTATATTTATATAGTTAAATGGGTTATTTTATATAAAAATTTTAGTGAAAATACAAAAGAAAGCGTTTTGTGACGTCACATCTGTCACACCCTTGATAAATGTAGTAGTTATGCGAAAAACTGCTGTGACAGATGTGTGACACTTGCGTTTTCATCTGTCACATTTCCGCCTTTGCATACACTCTTACTTGCTTTCCATTTATTCGTTGTCTACAAGTTGTAATCCCACAACGACTGCGCAACTCTTTTGAAAAGCTCGAAAGTGTCGCTTCCTGAAATCCGTTTTCAATGCAGAAAATCTTGTATGCCTTGTAAACTTCACTCGTTGTTTGATTCACAATAGGCGGATCATCCTGAAGGAATAGAAGAATCGGATTGTTTTCCAGTTCATAATTGCTGAGCTCTTTCTTCACCTTCTCAGATTCCGTGAACGAGTTACTTTCCAGCACTCTTTTTAAACCTTCAACACCAAGCTTCACCATATATTTCATAACCTGCTCATCTCTGAGCTTCCATGTGATATACGGATCATAGTCCGGATCATCCTTTGAAAATTTTGCATTAAACGGAATAATTACGAGTCGTCTCTTAATTGCTTCAAACCCTCTAGAGCGAATTCTCGGCAGCGCGTTTGCAGAGAAAAAGAACTTTGTATACGCCTTCATGAAGAAAACATCTTGTCCTTTGAATTCGGCTTTTACTTCATTACCGGAAACAAGCTTTCGGAACACAGCCGTTGACCTGCTTTGCCAGAACTCGTCTGAAATATCATCACCGATGTTTGCGAGCTTGTTTGAAAGTGTTGCAATAGAAAATCTTTCATCAAGTTCTTCCAACCCAAGAGATGATTTGTTTTCTTCACCGATGACGTTGCTCACAAGGTCAAGAAATGTTGATTTGCCATTTGAACCTTCACCGGTTAAGAAGAATGCTTTTGACATTTCGTTCCTACGATAGAAGCAATATCCAATACATTCCTCAAGCAATGCTCTAATGTTCTTGTCATTGCATGCAATCTTGTTGAGCGTATCATCTGCAAGCTTGCTGTAAGCCTCTGTGTCGTATTCCCACGGAATCTTATTAGTTATTACTATGTCCGGAGAGAAGTCTTGAAATTGGCCTGTCACGACGTTATAAATACCGTTTTCAAATGCAATAAGATTCGCATCTGCAACTGACGCATTGTCCGGGCAGATAATATCCAGATACTTAATGACTTCAACACGCTGCTGCGCTCTGAGCGTCGGGATGTACTTCACCATTTGAGATTCAATTTCTCGCGATCCAGGAATGTAAACACCGTCTTTATATGTGTACAGCTGCCCGTTAATCCTTTTAATGTGAGTGCTGTTCTTGATGAACGTAGCAAAATTATTGTGCAAGAATTTCTTCTCTTCAAAAAAGACTTCCGCCGGGAAAGCTTCATCTCTGGACAGTGTCTCTAATTCTTCATTAGAGAGGGGAGACTTAAGGATGTATTTATTGATGATGCCAAGACATTCTCTCGCTTCTTCTTTGGAGAATCCCGCTCCATTAAGAGCCAAGATGTAGTTGAATAAGCTCTGATTTCTACCTTCTCCTTCGTCCATGTTAAAAAAGTCAATGGAGCTCTTAACCGGAGTCAACCATTTGGGAAGGGGAGAGGGGTCATCGTCAACAAATTCCCATTCCACAAAGCGTTCTTTCCCGTCCATCTTTAAGCATTCGACAGTGTTCTTTCCACCAACCTTAATGTCAGCAGTTAGACCGCAAGCAAGTTTCTTCCCAGTGCCGCAAGCTGTTACACCGGAGTTCCGGAAGACGAAATGGCGCCCTCTGTCTGTACAAACTACTTGACAGTTCAGCTGGAACTCTTCGACCATGCACATTAAAATCTCGCTTTGCTCCTGATTATCAATGTCAATCAAGATTGCATCATCAGAAAGAACGCCACCATAAGAATCAAATTGCTTGACATCTTTCAGAGACCGAAACTCTTTGACACCTTTGAGCTTATCAACAGGCTTTTTTCCTTCATTCTTTGTGTAGCCTTTGTACAAATTCATTTTTTCATCACTCATATCACCCCAAAATCCGTAAGCCTTTTTCTCGCAAGCTCTATATACCATGTCTTATCCAGGTCATTAACGTCGCTGCATCTGGCGCCATTGACACTCTCATTATCGATAAAGCAATGCTCCGGAGTTCCTTCCAGCTTGGCGTGTCTTCCAGTCTCTGCATGGACTTTTTCCAGACCTCTATCAAAAATATTTTTACTGGCAAAAACCCGTACACATTTCTCTTTGAGCGGTACATCTCCATGCAGAATTTTGCTGTATTTGCTGCTGATTTTCTTCACCTGTTGGAATTCCTTAAGTTCATCACAACTCATTATTGTTTGTTCAATGGGAGTTTCATTGAGAATGAATTCAACAATTGCTTTGTTCACGATTGGTAAATCATAGTCAAGGTCTGAAAGTTTCTTAACATAAGCGCCTTTGCTCTTGTAGTGCCCTTCTGCATCTACAATCACATAATTGTTAACGTCCTTTTGAAACACTTTGCGATATTCATCAAACTCAAGAACAAGGCCAGTACGTTCTTCCCACTCGTGAGCAATATCATCGATAAGGTTGAAGAATTCATCTTCATTTTGTCCGTCCGGCATCCGAACCAGAACACCATCTGTATTGCTTTGAACAATCTCGCAATATGGTTCCAGGTGCTCAATTAAGTCAAGTAATAAGAGCTGACCAAATACGCAAACATTGTTTGCTTGGCGCGGATCATAAAGCGGATTATTCTTGTCCTTCATTGCTCCGTATGTGCCATTAATGACGATTTTCAGAGGCGCCTGCAGCGGATTCTTTTCATGTTTGAACTTCAAGCGTGTCTGAACAATTTCGTTAAATTTCTCTGGATTGCAAGAGCGAGAATGCAGATTGTATTGAATCATTAAAGACGGATAAAGTGACGCAACGTCCATATTGATGAAATATCCGGAGCGGTTATATTTTTCTCGCGCTCCGTGCACTCCACCCCATGCGAACGTGTGAGGAACTCCAGCAATAATAATGTCCAGCTTCTTTTCGTAGTTGCGATTTTCTTCATTCTTATACCAGTCAACGACTTCTCGATACTTTTTGATTTGCATTGTTGGCGGAAAAGAAATATCGAATTCATCGTTATAAATGCGCTTTTGAGCTTCCAGAATTTTTGCTGCGAGTTGAACTTTCGTCCTTGAGACATCTGACAATGGAAGATTAAACATTTCAATCAATCCCATTTGAGCCTCAAAATCAGACTTTCGGCGAATAAAAACTTCAACTGTTTGCTCAACGTCATGGGTACAATATTTTTCGGTTTCAGCCTTTTCCTCGTCGGTCAACTGTCTGTCAATGTTGAATGGGACAGAAGATTCCTCAATACTGTTTCCCATGAATCCTTCAAAAGTCTTTAAACCTCTATCGATGCCTGACATGACATCATAATTGTTCAATGGAAACTGCCTCAAAATGTCACTGAACGCCCACCCGGGACGGTCTTGAATTATGATCCAGTCATTGACTTCTTTGGGATTGAATTCGGCAAGAATGGCTTTGAAAATGTACTGGTCATAGTGTCTGGAATTGAAGCCAACCCAAATTTCAGATTTTGTTTTCGAATATAGCTCTTCAAGTCTTTCTCTATCATCCCAGATGACGTATTTTTTTCTCTGCGTCATATCAAGAGCGACAAGCAGCCAGTTATGATTAAACACTTCAAAATCTAGTCATAGAATATCAGCGACATTCCCAGATCATCCCCTTTCTTTCAGGGGCGGTTATCCCACCCCTGAACAATGGCATAGTCAGTTAAACTGGCAAATCAGATTCAAAAACATCAGTGATGGAAATTGAATTGAACTTGCTGTCATCATATTCAACTTCAAATTCAAGGCCTTCGCAGTCTTCCGTAGCATCGAGAATTTCATTTGCGAATTGGGTGTAAGATACAAAAACAATTGGGTCATCCGGGAAGATCTTTGCCAGCCATCCTTCTACAGATGCAATCATGGCGCCGTCATTCTTAGTTCCGAAGATTACACGGTTCATGAAAATGCAAGGCTTTTTCTTCTTATACTTGGAGAGGAATTTTCTTTCCGCATTTCCAACACCTTCCACAAGTCGCATCTGAACTTTAAACATCGGACGCTTGTCTTTAGTCAGTCCAAGCTCCATGTTTTCAATATTGGTGATGTACTTGCCGGCCGGAACCGGTTCAAATTCCTGTGCATTTTCTGCAGCTGCCTTCTTCTGCTTTTCCAGTTCGTCCTGGTTGATCTGTGCATCAAATTCGTCAAAAATCGAGTTGCTCATGTTCATTTACCTCTTTCTTTAGTTTCTAACTTTTCTTGTTCTTCTTTTTGGCTGTTCTTCTTTTGGTTCTTCCATGCTAAATGGCAATTCATCATCCGGGATGTCTGGAATTTCTTCATCGAGAATTTCATCAAGCTCAATAGACTCTTGTTTCGGTTCCTCACGCTTTGCGCGTGTTGCTGTTCTGGAGCGTCTTCCGCCTTCTGGCTTTGCAATCTCTGGAGCAGCTGCCTGTTCATCAGCTTTCTTGATTTCCTCATCAGTCTTTGCTCCGGTCATGCCATAATAATTGCGAATTTTCTCATCAACATAATTTAGATCGTTATCAATGGCATAGGAATCGAACATCCCAAGCGGGCTTTTAACAGTGTCTTTACCGGAGTTTTGAGTAAGGAAATAATACTTTCCATCTTGAACTGATGTCCGAAGAACAGTTGTAAAAAGACCTTCGATTGTGATTTTTTCACGAAGTAGTTTTCCGATTAGCTTAATTGTTGTCGTGCCGTCCTCAAGAGTCTCAGTATGAGTAAGGAAGTACACATTGACGTCTTCCGGAAGCTTTGAACACTCATCAATGATTCGGAAGTAGTTGTCTCCGAAATCATTCCATTTGTCCCATCCAGCTTCCTTGATGCGGTTCATGTAGGGAACAGAGAGAATGTATTGGAAATCGTCAACAACAATGATTTTGATTCCTGCTTTAACCGCTTCATGCATTCCGGTGATGATCTTGTCAGCATCCGTCGTTCCATCCAGGGAAATAAAGTTCCCACGGAAAGGGAGAGGCTTTGCGACCGGATTGATAATTGCTGTTTTCTTTGGGTCACAATTCCGGATGCTAGTTGTTTTGCCTGTTCCGGATTCGCCCATGATTAAGATTTTCTGAGCCATGTTCATACCTCCAATAATAAATTTTTAATCTCGTCTGCTTTGGCATTGAGTCGTTCAACTGCCTCGTTTAAGGTCATGTCCTCGTCTCTGACCATCTTCAGCTGCTCATGTTTGACAAGCCCCAGGACAGCGGCCTGTAAGCTCGGATAGTAGCCTAAGGTCTTTTTAAACTGCTTTTCCTCGCCGTCCTTGTTGGCGCCTATACGCATATTTTCCAGGATGTACTGATATCCGTCCGATTTAATGACGTAGTTTTTGGAAAGGATAATCATCATGTTACCTCACTTAATTGAAATGTTTTGTTTTTCAACCAAGACTGCGCCTGGAATTTGTTTGCCGGTCTTGATTACTGCTTTTATTGCAGTTTTGTTTACCGTTGGCGCTGTGTATCTAAGAAGATCGTCACGGCCATTTTTCTGAGCAAATGTAATTACTCGTTCTTCATCCTCAATTTCAACCGACTCAGATTTTCTAAAGCTGATTGCAACTTTCTGCGTGCTCATTTTTTGACCGTTTAGGGAATATGCGAGCCACTTCTTCAAGCTCTCCGCTTTGTTCTTTGCTGCCTTTTCCCGCTCCGCAAATGCTTCTTTTTCAGCCTTATAAGCTTCTGCTTCAGCGTTCAGGTTCTTAATCCATAACGCCACCCC
The DNA here is from genome assembly GCA_963647215.1 of Paludibacteraceae bacterium. Taxonomy (GTDB): domain Bacteria; phylum Bacillota; class Clostridia; order Oscillospirales; family Acutalibacteraceae; genus RUG420. The sequence goes on along the minus strand of CAVIZK010000011.1, from coordinate 23,951 downwards.
TTCAAGCTTCTGCTCTCGCTCCATTTGAAGTTCAGAAAGCTTTTCAACATCAACGATTTCTCCGGTTTCCGGATCAATTATGTCTAAAATTGCTTGATTGATTTCGTAAAGCGTCATTAAAATTTCTCTCCTTTCAGTTCGTTGTAAAAATGTGCTGTATTCTTTTCAAATCCGTTCGAAAGCGAATTGATAAAGCCTTTGAATAACTCAAAATCAGATGGATAAAGTAAGACTGCATAGCCTCCAGATTCTTCAATTTTTCGCAAATTCCAAATCTGTAGGGCAGATGGTTTACCCTTTGGCGCCTTTAACTCCACGCCAACGAATTTGCCATTACAGCAGACAAGCAAATCGGGAACCCCGCTCCGCTGCACACCATTTGACCATGTTTTAAGCTGCCAGCAGCCTTGTTCTTTAAGAAAAGCTTTTACTTTGTTTTCAAAATTTTTCTCACTTCCCATGATGAACCCTCGTTTCAATAGCTTGTTCAACCGTCCATCCGCGTTCAATTCTTCGCTGGAAGGTCGTTCTTTTTATGCCGAATAGCTGTTCTGTTTCCGACTGATGAAATACAATTCCGTGATACTCATAAGTCGGTACAGACCTTTTGTTCAGATTTTGCTCCGCATATGTTATCCATCTGCAATTTTCCGGTGAATAACTCTCGTCATTGTTGATTCGGTCAATAGTCAGGTCATCAGAATAACCGTGTGACATTGCCCAATCGTAGAACGCTTGGAAATCGTTCTTCCACTCGTCGCAAACTGTAATCCCTCTCGCGCCCAAATTCTGTAGATTCTTGAGTTTGATTGGCTATGCCTGAAATGCGGGGAATTAGTTCCTGAATAATGCTTATATTCACCTTGCGCCATTATTTTTCACACTCCCTGAATAATTCGTCCGTGAAATCTTTTCGCTGCTTCAAAGCTTCGTAGATGTCCCGCTCCACAGTGCCCTCGCACATCATTACGTAATAAAAGCAAGGTTTGTTTTGCCCAATTCTGTGGATCCTCTTCTTGCTTTGTTCAAACAGTTCTGAGCGCTCTGGCAAACTGTAATAAATGATTTTGTTGGCCTTCTGAAGATTCAAGCCCATTGCACCGGCTTGATACTGGACGAATGTAATTGAATCGTTATACAATTCGTAATCGCACAAATCTTTTATAGTTCCGTTTACAATTGAACATGGGCGATTCAAGTCATGTGCAAGATTCCACAATTCATCAAGTTCAGCCGTGAAATTATAGAAAACTATCAATCTATCATTTGTAGATTCCAGCAAGTTCCGGAACGCTTCAAGCTTCTCTTTGGAATACTGACCGCATAACTGCCTGGCATAAAGTCGTTTAGTTAAGCTTGTGTCACCAACCAACGTCAAATCGTCTGTGAGCTTCACAATGGAGTCTTTCATGAATCGCCTATAATCTTTGGAACTGGCAACGTTAACCTCAATGAAGGTCTGTTCTGGAAGCGTGAGAACGTCTTCAGTCTTCATGAAAACTGCGCCGTGCTCTCTAAACTTGCTTTTTAACCGTTCAACATTCTTATATGGGTTATCCTTGTCAACTATCCGGATATATTGCGGATTTTGCCAACCTATTTGCTGAGTTTTCCAGTTGATATATTGACGGTTATATAAATCTTCAGAAATATCCCAACCGAGTAAATGAGCCTGTGTCCAAAGATTTTCGTATTTCCCTGCTGTAGGCGTACCGGAAAGAAGAATCACGTTTGCAGGTTGCAGCTTAAGAATGAATTTTGTTTGCTTGGCTTTGCGGTTTTGGATCAGGGAACTTTCATCTAGCATCAATGTAAAATCGTGCAGCTTTAAAAGGTCTTTACGCCGCCACGCAAGTTCATAATTGATAATGCAAATCGTCTGAACATCCGGTCTTGAATCACTCAAAAACAAATCCAAACAAGGCTTTTTTGTTCCGTCATATGGGATAATATCCAGATAATTATCAAGAAAATGGTTTGCCCAGTCTTGAATTTTCGACTTTTGGCAAATCAGCAAATTCTTTTTTGCGCCAAGCTGATGCATTTTTTCTGCGCCGGTGAAGGTCTTACCTAATCCCATATCGTGATAATAGGCTACGCGATTTAAGCCTTCCGTCTCATCAAGTGCCCGCTGCTGGTGGGGAAATAACTTCATTTCTCAACCTTCTTTTTAATTAAATCTGCAAGTAAAACTCCGCAAGTGATTTGTAGTACGCTAATAATAAATGTCATTGTTTCAACTCCTTTACGTTGAACGGGTCGGTCAAGTCCATCCCCTGATACTTGTTCAAGAATTCATCAAGTGCCACTTTGCTGACCTTGTATGAACCAAGTTTCATGAACGGAAGCAAACCCGCTTTTCTCAATTTGTGAACATAATCCACGTTTGTTTTCAGAAGTTTTGCGGTTTCGCTTACTGTGTATAGCACTTCCATTTGTTTCACCACTTCCATTCTAAATGGCATTTTTAATCAAAAAATACAGTCCATTCCACTTCTAAGGCCTCTCCGAGCTTTTTAGCGAGAGGCACAGAGGGCTTGTTTACTCCCATCTCAATCATTGTAATGGTCTGCCGAACTACTCCACACATTTCAGCAAGTTTTTCCTGGCTGAAGCCTTTTTCTTTTCGCAATTTTTTCAAGGTATTCATCCGCGTTCTCACCTCCTTTCTAACGGATATTTAAAATTACAACACCATTATAAATGGCATTTTACCTTGCTGTATAGCCGTAATTAATAATGGCTATTTGCTAGACTTCATATTTATATACTCCATAATTGCAATAAAAGAGTTCACCAAATCGTCACGATTTTCTGTTGCATCGAAAATGGCTTGCTCCTGATCACAGAAGATATAACGCTCTCCAAACAGCTTAATCATTGAATATACTTGTTCCATTAGTTTTTCCTCCTTTTATACTTTGTGCAGTGTTCCACTGGGCACTCTCTCACTTCTCCCGTTATATTGCCGTATGCGCAATAAGTATCTGAGCCGCGTGAGCCACTTACATTCCGGCGGTAATAACAACCCTTGCAGCAGGTCGGTGTGTAGTACCGGTCACGCTTCAGCAGGTTCTCCGGTTCTATACGGGGCTTTACCTCTGGCAATGTTTCTTGTTTTGCTAAGAACTTGGTAACGCTTGACGGAGCCCTGTGCAGGTCTCTAGCAATATCCTGACGGCAGAAGCCTTGTGCGTACAATTCAAGGATTCGTGCTTTCTCTTTGTCGCTCATTTGCTTCGCCATGCTTTCACCTTCTTTCTTATGTATTGACTCATAATGAGATTGATTTCTTTGATTTCAGCGACCTTCTTGTCTTCCCAGGCGATGATCTCTTTTTCGTGATAGAAGCCATAAAGCAGCAGGAAGATAGCTGCCAGCTCCAGCATTACTTTCAACGCAAACATTTAATTCATCTCCTCGTACTCTGTTGGATTTGGCCGGATCACATATTCTTTTCCGTCTGGGCTGATAAAATATATTTTCCATGCAAACACATAAGGCTTCATGTTGTTTTTCCGCATGGTCTTAGCAATTTCATCAATTTTTTGATGCATGCTTTCTAAGTCAAGGTTATCTTCAAGGGTTCTAATTTTTCTTGAGCTGCATAAAGCGTGATTTGTCCAGATTTCCTCTAGGTTAATTTCCCAAGTCTTTACCCGTTTCATATTTGTTACCCTCTTCTGCCCTCGTAACCTCCGGGGCGGGCTTTGTAATTTAGATTACTTTGCATCTGGTCAGTACGGTTTGTGGACGATGCCTATATTCGCTATGTTCTTTGACAGTCCCTTTGATATGTAATTTTTCTCCCAGTTGGATGTAAATATATTTGCCATCTACTTCTTTTGCCAAACCGTTTCCGGTCTTCCAGATCAGGATGTTTCCGTCTGCATCTTTAAAGGAATGGATATAAGTCGTAACCGCTTGATAGTGGTATGTGTTTTCGAATATTGCTTGGTGCGTATATTCAACTTCGATTTCAATCCGATCGCCAATTTCACCAACATAATGCGATTCCGGCTCTTGCGATGCTGCATATTGATCCCGAACATCTCTCAGAAAGCGGTCTAAGCATCTTCCAGGAGCAAGTTGGAATGTTCCATCCAGGTGCTCAGTAAGGAACCGAATTTCTTCCTCCGGATCGTGTAAGTCGGTATCTTTCGTCATTTTGAAAGTAGGGAAGCGCTTCTGTTCGTGGTCAAAGTGCCAACCGAGATATATGTCATATTTCGCACCTGCAGCCTTCAACTCATTCTTAATTGCGAACGTGTCGCCCAACACGATCCATGTGCTTCCGTCCTCTGCAAGTCCGAGCATTTGAAAATACTTCCGGTTAGTCTCTGGAGCTGCTTTTCTTGCCTTGGCAAGGCGTTTTTCGGTCAACTTCTTTTCATACTCTGCAGTACGAACAACGAACTGTGTTGAATAATGGCCGGTTCCGTTACATAAGAAGCAGAGTCCGCCCTCAACGTGCTCATAACCGCGAATATAGCCTTCTCCTCCGCACTTCGGGCACTTACTATCGCTGTAATAATGAGTACCATTCCGGTCAATTTTAATGAGCGTCACACCTTTTAAACTCTCGTAATGGTCAAATCCGTAGCGCTCGTTGGCAACGTATTCTCTCATGCTGTACTCCTTCCGTATATTGCAATCATTTTGGATTCGTGGTATACTCCCCGCAAACGGACTTGCGAGCTGGAAGACCGCTCGTAGTATCCGTTTTTGGTTAAGCTGCACCGGCTTCAATGGCTTCATCGATTGTCGAATACTCGATGCCATCGTTTCCGATGTAACCGTAGTCGGTATACATATGTATCACCGTCCTTTCTAAACCGCTTTTGGTGTGCTAGCGCCGGAGCGGTTTTTATTTGTCTTGGGAACTTGTGTTCCCTTGACTGTCTACATAATAGCACGAATATTCGTGATGCTCAATTGATGGTTTCACTAAAGTTCGTGACAGTGTTTTGTGCATTTTGTCACTAGCTTTCGTGATGCTGTTGATCTATAATTTGATATAGAAAGGAAGTGAAAGTAGTGCCCTTAAAATTCAAAATTAATGTTGTTGAAGCTTTAAAAGAAAAAGGATATTATCCGCAAAAAATCAGAAAAGAAAGGCTTTTGAGTGAATCGACGATGACAAAACTTCGTCGTGGTGAGTCTGTTTCATGGGAGAATCTTCAAACGATTTGTGAGCTGCTTGACTGCCAGCCCGGAGACATAATTGAATACGTTGAAGATTGATCAACCGGCGCCCCAGAAAATGGGGCGTCCCTTTTTTATTTAAAACGTCAATAGAATTGGCATTTTAAAAACGTAAAATAGACATGGAGAAAAGGAGAGTGATAAAAGTGAAACTATTTAAGAAAAAGAAAATCATGAAGCAACTTGAATCAGCAAAAGATTTGAGAGAAATGGGAAGAGTCCTTGCCGAAAATGATGTTATTTCCGCTCCAAAGGATGATCATCATAATGTTTTCGGTGAGTCAATTGACCACCTGGATGAAGACGGAGAACTGCCTTTTGGCTGGATTGCGCACAATCAAGAAATAATCGGCCAGATCGATTCTGAAGTTTCTACATTTCGTAAAGCCGTATGTGATGCAAAAGAAGTCCGCAGCGAATACGCCGCGTTGAAATCATATTTCCGTTTTCTCGAAGATGGTCAAAAGCGTTATTCTAAAGTTGGAGAATGCGCGGGGAAATACTTTGAAGAATACATTGTGGATTCGCAAGAATCACAGGACAGGTCCAAGCGCCTTGCATATCTTGAAAAACACCTCGAAGATCTGATAGCTGAAGAATGTATTCAAAAGGATATGGAACAAAATTTTTTGCCCCATTTAAGAGAGGATTTACTTAAAATCATTGAAGATAATCCAGGGATTCTTCAGACAGATGTTTATAAAATGTTTGAGCCGGAAGCAAAGGATTATTTGTCGTCCGAATTATATTTCATGGCAAAAGAGAATTTGATACACAGAGAAAAGCAAGGACGAAGCTACGCTTTGTCTCTGTGACTACATCCTGCAGCGACAAAACACAAAGGTAAATACGCAAATTTGCAATTCAGTTGCAAGGGTGCAAATTACACATTGCAGAGGTGCAATTTATGATAAATAACAAGCTTAAAGAGTTAAAAGACGTAAAGAAAATGAGTACCAGTGAAATCTCGAAAAAGAGCGGTATTCCGCCAAGTACGATCAGCCGGATCCTATCTGGGCAAACTGAAAGCGCAAGTTTTGATAACATTTGTGGAATTGTAATTGCTCTTGGAGGCTCAATTGATGAACTTATTGGAATTCCCAGCGTTCAAAAAGACTGTTCCAACGAATTAGTTGATTTATATAAAGATGAACTTAAGCAAGAAAGGAAATTAAATCGTAAGCTAATTACACTTCTTGTTATTGTTTTCTTAGTAATCTTTTTCATATTAATTTTTGACGCCATAAACGGCAGAATTGGATATATACGTTATTAAAAAATATGCCCGCTTAGTAAATTAAGCGGGCATACTTTTACATTGACATTGCCATTTCAAATGGCATAGAATATAAAAAGAAAGGTAGTGAAAATATGAATACTTTATTTCCGGAAAGATTGAAAGCATTGCGGAAAGAATATGGGAAACGTCAAGAAGACATGGCGAAGCTATTGAACGTGCAGCGTTCCACCTATGGTGAATACGAACGTGGAAAAATTCTTCCACCAGTTAATAAAATCAAAACCCTTGCCGATTACTTCGGCGTGTCTGTTGATTGGATCATGGGAAACACTAACTTCAAAACGCATAAAGAACGCCAGGAACAAGACGCATTGGATGTTTCAAAGAACCTGAAAATCATTTTAGAATACCTTGAAGATCATCAAAGCGCGTTAACATTTGACGGAGATATGCTCGATGATGATTCACGCGAACTGTTGATCTCAACATTACAAAATGGTTTGAAGATGGCAAACGTGATAAAGAAGAACAAACGCGAACAATAAAAATCCTTTAATTATGCGATTTATTCTTATTGTTCAAGATGTTCAAGTTCATTTTCACTTTGTATAGAAACAACACGAACAGTGTGAACAGAAAGGAAAATCACATCATGTCAAAAATTAATGTGCGTGACAGAAATAAAAACAAACCGGATAAAAAGCCAAATTGGGAATATCGGTTCGAAGCTGCGAAAGTTGACGGGAAACGAAAACACATTTCCAAGTCAGGATTCAGAACAAAAAAAGAAGCACTTGAATCCGGTACAAAGGCGCTTGCCGAATATAATAATGCCGGGTTACATTTTGAACCGACAACCATTTCTGTTGCTGACTATTTAGATTATTGGTTCGAACAATATTGTGTTACCAATTTAAGATATAACACACAAGAAAATTACAAAAATACAATTGAAAACCATTTGAAACCGCATTTCGGGCATTATCAATTGAAATCCCTGAACGCTTCAATTCTTCAGGAGTATGCAAACGGCCTGAAATTAAATGGATTTTCAAAAAGTCATGTTGTTGGAATTCTTTCAACCTTTTCTTGTGCGTTAGATTACGCCATTGAACCACTGCATTATATAAAAGATAACCCAATGCGTTTTGTTAAGTTCCCAACTGTTGAACGCAAAAAAAGGGAACGGATCATATTGACCAAAGACGAATGGCAAACTATCATCAATCAATTTCCTTTTGGGTCAAGATTTCACATCATGTTGATGATTGGATATTACACCGGGTTACGAATCGGCGAAGTTACCGGATTAACATGGGATGATATTGACCTTGAAAAACGCGAATTGACGGTGAGCAAACAAGTTGTGAAAAGACGTGTCGCAAACGAAAACAAAAAAGCGTGGTATTTTGGTGACACCAAGACATCCACATCCACAAGAACTGTTCCGTTTGGTGACACCCTTGCGGAACTGTTTGAAAAAGAAAGAGCACGTCAATTGGAAAATGAAAAGAAGTACGGTGATTTTTATACAATTCACGTACTGAAAAACGAAATTGACGAAAAGGGAAATACAATTCAAAGAATTGTCCCGATCCAAAAATGTGTCGATGTTTCGTTGCCAATTGTCAACTTGGTTTGCGTAGATGAAAACGGTGAATTCACTTCGTCAGATTCATTCAAGTATTGTGCACGTACAATCCATCACAAATTGAACATTGCGTTTGATTTCCACGCTTTGCGGCATACTCACGCAACCATGTTGGTTGAAAATGGCGCAAACATTAAAAATGTTCAAACCAGACTTGGACATGCCAAGATTGAAACCACACTTCAAACGTATGTCCACGATACTGACACAATGAAATCCGAAACAGTTGACATATTTGAACAGTTAACAAAATAGGTTTTGTCCACCACGTTGAAAAAGTGTGGACAAACGGTGGACAAAACCATAAAATCTGCGGACAAAAAGTCCGCTGTTTCCTTATTTTATGCGGGTTAAGAGCGTTACGGTTTCAACATGGCTGGTCCGGGGGAACATGTCTACCGGGGTAATGGCGTGGGCGATGTAGCCTTCTTCCTGTAACAGGGCGCAGTCGCGGGCAAGCGTGGCTGGGTCACAGGAGACGTAGACAATACGCTTGGGGGCGAAGTCGGCAAGGATTGGAATGAGATCCCGACTGAGCCCCTTCCGTGGAGGGTCAACCAGGATGACGTCGGCGTGGACCTTGTCCTGCTTCAGCCGGAGGGCCGCCTTGGCGGCATCTCCGCAGAAGAAGACGGCATTGGTAATGCCGTTGTCTGCGGCGTTGCGCTTGGCATCTTCTACGGCTTCCGGAATCAGTTCCACGCCGTAAATCCGGTTGACCCGGTCTGCCATGGTCAGACCGATGGTGCCGGTTCCGCAATAAAGGTCTAAAAGCGTATCTTCTTTGGTCAGCTGTGCATATTCAGCGGCTTTGGAATAAAGCACTTCGCACTGGGCACTGTTGACCTGATAAAAAGAGAGTGGGGAAATGCGGAATGTTTTGCCAAGAAGCCGGTCCTGGATGTAGCCGTTTCCGAGCAGTACTTTGTTGTCTTTGCCCAGAATGACGTTGGTATTTTCTGCGTTGCGGTTTAAGACGACGGTTTTTAACGTGGGGAATTGTTGCAGAGCCTGCAACAATTTGTCCAGATGCGGAACGGCAAAATCGGTTACCACCAGGCAGACCATCAGCTCTTTGGAAAAGTGGCCTTCCCTGAAATAGAGGTGGCGGAGCAGACCGGTATGGCTTGCTTCCTGATAAACCGAAATGGAATAGGTTTGTACCCAGTCCGTAATGACCTGAATAAGGTCGGCAAAGAGGGCGGGCTGCAAAAGACAGTCCGTGCAGGGAACAATGCGATGGGAATGGAAGGTGTAAAAACCGACCTGCAGCCCGTCCTGGTTGCCGACTGGGTATTGGGCTTTATTCCGGTAACGGGTCTGCTCCGCACTGCCCAGAATAGGGCTGACGGCACAGTTTATGTGGCCGATGCGGCGGAAGGCGTCTTCCACACGCTGCTGTTTATATTGCAGCTCAGCTTCATAGGAAACGTGACGGAAACAGCAACCGCCGCAGCGGCCGGCCACGGCGCAGTCCGCCGGAATCCGGTCCGGGGAAGACTGCAGCAGTTCCTGCAGCTTCCCCACCGCATAATTCTTTTTGGCTTTAATAATGTGGCAGCGTATTTCGTCTCCAATGGCGGTACCAGAAACAAAGACAGCCTGTCCGTCATGGTGACCGATTCCGGTCCCTTCGGCAGACATTCCGTCAATGTGCAAAATAAGTTCGTCGTTTTTCTTTAACATAGACATTAAATCCGTTTTCGTTTAGAATAAATGGTACGCTCATTATAGCATGATTCAGTAGGGGAAGGAAGTGACGCAGATGGGCTATAAACTGAATCCGGACCTCTGGAATTCGGTACTGGTAGTGCCCACTTCCGTAGTGGATGAACATCTGCGCCGGGTCAGCGGACAGCAGCTGAAAGCGCTGCTTTATCTGCTTCGCTGGAACGGACAAAGCCCTTCCTTAGAGCAAATGGCAAAGGACATTGGCCTTTCCGTAGAAGACACAAAAGATGCTCTTTCTTACTGGGTGGAAACCGGTTATCTTTACCAGGACGGAGACGCTCCCGCACCGCTTGCCACCGCCAAGGAAGATACCCCATTAACGGATATTCCGGACGTGGCGCCAACCCATGAAACGGTGGCGGCACGCATTCTGGAATCCCCGGAAATTAAGGAGCTGTTCAACGAAGCGCAGCTACGGCTGGGGAAGACCATCGGGTATGACACCCAGGCCAAACTGCTCATGATGATAGACGCCTACGGCCTTCCGCCGGAGGTTATTCTGACCATTATTGAATACTCCGTTTCCCACGGGAAAAACTCCATTGCCTACATTTGCAAGGTGGGAAAGAACTGGGCGGAAGACGGTGTTGATACCTTAGAAGCGGCGGAAGAACGGCTGCGCAGTTTGGACCAGGCGGAAAAGCTCTGGAAAGACTTTGCCTCCCGGTTTGCCGTAGATGCGCCAAAGGCCACTACCAGCCGCGTCAACTTCTTAAAGAAGTGGCGCCTGACGTGGCAGCAGAGCAATGACCTGATCTTTTATGCCTATGAGCAGATGATCAACAACATCAATAAGATTAACTTCAATTATTTAGATAAAATCTTAGAAAACTGGTACAGCCACGGCTGGCAAACGCCGCAGGACGTTTTGCAGCAGGAAAAGGCGGAAAAGCCGGAAGTAAGCAGGAAAACTGCATCGCAGAAAACCGTGTCCTATGACTCCGAAGCCTACAAGAAAAAGGCGCGGGGTCCCATTGAATACAAGAGGAGAGATGACTGATGGAAAGCCTTTTGGAACGCGCCAAATCCATAGTGGATCAGCGTCGGAAGGATGCGGAGAAGACGGCGGAGGAACGTCGTCGGAGTCTGGAAACCATCTCTCCGGAATTAAAACAATTGAATGCGGACATTGCCTCTGCCGGCCTGAAGGCCATGAAGGCCATCGGCATGGGCAGGGACGCCAAGCCCTATTTGGAACAGCTGGCCGAAGAAAACCTGATGGCACAGGAACGCCGCAAAATGCTGCTGACGGAAATGGGCCTGCCGGAAGACGCCCTGGACGTGCACTACGCTTGCCCGAAGTGCAGGGACACCGGCGTGGTAGACGGCCATTATTGTACCTGCCTTCGCACGCTGGTTAAGCAGATGCAATATGACGGGCTGAACCAGGCCGCCCCGGCCAGACAGTCCACCTTTGACAACTTTGACCTTGATTATTACAAGGGCGCTGTGGAACCGGATGGCACCGACGCCTATGAGCAGATGACCAAGATTTACAATTACTGCCGTTGCTGGGCACTGGATTTTAATCGCAAGTCCCCAAGCCTGCTGCTGTATGGCCGGACCGGCCTGGGCAAAACCCACCTGTCCCTGGCCATAGCCAACGAAGTCATAGCCAAAGGTTACACCTGCATTTACGGCTCCGCGCAGAACCTGTTAAACCTGCTGGAAAAGGAAAAATTTGGCCGCCTGAAGGACGACACCTCGCCGGAGGAACAACTTCTTACGTGCGATTTACTCATCCTGGATGACTTAGGAGCCGAATTCACCACCCAGTTCACCATTTCGGCAGTTTATAACATCCTGAATACCCGGATTCTGACAGGTCTTCCCACCATTATCAGCACTAACCTGATGTATGATGAAATCGGGGATAAGTATTCCGAACGGGTGTACTCCCGCATCATCGGTAGCTTTACGCCACTGGAATTTTTGGGAAAAGACGTCAGACAGCTGAAATCATAACAAAGGAAAACCAAAAAGCCGGCTTTCAGGCCGGCTTTTTCTGAAAGGATTTTTATGGATATTATACAGACTTTAACCACAGAATTTGGCCTGCAGCGCTGGCAGGTGGAAAATACCGTCAACCTGATTGATGAAGGGAATACCATTCCCTTCATTGCCCGTTACCGGAAAGAAGCACACGGCACACTGGATGACCAGGTGCTGCGGGAACTGAATGAACGACTGGAATACCTGCGCAATCTGGACAAGCGCCGGGAGGAAATTATTCATTCCATTACCGAACAGGAAAAAATGACGCCGGAACTGGAAGACGCTATTTTAAAAGCGGAAACCTTGGCCAAATTGGAAGATCTGTATCGCCCGTACAAACAGAAACGGCGCACCAGAGCCACCATGGCAAAGGAAAAGGGTCTGGAGCCGTTGGCACAAAGCATCTGGGACAGAACGGTGCGCGGCACCCTGGCCCAGGAGGCAGAGGCCTACCTTTCCGAAGAGAACGGTGTGGCAACGGCGGAAGAGGCGTTGCAGGGGGCATCCGACATCCTGGCGGAACGGATTTCTGATGATGCCGAGCTGCGGGGCCGCCTGCGGGAACAATTCCTGCAATCCGCTACGCTGGACGCCAAAGCGGCCAAAGAGGAAGACAGCGTATACGCACAGTATTATGACTACTCGGAGCGGGTTGCAAAAATTGCCGGTCACCGGGTCCTTGCCGTGGATCGCGGGGAAAAGGAAGGCTTCCTGAAGGTCTCCGTTTCCTTTGACCGGGACAAGGCCCTGCATTGCATTGACCGCACGCTGATCCGCAGCAAGGGCACGGAAACAGACCGGTTCCTGCTGGCGGCCGCAGAAGATGCGTATGACAGATTAATTTACCCTTCCGTGGAGCGGGAAATCCGTTCCCTGCTGACGGAGGATGCCTGCACCAACGCCATTAAAGTATTTGCGCAGAATCTGCGTCCGCTGTTAATGGCACCGCCGGTGAAAAATAAGGTGGTACTTGCCCTGGACCCGGGATACCGGATGGGCTGTAAGGTAGCCGTAGTGGATGGCACCGGTGCAGTACTGGATACCGCTGTTATTTACGTTACGCAAGGGGATTACAAATACGCCCAGGCAAAAGAAACCCTGAAGAAATTAATTCAGAAAGATAAGGTAGAAGTGCTTTCCATTGGCAACGGCACAGCCTCCAAGGAAACAGAGCTGTTTGCCGTGGAAGTCATGAACGAAGTAAAACAGCAGTACGGCAGAAGCTTATCCTACATGGTGGTCAGCGAAGCCGGTGCTTCCGTTTATTCCGCTTCCAAGCTGGCCGCGGAAGAATTCCCGCAGTTTGATGTTAATCTGCGTTCGGCGGTCTCCATTGGCCGGCGCCTGCAGGATCCTTTGGCCGAGCTGGTTAAGATTGACCCGAAGGCCATTGGTGTGGGACAATATCAGCATGATATGCCGCAAAAGCAATTGGCAGCAGCACTGGACGGCGTGGTGGAAGACTGCGTCAACGCCGTTGGCGCAGACCTGAACACGGCGTCCCCGTCCCTGCTGTCCCACATTGCCGGCATCAACGGTACCGTGGCCAAAAACATTGTGGCCTATCGGGAAGAAAACGGTGCCTTTACCAGCCGTGCACAGCTGAAAAAAGTACCCAAATTGGGGCCAAAGGCATACGAGCAGTGCGCCGGCTTCCTCCGGGTGCCCGAATCTAAAAACGTGTTAGACCACACCGGCGTGCACCCGGAGTCTTACACCATTGCAAAAGAATTATTACAGCTTTGTGGGTATGACACCAAAGACGTTGCCGCGGGGCAGCTGTCCGGCTTGCCTGCCAAGGTAGAAAAGCTGGGTTATAACGAAGTGGCTAAGCAACTGGATTGCGGTGTCCCCACATTGAAGGATATTACCAAAGAACTTTGCAAGCCGGGCCGGGACCCGCGGGATGAACTCCCACAGCCCCTGCTTCGGTCGGACGTAATGGACATGAAAGACCTGAAGCCCGGCATGGAGCTGAAGGGCACGGTCCGCAACGTCATTGACTTTGGTGCCTTCGTGGACATCGGCGTCCACGAAGATGGCCTGGTTCACATTTCCCAGATTGCGGACCGGTTCATTAAGCATCCGTCCGAAGTACTGGCTGTGGGAGACATCGTCACCGTAAAAGTACTGGATGTAGATGAAAAACGCGGACGCATTTCCTTAACCATGAGGGGTGTAAAGCAACAGTAAATATTGCATCGCAGAGCAACGCGGTGCAACACAATAAAAAGGAGGAAAAAGAATGGATTATCTGGCAAAAGAGCAGAAGGTTTCCGGCCTGACGGCAGAGCAGCTGCAGGCAGTTGGTTGCACGGAACCGGGCTTTAAAGAACTCAGCATGATCCGGGTGGCAAAGTACCTGACCAACATGACCAAGCATCCGGGCGGACTGCCGTATGCCTTTGGCATGGTGTGCTCCCGGGTCATGGGCTTTTACGCCAAGGAGGACTGGAAAGCACTGAAAAAGTCCCGCACCAGAAAAAAGGTGAAGCTGGAAAACGGCCGCAGCCTGAAGCTGACCTTTGTGGAGTGCCCGGAACAGTACCGCAAACAGGACGGCAAAGACCGGATTATTGTGCTGTCCCATGGCTTTAACTCCGTCAGCACCTACATGTTGCAGTACTATTCCATTTACATGAAAGAGGGCTTTTCCGCGGTCTACTTTGACCAGCGCGGCCATAAAAAAGCCAAAAAGTACGAATGCACCATGGGTTACAACGAAGCGTTAGACCTGATTGACATTGTAAAATATCTGCGCAAAAAGCACGGCCGAAGCGCCATAATCGGGGTACAAGGGGAGTCCATGGGCTCCGGCACCATGGCACAGGCCCTGGACGGAATTGATGAAACCTCCGACTTTGCCGTCCTGGACTGCGGCTATTCCGGCATGGATGAAATGGCCTGCTGGATTGAAAAGCTGTTCTTCTTTTATCCGAAAGCGGCGTTGCATGACCTGGTAAATGAACTCTCTACCGTCGGCGATGTAAAATACACAGACGTAAAAGGCCTTGCCCATATCAAAGCCACGCGGCCGAACTATCCGGTCTTCTTTGCCCACGGTGGCGGAGACTTCTTTGTGCCGACGCACTTCTCCAAAGACATGGCAAAAGCCAAACGGGGCAAAGCAGAACTGCATATTTACGGCCACGCATTCCATGCGCAGTCCCGCTTCCTGCATCATAAGGACTATGAAAAAGACATCCACGACTGGATGGAGAAAAACTACCTGCTGTAAGCTTTATGGCAAAAAAACACCGCATCTGAGGCTTGAGGCCCTGGATGCGGTGCTTTGTTTTATGGTGTCAGGTGACGTCCTTGACGTCTAAAAAGGCGGTGTATTGCATTTGCTCCGGGGTGTAGCCGTCAAGGACGCCCAGCATGTCTACGGCCACCACTTTGGCGTCCGGAAGGGAGTGCTCCAGATAGTTGCCGCATTCCTGACGCTTGGCACCCGGAATATCGCCTTCAAAGTTCCGTATAAAGGCGAAGGTGTCCTGCAGCAAAGAGATGACTTCTTCCTTGGGGAGGGTGTCCCGCGTCAGGAAGTAAAAGCCGGTGCGGCAGCCCATTGGCCCGACATAAATAATCTGGTCAGAATATTTGGTGTTGCGCACATAAGTGGCAAACAGGTGTTCAAAGGTGTGTAAGCCGCCGTTGGAGACGTAGTCTCCTTTGTTCGGCTCCTTCATGCGGATGTCATAGGTAACCACGTCCCCGTCTACACGGGAAACGTAAAGTCCTTTTTTTAGCTTGTCGTGGTCAATGGCAAAGCTGGCAATTTGTTTCATACGGTAACTCCTTCATTCAGGCTGCCGCGGCGGTAGCCTTCTTCATCTATGATAACTTTGGTAAAGCCAAGTACCTGGTAATAAGGGCGCAGGTACGGCAAAATTTCTTTCAGAGCGGGAATGTCTGCCGGCTCTACTTCTATTTTGGCGGTGGTGCCGCCGTCCATACAGCGGACGCGGAAATTGGGAAAGTCATTATCTTTTAAGTAGGTTTCTGCCAGGTCTATGCGATGCAGCTTTTCCCTGGTAATGGGCTCTCCATACGGGACCCGGGACGCAAGGCAGGCAAAGCTTGGCTTGTACCAGGTGGGCAGCATCAGCTCTTCGCTGATGTTGCGGATTTCCTGCTTGCTGAGGCCCACTTCCAAAAGCGGGCTTTTGACGGCAAGCTCCTGCAGGGCCTTGCGTCCCGGACGGTAATCCGTCAGGTCGTCGGTGTTGGACCCTTCCACAAGGGTGAAGCCGTCCGCTTCCGCCAGTTCTTTGAATTGCTGAAAGAGCGCTTTCTTGCAATGGTAACAACGGTCTTTCGGGTTGGATGCAAAGGCCGGAAGCGAAAGCGGCTTAGCCTGCACGACGACGTGCCGGATTCCCCGGTCCTTGCAGAAGCTGTCTGCTTCTTCTGTTTCCCAGTGGGGATTTAATTCGGAAACTGCCGTAATGGCAACGCAGTTTTCTCCGACTGCTTCCTTGGCGGCGGCCAGTAAAAGCGTGGAGTCTACGCCGCCGGAAAAGGCAACGGCAACCTTTTTATAACTCTTCAAAATCTGGAGGAGTTTTTGATATTTTTCCTGCTCCATGAAGGTCCCTCCATTTCTGTCGTTCATTATATTACAACTCTTTGAAATTTCCCATACTTATGGTAAACTACATAGGCACAAAGGAGGAATTCGTATGAAACACATTGACATTAAGGACATTCTGGCAGATGCCTCGTTCTTACAGCAGGAAGTTACGGTTTGCGGATGGGTCCGCACCAGCCGGGATTCCAAAACCATGGCCTTCATGGAGCTGAATGACGGCACCTGCTTTAAACATATCCAGGTGGTTATTGATAAGGAAGAATTCAATGACGCCGCTTCCCTGGCAGAAGCCATGAAGCTGGGCGCAGCGGTTTGCGTTACCGGTACCGTGGTGCCGTCTGCCGTTGCCAAAGACGGCGGCGTGGAAATCAACGCCAAAGCTATTGAAATTCTGGGCACCTGCCCACCGGAATATCCGCTGCAGAAAAAGCGGCATACACTGGAATACCTGCGTACCATGCCACACCTCCGCGTTCGTACGAATACCTTCAACGCCGTATTCCGTGTCAGATCCGTACTGGCCGCCGCCGTACATGAATATTTCCAGAGCAACGGCTATGTCTACATTAACAGTCCGCTGATTACCGGCTCTGACTGTGAAGGTGCCGGAGAAATGTTCCAGGTTACCACCATTGGCTATGATGCCGAAAAGAAGTATGAAACCGCAGAGGATTACTATGCTGCGGACTTCTTCGGCAAGAAGGCCGGCCTTTCCGTATCCGGCCAGCTGGAAGGCGAAATGGCTGCTACTGCCCTTGGCCGGATTTACACCTTTGGGCCGTCCTTCCGGGCCGAAAAGTCCAACACCCAGCGCCACGTGGCAGAGTTCTGGCACGTAGAGCCGGAAGTGGCTTTTGCGGAGCTGCCGGACATTATTGCCATTGCGGAAGAAATGATTAAATTCCTGATTAACGCCGTGCTGGAACGCTGCCCGCAGGAAATGGACTTCTTTGACAAGCGCGTGGCGCCGGGCTTAAAAGAAAAGCTGCACAACGTAGTCAACAATGACTTCCAGATTCTGGATTATACAGACGCCATTGAATTGCTGCAAAAGGCAGATGTGGAATTCAAAATTCCGGTAGAATGGGGCATTGACCTTGGCACAGAGCATGAACGCTACATCACCGAAAAGGTGTTCAATAAGCCGGTCTTTGTTACCAACTACCCGAAGGAAATTAAGTCCTTCTACATGAAGCAGAATCCGGATGGTAAGACCGTTGCCGCCACGGACCTTCTGGTTCCGGGCGTCGGGGAAATCATCGGTTGCTCCGAAAGAGAAGCAGATTATGACAAGCTGGTAGAAGCCATGAAGGTACGCGGCATGGATATGGATGCGTATTCGGATTATCTGGATCTGCGCCGCTACGGTTCCGTACCGCACAGCGGATTCGGCCTTGGCTTTGAACGCATGGTTATGTATTGCACCGGAATGGAAAATATCCGGGACGTTATCCTGTTCCCAAGAACCGTTGGCAACATTCGCTAACCCAAAAAAAGAAATAGGGCCTGCCGCAGACAATTTGTCTGCGGCAGGCTCCATGTGCTTATAGCGGATTATTTGCAAATATACTATAATGAAAACAGCTTAGTTTGGCGCAAAAAAGAAGGAAGGTGCCGGAATGAAAAATCTGAAACGGTTGGCGGAGCAGCAGCTCCAAAAAGTAATCAATAAGGTAACTGCTTCCGGCCTGTCCCAGGACGAAAGTCTGGCGCTGGGGCCACGCTCCGTTACGGACGGTATGCCGGAGCTGGCCAGACAGGCTGCTGCGGAGTCCTGCGTTTTGTTGCGGAATGACGGCACCCTGCCACTGGATAAGGATGACTCGGTTGCCGTGTTTGGCCGTTGCCAGCAGGACTGGTTTTATGTTGGTTATGGCAGCGGCGGAGACGTGCATCCGCCATACACGGTCAACTTAATGGAAGGCCTGAAAAATGCCGGAGCCCTGTATGACCGGGGCCTGGCGCAGATTTATGATGAATGGACGCATTCAGAAGAGCATGCCGCGTACCATGGCTTCTGGGGCCATTGGCCAATGTCCCATCCGGAAATGCCGTTAGACACGGCACTGGTCAAGGGCATTGCCGAACGCAACCATACCGCCGTTGTGGTTCTTGGCAGAGCGGCCGGAGAAGACCGGGAAAACACCTTAACGCCCGGCAGTTATTACTTAACAGACGAAGAAGAAAACCTACTGCAAACGGTCTCTTCGGCCTTTGCCAAGACCGTGGTAGTTTTAAATATCGGTAACATTATAGATTTTTCCTGGACCGGCAAATATAAGCTGGACGCCATCCTGCTTGCGTGGCAGGGCGGTATGGAAAGCGGCAATGCCGTTGCTGACGTGTTGTACGGCAAGGTTTCCCCGTGTGGGAAACTGGCCGACACCATTGCCAGAAATTATCAGGACTATCCCAGCAGCAGTCATTTTGGAGACAAGCTGAAAAACGAATATGAAGAAGGCATCTTCCTTGGCTACCGCTACTTTGAAAAATACCGGGAAGACCAGATTTTATACCCATTCGGCTACGGCCTCAGTTACACGGACTTTGAAGTAAATCCCGTAGGCCTTGCGTACAACGAAGGGGAAAACAAGGTAACTGTCCAGGTGCGGATTACCAACACCGGACGGTATCCGGGCAAGGAAGTCATCAAGCTGTGGTGCCTTCCGCCGGAAGGCAGATTAAAACAGCCGAACCGCGTTTTAGTCGGCTTCGGCAAGACCAAGGAACTGCTGCCCGGAGAGCGGCAGAACTTACTGGTTACCGCTAAACTGGATTACATGGCTTCCTATGATGAATGGAAGCACGCTTTTCTGTATGAACAGGGCGAATACCGCTTTATGATAAACGACACCCTGTATGGCTCCGTTTTCATGAAGGAAGAAACCATTCAAAAGCAGTGTGAACAGGCCGCTGTTCCGGGCGTAGACTTACGTGCCCGCATTGAAAAGCGCCTGCCGGAAGAACTTCAGCCAAAGGGGCAAAACCTACTGCGCCTGACAGACGTCAAGGAGGGCAGGGCAACCCTGGATGACTTTGTTGCAGAACTCAGCAACCAGGAACTGGAAGCCCTGACCCGCGGACACGGTTTCATGCACAGCCCGCTTGGCACGGACGGCAACGCCGGTACTTTTGGCGGCATCCTTCCGTCTCTGCAGGAGAAGGAAGTGCCGGTCATTACCACCACGGACGGTCCGGCCGGTATCCGGCTGAACCGCTTCAGCTCACTGTTGCCGTGCGGCACCGCGCTGGCGTGCACCTGGAATCTGGATTTAGTTACGGACTTATATGAGCTGCTTGGCGCAGAAATGGTGTCCGCCGGGTCCGACGTGCTTCTGGCGCCGGGCATGAATCTGCACCGGAATCCGCTCTGCGGCAGAAACTTTGAATACTTTTCCGAAGATCCTCTGCTGTCCGGATTCATGGCCGCCGCCGTCATTCGCGGCATCCAGCGCAACGGTGTCAGTGCCTGTCCAAAGCATTTCTGCTGTAACAACCAGGAAACCAACCGTGCGGGTAATGACTCTGTAGTCGGAGAACGTGCCCTGCGGGAACTGTACCTTCGCAATTTTGAAATTGCCGTTAAGGAAGGCAAACCGCTCTGCATCATGACCTCCTACAACAAGGTCAACGGTGTCTGGTCCCATTACAACTATGACCTGGTTACCACCATCCTCCGCAAAGACTGGGGATATGATGGACTGGTTATCACTGACTGGTGGATGAAGCCTGCGCGCAGTCCGGAATTTCCATCGCTTAAAAACAACGCATACCGCGTGCGTGCCGGAGTAGACATCCTGATGCCCGGGGACATGAATCGCCTGGCCCGGTCCTACAAAGCCGACAGCTCGCTGTTGGAAACGCTTGGGAAACGGCATGGCCTGACCAAGGGCGAGCTACAAACCACCGCAAAACACACACTCCAATTTATGTTACATTTCATGCATTAAAAAGAAGGAACTGAAGATGAACTTAGAAGGAAAACACGTACTGGTCATGGGTCTTGCCCGCAGCGGCATGGCCGCCATTAAGGTGCTGACCCGGCTTGGGGCCACGGTAACCCTGTCCGAACAGAAAGCAAAGGAAGATCTGAAAGAGCTTCCGCAGCTGGAAGAGCTGGGGGTTACCGTTGTGGACCAAAGCCTGGCCGTGTTCCAGCAGCCGTATGACCTGTGCGTTAAGAACCCGGGCATTCCGTACCGCTCGGATAAAATTCAGGCTTTGGAGGCCCAGAACATTCCGGTCATTACGGAAATTGAACTGGCCTTCCAGGTGGCCAGGCCGCAGCACTACTTTGCCATTACGGGCACCAACGGCAAGACCACAACCAGTACGCTGGTGTACCACATTCTGGAAAAAGCGTATGGCAAGAAGGTTCATCTCTGCGGCAACATCGGCATTCCTTTATGCGAGATAGTCCTGCAGGAAAATCTGTTAGAAGAAGAAGGACACTACATCGCCCTGGAAGTATCCAACTTCCAGCTGGTCAACATTGATAAGTTCCGCCCGGAAGTGGCAACCATTATTAATTTGTCTCCGGACCACGTGGACTTCATGGGCAGCCTGGAAAATTACTACAAGTCCAAGACGGAAGTGTACCGCAACATGCGGGGAAATGACCTGTTTGTCCTGAACGCAGATGACCCGCTGGTAAAGGAATACACAGAAAAATATCCGGTTCCCTGCAAGGTGCAGACCTTTAGCCTGGACCGTCAGGATACCGATGACTACGTAAAAGACGGCTACGTTTGCGTGGCCGGAGACCCGGTTTTGCCGCTGGATAAAATCCACATTGTCGGCAAACACAATTTGCAGAACGTGATGATTGCCGTGGCCATGGCCAGAGCTGCCGGCGTGGACAAAGAAACCATTTGCGCCGCGGTAGAGGACTTCCATGGGGTAGAACACCGCATGGAATTCGTTCGCGAGTGGAACGGCGTAAAATTCTATAATGACTCGAAGGGCACCAACACGGATGCCACCATTACCGCACTGAAGTCCTTTGACCGCGGCGTCATCCTTCTCTTTGGCGGCTTTGAAAAAGGTCTGGCCATGGACGACGTCAAGGCCCACATGGGCTGCGTCAAGAAGGCCATCGGCTTTGGGGCCTGCGGCAAGCGGCTGGTAGACGACACCGTCGGTGCCGACGGCATCGTAGTGGAAGACCTGCCTGCCGCACTGGCCAAAGCCGTGGAGCTTGCCCAGCCCGGGGACACCGTCCTCCTCAGCCCAAGTACCAGTTCCTTTGACCAGTACTCCTGCTTTGAGGAACGCGGCGAACACTTCAAGAAGCTGGTCAACGCTTTATAAACCCTGGAAAAGCATGCTCAAAAACAGCACGCCATAAAATTGGGCCCTGCAGAGCAAAGCTAAATCGCAAAAGAAAAATAGAAAACGCAGAAAAAACAGAGAATGCAGAAAGACGGAAAACAAA
Source organism: Paludibacteraceae bacterium (assembly GCA_963647215.1). GTDB lineage: Bacteria > Bacillota > Clostridia > Oscillospirales > Acutalibacteraceae > RUG420. Next base: position 2,101 of record CAVIZK010000011.1, on the reverse strand, counting down.
ATGGGTAAGGACAGTTACATAGGTGTATTTGATTCTGGCATTGGCGGCATGACCGTAGTGCAAAGCATTGTAGAAACCATGCCGAAAGAAAACATCATTTACTTTGGAGACACTGCTCATGTGCCCTATGGGACTCGCTCTAAAGCACAAATTACAGAATACGTTCTGGCGGATGTGCAATTTCTGCGGCAGTTTGATTTAAAAGCTATGGTCATTGCCTGTAACACGGCGGACTCCGTGGCCAAAGAAAAAGTGGTGGAAGCCTACCCGGATATGCCGGTTTTCGGCGTAGTGGAACCGGCCTCGGCGCAGGCCGCAAAAACCACGCGCAACGGCAAAATCGGGGTCATTGCCACAAACGCCACCGTAAAAACCAAGGCCTACCAAAAGGCAATTGCCCGATACAATCCGGAGGCGCAGGTTTACATGAAGGCCTGCCCGCTGCTGGTTCCGCTGGTAGAAAACGGCCAGTACCGGGTCGGCAACCCGGTTGTTAACCTGATTCTGGCGGACTATCTGAAGCCGCTGGCAGAAGAGGGCGTAGACACCTTAGTATTAGGTTGTACCCATTATCCACTGTTGGCGGATGCCATTGCATCCCTGTTCCCGGAGCTGACCTTAATCAGTTCCAGCACTGCGGCAGCAGCCTGCTTAAAGGAAACGCTGCAGGCGGAACACCTGGAGCGGGACAGTGCCGACCCCGGTACCCGCCAGTTCTTCGTCAGCGATGACGCCGACAACTTCCAGGAACAAGCCGAAATCCTGTTAGGCGAAGCCCTAACCGACCCCGTCCAGCAAGTCACCCTTTTGGACAAGGACTAAAAGACTAAAAAGAGTAAAAAGCGCCTTCCCTGCGGCAGTACTGCACCAAGCTACCCTTCTGGGTAAAGGCTAAATGAAAGCACTTCCCTATGGCACACCACACCAAGCCACCCATCTAGTACAAAGACAAATCCAGTTTAATAATCTCAGTGGACCGCAAATGGAACTGGCTTTTTCCATTTGCGGTCCTTTTTTGTGCTTCCGGTCGCCTCAACGCTATTCGTGTGGCAAATACGGCGTTTCACTTAGATTTGCCACACGTTTTTCATATTAGTGTGGCAAACAGAGGGGCCACCCCAGAATTTGCCACAGCAGGCAACCGCTGATTGGCATGCCTTGGCTTATCCAACGCTATCCGTGTGGCAAATACGGAGTTCTACTTAGCTTTGCCACACGTTTTTCATATTAGTGTGGCAAACAGAGAGGCCACCCCAGAATTTGCCACAGCAGGCAACCGCTGATTGGCATGCCTTGGCTTATCCAACGCTATCCGTGTGGCAAATACGGAGTTCTACTTAGCTTTGCCACACGTTTTTCATATTAGTGTGGCAAACAGAGAGGCCACCCCAGAATTTGCCACAGCAGGCAACCGCTGATTGGCATGCCTTGGCTTATCCAATGCTATCCGTGTGGCAAATACGGAGTTCTACTTAGCTTTGCCACACGCTTTTCATGTTAGTGTGGCAAACAGAGGCGCCACCCCAGGATTTGCCACCCATTAGGAAATTTTCAAACCATTAAGGTAAAACCAAAAAGAGAGAAGACAGCAGCCACTGACTTCTCTCTTTTTCTTTTCTTTGCGCGTGTGCTTCCAGGATCATACAGTTTTGTAAAATTTACAGATTCTGGCGGAGCCCCTTTTCTTTGAAATGGGAGGTGGAGGGCTGTAAAACAAGAGTGCCGCCTCCCCTGAAATGGGGTATTCAGAGCCTTGTTTGTGGCAGAAGTCGGGGTGGAGAAAGCAAAGAGCCTGGTCCCACGCCCCTTTTTTAGATGATTTTTGCCGAAAAAATCAGCATAAATGGCAACTCAAGAGAGGTGGAAGCAGCTTTTTAACGGCTTCCACCATGACAAAAGGGCTTCTTATAGAAAGAAAAACCAATTGAAAAGGGGCGCGGCACGCCCAAAGTAACCGTTTCCACCATGACAAAACAGCTTTTTACAGGAAAATGCTTAGCCCTATCCGGAAGGTCCTCTCCTGACGGCGCAGAAGCATCCGACTTTACCGGCATTTGCAACGTATGTATCAATGATCCGGACGGCAACAAGGATGACTACT
>CAVIZK010000010.1:0-60233 GCA_963647215.1 Paludibacteraceae bacterium | reverse complement strand
ACTGGGGCCCGGGCTTTGGGCTGGGTTTTGGATGCACTGTGGCTCTGGGTTTGGGGTGGTGCTGCGGAGTACTGGGACCAGGGCTTTGGGCTGATTTTAAGCTGGTTTTTGGCCGCTTTTTTGGCGATCTGTGTCCGATTTTTCACCGATTTTCGGGAATGTTTTATGGTGATTTTAGGCGCGTTGGGGCTTGGATTTGTGCTGGTTTTTGATGCCCCCAAGGCCCCAAGTTTTGGGCGGTTCCAGACCGCTTTTTTGTCCTGCTTAAGTTTGTATCCGCTTTGGCTTTGGAGTTTGGAGGGGTACGTGCTTTGCTGGGCTTTGGGGTGGTGCTGCGGAGTACTGGGGCCCGGGCTTTGGGCTGGGATTTGGGGCTGGGTTTTGGGTTGGGTTTGGTGCACTGTGGCTCTGGGTTTTGGGGTGGTGCTGCGAAGTACTGGGGCCAGGGCTTTGGGCTTGGTTTTGGATGCACTAGGCCTCCGATTCTAGGGCTGTTTTGGCTCGGGTCTGCACAGTTTTTTGGAAACACCAGGACCCCCGATTTTAGGGCTGGGTTTAAGTTGGTTTTTGATGCCCCAGGGTCCCAGGTTTTGGGCGGTTCCAGGCTGCTTTTTTGGCGATTTTGTGCCCGATTTTCGCCGATTTTTGGGAAGTTTTTATGGTGATTTTAGGCGCGTCTGGGCCCGGATTTGTGCTGGTTTTTGATGCCCCCAAGGCCCCAAGTTTTGGGCGAAATTTGGCTCGTGTTTGCGCAGCTTTTTGGGAACACCAGGGCTCCGATTTTAGGGCTATTTTGGCGCTACCCTGGGCCTGCGCTTACCCTGCCGGTTGCCACAGAAACCAGTTTTTGAGAAAAGCATACCTTTTCCCTTTCAGGTACCCAATTTGCGGCTTTTTCAGACAAAAAGCATACCTCCGGTCCTGTTTTAGGCGGAAAGGTATGCTTTTATTTTTTGTGCCTTGTCAGACACTTTATCTAGCTAAAGTAAAAAGCATACCTTTTCCTCCCAAGTCCCCAATTTGCGGCTTTTTCAGATAAAAAGCATACCTCTGGCCCTGTTTTAGGCGGAAAGGTATGCTTTTATTTTTTGCGCCTTGCCACGCACTTTATCTGATTAAAGTGAAAAGCATACCTATTTCCTCCCAAGTCCCCAACTTGCGGCTTTTTCAGACCAAAAGCATACCTCTGTCCCTGTTTTAGGCGGAAAGGTATGCTTTTATTACATTTTAAAATTTTGCCCTGGCGGAGCCCCTTCTGTTACGTTCCCGGCGGAGCCCCTTCTGTTACGTTCCCGGCGGAGCCCCTTCTGTTACGTTCCTGGCGGAGCCCCTTGTGGTTATGTTCCCGGCGGAGCCCCTTGTGTTACGATCCCGGCGGAGCCCCTTTTTCTGCCGATAGAGCCTTTTGACTTAGCAATGGAAAAGTGCATACTTTTCCGGGTTTAGAAGCCTTTTGGTATGCAATTTCCAAACAGAATGCATACTGAAGACTCGTTTTTGTCTCAAAAGTATGCACTTAAAAGCTGGCCCTGGCGGAGCCCCTTCTGTTACGTTCCCGGCGGAGCCCCTTTTTTCTGCCGGATAGAGCCTTTTGACTTAGCAATGGAAAAGTGCCCTGGCGGAGCCCCTTGTGGTTATGTTCCCGGCGGAGCCCTTTTTTCAGAAGAAGTAAAAAGCTATATAAATACGATCATTTTCTGAGATGGAAATTTAAGAATGCCGGTGTCCTTTAATTGCGCTCATTTCTGTTTGGGAAGCCGGATATGCGGCTTTTGAGAGTGGCAATTGCGCTCATTTTTGCGTTCGGCTTGGAAATGAGCGCAGCGATTTTCTATATTGGAAAAATACAAAAAGACAGTATCTTTTATTTGCGCTCATTTCTGGGAAGAAAGCCGGATATGCGGCTTTTGAGGAAGGCAATTGCGCTCATTTTTGCGTTCAGCTTGGAAATGAGCGCATTCATTTTCTGTATTAGAAAATTGCAAAATATGATGGGCTTTTGTTTGCGCTCATTTCTGTCTGGGAAGCTGGATATGCGGCTTTTGGAGGTGACAAATGCGCTCATCTTGGGTGGTTAATCTCAAAATGAGCGCAATGTTTTTCTGTATTAGAAATTAAAGAGAGACAAGCGAAACGGAAGTCATTTCGATGAAGTCATTTTGACTTTAACGTTTGCTTGAAAAGTATTTTGCAACGCTTTGCTGCCCTGGAAAAGGAATTTCGACAGATGCTACTAGAGATGGTTTACTTATCTCCGGCTAGATTTTATTTGTCTCCGGCTAATTCCAGGGTTCTTTGGTAGGCGGCATCCAGGGCTGTCTTTACTACTCCGTTTAAGTCGGAATTCTGCAGGCTTTTTACGCCTTCAATGGTGCTGCCGCCGGGCGAGCAGACAGCAATGCGGAGGTCTTCCAAAGACGACGCACTCTGCTCGGCCAGGAGAGCGGAGCCCCGGCAGGTGGCCTTGGCCAATTCTGCCGCCGTTTCCGCCGGGAGGCCCAGGGCTTCCCCGGCTTTTGCCAGCGCTTCTATATACATATAAATATAGGCCGGGCCGCATCCGGAAATGACGGAGCCGGAATCAATGAGTTTTTCTTCTTCTACAGGGACGACTTTTCCGCACGCGGAAAAGTCATATATAAAGGTATGGAACTGTTCGTCCGTTACCAGACTATTTCTGGTTACCAGAATGACGCCGGCGCCAATGGAGCACGGTGTATTCGGCATAATGCGGATAACAGGATATTCCTTACCCAGCAGGTTGCAAATGGTAGCCATTTTGGTGCCGGCCGCCATGGTAACCAGAACCGGCCCGTCATTTTCGGACAACGGCCCCTGGAGCTCCGGCAAAACCGTGGGAAACACCTGCGGCTTAACAGCTAAAACAACGTAGTTACTTGTTTCAGCAATTGTTTCATTGGTGGAAGCGTGCGCAGAAATGGTATCTGTTAAGGCCTTTAATTTTGCAGGAGTTGGATCTGACAGTGCAACCGTATCCGGAGACACCTTCTGCACCAGACCGGAAGCCAGTGCCTTAGCCATATTGCCTGCGCCAATGAAACCATATTTAAACATAAAATTACTTCCTTCTCTTCAATAAAGTATTAAAAAAGTATTTATTGCGTTTATTATTCCCGAATTTGGCCGTTGCCGTGAATCAGGTATTTGTAGGTGGTCATTTCTTCCAGTCCCATGGGGCCACGGGCGTGCAGCTTCTGGGTGGCAATGCCCATTTCGCAGCCAAGACCGAATTCACCACCATCGGTAAAGCGCGTGGACGCATTTACGTAAACGGCGGCACTGTCCACGCAGGTGCAGAAGCGGTCTGCGTTTGCCTGAGTGTTGGTTAAAATGGATTCACTATGTCCGGTAGAATGCTTTGCGATGTGCGCAATGGCGTCTTCCACACTATCTACCACTTTAACAGCCATAATGTAATCTAAGAATTCGGTATCAAAGTCTTCCGGTCCGGCAGGGGTTCCCGGAATGATTGTAGCGACCTTCGGGTCCAGGCGCAGCTGCACCGGAGTCAGTCCGGCATCTGCCCGCTCCTGTACCAGAAGCTGTTCCAGCTTTGGTAAAAAGCTGGGGGCAATGTCTTTGTGAACCAGGCAGACTTCCATGGCGTTGCAAACGGACGGACGCTGCGTCTTGGCATTGTTAACAATGGCAAGCGCCTGGGCTTCGTCCGCAGTTGCATCCACATAAATGTGGCAGATGCCGGTGCCGGTCTGGATGCAGGGCACCTTGGCGTTTTGGACGCAACGGTTAATCAGGCCTGCGCCCCCGCGCGGAACCAGAAGATCTACCAGGCCGGTGGCCGTCATTAATTCGTCCGCACTGGCATGGGTCAGGTCGGAAACCAGGTTTACGGCATCTTCCGGGATGCCGCATTCGGTTAAGGCGTTCTTTAATACTGCAACTATGGCGTTGGAGGAACGGTAGCTTTCTTTTCCGCCCCGCAGCACACAGGCATTTCCTGCTTTAAAAGCAATCCCTGCGGCATCCGAAGTTACGTTCGGACGGCTTTCATAAATAATGGCAACCACGCCAAGGGGAACACGGACTTTACGAATAACAAGGCCGTTCGGACGTTCTACCTGCCGTTCTACCTTTCCGACCGGATCCGGTAGTTCCGCAAGGGCGCGCAGGCCATCTGCCATACCGCGGATGCGGTCCGGTGTCAGCCGGAGACGGTCTGCCATGACGTCCCCAATGCCATTGTCTTTGGCCTCCGCCAAATCCAGGGCATTGGCGGCCAGGATGGCCTCCGTCTGGGATACCAATTCGTCTGCCATCCGCAGCAGCGCAGCATTTTTCTGTTCTGTAGACAGCGCTGCAATTTCTGTGCAAACAGCTTTAGATCTTTTACAAAGTTCTAATGTGGTAGACAGCATTTTCATTACTCCTTCCCTTTACAAGAACTACTTTTTGTGGGTTTCTATAATAGGTATATATACTTATATATCCACATAAGGTGCGTATTATTGTATGCCTTATTTTATATCCGCTTAAGTGCGTAATTGCCACTAATGACAATGCATATGTGGGTGGTGCTTTGCGCAGGTTTCTGTATGTATGCGCTTGTGTCTGTATGCACTTACGCGGGTTTCTGTCTGTGCGGCATTGCCTGCAGCGTACAAAATTTACTTCTGTGCTACAAACAGGGTGCCGATATAAGGCTTGCCTTCCATGATGTCATAAAGGGCTTTCGGCTGATTGCCGTTAATAACAATGGTATTGATGCCGGCGTCTGTTGCCATTTTGGCCGCACCGATTTTGGTGGCCATGCCGCCGGTGCCCCGCTTGGTGCCGCTGCCGCCGCCCAAAGTCATGAGCTCCGGTGTAATGGCTTCCACTTTCGGAATCAGCTTAGCGTCCGGGTCTTTCCGCGGGTCTGCGGTATAAAGGCCATCGCAATCCGTCAGGATTACCAGCAAGTCAGCCTGCACGGACTTGGCCACAATGGCACCCAGGGTGTCATTGTCCCCAAGTGCAATTTCATCTATGGAGATGGTGTCGTTTTCATTAATAATGGGAATGACGTCCATATCCAGCAGGCGATTCAGCGTATTACTGAAATTGGTATGCCGCATATCATTTACTACGTCATCCGCTGTCAGGAGCAGCTGTCCAACTACGTGGTTGTATTCTCCAAACAGCTTGTCATAAATATACATAAGCTCGCACTGCCCGACGGCGGCAGCGGCCTGCTTTCCCGGAATGTCCGACGGCCGTTCTGTCAGTGGCAGTTTTCCCACGCCCATGGCAATGGCGCCGGAAGAAACCATAATAATTTCATTCCCGGCATTTTTCAGGTCCGAAAGCACGGTGCAAAGCTCCCGTACCCGGCGAATATTCAGGTTCCCGCTGTCGTGTGTCAGGGTTGAGGTCCCCAGCTTGATAACAATACGCAAGAACGTTCACCTCTTTCAAAATAACTGAACCTATTTTATTATATAATCATGCTATTCTCAATAAGGATGTGGTTTTATGATGGTTTTTCTGGACCTGGACGGAACGTTGCTAAATCGCCGGAAACAGGTCAGCAAAGGGAATCAGGAGGCGCTGGAAAAAGCCCGGGCACAAGGGCACCAGATTATTCTTTGCAGCGGGCGTCCCCTTTCCGCCATGAAGGAAACCATACACAGCCTGGGCCTGGAAAAACAAGGGTGCTACGTCATTGCCTACAACGGCGCGGTCATTTATGACTGTTACCGGCAGGAATCCATCTTCTCTGCCCCTTTAACGGGCGAGGAAGTTTCTTTCCTTTTTCAGGAAGCCACCAAAATTCACTTGTATACGCAAACCTATGACAGTAACTACCTTTTAACCAGGGAAGACTGTCCGGAAGTGCGTTACTATGCCGGTATGACGCATATGACGGTACAGTTTCACCCGGAGCTGCCGGATGGGTTGACCGAAGCGCCCTATAAGGTGCTGTGCATAGACTTAAAGGATCATGACCGTCTGGAGCGCTTCCGGCAGACCATCCTGCAGCAAAGCGGTTTTGATTTAAACGGGTTCTTCTCCTGCAAGGAGTTTGTAGAGTTTGTACGGGCCGGGGTCAGCAAGGGCTCAGCCATCCAATGGATGAGTCATTATCTGAACATTCCCATGTCCGAAACCATCGGCATGGGAGATTCAGACAATGACCTGCCCATGCTGGACACGGCGGCCATAGCTGTAGCAATGCAGAACGCTACGGCGGAAGTGAAGGCCCACGCCGACTATGTCACCATCCATGACTGTGACCACGATGGTGTGGCCGAAGCCCTGCAGAAATTTGTACTATAACGAAATCCCACTGCCGTTTGGCAGTGGGATTCGTTTGTAAATATATTAATGCTAGAGCAAGCTCGAGCATTGCTCCCGAAGGATTAAGCGGAAACCTTCCGCGTGGCACCGATGTTGCGGTCTATCAGGGCTTCGGCCCAGCCGGTTAACGCGGTGCTGTTGTAACCGTCCACCATGGGGTTGCTCATGGAATAGGTGGCCGTCAGGCCGTGGGCCTGGGCTGCATCCCGAAAATTGCGGTTATGAAAGATACCGTGGTTGTCTGTTTCCGGAATGTGGTTCAGGGTGCAATAGTAATGCACCATTTCGTGAACCATATGGCCACACAGCTGATGAAAGCTGCGGTTCCAGTTGTTGCTGAACAAACAGGAAAGAATACTGGACGGATCCAAATAGAGTGTTGGATTTCCGGTTTCCGTTTCATGCATCCGGAATTCTCCGTTTACATAAATGGAATCCGGATCTTCTTTCAGCTTTAAGTTCTGAAAGCGGATATCCACCGGCGGCAGTTCTCCGTTAAAGAAGAGATCATTCAATAAGAAAAATAATTCCGGTGCATGTTCCGTGTCCGTGTAGTACGAGAAGAGTTTTTTGTAGTTTAAATGGTGCAATGTGCAAGTTCTCCTGTTCAAAAATAAGACAAATTCAGTTTTCTACACTATACAACAACCGTGTCCGTTTGTCTATGGATAAATTGTGAACATGTAAAGTGTTTTTTCTTTACAATTTTTCACCTATCCCTTTTTCACAAAAAGTTTTGCAGCCCTGCCCACCAAAGCAGAGCAGAACGCCGAAAAGTGCAAGATTTTGTGGCAAAGACGCGCTTTTTCCACAAATGGTGGAAAAAGCAAAAGAAAGAGCCTCCTTTGGAAATTCAAAGGAGGCTCTTTGTAAGCCGTGGTGTAAAGATTAAAACCTTTACAGATTTTGTTACCAGTTATACATTCCGTGGGTTACCCGGTAGGTTCCGTTGCAGTTCCAGGCTTTGCCGGTGTAATTCCGAACAAATCCGTTCTGGGTCAGAACCACCCAGTAGTCATTGCTCTTCTTCCACTTGCCGGACACGCTCTGGCTGACAATTCTGGTCTTGGTCAGAGTCGGATAGGTGGTGCTGCGTCTTTTGCCGGTCGGCAGGGCTGCCACAATCTGATTGAACATGTATTCGTGGCCCTTCTTGGTCGGGTGCGGCTCAAAGCCGCCCTGGGACAGGTCCAGCTGCTTGGTGCCGACATCTACCCCACTGACATCTACATAGGTGCAGTTGGAGTGAAGAGCGGCAATGGTCTTCTTGTAGGCATTAATGGCGTCATACACCGGTCCAATCAGCTTGCCGTATCCAATTGGCATTCCGGTCAGGGACCAGGTGTCACACGGATTGTAGGAGCCAACCAGGATGATGGTGCAGTCCGGATTCAGTTCCAGAATCTTATCTACTACTTTGGCGTAGTTAATCATGAATTCACCGGTCCACTCCCAAACCGTCTGTGCGGTCAGTACCGGGAAGGTCAGAGCGGCGCCCACGGTGTTTTCCGTCCACTGGTTTACGTAGTGCTTCATGGGAAGCCAGATGTCATTGAAGCCAACATCCAGGGTAATCAGGTCAGCTGATTTTACGGCCTGCTGATAGCCCTTGCGCTGGTTCTTTAAGCTTTTGGTGGTGGTGTAATTGGCGGTTGCTTCCAGCATTTCTGCGGAATCTGTTAAGGCATCGCCATTGTAGTTGTTGTCCAACAGCATGCGCACTTCTGCGGCACGGTAGCCACGCTGCGCATAGGCATAGTAATAGTCTGCCTGCACGGCATAGGCAAGGCGGGCGCCGTAGCTGTTTGGCACAATGGTCTTCGGCGTCTGGTCATTTGGCAAGCCATAGCCGGAGGCAATGCTGTCCCCCAGATTCACATAAACAGAATAGTGCTTTACCGTACTACCGGACGCCGCTGATGCGCCGACAGCCAGAAGGCTGCCCATCAGCGTCAGTGCCAACAGTAAAGCAAGCACGCGTTTACTTCCTTTTTTCATTTCAAATTCCTCCTGTTATTAAAATAGGTTTTTAAAGAATTGTAAGAAGGCGGCCCAGAAGCTGGCAAGGGCGGAACCGGAGTTGGTGCTTCCATTGGAATTTCCGTTGGAGTTGCCGCTGTTGCCATTGTCAGAGCTGCCATTATTATTTCCTGTGGCGGCGCCGGTGACGCCAAGTTTGGCGGCATCCTCCGCCGAAATGGTGTAGGAGCCCAGCGTCTGGTTGCCGTAGGAAGGAATAACAAAGGTAATGTTCACGGTTAACGTGCCGTTGTTATTGGTGCAGGTATGCGCTGTGGATACCGACAGGTTGTCCATACCATACTGCTTCAGCGCATCTGCCGAAACAACGGCCTGGGAACCGTTATCCAATACAAGATTGTTGTTCTTAACGGAATAGGTATCCTTCTGGGACAGGGAAATCTTCTGGCCTTCGTAGGTTGCCGTACCGCTTAAGGTGTAAGTGCCGTCCTTGTAGAAAGCCAGTGTAATTCCTTCCTGCGTCTGCGCAACCAGTGCGCCGCTGGTGTCATAGCTTTCCACTTCTGCAGCGGTACCGGAGGTCTGGAAGCTGGACATGCCCATCATGGCGGCAATGTCTTCCATACTGAAGCCACTTAACAGACTGCTGATATCCGTATTGGAGTCTTCTACGTCAAAGTAAGACGTTTCCGGCGTGGAAACTTCCTTTACGCCCTTGACGCCCAGCTGGTCCGCCTCTTCCTTCCCCAGATCATACTGGGCTAAGGTATAGGTCTTTTCTGACGAGTCCGTACCCGTCAGCGTAACCGTCCACTTACTTTCATAAATAACGCTGGACACAGCGGATTCCCACTCCGTGGTCTTCCCCTCTGTGCTTACTTCCAGCGGCTTGCACTCCGTAAAGCTGAGCTTTCCGTCTGATACTTCATAATTTCCGGAAGTTTCATAGGTATAGGTCTGATTGTCTATAATCAGGAACCCGGCCGCTTTGTAAGTACCATCTTCATAAAAGCCGAACTGCTGTCCCCCCTGGCTTAAGCCCAGGGTTTCCGAGCCATCCAGCAGGTTTACTTCCGTATTCCGGGCAGACGAGGTCTTAGAAGAGTTGTCCTTGGTTTTTCCGGCAACTAAGCTGGCAATCAGGGCAATTACCACCAAGGCAAGCAAAAGGAACAGCAATATCTTATTGCGCTTTTTCTTCTTTGCTTTGGCTGCTTTCTCTTCTGTTACCGGTTCTGCAACCATCTGCTCTTCGGCGAGTTGCGGTTCTTCTTTTTTCAGAGTGCTTCTTTTTTTCATAGTAATTCCTTTGTGTGGATGTGTTACAAGTCCAGGGCTAAATCGCCCGGCTTAATCCACTTTTTCTTGCGCATAAATTCGGAGATGGCAAGGCAAATGGCGGCCGGCAGGATAAACTGCATTACCAGAATTTCCACCAGGGTCAGTGCCCAGCCGATTTGCGGTGCCATGGTCTGGAAGGTGGCAATCTGGCCGACCAGGCCGGCGGAGCCCATGCCGGACCCAATGGGAGTGCTGGACATTTTCAGAACAGCAGAAGAGATTGGCCCCAGAATGGCCGACGCTATAATGGACGGCAGCCACAGAATTGGTTTGCGAATCAGGTTCGGCATCTGCAACATGGAGGTGCCAAGGCCCTGGGCAATCAGGCCACCTGTTTTGTTTTCACGGTAAGAGATAACGGCAAAGCCCACCATGTTGCAGCAGCAACCGATGGTTGCGGCTCCGGCGGCCAGACCGGTAATTCCCATGGCAATACCAATGGCTGCAGAGCTGATTGGCAGGGTCAGGAAAATACCCATCAGTACGGAAACAATAATACCACCAATAATTGGGTGCAGGTCTACGTTATAGTTTACCAGGTTACCAAGCCAGGACATAAAGGTGGAAATTGGCGGACCAAGAACCAGGCCGGCGGCGGCACCGGTTAAAATACAAACCAGCGGGGTAACAATAATGTCTACCGGCGTTTTTCCCGCAACCAGTTTTCCAAGCTCTACCGCTACAATGGCGGCGCAGAAGGCGCCGAGCGGTTCGCCGGGAGTGCCAAGTTTAATGGCTTCCAGCGGTGCGGAAAGTGTACCAATGGCGGGAAAAGCGCCAATCAGGCCGGCAACCGCAGACGAAACTGTGACCAGCGGTCCCTGTTTCAGCTTGGTTGCCACCCCGACGCCAATGCCGGCGCCGGTCAGGCTCTTGGCCACGTTGGCAATTGCCACCAGGTAAGCACCGAACGTGCCACCAATTAAGGTACCCAGCTGGGAAACAATGGTGCCGATAATCAGTGTACTGAACAAGCCTAGCGCCATACCGGACAGTCCATCAATAAAAATCTCATTCAAAAAGCCTTTTCCTTTTTGAAGCGTCTTCTTTCCGTTTTCTTTCATATGAATCCTACTTTCTGAACGCTGCTCGGGCTTCCGTGGAATGTCCGGCGCGTCCGGTCAGCCACAACATCTGTGGCAAAGTCTTTTAAATTGACTGCTATTCTACCATATTCAGCCCTTAAAATATAGGAAATCCCCCGACAAGTTTCTGTCGGGGGAGATTTCTTTTTATTTTCTTGGCTTATGCTTCTCTACAAAGGTGGAAAAGCTTTCTTTCATGCTGTCCCATTCCGTCTTCCACTCCTCTTTCCAGTCCTCTTTCCATTCGTCCTTCAGACCGGTGTAGTTATTCTGAATGCTGTCCATATTGTCCATCATTTCCTTCAGGTAATCCGGAAATTCAATCAGGATATGACGGGTACGGCGACCTTTAAACATGGCCGTAATGCGGTCCTTCATGTCCGTTACCGCCTTAGAAACTTCTTCCGGGCTGAACTTGCTGCCGGCCAGCTTTTCCGCAACAGCATCCTTGAAGGAAGCCATCTTGGTCTGCAGGTTCCGGACGTTAACCGTGGCAATAACCGTGTTAATCAGGTCATACATAAAGTAAATAAAGATACCCAATGCAATAACCCGGATCTGGCGGTCACTGAACATCTGGAAAATGGCCAGGCCACTAAAGAACGGATGAATGTACCGGATAAATACAACTGACAAAACGCCCCATTCCAAGGAATGGACAAAGTCAATTCTGCCGTTGATGTTTAAGAACTTTCCGGTGTAATCCCACCAGTGCGCATGGAACAGCTTTTCCATAAGGAAGCTGGTCAGGTATTCTACTATGTCACACATAACAAGGCCAACAATAAACAGAAGCAGAATGTTGTCCTTGAAGTGAGACAGCGTCAACAGCATAACGGTGGTAGCCGTTCCGTAAATCGGCGTCAGCGGTCCATACAGGAAGCCGCGGTTGTGAACGGTCAGTTTCTTATTCTTGATGCTGTCTCCAATACCGCAATATAACATTTCAATGCACCAGCCAAGGACCGAATACATGATGAAATAAAGGAAGTATTGTGCAAGCGTGGTTAAGACGGTTAGCTTATCCATGATAGTTCACAGGCTTTCTTTGGTATTTTCGTAAAGTTTCCTTGGTGGCACAGTATTTGTCCACAAGGGTAATAATCCAGGCTACCCTGTAGCGGGGCGGGATTGGCGTCAGCGGCCACATGTGCCGGACAATGCTGTTTTCTTCTACCGGGGTCAGGGTAGTCAGTTCCCTGGCGTTGCGCAGTGCGAAGCCAGGGTGCCGGTACCCGTGAAACCGGTGGGACGGGTCCGGATCATGCCAGTCATAATAAACCAGGTCATGCAGCAGTCCGGCACGGGCCGCCGCCCGGTAATCCAGCCCCATCCGCTTACAAACGTTGTAAGCTACAAAGCTGACACACATGGTGTGTTCCAGTAAGGTAATATCACTATGCTGTTTATATTTTGCCATTTGCTTTACGCCTTCCAGCGCCAGCAAACCGCCGACAATTTCCAGATATTCCGGATCCTGTACGTGAAACGCTTCCGCGTATTTTTTTGCAAGCCACATAAATAAAAATCCTCCTGCAAGTCAAAAGCAGGAGGATTATAACATATCGCCTTAGTACTTCCTTAAAAAAATTGAATTTGTTAGAAAAATTTTAGAAATTCAGGGCAGTACCGCTAAAATACCGGCTACAATCAGTGCCACCACCAGGTACATCGGGAGGCCTCTGATAAAGGAACCTACGTGCATTTTCGGGTCCTGATACAGCGCCTTGTCCTCTACGCAGGAGAAGCGAATCCGCGGCGTGTTTCTCCACCACAAAAGGTCAATAACCAGGAGGTCAAAGAGATTCAGTACCTCGCCAAGGATAAGGATATACAGGAACGCGTCCGCAAAGCCGGTAAAGCCCACGGTGTACTTCAAAATTACGCCGATGATCAGGAACACCACGGTAAACAGCAGAAGGTTGCTGCAAAAGATTTTTACCAGGTTTGCTTCTGCCGGGGCGGATTGTCCCAGAACAGGGTCCTTTCTGACCAGCTCCTGAACCTCCGGCGGATAGGAACGAAGTCCAAGCAGGTTTTTCTTGTCACTTCCGGTGTTAAGGTAGCACATGAGCCACCAGAACAGGCACATGCCTATGACAACGCAAATTTTTGCAATCATAATGTTCTCCCCTTATTTGTTGAAATTGTTTTGTGCGAGTCAGCTTTTTGTTATTTGGTTAGTCTTTGCTAACTATAAAAAGCTTACCACAGTTCTGCAAAATAGGGAAGCTTCGGTCTGACAAAAAAACTTCTAAATGCCTCTGGCCAGTTCATAGGCGTCCCAGATGGCGTACATGATGTTGGAGACTTCATTGGCGTCACCAAGCGTATGAACGTATGGGAGGCGTTCTTTGACTTCCTCATAAAGGCTTCTGTTGGAAACATAACCAACGGCGCTGATAACGGTATCAGCGGCAATAATCTGTTCTCCATCCGGCGTCTTTACAACATAACCCTTGTCAGAAGCACCGATAATACAGGAACCCGTCAGCGTCGGAATGTTATGGAAGACCAGCAGATCCTTCAGCATATCCTTGTTGGCAGAGCAAAGCGGACCGCCAACACTTAGGATTTCCGGCATCAGTTCTACAATGGTAACCTCTACGCCCTTACTTTCTTTCAGCCACAGCGCCGTTTCACACCCTACCAAACCGCCGCCTACAACAATGCAGGATTTGCCGCAGCTTACCTTTTCTGTAAGGACTTGCTCTGCCGGAACCAGAGGAACGTTATCCATGTGGATGGTCTTCGGCGTGGAACCGGTGGCAAGGATGATTTCATCTGCGCCGGAAGCTTCCAGTTCATCCGCCGTTACGGTCTTATTCAGAACCACGTTGACATCATGTTTTGCAAGCTGGCGTTCGTACCAGCGAATCAGTGCATGGTCATCTTCCTTAAAGTCCGGTGCACCACCGGGAATCAGGTTCCCGCCAAGTGCCGCATTCTTTTCATAAAGGGTTACCGCGTGTCCACGAATGGCGGCCACCCGTGCCGCTTCCATGCCGGCTACACCGCCGCCGACAATCAGAATGTTTTTCTTTTCCAGTGCCGGGGTCAGACCGTATTCATTTTCTCGACCGCAGGCCGGGTTTACTGCGCAGGAAATTTGCGCATAAACAGCCAGACGGCCCATGCACCCTTCCTGACAGGACAGGCAGGGACGAACGTCAGCAAAATTGCCACGCATAATTTTATTCGGAATTTCCGGGTCAGCCAGCAGCGGACGTGCCAGACCAATCAGATCCGTCTGTCCCTTTTCAATGGCTTCCACGGCAAGATCCGGGTCTTCCATCCGTCCTGCCGTAATGATCGGAACGTCTACAACGCCCTTTAAGATTTCATTGTAAGGAAGATACATTCCCTTCTTGTGATACATCGGCGGGTGGTTCCAATACCAGGCGTCATAGGTTCCTACGTCCGCATTCAGCGCATCATAGCCGGCCGCTACCAATAGTTGGGCTGCAAGCTTTCCTTCTTCAATGTCACGTCCTGCTTCCACAAAGTCTTCTCCGGGCAAGCCGCCCTTTCTCCAGTCTTTGGTAAAGCTCTTCAAACTGTAGCGGAGAGAAACCGGGAAGTCTTGTCCGCAGGCCGTTTTAATGGCTTGTACAATCTCAATCGCAAAGCGCAGGCGGTTTTCCAGGGAGCCGCCGTATTCATCCGTTCTGTGGTTATAAAAAGACGTGGCAAACTGGTCAATCAGATAGCCTTCATGCACCGCATGAATTTCCACACCGTCAAAGCCCGCCTTCTTGCAAATGGCAGCGGATTCCGCAAACTTGTCCACATAGGTATGGATTTGTTCTACCGTCAGTTCCGTGCAGGTAACGCCATCCAGAAAACGGTGCGGAATGGGTGAGGGGGCAACTGCCACACGCCCAACAATACTGGGGATTGAAACACGTCCGAAGCCACCGGAGAGCTGGCTAAAAATTTTTGTGCCGTAAGCATGAACACGTTCTATCATTGGGCGTGCGGTCTTAATGAAGTTCAGCGGATTAATGGTCGGGCACGGCATGGAAGGCATGACACATTTTTCAATGTCATTTTCCACGTAGGTAACGCCGGTAATCAGAAGTCCGGAGCCGCCCTTGGCGCGTTCCACATAGTATTCCACGCCTTTTTCGTTGTAGCAGCCCTCCTTGTCACAGAATCCGCCGGGGCCCATAGGGCACATAACAAACCGGTTTTTAATTTCACACGAACCGATTTTAATAGGGGTAAACAGTACCGAATGATCCATCATTAATTCATCTCCTTTTCAATATAAACAATGGTTCTGATAGCACCGGCAAAAGCACCGCGCTTAATAAAACCATGGTCTCCGTTAATTTCGTCCAGCTTGCAATTGGGGAATAACTGCATCGCCTTGCGGGAATAATTCACGTCAATAATGCCGTCCTGGGTGCCATGCACAATGTAAACCGGCTTCTGATAGGTACACATCTGCGCATACGGGTCCAGCGTCATGGCATCGGTCGGATACTTCTTATTAATTTTCAGGAAGAGAATATGCTGCTTGTCCGGGATGTTCTGCGGATCATATTTTGCCGTCATCAGGTGGCCTTCCCGTGCAAGATCCGGAATGCTGTAGGCCGGATAATACAGAATCTGCCGCTCAATGTCCTCCTCCCGCTCCGCTGCAGCCAGCGAGGAAACAAGCCCGCCCTGGGAGCATCCGGACAAAATCAGGTGTTCTGTGTCCACGCTTGGAAGGGTCTTCACGTAATCAATCACTTCCAGTAAATCCTGCTTTTCGGACAGCAAACTCATCTTCGTGCTGTCCAGGCCGGACAAACCGGAGCCGGAGTTTGCAAAGTCATAACACAGCACCTGGTACCCTCTACGGGCAAAAGGAATCCCATAGGTAAAGGAAATAAACTGGTTGGAGCCAATGCCGTGGCTCAGAATGACCGTAGGAAATTTTGTCTTCCCCTCCAGTTTCGGGACCATCCAGTACCCCCGCAGGGTTCCGTTTGTCACCTTCAATTTGAAAGGCTTTAAAGTAAATCCATTGGTTTTCACGTTTCGTCTCTCCTTATTTCTTGCGATTTGGCTTTTTGCCTCTGTCACCCTCATTCTATTGTTAAAAAAATCGCAAATCGAGCCACAACATGCAGGGATTGCAGTTTATGCAACAATTATGG
This sequence comes from Paludibacteraceae bacterium, assembly GCA_963647215.1. Classification (GTDB taxonomy): domain Bacteria; phylum Bacillota; class Clostridia; order Oscillospirales; family Acutalibacteraceae; genus RUG420. The sequence goes on along the minus strand of CAVIZK010000010.1, from coordinate 44,359 downwards.
CAAATTGTTTCCTATACAAGAGTCCGCGGGTATATTAAAGTAGACTTGGGAAAGTGAACGTGATGCAAAAGGAAGTGGAACCAATGGACCTTCGGGTGGTAAAAACGCAGCAACTGATTCAGGACAACTTTTTGGAACTCCACAAGAAAAAACCGCTGGAAAAAATTCGCAGCGGTGAATTGTGTGAGCTGTGCCAGATTAACCGGACTACGTTTTACCGGCACTACCAGGATATTTATGATTTATCGGATCAACTGGAGGACGCAGCAATCCAGGCCATGCTGGCAGACATGAAGCAGGTTTCCGTTCTTGGAAAAGACTATCTGGTCCGCTGTATTACCGTTGCCAGAGATAACGGCCATACGGAGCGGCTGGCCCTGCTCTTTAAAGGACGCATGGATGTGCTTGAGCAGAAAGTGTCTGACCTGTTCCATGATATGTTTCTGAAAGGTAAAACAGAAAAGAAGCAGGAAATTATCAGTGCTTTTGTGGTTCAGGGTTCCCTGCACGCTTTCTTTGACCTTAATCCGGATCTTACCAAAATTACAGATGCGGACATCCGCCTCTTTTCTGACACGATCACCTCTCTGCTTGCCACCCTGTCCGTCAACAAAAACGTAAAGGGCATTATTGCCAATAATATTTTGTCTTTCTTTAAATCAAGTCTGTAACAAGGGGCTCCACCGGAGCCGGAGAAAGAAGAAAACCCCGGAAACCGAAGTTTCCGGGGTTTGTTGCATAATATGCTGTTTGGGAACCGTGTGGACGGCAGTTATCTCTTGGAGAACTGCGGTGCACGACGGGCACCTTTGAGACCGTATTTCTTTCTTTCCTTCATACGTGGGTCACGAGTCAGGAAGCCGGCCTTCTTCAGCTGCGGACGAAGGTTTTCGTCATACTGCAGAAGAGCACGGGAAAGGCCGTGACGGATGGCACCGGCCTGGCCGGATACGCCACCGCCGTTTACACGGCAAACGATGTCAAACTTTTCAGTTAAGCCAAGCAGTTCCAGCGGCTGGCGAACAACCAGCTTCAGGGTTTCAAGGCCAAAGTATTCATCAATGTCTCTGTCATTGATGGTGATTTTACCATTACCCGGGTAAACGCGAACGCGGGCAACGGAGCTCTTTCTACGGCCGGTGCCGTAATAATAATTGCTTTCGTACATTATGTTGCCCTCCTATTAAAATTCGCGAACTTCCGGCTGCTGAGCAGCATGCGGATGTTCTGCGCCTGCATATACATGAAGTCTGGTCAGAGCTTTGCGGCCCAGAGTGTTGTCCGGGAGCATACCCTTAACAGCCTTGGTTACCACGAATTCCGGCTTGGTTTCCATGAGGGTCTTATACTTAACCTTTTTCATGTTACCAATGTATCCGGTGTGGTGATAATACATTTTCTGGTCCAGTTTTTTGCCGGTCAGTACTACCTTGGAAGCGTTAATAACAATGACGAAGTCACCGGTGTCAACGTTCGGAGTAAAGATAGGCTTATACTTACCACGAAGAAGATTAGCGGCTTCTACGGCAAGAGCACCAAGGGTTTTGCCCTCAGCATCAAGCACATACCACTTGCGGTCAACTTCGTTGGCTTTTGGCATATAAGATGACATGCTTGTTTCCTCCAATAAATAATATGAATGTTGCCCGACTATAGTAACACTGCGGTTTCCGGGAGTCAACCAATATTTTTCAATATTTTAATTTACCATGGTAAGAACTCTTGTTTTCTCTTTTATTCTTGCTTTTTCGTGTAATTTGCTCGTTTACGAATTTTGCTTTTTCCAGTGGCTAATCCCGTTTTCCTGCAAAATGGAAATGATATTTTGCGGCAAAGCGGGATAGCGCTGCTGCAAAGAAGCAAGAAGCTGCTTCATGTGCTCCCGCTCCGTCTTCCCGTCCACCGGACAGGAAGACGCCAGGACCGGGAGGCCCTGCCTGGCCACCGCCGCCCTGATGTCCCGCTCCGGGACATAAATCATGGGGCGGATCATGGTCAGGTCAGCCTCCGACAGGTAGGTTACCGGCGCAAAGCAGCCCAGTGCCCCCTGGTCCAGCAGGTTCATATAAAAGGTTTCCGCCACGTCGTCTCTGTGGTGGCCCAGGGCCAGTTTGTTGCAGCCCAGCTCCTTTGCGGTCTTGTGCAGGGTTCCCCTGCGCAACCTGGCGCAAAGGCTACACGGGTACTTTTCGTCCCGGGCCTCAAAGACGATGTGGCCAATGTTGGTTTCCTTCACGGTGTAGGGCACACCCAGTTCCCTGCAAAGGGCCGCCACGGCGCTGTAATCGCCGGGCGTCCCGCCGAAGCAGGGGTCCAGGGTAATGGCCTGCAGCGCAAAGGGAACCGGGTAGTACCGCTGCAACGCTGCCAGACAAAATAACAGGGCAATGGAGTCTTTGCCGCCGGAAATACCGACGGCTACTACATCGCCCGGTTGAATCATATTGTAATCATCCATGGCCTTCCGCATCAGGCCCTGTATTTTCTGCATATGCGTCCCCTATTTCAAGTATTGCTGAATGGCCTTTTCAAACTCTTCCACGGCTTCCGTGTCTCCGTCTTCAATGGCATGGTGAATACAATGGGAAAGATGTTCATTAATGATTTCCCGTCCCAGGCCGTTCATGGCGGAGCGAACCGCAGACAGCTGAATTAAAACCTGCGAACAGTCCTCATCCGCTTCAATCATCTTTTTAATGTATTCCAGGTGGCCGATCATGCGGGAAATCCGGGCAATCTGCCGTTTCTTTTCCTGCGGATCATGGGTGTGCGTGTGGTGATGTGCCTGTTGTTCCACCAAAGTCATCCTTTCTGCAATAAAGTTCTTCTGATTATACCATAGAATGGAAAAATCGTATCCCCCCTGGGAGCTTCCGAAGAGGGAAGTCTTTCCTTTATAATAAAGGCGCTGTGTAAACGACTACAGCGAAAAGAAATCAAATGGATTAATGAGTGAGGACAATTTATGCACATCCCCGAAAACTACTTAAGCCCGGAAACCTGTGCCGTCATGGCCGTTGCCATGGTGCCGGTCTGGGTTCACGCCGTTAAGAAAGTCAGCAAAGACGTGCCGAAGGAAAAGATGCCACTGCTTGGCATCGGCGCGGCCTTCTCCTTTCTTGGCATGATGTTTAATATTCCGCTGCCGGGCGGCACCACCGGACACGCTGTCGGCGGCACTTTAATTGCGCTACTACTAGGGCCCGACGCGGCCTGTATAGCTGTCACCATTGCCCTGCTGGTGCAGGCGCTGCTGTTTGGTGATGGCGGCGTTTTGGCCTTCGGAGCAAACTGTTTTAACATGGCGTTCCTGCTTCCGTATCTGGGGCACGCCATCTACCATTCCATCAGCGCCCGTGTTAAGGGCAACAAGGGACAGATGCTGGGGGCCGCGGTCGGCTCCTACGTAGGCATCAACGCGGCTGCATTGGCGGCTGCCATTGAATTCGGCCTGCAGCCGTACCTGTTCCATGACGCCGCCGGGCAGCCGCTGTACTGTCCCTACGGCCTCAGCGTCAGCATCCCGGCCATGATGATTGGCCATCTGACCATTGCGGGACTGGCAGAAGTTGTCTTTACCACTTCGGTTCTGGCCTTCCTGCGGAAGACCGAACCGGGTTTAATGCACCAACACGAAGAACCTAAAAACCACATTCCAATGTATCTGTTACTGGCAGCCCTGATTGTTGCCGTCCCGCTTGGTCTGCTGGCCGAAGGCACCGCCTGGGGCGAATGGGGCACCGATGAAATTGCCGAAGTCATTACCGGCGGTACCGTTCTTGGCTACACCCCGAAAGGCATGCTGAACGGCTGGGAATGGAAGGCTCTTATGCCGGACTACAGCCTTGCCGGACTTCCGGACTGGGTTGCCTATGTCATCAGTGCCATCATCGGCGTTGCCATTTCCATTCTGCTGTTCCGGCTGATTGCCGCTACCATGAAGTCCAAACCGGACTTTGGAGAAAGCGAAACCACCAATGCCTAACACCAGCCTTCCCGAGTGGATGCAGGAATCAGAACCGTATACTGCATCCAAAGACTCGGACGGCTTTTTACAAAAAAGCCTGTTAAAACTGATGAGCGTCCTGTCCAAAGCCCGGAGCATTCCGGCGCAGGGACGCCTGCAGGCCAATGCTCCCATTGCCCTGCCAACCATTTTCATACTGATTGTTTTAACCGCATGCTCCACCAACGCCTTTTTCAGTTACTGTATTCTGGCGTTGGTGCTGGCATGCTTTTGCCTGTTACCGGGCAAGCAACTGAAAAGAAGCCTCCGCAGCACACTGGCTGCCACCGGCTTCTCTTTTCTGATTCTGCTGCCCGCCGTTTTCTTAGGCTCTCCTCACACCTTCTTCACCGTCGGCTTAAAGGTATTCCTGTCCGTCGGCCTTATCAGCTTTTTAAACTCCACCATTCCGTGGAACCAGCTGACTGCCGGACTGCGGTTCTTCCGCGTGCCCAACCTGTTCATCTTCACCCTGGATCTGGCCCTGAAATATATCCTTCTCCTTGGCGATGTATGCTTCTCCATGCTGGAAGCCCTCAAGCTTCGCTCCGTAGGAAAAAACAAAGACAAAGCCAAGGGTCTCTCCGGCATTCTGGGCGTTACCTTTTTGAAGTCCCGTGCCATGGCAGACGAACAGTTCCAGGCCATGACCTGCCGCGGCTTTGACGGCACCTATACCACGTCTTACCGCTTCCACATAAAGAAAGCGGACTTTGTCTACTTGTTCATCCTTTGCCTTAACCTTGTACTCTTTATCTTCCTGCAAAAAGGCTAATTATAAAAAGAGGTTTTCTATGTCTAACGTACCTATTATTGAATGTAATAATCTTTGTTATGCTTACGATAACTACATCGCCCTGCGGCAGGTCACCTTCAGCGTATCTGCCGGAGAGACCGTGGTTTTGCAAGGCCCCAACGGCTGCGGAAAATCCACCCTGCTGAAGCTCCTGAACGGCCTGCTTTTCCCGGCAGAAGGCACTTTCCGCTTTCAGGGAAAAGACATCACCGAAAAGGCGCTGAAAGACAAACGCTTTGCCAAAGAGTTCCACCAGAAGGTCGGATTTATTTTCCAGGACTCCAGCCTGCAGCTGTTTACCGGCAGCGTAGAAGAGGAAATTGCCTTCGGGCCGCGCCAAATGGGCCTTCCTGAGGAGGCGGTCACGCAGCGGGTCAATGACGTTTTACAGCTGACCGGCCTTACCGCGCTCCGTGACCGGGCCCCCTACCACCTCAGCGGTGGCGAAAAAAAGAAAACCGCCATTGCCTGTATCCTTTCCATGAACCCGGAGGTTCTGGTTTTAGACGAACCCCTTGCCGGTCTGGATACCAAAACGCAACAGTGGTTAGTTGCCTTCCTAAAGGAACTCCAATCCGCAGGGAAAACCCTGATTATCTCTACCCACAACAATGCCTTAGCCGAAGAGCTTGGCCACCGCTTCATCCGCATGAACGATGACCATACCATTGAAGCCATTATAGAGAACACTTAACCGTGGTTCCTGGCTGAGTCAACCTTAATCGTGTGGCAAATCGGCAGTGCCTTGTTAGTTTGCCACAAGAATTCCATTTCCGTGTGGCAAACAAAGTAGTAATCACAGATTTGCCACACGCTTTGTGATTGGGCTGCAAATGGGATGGCTGAACTGGATCTGCATGCTCAAACAAACACCATTTGGTAAGCGCCAACGGTAAGCGCCGACTAGTATAAGCTTTGACAGATAGATTCTGAGAAAATGAAGAAGAAAAAAGCCGAGCAGGAATTCCTGTTCGGCTTTTATTTCTTTAAGGTAAAGAGCCAGGCGGAGATGGCACTAGCCAGTGGTACGGTTAGGATAACGCCAAGGGTGGCGGCTATTCCTTCGGTTACCTCTATGGCTACGTAGTCTGAGTTTAAAAGCAGGGCCATGTCATAGCCGTATCCTTTCAATAAGATGACGGTTGTCAGAGCAGAGCCAACAAAGGCCAGGATCAGTGTGTTGGTCATGGTACCAATCATATCTTTTCCAATATTCATGCCGGAATGCATAAGCTCTTTGGCGCTGCGCTCCGGGTTCAATTGGTGGATTTCCTGTAAGGAAGAGCTGACGGAAACAGCTACGTCCATGACGGCGCCAAGCGCTGCAACAATGACGGCACAGAAGATTAAACCGCTGACGTGCAGACCCGTCTGATTTTGAATCAAAATCAGACTTTCTGCCGTATCCAGGTTGTAGCCGGACAGGTGCAGCGCCGCCGCGCAGACAGCGTAAATGACCGCGGCGCAGAGGACTCCTGCTGTTGTGGCCAGAAACGCTGCCACCGTTTTGCGCGTGGGCCCGCCAATCAGGTAAACGGAGGCGGCCCCGGTCAGCAAAACGGTCAAAAAGCCGGCAAGCGCCGGGCTCCAGCCGTAGTAAACCGCCTGAATTAAGAATGCAAAAATAACGAACACTGTATAGGCCAGGCCAAGCAGGCTGAAGCCGCCCCGCTTGCCGCCGACCACCAGTACAATACCGACAAACAGTCCGAAAATCAGCAGGAGTCCGCCCCCGCGGTCATAGTTATAAACCGTGTAGTACGGCTCCGCATTTTCCGGTGTATCTACGCAAAGAATGATTCTTAATCCTTCTTTGCAAACCACATTTACACTGCGTGTAACGTAGTTCGTTACACGCAGTGTCTGTCCTTTTAAACTACCATTTAGAATTTGAACTGTTATTTCCTGGGTACCGGCAACTCGCCCGGGTTCCAGATCATCCGCTTGCAGGGACTCCGAATCCACAGACAACACCCGTGCCCTGACGTAGTGCATAGAGGTGTTGTTTACCAGGGAAAAATCAGACTCCTGATGCCACGGCACAAACAAAATGATTAAAACCGATGCCAGCATCAGGCAGGCTACAATGCCCTTCTTCCAGGTCGAAACCCCGTCCTTGCTCTTACTCATGATGTTGCGCACGGCGAACAGCCACCCAGACCTTCAACGTAACCAAAGCGCCAAGCACCGCTACCGTAAGGATGCCAATCCAGGTAACCGACTGCGTGTCATCCAGGGTCAGGACGTCGCCGCCCTTCTGTGCCCCGGCCTTAGCGGAAGTTACTCCCGCAGAAGCATCTTCTGTAGCGCCAGTAGTTTTATCTGTAGCCTTATTCGTAGCGTCATCCGCACCAGAGGAACTTCCCTTCGCGCCCTTATGCAGCGTAAACGTGTCTACCACCGAATGATCCGTTACCCGATACGTCGTCACCGTAAAGCTGTCCTTCGTAATGCTAACGCGGGAGTAATTCGGCACCTTCTCCTGATTCTGCACTGCCGTATACGTAAACGCTTCCGAGGTAATGCTGTAAAACTTACTGCCGGAGGAAGAATTCAAGGTAACGTACTGCACGCCGTCCGGCTGGTAAATATCTTTCTGTACACCCTTGCTGGTATCCGCTTCTTTTCCGGATTCGCCGCCCATAATGTAGCTTCTGGCATACACATGGTCGTGACCCTGCAGAACCACGTCCACGTCCAAAGCAGTAAAGATGGGACTCAGGCCATCCCGCAGGATGGTAATATCGGTATCCGTAACATGGTTAGCAACCGAATACACGGATTTATGGAAGCAGACCACTTTCCAAGTGGCATCTTCGTGCTCTGCCACTGCCTGTTCCAAAAATGCCTTATGCTGGGAAACCGACAAATTATTGGTATTCAGCACCATGAACAGAACGCCGTTGTAGGTAAAGGAATAGTCTCCATCGCCGGGGAGCACGGTTCCATAAGAGGTTACGTTCGGGTCCGTAAAGTGGTCCGTGTAATTCTTTGCCAGTACGTCATGGTTTCCCTCCATATTCACGAAAGGAAGCACCGCCGTTTCCGCAGTCATGGGAGACAGAAAATAGGAGTATTCGGATTCGTCTACGTTGGTGTTCACCTGGTCCCCCATGGAAAAGAGGAAGGCGTAATCTGCACTATCCTCCTGAATGGCATCCAGGGTCTTTTTCCACCCTTGCGAGTCAGTTTCCGCATTTCCCGAAGCGCCAATCTGCGGATCACCGACCGCTGCAAATGTAAAGGCTTTTCCCTTGCCAAAGTCTTTTGTAACGTAGGTATGCGCTTTAGAAAGCTTCCCGTCACCGGAGGTAATGGTAAATGTATATTTGGTAGCAGCGGTCAATCCGTCTACCGTTACCCGGTTTACATAGGAGCCGGACTTACTTGCAGAGGACACGGAAGCGGTATAATCCTTTCCATTCAGGTGCAAAACACCCGGCGTCTTTGTGGTGTCATACCACGTAAAGGACAGAGACTCTTCCGTTCCACCAATACCCACAACCAGGCTATCCGGTTCCCAGGTACCGGCTTTCGCCGCTACCGCCGGCAAAACGGCTGTCAGTACGCACAGCGCCACTGCCAGCACAACGGCCATCCACTTTCTTAAATTCCTTTTCATAAGGTCATCCCCTTGTTCTCTAATTCCAACTATAGGATACCTTTCTTATGTAAAATCCGAAGCGAGCCCCTGTAAAATTCCTGCAAAGAAAATACCGCAAGCAACACACTGCAAAAAGCTGTTCATTGACACGGGGCTTGGACACCCGTCATAATAACCTTAGAAATAGAAAAAGGAAGCCACTATTTATGCATTATCTGATTACCGTTCTTGTCTGTCTTTTTGCCGGCATAGGTGCAGGCCTTGGAACCGGGTTTGCCGGAATGAGCGCCGCAGCCGTTATTACCCCTATGCTGGTTACGTTTCTTGGCATAGAGCCGTATGAAGCTGTGGGCATTGCTCTTGCCTCTGATGTTTTGGCAAGTGCAGTTTCGGCCTACACCTATGGCAAGAACAAAAATCTGGACATACGCAACGGTCTGGTCATGATGATCACGGTACTGGTCTTTACCGTAGTTGGCAGTTATATTTCCAGTCTGGTACCGGCCGCCACCATGGGCAACTTCTCCGTGTTCATGACCTTGTTACTGGGTGTCAGATTCATTGTAAAGCCGGTCATGACCACGAAAGAAGACATGAACGTCGGTTCCAAAAAGGTAAGAATGATAAAAGCCATTTTCTCCGGAGCCATAGTCGGCTTCATTTGTGGCTTCGTTGGCGCTGGTGGCGGCATGATGATGCTCCTCCTGCTGACCAGCCTCATGGGTTATGAGCTGAAGACAGCAGTCGGAACCAGCGTGTTCATCATGACCTTTACCGCCCTGACCGGCTCCGTTTCCCACTTCGCCATTGGGGGCGCCCCCTCCTGGCTGCCGTTTGCCCTCTGCATTGTTTTCACGCTGATTTTTGCCCGCATTGCGGCCAAAATTGCCAACAAGGCAAGCCCGAAAACACTGAACCGGGCCACCGGCATTATCCTGGTCATTCTGGGCGTAGTGGTCCTCAGCTTCTCATTCCTTACAAAGTAACCGCAACACAAAAAGCAAAATTTTTAAGCCCGCAAATGATTCACCATAAAATGTTGAATCATTTGCGGGCTTTGTTTTGCCTACCTTATGAAATTACACGACGCTCAAACCCAATTGCCTCTGGTTCGTACTACACCCCGGTTTTACTACCTTATGAAATTACACGACGCTCAAACAGGCATCTTCAGGCACGTCAAATACCTGGAGTTTTACTACCTTATGAAATTACACGACGCTCAAACTACAAACTAAAATTCTTAGTTTATAATTAAGTTTTACTACCTTATGAAATTACACGACGCTCAAACGGGAAACATTCTGCCAAGAAAACGGTGTCTGTTTTACTACCTTATGAAATTACACGACGCTCAAACCGTTTGAGGGCAAGGAACCGGATACAGACGGTTTTACTACCTTATGAAATTACACGACGCTCAAACAGTGTTTATTGGTGGTGATTAAATGTATTTGGTTTTACTACCTTATGAAATTACACGACGCTCAAACGCGAGCAAATCGAACGCCTGTCCGATGATGGTTTTACTACCTTATGAAATTACACGACGCTCAAACGGCTTTTGGACAATAAAACCAACGAATTTGGTTTTACTACCTTATGAAATTACACGACGCTCAAACCTTAAATGTTGAGGGGAGCGCCGCAAGCACCACTACATGCTGTAATTTCATAGGATAGTAGGCCGTGGGACTTAGTAAATAACACATAAGTCCTTGTCAATTATATAATACTTTTCAATTGGAAGTCTATCCGTTTCCAGGCCCTCCAACAAAAGAATTTTTATTTTATGGTATTCCAAAAACTGATACAGATTTTTCAGTTCTTCTTCGTCCAGAATCAGTTTCAGATTTACCAGAACAAAGACCTCTGTCTTTAGCAAAATTCGGGACAGCAACAAATAATTACACAGGCTTTCCAAATAATCACTGCCTGTTTCCGAAAACTGGATACCGCAAATTTTAAGTAAAGCTTTCATGTCAAGTTGATCTGCAAACGTAAATTCAACATCAAAATCTTCCGATAACAATAAAAGTAATTCCTGTACTGTGCGATTGACTTTGCTTACCTGCTCAAAGAAATCCTCCTGCGCAGTTCTATGCTCCAAAGAAGAAATTAGTTTTGTCAGCAAATTTTTGCTATTCAGGTCCAGGTTGACTACATCGCCCAGAAAATCCACATTTGCAAATTTAATATCCTTGCCATTACAAGAAAACAGCGCCTGACCAGACAAGCCGGATTTTTGAAGCTGAAGATCCAATAACAAAGCGCGTAACGCCCGTCTATTTTCAATAATCAAAACAGGAACTTCATTTTCTTCTATTGGAATTGCCTGCCCCAGAAGGTCCGGATAAGCGAACAGGATACTCAAAGCACAATCATCCTTTCATCTGTATCCAGGATTTCCGAATGGTGTTCTCCGGTAACATACTCCATTTTGGCAAACTGCCGTTCTGTTACCGCCAGCATTTGAACCAGGCCCTCCGGAGGTTTATTCTTTCTGATTGACTTTTGAATGCTCTCCACGGTGGTTTGATTCAACGCCATCTTGGTATAGACAGACTCCTGCATCATAACAAAACCGGATTTAATCAGGAACTTCCGAAAATTCCGGTAATTCCTTTGCTGCTCCGTGGTTATGGTGGGAAGATCAAACATAACTAAAACTCTCATAAATCTATAACTCATTCCTGTAAAACCTCAGCAGAGACGTGTCCCGCTCATTAATGGCGTCAAATACGGATTTTGAGTAAATCTTTATTGCGTTATTGATGGTCTGCCGCTTTTCCCCGATGATAATTTCCTGATTCATCAGGTTGACCAAAGCCAGCTTTTCTTCTGATTCAAATTTGGAAGGGGCTAAACGGTAAACAAACTGATCTACAATCGGGCGAAACGGTTCCATTAAGTCACAGCTCAAATTAAAGTAATTGAACATATTGTCATGGAACAAGCCCAACTGTGTTAAATATCCATTGGAAACCACTTCCCGATTAAAAGCAGACAGAAGAATACTGTATCCATAATTCAGGCATTTATTTATGTCAATATCATAGGACCTGCTGAAATTGCTGCCGAACAAAGACGAAAAATAAGATTTTGCAGCCAGTCCTTCCCTGTTTGTGCGGTCTCCAAATTCCATTTCTTCCAAATAGGAATACAGTAATTCCGATCCGGTTAAATGAAGTTCATCCAGTGTTTCTGCCTGCTTTCTAATCTTTTCATAAACAATGGAAGTCCAGACCTGTCCTTTTACCGCATCAGACCACTGTATTTGCGTTCGGATTTTCTCCGTAGAATCATGACTACCGTAATAAGACATTATTTCAAATGCCGGATTCCGTTTTTCATCACAAAAAATGACTTTCACTTTGGCTTTTGCCAGCTCATTCAGAAGTGCCGCCGTTATAGAAACCTCTGTGCTTTCTATAATCAACATAGAAATTTCTGACAGGTGAATTCGGACCGGCTTTTCTTTGCGAACTTCCATATAACCTAAGCGATAATCTAATTTTGCCCGATTCTGGATTTCAACAATTCTCCAACTCATAAAGCTGCCAAATCAATTGTATTTTCAAAGATACCGGTTATGGACTGGTTGATTAGTTTGATGTTTTTCTGCTTGGTAATATTCATTCCCAGCGTATAGCCGCCAGCCTGTGATTTTCCGCCAATCAGAGTTAAATCGGCAGTACCTGGAACACACTGAAACAGAACTACGGCATTAGCCAAAAATCGACATTGCTCCTCCAATGAAAGTGCCAAGAAAGCTTCTCTTCCTTTTTCAAAAGTAGTTTCTTGGGCGCTCAGTTTTTTCCCATATTTAGTGTTTTTAATTTTATCCAGGAAGCAATCATAAACCGCCAAATTTTCCTCTACTGTTATTTTCTGAAGAGGAGAAATCTTGGCGTTCTTTTCCACTTTGGAACGAGCCACAAACTTATCTACTTTCTTAAAATAGCAATATATTTCTTCCGGAACCACCAGTTGTTCCGCACATTTCATAGACAATTGATTTCCTGTTCGCCCAGAAATATGCATCCGGAATCCATCCACTTCTAAAAGCGCGTTAATCTTTACCTTAGAAAGTAGAATTCCCGGGTTGGTTAATGGATTTTCTGAGCGGGTAGCAAAGTATTCTGCCAGAGCCGCATTATTTCCTTCTACCCTACTCTTTAAATAAATGGGAACCGCTTCAAAAGTTTTTACCGGCTTTCCTTTCTTTTCGTGGCGAACCAGAGCAAAATAGGCACCAGCCACTTTGTTATAACCTCCATACTTGCCGAAGTCGGACAATCTGTCATCAGAGGTCTTCAGCGGCATCTGTCCACTGCCATGTGCTACCAGCATCTGGTCAAAAAATCCACCCTTTTGCTCTGTGGCATAACGCGTAAACAGAACATTATTTTTCATGACAGTCTTTTTAACTGTTACAATGGAGCCGTTTTCTCCTGTAACCCAGGCAACAGAGTTACCCTGTTTTACATCAAAATCATACATTCTGTTCAGGCTGTATTTATTGTCTTTGTTGCTTACAAACTTGATTGGGTTGTATCCGAATTTTGTATTGTAAACATTACCTACCACAATATTGAGGTAAGCGTCTTTTGCATGATGATAATCATTAATGCTTCGGCATTTCACAATATCAAATTGCTGACGGAACGAAGAAACGTTTCCTGCTTTTACATAAACCACAGTTGTGTCGTCATATGCTTTATCCAGTAAATTGGCAATTGCTTTTGTGGTCTGCCTGGTTTCTACAATCTGTCTACTAATAAAGCCGGACAGTTCATTATCCGAAAATCCATCTGTCCGCGTTAAGCGGTTATATTTTTCTTTGCTAATCAGGTTTGCCTTTTGCAAATGTTTCCAAAGCTCTATCGTTTTGTTCGTTCTAAAAGACTCCGGCAAAGGATACTTATCCGTTTTCTCTTCATTCAGCTTTCGTTTTACAAGAACACGGTTATCTAAACTATCGTCTTTTGTTTTAGACTGCGGGTAAATGTGGTCTATGTCGTAATTGCTGTTAGCAGATAAAAGGTTATCCAAATCTATTGCTTCGCCGCTATACATGCATCGTCCCATCTGGGTGAAATAAAGGAATAGCTTGTCACTACGCAATTGATTTTCATCATACTTTTCCAAAGATTTTGATAACTGTTCACAGTCTGCTTTGGCAGCTTTGTAACAAGCTTCCAACTTAGCTTTTCTGGACTGCGTCCGTTGTCCTTTTTTGCTGCCGTCTGCGTCTCTGGCCATTTCCACAAAAATCTTGTCCGGATTGTGGCCCGCAATTTTCACAATTTCTTTGACAATCAATGCGGTTCTCCAAATACTACGTTTAACTGCCGGAGAAACGTATAACTGTTCAATGTCTTTGTAGGTAATTGTGCCGTTAAGATCATTCTTTTCTGCGTTAAACTCATCAATCAGCTGTGCATAGCCATAAGAAGAGCCCAATAATTGCATTAGGTTATCCTGCGTTTCTTCCAATCCGCTGATAATGTTTCTGGTGCATTCTCCGGTACTGGGGTCAACATCATAAATTTTCGTCAGAAAAGTTTCAGAGAATCTACCCCATCCGGTATATCTCCATCTGCAAATTTCTTTAATCTGATCTTCTGATAGAACAGATCCATATTCTTTTTGAAGATATTCCTTCAAAAGGTCCTTGGACTCTCCTAATACTGTAATTTTATAGATAATGTCTTCTGCCATTTTGGTTTTTGGTGTGTCCAATTCCCCTAATAGCCTTTTGAATTGCACATAGGCCTTCATAGTCCCTACTACTCCGGTATCCAATCCGGTAATTTCAGAATCTTTTTTGGCCACACCCTGTTGACGAAGATAGTTTAAAAGCGCCTTGTTACTATACTGCTTTGCTTTTTCCGTATTCAAATAGCAATCCTGGAACAGCTTATTTTTGTCTGAAACCTCCAACTTTTCACCGTCAAGGCGGATATTATTCAGTTGATTGTAAATGACATACTTGCTATACAAAATAGAATCTTTTGGCAGAACAGTTTCACCAACCAAATACGTACATTGGTTAGTCATGCGTTCAATAAACTTAGCTGCGCTGGTTGTTTTATCCACCTTTTCTTCAAAATTCCACGGGTAAATCTTTCCCGGCTGTTTTCTGACAATCCAGGCTTTGGGAGAATTTTCATTTAAGGGACCAACGTAATAAGGGATGCGGAAGGTAAGTAGTTTTTCTATCTTTTCCTTTACAGAAATACCGTCTTCCTGTTCTAAAAGAAACGGATAATACATTGCCGCATTTTCCAGAATCTTTTCCAATTCCATTTGATTCAACTGATGCGGAATTACACTGTTGTCTTTGGTTACCTGTTTTGGCATTGCGGTATTCAATTGCAATTCAGACAGGATATAACGTTCATCCTCTGTTTCTGTTTCTATGGTACCAATTTCTTTTAAGATAAATTTACAGAAGTCCTCCTGAGAACAGCTGTATTTTTCTGCATACTTGTTGGTGCCGGAGACATGGCCGCTATAGGCAATGTAATTGTTTATACTCTTATTTTTATTTTCCGAAAAAATCTTTTTGTAAACGGCGTCAGAGCAATATTTGCGAACCAGTTCCTTTGTCAGCTTTAAATCCTTTTTATGTTTTTCATAACTGTCTACTTTGGCATCAGAAACGTAAGCAGAACCATTCAGAATATCTGCCAGAACTGCCCAGTCATAAACCGCCTTTATTTTTTCAATCAGGAAAAATCTATCCTCCAAAAGAGAATCCAACGCATCTGCTTTGTCATCATATCCGGAGCCAAAACTTATTTTGTTTACTTCGGAGTCTTTCAGGCATTCGTCTTCAAACAATTTGGAAAGTTCTACTTGTCCGCCGGCAAGTAAATCGCAAACATATTTCAGAGGGCTCCCTTTTTCTACAGAAAACAGGCTGGCCAATTTCCGTTTCTTGTCGGTAATGGTTTCGTTTCTATCTTTCAAAAGAGCTTCTATGTCAGAAGTGTCCGTAATGGTTATCGTACCAAAGCCATAATCCTCTAACGCCCGCAGCAGTTCATCAAAAACCACTTTAAAGGAAGGTACGGCAGAAAAGCCTCTCCCCTCAAACAAAAAATGTCCCCGTTTTTTGATAATATGGGCAACAGCCAAATAAACCAAACGGATGTCAAACTGCTTTTCCGGATGGTGAATCAGGTCACTTCTTAAATGGTAAATAGTGGGATATTCTTCATGATAATCGGCATCTGTATAATCCGGGTCATTAAAAATGGCAAACCGACCTGCTACCTTCTTGTCCTCTTCAAAGAACTTGCTTTCCTGTAAACGAAGCAAAAATTCCGGGTCTACTTTTGCAATTTCTTCGGCAAACAATTCATTCAGTAGATCTACTCTTTCCTTGGCCCGGTCTGTCCGTCTTCTTGCCGTGCGATGTGCGCGTCTTTCTTCTGCGGTTTGCCCTGCATCAAAAAGATGAGAGCCCCACATGGCCTTTCCATTGGTTTTTAACAGGTTGTATTCTGTATCTGTAACAGCCCAGCCAACCGAGTTGGTTCCGATATCTAATCCGATGTAATATGCGCAATCTTTCATGTTCAAAAGCTCCTTGTGAATTTGATATATTGACAATTGCCGGATTTCTGCTATGCTGAAGGTAATCTCTTTACTACCTTATGAGATTACACTACAAGTTCAAATACGAGCTTGCTCAAATTGCCGATTTTTCGGCCGCGCAGGAGCGCACCTTTAAGATCCAACTTGTTTGGGTCTTAATTTTTTATGTTTGAATTATACCATATATTTTTCACTTTTATGTCCAATTTTATGGACAATACACAACAAAGGCTAAAAATTTACAGAAAAAGTCCGTATTCCACAACCAGAATACGGACTTTTTAACTTATATGGATTTTATTGTGGGAGTTTTACTCCGCCACTTCCTCATACTCCGCTTCCAGCGCAGCGTTCTTCTTGGCAGATACCTTCTTCATGACAACAAGGAAGCCAAGGGTAAGGGCAACGCCGATGGGGATGGAAAGCCAGGTAATGCCGAGCTTGTCAAAGAGGCCGGCAAGGACGTAGCAGATAAAGGAAATGCCTGCTACGGAAAGGGCGTATGGCAACTGGGTTTCTACGTGGGTAATGTGGTTGCAGTGGGCTCCGGCACTGGACATGATGGTAGTGTCGGAAATAGGAGAACAGTGGTCTCCGCAAACGGAACCGGCAAGGCAGGCAGAAATGCCGACAAAGAACAGGCTGCTGGTTTCCGGGAAGATAACCGATACAATCGGGATCAGGATACCGAAGGTACCCCAGGAGGTTCCGGTTGCAAAGGAAATCAGGATGGCAATCAGGAATACAATTGCCGGGAGAGCCCATTGCAGGTGGTCCGCGCCGGCCATGATGCTCTTAACAAATTCAGCAGAGCCAAGGTATTCGTTGGTCATGGTCTTCAGGGAAGTGGCCAGGGTCAGAATGGTAATGGCGGGAACCATGGCAATGAAGCCTTTCGGTACGCATTCCATTGCTTCCTGGAAGGTGATAACCTTGCGGATAACAAGGTAAGCAATAATAACCACCAGAGCAATAATGCTGCCCCAGGGAAGACCGACATAAGCGTCTGTGGAAGAGAAGGCTTCCAGGAGAGTTCCCTTGCCTTCCAGCGTGTCATAGCCGTTCTTTACAAGGCCCCATACGCAAAGGACAATCAGAATCAGGATTGGGATAATCAGGTCAATCAGCTTGCCTCTGGGCGGCTTTGCCGGTTCATCGCCATAATTGCGCTTGTCACCGAAGTTCTGTTTTTCAACCTTTTCGGGTTCATTGTTTTCTTCGTCCAGAATGGCAAGGTCTCCGGTCTTCCGGGCCTTAATTTCATATCCGGCCATTTTGCCGTAATCATATCCCATGAGCGAGATGGCGATAATAAATACCAAAGTAAAAATGGAATAAAAGTTATACGGAACGGAGCGAACAAACAGACCAATACCGGAGTAGGTTTCACTTTCTACGCAACCGGATACGGCAGCTGCCCAGGAGGAAACCGGGGCAATCATGCAGATTGGGGCCGCCGTTGCGTCAATCAGGTAGGCCAGCTTGGCACGGGAAATCCGCTTGGAGTCGGTTACCGGCGCCATAACGGAGCCAACGGTCAGGCAGTTGAAATAGTCGTCAATAAAGATAAGTACACCCAGCAGGAACGTGGCCAGCATGGCGCCGGTACGCGTTTTAATGTGGGTCTGGGCCCATTCGCCGAAGGCGCGGCTTGCGCCGGACAGGTTGACCAGGGCAACAATAATGCCAAGGATAACCAGGAACAGCAGAATACCTGCGTTTTCCGCAATGGATGCGGTAAGCGCATCTACCGTCATCAGGTCAACCGTCCCAATGAAGCTGCCGCCTGAGGCCATGACCGACCCCAGTAAAACGCCGACGAACAAGGAGGAAAACACTTCCTTGGTAATCAGGGCCAACACGATTGCAACCAACGGCGGCAACAGGGACCAGGCCTTGTTGACAAATACGACACCGGATGCGTTGCAAATGAGAATCAGGGCAAGAACTGCCACAAAAACAATTAATGCAATCAGATTCTTTTTGTTTTTCACAGACATCTCCTACTTTCAAAATTGGAATTTTTATACATTATAAGTACCAAAGCTTGGTACCATTCTTTCTGACTTCTTTTATGATGCCGCCGCCAAGGCAGATTTCCCCGTCATAAAAGACACAGGCCTGTCCCGGTGTAACCGCCTTTACCCCCTGCGGATAATGTACCAGGATTTCCCCGTTGTCCAGCCACTCCAGCTGTACTTCGTGGTCCTGCTGACGGTAGCGGAACTTGGCGGTGCAATGCTCCAGCTTCTGTTCATAGGTCCAGTTAATCTGGTCCACCAGGCACGCGTCGGAAATTAAATATTGGTTGTCGTCTCCTGTGGCGATGTAGAGGATATTCTTCTGCAAGTCCTTTCCGACTGCAAACATCCGCTCCTCTGTTCCGCCAATGCGAAGACCTCTTCTTTGGCCGATGGTGTAATGCATTAAGCCAATGTGCTGGCCAATGACCTGGCCGGTTTTAATGTCTACTACATCGCCGGGTTGATTGGGCAAATAGTTCTTTAAGAAGTTGGAGAAGTTGCGTTCCCCAATAAAGCAAATGCCGGTGGAGTCCTTCTTCTTGGCCGTAACCAGGCCGTATTCTTCCGCAATTTTCCGGACTTCCGGCTTACAGATGTCCCCGATGGGGAACAGCACGTTTTTCAGCTGCTCTTTGGAAACCTGGGACAGGAAGTAAGACTGGTCTTTGTTGTCATCCACGGCACGGAGCAGCTGCCCGTCCCGGTTCCGGCAGTAGTGGCCGGTGGCAATGTAGTCGGCGCCCAGCTTTTCGGCTTCCTTGGCAAACTGATCAAACTTAATATATTTGTTACACATAATATCCGGGTTGGGTGTTCTGCCCTTTTTCAGTTCATCCAGGAAATAAGAGAACACGTAATCCCAGTATTCTTTAATAAAGTCCTTGCGGTACAGCGGAATATTCAGCTTTTCACAGACGGCTCTGGCGTCATTGTAATCCACTTCCTGCGGGCAAATGCCCTGCGTTGTGGTGGGAGCGCCTTCCATTTCCCCGTCCACGAAGGAATCCCAGTTGCGCATGAACAGACCAATGACTTCGTAGCCCTGCTGTTGCAGCACAATGGCTGCAACGGAGGAATCCACGCCGCCGCTCATGCCGATTACTACCTTTTCCTTCATACCATGCTCACTCCGCAAACTTAAATTATGTGACATTATACCATAGGTCTTCTGTCAATGTACTGCATTCAGGTAATTTTTTAACTCTTCAATGTATTCCTCTGCGGTCTGGCTCAGCACCATGTTTTTCCGCGTAATATAGCCAATTTCCATAACACTGCTTTCTTCAGCGGAAGAGGCGTCAAAGGGAACGGCTGCATAGTCGGAGCCGTTCAGCTCTTCGCAAATAATGCCGGAGCACAGCGTGTATCCGTTCAGGCCGACCATTAGGTTCAGCACCGTGGCACGGTCATTGGCTTTAATGGTACGGGCGTAGTCTGCGGTACTTAAGATTTCTTCTGACAAATAAAAGGAACCTGTATCGCCCTGTTCAAAGGAAAGGCAGGGATATTCCTTCAGTTCATCAAAGGTAATGGATTTCTTCTTGGCCAGCGGATGCCCGCTCCACAAATAAACATAGGCCTGACAGTCAATTAAGGAATGGAATTCCAGACCGCTGCTGCGCAGCATTTTGGTAATGGCGGCCCGGTTAAAGTCACACAGGTACAGGATGCCGATTTCACTACGCAGATTCATAACATCCTGGATGACCTCCTGCGTTTTGGTCTCCCGGATGGCAAACTCATATTGCGAGGTGTCGTATTTCTTGACCAGCTCTACAAAGGCCTTCACGGCAAAGGAATAGTGCTGCGTGGATACCCCGAACTTTTTCTTCAGGCCCTGCACGTTGCTGTACTTTTCCTTTAACGATTCATACTGACCATAAACCTGTCTGGCATACAGTAAAAACTCCATGCCATCCGGGGTCAGGGAAACGCCTCTGCCGCTCCGGTTAAAGATGGTAATGCCCAGTTCCTTTTCCAACTCCTGCATGGAGGTTGTCAAAGAGGGCTGGGACACATATAAAACCTCCGCGGCCTTGTTAAAAGACCCCGCCTCTGAAATGGCAATGGCATAGTGAAATTGTTGTAAGGTCATACCTGCCTCCTGATTCTGGTAAGAGTCCGCTTTGAAATACACACTGATTTTACTATAATACAACAAAAGAGGAAAAATTTTTCCAGAAAAGAGGGATTTCCGCATGAAAAAAGAGCTAAACTGGGTGGTCATCGGCACGGGCGTCATTGCCAATGAAATGGCACAGGCCCTGCAGAAGATGGGCAAAAAACTGTATGGCGTAGCCAATCGTACGCATGTAAAGGCAGAAGCCTTTGCAGCAAAATATGGCGTAAAAAAAGTCTATGACAACATAGACGACGTTTTTACAGATGCCGATGTGGATGTGGTTTACCTGACCACACCGCATAACACGCATTATGCGTTCATGGAACAGGCGCTGACCCATGGCAAGCACCTGCTGGTGGAAAAATCCATTACCCTGAACAGTGACGAGCTGAACAAAGCCACCACACTGGCAGAGCAAAACAATCTGGTTCTGGCCGAAGCCATGACCATCTGGCATATGCCCTTATACAAAAAGCTGTGGGACATGGTGGCCAGCGGAGACTATGGTAAGGTGCAAATGATTACCGTCAACTTCGGCAGCTTCAAAGAATACGACATGTCCAACCGTTTCTTCAACATGAACCTGGCCGGTGGTGCCATGCTGGACATTGGCGTGTACGCCCTTTCCGTTGTCCGCAGCTTTATGACGGAATCCCCCTCTTCCCTGGCGAGTCAGTGGTTACCCTCCCCAACCGGTTCCGATGAACAAGCTACTATTCTGTTGCAGAACCAGGCCGGTCAGATGGCCACAGTGGCTCTGTCCATGCATTCTAAACAGCCAAAAAGAGCCATGATCAGTCTGGAAAAGGGCTACTTTGAAATTATGGAATTCCCAAGAGCGGATCAGGCCGTCTTTGTAGATGCCGAAAGTGGCGCGCGCACGGAGATTGCCGAAGGCAATTCCGCCGACGCGCTCTACTACGAAATGTGTGACATGGAGCAGGCCATCCTGACCGGCAATACCGCTCCTATGCGCTTAAGCCAAAGCAGGGATGTCATGGACATCATGACATCCCTACGTTACCACTGGAACTTAAAGTACCCGGAAGAGCGTTAAGACAACAGCATTCTGTCATTGTCCAGCTCTTCCCCTACGGAAGATTTAAATTTTTGCAGTAAATCCGTTACCGTCAGACCGTTTCGGTCTGCTCCGGCAACATCATAAATAATCCTGCCTTTGTCCATCATAACAGTCCGTGTGCCCAAATCCAAGGCCGATTGCATGTTATGGGTAATCATAAGGCAGGTTATTTTATTTTCCTCCACTATTTGTGTGGTCAGCTGCAGCACCTTTTCTGCGGTTCCGGGGTCCAGAGCGGCAGTGTGTTCATCTAACAGCAAAATCTTCGGTGGATTGATGGTAGCCATCATCAGGGTCAGCGCCTGTCTCTGGCCACCGGACAGCAATCCTACCGGCGAATTCATACGGTCTTCCAGGCCCATATCCAACAGAGCCAGCTTGTCCCGGAACAGCTGCTTATCCTTTTTGGAAACCATACTGAACCAGCCGCCGTGGCCTGCCGCAAGAGCAAGGTTTTCTTCAATGCTCATGCCGGGCGCACTCCCCTTCATGGGGTCCTGAAACAGCCGGCCAATGAACTTGGCCCGCTTGTGCTCCGGCATGGCGGTAATATCTTTTCCTTCCAGCAGAATTCTGCCTTCGTCCGTCAGGTAAGTTCCGGCAATGGCATTAAACAGAGTGGATTTTCCCGCTCCGTTGGCGCCGATTATGGTAATAAAGTCTCCGTCCTGCACGTCCAAAGAAAGGTTGTTTAATGCAATTTTTTCATCCGGTGTGCCTTTGGCAAACACCATGGTAATGTTTTCTAATGTCAGCATCTTAAACCTTCTTTCCCGCGCGCAGCTTTGCCTTCCGGATATATTCCGGCATTCTGGTTTTGACATACGGTCCCGCAATGGCAAGGACAACAATAAGGGACGATACCAGCTTCAGCATGAACGGCTGCATGTGCAGACCGATGGCAATCTGATACACCAGACGGAACACAATGGCGCCTAACACAGCACCAATGGCCCGCACCGGAATTTTGCCGCGTTTAACAAAGACCCCGCCAATCAGAAGGGACGCCAGTGCAACGGTTACCATACCGGTCCCGATATTTACTTCTGCCTGCTTCTGTGTCTGGGCGAGTAAGCATCCTGACAATGCCGTAAACGAGTTTGCAATACACAGCCCTATAATGGTTGTCATAATCGGATTAATGGAAGAGGACTTTACCATGTCCGGGTTGTTGCCCGTTGCACGAATGGAAAGGCCCAGCCTTGTTTTCAGAAATAAGGAAAGGAATAAAACCACCAGGACAACTGCCGCAAAGGAAATTATCAGGGTCTGCTTTCCTTCCAGGAAGGTGCCTTCCAATTGGGCTTTTAACAGGGAAAAGACGGTATCGGTATTATTTAAGTTCACCAGGGATGACTTCTTCATAACCGCTATATTAATGGAATACAGTCCCGTATTGACCACAATTCCGGCCAGCAGGCTGTCTATGCCTAAGACGGTCTGCAGAATTGCCGTTACAAAACCGGATAGGATACCGGACAGCATGGCTGCCGGAATGGCCAGGAACGGGTGTCCGCTGACGGCCACCATGGCACCGACTGCTGCACCAAGGGTGAAGCAGCCGTCGGTGGACAGGTCACACACGTTCAGCATGGAGTAGCTAAGGAACAGGGCTAATACGGTAAGGGAAGTAATCAGGCCCAGCTCCAGAACCGTTTCCATCTGTCCCAGATCAAAGATAGCGGTAAAGGTTGACATTCTGTGTTCTCACTCTTTCTGTTTAGAAGCTTTCTGCGGTGGTCAGGGTTTTAATTTCAGTGCAATACGGTGCCGAGTTGGTCTTTACGGTTTCCAGGTCAAGTCCAAGGGCTTCGCAGGTTTCGGTGTTAATGGTTGCAGTACCGTTGTCAAAGAATTTGACCGGATAGGTTGCCGGGTCTTTTTCATTAACTAAGATATCGGAAATCATGTCGGCGGTCTGCTGGCCAAGGGCTGCATAGTCAACGCCGTAGCCAAGGAAGGCACCGTTCAGTGCAAAGGAGTCTGCACCGGTGTAATGCGGAATGCCTGCATTGGCAAGGGATTCATAAATGGACAGCTCAGAAACCATGATGGTGTTGTCGGTTGGGGTAAAGACTGCATCGCACTTGTCATTGATAATGGAGGATACGGCCTGTTGTACTTCGGTGGCGTTGGTGCCGGTATATTCCTTGTAGGAGATACCCTTCTTGTCCAGATATTTCTTGGCGTTTTCAATCGGTGTCTTGGAGGAATCCTGGCTCATGTCATACAGCAGTGCAATGTTGTCAGCGTCTGCGTCATTGGCAAAAATCAGGTCCATGATGGCGTCCGTGTTCAGGTAGTCGGAAGTACCGGTCACATTGGCGCCGGGCTTTTCGTCATCCGCAACAAGGCCTGCGCCAACCGGGTCAGATACGGCAGCAAACACAACCGGAATCTGGTTGTCTTCCGTGGCGGCCTGCATGGCAACGGCAACCGGCGTAGCTACGCCAACCATCAGGTCTACGTTGGTGGAAACGTAGTTGGAAATAATCTGGTTCATAACGGAAGCGTCTCCGTTACAGTTCTGTACGGTTACATCAAAGGTAACGTTATTTTCTTCTCCCAGTGTTTTCAGCTGGGACTGAATGTTTTCTACAATCTGGTTTAAGGAAGCGTCATCTACGTAATTGCAAATACCGACTTTATAGGTCTTTCCGCTGCTGCCGGCTTCCGCTTTGCCGCAGGCCGCAAAGGCAAGCAGGGTGGCTACTAAGGTAACCATTGCAATCAGTCGGTTTAAGTGGTTTCTTACGGTATTGGTATTCGCTTTGGTGTTGGTTTTGTTGTTATAGCTTTTTTCTGTTGTCTGAGTTCTGTTTTTCATAATGATTTCCTTTCACTTGTACAGTTAAACTTTTTGCGGTCCACTCCTGAGGAGTGCCCCGCTTTTTGTTGGCTGTCTGCCGGCTTTTCGTTGCTCTTGCTTAGCTCCGCCATCGCCATCGTTTACTCATTCTGTACATCTTAGAAATCCCCTTTGCTAAAAATAAATTTTCTGAAAATAAAAAAATCCTGTCCCAGCCAAAACTGCTGGGACAGGATAAGTAACTTAACCTGTGGTGCCACCCGGCTTGCCTTAAGCCTGTATTGCTTAAAGCCACTTTCCGTACTTCTTACGTTTGCACGTTACTTCATACGTTGCCTTTGTTGACGGAGATGCAAGCTCCGGCGCCCCTACTGATTGCTGTTCGGTTTGCCCTCAGAAGTCCATTCCATTTTCTGCTTCCTACTGTAATTTCACCATCTACAGCTCTCTTTTCAGGAAGGGGAGAAAATTTACTACTCTTCTTCAACGGTTTGTTCGTTTTTGAATTTGTGACCATTCTAGTCAAATGAACACGTCCTGTCAAGAGCACTTCCAAAAAACACAAAAAATAAAGTACCCACTTTCCACTGAAATCATGCTATCATGTGGCAGTAGCCACTTGGTACAGCAAAAAATGTTCATGATGCAAAGGAGTACTTTCCCATGGTAAAACACATTATTATCTGGACCCTGAAAGAAGAATTCAATGACGCACAGAAAGCCGAAATTAAAGAAGGCATTAAAACCAATCTGGAATCCCTGAAAGGCCGGATTCCCGGATTAGTTGACATTAAAGTGGAAATCAACGGTCTTGCCTCCTCCACCGGAGACTGCCTGCTTGACACCACCTTTGAAGACGCCGCTTCCCTAAGCGGATATTCCAAGCATCCTGCACACGTAGCGGTTGCCGACACCTATGTTCGGCCCTACACCGCCATTCGCAGCTGCTATGACTTTGAAGTGTAAAGCAATTTATCTTTACAGAAAAATTCCATAAAAGCACCATAAAAGTGCCATCATACAAGTAACAGACAAAAGCCGGATTTGCCCTAGAATTTGTTCTTAGCTAATCCGGCATTTTTGCGCCAGTTGTACGCATTTTTCTTATCAAAATTTACAATTTACTCTTTTGTGTCCAGATGATATGATTCAGTTGGTTAAAAATTTAACAAGCAAAACAAATTAAACCGTACAAATTTGCAAGAGCCCGTTAAAATAACCAATTTCAACTAACAAGAGAGGTAACAGCATGGACAACAAACTATGTCTTGAAAAACAGCCCTTATCCACGGAAATGTTGGAAAAAATGAACGCCTACTGGCGTGCCGCCAACTATCTTTCTGCCGGACAGCTTTATCTTCTGGACAACCCGCTCTTAAGAGAACCGCTGACGCAGGACCAGATTAAGAAAAAGATTGTCGGTCACTGGGGAACGGTGCCCGGGCAGAACTTTGTTTACGTCCACTGTAACCGTGCCATTAAGCGTTATGACCTGGATATGATTCTTCTTTCCGGTCCCGGACACGGCGGAAACTTTCTGATTGCCAACACCTATCTGGAAGGCACCTACAGTGAAATTTATCCCAACATCAGCCGGGACACCGAAGGCATGAAAAAGCTGTTCAAGCAATTCTCCTTCCCCTGCGGCGTTCCCAGCCACTGTGCACCGGAAACCCCAGGTTCCATTAATGAAGGCGGCGAGTTAGGCTACTCCATTGCCCACGGCTTCGGCGCAGTATTAGATAATCCAAATTTAATTGCCACGGTTGTGGTCGGTGACGGCGAAGCCGAAACCGGACCCCTTGCCACCTCCTGGCAATCCAATAAATTCCTGAACCCGGTTACCGACGGGGCCGTTCTTCCTATCCTCCATCTGAACGGATACAAAATCAGCAATCCTACCATCTTCTCCAGAATCTCCCACGAAGAGCTGGAAAACTTCTTCAAAGGCTGCGGCTGGAAGCCCTACTTTGTAGAGGGCGATGACCCCATGACCATGCACCGGAAGATGGCAGAAACCATGGATACCGTCATTGAGGAAATTAAGGCCATTCAAAAGAATGCCCGCGAAAACAATGACCCCACCCGTCCGTTCTGGCCCATGATTGTTCTTCGGGCGCCGAAGGGCTGGACCGGTCCGAAGATGGTTGACGGGAAGCAGATTGAAGGCTCCTTCCGCGCCCATCAGGTACCCATCTCCATGGAACAGCCGAAGCACCTGGAGCTCCTGAAAAACTGGCTGGAAAGCTATCATCCGGAAGAACTGTTTGACCAGAACGGACGCCTGATTCCGGAGCTGGAAGAACTGGCCCCGAAGGGTAACGCCCGTATGGGTGCCAACCCGCACGCAAACGGCGGTCTGCTTCTGAAGGATCTTCGCCTGCCGGACTTCCGCAGCTACGGAATTGAAGTACAGCCGGGTAAGACCATTGCACAGGATATGATTGAACTGGGCGGCTACATTCGTGACATCTTTGACTTAAACAAGGAAAACCGGAATTTCCGTATTTTCGGGCCGGACGAAAGTATGTCAAATCGCCTGTATAAAGTATTTGAAACACAGAACCGTGACTGGCAGGCCGAACTGCTGGATACCGATGAATGCCTGGCCAAAGACGGCCGCATCATGGACGGCATGTTAAGCGAGCACATGTGCGAAGGCTGGCTGGAAGGCTACCTGCTGACCGGACGCCACGGCTTCTTTGCCAGCTATGAAGCCTTCATCCGTATTGTTGACTCCATGGCCGCACAGCATGCCAAGTGGCTTAAGGTTTGCAATCAGCTTTCCTGGAGACAGCCAATTGCCTCGCTGAACTTCATTCTGACCTCCAACGTATGGCAACAGGATCACAACGGATTTACCCACCAGGATCCGGGCTTCCTGGACCATATTGCCAACAAAAAAGCCGACGTGGTACGCATGTACCTGCCGCCGGATACCAACTGCCTGCTCTCCTGCTTTGACCACTGCATTAAGAGCAAGAATTATGTAAACGCTATTGTTGCCTCTAAGCATCCAAGCTGCCAGTGGCTTTCCATGGAACAGGCTGTCAAGCACTGCACCCAGGGCATTGGCATTTGGGACTGGGCCAGCAATGACAGCGGAGAAGAGCCGGATCTGGTTATGGCCTGCTGCGGTGACACGCCAACCCTGGAAACCATGGCCGCCGTTACCATCCTCCGGGATGAAATGCCGGACCTTAAAATTCGCGTGGTTAACGTGGTTGACCTGTTCAAACTGGAATGTGACAGCAAACACCCGCACGGCTTAAGTCATGCCGAATATGACGCCCTGTTTACCCAGGACAAGCCGGTTATCTTCACCTTCCACGGCTACCCGACCTTAATTCACGAACTGACCTATGAACGGCATAACCACAACATTT
Organism: Paludibacteraceae bacterium; assembly: GCA_963647215.1. GTDB lineage: Bacteria > Bacillota > Clostridia > Oscillospirales > Acutalibacteraceae > RUG420. Next base: position 16,923 of record CAVIZK010000010.1, on the reverse strand, counting down.
CCGTTCACGGATATCAGGAAGAAGGCACCATTACCACCCCGTTTGACATGCGCGTACAGAATCAGATTGACCGCTTCAATCTAGTTAAGGATGCCATCATGCACCTGCCGCAGCTTGGAAACAAGGGCTCCTTCCTGATTCAGAAAATGAATGACAAACTGGTAGAGCACAAGCAGTACATTGCCGAATACGGCCAGGATCTGGAAGAAATCCGGAACTGGGAATGGCATAACTAAGCCGCCAAGCACCATTCAATTCAAGTCTTCTTCCGCGTTGCTGTGCACATAAGAAATCAAAACTCCCATTTAAGCAAAAACAGAAAAAGGGCCCCCTTCAAGGGTGCCCCTTTTCTGTTTATTTCTGTTTTATTTCAGTTCTGTTGGTTGTTCTGCTTTGTTGGATTGCTTTGCGGTGCCGGGTTGCTCTACATCGCCCGGCAATTGTGCCTCCGCCAAAGCGTCCCGTTTTTTGTTGTATAGGAACATCCACAGGGCCATGGCGCAGATGATGACGTAGCCCAGAATACTGTACTTGTCCGGTACCTGGTCAAACAGGAAGAAGCCCAGGACGGTGGAAAAGATTATCTGTGAGTAATCATAAATGGAGATTTCTTTTGCCGGTGCATGATAATACGCTGCCGTAATGCCGAACTGTCCGCCGGCGGCGGCAAGGCCCGCTCCAAGGAGCGTCAGTACCTGTAATCCGGTCATTGGATGGAAATTAAAAATCAGGTACGGCAAGGTTACCACACAGGAAAAACCGGAGAAGAACAGGATAACGGAAGAGCCTTTCTGGCCCCGCTGTCCCAATAGGCGCACCATTGCATAGGCAAAGCCCGCTCCCAGTCCGCCGCACAAGCCAATCAGGGACGGAACCAGTTCCATATTGGTAAAGGTAGGCTTAATAACGAACAGGCTTCCTATGAAAGCACCCACCACGGCCAAAATCTGCACCGGCGTCATCTTTTCTTTCAGCACAAAGTAAGAAAAGACAATAACGAAAAACGGGGACATCTTATTCAGCATGGACGCATCCGACAGCACCAGATGATCTACCGCATAGAAGTTACATAAAATTCCAACCGTACCGGTAATGGAACGAAGGAGCATATACTTCAGATTGCCCTTCTCAATTTTAAATCCTTCCTTATTTTTCAGAATCATAATCAGTGCAATAAAAAAGGCTACCAGATTTCTGAAAAAGCTTTTCTGTACAGAGGGAAGGTCCCCGGACAGCCGGACAAAGGCATTCATAAATGCAAATGACAATGCCGACAACGTAATATAAAGGATTCCCTTGTATCTGGATTTCATGCTTCCCACTTCCTTGCTGAACAATATACCATTTTCCCAGCAGGTTGCAAGTTGCCACCTTATGCAGAAGGGCTGTACCTGTTTGGTACAGCCCTTCTTGTAACTATTATTATAAAATTTCAGTCTGCTAATTTAGTCTAATCCCTTACAGTTGAAATCTGTAAACTGGCTATCTTGAGAAAGGGCACCACCCTCTTTGAATACGCCAAGGGCGTCCTTATCATTCAACAGGAAGGCGTTAAACCACTGAATGGTGTAACGGGCGTATTGGTCTGGGTAATACCAGGCAGAACAATGTTCACAGAGTTTACAGGAAGCATACGCGGCCGGTCCGGCGGATGCTTTGTAGGACGGTTTTACATACTTGGAAGCAGGAACAACCTCATCCAACTGAGAACTAAGATACAGTGCCGGAACCGTTACGTTAGAAGCTTCCTCTGCGGTAGACTTTCCCATAATGGAAACAATTGCCTTGATTCGGGAGTCTGCAGAAGAAGCATTGACGGCAGCCTGCCCACCCAACGAGTGCCCCGTGGAACCGATTTTGTCCAATTCAAGACGGCCGTAGAATAAACTATCCCGGTCCGCGTTGATTTCGTAGGCAAAATCAACTGAATCGCAAGTAGAAACACCATCATCAGTTAGAAGATCTGTGTCAGCAATGACAATATAGCCAGCATCCACAATCTCCTCAATAATCCCATAATAAGTTTGAACCGGACACCAGGAACCGTTAGCCCAGGTAATTACCGGATAGGTCTTGTCGTTCTTCAGCATATCTGCTGGGTAATAAACATATTTGCCCATCCCAAGTACATTTAGGTTATTCCATGCATAGACGCTATCTGACAGCTTATCTGTAGTAACCGTTACTGTAATGCCCGGAAAGGTAAATTTCAGATCCGTATTTGGCTTTTCTGCTGCAAAAGCACTAATGCTAAAAGGAAGCATCAAAGCCAAAGCCAGTAGAACTGCAACAAGCTTCTTCTTCATAACAAATTCTCCTTTTTGTAAAGCTACAATGTAGTTTACAAGGTGAATTCCAGCTCATCAATAGCGTGCATTTGATTGTTAAAGAAAAGACGACTGCTCAGCTCCACCCTTTCCAAACATCTGGCTGATATCCCAGAGTAGACTGCTTACCGTTGCGCACTACCGGGGTTTTGATAACCTGCGGATTGTCCAGGACTTTCTGCAGCTTATCTTCTTCCGAAAGATATTTGATTAGGGCCAACAGGTCCCGGTCTTTTTCATCCCAGTTAATCATGTTTTCAAGGCCGCCGTTTGCCTGTGCCACGGAGTTAAATTCGCCCTTGCTCATGCCTTTTTCTTTCATATCAACAAACTGATATTTAATGCCGCGCTCCTTAAAGAACCGTTCGGCTTTCTTTGTGTCATTGCACTTTTTGGTGCCAAAAATTTGGATATTCATGTGCGCACCTCCGGAGGGAATTATACCATAGTTCCACTAGAAATAACGGCAAAATGAAAGTTGAGGATAAAAAGTAAGAAGACAGCAGAGTAGCGCAGGAAAACTTAACATCAAATACACTTTTTTGACAAGTTTGTATGGTGGAAAACAATTCTTCCTGCAAAGTATAATATAGGCAACCAAGGAGGTGAAGTGATTGTTATCGGATAACTTGATATTTCTTCGTAATATCAGAGGCTTAACGCAAGAACAGGTTGCAGAAGTGGTAGGGATATCCCGACAGTCCTATTCCAAGTGGGAACAAGGAGAAACTTATCCGGATATAGACAAATGCGATAGGTTGGCAAAGTTCTATGGCGTTACGATTGATTCTTTAATTCATCAGGAAGATAAGGTGGGAAACACCAAAATTGCTCCGGCTCCTGTAGGAAAACATCTTTGGGGAACCGTCACTGTCGGCGGGAAAGGTCAGATTGTAATACCAAAAGTGGCAAGGGACACATTCGGTATTAACGAAGGCGACAGACTGGTAGTCCTTGGAGATGATGCACAGGGCATTGCGTTGGTTAAGGCAGATGTCTTTGAGCAGCGCATGCAGGAAGCATTAAATTTAAGTCGGCAGATAACCGATGATTGAAACGGAGGTGTGTCGGATGAAATGTCCGGAATGTGGTAAAGAAATGCGTAACGGGTTTATGTTTTGCAGTAAAGACGGTGCTTTCAGCTTTGCAAATGAAGTACCGGGTGTATTTGAAAACGCAAAGAATGCAGATGGCTTTGTAAAAATTACTGAGCTTAAGCCCAGTCACAGGACGCAGGTTGCAGCTTCCATATGTGAAACCTGCAGAATGATACTTGTTAAGTACTGATAACAGATTGGAAAAGCCGCTTTGGTGTTGCAACACCAAAGCGGCTTAAATGCGTACATCTTGCTCCAGCCTTAGTCAGATGGCACTTATCTGGTAGAGCCTGGCTGTTCCAGCCCTGCTCGTGTGGCAAACTTGGCACTGCCTTACTGGTTTGCCACCCGAAATCCACTTTTGTGTGGCAAACCAAGCTTCAGTCCCAGATTTGCCACCATAATCAACATCCGCCAAGCAAGATCCAACTATTTCAGTCCTACTTGTGTGGCAAACTTGCACCGTCACAGCTGTTTGCCACACGGAATCCATTTTTGTGTGGCAAACCAAGTATCAACCCCAGATTTGCCACAATAATCAACGTCCACCAAGCAAGCGCCAGCTGTTCCAGCCTTACTTGTGTGGCAAACTTGCACTGCCACAGCTGTTTGCCACACGGAATCCATTTTTGTGTGGCAAACCAAGTATCAGCCCCAGATTTGCCACAATAATCAACCTCCACCAAGCAAGCGCCAGCTGTTCCAGCCTTACTTGTGTGGCAAACTTGCACTGCCACAGCTGTTTGCCACACGGAATCCATTTTTGTGTGGCAAACCAAGTATCAGCCCCAGATTTGCCACAATAATCAACCTCCACCAAGCAAGCGCCAGCTGTTCCAGCCTTACTTGTGTGGCAAACTTGCACTGCCTTACTAGTTTTCACGACTCATTGGCCATGACTTTGAATCCGTTCTTTTACGTGCGAGCTAGCCACCAACAAGGTGCTAAGAGCCACCAGCCAATACGACAAGTCAAAGTCGCTTGTCACAATTGCAATTACTGTCAACGCTGCAAAAAGCACATAATCAATAAGTCTTATGGCTGTAATCTTTTCCATAGTAATTTTTCCTTTCTCATTCAGCATAATCTAGAGCATTATTCATACATCATGTAAAGACAATAGGAACAAGATTGTACGCACTTTTCTTGTTCTTCTTCGTTCCCTTCGGCTACTTCGTAAGCGTCTTTCAATGCAAATTTTGCCTCATCCGTTTCTAAATAACGGTCTATGCTTTCATTAGGTTCTGACATTGACCTATGCATATCCTGCCTGACTTTTTCTGTAAATTCTTCTAACGTCATTTTTGTTCCTTTCTTCAGATCCGCGTCACTGTCTTTTGGTGCGGCATCATAGTTAAACGACAGGTCAAAAATGGAGCATCATTCATCCAAGATTGGTTGTCAACTAAATCTTACCTTTGACCAGAACTCATAGAAATTTTTTTGATTGTATTGAATTATAATCTCGTCTTTTTCTTCTTCTGTTAAATTTGGATCCGACATTAGTTTTCTATATTCTTCTCTGGTCATTTCCCTGTTCTCTTCATTACTCATTGCGGTTCCTCCTTTTTACACGATTCCTGACATTTCCTAAATCCAAAACCCTTGCGGCATTCCTTATACTACCGTCCTATTGCTTGTTATTGAACGGAATTTCCCAAACGTTGCATTCGTTCAACTTAAGTTTGTCTTATCGACAGAACCAAATAAATGATATCATCAGAAGTCACATCCTCCTTGCTTTGAATAAAATCAAGAACGTATTTTCGCTCCTCATCGCTGTCTAAGAACGTAAGGACCCCTATAATAAATTCCTTATCATTCCAAATAATGCGTAACTTTTCGACAAGTTCTTTTTCCAATTCAGTTAGTTTTCTCATGGTCACCATTGCCTTTCGCCAATGTCTTCCACACGTGTCTTTCCGATAATTCTAAATTGAACAGAACATTAGAAACGGAGCATTGTTCAATTTATACTTGGCTCTTCTTTTGAGCCCTTTCAAAGTTTTCCTGGTTAATATGGTTTATAAGTTCTTCCCATCGGCCTTCGTTATATAGCTTATCGCAATATGCCGTGTCGGCTTCGTCTTCTTCCTGGCCTTCGTATGGCTCGTCGCTCATAACCCATTCCAGGCCGGCCTTGGTCATTTCCTTGACTGCTTTATCAAACAGTTCCTGTTCTTCTTCCTTCGTCATTTCTTCCGAATAATCTTCAAAAGTTTCACCTGGTAATTTAATCACGCTTTTTCATCCTCCTGTAATTTTGGTTAAACAGCAGATCAGGAACTAGCTTTTCAATAATCTACATGTTTATTCGTACAGCAAATAAAGGCAGCTCACGCAGGACCACACACGCTTTTTCTGCTTTTCTTCAATTCCTTTCCCGGCTTGGTAAGCATCTTTCAATACAAATTTTGCGTCATCCGTCTCCATAAAACGGTCGATATCTTCTTTTTGCTCCGACATTGTCTTGTACATCTTTTGTCTAACGTCTTCCGTAAATTCTTCCAGTGTCATTTTTTGCCCCTTTCTTCAGCTCCACGTCACTGTCTTTTGGTGCGGCATCATAGTTAAACGACAGGTCAAAAATGGAGCATCATTCAGCTTATTCAGTTTCCGTCTCTTCCAGAATTTTAAACCACCGGCGAGGGTAGGCATACTCTTCGCCGTCCTCATCTGTTATGCGAAACCACTTGTTGTTCGGGTCCTTCCTTACTTCAAGGGCTTCTGCAATTTCTCCAGTGTCAAACACATATGGAGTAGGCCCAATATATTCAACTTTGATTTTTTTCAAAAGCCCACCTTCTTCCTGTGTCAAGATCTTTTATTCTGTGCCAGGACAAAATCCGCTTGCCTTTCTGCCGCTTATTCTTTGCGAGTTACCTCTAAAACATGGAAAACAACATTGACAAGAACAAGCGATGCTGTTGACAGATAAAATACCGAGAACACATCTCCCGAAGCCACTGAAAGAACGGTGTAAAAAGCGAAAAGTGAATATAAGATAACTCTTAATGTTTTCATTGATGCCATAACTTTTTCCTTTCTCATGTAACCCCATATTTTCCTCTTTAAAAGTTTACCAAACCTAGAAGCCACAGGAATACCGCCATCCCAATAAGCGAAATTGGAAGTACCCATGACACATCATCAGCCCCACAGTATACAAGTCCGGCAAACGCCAAGAACAGCGCTAGTATGTGAAGCAAACATCCTTTCATCAATTCTCCCTCCTCACATCCATGCTACACCAAGCCTTCCCGATTAATCAATGAAGTGCTGTCCAAAAAATGGGACAATGCGGGCACAGGAGCCTGGAGAAAGGAAAAAAATTGCGCAAAGGGCGCAAAAAAGACCCACTCTGCACCACACAGAGCGGGTCCTTTTTTATTACACATCAGTCTTGCATTCCAATTGAGCCCTCAGCAATTGCCCTCAGCAATTGCCCTCAGCAATTGCCCTCAGCATTTGCCCTCAGTAATTGCCCTCAGCATTTGCCCTCAGCAGTACTGGTCAAAGAACGCTATCATGGTTTTTTCTACGTCATCACGGGAATCTCTTTCGTTATGGATTTCGTGACGGTGGCCGGTGTACAGCTTTACGGTAACGTCGTGGCCGGTGTCAATCAGGCGGTTGGCAATGTTGTAAACGCCCTCGCCGTAATTGCCGCACGGATCCTGGTCACCGGAAATCAGGTAAAACGGGATACCGGTTGGCACCATGCCGGCCCATTCCGGGCTTTCGTCAAACTCATACAGCTTGCAGAAGTTATAAACCATGTCAGTGGTTACGGCAAACGTATTGAACGGGTCTGCTGCATGGTCCGCAACAATGCGCGGATCTTTGGCAATCCAGGCGTTCGGGCCTTCGGCTGGGTCACATCTGTCGGTCATACCGGAGAAAGCTTTGTTAAACCATTCTGCACCTACTCCGTCCGGATCATTCTGGAATGCCGCTTCAAATTCTGCATCCTGCAGCGCCACTTCAATGCCGTGCCACTGGGAAATGTTTCCGCCAATGGTAATGGCCCGCAGGTCATCTCCGTAAAGAGCAGCCAGGCCTCTGGCCAGCAGGGAACCCCAGCTATGACCAAATACAAAGTAAGGGATACCCGGATACATTTCCCGGGCAAGATCATGCAGCTTCTTTTCATCATCTACAAACGTCTTGTAACTGCCTGCATGGGGATCTCCTACGTGACCGTTGTCTACGCCGGTTGCTCCGTGGCCAAGATGGTCGTCGGCAAAAACAACGTAGCCTGCCTCGCACAAGGCGTCCTCAAGATGCCAAAAACGGCGTGCGTGTTCCCCAAAGCCATGGATTACCTGCACAATTCCCTTTGGCGGATCCAGCGGCGTCCAGTAATAGGCCTTGATGGTGTCCCGTTGGTTGGCGGACGGATAACTAATTTCATGATAAGACATATGAAAGCTCCTTTCTAAACGGGGTTTGCCCGATATGCCAGAATCACAAAGCTTACGGTAAGATCCAGGAAGTCCACCGACTCCAGGCGAGCCCGGTCCTCCGCCGAGGTGCGGTAATAATACGGCGTCATAGAGAACAGCGTTTGCAGGTCCTCCCGGCCAATGCGGACCACGTCCGTTACCGTTTGACGGGAGACCAGCTGAAGCTCTTGGCATTCCGGGGCCTGTTCGTCATTCTCATAGGGCGTGTCATAGACCACCTGCTTCAGCTCCCATAGGTGCTTCCGTCCGGGGATGACCGAGTACAGGATGCCGTCCTCCTTCAGGACACGGGAAAACTCCAGCCCGTGAAACGGCGCAAAAAGATGGATTGCCGTGTCAATGGAGGCGTCCCGCACCGGGATGTGGGACAGGTTGGCCACCATATAGTGGTAGTTCGGCTCCCGATGCCGCTTGGAGGCCAGTCGGACCATTTCCTTGCTGAGGTCAAAGCCGTAAAATTCACCGGCGTAATCGTCGTAATATCCTTCGCCGCAGCAAATGTCCAGAACCGTCCCCTGCATGCGCTCCGCAATGGCGTCCTTCAGGCAGGCGTAGTACCCCTTGTTTAAAAAGTCATGCCGTGCCCGGGCGGAAGCGCGTGAATCGCCCCGGTTCTCCCCGCTCTTTGACCCAATCAGCAGGTTTACGTACCCCTCCTTGGCGCAGTCAAAAGAGTGGCCGGACGCACAGACGAATTGCCGACCCTCCAGATCCAGTTCCGCGCCGCAGTTTGGGCATAAAAGCAGGGACATACCATCTTCCTTTCTTCCTTTTTCTTTGCGATGTAGCATATTTTCTAACAACACTATACCACAAAAGGAAGAAATGGTTCTTGTCATTATTTTGACAGCTTTATTGGATTTTTATTCTGCTCTTTTCAAACCCTTTATACCATGATATTATGACTTTGAAAGGGGTGTTGATTATGCCAATTAACAGAATTGACCTAAAAGAAAAAGCAAAAGTAGCCTTCAAGGCAAATTACTCCAGCAGCGTAGTTGCCGCACTTGTTTTAACTGTATTAGCAGCAGCACTGATTGGTACAAACGTCAATGTGGACATTAACAATGCTGACACAGATGTTTCTGCTGCGGTTGTCGGAACAGGGGCCGTTGTTGCACTTGTTTTTAGCTTAATTAATGTGTTTATTTTCAATCCTCTTAAGGTTGGCGGATATTTGTTCTTTAAGAAGAACAATCAGGAGAAGGCTGAACTGAACGAATTGGTTTACGCATTTAAAAACAATTATGCCAACAGCATGGTAACCACTCTGTTAACAGACGTGTTCCTGGTTCTGTGGTCCCTGTTGCTCATTATTCCAGGCATTGTAAAAAGTTATTCCTATGCCATGGTTCCCTTCCTGATTGCGGATAATCCTGACCTGCAGCCTATGGAAGTCATCAAAAAATCCCAAAAGATGATGGACGGATATAAATGGCAGGCCTTTGTGCTTGATTTGTCCTTCGTTGGATGGCAGCTCTTGTCCATGCTTACGTTGGGAATCCTTGGACTCTTCTACGTAAATCCTTATTACTATCAGACAAAAGCGGGATTATATGAGTTCTTAAAAAGCCAGGAAGAAATGAAAGATTTCCAGGACTTTCAAGAACCCGTAGCTGATTAATAACAGACGCCACAAAGTAACAAAACAATTGAAAAGAGCCAGTTCTGCGCACCGCAGGACTGGCTCTTTTTGTTATCTAAGAAGCTCATCAAAGGCTTCCATTTCGTCCACCCAGGACGGGTCATATTTGGAGCGACCCATTTTGGAACCGCAGTTTGGGCAGACCTCATAAGTCTTGTCATAAACTGCGTGGCAGGCGGAGCATTCATATTCATCCTTTTTAAATAAGTGGGTATGCTGGATCCAGTGTACCTTGCTCATTTTTCTCACCTCGTAAGAACACTATAGCACAAAAGAGGCGTTAATAGAACGCTTGGGGCTAAATCGCCCAGAGCTACATCGCCTGGGTCAACATTGTCTGGGACAGTCGGCATAGTCAGCATGGTCCCCGCCCATTCACCCCGGTTGCCTTACCCCCGCATTTCTTTTAGAATGTTAGGTAAGGGGGAATCAATATGGAATCAAGGTTAAATCCATCCGCTAAAAACAAGGCGCTCGGCGTGCTGCTTCTTATTCTGTCGGTGTTCGGCTTCCTGATTTTTGCCCACCGGCTTTCCTACTACGTTTATGAATATGACCCGCAGTACAGCCCCGTGGACTACGGAAAATACAACATCCTGTCCTACTTCACGGTGCAGTCCAACTTTTTTTGTTATGTCTATTTGCTGTTTGCGGCCCTTGGCATTCTTGGCTGTAAAAAAGCACAAAAGATCGGCTTTAACCCGACCTTCGGCGCGCTGATTACGGTATATGTCTTAATTGCCGGTATTACCTACTGCGGCGGAATTCCGCTGGGCATGACCCCTCCGTCAAAATGGGATACGGCGGCACACTCTATGTCAAGCTTCATACAGATTTATTACCACATGATTATGCCCGTGGTGGTGCTTGCCTTGTGGTTTTTCCCGTTCACCAACCAGAAAATCGGCAAAAAATGCCTGGCCCTTTCGGGAATTTATCCGCTGGTGTACTCGGTATTCTCCATCATCCGAGGCGCCTATTCCAACCCGCAGTACTACCCCTACCCGTTCTACAAACCGGAATTCATCTGGAGCCTGTTCTTCGGCGATTCACCTATCAACCTTCCCGCAGCCTACGCCATTATTGCAGTCCTGCTTATTTTCGGAATTTTGCTTTTTGTGGGCGTGACAGCGGTGATGGTTTGGGTGCATAATAGGAGAATACATTCTTCATGATTGCCGAGGTTCAAAATGATTTTACAAATTGAAAATTTTACCCAAAAATACAACGATGAAGTTGCTGTAGACAAGTTGTCCCTTAGTGTAGATGCCGGTGAAATATTCGGCTTTATAGGGCACAATGGCGCAGGCAAATCCACCACCATTAAATCAATTGTAGGGATTCTTCCCGTCAGGGAAGGAGAAATACTGATTGATGGGAATCCGCTGTCTACACAGAAAAAACTTTGCCAGAGCATGTGCGCATACGTACCGGACAATCCCGATTGAGATTTCACCTGTTTTAAGAAATTTAATAACTGTTATATTTTGTTATTAAATTCTCCGCAAACCCTTGAAAACACTGGATTTATCGCAGGTGAGCTTTCCCTTATTGTTTCCCTTGTGTTATATCGTCCCACCAGTGTTTACGAACTCTGATAAGGGCAAATACAAGGGCAAGAAAAATCTATAAAACAGTATAACACAAAATAAAAGTGACATGGTGAACTGATTGAAATGCTTCTGATTTTTGTAACAAATGATTGATTGAACGATAAGGAGATTTGATACGATGAGAACGATATTTGCAGAATACAATCCACACAGAAACAGCATTGATGTATATACCAGTGCTGGCTATATGCTCCGCATTGACTGTTGGGAAGCAGAAAAGAATTTAAAGACTACACCCGGATCGGACTGTGCATTGACTTCGCTTGCAGTCGATGAACCACTTGAATATGCGAGATTATATCTTGAGGGAAATTTGCAGATGTGGGTGGACGCAGAGGATTCTCTTGAAATCTAAAGAGAGATTCTGTGCAGTGTCACAACTGAGGGAGCAATTACCACACTTATTTATATTATAAAGCTCGATAACCCTAAAGCTCCCTCTTTAAGATATTTAAAAATTTCGCAATAGAATCTTAATAAAAAATCACGACGACCACCGTTGTCGATAGTCGTCGCATAAATTAGCCAATTCTGTTATCTATTATACTGTTTCTTTCGATGTACCATCATCGTACTAATAGTTACACTGCCACTGACAAGAAGTACAATAAACCACAAAAGCATATTGCTTGTATCGCCAGTTTTAGGACTTGTTGTTTCGCTTGTATCCGGTTTGTTTACTTTTGATGAAGTGTTACCCGAATTATTACCAGCATTGGTAATAATTGAAGGGGTGCTTGTCGCCTTAATCTCAAACTCCGTGCTGCACTCGCCGTCGTTATAAACAATAGTCAAGGTATGCTTGCCGACAGAAAGAGTGCTGAGATAATCTTTTTTCAGTGTGATTACCGTAGAACCAGATACGGCAGTATATTTATCTGCTGCAACTAGCGTGCCATCCACTTTAACGCCAGTAAACTTGGAGAAATCTCCGTTTGCAACAATTTTCAGCGTGTCGTCGCTGTTCTGCTTCCAAGAGCTATTTGCACCCTCAGTGATTTTATATTCAGGGGTTGTGCCGGATGCCTGCGGTGTCATGGTCAAATTTGTGTCAACCCACATCGTTGCATATCCGCCATTAGGATATTGTAACAGCGGGTCATAGTCGGTAATGTCATAATCGTAATATTTACCATTTATTTTTAATTTTGTATCAGTTGTAAAACAATATCCTTCTTTTGCCTTGAAATAAATTCCATAAGTGTAAGTTTTACCGCTTTCAAATTCGGTAAATAAATCATCTGGATTGTTGTCGTTCCAAAAATCGGCTGAGTAATGGTATTTTTTACCTCCATCTGTACTCCAAAATTCAGATTGATAAATATACGGAACATTCTCAGCTGTTTTTCCAGTGAATACAGGCTTATCTCCGACCTTAAAGCTGATTGTTGCATTATTTATTTCGACAATACTAATATTTTGTAACTGAACAGTTTCAGGTTTTATTGTTCTTACAGCAACTACAAAAAGTCCTGTTCCAGTATTCGTTACATTTGCGTTATTTACATATGTGCCATTTACCATTACTTTACTATTAGCTGCAAATGTATTTCCGTTTCTTGCTTTAAGAGAAAGACTATACATATAAGTTTTGCCATCCTCGAAGGTCGTTATTTTTTTGTCTTGTGCAAGTGCATTATTCTTGCTTTCATCAGAATACCAGTATTTTACCGGTACAGATTCACCGTTTGCATTCGTTTCCATTTCTTCCCAATATTCGTATTCTATATCATATTGTTCATTCCATGGATCACATTTGTAAGCAGTTGCTTTTGGAACGTCTCCCGGTTCATAATTAAAGGTTACCCCCTCAATATCTACGTCACCAATGCTATTCTGAGAGCTTCCGTCAGTCGCTGTCACCTTTATATCGTTAAACCAGAGGGTTAACTGCTTTCTATCATCGGAGAGTGTGCCGGAAAACGCCGTTATAGTGGAGCCATCGCATATTACAGCACATCCGACTCCGCTGCCTTTGAATCCGTCATGGAAGTAGTAACCATCCTTTGCTGTTAATTTTACTGCGTAGCTGTAGGTTTCTCCTGCAACCGGGTTTTGTGGGTCGGATTTCGTAATTCTGCTACCATCAATAGCCACTTGCTGCCAGTACTCATCCGTAAGCGTCATCTGGTTTGCACATTCCGAGTTGGGATTTACTTCTGCTGTGAACGCAACGGGCTGTGAGGAATCGAGATTTTTCCAAACATTGCCAATGTCAACCGTGGTGATAACCTCATCCATAGCATCTGCGTCCTGCACAATCAGGTCATAGGTATAATTATATATTTGATATTCGTGAACATCCAGAATCACTGTGAAAGTACCGGTCGCATCCGAGTGCTCATTGAAATACTGCTTTGCCGCTTCTAAATCCGAACTAAAATCAACCGGATTACCGGATGTGGGAGTAAAAGTATAAAGAGAGGCACTCTCAAAATGATCAATAATCGGCCCCGCACTCTCATTTTCACTTGTAACGGTTCCCCTTGCTTTGTACGGTGTCTCAATCTCGGTCTGAAGATTTTCCACTGCTGTCTGCAACACTTCGGCACTTGGGAATTCTTCTGTGATAAAATTAAACTCACCGCTGCTTTTACTTACTTGTGTGGTTTCAACCACCGTACCGGTCGAATCCTTAACGGAAACATTGGCAGTTACATCAACTCGTGTGTGATATGCGTGCTTGTAGCCATCAGAAAAATACGTTACTCCCTGAGGGAGATAATCCGGCTTGGGTTGCTCGAGGGCAAGTGTCGCAACTTCCGCAGATGACTTTTCATTGGATTCATCAATCTGTTCATCCTTATTTTTTGTATTTGCATCTTCCGATGTATTTTCGATTACACTATTTGATGTATCCTCTGTTGCATTTTGCTGTTCTGGCATCTGAATTTCTTCTCCTGCAGAGTTCTCACTTTTTGCTGGAGCTGTATCTTCAGCCGCAAATGCTGTTGCAGGTATGATAGATAATAGCAGGCATCCTGTAAGCAGAACAGACAACCACCTGACTTTTCCCTTTCTTCTTTTTTTCATAATCATCCTCCATTCTTGCTTTCATCTATAGTAAAACTATTTGTAACGCTTTGAATATACCATACATCCTGTACTTTACCCTTTCTATTTCCTGATTGTCAGTGACATTTTGGAAATTGAAATATTGTAATTCCCTGAGGATATTATATACTACAGGAAAGAACACCTGTATCATTAGGAAAGAGAACATATCTCAATGGAGTTTAAGCAATTATTAGATGACTACATGAAGCAGTTGGACTGTACTGCCAAAGATTTAGCAGAAAAATCTGGTCTTTCTGCTGCTACAATCAGCCGCTACAAATCCGGTGACCGTGTCCCGGAAGATGGATCCGAAAATTTTGACAGACTTATAAATGGGATTGTTTCTATTGCAGAGAACAAAAAAATACCTGATATCACAGTAAAATCTGTCTCTGAAGCATTTTCTCCATATGTAAGAAATAACGTGGATATTGCTCATTTACAGAAAAATTTTCAGACATTACTGACTGTTGTGCCGATAAACATTTCCGACCTGGCACGTTTTCTGAACTTTGACCCATCCTATATTTCCCGTATCCGGAATGGACAAAGGCAGCCTGCTAACCCTACAGAGTTTGCCAGAAAGATTTCAGTTTTTGTTGTCAGGCATTTCCAGACTGCGGAACAGAAAGCTATCATATCCAGCTTAATCAACTGCCCTGTGGAAGAATTGTCTGACTACACTGATTTTCAAGATCGGCTGACAGACTGGCTGCTTGCCGGAGCAGGAGCTGTCAAAGACTCAATGACCGTTTTTTTAGAAAAGCTCGATGAATTTAATCTGGATGAATATATCCATATTATCCACTTCGACGAAATGAAAATCCCTTCTGTTCCATTTCAGATTCCTGGCTCCAAAACCTATTGGGGCATCAGCGAAATGATGGAAAGTGAATTGGATTTTCTGAAAGCAACGGTACTTTCCAAATCCACTGCTCCAGTAATTATGTATAGCGATATGCCAATGAAGGAAATGTCAAAAGATCCTGAATTTCCAAAAAAATGGATGTTTGGCATGGCTCTGATGCTCAAGAAAGGATTGCACCTCCATCAGATTCATAATCTTGACCGTTCCTTTGATGAAATGATGCTGGGATTAGAAAGCTGGATTCCGATGTATATGACCGGACTAATCTCGCCATACTATTTAAAAAATGCGCAAAACAACACATTCCTGCACTTGTTAAAAGTTTCCGGTTCTGCTGCACTTTCAGGCGAAGCAATTACCGGATACCATGAAAATGGGAAATACTATCTGACAAAGTCCAGGCGGGAAGTGGAATACTATCAAAGGCGCGCAGATGAACTATTAAAAAATGCTGATTCTTTGATGGATATTTACCGCAGTGAACGGGAAGCTGAGCTGAACACTTTTCTAATCTCTGACACCAGAAAATCTGGAAAACGCCGGGGGATCCGGTCCACATTGCCGTTATACACAATAAGTGAAGAACTTCTCGAACGAATTCTTATTCGGCACGGCATAGACAGCGGACAAAAACAAAGGATAACAAAACATGTTAAAACGCAAAAGGAAAGAATTATATCCATTCTTGCGTCTGAAACGCTTGAAGATGAAGTCCCGGCTCTGACACCAGAAGAATTCATCAAAAATCCACCCATTCTGGATCTTTCTGGAATTTTTTGTGAGACCAATCTTCCATACAGTGAAGAGGAATACATGATGCACATGAGTGACACGAAAGCTTTTGCCAAAAAAAATCCTAATTATATATTGAGAATAAGCACAAGCCATGCTTTTCATAATCTACAGATATTGGTTCATGAGGGGCAATGGGCTATGATATCAAAATCAAAAGCACCAGCGATACATTTTATTATCCATCATCCCAAGCTGCGCAATGCAATTGAGAACTTTATTCCACCAATAGTGGAATAAGCTGACTGAAAACATTTGCAGAAGAAATAAACGATATCTTGTGGTGATTTTTACTTTCATTAATCTCAAGAACTATTAAAGAGAAGCGGACAGCCTTCTATACAGGCTGTCCGCTTCTCTTTAATAATATCCTCGTTCTTCCCGCCAGTCTTTCACATAACATCGTATTCCGATATAGATCACCTGCACCAGAAGTAACAGTAGAATGAGGTTTATTGGAAAGACAGATTTTATCCATTCTCCAAAATAAATTGCGATAGCTATGCTCATTAGTGCCACCATGACACTGAGGATATCCCAACAATATTTCCGGTAGATTTTTCCCACCAGATAACCAATCCCGATTATGAGAAATCCTGTTATTAGGAATAAAATTCCCATAACAATAGCTGCGATCAGCCAGTACACAATCCCGGAAACGATACTGTTTGAGATTCCATTGCTTAATTGTCCGAAAGAATCTGCACCTGTTACAAATTCTTGAAACAGACTTACAATTCCTTTTCCTATCGTACCGAAAAAAGTGATACAGTCGTTAAGGAAAACAGGAGAAAGTATAGCAGCGAACAGTGTAGTGGCTATACTGTACCATACCAGTAGGAACAGGATGCTTTCATAGCCTGTCGTTATATTTTTATATTTTTTCTCCAACTGGATTTTTCGGTCATCGTATTTTTCTTTTGC
This sequence comes from Paludibacteraceae bacterium, assembly GCA_963647215.1. Lineage (GTDB taxonomy): Bacteria > Bacillota > Clostridia > Oscillospirales > Acutalibacteraceae > RUG420. Next base: position 134 of record CAVIZK010000010.1, on the reverse strand, counting down.
TTTCTGGTAAGCAGTACGGTCACAGTTTTCACATTTCTCATAGGGTACTTTTTTCTCGACAGGCACCTCTACCGTCTTTTGGTGTGTCTGTGCATAGCGTTTTGCCTGCTCCGCTTTTTCGTACTTAAATTTCC
>CAVIZK010000009.1:0-64228 GCA_963647215.1 Paludibacteraceae bacterium | reverse complement strand
TGGAGCTGGAGATGGGACTTGAACCCACGACCTATTGATTACGAATCAATTGCGCTACCAACTGTGCCACTCCAGCGAATGCTTATCAATCATACACGATTTTCCCTGCCACTGCAAGAAAATTCGCCCTGAATGTGGCAATCTTTCCGCGCATATGCTACCATGAAGTAACCGAACTTGTGGTTCAAACAAAGGAGATTTCTTATGAAAAAGAAAAGTTTTTTGGCTTTATTGCTAGCCAGTATGCTTTTAATGCTTAGCCTTTCCGCCTGCGGAAGCTCTGTTCCGGATCAGTTCAAAGGGAAGCTGATGGAGCCGTACATTAAAATTGTCATGACCGGAAAATATACCTATGAATCTGCCACCTTAGGAGACACAGACAATAAAACCACATTCAGCAAAGTCAGTGATGATAAAGTTATGATTACCATCACCACAGAAGACACCACTGCTGTTTTAATGCGTAACGGAGATAATTACTACATTGTCTCCCCTTCCAAGTTTGCCTATACAGACGCAACCGGAGACACCAAGAAGCAGATTGCAGCTTATACTACCAGTCTGTCCATTGAAAACTGGACTACCGGCTCCTTTGTAGAAGAAGGCACCTGCACCGTCAAAGGTACAGACTATCAATATGAAGATTATTACATTGCCGTAACTCAGAAGCGGACCCGCTTCCTGTTTAACCAGGATGACAAGCTGGCGCTGGTGTGCAACGTAGACGATGACGGCAGTGTAGATGAATACTTAACCATGGACATTTACGCCGCCAGCGAACAGAACTTTGATCAGCTGAATAGCTACCACTACTACAGTGCCGATGGTACTTCGGAAACTACAACGAAGACTACTACCGACAGCTCTGATAAATAGGAGGAAGCTCATGTCCGTCATTGTTTCCGGTGCATCCAGCGGAATAGGATATGCCACTGCCAAAACGTTTGCTAAAGCCGGGTATGCCACGGCCGTCCTTTGCCATAACGGCCGGGCGGCAGCGGAGGCACTGTGTGCCGAGCTGCAAAGCCAGGGCCTGACGGCAAAGGTGTACCAGGGTGACATAGCCGACTCTTCTGCGGTGGATGCCATTGTGGCGGCAGTAGAGCGGGAGCTTGGTCCGGTAGAAGTCTTAGTGAACAATGCCGGTATCAGCAAATCCGGCTTGTTAACCGACTTCTCGGACGAAGACTACCACCACATGATGCAGGTTAATCTGGACAGCGCATTTTTCTTCTCCCGCGCCGTACTGCCGTCCATGATCCACCGCAAGCAGGGCTGCATTATTAATGTATCCTCCATGTGGGGTGAAGTCGGTGCCTCCTGTGAAGTCGTTTACAGTACCACTAAGGCAGGCCTGATTGGGTTTACCAAGGCGCTGGCAAAAGAAGTCGGCCCAAGCAATATCCGTGTCAACTGCGTATCACCCGGGGTCATTCAAACGCCCATGAATGCAGTGTATAATGAAGAAACGTTGCAGGAACTGGCAGAAGAAACACCACTGAATCGCCTGGGAAAAGCAGAAGATGTGGCAGAAACAATTCTGTTTTTAGCTTCCGAAAAAGCATCGTTTATTACGGGCCAGGATTTTGGCGTAAACGGCGGCATGATTATCTAACATACGGGGTCCCCGGTTTTCTTGAAAACCGGGGGCTCTTTTTCTATAATGTTTGCATACCGTATTTTACTAGGAAAAGAGGTCTTTTTATGCCACAGATTTTTGATTGCAAAGCCGTTGCCGAGCAGATAAAAAAACAGTGTTTCGCTGAATCTGAGGTGTTGCAAAAAGAAGGTGTTCAGCCAAAACTGAGTCTGATCCGCGTCGGCGCCAAGGGCCCGGATGTTTCCTATGAGCGTTCCATTTTGAACGTAATGGAAGCGGCCGGGATTGCCGTGGAAGTGCACGCTTTGCCGGAAGATATTTCCGAAGAAGACTATATTCAAATCATGCAAGCGGAAAACGCAGATAAGAGTGTGCATGGCATTTTAGCTTTTCGCCCATTAGACCACATTAACGAAGGGACTGCCATTTCCGACTGCCTACACCCGGACAAAGACGTGGACGCTTCCACCACGGCCAATCTGGGCCGCATTATGATGGGTGACAAACGCGGCTTCCTCCCGTGTACTGCCGCGGCGCTTTTGGCCGTCCTGCAGTTTTATGACATTGCGTTGGATGGAAAAAACGTGGTCATTGTCAACCGTTCCAATGTCATCGGGAAACCGCTTTCCATGATGTTAACCCAGCTTAACGCCACAGTTACCCTGTGCCATACCCATACCAAAGACCTGGCCGCCAAATGCCGCGCGGCAGACATTTTAGTGTTAGGCCTAAACGGCTGTAACTTAATTACCGAAGATTTTGTCGGTCCGCATACCATCCTGCTGGATGCCACTACCGTTTGGCAAAAAGCGGTGGATGAACAGGGAAATCCCGTGCTGAATGAAAAGACCGGTCGTCAGCGCGTAGTCACCAAAGGCTGTTGCACTGACGCGGCCCTGGCCGCCTGTGCCGCCTACACCCCGGTACCGGGTATTGGTGGCATTACCACTTCATTGCTTGCCAAAAATGTCATCCAGGCCTGCCGTTTGCAGCACGGCCTGGAATAAAAGGAAGAACTGCCATGAAATTACAGGATTTAACCGTACCGCAATTTGTAGACGAGAGCTTTTCCAAGGCCCCGGTTCCGGGTGGCGGCGGCGTAGCCGCCGTGGTCGGTGCCCTTGGCGCCGCCCTGGGCGGCATGGTCTGCAACCTAACCACCGGCAAAAAGAAATACGCCCAGTATGAAGCCGACATTCAGCGGTTACTGGATCAATTGGATACCCTGACCAAAACCATTTTGTCTCTGGCAGAGCAGGACGCAGAAAATTTTGCTCCTTTAGCAGCATGCTACTCTTTGCCTGCGGAAACTGAATCGCAAAAGAAAGAAAAACACGACAAAATTCAGAGTGCCCTTCTGGTAGCCATTTCCGCTCCCATAGAACTGGTAAAGCTGTCTTACCAAGCGCTTCATTGCCTGGAAGAACTGGTGCAAAAAGGATCCGTTATGGTCCTTTCCGATGTCGGTTGCGGCGCCCTGTGCTTAAAAGCGGCACTGCAAATGGGCTGGCTCAACGTCAAAATTAATCTGAGCTCTATAGAAGACAGTGCTTATTGTGCGTCCGTTCGGGCAGAGCTCCTTCCCCTTTTACAGGAAGGCGAAGCCCTGGCAGACCGCATTTACAAAGACGTAGAAGAGAAGGTGTAACGCTATGACGAAGTATGCTTATGATAAGGAATTTAACAAACGGTTGAACGGTTACAAACAAAACTTCCGCGTTATTACGGAAGACACCGCCAATCCGCTGATTCTGTTTGTCCACGGAGGACCCGGTGCTCCGGACCGCCATATTGCCATCCATGCGCAAGCCAAAAACCTGGTGGAAGCCGGATATACCATGGTTCTTTGGGACCAGCGTGGCGCCGGAAAGTCCTTCCATCCGTCCATTTTGCTGGATAAAGACCTTTGCATTGATGACTGCGTGGAAGATGCGCATCAACTGATTCTCTGGCTGTGCAAAAAATATCATCAAAAGAAGATTATCCTGTTTGGCCGTTCCTGGGGAACCGTGCTTGGCGGCCTGGTTTGCAAAAAATATCCGGAACTGATTGCCGCTTATGTTGCACAGGGGCAGTTTGTTGACGGTACATTAAACGAAGCCCTGTCCTATGAATATGCCCGCGCCAACGCACAGGTGGCCGGAGACCAGAAGTCTTTGAAAAAATTGGAGGGCGGCGCTCCGGTGAAAGGCATTTATCCAACCTCCACCGGCATGTCCACCCAGCGCAACGTGCTTGCCAAATACGGCGGCGCCGACTGGAAAGACCGTGGCGGCTACTTTACCCACATTGTAAAGCCTATGCTGACCAATGACGGATACCACCTGAAGGATATTCCCAAATACGCCATCGGCGGCGTTTTCCTGTCTACCAAGCTTTGGCCGGAAGTGGTCTCCCATGATTTCCGCAAGGAAATTACCGAGCTGAAAATGCCCTGCCTCTTCACCATCGGCCGCCACGACTACAACACGCCGGCCCCGTTGGCCTTGGCCTGGTATCAAAACCTGAAGGCACCGTATAAGAAGTGGGTTTGGTTTGAAGATTCCGCCCACGGACCCATTTCAGAGGAACCGGAAAAGTGGGCTAAGGTGGTTTTGGACTTCCTGCAGGAGCAGTTGTAACCCTTCCCCGATTCCTATCCAGATTTTACAAGCAAAAGAGTGCACATCACAAAGTGCACTCTTTTATTATTTGAAAAATTTGTTTTGGTTCCTTTTGCCAAAGCGCAATAAGAAGATACATATGATTGATAGAGAATTGTTTAAATTGTATGATAAATTTCTTTGTGGTATAATTTGAACGTTAGTAACGAATTCTTCGTAAATAACAAAAGAGAGGACTGATTTCTTTGTACAAAATTGTCACAAAACGAGATCTTAATCCGACTGTTTGCTTAATGGAGGTAGAAGCTCCGCTGGTTGCCAGAAAGGCAAGAGCAGGACAGTTTATCATCCTGCGGATTGATGAATACGGCGAACGTATTCCGCTGACAGTTGCTGATTATGATCGTGAAAAGGGCACCATTACCATTATCTTCCAGAAGGTTGGCAAATCCACCTGGAAGCTGGGTGACCTGAACGAAGGAGACTGCATTCAGGACTTTGTAGGTCCGCTTGGCATTGCCTCCGAATTTGACGGAATGAAGAAGGTTGCTGTTATCGGCGGCGGTGTAGGATGCGCCATTGCTTACCCGCAGGCCAAGGCCCTTCATGAACTGGGCATTCATTGTGACCTGATTACCGGTTTCCGTAACAAGGACCTGGTTATTCTGGAAGACGAAATGAAAGCAGTATGTGATAACCTTTATCTTTGCACAGATGACGGATCCTATGGAGAAAAGGCTCTGGTTACCGACGTACTGAAGCGTCAGATTGAAGCCGGCGCCGGCTATGACTGTGTCATTGCCATCGGCCCGCTGATCATGATGAAATTTGTTGCACAGCTGACCAAGCAATATGACATCCGTACCATCGTTTCCATGAACCCAATCATGATTGACGGTACCGGTATGTGCGGTGGTTGTCGTCTTACCGTTGACGGCGAAGTTAAATTTGCCTGCGTAGACGGTCCGGACTTTGACGGTTTCAAAGTTGACTTTGATGAAGCCATGCGCCGCTCTGTTATCTTCAAGGAAAAGCAGGATCATGACAGAGAAGAATATTGTAACCTGTATCATAAGGAGGTTGTGGAATAATGCCTAATATGTCTTTAACCAAGGTTGCCATTCCGGAACAGGATCCTAATGTAAGAAATAAAAACTTCTTAGAAGTTTCCCTTGGATATACTGCAGAAATGGCACAGGAAGAAGCACAGCGCTGCTTAAACTGCAAGCACAGACCGTGCGTTTCCGGCTGCCCTGTTAATGTACAAATCCCGGATTTCATTTCTGCCATTGCCGCAGGAAATTTCCAGGAAGCCAATGACATCATCAAAACCACCTCTGCCCTTCCTGCTGTTTGTGGCCGTGTCTGCCCGCAGGAAAGCCAGTGTGAAGGAAAATGTGTTCGTGGTATCAAAGGCGAGCCAGTTGGTATCGGTCGTCTGGAGCGCTTTGCTGCTGACTGGGCCCGTGAAAACGGCAAACCGGAAACCTACGATATCCAGCCGAACGGTCACCGCGTAGCTATTGTCGGTTCCGGTCCTTCCGGTCTGACCTGCGCCGGAGACCTTGCCAAACTCGGCTATGACGTTACCATTTACGAAGCATTCCACGAAGCCGGCGGCGTACTGCTTTATGGTATTCCGGAATTCCGTCTTCCGAAGGCTATTGTTAAGAAGGAAATTGAAGGCCTGAAGGCCATGGGCGTTAAAATTGTCACCAATGCCGTTATCGGTAAATGCGAAACCATTGATGAGCTCTTTGAGCAGGGCTACGAAGCCGTATTTGTCGGCTCCGGCGCCGGTCTGCCAAGCTTCATGAAGATTCCGGGCGAATCCTTGAACGGTGTTTACTCCGCCAATGAATATCTGACCCGTGTCAACTTCATGAAGGCATTCAAAGAAGGCTATGATACCCCAATTACCCACGACAAGCGCGTAGCTATCGTCGGCGGTGGTAACGTTGCCATGGACGCAGCCCGTACGGCAAAACGTCTGGGTGCAGAAGAAGTTTACATTGTATACAGACGTTCGGAAGAAGAACTTCCTGCCCGTGCAGAAGAAGTACATCACGCCAAAGAAGAAGGCATCATCTTCAAGCTGCTGAACAACCCGGTTGAAATCCTTGGAGACGACAAGGGCTGGGTTACCGGCATGAAGTGCATCAAGATGGAACTGGGTGAACCGGATGATTCCGGCCGTCGCCGTCCGGTTGCCATTCCGGATTCCGAATTCGTTCTGGATGTAGATGCCGTTATCATGTCTATCGGTACTTCTCCAAACCCGCTGATCCGTTCCACCACTCCCGGTCTGGACACCAACAAGTGGGGCTGCCTGGTTGCCGATGAAAACGGCCTGACCTCCCGTGAAGGCGTATACGCCGGCGGTGACGCCGTTACCGGTGCTGCCACCGTTATTCTTGCCATGGGTGCCGGTAAAACTGCCGCTGCCGCCATGGACGAATACATTAAAAACAAAGGCTAAGTTACACAGCTAATTTACCCTGAAGTACAAAGAAACCCCCGCGTTACAGAACGCGGGGGTTTTTGCTTTTCCTTTGAAGGCGGGAAAATTAAAATTTAGATTTTTTAAATTTAGAAGTTTTCCAACACGTTGCCGTCTCCGGTGCGGAGATTAAATTGCAGTGTCTTTTCCTGCCCGTTTTCGGAATAGTCAATCCGGACAACATCTTTTTCCACATACTCTACCAGGTTTACCTGATAATCCTTCGGCCGGAAAATCTTCTCCAGGTTTTCCATGGCTTTATGGGAATACTGACCGGCATTGTCCGACATAAAGAGGACGGAGCCAAAGATATCATTGACCTTGGCCAGATCCAGTTTCTGTTCATAGGTAAAGTCAATATTGTCATCTCGCAGGAAGAAAACATCCGGGTCATTGGCAAAGGCACGGCCGTTCAGGCAGCGGCGGAAAATGGTATCTACCATAGCGTTGTAGCAGCTTGGCACTTCCCCATTCATTTCCATCTTGTTGACCAGGTCACCGCCAAAGACCTTGTTGGCGTCACAGCCGATGCGGCAGGCATCAAAGATGCCCATGCAGGCACCCAGAGGCACACCGCAGCCAAGGATAATTTTGTCTCCGCAGCATTCGCGCAGTAAATCAACGGCTTCACACATTAACTGACCGCGGGTCTTTCCACCGCGTGGAAGAATGCAGGCAGTATACAGGAAGTCCAGCTTAACCATGTCAAAGCCCCAATCCTGCAGGATTACCTTAAAGGTGTCCTTCAGGAAGTCCCGTACTTCCGGCTTTTCAATATCCAGTGTAAAGGTCAGGCCCCAGTTAATCAGACCCAGCTGTGGTACGTTCGGCCCGAAGGTCGGGGACGGGATCAGCCAGTCCCGATGGGCTTTAAACAGCTCCGAACTGATTTGAACATTCAGCGGTGCCAGCCAGAGTCCGGCCAGGTAGCCCTTGTCGTGGATGGAATCCACAAGGGGCTTCAGGCCGCGTGGAAACTTCTCCGGGTTGGGAGACGTCCAGTCCCCGACCTTGGAGTAACCATCATCAATCTGGAAAATCTGCGTCAGGTCGGAAACGGCATCCAGGCCGTTCAGATCCCGCAGAATAATATCTTCATTAATGTTGCGGAAATAGTTGTACCAGGAGGTATAACCGGCAAAGCGGGTAACCTTTGGCTTGGAGAAGCCGCAGAAGTCAAAGAAGTACCGGTCAAAAGCGGTATCGTACTCCTCTTCAATGACCGCCACGTCCAGCAGCTGATACTGCTGTCCTTCTGCCAGTTCCAGGCCGTCTACGTCCTTTACAATGGAAAAGCGGTCATGGTACATGTCCACATCAAAAATAGTAAAGCCCTGCCGTTCCGACCGGGAGCCATACAATTTGATGCGGTTGCTCCCCTGCTTCCGCAAATACGTAAAGGTTTCCGAATGGAATACACCTAATTGGCCATAGGAAGTAAAATTATAGTCTCCCACTGCAGTGGCTAAATACTGCCCCAGGCGCACCCAGTCTGCCATTTTCGTGTATCCAACGGAGCGGTCACTTCGCTTGTATTCCGTAGAAGTGGACCAGGACTGGTATCCATTGGAGAAGAAGCGGTCTTCCTCCGCAAAGGCATACTGGCTGTCCAGCACCAGGCAATTCATCCGGATGGGCTTCTTTGCCGTCAGCACGGCGCCAAGGTACCCTTCCCGTTCTTCCAGATCCAGCGTAAACGCTTCGTTGTCAAAGGTGCTTACTTCATGATCTGTGCCAATGTAGTTGTAGCTTGCTTTCAGAGTAAACATGAAATCCTCCTTTATTCTGTAAATGAGCTGACCGTTTCTGCCAGAGCTTCCCACTCTTCCAGAGCCGCGTCTAAGCGCTCATTGGTTTCCGCTAATTCTTCTGACAGGCGCGTGGCTTTTTCAAAATTGGTAGCCACTTCTTCGGTATCCAGTGCACCCGTCAGTTCTTCTATCTTTTGCTCCAGGGCATTGACTTCTTCTTCTTTTTTCCGCAGGGCGGTTTTGGCGCGGGTCTGCTCGGAACGCAGCTTCTTCTGCTCCAGGTAGGACTTGCCGCCCGCTCCCATTTCCTTTTTGGGTTCCGTTTCCCCGGGCGAGTCAGCACCTTCCCTTGCCAGACGCTCTTCCAGCTGTTTCTGGTAAACATCATAATTGCCAAGGCAAAGCTCGCTGTCTTTCGGCCGCAGACAGAAAATGCGGTCCGCAATCCGGTTGATAAAGTAACGGTCATGACTGATGACCAGCAACGTACCGTCATAGGCCTGCAGGGCTTCTTCCAATGCCGCCATGGAGTAAATATCCAAATGGTTGGTGGGTTCGTCCAGAATCAGGAAATTGCACTGCTGCAGCATCAGCTTGCAGAGGGCCACTTTGGCACGTTCCCCACCACTGAAAGAGGAAATCTTTTCAAATACTTTATCCTGGGTAAAGCCAAATACGGCCAGTGCAGAGCGGACTTCCGTGTTGCTCATGCGCGGATAACTGTCCTGCACTTCTTCAAAGGCGGTTTTGTTTGGACTTAAATTCAGCTGGTGCTGGTCAAAGTATCCGACGGTTACACCAACACCAAAGCGTACGCCGCGCCCACGGCGCAAAATCTGCTTTACCAGGGTGGTTTTTCCGATCCCGTTGTCTCCTATCATGACCATGCGGTCCCCGCGCTTTAGTTCAAAGGAGACCCCTTCATACAGGACTTTATCCGGGAACGCCATGGAAACGTCATGGAGTTCCAGCACGTCTTCGCCGCTGATGGTGGCGGGCCGGAACGCAAAGGAGAAATCAAAATTCTCCTGTTCCGGCTTCTCCAGGCCCGCGGTCATGCGATCAATCTGTTTTTGCTTGCTTTCGGCCGTCTTAATATTCTTTTCCCGGTTCCAGCGGCGTTGTTGTTCAATGACGCCCTCCAGCCGGTGCACTTCGTCCATGACGTTTTTGTAATGGCGTTCCTGGCTGACGTCCCGCTCTTCCTTCAGCGCCATGTGGCGGCTGTAATTGCCCTCCGTTACGTAAACCTTCCGTGTGGTAATTTCCGCAATTTTATTGCAGATTTTATCCAGAAAATACCGGTCATGGGAAATAACCAGGGTGGTAATATGACTGCCGGCAATAAACTTTTCCAACCAGGAAACGGACTGCATGTCCAGATGGTTGGTAGGTTCGTCCAGCAGCATTAAATCCGGCTTTTGCAAGAGCAGTTTAGCCAGGCCGATTTTAGATTTCTGTCCGCCGGAAAGACTGCTGACCGGCAAGGCCTGTTCTTCTTCCGTAAAACCAAGGCCGCTTAAGACCGAGCGAGTCAGCGCGGCGTACGTCAGCCCGTCCGCCGCCTTATACTGTTCCAGCAGTTGTTCCTGTTCTTCAATCAGCGCTGTGTCTGCATGCACCTGCAAAGCAGAGCGCAGTTCTGCCAGCCGCTGTTCCATTTTCTTCAGCGGTTCAAAAATAGTCAGGCACTCTTCATATGCCGTTTTTTCAGAATTGGCACAAACGTGCTGTTCCAAATAGCCAATCTTCAGGAAAGACGAGCGCACCACGTTGCCTGCGTCTGCTTCTTCCTGCCCGGTTATGATGCGGAATAAGGTGGTTTTTCCGGCGCCATTGGCGCCGATCAGCCCTACAATATCCCCTTTTTCCAAAGAAAGATTGGCATTTTGAAATAAAAGACGATCCCCATACCACTTTTCCAAATTGCAACAGTTTAAAATCATGGGGTAATTCCGTCCTTTTCCAAATAGTATATTCTATGCTATAATGTGTGTAATTTTATTACGATATTGAGGAGTTCATTATGGACAAGCAGAAAAAGTGGACCGGGAAAAAGGTCATTCTTCTGATTGCAGAGCTGTTTTTTCTGGCTCTGTTTCTGGTGGCTGCTGTCCGTCTGGGCAAAATGGCCTATGACTACCATAAAGGAGACCAGTTATATCAGCAGGCTTCGGACTCCTTCTTAAAAGAAGAAAGCGCTGACGCCAACAAATCCATTGATCTTGGTATTTCCGTAGACTTTGATGCCTTAACCAAAGCCAATGCAGATGCCATTGGCTGGATTCTGATTCCGGACACGGCTGTAAATTACCCGTTAATGCAAACGGATAATAACCAGTATTATCTGAAGCATACCTACAACCGCACTTACAGTGACTTCGGCAGCATTTTCCTGGCTGCGGAATGCGGATCCGACTTTACGGACCAGCACAGCTTAATTTACGGGCACAACACCAAAAACGGTTCCATGTTTGGCTCTTTAAAGAAGTACAAAGACAAGTCCTATTTGGAAGCCCATCCGTATCTTTACATTATCCAGAAGGATCAAATCCTGGAATATAAAATTGTTTCCGCTTTTACGGCGGAAACCTCAGATGACATTTATTTGTTAAGTTTTGCCTCCGACGGAGATTACTTCTACTGGTTACAACGTATGGTAGCTCTTTCGGAAGTGGAAACCGAAACGCAGGAGTTAACCACAGATACCAGGGTCTTAACCCTGTCTACCTGTACTTCCCGTACGGAAACCGAGCGTTTTACGGTAAATGCCATTTTAAATCAGGTTTACTCAACTGTTAACACGGCCCAGTAAAACGTCTTCCAGGGAAACACTGTCCAGATACCGGTAAATGCATTCATCCAGATTTTTCCAAAGCGGATAGGTTAAGCATTCGGTCATATTGGCACAGCCGACTTCTGTACCGGCGCAAGCCACCGGTGCCAGTTTTCCTTCTGCACTTTTTAAAATTTCACCGGCTGAAATATCTGCCGGCGAACGGGACAGTTGATATCCCCCATGTTTTCCATGATGAGCGGTAATCAGTTCGTCTTTGGACAAACGGCTGGCTATGGCTTCCAGATATTTAATGGAAACCTTTTGCCGTTCTGCAATTTCTTTCAGGGAAATATAACCCTCATCCTGGTGCTGTGCCAGATCCAGCATAATGCGGAAGGCATAGCGTCCTTTTGTGGAAATCATCATGTCTTATCACCTGCTCTATTTTAACTTTTTTACACTTGCTTTTCAACAAGCAGAGGAGTCTTCCATGAGCAACATTACCCTTAGAACTCTTTGCATTCTCGGTTGCTTCATGACCTGTTATTTCCTGGGCACGTTCCAGCCCTCGTACCTACTCGGCATGAAGATCTACCATAAAGATTTACGGCAGGAAGGCAGCGGAAATTCCGGTGCCACCAACGCCATCCGTGTATTCGGTCTGAAATTCGGCTTACTTTGTCTGGCCATAGACGCCGGCAAAGGCGCTCTTGGCGTCCTGTTTGCCAAGCTGATGCTAACGGCAGACATTGTCGGATCCCATGACGTATCTATCTGCTTTCAGCTGATTGCCGGTATCTTTGTATTAATCGGGCACAATCACCCGTTTTATATGCAGTTCCGTGGCGGAAAAGGGGTGGCTGCCTCGCTCGGCATCATGCTGGTTATAGACTGGCGTGTCTTCCTGATTGCAGCAATTCCGTCCCTGCTCTGTCTGCTGCTGACGCGGATCATGTCCATTTCGTCTTTAACCTTTGAATTCACGTGTTTCCTTTCGTTCCTGATCCTTTACTTCCAGTCGGACGCATTCTACTGGATTGTCATTGTGGCGTCACTTTATCCCATTCTGTCCTTTACCAGGCACCGTAACAATCTGGCCCGCCTGGTCAACGGAAAAGAGCCGAAGCTCTGGGGGCAAAAGCCACAGGAGACCCAGCGCGTCCAGAAAAACTCCTGGGGCACCATCATAGACACCAGTGTCCCGGAAGAGGAAGCACAGGATTCTAAGGAGCCAAAGCAAAAAAGCAAATATCCATAACCATTCGCAACCAACCCACCGCGCAACCATTTTGAAATAGGAGATTTTATGGCATTTACCACGCAAACCTTTACCTTCGTTTTTCTGCCCCTTTGTCTGGCCCTGTACTACCTGACCGTGCTGCTGGAAAAGCACGGATTTCTTAGCGCCTTTTTCCAAAAAATAAGAGCTACGGACCTCTTATTAATTGGAATTGGGTGCGTTTTTTATTTATGGTCCTGCTTTGACGACCTGTTCCGTTTTCTGGCCTATATTCTGGTCATCTGGCTTTTGGGAAAAGCCATAGAAACCAGGCCGCAGAAAAGCACCTTATACGTCATCGGCATCTGCTTTGCCCTCTTCGTTTTAATCCATTTCAAATATACCGGCATGGTATTCACCGTGTGGAACTTTTTCTTTAAGGACAGTCTGTCCCAGGATCCGATTGTTGCCCCACTCGGCATTTCTTTTATTACCTTTTCCGCCATCTCCTATCTGGCAGACATTTATCATAAAAAGGCCGGGGCCGGCAGTCTGATTGACTGCGCCCTTTACCTCAGCTTTTTCCCGAAGGTGGTCTCCGGTCCCATTGTCCTCTGGAGGGACTTCGCCGGCCAGGCCAAAGCAAAAGAAATCAGCCTGACCGGGTTTACCGATGGCATCAGTCTTCTTATGCTGGGCTTTGCCAAAAAGCTGATTCTGGCGGACAGCTTCGGAGATTCCCTTTCCAAAATGGGAACCTTAATTGATACCCCAACGGCCTGGTTTGGCGCCCTGCTGTACATGCTGCAGCTTTATTTTGACTTCTCCGGTTATTCCGATATTGCCATTGGCTTATCTAAAATGCTGGGCTTTTCTGTTAAAGCCAACTTCAATTTCCCATACCTGTCCTGCTCCATTTCCGAATTCTGGAGAAGATGGCATATTTCCCTTGGCACCTGGTTTAAGGAATATGTCTATATTCCTCTGGGAGGTAACCGAAAAGGAACGGTGCGCACCCTAGTCAATGTGCTGGTGGTTTTCCTGTTAACCGGAATCTGGCACGGCGCCGGCGCAACCTACCTGACCTGGGGGGGTATCAACGGGTTATGCATCGTTGTTGAAAAACTGATTACCAACAAAGACCGGTATCAGAAAATCCCTTCTGTTTTTAAATGGATTTGCACCTTTTTAATTACCCTGTTCTGCTGGGAACTGTTCCGCTTTGAATCTTTTTCCGATTGCACTACCTGGATTCAGACCATGTTCGGAAAACCGCAGCCGTATGAAATGGCTTATACCTGGAAGTACTTTCTGGATGCCCAAATTGTTACACTGGCCATCATCGGCCTTTTGGGGTCTACCGTTTGTGGCTTACCGAAAGTACAACAGGCACAGCAGAAATTACTACAGACCAAAGCCGGCTATGCCACCCATCAACTGGTTTTGCTCCTGCTGTTCGTCCTTTCCATTGTGTTTATGGTGAACTCGCAATACAGCCCGTTCATTTATTTCCGTTATTAAGGAGGACAGCATGAAAAAGTTACAAATTATTTCCTTAGTTCTTTTCTTTACGGTTCTCCTTCTCCCAATGGCGTTCTTTAATTTTGAGTCAGATGCCATCTCCGAAATAGACAACCGTGCTTTGGCCGGAAATCCGTTTACGGAATCCGAAGACTTAACAGAAGGAATAGAAGATTATATTAATGACCGCATTGGGTTCCGGGATGAAATGATTAGCTCCTATACCATTTTCAATGACAGACTGTTTGGAAAGATGGTTCATCCCTCCTACATCTACGGAGAAGACGGTTATGTTTTCGGCGCCGGAATTACCACGGTTTATACTTCCTTTACTGACTACCACGTTGCCTTTGCCGATATGGTCAAGGAAGTTCAGGATTACTGTGAGGCCAGAGGGGTTCCGTTCCTATTTGTCTTTGAGCCCGCAAAGCCTGCCGTCTATTCTGATAAAATTGCAGAGGGAACCAACTATGACCGCGAATGGGTAGACTTGTTCCTTGCCGAGCTGGACGAACGCGGAGTCAATTATCTGGACAACACGGTTACCCTGCAGAACGCCAGGGATGCCGGTATTGCCGTTTTCAATCAGAAGTATGATGCTAACCACTGGAATGACAACGGCGCCTTCTACGGCACACAGGCCATGCTGGAACGCATGCAGGAACTGAACCCTAACATTCATGTAAACCAGCTTTCCGAATTTACCATCAGCTCGGAGCACCAGGATTCCCTTCTGGTTTCCAACTTCCCTATTGATGAAGACGTTCCGTCCTACTTATTAAATGACGTAGAGACCATAGAAAAAGCCGAAGACTACAGTGGCATTTACCTTGATGAGCAATTCCAGGGCTTCAGTTACACCGTCAACCAGGACCGGGTAGACGAAGGTTCTCCCCGTACCCTGATGTTCCAGGGAAGTTACATGAATACCTATGGCAGAAAGTTTATGATGAACGCCCTTGGGGAATACATCAGTGTCCACGACTATCAGAACGTGCTTGACCTCCCGTATTATTTCAACCTGTTCCAACCGGAGCTTGTGGTTTTTGAAGTGGCGGAATACACCCTTGAGGACTACTATTTCAGTTATGAAAAGATGGTATCGCTGGACTATAATCCTGTCCTTTCCCTCTCCGGCGAGTCACTCCTTTCCACTTCCTTAGAAGCCACGGATCTTACCATACAACAGACCAATGAGTTAACCACGTTCCTCTGGGAAACAGACGAAGACTATGATTCCGTTTGGGCTGTTTCCGGAGAAACCGTTTACGACATGAAAAAGACCGACAATGGATATCAGGTTACATTAAAGGTGGAAGACCCGGAAGAAACGGCAGACACCCTGCAAATTTATGTAGGCTGATATTTACGGAAATCCACTGACTCGCAAAAAAGAAAAAACAAAAAAGGCAGCTGGTCCCAAAAGGATCAACTGCCTTGCTTTTTGTGTACTTATTCCGTAACGGGTGCGGGCTCTTCTGCAACCGGAGATTTTTCTTCCAGCTCTTTGTGAATGGATTTTATGGTGCCTTTCAGGAAGAGGCTGACCATGGTAAGGGAAACCCCTTCTGCAATAATGAAGGCCAGCCATACCAGGCTCAGGTTGCCGGTCAGGGAAAGGAGTTTGGCACACGGTACCAGAACAATCAGCTGACGGGAAACGGAAACAATCAGGCTGCGGATGGGACGTCCCAGTGCCTGCAAAGAGGACATGAACATAATGGACGCACCGGCAAGTGGGAAGTGAATGGCAATGATGCGAAGGGCTGTAGTGCCAAGCTCCACTACGCGGGGCTCTTCCGTGAACAGTTCCAGCAATTGGGACGGGAAAAGTTCAAAGATCAGCAGGCCGACCGTCATGATGCCAACGGCGTAACAAACGGCACAGCGAATGGTCTGCTTAATACGGTCCGGTCTTCCCGCACCATAGTTATAGGCTTCAATGGGAACTACACCGCTGTTCATACCGAAGACCGGCATGAAGACGAAGCTCTGCAGTTTGAAATACAGGCCAAAGACGGTAACGGCCGCTTCCGTAAATGCATTCAGAATGAAGTTCATGGCAAATACCATGATGGACGAAATGGAGTTCATCACAATGGACGGCAGGCCGACTTTGTAAATGTCCCGGATAACCCACCAGTCCGGCTTCATCATTTTGAAGCTAAGGGTAATTTCCGGATTGAACCGGCGGTTGAAAATAACGCCCAGAATGGCGGAAACAATCTGTCCTGCAACGGTGGCAATAGCCGCGCCTTTTACACCCATGGCCGGCATACCAAGGTAGCCGAAGATCAGGATGGGGTCCAGAACAATGTTAACCACGGCGCCAACCAGCTGGGTGGTCATGGAATACATGGTCCGTCCGGTGGAAATTAAAAGCCGTTCCATGCAGCCCTGGGCAAACATGCCAAAGGAGCAATACATAACAATGGGCAGGTACTCCATGCCATACTGAATGGCCTGGTCGGATGCTTTCTGCATCCGGAAGATAGGTTCCGGAAGAACCAGGCCCAGCAGGGCAATTAACACAAAGGTGGCCGCATAAATTAAAACCGCATTGTTGGCGGTCTTGTCCACCAGGGATTTATTTTTTTCACCCAGACTTTTGGAGAGCAGGGCATTTACACCAACACCGGTTCCGACGGAGAACGCCGTCATCAGGTTTTGGATGGGAAATGCATAGGACAGTGCTGCTACACCAATTCCGGTGGGGTCATATTTCCCGATAAAGAAACTGTCTACCACGTTATACAGCGCCAGCACCAGCATGGATACCATCATGGGCAATGAGGTGCTGATCAGCAGCTTGTTAATGGGCATGGTTCCCAGTTTGCTTTCCTGTACATCTGTTTTTACTTCTTTTACTTCTTCCAAACAAAATCCTCCTATTCTGTTACCGCAGAATATTCCGCCGTACATAGGCGTTGCGATACTTCGAGTAAATAATCAGCTGACTCTTGTAAATGCCATAGTATCCGGACAGCATGTAGCTGACCGCCACCACAATGGCAAAGAACCAGATTCCCTGTCCGCCAAACAACTCCAGGCCCATAATAAAGGATGCAATGGGCGAGTTAGTAACACCGCAGAATACGGCAATCATGCCAAGTGCGGCACACAGCCCTGCCGGCATTCCCAAGAAGGACGCGGCAAAGCAGCCAAAGCAGGCTCCCATAAATAAGGTCGGCACAATTTCACCGCCACGGTATCCCCCGGCAAGGGAAACGGCCGTAAACAGGAGCTTCAGCAAAAATGCATACCAAACGGTATGCCCCATAACGGCAGAAAGAATCATGGCAGCACCCAGGCCGTTGTAATCCTGATTTCCCACCAGCAGGGTCAGCAGGCTGATAAAGGTACCGGCTACAAAGATGCGGATGTAGGTGTTGTTAAACACCGTGCTCATGAACTTTTCTACCAGAATCAGGGTCATGCAGAGCAGGATGCTGAAGATGGCACAAAGAACGCCCAGCAGAGTGGTCATTCCCGCGGTATAGAAAGTGAAATCCGGTAAAACGGACAACTGATAAACGGCATAGGTTACGCCTAAGGCTTTGGCCACGGAAATGGCAGTCAGCGCAGAGGCAACACAGGGCACCAGCGCAGCATAGTACATAACACCAACGCTAATGACCTCCATGGAAAAAATGGCAGCAGTAATAGGAGATCCAAACAGGGCGGAAAACGCACCGGCCATACCGGTCATGATTAAAATCCGCTTGTCTGCTTCCTTCATTTTTAAAAGTCTTGCCAGGGTGCTTCCCAGGCTGGCTCCCATCTGCAATGCGGCGCCTTCTCTGCCAACGGAGGCTCCAAACAGATGGGACAAAATAGTGGAGACAAAAATCAGCGGTGTGGTTCTTGCCGGAATTTCTTCATTGGCATTGACCGCTGCCAGCACCATATTGGTGCCTTTGTTTCCCTCTTCTTTGGGTTGCTTATCAAATTTCTGGTATAAAAAGGCAATGAAGAGACCCGCCACCGGCAGAAGCCAGATTAAAAACGGATGGTCTGTCCGCCACTGCGTGGCATAGGTTAACGCATAATAAAATGCGGTAGAAATCAGGCCCATTACGGCGCCCAGCAGGACGGATAAGACAAGCCATTTCAGATACACTGTAAAGTGGTCTAAGAAATGTTTTCCCTCTTCCCCTGCGCGATGCAAAATTTTATTTGCCATGGACGGCCTCCTTTCTGCCGGTTGTTCAAACTGCGAGATAAAACGCTCTGGCAAAAGCCAGAGCGTTAAACAAGTTCCTTACTGCTTCCTGAATTTCAGGATCATGAGAACCACGGCGCTGACGCCGACTAACGTAACCACTCCGATAGAAATGGATCTTCCCTGCTTACTGCCGGAAGAGGTTTCTTTGGTAACAGACGTTGTTCCGGTAGGGTTAGCTACCTTGGTAACCACAGAATCTGAGGTTTCTTCTTCGGTAGTTTCTTCTGTTTCAGACTCTGTAGTAGACTCCGTGGTGCTGCTTGTGGTTGTTGTACTTTTTTTCGTGGTAGTGGATTTTCTGGTTGTGGTTGGTTTTTCTCCGGTATAAACCACTTTGGCGCCGCTTGGTAAAGCGCCGGATTCTATGGTTACAGCACCCTGGTAGTTATCAATATAAACGGTTTCCAGATTGGAAAAGCTGGTAAAGGCACCGGAGGAAATCCGGGTAACCGAATTCGGCACATAAATAGTGGTAATGCTGACCCGGTTAACAATGCTGGCCGGGATGTCATTCGATGTAACCGTTTTGGTTCCGCTGGTAATATAAGCCGTATTTCCGCTAACGGAAGAACCGGCAAATGCCGGAACAGACAGGCAAAGCAACAGCAACAGGCTGAGAAGCAACGCACTGATTTTGGACTTTTGGGTCTTCATTGGAACGCCTCCGAACTACTTTCATTTGTTGCCAAGATGATACCATTATTCCGATTGGATTTCAACGCCGACCGCGTTGGGCCGGCAAAGGAAAACCCGCTGATATCCGGCGGCTTTCAGCGCGTGAAAGCAGGCCTCTGCGTCTGCTTTCTCCGTGAAAGCGCCGTAGGTGCTTGGGCCGCTTCCGCTCATCAGATGCGCCTTGGCTCCGTGCTGCCGCAATACGGACTTGATTTCCACCCGATCCGGCACTTCCAGGAGCTGTTCAAACAGGTTTCCCATATTGGAGAACTGCTGTTCGGTGTTGCCGGTCATTAAGGCCTGCAACATGCCTTCGCGGTTCAGATGCCGCACGTTTTGTGCGGTATCAAAAGCAGCGTAGGCATCTTTGGTGGAAATCTGCTGGTCCGGATTGCAAAGCACGTACCAGCAAGGCGAAACCGCCGGAAGCGCAGCAAGCACCCCTCCGGTGTACAGCCCCAGCATGGTGCCGCCCTGGATGCAGAACGGCACATCCGCACCCGTGGCTACCGCCATGGTGCTTAACTGCCGTTCAGATAAGCCCGCGTGCAGGAGCCGGTTCAACGCCACATAAACGGCTGCCGCGTCGGCACTGCCGCCCGCCAGCCCGGCCGCAATGGGGATGTGTTTTTCCACATAAATGCGAATGCCCGGATTGGGAATACCGGTTTCCTGAAAGAAATGCGTTGCTGCAGCATAGGCTAAATTGTCTGCATTACACGGTAAAGAAGGAGTAGAGCAGGACAACTGAATGGTTCCGGGAGCTCCGTCCAATTCCACGGTAACGTAATCTGCCAGATCTACCGACTGCATAATATTAAAAACCGTATGATAGCCGTCTTCTGTTTTACCCAAAATGTCCAGCAACAAATTGATTTTTGCATACGCAGCCAAGACCATAGTGTATCCCCTTTCTCCGCTCCTGAAAAAGCACTATGATTTTACCATAAATGGAAACTATTTGTAGAGGAAAAGCAGAAAAAAGACCTACCCTTTTCCGGCGTGGAAAAGCGGTGCACTGTAAGGGGAATTGTGATAGAATAGGTTAACTTTGAACGCTGGAGGTTTTCCCATGAAAGCAGTTGTAACCGTAGTCGGCAAGGATACCATTGGAATCTTTGCAAAAGTATCCACCTTCCTTGCAGATAAAGGCGCCAATATCATCGGCGTTTCCCAGACCATTTTGAATGACATGTTTGTTATGATCATGTCCATTGACGTAGATAAGCTGACCATTCCGTTCGGCGAATTTGCAGACGGCATTAAAGCCTATGGAGAAGAAAACAGTCTGGTTATTCATGCCATGCACGAAGATATTTTCCATTCCATGCATCGTATTTGAGGAGAACCTGACCTATGCTCAATCTGAACCCATCTGACATTCTGGAAACCATCCAGATGATTGAAAATGAAAACCTGGACATCCGTACCATTACTATGGGTATTTCCCTGTTGGACTGTGCGGACCGGGACAGCACCGCCGCCTGCCGGAAGATTTATGACAAAATCTGCCGGAAAGCGGAACACCTGGTGCAAACCGGAGAAGACATTGAACGGGAATATGGCATTCCCATCATTAATAAGCGCATTTCCGTTACACCCATTTCCATGCTGCTGGCTTCCAGCAACGGAGACCCCATTTCCTATGCCCTTGCCTTAGAAAAGGCCGCAAAAGAAGTGGGAGTCAACTACCTGGGCGGCTATTCCGCACTGGTACAAAAGGGCTTTGCTGCAGGCGATGAAGCTCTTATCCAATCCATTCCGGAAGCACTTGCTGTTACAGATCATATCTGTTCCAGCGTTAACATCGGTTCCACCAAGGCCGGCATCAACATGGACGCCGTTCGCCTGATGGGCAAAATTATTAAAGAAGCTGCCGAAAAGACAGCAGACCGGGAATGCGTTGGCGCCTCTAAAATTGTTGTCTTCTGCAACGCTGTAGAAGATAACCCGTTTATGGCCGGTGCCTTCCACGGTATCGGAGAACCGGACACTGTTATTAATGTCGGTGTTTCCGGCCCGGGCGTTGTCCGCTCTGCTTTAAGCAACCAGCCGGATGCTTCCATTCAGGAAATTGCAGAAACCGTAAAACGGACTGCCTTTAAAATTACCCGCGTGGGTCAGCTGGTTGCCAACGAAGCTTCCCGCCGCTTAAATACTCCGTTTGGTATTGTAGACCTGTCCCTGGCACCTACCCCGGCAGTCGGAGATTCCGTTGCCAGAGTACTGGAAGAAATGGGACTGGAAGAATGTGGCTGTGCCGGCACAACGGCCTGTCTGGCTTTGCTGAATGACGCAGTTAAGAAGGGTGGCGTTATGGCATCCTCCCAGGTTGGCGGCCTGTCCGGCGCCTTCATTCCGGTTTCCGAAGATGAAGGCATGATTGCCGCAGCCCGCTCCGGCGGACTCCGCATTGAAAAGCTGGAAGCCATGACCGCCGTCTGCTCGGTTGGTCTGGACATGATTGCCATCCCCGGAGACACCACACCGGAAGTCATTTCCGGTATCATTGCCGACGAAGCCGCCATTGGCCTCATCAACACCAAAACCACCGCGGTTCGTGTTATCCCGGCCATTGGCAAGAATGTTGGTGACGAAGTAGACTACGGCGGCCTGTTTGGCACCGCACCGGTTATGCCGGTCAACACGGCATCCCCGGCTAAATTCATCCAGCGTGGCGGCCGGATTCCGGCACCGCTGCAAAGTTTGAAGAACTAAGGAGCATATAAGGAATTATGATTCAACTTTCTCCCCGACTGCAAATGGTGGCCGGATTGGTTCGGGGAAACCAGGTACTGACCGACATTGGTACCGATCACGCCTATCTCCCGGCCTATTTATTACAAATCGGAAAAATTCCCTCTGCCATTGCTGCAGACGTCAGACAAGGCCCGCTTGGCAATGCGCGGGAAACTGTGGAAAAATACGGTTTGGAAGACAAAATCACTTTGGTTTTAAGTGACGGCTTTTCCAATCTGCATCCGGAGGACAGCAAGGAATTTGTCCTGGCCGGTATGGGCGGCAATTTAATGGAAGACCTGCTGGCCGCCGCTCCCTGGCTGCAAGCAGAAGGAATTCACCTGGTTTTACAACCGCAGTCCCATCAGGAAGACCTGCGGAACTATTTATACCGGAACGGCTTTTCCATTTTACAGGAACAGCTGTGCAAAGAGGGAAGCCGCCTGTATCTTGCCATGGACGCAGAATACACCGGTACCCCGTCAGATGCGTCCCCGCTTGCCTGTTATCTGGGTACACTGGCAGACTCTGACCATCCGCTGAAAGCGGAATATTTCCAGAAAGTGCTGGATCGCCTGGGAAAACGGTTAAACGGATTGTTGACCATGGACCATACCGAAGAGGAATGCAATTTCCTGCTTTCCCTCATGAACGCCATTAAAGAAAGGACCGGAGTATGACTTATACTGCCAAAGACCTCTACCAGTTTCTGGACAGCCTGGCCCCGTTTTCCACGCAGGAAGACTGGGACAACAGCGGTTTCCTGGTAGGAGACCTGAACAAAGAAGTGCATAAAGTTGCCTTGTGCCTGGATGTTACCATGGACACATTACGGCAGGCCAAAGACTTTGGTGCAGATCTGGTGGTTAGTCATCACCCCGTAATTTTCCACCCGCTCAAAGCCGTTACGGCTGACAGTCCCGTCTTCTACGCCATAGAAAACGGCATGGGGCTGCTGGCTGCACACACGCCATGGGACGCCGCAGACGGCGGAGTCAATGACGTACTGGCAACGTTGCTCGGGCTGACAGATATCCATAAAATCGGGCCGGAAGAAAACGGCGTGCAAATGCTACGGGCCGGCCGGCTGAAGGCAGCCGTCCCGGCAGCAGAATTTGCCGACATTGTGGCAGCTGCATTAAACACGGTTGTCCGCGTTTCTTCCGCCACCAAACAAATCCAAACGGTTGCCGTCTGCGGCGGCGCCGGGTGCAGCTTTCTTCCGGCACTGGCTGCCGAAGGAACCATAGATGCCTTTGTTACCGGAGACGCCAAACACAATGACTTCTTAGACGCCATTGACTATGACATTGCGCTACTGGCCGCCGGTCATTATGAAACAGAAACTGTTTCAGTTCCGGTTTTACTGAAGCTGTTACAACAGGAATTCCCGGAACTGGACTACCGCTACCTGGAATCTGCTCCGGTAGCTTATATCGGATAAGGAGATACCCCTATGGCACTGGACGGTTGCTACCTGCATTTTCTTGCAGAAGAGCTCAGTCAAACCTTAATCGGTGCAAAAGTAGATAAAATCTACCAGCCCTCTTCAGAAGAGCTGGTTTTGTTACTCCGCCAGCGTCAGCTGGGCGGGGTAAAATTGTTATTGTCTGCCAGGGCCAACAGTCCCCGCGTCAGCCTGACCAAGGCGGAGTTTGAAAACCCGGCCAGTCCGCCCATGCTCTGCATGTTGCTGCGCAAGCGCCTGGGCGGCGCCACTTTCACCGGGGTTCATCAGGAACAACTGGACCGCGTCCTTTCCCTTACCTTTCAGGCCACCAACGAACTGGGAGACCGGGAAGAGCTCAGCCTGATTATTGAAATCATGGCCCAGTACAGCAATGTCATCCTGACCGGTCCAAATGGTACCATTATTGATGCCCTGAAGCGGGTTGACATCAGCAAGTCTTCCAAGCGCTTGGTGTTACCCGGTCTTCCGTATGAGCTTCCGCCACAGCAGGACAAACTGTCCCTGCTTGGCCATGGCATAGATGAAATTATGGAGCGCATCCGCAGCTTCTCCACCAAGCGCCTGTCCGGCGCCCTGCTGGCTTCCTTACAAGGCATTTCCCCTGTTGTTGCAAGAGAGCTTGCCCACCGTGCAGTAGGAGAAGACAAGGCCCTTGCCGACATGACCATCAGCCACTTCACGGCCCTGGAATTTGCCCTCTTGGAACTGCGCTCTGTTTTGCAGGAAAACCAGCCGCAATTCTGTGTGGTCAAAGACGAAGCCGGCAAGCCCTTTGATTTTTCCTTCTTCCCGCTGACCCAGTACGGCAGCCAGGTGGAAGTCAATTTTTATCCTTCTCCCTCCGCTCTCCTGGATGACTATTATTCCGTGCGAGACAGTATGGAACGGATGGCAAGTCGTACTGCGGATTTGAAGCACTTTTTAAACAAGACAAGAAGCCGCATCGCCAGAAAGATGAATGCACAAAAGGAAGAACTGGAACAGTGCAAAGACCGGGAAACGCTCCGCATCAGCGCAGAGCTGATCAACGCCAACCTGTACCGGCTGACCAAAGGCGTTCCCTTCTTTGACCTGGAAAATTACTACGAAGATGGTGCGCTTATGCGGGTTCCGGTCAATCCGGCGCTCAGTCCGGCGCAGAATGCGCAGAAGTATTATAAGGAGTATCGCAAAACCTATACGGCCGAAAAGAAGCTGAAAGAGCAATTGGCTTCCGGTGCAGAGGAATTGCAATACCTTGACACCGTTCTGGATGCCTTGTCCCGCGTGGAAAAAGAAGGCGATATTGCCTCCATCCGCCAGGAACTGAAAAGCGGTGGGTACCTAAAAGACCATAGTGTCCAAAAGACAAAAAAGGGCAAGGTAAAAGCCCAGAAGCAGCCTGCGGCATTGCCGCCAATGGAATACCGTACCACCGACGGATACACTGTTCTGGTGGGACGCAACAATTTGCAGAATGACAAGCTGTCATTAAAGCAGGCCGCCAAAACCGATATGTGGTTCCACGTAAAGGATTTTCCCGGCGCCCATGTTGTTCTTTGCAGCCAGAACGGAACCGTCTCTGACCAGGCCATTTTGGAAGCCGCCTGTATTGCCGCCGTCAACAGCAATGCAGATGCCGACACCAAAGTGGAAGTGGACTATACGCTGGCCAAGAATTTAAAAAAGCCGGTTGGCGCCAAACCCGGCAAAGTCATTTACCATGAAAACTGGTCCATGCAAATTGAGCCCAACCTGGCACTGGCAGAAAAACTGCGGGTAAAATAAAGCGTGGCAAAAACGCCCTGGAAAGCGGAAGAATATATCATTGCAAAACAAAAGAGAGCCCTTTCCCCGTGGGAAAGAGCCCTCTTTTTTATTTTCTGGCTTTTCGTCTTCTGTCTATCTTACTTTATTAGTTTTTCTTAGTGGTAGAAGTTTCCGTGCTTGGTTCATCCATAATGCCACGGTTAATCTTGGCAGTCAGGATACGTTTAACGGATGTGTCTATCTGTGACTCCTTAATGGTGCCGTTGCTGACCGCAGACTTCAGGGAAGCAAGTGCAGAGCTTAAATCATTGGTATTGTAAAGCATGTCACATCCGGCCTGCACCGCCTGGACAGCCAGTTCTCCGGCGGAATAAGCACTTAACGCAGTATCCGAAAGGGATGCGGTCATGATAATTCCGTCATAGGCCAGTTCGGAACGAAGCAGATTGCCGACCACCTTGGAGGACAGGTCCGCCGGAGTACCGGCATCTACCGCTTCAATTTGTACGTGTCCGACAATAATGATATCTGTTTCGGCAGAAATTCCGGCCTTGAACGGTACCATGTCATAGGTGCGCAGGTCTGTCAGGGATTTGTCAGAAACGTAAAAGCCGTTGCTACTTAAATTGCCACTGGTGGGGAAATATTTCATGGCAGTTGCCACGCCGCCGGTGTGCAAACCCTTTACTGCGGTGCTAACCATTTCTGCGGTCTTCGTATAATCCTCTCCATAAGAGCGGACCCCAACCGTAGAATCCGATATACTGGAGCAGTTGGAATACGGCATTAAATTCAGATTAAAACCAAGGGCGGACAGCTCTTTGCCCATTTCACTCATGTCCAGACTAAGCTGTGTTACGCCGTCTTCCTTGGAGGCGTAGGTATACGCCGCGCTGTAGACCGTTGTCTTTAAGGCATTGGCCACGGGCGAGGTAGTGCCCGGCCCGCCTTCCTCAATGACCGCTAAAAACAGGGGCACCTGGTTTGCGTTGGTCATGATGCTTTGTGCGGAAGACAGCATTTCCGTAACCTGAGATTCCGAAGTCAGGTTCATGCTATGGTAAATTAATCCGCCAACCGGGTACTGGTTTAGACTGGTCCGCATGGTATCTCCGGAACTGGTAACCACACTGACACCGGTCAGTTCTTCCGGGCTGACCAGAAACATCTGGAGCAGTTTTTCTTCCAGTGTCATGTTGGCAATGTAGTGGTCCAGGGCATCCATATTGGCTTCTGCAGCGGCTGCACTGGCAGCGGCTGCTTCTTTCTTTTTCTTTTCCTGGTATCTGGTAACACAGGCGGAAATCCCAAACCCAAGCCCCACACAAAGAGCCACCAGCAGCAGAAAGGAAATACAGACGGTTATGGTCCGCCGTCTGGCCATCTTGGCTGCATGCGTTTGTTTTAATTTCATCTCTTCTTCCTCACTTCAACAGGTGGATTGATTCCTCTGAAAAAGCAAATCAATTTCCCGGGACAGGAGTTGATGCTCCGGCAGGGACAGCGCCGGATCTGCCTGCAGAAGCTCTTCTGCGGCCACACCAGCCTGTTCTAAAACAGAGAAATCCATCAGCATGTCTGCAATGCGAAGCTCGGGCAGGCCATGCTGGCGCTGTCCGAAGAAATCTCCCGGGCCGCGGAGGGCCAGGTCTTTCTGTGAGATTTCAAAGCCGTCATTGGTGGAACAGAGAACCTGTAACCGGTCCTTCGTGTTGTCAGACGTACTGTCTGACAACAGAATGCAGGTGGACTGGTACGGTCCCCGCCCAACGCGGCCCCGCAACTGATGCAGTTGAGACAGACCAAATCGCTCGGCATTTTCAATTAACATAATGACTGCGTTTGGCACGTCTACACCGACTTCTATTACAGTGGTGGCTACTAACAGCTGAATGTCTCCCCGGACAAAGCGTTCCATAACGGCCTCTTTGTCCGCATTCTTCATTTGTCCGTGCAATAGCCCCACGGAATAGTCTTGAAATTCGTGAGTCCGGATCCGTTCATAATACTCCGTGGCGGATACCAGTTGTTCCGGGGTGTCTTCTCCCTCTTCCACCAGGGGACAGACAATATACGCCTGCCGCCCTTCGTCCAGGAACTTCTTTATGTACTGATATGCGCGTGGCCGGATTTTTCCGGTAATCCGGTAAGTTTCAATGGGTTGTCTTCCTTTGGGAAGCTCATCAATAATGGAAACGTCCAGGTCTCCGTAAATGGCAAGGGCCATGGTCCTTGGAATAGGAGTGGCCGACATAACCAGAACGTGGGCACCTTCGCCCTTTCCGGCAAGGCTTCCGCGCTGGTTTACGCCAAAGCGGTGCTGTTCGTCTGTAATAACGAAACCCAGTCTGGCAAAATCCACGTCTTCTGTCAACAGGGCGTGGGTGCCCACCACCAGGTCTGTGGCGCCGCTGCGCAGGGCGGCTTTCCGGTCCGCCTTCTCTTTAGCGCCGGTGCTGCCGGTCAGCAAAGACACCTGCATACCGGTTCCCTGAAAGAACTTTTGCATGGTGGCAAAGTGCTGCTCCGCCAAAATTTCCGTGGGAGCCATAAGCGCGCACTGGTAGCCATTCCGAATAACGGAGTAACAGAGCGCGGCAGCTACCATGGTTTTTCCGGAGCCGACGTCCCCCTGCAATAACCGATTCATCAGGGTCCCGCTCTGCATGTCTTCCATGGCGGCAGCAACGGCCCTTTTTTGTGCATTGGTTGGCGTAAACGGTAACAGCTGATAAAAATCCGTGCTGTAATCCTGCAGAAGGCGGACACCGGAAGCCGTTTCCACCTTGCTGTGCAGACGGCGCAAGCCGACCTGCAATTCCAACAGCTCTTCAAAAATCAGGCGATTCCGGGCCTGTTTCATCTGCTCCATAGAGGACGGAAAATGAATTTCTTCTATGGCCCGGCGCAGCGGCATCAGCCGATACTTCTGCCGAACCGTCTCCGGAATCGGATCTTCCAAAAGGCCGGCATAGTCCTGCAAAGCCCGCTCCATGCAGCCTTCCAGATAATTGGACGTAATATCCTTACTGCGGCGGTACACCGGTTTAATCCGCTGCTTTTCCTGATTGACCGCAACAGCAGGGTTCAACAATTTCCGTACCCCATGTTCTACGGTCACTTTTCCGTAAAGCAGCAATTCTTTTCCTTTTTGAAACAACTGGGCTGCATACCGGTTGTTAAAGATCAGCACCTGGCACAGGCCTGTGGTATCAAAAACCTGCGTTTCAAATACCCAGATTCCGCTTTTGGCACGAAAGGTGCGAACCGAATCTTTTACGACAACCTGCAAGCAGGCCTTTTCATATAATTCGGCTCCCATAATGGGAACCACCTGGCTCCAGTCTTCGTACGCCCGCGGGAAATAATGAAAAAGAGCATCAATGGAATCCACGCCGAGCTGTTGTAATTGCCCGGCGCGCTTTTCACCGACGCCCTTCAGTTTAGTAATGGAAATATCCGGGAGCATTTGTTTGCACCTCCGGGATGTTATTCAACCGAGATAATGAAATGATAAACCGGCTGACCGCCTTCCAATACAACGGTTTCAATGTTGCTGTAACGCTCGTTCAAAAGGGCTTCCAGCTTTTCTGCATCTTCTTCTGTGGCGCCTTCACCGTAGAAGAGGGTAATCATGGTGGCGTTGCTGTGTCTTCTGACCAAGTGGCGAGTTACTTTGTACGCAGCCGTAACAGGGTCATCTTCTACCACAGTAATGGCACCATTTTCCATGCCCAGCATCTGTCCTTCCCGAATGGTTCTGCCATCCAGGGAACTGTCTCTGGCTGCAAAGGTAACCTGACCGGTTTCAACGGTGCTTAAGGCTTTGGTCATGGCCAGATGATTGTCATTGATGCTGGCATCCGGATCATAAGCCAGCATGGCAGCAATGCCCTGCGGCAGGGTTCTGGATGGCAGAACAATAACTTTGCGGGAAGAGATGGCATCTACCTGCTCTGCCGCCATAATAATATTTTTGTTGTTCGGAAGCACGAATACGGTCCGGGCCGGTGTGGTTTCTACCGCATTCAAAATGTCTTCCGTACTTGGGTTCATGGTTTGTCCGCCGGAAACTACGGTGTCTACCCCAATTTCCTGGAACATTTGCTTTAAACCGTCTCCGGCAGCAACGGCAACAAAGCCGACTTCCTTTTCCGGTTCTACAGAAGTAACTTCCTGAGCCGAAGCTTCTTCCGGCGCACTTTCTGTCGGTACCGGACGTTTATGATACTGCTGCAGGTCAACATCTGCATAAGAGCCGTCTTTGCCGGCATTCACATGCTGCTGACGCATATTATCAATTTTGATTTTTACCAACGGGCCGAATTTCAGGCCTTCCTGAATGGCGTTACCCGGTTCGTTGGTATGTACGTGAACTTTAATAATGTCATCATCATCTACGCAGACAACGGAGTCACCGATGGATTCCAGATAGGCACGCAGTGCCATGGGTTCCTTGGTTACTTTCTTGTCCCGGTTAACAATGAATTCAGTGCAATAACCGAATTTAATATCCGAGCTGGCAGCGGCAACCGTTGCCTTCTTTACAAAGGGCTGTACGTTAATGGAAACGGCTTCGTCATTCCGGTCTTCCACAATGCCTTCTCCGTGGAATACGCTGGCCATGCCCTGGAATACGTAAACCAGGCCCTGTCCACCGGCATCTACTACGCCTGCTTTTTTCAAAACCGGAAGCATTTCCTGCGTCTGCTGTAATGCTTCTTCCGCACCGGCAATAACCGCATCCCAAACTTCCGGAGCAGAGGCGCTCTTGTTTTCGGTTCCAAACAGGGCACCGGCCTGGGTAGCCTTGCGGACTACGGTCAGGATAGTTCCTTCGGTTGGCTTCATAACGGCCTTATAAGCGGCATCCACGCCATAGGAAAGTGCCAGTACCAGATCCCGCTGACCGGCAGTTTCCTTGCCCTTCAGGCCACGGGAAAAGCCGCGGAAAATCAGGGAAAGAATAACACCGGAGTTTCCTCTGGCACCACGGAGCATGGCCGAAGCCGTTTTGTCTGCCACAGCAGAAATGGTGGCGTCATCCGGGACCAGTTCCAGTTCCTTTGCGGCGGCCGCAATGGTCATGGACATATTGGTTCCGGTATCCCCGTCCGGTACCGGGAAGACGTTTAATGCGTCTACCTCTTTCCGATTGTTGTTTACGTTATGCGCGGCAGAAATAACTGCATCGCGGAAAATTGCCCCTGTAATCACTCTGTTTAACTCCTTACGAAATCATGGAATCCACATAAACGTTGACTTCTTTTACGTTCATGCCGGTAACGTTTTCTACGGTATACTTCACCTTTTCTACAATGTTCTGTACTACCGTGGAGATATTTATTCCATAAGTCACCTTAATATGCAGGTCAATGACCAGCCCGCCGGAAGAGCTGCGGACTGCCACCCCTTTATCTAAAAACTTCCGTTTCCGATTAAAAAATGAGCGGATGCCCTGGAATGCATTGGTATCTTCCATGCCAACAACTCCAAAGCAGGTGGGAACCACACTGCCCAGCAATTCGGAAAAGTAAGATTCATTCGTTTCAATTGTGCCGAGTGGCTTTTCAATTCGGATCATACTAACACTCCTTCTTGGAACGAAAACGGCGCAAAACTGCCGTATTGGACTAACATTTTACCACAGAACCTGGCCCTGTTCAATTATTTAGAACGTTTGGCCACATTCTGCAGGTTGGCAAACGGCGAACCGGGAAGGGTTTCCACGTCCGTTGTCATATCCTGGGTGTAACAAACCACCCCATTGCGGAAGCCGATGGGAATAAATGGCATATCTTCAGTAAAGGCGGTTACAAAATCAGATACCTTTAAGTCTCCGGACCACAGGTAATAGAAATTGTCTAACAGGTCTCCGCTTAACAGGGAGCTTAAATCCATATCCTGGGTCAGCTTAATTTCCCCAATATACAAATCATATCCGCCGGAAACTACCTGCTTGGCATATTCCTGATAGGTCAGCGCTTCCACTTTGGTATTAATGCCCGCGTTTGCCAGCTGTTGTGCAACCGCATTGGCTGTTTTTACTTTAAAGGCGTTGTCTGCATCGGTCAGGATGGTCAGCGTGGTTCCGGTGAAGGTTTGGGCCACAGCCGCTTTTGCCGCGTCCTGATCAGCCGACTGGGTTTCTACGCCGTCCAGTCCATACCAGGCCGGATTAAATGGCAAAGCAGAAGGGGTTCCGTAGCCATCTACACCGGTGGAAATTAAGTCCGTGCGATTCAGCACTGCGCTCAGATTCTGACGCGTCTCCGCTTCCGACAGCCCTGCGGTCTTCTCATTTACGCCGATGAACAGCAAGTGGTTCATATCCACCTGGGCTTCTTTGGCATTATCTACCCGGGTCAGGGTACCGTCACAGATATCGTCATAAACCAGATCCACATTGCCAATGGCAAGGTTGTTCAGTAAAGACTCCGAGTCCGTTACATTCAGCAGATAAATCTGTGCTGTTTTTCCCTCCTGCCCTTTTTGCAGGGTCAGAAGTCCGCCGGACTCCGCTTTGGCATAGGTATAAGCGCCGCTTCCCACCGGAATAGAGGAAGAATCTGTTGCCGTTCCGGATTTTACAATGGGGAAGGTCAGATTGGAAAGGGCATATACGTTTACACGGGAAAGGGTGAACGTAACCGTATTAGCGGTAGTTGCATTGGCGGAAGAGAACTGGCTGAGGCCGGTTGCATAATACGTGGAATCCTTGGCAAGGTTAAACGAATAAACCACGTCAGAGGAATTCAGGTACGTTCCGTCCGAAAAAGAAATGTCCGTGTTCAGTTTCACGGTCAGGGTCTTGCCGGAAAAAGAGGCTTCCGTGGCAAGGGTTGCCGTTGGTTTATAGTTCTTGTCTATGGTGTACAGACCCTGATACAGAAGGTCCATAATGCCTTCGTTCATCAGGCTGGTAGCCTTATAAGGGTTAATGCCGTCTTCTCTGGAATAGGGCAGAACCAGGTCAGAGGCTTCTGCCACAGAAACGTACTCATCTGTTGTGGAGGTGCTTTCTTCTTTCTTTCCGCAGGCAGCCAGGGAGAACACCAGCAGAAGAGCCAAAACCAAAGCACTGATTTTTTGGAGTTTCTTTTGTTGCTGCATTAGCGAAGCGCCTCCTTTCCTGTCAAGTCTGTCTGTTGCAGGCAAATCCGCTGACAACTGATACAGCGACCTGTTTTTTCGTCCAGTTCAAAGATACAGCCATTGATCATCAGAGGGCTGTTTTTTTCATAATCAAAGCGCGCCGGAAGATTGGTTTTAAACTTATGAATGACAATCTGCGGGGCCACGCCAAGCACCGAGTGGACCGGGCCGGTCATACCAAGGTCGGTCATGTAACCGGTACCGGACGGAAGAACCTGTTCGTCTGCCGTCTGCACGTGGGTATGGGTCCCGTAGACGGCAGACACTCTTCCGTCCAGGTAAAAGCCCATGGCACGCTTTTCCGAAGTGGCTTCCGCATGGAAGTCCACCAAAAGAATCCGGCAGTCTGACAGCTCCTGCAATAACGAATCCACTTTCAAAAACGGATTTTCCAGGGGCTCCATGTAAGTGGTACCCATCAGGTTAATGACCCCGACCTGGTACCGGCCCTTGTCCACGCGGCAAATGCCGTGGCCCGGGCAGCCGTCCGGGTAATTGGCCGGCCGTAACAGGCAATCCGTGTCTTCATAGGTGTCGTAAATTTCTTTTCGCCGGAAGGCGTGATTCCCGGTGGTAATCACGTCCGCGCCGCAAAGGAACAAATCTTTTACGGCGGACGGAGTAATCCCATTCCCGTCTGCGGCATTTTCCCCGTTTACCACACAGACGTCAATGGCATGACTTCGTTTCAGTTTCGGCAGCTCCTGCTGCAGAAAGGCAACGCTGTTTTTTCCAACAACATCACCTATAGCCAGCACTTTCATTTCGGCGTTCCTTTCAAAGGCAAAAACAGGGGCTTATCCGGCAGCCTTTGCCGGATAAAATCCCCCATTTTACTTCCGTTATTTTGCGTAATCCATAACGCGGCTTTCCCGGACAACGTGAACCTTAATTTGTCCCGGATATTCCAGTTCCTGTTCAATGCGTTCTGCAATCTGGTGAGCCATAATGACCATCTGGTCATCGGAAACCTTATCCGGTTTTACCATGACACGGATTTCACGGCCGGCCTGAATGGCATAACAGCCTTCTACGCCATTGAAGGAGTTGGCAATTTCTTCCAGCTTTTCCAGACGCTTAATGTAATTTTCCAGATTCTCCCGTCTGGCACCCGGACGGGCTGCGGAAATAGCGTCGGCAGCCTGTACCAGGAAGGCGATGGTGGATTTCGGTTCCACATCATTGTGGTGTGCCAGGATGGCATGCACAATTTCTTCGCTTTCTTTGTGCTTTCTGGCAGCGTCTGCGCCAAGCTGTACGTGGGTTCCTTCATATTCGTGGTCCAGTGCCTTACCGATGTCATGCAGTAAACCGGCACGCTTTGCCTTCTTGACGTCGGCGCCGACTTCGGCAGCCAGCAATCCGGCAATGTAGGAAACTTCCAACGAATGATCCAGAACATTCTGGCCATAACTGGTACGGTATTTCAGACGGCCCAGCAGTTTGATCAGCTCCGGATGAATTCCGGTAACACCGGCATCCAGAACAGCCCGTTCACCGGCCTGCTTAATACCCTGTTCCACTTCCCGTTTGGCTTTGTTGTAGATTTCTTCAATGCGGGCCGGATGAATCCGTCCGTCCTGAATCAGTCGTTCTACGGTTAAGCGTGCAATTTCCCGGCGAACCGGTTCAAAGCAGGAAATGGTAATGGCTTCCGGTGTGTCGTCAATAATCAGGTCTACACCGGTAACGGTTTCAATGGCTCGGATGTTTCTGCCTTCCCGGCCAATGAGGCGGCCCTTCATTTCGTCATTCGGCAGAGCTACAACAGAAACCGTTGCTTCCGTTGTCCGTTCTGCAGCGCAACGCTGAATGGCCATGCTGACAAGATGTCTTGCAATCGTGTCAGACTCTTCTTTCATTTGTTCCTTGAACGCCAAAATCTTGGTGGCTTTTGCGTGATCTAATTTCTCGTCTACCTGAGAGAGCAGGATGGTTCTTGCCTGGTCTTCAGTCAGTCCGGAAACCTTTTCCAACATTTCGAATTGGCTCTTTTTTAAAGATTCCACTTCTTCGGTTTTCTTTTCAACGTCTTTCAGCTTACCGGCAAGGATTTCTTCCTTCTTTTCCAGCGCATTGGTCTTCTTGTCCAGGTTTTCTTCCTTCTGGATCAGACGACGTTCCTGACGTTGTACTTCCGAACGGCGTTCGCGGAGGTCACGTTCGGTTTCCGAACGTTGCTTATGTATTTCATCCTTCGCCTCTAAAACGGCTTCTTTTTTCTTCTGCTCTGCAGTGGTCAGGGCCTGGTTAATAATCCGCGTGGCTTCCTGGTTGGCAGATCCGATGGCAGCTTCTGCTTTACTTTTCCGATAGGCAATTCCGGCAAAGAAACAGGCCACCCCGGCTACCAGTGCAGAACCGATAGCAATCAGTGCGTACAACAAGGATGCAATACACCTCCTTTTTCTTTAATTTTCTTCATTTCTCAAAAACATTTCTGTTGAAAAATAACGGAATAGTTGGTGACAGACAAAACTATCACACTATCCCGAATATTATACGTATCCGGACCCCCTCCTGTCAAGAAATGAGCTTGTCAGAAAGGCCCTGCACCGGCAGCAAAAGCAGACGGGAAAAGAATATAGAAAAAGGGCGCGTTCAAAACGCGCCCAAAGAGTTTTCCTTAATTCCCTTAATTTCCGCTAAACGGATTCTGGAATCCGCCGGAAGAGCTGCTTTCTTCCGAAGAGGAGGAAGACGAGGACGTGCTTCCGGTGTCTTCTTTCAGGGTAATGGTTACGTCAAAGGTGGAAACCGAGTAGTCATTGTTGACGTGTGCAATGGTCAGCTTTAAGGTGTCTCCCGGTTTGCTGTCGTCAATCTTATTCAGCAGGACATCGGTCTTGTCCATATCTTCGCCGTCTACCGCAATAATCATGTCTCCTGCCTGAACATCCGTTCCGGAGAAGCTGCTGTCGGAATCCATCTTTGCAATAACAATGGAGCCGCTTGGCAGATTATTCTGCTGCACAATGGAGTAGTAGGTCTGATAGGAGCTGGCGGCAACATAACTGATGCCAAGCTTAGCCCGATCCTGTACGTATCCATATTGCAGGATATCATCTACCACATCTTTAACAACAGAAATTGGGATGGCAAAGCCCATGCCTTCATATTCTTCACTGGCAATCTTGGAAGAGTTCATACCAATAACCTGGCCGTAGCTGTTGACCAGGGCACCGCCGGAGTTACCGGGGTTAATGGCAGCATCATGCTGGATGCATTCCATGGTATAGCCGCTTTCCGAAGAAGAGGTTGGTCTGTCAATTGCCGAAATAACGCCGGCGGTGAAAGAACCATAGAACTGGGTACCACCCGGGTTACCAATGGCGTAAACCGGCTCGCCGACCTGAAGAACGGTAGAGTCACCAAATTCGGCTGCGGTCAGATCTGTGGTCTTAATCCGCAGTACGCCGACATCGGTCCGGGAATCATATCCCACTACCGTAGCGTCATAAGAAGTGCCGTCTTCCAGCTGTACCTGGCAGGTAATGCCGGAGGAGTTAATAATGTGGGCACAGGTCAAAATGTAGGTAACGCCCTGGTCCTTGTCCACGCTCATGACAATACCGGAGCCTTCGCCTTCCAGGGAGCCATTCTGATAGGTCAGAACCGCAATAACAGACGGTTTTACCTTAGCGGCAATTTCCACGCTGGTCAGGGTACCGTCTTCCCCGCTTGCCGAGTAGCTTTTGGAGCTGCTGACCGTAAGGGAGTTTTCAGAGGATGTGGTTGTGGTTTTTTCCGTTTCCTTCTGCGAGTTACGGGTCCAAATGAAACAACCGGCCGCCAAAACGGCAATTGCCAGGACAATTACCAGGATAACTTTTCTTAACTTTTTCTTTTTTTCCGTTTCCAAGAGGGTTCACGTCCTTTATATGTCTTTCGGTTTCTGCCGTGGAATCCAGAACGTAAAGGTGGTGACCTTTTTGTCCGAGCAAAAGGCGGAAACTTCCCCGCCATGCAGTGTAACAATGGTCTTTACCAGGTTCAGGCCAAGCCCGACCCCTTTTACATTTTCACTTCTGGATTTATCCAGTTTGTAGAAGCGCTCAAAAACATGGTTCAGTTCGGCCTGGGGAATGCCCTGGCCTGTATTGGAAATCCAAACCGTAACACGGTTGACATCGGATTTCATTTGTACGCGGATGGTTCCGCCCCTTTCCGTAAACTTCACCGCGTTGTCAAAGAGATTGTAAAGCACCTGGAACAGCATACCTTCGTCTCCCCAGGCGGTAACGGACGGCATTTTTTCAAAGCCTTCCACACGAAAGCGGGACGAATCTATGGCGTCTTCAAAGCAGAGCAGGGAGTCAAACAGCAATTGGTTCATGTTGACTTCCGTATAGTGCAGTTGCTCTTCCCCTGCTTCAATTTTGGACAAAGACAGCATGGACACCACGGTATTGGACAGCCGTTTTACTTCTTTGCTGACAATCTGCAAATACTTCTTCTGCTGCCGCGGCGGAATGGTTCCGTCCAGAATACCATCTACAAATCCGCCAATGGTGGTCATAGGTGTCTTCAGTTCGTGGGACACATTTCCCACAAAATTACGGCGGGACTTTTCCATTAAGGAAAGGGAGTCCGCCATTTTGTTTAAGGAAACGGCCAAGTCAGACAGTTCGTCTTCGCCTTTAATATAGATACGCTCGGAAAAGTCCCCTTTGGCATATTTTTTGGTCAGGCGGGACATTTCCTGTAGCGGTGCTACCATACGATAACTCAGGATATAAGAGAAAAACAGAACCAGCATCATTGCCACAAATGCGGCGCCGATATACAGTCTGGACTGTTGCAGCAGATACGGAACTACCGTTGCCTGATACGGTACAACAGCAAAGACATAACCGGCATAGGTTCCGTCTATTTTAATGGAAGTGCCCACCAGAATCTGCTTCTTTTGGGAGATGGTGGAGAAAACACCAACGGTTGCCAAACCGTCTCCGTCCTGTGCATCTTTTAAAAGGTCTTTGCTGATGCGGTAATCTTCGTGGAGGTCACAGACTTTTTCGTCACGAACCTGCTGATCCTGGCCAATCATTTCTTTACAGAAAATGGGCACACCGTTGGCATCGGTAATAAACAAATCTGCACCGGCGGTTTCTGACTGGGACGCCAGGGTACTGCCTACCAGTTTGGTGTTGGAAAACAGATCTGCACCGGCTTCTACGTTAGAGTTGGCATCTTTTACAACAGACGCCACACTGTAAACGCAGGTCTTTAAGGCGTCTTCCTTTGTCAGAATCCAGTACTGGGTTACAAAGACAACAAAGACAACAAAAAGGACCAGAAGGGTAATCAGAACCGAACTTAAGGAAAAACCAAAATACCGTCGGAACAAGGAATGTCGGGACAACTTGTTGGGTGGCACTTTGGATTCGGTTGAGGCTTTCGGTCTTGCCTCCGTTTTTGCATTCTTTTTCATCGGCTTTTACTCTTGGGTTTCAAATTTATAGCCGACACCCCAGACGGTCTTCAAAGACCATTCTGTGGAAACGCCGTCCAGTTTTTCCCGGATTCGTTTAATATGAACATCTACGGTTCTGGAATCCCCGTAGTAATCAAAGCCCCAGACTTCATCCAGTAACTGGTCCCTGGTGAAGACCCGGTTTGGATTACTGGCCAGTTGGTACAGCAGTTCCAGTTCCTTTGGTGGCGTGGGAACCAGTTCCCCGCGCACCTTCAACTGGTAATAGGTCAGGTTGATGACCAGATTATCATACTCTACCTGCTGGATTTCATCCGTATTGCTGGACGAGCGGCGAAGAACCGCCTTAATACGGGCCATGATTTCCTTGGATTCAAACGGCTTTACCACGTAATCATCTGCACCAAGCTCCAGGCCAAGAACCTTGTCAAAGGTTTCGCCGCGGGCGGTCAGCATAATAATCGGGGTATCATCAGAGCGCCGGATTTCCCGGCATACTTCCCAGCCGTCTTTCTTCGGAAGCATAATATCCAGAATGACAATGTTCGGATTGAACTGGCGATACGTGGACAGTGCCTGTACTCCGTCATTGGCAATGGCTACATTGTAGCCTTCTTTTTCCATATACAGACGAAGTAGTTCGCAAATGTTCTG
This sequence comes from Paludibacteraceae bacterium, assembly GCA_963647215.1. Lineage (GTDB taxonomy): Bacteria > Bacillota > Clostridia > Oscillospirales > Acutalibacteraceae > RUG420. The sequence goes on along the minus strand of CAVIZK010000009.1, from coordinate 26,153 downwards.
ATCGTCATCTACCACAAGGATTCTTTCTCCTGCCATAGTCATAAAACCTCCCAAAATAGTTCTGTTTTATTATGACATAAATCCAAAAGCCTTGCCACTCTTTTCCCGATGACGCCTCTATTTTGAGGGCCTAACTTAAGGAATAATTAAATGTCATAAGGGAATTTTTCAAAGTAATCTTTGATTTGCGTCAGGGAAGCGGAAAAGCTTCCCTGAATCAGCGGATTGCGACCGCCGCCGCGCCCCTGCAGGGCCTGGTTAATGGCTTTGGCCCGCTCTGCCACCGGCTCGTTAGAAGCAATCATGTAACGGTATCCGCTTTTATCCGGGGTCAAAGCCACAAACAGGCCGGACACCTTATCCTTGCCACCAAGGGCCAGGGCGCGGAGGGTGTCGGTATCCGCGGCATCCAGGCAGAGCACATAGTTTCCGTCTGTTGGCGGGACCGCCTCCAGTCTGGCTTCGGCAATTTTGCGGCTGGCCAGGGACAGCGCATGGGACAGATTGTCCTTTTCCGCAAGGACGTGCTCCACCGCTGTCCCGATTTCAAACTGGCGGGAAGACGTCAGGTCCATGACCTGCAGTACGCCTTCCTGCTTTTCCTGATAATCGGCCAGCGCATCCCAGCCGCAGCGCAGATGCAGGCGTGTCCCGCCGTGGCTCTTTTCAAAGCCGACAATTTTCACTAAGCCGATTTCGCCGGTATGGGAAACGTGCGGTGCACAGCAGGCACAAAGGTCTACTCCTTCTATGTTAACCAGGCGTACATTTTCCGTTAACTCCAGTTTGCTGCGGTAAGACAGATTTTTCAGTTCTTCTGCAGGCGGATAATACGCGGTTACCGGCAAATCGGCAAACACTGCCTCATTCACCTTTTGCTCTAACAAATAAATCTGTTCCCGGGTCAGAATGCCGTTATAGTCACAGGTAACATCGTCATCCCCTAAATGGAAGCCGATATTGGAAAGACCAAACAGCCCGGACGCCATACCGGATACAATATGCTCTCCGGAATGGGACTGCATTCTCCGAAAGCGGAGCGGCCAGTCCAGCTGCCCGGTCACCTGTGTGCCGGCCGGCAGTTCTTCGGTTACCGTGTGGGTGATGATTCCACCGTCATTGATTTGCACATCAACAACTTTGACGCCATTCAGTGTGCCCCGGTCGGCATACTGGCCGCCACCTTCCGGAAAGAAAGCGGTTTGGTCCAGTACCACCTGAAAAAAAGCACCGCTCTTATGACATTCCTGTACAAGAGCGGTGAAGGTACTTAAATGGCTGTCTGCATCATACAGCTTAACGGTCATTTATTTTACAATTTCTACCATCATACCCGGGACTGCGCCGCAGGCATTGGATTCATCTGTGTCAATGTGCATGGCAAGAGCATATTTTTCTGATACGCGAGCTACTACATCGCCAAAAATAAGGGAGCGTCCGTCGGATTCTACCTTTACGGAAACAATCTGGCCGTTTTCAATGCCCAGTTCTGCAGCATCTTCCGGGGTGGCATGGATGTGTCTTTTGGCAACAATAACACCTTCGGACAGTTCCACTTCACCGCACGGGCCAACCAGCTTGCAGGCGCCGGATCCGGCAACGTCTCCGGATTCACGGATAGGAGCAGCCACGCCAATGGAGCGGGCATCAGAAGCAGAAAGTTCTACCTGGTTTTCCGGGCGAACCGGTCCAAGAATGGAAACTCTTGGGAATTCCCCTTTCGGTCCGATAACGCGAACGCGTTCTTCCGAAGCAAACTGGCCCGGCTGGGACAGTGCCTTCTTTACGGTAAGTTCATATCCTTCCCCGAATAAGGTTTCCAGGGTTTCTTTGGTAACGTGAACATGTCTTGCGGAAGTTTCAAGTAAAATCTGTTTCATAGTGCATCCTCTTTCAAAAAACTTTCCTATCGGAATTTCGCAACTATTATACGCACCTGTCCCCCTGTTTTCAATGTTCAGAATGTGGTAAAATGAGCCGGTAATTAACGGAAGGAGAACGCATTATGTACAACAGCTTTCAGGAACTGCAAGCGGCCTGCATGAATTGTCAGCAGTGCCGCCTTGGGGAAACCCGTACCAATCTGGTATTCGGTGTCGGCAATCCGGAGGCACGCGTCCTGTTCATTGGAGAAGGCCCCGGAGAGCAGGAGGATTTGCAGGGGGAACCGTTTGTTGGCCGCAGCGGTCAGCTGCTGGATAAAATGCTGCAGGCGGTAGACCTTGACCGCCATCAGAACATTTACATTGCCAACATTGTCAAATGCCGTCCTCCGCAAAACCGGGACCCGAAACCGGATGAACAGGACTGCTGCATTGCCTGGTTGCGGGAACAGGTGCGCCTGATCCGCCCGCAGGTCATTGTCTGCCTGGGCCGGATTGCCGCACAAAAAATCATTGCCCCGGATTTTAAAGTCACCAAACAGCACGGACAGTTTGTAGAGCGGAACGGCGTCTACCTGATGGGTACGTTTCACCCGGCGGCCCTGCTGCGGAACCCCAACAATAAGCCGGCCGCCTTTGATGACTTTCTGGCCTTACGGGATCTTCTTGCGGAATTAGAACAGAAATAAAAATCATGGTTGATTTTCCAAAGTCACTGTGGTAACATAAATGTCGCTGTAAAAAAGCATATGCGCTAGTAGCTCAGCTGGATAGAGTGTCTGACTACGAATCAGAAGGTCGGGGGTTCGAGTCCCTTCTGGCGCGCCATGGCAGGAACAACGCAAACGCGTTGTTCCTGCTTTTTTATTGCAAAAAGGCACCCGTTTTCCAAAGGGGAAACGGGTGCCTTTTGCGCTATCTGCGTTATAACCTATGTTAGGAAAACAATTGCATTTTGGCACAAATAGCAATCGGCCCAATGTAATATGCCTTCTGTGCCAGGGACGAATAAATAATCCGTTCTTCATTAAAGCCATCATCGTATGCCATACAGGCATCTATGATGGTTTTTCTTGCAAGCGGGCTCTCAAACAAAGGCCCGGTCAGCACAATACGGTTGGGGGCCATGATGGTAGCCGAGTTAACCAGGCTTCTGGCAAACAGATCCAGTGCCTCCGCAAATTCTGCTCCGGCAGCGGACCCGTCCGCATCTGCCAGCACCTGTCCAAACGCCTCTTCTTCAAACGGTACAATCTTGTTCAGGGCGGCATACGATACTTTGGTTTCCAGACAGCCGTGTCTTCCGCAGCTGCAAAGGGCACCGTCTTTTTCTACAATGAAGTGACCAAGCTCTGCTGCCTTAGAGTGCCGGCCATCATAAATATCCTGTTCAATAATCATGGCACAGCCGACGCCGGGGCCCCACTTCACAACCATCAGGTTGTCATGTTCACGGCCTTCCCCGTACAGCAGTTCTGCCACGGCAAACGCATTTACGTTGTTTTCCACATAAACGGGCACCGCAAAGCTTTCTGCCAAAAGTTCGGCAATGGGAACCCGCTCCTTCCAGATACCATACGCTTTTACAGAAGAGCCCGTTTCTTTATCTACCAGGCCAACCACGCCAACACCAATAGCCGCCAGCTGGCCAGCCTTGCAGGCTTTTTCCTGCAGCAGCTCTTTGGCTACCCCTGCCAGCATGCGGATATAATCCGCTGCTGCCACACCGGTGTCCGTCCGACAGCTTTTTTTGGCCAGCAACGTTCCCTTATAGTCTGCAATGGCAACCGTGGTAGTTTCCGGGTCAATGTTAATGCCGCAAACATAGGAATTGCTGTAATTAATATCCAGCAGCACTTTTTTGCGGCCCGCCCGGGCACTTTCCACGTTTTCTCCGGTTTCCACCAGAATACCGTCATCAAATAAGTCCGTACAGATCTGCGTTACTGCCGCCGGGGTCAGACCCAGAATATCGGCCAAATCTTTTCTGGAAGCCGGGCCATGGTCATTAAGGTATTTCAGAATGGCTGCGCGATTTTTCTTTCGCACAGATTCCATGTTTGCGCCGGTATTTTTCATTGTCATAGTCCCCTGCTTCCTGATAAAAAAAGGACCTGCCGTTCAGACAAGTCCTAATCTGTTTTAGTACTTCTGTACTTCCATCATAAACATTCCTGCCAGAATTTCAAGTTCAGAAGCAATATCTCCGTATGCTACTGCAAAATGCGGCTCCCAGCCGGCCTCTACACTTTCGTATACAATCCGCTGTGCATCGGCATCGGTCTGTACCACAATGGACGTTCCGTTGAATTGTTTCGGCTTGTCCAGGGCTTTGCCGGTGGCAAGGAAGAACCGGAACTTTCCTTCCGCGTCCTTTCCTACCCGGAAAATGGTCACCTTGTCACACGGCTTGCAGCCGAAGTCCAGCGTTGGGCCGATCTTGCGGTTGCAGTGAACATCCACTTTGGCTCCGGTATCGGTCCGGGCGAGTGAGCATGCCGCGGTACCACAGTGCCAGAAAGTAATGGTGTTCTCTTCTTCATTCATGGACACCGGATCGCCGAAGAACGTCGGTTTATCGGTCAGTTGCATTCCAAGATACATGGACAAGGCACCGTAGGTGTCCGCTTCACAGCTGGCGGCCACGTCAAGGTCATTCAGCATGGCAAGCACGGCGCATACCGGGGTACCGAATGCGGTAAAGAAATCCGGCCAGCAGCGGGAGGCTAGTGCTCCGATGTTCTGCTCGGTAACGTACTCTTTATAGGCTTTATACAGCCGTGCAAAGTCCTTCCGGTTCTTTTCCGGTGTGCACTCCAGACCATTCATGCGGCCGGAGGCATCCGCCAGGTAAGCTTCAATTTCTTCATCGGTAAATGCTTTGGCTTTTTCAATCAGCTCTCTGGCTTCAATGCACTCTAAGGTGGCACCAAAGTTTTCCAGCATTTCCAGATCCAGGGCACGGCCAAAGCCAAAGCCCTGCGGTGTGTGACCCACAGCGGCAATCTTCAGTTCCTTCAGGTCATACTTCAGTTTGGCCGCACGAATGGTAGCACTTACCTTTTCTTTGACGGCCTCTTCTTCCGGTGCCCCGAAAATATAATTCAGTGGACCCTTGCGGAACGCCTTGATGGCGTTGGCTGCAGAATAGGCACCGGTTAAGGAATTCAGGCGCAGTCTGCCGCCGTCAATCACCGGTTCCCGCAGCGTCCAAAGCAGAATCGGGCAGTCCGTCTTTTTCAATACTTCGCTGGCATAAGCTGCATTGGCGAAGGTAATATTCTGCAAAATAATCAGATCCGGATCCACGCTGTCCAGAAAGGCATCCAGCAGATCAATGGACAACAGCATCTCCTCCGGAAATACGCATGCATCCGTTACGGACTGAATCAGTGCAACGGATTTATCAAATTCCTTTTGCGCACTTTCCAGGTGGAAGGTGGGAACCCCGATGGGGACATACGCAATCTGAAATTGTTTTTTCATAATGGAAACTCCCTCATTTCATCAGCAGGGAAACCCCTGCTACCATCAGCAAAAAGTAGGTTAGCAGTAAAAATACTTTTTGGTTCATTCGTTTGAACAGCCAGCCGCCGATTACCATTCCAAGGAATAAAAACGGAATGGAAATAGCCTGAATGCGGAGGGTGTTCAGAGTGTAATAGCCTGACGCAATGTCACTGACAAGAACAATGCCGTTCAGGATAATCCATACAGCGGATACGGTCCGGCGGAATTCTTCCTTGTTGGCCGTATGATCTGTCAGGTACCCGATAATCAGCGGGCCGCCGGAAACAAAGATGCCGTGAACAATGCCGGCCAGCAATAACAGTACACCGGCGGACAGCTTCAGTTTATCTGCCACCCGTGTCGGCTTAACTGCCGGTAGTTGCCCGGCTGCCAATTGCCCGCCTGCCTGCGGCTGTTCCGCCGCCTGCACCGGATTTTGCAATTGCACCGGTTCCTGTAGCAGTTCCGGCTTTTCCTCTGCGTTCCGGCCGTCCTTCTTTTTCCTTTGCGCCAGGAAAAAGAGAAGAAATCCACGGAGTCCAATGGCAATAACAAAAATGCCAAGCAGGATATACAGGATTTTCTCATGACCGGCAAAAACGTGCTTGATCAGAATTCCAAACAGGATGCCGATTGCCATAAACAGGACTACCCGCATCAGCTGCTTCCGGTTTACATTTTTATAACCGCCAACCACAACATAAATGCCTGCAATCAGGCCCAGCAGATTCAGGACCGGCTTGGCCACCGCATACCCTACCAGCCGGATGGAAAACGGCATGGCCAGAACGGTTCCGGCAAAGCCGGTAATGCCCTGAATGATATTGGTTAGGAAAATAATAAGATAGAACAGGATTTCTGACATGATTACCCCTTCGGATAGAACAATTCCTTATTTTCTCCTGTTACTCCGCCGCAGGCGCCCTGGCGCATCAGCGGTTCCCGTTCCGGATGTGCAATGACCCACTTGTTTCTTTGCAGTAACAGGGTAGCTTCCGGGTCTCCGTTTTTCTGTGCAATCATTTGGTCTCGGGTCTGTTTTTCTTCTTCTGTCAGCGGCGAGTTAGTGCCCTTCGGAAGAATAACAACACCCTTAAATCCTGCATCTGTCACCTTCAGCGGGGACAGATGCAGGGTGGTCTGATACATTTCAATAGCGGTTCCCTTTGGAACAAAGAATACCGTGGCCTGGGACACGTCAATGGTGTTATTCACAATGTCATAGCTGTGGCCCAGCACCAGCATAAAGTCGGTTACCGCCACGTTAATTTCACTGCCCTTGTGGTATTCAAAGCCGTTATAGGTAGAGTTGCGGCCATTGCAATAGCCAATCTGGATTGGCATACCACCGTAAACATCAGTTGCAACCAGTCCGGCAATCGGGAGCTGCTCCATTTCGGGGACAGAGGCCACATAAACATTTCCCTCTGCCGGAATGTCCGTAGACTGTTCCAGGTAGGTCATGAGTGCGGAAAAGTCATATCCCTGCAACACACGGCCAAAGCTTTTAAAGATGGGATCTTCTACTGAATAAACAGGAACATCATTACAGTTGTTCAGTGCGGTCAGTAAATCCATACGTATCACCGATCCCCTGCTGCAACAACCTTGATGGTGGCAGAAAAATCTTCTTTGCCGTATCCGGCCTCCATTGCTTTTTCATAAACCTTTACTGCATTGGCTTCACCCGGCATGGACACGCCGCATTCTTTGGCCAGATTCATGCAGATGTTAACATCTTTAAATTCGTTTTCTACAGAGAACGCCGTTGTAAAGTCCTTCTTGGAAATGACTTCCTTTTTGGAGTCCAGGTAGAAGTTCTGGCCACCGCCATAGGAAATGGCCTGGGCAAAGGTAAGAATATCAATGCCGTTGGCTTCGGCCAGCGTAGCGGTTTCATTTACACCGTTCTGAATCTGGGATACCAGCGCATTGTGGCAAATCTTCATAACAAGTCCTTTGCCGTTGTCTCCCATGCGAATGACATTTTCACCCATATAAAGCAGAATGGGCTTCATGGCTTCATAGGTAGCTTCCTCGCCACCAACATAAATACCCAGTTTACCGGCAATGGCGGCCGGCTTGCTCTTTACAACAGGCGCATCTATAAACCGGGCGCCGGTTGCCTTGACCTGTTCCGAAATTTCTACGGAAACGCTGGGGTCAATGGTGCTCATATCAATGCAGGTTTTGCTGCTGTCCAAAACCGGAAGTACTTCTTCATAAACTGCTCTGGAGTGCTCTGATTTCGGAACCATGGAAATGATGACATCTGCATGCTCTGCAACGTCTTTGGAACTGGTGCAGGCAACGGCGCCCTTTTCCACCAGCTGTTTGACTTTTTCTTCTGCAAGGTCAAACACATAAACGGTGTCATCATGCTTTTTTACAATATTTTCACACATGGACTCGCCCATAATGCCAAGTCCGATAAATCCAATTTTCATACGTATCCCCTATTCTGTAGCTTATTCCGTAACCGTGTTATCCCAGGCCGCCTGGAATTTGGCAAGACCGTAATCCGTAAACGGATGATAGAAGCTATCCTTGAAGACCTGCAATCCGGCAGTCACAATATCAGCACCGGCAACGGCACAGTCTACAATCTGCTTGCCGTTGCGAACGGCAGCGCAGATAATTTCTGTCTTGCCATAGAATCCATAGTTGGCATAGATATCCACAATATTCTGAATATACTGCACACAGTCTTCGCCGCTGTTTTCTTTCCAACCGATGAACGGGGAAACAAACAGAGAACCGTTTTTGGCGGCAATCATGGCCTGGGAAGGAGAAAATACCAGGGTCAGATTGGTTCTTACGCCCTGCTGTTCCAACCGTCTGGCTGCGGCAATACCGGCTTCCGTGCAGGGAATTTTAATAACAAAGTTCTTGCACATAGAGGCAATCTTCGTGCCCATTTCCACCATTTCATCCGCGTCATCCAGATGCGGATTAATTTCCACGGAAATCGGGAACTTGTCCCAACCCTCAATATCCTTTTCTTTTACAAAATCAGCTAACTCGCCGATTACGGTATAAAACGGTTTTCCGGAATTCATGATGTGGTTCGGATTGGTGGTAATGCCGTCAATGCCGAAGGTATCATACGCTTCGCGGATTTCGTCAATTTTTGCGCTGTCTAAAAAGTATTTCATAGGTTTTTTCCTCCTTCAAATTTCCTGTCAATTTTTCTGTAAGCCGTACCGGCTTCCCACTTCTGCAAACAGGGTTGCAAACGGGCTGTTTTTCCGGTAGAAGACCGGCGTATTACCCAGGCTGGCTTCCACGGTATGCGTTCCGCCCTGATAGGATGTTCCGGTCCACAGGTGCACCCAGTCGTCCTCCGGCAGGTAAACCTGCCACTTGGTCTGCCCTTCTTTCCAAACCGGTGCTACCAGCATGTCGGGGCCAAACAGATATTCAAACTGTTCGTCATAGGCGAGTGGGTCGTCCTCATAATGCAGGAACAGGGCGCGCTGTACCGGTGTGCCATGGGCGGCATTTTCCGCCACCAGCGTTTTCAGATACGGGGAAAGGCTGGTGTAAACGCCGGTCAGCCTTGCCAGGCGGTTCATACAGTCTTCGTCATCATAATACTGGAAGTTGGTGTCCGGCCGGTTCCCCTCATGCGTGCGCATGACCGGGGTAAAGGCCGCCATCTCTGCCCAGCGTAAGAACACTTCTTTATTACGGCAATTATCAAACAGCGAGGTATAGCCGCCAATGTCACTGTGGTTCAGCCCGCAGCCACTCATGCCGGCGCTCAGCGCGGCACAAATGACGGTGACCAGACCGTCGTGCCGGGAGAAGTCAACCGACTGATCCCCGGCCCAAAGCAGCGTGCAGTACTTCTGACTTCCGCTGCCGCCGGCACGCATGAAATATACTACATCGCCCAGGCGGTTTGCCTCTTTTATGGCTTCATAGTTACATTTTGCCCACAGCACCGGCCAGTGGTTGTGTTCTATCATGGCTGGTTTGCCGGAATACAGCTGAATGTCATCTGTCGGCAGATATTCACCAAAGTCTGCCATCCAGCCGTCAATTCCAATATCCAGCGAGTATTTTTTGATGACTTCGTTCTTAAACCAGGCAAAGGCATCCGGGTTGGTCAGGTCTACTACGCCACAGTAGAATTCACCGAAGTCTACCAGGTAATCACTGCCGTCCTGCTTGGTGGCAAAGTAGCCCTTTTCCTTCCCTTCTTTATAAAGCTGGCCATCATTGACCAGGTAGGGGTTAATATAGCCCATAAAGCGGATTCCGCGGGCATGCAGATCTTTGATCTTTTCCGGCAGGTCGGGATACATTTCCTTATGATACTGCCAGTCCCATTGGAGCCGCTTTCCGAAAGAGGTGACGCGTTTTCCGCACCAGTCCTGGCACCACAGGGCAGCCACCCGGATACCGTGTTCCAGGGATTTGTCCAGGATACCAAAGGAGCGTTCGTTGCCGCCCTGGGCGCCAATGATTAAGCCATTGTATACCCACTCCGGCAATTCCGGCTGCCGGCCGAGAAAGGCGGTCAGCTTTTCCAGAAGTCCAATAAAGGTAGGCGCGGTTTCTATGCGGATGCCGGCCGGCACGTCCCAAAATTGCAATTCATGGTAATTTTCCTGCCGGAAATCAAAGTCCGCATAGGCGGTGGAATCCGCGTGCAAATAATAGTGTCTGTTGGACACAAAAGTCGGTTCCGGGTAATTGGTATTGTAATAGTCCCCACCGGCTTTGTTTTCTACATCAGAGCGCCAGGTAACATAGGTGGTCTTGTCCCGGCCTACGCCCGGTTCTGAGGTCCAGATTGGGAAATGTCTGCCTTTCAAATTAAAGTAAGACATTTGCTCGCCCAGTCCATAACATTTTTCCTCCGCATCCGAGCAGACACGGAGCCAAAAGCGATTCATTTTGCTGTCCCTGCAGACAAAAGACATGGTAAACAGGTCTTCCCCTGCTTCCACCAGCGCCTCTATTTTACCTTCAAAATCCAGCCTGATTTTACCGGATTCTTCCCGGCTTACGCCGGACAGGGCAAGAGGTCTTCGTTCTATCACGTAATCTTCAATTTTGAAGTTTCCGCGGTACATATCCACAGACTCCTGCCCCTGTCCTACGTAGATCATAGGGGACTGATTTGTGTGCAAAAGGAGTGGTTTGCCGTCTTTGGTCAGGGATACGGAATGATTATCATATTGAAATTCCATATCTTACGCCTCGCTTACTTCAACTACCTCTTTTACGGTTTCTAACGGAAGGGCTTCCAGGTCTGCTCCCGCTTCCACGGTTGCTTCTGCGTCTGCACTTGCTTCCTGCAGTTCAGCAGGTTCCTCTACGTCCTTCAGCGTTTCTTTCTTTGGCGGATTCTTATCCATTTTCTTGCCAACCAGAATGCAAATTACGGTTTCAATGACAAAGGCAAGGCTTACGCCGCCGATCAGGGCAAGGTTCTTATCTGCTGTAGCAATGCCGGCCTTGGAGAAGATAAAGTATTCATAAATCAGGAAAGACAGCAGCCATACAGCAACCGGAACACGTTTGTTCCACGGGGTCATGTCATAACTTTCATCTTTCTTGCTCTTGCGGTTGAATTCCTTGTCATTCGGGGAAATCTTAGCGCAGATGAAGATGATGATCAGCATAACAATAAAGGAGATTGCATAAATGTGCATGTAGTTGATGCTGACAAGTTTGTTGGTAAACGGAGTGTCAATCAGTTTAAACCAGAACTTATAGCCGGAGTAGAAGAAAATGTGCCATCCGGTAGCAATGTAAGCACCCAGACGGGAACCCTTCTTGGAGAACATACCTACCAGTACCATGGTAATGATTGGGATGTTGTAGAAGCCGGTGAAGCTACGGCCGAAGTCATAAAGACCGGTTGCCATAACCTGCAGGAACGGGGATACGCAAATGGAGAAGGCGGCAAAGAGCCAGCCAACCCGCTTTGCATATTTAACGGTCTTTTCTTCCGACAAATCCGGCTTAAAGATTGGCTTATAAATATCTACCATAAATACGGTAGAAGCAGCATTTAAGAAAGAGTTATAAGTGGAAATAATGGAGCCGAACAGGGCTGCGCAGAACAGACCAACAACCGGCCACGGAAGTGCCTTGGCAACCAGGGTCGGATACGCAAAGTCTTTGCTTTCCAGACCGTCACCAATCAGGGCAGCGGCAATAACGCCGGGGATAACAAGCAGGAACGGAACCAGCATCTTCAGGAAGCCGGACAGAAGAGCACCTTTCTGGCCTTCCTTCAGGTTGGCAGCACCCAGTGCTCTTTGAATCAGAACCTGGTTTGTGCCCCAGTAGAACAGGTTTGCAAGAAGCATACCGGTGAAGATACAGGCAAACGGAACCGGGTCTGTCTTTCCGCCGATGGCGTTCAGCTGATCATAATTATTATCTAAAATATAGTTGATACCGGCTAAGAAACCGCCGTCTGCCTTAGCATGACCAACGGCAATAAAGCCGAAAATAACAACCATTAAAGAACCGACAATTAAAAGGACACCGTTAATGGTATCGGATACGGCAACTGCCTTTAACCCGCCAAGAACGGCATAAAGCGCACCAATGATACCAACCAGAACAATCAGGATGGTCAGACCGGTGGTTGTGCTGATGCCGAAAATGGAGCTCAGGTCAAAGATCTGATTGAAGGCAATGGCGCCTGCATACAGACAAACCGGAATGCCAATGATCAGGTAACCTACCAGGAACAGAATGGAAACCATTCTTCTGACGCCGACGCCATAACGGTCTTCCATGAATTCCGGAAGGGTGGTGTACCCTTTTCTTAAATAAAGAGGCAGAAAAACAAACGCCATAACAATGGTAGCAATAACAGCCGTTGCTTCCCATGCCATACCGGACATATTTGCAGCATAGGACTGTCCGGCAAGACCAACCAGGTTTTCTGCCGACAGGTTAGTTAACAGCATGGAACCGGCAATAAACAAACCGCTCAGGCCGTTACCAGCCAGGAAATAACCCTTGGAGGTCTTTTGATCATCACTATTAGATACTATTTTTCCGGAAATAACCGCAACCAGTACCGTAAATAGGACGAACGTGATGAGTGTAAACGCAAGATGTGACATACTAGAATTCTCCCTTCTTCTTTTTTAATAGATTCCTCATTTTCCAAGTCAATTTTTAATTAATTAACTTGTTTAATCAATCACACTGTAGCACATCTTTTTACACTGCACAAGAGTTTTCTCTCAAGTTTGTGTTTTTTGTAAAATTCTTCTAATCGGCGAGTTGGCTTTTTGACAAATCATGCCAAACTGTCCAAATAAAAGGACCCTGGGCAGAAAAAGCTTCCGCCAAGGGCCTTGTTATCCTATTTAACCGGTTTCCCCTTCTTTTCCCGGATCTGATCAATTTCAGACAACAGATACGGGGTTTCCTGATATACAAAATAGTTAATCCAGTTGGAAAATAAAAGATTAGCACTGGATCGCCAGGTAACAGGAATGTTTTTGGTGACCTTGTTATTGGGAAAATAATTCACCGGCATATGAATGGGCAGGCCTTCGTCCAGGTCCCGCTTGTACTCATTGTACAGGGTATCCGCATCATATTCGGTGTGGCCGGTAATGAAAATCTGCCGTCCGTGTTTGGTGCTGACAGCAAAGATTCCCGCTTCCGGGGAAGAGGCCAAAATTTTCAGTTCCGGAACCGCTTCTATATCTTCCCGCAGGACGGTGGTGTGACGGGACTGCGGCACCATAAAGGTGTCATCAAAGCCGCGGAACAGCATGGAACGCTTCCGGTCTACCACATGGGGATAAATGCCAAACAGTTTTTCCGGCAAATCCACCTTCGGCACGCCGTAATGATAATACAGACCGGCCTGGGCACCCCAGCAAATATGAAGGGTGGAATAAACGTGGGTAGCGCTCCATTCCATAATCTCACAGAGCTCATCCCAGTAGTCCACTTCTTCAAACGGCATCTGCTCTACCGGAGCACCGGTAATAATCATGCCGTCAAACTTCCGGTCCCGTACATCGTCAAAGGTCTTATAAAAGGCGGAAAGATGGCTTTCCGATGTATTCTTGGAAATATGAGACTTCATGGCAATCAGTTCCAATTCAATCTGCAGTGGCGTGTTACCAAGCAGCCTGGCAAACTGGGTTTCCGTCTCTATTTTCTTCGGCATCAGGTTCAGGAGCAGGATATGCAGCGGACGGATTTCCTGTGTGGCGGCCCGCAGCTCCGTCATGACGAAGATATTCTCACTATTTAAGGTTTTTATTGCGGGTAAATCGGTTGGTATCTTGATGGGCATATCCGAACACTCCTTTCCTTCTTTTTTGGATTTTATTCCCGTTCCCGGAATTTTGATTTTGGAATTTTACTTCCAGGAACTGTTCAGATCTACCGTACGGTTAAAGATCAGGTGGTCTGCCGTACTGTTTTTGTCTACGGTATAGTAACCCTTCCGCATGAACTGGAAGGTATCGCCCGGCTTCAGGTCCTTCAGGCCGCCTTCAATTAAGGCGTCCGGCAGAACTTCCAAAGAATTCGGATTCAGATAATCCTCCAGCGGATGGCTGTCATCCGACGGGTTTTCTACATTAAAGAGACGGTCATACAAACGGACCTCTGCCGGAATGCAATCGGCAGCAGAAACCCAGTGAATGGTTCCTCTGACCTTTCTTCCGTCCGGCGATTCACCGCCCTTGGAGGCCGGGTCATACTCTACATGAATGCAGGTTACGTTACCGTTTTCATCGGTTTCATAGCTCTTGCAGGTGGCAAAGTAGGCACCCTTCAGGCGTACTTCATTGCCCGGATAAAACCGTTTGTATTTCTTAACCGGCTCTGCCATGAAGTCATCCTGCTCAATGAACAGCTCCTTAGAGAAGGTAACGGTTCTGGTGCCCAGCTCCGGCTTCTGCGGATGCACTTCCACTTCCAGCTCTTCTGTCTGGCCTTCCGGATAATTGTCAATGATAACCTTTAGCGGACGAAGCACCGCCATGGCTCTTGGTGCATCCTGATTTAAGCGGTCTCTGACGCAGGCTTCCAGCAGGCCGAAGTCTACAACAGAGTAGGCCTTGGCAATACCAATGCGTTCACAGAAGTCCCGAATGGCCTCCGGCGGGAAGCCCCGGCGGCGCATGCCACCAATGGTGACCATGCGTGGGTCATCCCAGCCGTCTACGTATCCATGGTTTACCAGATACAGGCAACGACGTTTGGACGTAACGCAATAGTTTAAATTCAACCGGGCAAATTCAATCTGCCGCGGCGGATTTTCAATTTCACAGTTCTGCAACACCCAGTCATACAGCGGTCTGTGGTTTTCAAATTCCAAAGAGCACAGGGAATGGGTTACGCCTTCACAGGCATCTTCCAACGGGTGCGCAAAGTCATACATGGGATACACACACCATTTGTCACCGGCGCGGTAATGGGACTGGTGCGCAATCCGGTAAATGACCGGATCCCGCATGTTGATGTTCGGGCTGCTCATGTCAATTTTGGCACGAAGCACCTTTTCCCCATCGGCAAATTCCCCTTCCGTCATGCGGCGGAACAGGTCCAGGTTTTCCTCCACGCTGCGGTCCCGGTACGGGCTGTTTTTGCCGGGCTCTGTTAAAGTTCCGCGATAGGCTTTCATTTCGTCAGCAGATAAATCGCAGACGAAGGCCTTGCCTGCCCGAATCAGTTTCAGTGCGTTTTCATACATGAAGTCAAAGTAGTCAGAGGCATAAAAAACGTTGTCATAGTCATAACCAAGCCACTTGATATCCCGCTTAATGGCTTCGGCGTATTCTTCGTCTTCCTTGCCCGGGTTGGTGTCATCCATGCGCAGATTGCAGACACCGTGGTACTTTTCCTTGGTAAAGAAGTTAATGTAAATAGCCTTGGCATGCCCAATGTGCAGGTAGCCATTCGGCTCCGGAGGGAAACGGGTCTGGACGTGGTCATATACGCCAGAGGCCAGATCCTCATCTATAAAATCGTGAATGAAATTGGAATCCATTGTTATTCCCCCTCATAAAAACTGATGGCCTGATCCAGGCGATACAGCACTTCTTCTTTTCCCAGAATTTGCAAAATATAATAAAGATCCGGTGTGTTGGTACGCGAGGTGGCAGCCACACGGATAACCGTGCTGACATCTCCTACGTGTCCTTTATAGGCATCCGGATTTGCCTTATACTCTTTTACATTTGGCGTGAAGCCAAGCGGTTCACACAGGTCTTTCATTCTTTGGAACCAGGCATCCTTGTCGTCTGCCGGGTTGTATACTTCTTTATAGGCTTTCAGAATGGCAGCAGCGTCAGCCGGCGCAATGTTTGCCGGCAAGGTGTAATCTGCCGTGTACAATTCGTTGTAGAAGTAGGCCGCGTAAGCAGGAACGTCGGACCATTTTGCAATGTCCTTCCGCGGCTTCTTGTTGCCGCGGTCAATTTGCAAAATGGCTTTTGCCTTTTCCGTGTCTGCCGACAGCAACTGATAAAATTCCTGGTTATATTCCTTGGCCCAGGCAAGCGTCTTTTCCAGTACCGTTTCTGCCGGCATCACGGAAATGACGTTCTTGCTGACATCATTCAACTTGACCAGGTCAAACAGGGCGCCACTGACGCTCATCTTCTTCAGATTGAAGGGGAATGCGGAAAGCGGGGCTTCCTTATTGGCTCTGCGCCAGTCTTCAAAGTTGGAATTGGCAAGGGTCAGAAGGTATTCCAGTACGGACTCCTTTGGGTATCCTTCTTCCAGATAGTAGCTGACTGCTGCCTCCGGATCCTTCCGCTTGGACAGCTTGCGTTTGTTGCCTTCGTCCAGTTTCATGATAGGCGCAATGTGCGCATACTTTGGCACCTTAAAGCCACAAACTTTAAACAGCTGAATATGGGTGGGAACGGAAGAAATCCATTCGTCCCCGCGAACCACGTAGGTGGTATGCATCAGGTGGTCATCAATACAATGGGCAAAATGATAGGTTGGAATGCCGTCTGTTTTCAGAAGCACAATGTCCGTCTGGTTTTCCGGCATTTCAATTTTGCCTTTAATCATGTCCTGGTAGGTGATTTTACCGTCCGGGGTTCCCGGGCTTTTTAAGCGCAGAACATAGGGTGTACCTGCCTTAATTTTTTCTTCTACCTCTGCGTAACTTAAGTTACGGCAAACGGCGTATTCTCCGTAATAACCGGGAGTAACACCGGCTTCTTCCTGCTTGGCGCGCATGGCATCCAGTTCTTCTGCAGTGCAGAAGCAAGGGTAAGCCAGGCCTTCTTCCACCAAACGTTTGGCATAGGTCTGGTAAATTTCTTTTCGTTTACTTTGCTGATACGGGCCGTAGGCTCCGGATTCCGAGTCCATGCCCATAATGCCTTCATCCGGGTCAATGCCAAAGCCGTGAAGGCCGTTTACAATGTGGCTGATGCCATCTTCCACTTCCCGCTTCTTATCCGTATCTTCAATACGTAAAAAGAAAACCCCGTTGGTGGTATCTGCAGTCAGTTTGGCAATTAAGGCAGCAAACAATCCGCCAATGTGTAAATAACCGGTTGGGCTGGGTGCAAACCGGGTAACCCGGGCCCCTTCCGGAAGATCCCGCTCCGGATACATGGCTTCATAGTCCTCCGGTGTCTTGGTAATGTTGGAAAATAACAGCTCTGCCAGCTTCTTATTGTCTGTCAAAGTAAACGCTCCTTCTCCCTTGGAAACTAGTTATCCAATTATACGAAAAAGCCCTATAAAAGTAAATAGAATGGGGCTTTTGCCCTAAAAATCCATGCTAGGCAAAGGTCACAAAAGAAGCAGACAAAAAATGTATCCTTTCCATCTATAGCCGGAAATTTATCTATGATAAAATAAAGATGCACTGAAAGGCCTGCCGTGATACGCAGGCCTGTTTATTAGAATTCTGAATGAGGTGAAAATTATGGGTAAAAAAATTATTGTGGCCGGTGCCGGCCACGGCGGAATTACCGCTGCGGCCCTTCTTGCGGAAAAAGGCTTTGATGTAACCGTTTACGAACGGGGACAAAAGGGAAAATTAGGCTATGACTGGACTGATATCTTTGATCCGAAGGCCTTAGACGCCGTTGGTTGTCCATGGCCGTCCGAAGACAAGTTTGAATGGAAAACAGACATGACCTTCTGGGCTCCCGGCATTAACCCTGCCCACAAAATCCGGCAGCGTGTGCCCAATGACGTCAACGAAATGGAAATCAAAATGGAACGCTCTGACATTTATGATCTGCTGATCGGCTTTGCAGAATCCAAGGGCGTTAAGTTTGAGTATGAAGTTACCATTACCGGGCCCCTGATGGAAAAAGACCGCGTTGTCGGAATTGCCACTGACAAGGGCGACTTCTACGCTGACATGGTCATTGATGCGGCCGGTTGTGAATCCCCTGTCCGGGTACACCTTCCGGACTACCTTGGCATTCAGAAGCATGCCAAATGGGGTGAAAAATTCTACGTATGGCGGGAATTCTTTGACCTTCCGGTAGACATTAAGGACGTAGATGACCTGTACAAGGTAGTCCTGTTCCCGGACAAGGAATCTGTCGGCATCTGCTGGATTGCCTCGGAAGCAACGGAAACGGAATCCCATTCTGACCTGTTAATCGGCCGCATGGACCGGTTCACCGCAGAAGACGCCGCCGCCACTGCAGAGCGGTACCGGAAAGACAATCCGCAGCTTGGCCGTGAACACAAGCGGGGCGGTTACTTTACCCTGATTCCGGTTCGTCAGCCCATTGCCATTATGGTAGCAGACGGCTACGCCGCCATCGGCGACTCCGCCTTCATGACCGTACCTATCATCGGTTCCGGCATTGGCAATGCCATCAAGAATTCCAAAATTCTTGCCGATGTCATTGCCTCTGACACAACGGAAACCTACAGTGCTTCGGTTCTGTACCGTTATCAGTATGAATATTTCAACAAGATGGGCCGTAACATTGCCCCGCTTGCCCTGGCCAAGCTGCTCCTGACCCGGGTTTCCCAGGACGAAATTACGTATGCTCTGGACAACGGCATCCTGACCTATCATGAAATGACCATTACGGCAAACCACACCTCTATTGGAAAGTTCATTCAGTTTGATCCGAACCTGCCAAAGCGTGGTCTTGCACTGCTGAAAAACCCGGGCCTGCTGAAGAAAGCCGCTCCGGTGGTTCTGGACATGATTCAGTATTACATCCTGTCCTTCCAAATTCCAAAGACCTACAGTCTGGAAGGCCTGAAAGCCTGGGCCGCTAAATACAACAATATTTTTGAGCGCCGGCTGCCGAAGGACAAGGTTGCCGCTGACCTTGCCACTTATCAAGAATAACTTTTATAAGCAGAAACAGACAAAAAAAGAGACCGGAGGCTTCCGCCTTCGGTCTCTTTTCTATGTTCAGATAAATCTTACTTATCTTACTTAAGTTCGACTTTTGCGCCAACTTCTTCAAACTTAGCTTTAGCAGCTTCAGCGTCGTCCTTGGACATTGCTTCCTTAATGTTCTTCGGAGCAGCGTCAACCAGAGCCTTAGCTTCAGCAAGGCCAAGACCGGTCAGTTCACGAACAACCTTGATAACCTTGATCTTGTTTGCGCCAACATCGGCAAGGAACAGATCAAATTCGGTCTTTTCTTCAGCAGCGGCTTCTGCGCCGGCAGCCGGAGCAGCAACTGCTACAGCAGCAGCAGCGGATACGCCGAATTCGTCTTCTACAGCATGAACAAGCTCAGAGAGCTCAAGAACGGACATAGTTTTAATCTCTTCAAGGAGAGCGGTAACTTTTTCAGATGCCATTTTAATATCCTCCAAAATAAATTTGTATAAAATCTTTGTTTCAGGTGGACGCTGTATTATTCAGCGGCCGGAGCTTCTGCCTCTGCTGCCGGAGCCTCTGCGGCTTCTTCTGCAGGAGCGGCTTCACCGTCTTTGTCAACAACAGCCTGGATAACGCGTGCAAAAGCAGCAATCGGGGCGTTGAAAGCGTTGCAAACGGTTGCAAGGAGAACTTCCTTGGTCGGAAGATCTGCCAGAGCATTTACAGTGTCAAGATCAACAACTGCACCTTCCAGGTAACCAGCCTTCAGTTTGAAGTCCGGATGATCCTTGGAAAACTTCTTCAGGATGCGGGCAGCAGCAGTATGATCTTCCTTGGAAATGGCCAGAGCGCTGGTTCCTTTCAGTGCATCTTCCCAACCATCCAGATGTGCTTCTTCAGCAGCTCTTTTAATGATGGAGTTCTTGATGACGGAATAGTCAACACCGGCTTCTCTGAGTTCCTTACGGAGAACCGTATCGTCTGCTACGTTAATGCCTTTGTATTCTACCAATACACCGGCTACGGAATCAGTCATTCTACCGGCTAATTCACTTACCGCAGCTTTCTTTGCTTCCAGAATTTTTTCACTTGCCAAAATATTCACCTCCTGTGATGAATATGAAAAGGCTCTTTCCGCACTACCGCGGAAAGAGCCCAAAAAACAAAGTTTTCTGTGTTTTCCTCGGCAGGTAAGGACTTTGCCTGTTACGTCTTTGCGGACACCTGCTGTCTTCGGTAAGAAACAGCACTGATATACTAACACGGGGTTTCCCCCGTGTCAATAACGGTTTTGGCTTATGCGCCGTACTTGGAAGAGCTGAACTTAACGCCAGGTCCCATGGTGGCAGCAACGGTGCAGGACTTAATGTACTGACCCTTTGCAGCAGCCGGCTTTGCCTTAACAATGGCTTCCATCAGGGTATCCAGGTTTTCGGTCAGCTTTTCAGCGCCGAAAGAAGCTTTTCCGATTGGGCAGTGAATAATGTTGGTCTTGTCCAGACGATATTCAATCTTACCGGCTTTTGCTTCCTGTACAGCCTTAGCAACGTCAGGAGTTACGGTACCGGCCTTCGGAGACGGCATTAAGCCACGAGGTCCGAGGATTTTACCAAGACGACCAACTACGCCCATCATGTTCGGGGCAGCAACAGCTACGTCAAAGTCCAGGAAACCTTCCTTCTGAATGCGTTCTGCCAGATCTTCTGCACCGACAATTTCGGCACCTGCTTCTTCAGCAGCTTTTGCCATATCGCCCTTGGCAAATACAGCAACACGAACCTGCTTACCGGTTCCGTTCGGAAGAACAACGGCGCCACGAACCTGCTGGTCAGCGTGACGGGAGTCAACGCCAAGGCGGATGTGAGCTTCAATTGTTTCATCAAACTTTGCGGTAGCAGTCTTGCAGGCAAGGTCAAGAGCTTCGCCTACTTCATATGTTTTTGTTCTGTCGACAAGCTTTTTGTTGTCAACATACTTCTTACCATGTTTCATTCTGTCTATCCTCCCGCATTAATCCACTACAGTGATGCCCATGCTGCGAGCGGTACCGGCAATCATGCTGGTTGCAGCTTCCAGGCTGGCAGCGTTCAGGTCCGGCATTTTCTGCTCGGCAATCTTCTGAACCTGTTCCTTCGTAACGGTAGCTACCTTTGTTTTGTTTGGTTCACCGGAAGCCTTTTCAATACCGGCAGCCTTTTTCAGAAGAACTGCTGCTGGCGGGGTCTTGGTGATAAAGGTAAAGCTGTGGTCTGCATACACTGTGATTACAACTGGGATAATCAGACCGATGTCGTTCTTTGTGCGCTCGTTGAATTCCTTCGTGAAGGCCATGATGTTAACACCATGCTGACCGAGTGCAGGTCCTACAGGCGGGGCTGGGGTTGCCTTACCGGCAGGAATCTGAAGCTTAATAAAGCCAATAACTTTCTGTGCCATAATTGCACCTCCAAAGAATTGTGGTAATTGGCGGAACAAGAGCATTGTTCCTCCCACCGGAAGTCTGAAAGAGACTCCCGTAATGAAAGCGGAAATCCGCTCATTACCAAGATTAATACTGCGTATTTCGGGCGATTCAGCCCTCTACGCCGAGCTCAAGCTGGTTGAGCATGGTTTCGACAGTGGTTTCTCTGCCGAACATGGAAATCCGTACACTAACCTTATTGTTGTCAAGGTCAATGCTTTCTACGGTACCGGAGAAGTCCGAAAGCGGACCGTCAATAATTCTGACATAGTCTCCGACTGCGTAGTTGACTTCCACGGTTCTGATGTCTACGCCAAGGTGTTCTACTTCAGCGTCTGTCAACGGAACCGGTTTGCTTTCCGGACCAACAAATCCGGTGCATCCGCGGGTGTTGCGGATAACGTACCAGGCGTCGTCGTTCATGGTGTATTCTTCGCCGCTCTGTTCTACAGCCAGCTTTACCAGAACATAACCCGGGAAAACCTTACGTTCTACTTCTTTTACTTCGCCGTTCTCTTTGACTTCCTGAACGGTTTCGGTAGGAACGCGAACATCCAGGATTAAATCCTGCATTTTCCGGTTTTCTACTACTTTTTCAATGTTGTCTTTTACCTTGTTTTCATACCCGGAATAGGTATGAACAACGTACCACTTGGAAATTCCTGCCATAGAAACCGCCTCCGTTACAACGCTAGAGATCCAAGGAAGGCACGGGCCATAATCAGTGCGGTCTCCGTGTCAGTTAAAGACAGATTGTAGATAACTTCTCTGAGTTTAACCAGGATAGCGTCTTCAATCCAGACACCGATACCGATAACCAGAACAACCAGAAGAACAACCAGGCAGTTTTTCCAAAGGTCCTTGCCTTTTGTCCACTGAATCTTCTTAATTTCGGTCTTCAGATCCTTGAACCATTTCTTAATGGATTCCAGAGCTTTGTTGCCCTTGGACTGAGTAGCGTCGGCTTTTTTGGCCGGCTTGGAGGAAGTCTTCGGCGTTTTAGCATTCTTTGCCATAAACGGAGCCTCCTTTTACTTGGTTTCTCTGTGGAGAGTGTGTTTCTTGCAGAACTTGCAATACTTGTTCATCTCCAAACGGTCAGGGGAGTTCTTCTTGTTTTTCATTGTGTTGTAATTGCGCTGTTGACATTCTGTGCAAGCAAGAGTAACTCTAACTCTCATTGACGGCACCTCCATACTTCTGGATAAATTTTTGCTCCTCTAAACAATGCGGGGAGCCCTTTGCCTCCCTCTCTGCACGGGCTTTCTTTCTGTAAAAATGCGCACAAAAAAAGAGCCCTCTTTTAAGAGGTACAGTTACTTTACCATAAAGCCAGGGCCCGGTCAAGGAAAAAAGCTTGCAAAAATCGGATTCTGTCAGAGCCTTGGTGAAAAGAAGAGCGCGTTTTTCAACGCGCTCTTTCGTTTGTTCTTTTAGCTTTTCAGGGCTTTTCTGGTAATGGGTCCGACAGAACCGTCCGCATCCAGGCCGTTGGCCTTCTGGAATTTCTTTACAGCAGACTGTGTGCCGGGTCCGAAGAAGCCGTCAATCTTGTCATTGTAGTAGCCCTTCTTGGTCAGCCACCACTGAACCCACTTAACGCCTTCATTGCCTTTCCGGATCTTGCCGTATTCATACTTGGAACGATTTACAACATAAGTCGGTTCCCGATACGGACAGGATGCCGTGCTGGATTTGGTGGACGAAACAACCTTACCGTTCTTAATAGTATAAGTGGTTCCGTTTTCTGTATAGGTTCCGTTATAACTGAACTGAACCTTGCTGTTCTTCAGGTAATAGGTTCCGTTCTGATTGGTTGCCAGTCCGTTGTACTGGAAGGTAACCTTACCCTTTTCACAGTAATACCAGCCGTTCTGGTTCTTGGCAAGAACATTCTTGGTACGGAGTGCACCGTCTTCACAATACCACCATGCGCCGCTGTCTCCTTTGGCAATGCCGGTATATTTTACAAATTCCCCGTTGCGGTAGCAGTAGAAATCTCCGTTGGAGTCTTTGACCAGACGGATATCTTCGCTGGAATAATCCGGATAAGTCTTTTCCGGTGTTACCGGATCTTCAGACGGCGTTTCCGTGGTGCTTTCCGTAGAGGAGTCTGCTTCTGTGGAAGACTCGGCCTCTGTGGTGCTTTCCGAATCTGTATCTGTGGCGCTTTCCGTAGAGGACTCTGTTTCTGTATCAGAAGATGCTTCTTCTTCCGTGTCTCCGTCACCAACGGTTACTTTCAGAACATCAAAGGCGCCGTTGCTTAAGTAAGCAACCACATTAGTAGTACCGTCTCCTACTCCGGTTACTACGCCGGAAGAGGAAACCTTGGCAATACGGGTATCCTGGCTGAAGAAGTACGGCGTTTCATTTCCGGAAACGGAGTACTTCAATTTGAAGGTTTTTCCCTTGGAAACCTTGGCCAAAGCACTGACGTCTACCGATTCTTCCACAACGTATCCCGTTGCGCCGTTAGACGTGGTTACCTTATACCAAAGTGGTTTATACATGCGATAGTTTGTGGCATCCACAGAGCCCGTATACGCAACACGGGTATCCCGGAAGCCGCCTTCTACAGTAATGGTTTCCCCAGCCGTAATGGAACCGGCCTGATTTCCGCCGGAAACAGACGGTTCATCCCGCAGGTTAACCGTGGCCGTTGCCACACCGGAACCGGAGCCCTGATAACCGGTAAACTGAATTGCCGTACCACTGGTTTCCGGAAGATTGTTGAAAATAGGAATGTAGAAGGTCTTGGACTGATCCAGAACGCCGGCATCCCGATACGCTTTATAAGTGGAATACGTAGTGTTTACCACCCCGTTGAGTGCACTCATGTACTGGTGGTTATACGTATTCGTAGACGTCATATTAAACTTTTGCAGGTAAGACGTGTTCTGTCCTCTGGCGATGTAGTACTTTGCAATGGTTTCAGTACCACCGTTAATGGACTTCTCCGGTGTAGTCCAGCCATAGCTCTTGGCATATTTCAAACCGTGTGCAACCGCCTGTCCATTGCTGTCATCCACCGCACCAATGTTGAAATAATTGTAATATCCCGTATAAGAGCCATAGGTTCCGGTAACACTGCTGCTACCGGTTACTCCGTGTTCTCCTAAAATCTTGGAAACCAGGAAGCACGGGTTTACATTATTATTCTTTGCTGCAGTGCAGATAACTTCCGCGTAAGTCTTATTAATGGTCTGGGTATTTCCGGACGTATCCGTATATTTAATCTTACCGTCAGAGGTAACATAGTTTTTGCTACGTGTGGTATAGGTGCTTGCCATAAATGTATTGGCCAGCATACTGGTTACTACCTTTACCGCTTCGTCATAAGAATCAAAATTCCATTCCAGGGATTCAAACTGCATCATGGTAATGTCATTGCCAAGGAAGGTATACGGATTCATGAAGTAAGAAACGGCCATAGGCGTGGCCCGGATCCAACCGGTTTGATTGGCATTGGAACCATCTACTACGGAATAGGTAAATCCACCGTTAGAAGTATAGGTGCCGACAGATTTATCCCGATACAAGCGGGTAGCGCTGGCATCGGCAGATTTCTGTAACGGAACCAGATTCAGATTGTTGCCGGTTTCTGCACTTAAGGCGTCAGACCAGTTCAAGCCCGTCTTTACCGCAGTAAATTTCCAGTTCGGATGGGACTGGTGTACCGTATACAATTTTTCCGCATACGCTTTCGGAAACCCGGCACTAACTAAAGAATTCACATAGGAATCTTTTTCAGATGCTGCGGATACCGGGTACAGGAAAGAACAGAGCATTACTGCCAGCAACACAGCAACTGCCATGCATTTTGTCAGAAATGTTTGCGTTTTCATGTTAAACCTCCAAAATACAGACTTCCCCATAGTTTCATTTTCACGCATTAAAGTATACCACAGCATTTTGTAAAAGGGAAACAAAAAAAGGACCTCTGTTGAGGTCCTTTGTCAGGTTGTACCCTGAAAACTGAATACAGTCCATTAAGTTCAATGTAAATTCGAGCTTTTCCAAAGTCTTTTTAGACAAGCCCTCGACCTATTAGTACAATCTAGCTGAACGTGTCACCACGCTTACACTTATTGCCTATCTACCTGGTAGTCTTCCAGGGGTCTTACTAGCTTAACGCTATGGGAAATCTTATCTTGGAGATGGCTTCATGCTTAGATGCTTTCAGCGTTTATCCGAACCGCACTTAGCTGCCCAGCTGTGCCACTGGCGTGACAACTGGTGCACCAGCGGTGCGTCCATCCCGGTCCTCTCGTACTAGGGACAGCGCTCCTCAAATTTCCTACGCCCACGACAGATAGGGACCGAACTGTCTCACGACGTTCTGAACCCAGCTCGCGTACCACTTTAATCGGCGAACAGCCGAACCCTTGGGACCGAATTCAGCCCCAGGATGTGATGAGCCGACATCGAGGTGCCAAACCTCCCCGTCGA
The DNA here is from genome assembly GCA_963647215.1 of Paludibacteraceae bacterium. Lineage (GTDB taxonomy): Bacteria > Bacillota > Clostridia > Oscillospirales > Acutalibacteraceae > RUG420. The sequence goes on along the minus strand of CAVIZK010000009.1, from coordinate 553 downwards.
TGTGGACTCTTGGGGGAGATCAGCCTGTTATCCCCAGGGTAGCTTTTATCCGTTGAGCGACGGCATTTCCACTCACATACCGCCGGATCACTAACTCCAACTTTCGTTACTGCTCGACCCGTCAGTCTCGCAGTTAGGCTGGCTTATACGTTTACACTCATTGCACGATTTCCGTCCGTGCTGAGCCAACCTTTGAGCGCCTCCGTTACCTTTTAGGAGGCGACCGCCCCAGTCAAACTGCCCACCTGACAATGTCCCCCGACCAGATTCATGGCCGCAGGTTAGAATCCCAATACCTTAAGAGCGGTATCCCAAGGGTGACTCCTGTAATACTAGCGTACTACATTCCCAGTCTCCCGCTTATCCTGTACATAAAATACCGAGACCCAATATCAAGTTGCAGTGAAGCTCCATGGGGTCTTTCCGTCTTGCCGCGGGTAACCGGCATCTTCACCGGTACTACAATTTCGCCGGGTGGGTAGTTGAGACAGTGTCCAGATCGTTACACCATTCGTGCGGGTCGGAACTTACCCGACAAGGAATTTCGCTACCT
>CAVIZK010000008.1:73294-80004 GCA_963647215.1 Paludibacteraceae bacterium | reverse complement strand
ACCGGCATTTGCAACGTATGTATCAATGATCCGGACGGCAACAAGGATGACTACTTCTTTGAAAACGGCGTTTACAACGGCGCAGCCAACCTGGTAACGGAATACAACGGAGACATCTGTTATGTGTCCGGTGGGCGAGTTGATACCGACTTTGCCGGACTGGCAGATTATGCCGGAACAAAATATTTATTCCATCACGGCAGGGCAGATCTTACCTACACCGGATGGTATGAAACAGACGGCACCGTATACACCATAGAAAAGGGTGTCGTTACCGGGCAGTCATAATTTTAAGAAATATTTAAGGAAAGTATGGAAATGTGGCGGTTTTTGGATTAGCATTAAACCGTCACCAAGAATTGAATAAAAGGAGACATTATCATGAAAAACGTATCCAAGTACATTGCAATCTTACTTGTATTTACAGCACTGACTACCATCTATCTGACCGGATGCGGTAAAAAGACCGAAGATACCGAACCGGAAACCACGGTCATCTCTGAGGAAATCAGCGAAGCCGATATGATCATCAAGCAGGGCGAAGATGGCAATCTCTACGCCTACTATAACGACACTGTAGTAGATTCCTACACCGGCGTTCTGCAGGAACCCACTTCCGGCACCTGGTATTACGTTAAGGACGGCAAGGTAGACCTTACCTACACCGGCTTTGCATCCAACAGCGAAGGGGAATGGTACATTAAAGACGGCATGGTAGACTTCTCCTACAACGGTGAAACCGAAGAATCTGCTACCAATGCGGACGGCTCTGCCACCACCGACAAGGTAGTCGTAGAAAACGGTAAGGTAGTAAAGAAGAATGGCGAGGAAGTTACCGTTCCTGCCACCACTACCAAGATTACCGTTACCAAGGTAGTAGAACAGACCAAAAAGGATACGTCTTCCGGCAAGACTTCTACGGCAGGAACCACTAAGGCATCCACCGCAGGAACTACCAAGTCTTCTGCTTCTGCCAACACCACTGCAAAGCAGAATAACACAGAAGCTACTAAGGCCACCGCTGCTAAGCAGTCCACTACTACCACCACAAAGGCAACTCCAAAGACTACTACAACTACAACAACTACTAAGGCAGCCAATATCACGCAGAGCGATATCGATGCTTTCATTGCCAGCATTAAGTCTTATGCTGAAAGCAACGGCTTGTATTGGGCATCTAGAAATAGCTTGAGCAGTTATAGTAGTGTAGGCACTGCCAAAACAAAAGAGGATCTGAAAGATTATGAACGATTCTACAAAGAAACAATTGACTCTTATCCGCAATATCAGCCAGAAACAGAAGGTGTTTATTGTTGGGCCGAAAAAGTAGATGGTGGTTATAGAATTCAGTTTGGCGAAGTTTATTAAGTAAATTCAGTAAGTGCAATTCAGATGATTCTCCTTAAAATCAAATAGATACGTGTTAGAAAAGAGATTCCTTTTTTGGAGTCTCTTTTTTATATATCCAAAGGAACAAGGACCGGAAACCACTCATCCGGTCCTTTTCCAATTCTAAAGAAAGGGGTAATAAAATGAAAAAGACGAAAGTCAAAAAGTTGCTAGCGATTTTGCTTTCGTTAGCACTGTTCGTGGGCGTCTTTGCATCCACGGCAAGTGCTGCATCCATTAAGGTGGCAATGACAGAGATCTCCGGCACCGGCTGGTCCTCTCCGGCTTTGTCACTGAGAAATGGATACAAATTCAACGGCCACAGTGCGTTCTATGCCAAAGCACAGAACACGGCATCCGGCAAGGCGGTCTACTGCATTGAAATGGCTACTAACATTAGCCACAATCAGTCCGTCTCTTCCAAGAGCGACAGCACTTTAAAGAACCAATTGAAAAACAATGGTGCTTTAAATGCAAATCAACAAGTTAGGTTGCTTTCCTATGTGCTGTACAACGGCTACAAAGGCAATGTCAGCTACAGCACATGGAAGAGTCAGAGTAGTTCTAATGCCGACCTTGCAAAGTACGTGGCAACACAGTTGCTTGTATGGGAAGTATTGATTGGCGAACGTGATTCTAACTTCAACTACATTTCCAAATCCCAGACAGGGGCTTCCAATGCGGTTAAGGAGTATGTCCGTTCCAACAATCCGCTGAGAAGTAAGATTTTCAGCTATTACGATTCCATTGCATCTGCCATTCAGAGCCAGTTGAAGATTCCAAGCTTTATGGCAACAAAAGAAAGCTCTGCATCCACGTATGAGCTGACTTACAGCAATGGCGTGTATTCCGTATCCTTAACGGATACCAATGGCGTATTGGGCAACTACAGCTTCTCTGGGGCCGGTTTGAGCTTCCAGAAGAGCGGTAACGTGCTGACGGTAACTTCATCGCAGCCGTTTGATGTATCCACTATTACGGCTACCAAGACGTCTAACAACCAGACGTCTACTTTGCTGATCTGGGGTGACGGAACGTATTCTTACAGCGGTTCCGGCGTACAGGACGTTGCTTGTGCCGGTGACAGCACCACAGACCCATTGAACGGGTATGTGAAGTTGGTGGCGAAGCAGGCAACCGGTAATCTGACGATTACCAAGACGTCTGAGGATGGCCGGACGAACTTTAGTTTCCGTGTCACCGGCCCGGAGGGGTATGACAAGACCGTAACCACTTCCGCAGTGGATAATGGCGCCAAAGGGGCCGTTACACTGACCGAACTGGTTCCCGGGTCTTACACCATTGAAGAGGTTGGTGCCGGAAAGCGGTACACCGTCCAGGTAACACAAAACAGCACTGTTACGGCAGGGCAGACAAGCTCTGTAGGGTTTAACAACCAACTCGCCGAGCAGTACAACATTAACGTCAAGAAGTCCGACAAGGAAACCGGCGAAGCTCTTTCCGGTGCTGAGTTTGTGGTCTATGCCGATACCAATGGCAACGGCCAGTATGACGATGGCACGGATAAGGCTGTTGGGACGATGAAGGACAATGGCGATGGTACGTACTCGCTGAATAACCTGAAATATTCGTCTGCTTACTTTATTAAGGAGACGAAATCTCCGGCGAATTATCAGCTGAACACGGAAGTGTTTAAGATTACTACCGATGAAAACACACTGAATTACAGCGTGGAATGTAAGGACCTGCACGATAAAGGCAGGATCCGGGTGGTGAAGACGGATGCTGAGTGGGGTACGGCGGTGTCTGGGGCTGAGTTTACCTACGGCTGATGGCTCTTTATGATGGGTATTTGCCAGATTCCTGCAAACACCCACCCCAAAATGGGCCGTTCTTACTGTCGGGAATTGAAGAAAAGGATGGGTATATGGCTGATCTTTGCCAATACCCACCCTTTTTGCTTTTTCTTGTGTTGCTTTCCTACCGTTGGAACGGCGTGTTCATACAGCACTTCCTAGTCCTTGTTGTGCTACAAGGTCCAGGAAGTAGGCGTGGAGGCGGGGGTCGGCGTCAAGCTCCGGGTGGAAGGCCAGGGCAAGTTGGTTTCCGTACCGTGCGGCAACAATGTTGCCGTTGACAACGGACAGAACCTGCACCGGTTCTTTTACAGATACAATGTAGGGAGCTCGGATAAAGGTCATAGGTACGGAACCAATCCCCTGGACTTCCGCCTGGGTGTGGAAGCTGCCGAGCTGGCGGCCATAAGCATTGCGCTTGGCGGTCATGGGAATGGTGCCGAAGCAGGGCGTTTCCAGGCGAGTTGGAGCCTCGCTGTGGGAAGGCGCTTCGCTAAGACAACGGGCCTCACTGCAAGAAGATGCTTCGCCAGGGTAGGGTGTTTCCCAGCAGGAAGGCTCTTCGCCGCTGTCAATTTCTTCGGCTAAAAGGATGAGCCCTGCGCAGGTTGCCAGGACCGGCAATCCATTTTCAATTTGCTCCTTTAAGGGCTCCAATAAGCCTAGATCCTGCAACAGTTTTCGTTGCACAGTGCTTTCGCCGCCGGGGAGGACAAGGCCGTCAAGGCCTTGCTCCAAGTCCTTTAGCTGCCGGATTTCAAAGCAGTCGGCGCCCAGCTGTTGCAAGCGCTGTTCGTGTTCCAGAAAGGCACCCTGCAGCGCTAATATGCCGATTCTCATTATTTGCCTCTTTCTGCCATCAGGATTTCAATTTCCTGTTCGTTGATGCCGACCATAGCTTCTCCTAAATCCTTGGAGAGCTCGGCAATCAGCGCTGCATCCGTGTAGTTGGTGACAGCCTGTACAATGGCGGCGGCGCGTTTTTCCGGGTTTCCGGATTTGAAAATGCCGGAACCGACAAAAACGCCCTCGGCGCCCAATTGCATCATCAGGCTGGCATCTGCCGGGGTGGCGACCCCGCCTGCGGCGAAGTTTACAACCGGAAGCTTCTTGTTGTCATGCACGTACTGTACCAATTCGTACGGCACCTGCAATTCTTTGGCCACTTCAAACAGTTCGTCTGCCCGCAGCCCTGCAATTCTTGCAATTTCGGTATTCATCTTCCGCATGTGCCGTACGGCTTGTACTACATCGCCGGTGCCGGGCTCGCCCTTGGTCCGAATCATGCTTGCCCCTTCATTTATGCGACGCAGTGCCTCGCCCAAATCCTTAGCTCCGCAGACGAACGGAACGGCAAATTCCCGCTTGTTGATGTGGTACACGTCGTCTGCCGGAGACAGCACTTCGCTTTCATCAATGTAGTCAATTTCAATGGCCTGCAGGATTTGCGCCTCGGCAAAATGGCCGATCCGGCATTTTGCCATAACCGGAATGGAGACTGCTTCCTGGATACCCTGGATCATTTTCGGGTCGCTCATGCGGGAGACGCCGCCGGCGGCGCGAATGTCCGCCGGAATCCGTTCCAGCGCCATGACCGCGCAAGCGCCGGCCTGCTCGGCAATCTTTGCCTGTTCCGGTGTAGTGACGTCCATAATGACGCCGCCTTTCAGCATTTGGGCCAGCTGTTTGTTTAATTCATATCGTTCATTACTCATGGGAAAGAACTCCTTTACAACTTTGTTGCGGCCTATTATACTAGCGTGTGACCATATTAAAATATTCAATTTTAATATATTCAGTAAGGTCAGAAAGGCGGTAAACCCCGGAATGTTAACCTATAATCTTACCGGAACAGGGTCAGATTCCCTGTATGAAACTCTTTATCTTTGCATTAAAAATGACATTCTTACAGGGAATCTGAAGGCCGGGGAGCGTCTCCCGTCCAAGCGACCCTTCGCAAAAAATCTGGGCATAAGCGTCATTACCGTAGAAAACGCTTATGCCCAGCTGATAGCGGAAGGCTTTATTTATTCCCTCCCCAAAAAGGGATTTTATGTCAGTGATTTTAATCAATTAACCGCGGCCGCCGGAAAGCCCACCACGGAACAGGTCACCCTGACCGGCGGAGAAACCTCTTACCTTGCTGATTTTACCAGTAACCAGACAGACACGGAGCTGTTCCCATTTACCACCTGGACCAAAACCATGCGGGAAGTGCTGAATGAAAATCAGAAACAGCTGATGACGAACCCGCCGGCCGGCGGCATCATGGAACTCCGGCAAAACATTGCCGCTTACTTACATGACTTTCGTGGCATGCACGTAAACGCACAGCAAATTATAGTCGGTGTCGGCACAGAGTATCTGTTCGGCCTTCTGATTCAGCTGCTCAGCCCGGAGACCGTATACGGCCTGGAAAATCCGGGGTACCCGAAAACCGCACAGATCTGCCGTAGCATGAATGTACCGTATCAGTACGTGGATATTGACCGCTACGGCATCTCTGCGGAAGCGCTGGAACAAAAGCAGATTGACGTCATTCATACGTCTCCGTCCCATCACTTCCCGACGGGAATCGTCATGCCGATTTCCCGCCGTTACGAGCTCCTGGGCTGGGCCGCAAAAGCAGAAGGCCGCTACATTATTGAAGACGACTACGACAGCGAGCTCCGCCTGACCGGCAAGCCCATCCCAACCCTCCAAAGCATAGATGTTCTGGACAAGGTCATCTACATGAACACCTTCAGCAAAACCCTGAGCTCCACCGTGCGCATCAGCTACATGGTGCTGCCGCCGGCCCTTGCCGAAAAGTTCTATAAGCAATTATCTTTCTACACGTGCACCGTTTCCAACTTTGAACAGTATGCCCTGTCCAAATTCATCCAGAACGGCAGTTTTGAAAAGCACCTGAATCGCCTGAGAAATGAATACCAGAAAAAACGGGACTGCATCATTGACTCCTTCACGCGCTCGCGGCTGAAAGACTCCATCCAAATCATGGAGGAGGAAGCGGGCGTCCACTTCCTGATGAAAATTTCCTCTCCTGCGGGCGAGTCAGCTATCCTCCATCAGGCGCTTGCCAAGGGTATTAAACTAGTCAGCCTGGCTGACTACTACCATGGCAACCGCCCCGAGTACCAAAACATTTTTGTTATGAACTACTCCTCCATAGATGTCTCCCGCATGGACGAAATTACGCAAAAGCTGTATGAGTGCATTTAGTGTGCGTGCACTTAGTGTGCTGGCATTTAGTGCGCTGGCATTTAGGCCGTTTTCGACTTAAGTACGGCATCCGATGGCCCTGCGCGGCAAAAAAAGGGTGGCTATTAGCCAAAATATGGCCAATGACCACCCCTGAAACCGGCTTTGTACAGCAAGAACTTTCCCAAAAAGGGTGGCTATTAGCCGAAATCTGGCCAATGACCACCCCTGAACCCGGCCTTGCACAGCAAGAACTTTCCCCAAAAGGGTGGCTATCAGCCAAAATCTAGCCAATGACCACCC
>CAVIZK010000008.1:0-73139 GCA_963647215.1 Paludibacteraceae bacterium | reverse complement strand
ACCGGATTTGCACGTCAAGAACTTTCCCCAAAAGGGTGGCTATCAGCCAAAATCTGGCAAACAGCCACCCCTAACACTGCTTTCACACGACAGCTGCGTCCTCAAAAAGGGTGGTTGTTTGCCCAAAATCGGCCAACAACCATCACTTTTTGCCAAGTCCTTAAATGCCGGAAGGTATTTAAGGAGTATTCTTTTTGTTACTGCATTTCCAGAGCGCCATTGGGTGCTGCCCAATTCGCGAAAGAATATCTGCGTCTTGGAAGAGCAACTCAGGACGATATTCCTGTTGCTTAAACGAAGCCCAGAAATCAAGCTCTTCTTCCGTTGGCGTTAATAGCTCTTCCAGATAAGCAGTAACTCGCCCGTGTGCTTGTTGTGCATCAAACCAGGAACCACGGCGCAGTACTGGTATGAGGTCGGTTTTAATCCGTTGCTGGGATACTAGTGAAATCTGTTCAAAATTGAATGTGGTTGGAACATTGTCTGACCCGATTGCACTATAAAACATGACACATTTTTTAAGCAATTGTTTTTGATCTTCATTAAACAATTCGTTTTCTACCATGATGTATATGTCATAGAGATCGCGGGGCGCAGCACGGTTAAGAAGTGCAACAATTTTTGAACCATAAATTTCCAACGGATCAACGCTTAAAACAGTTATCTCCTGTGGCAACCAAGGAAGATTGACAGCCTTGCGAACCGGATTTAACACATGGCAACGAAGCATATAGTTAATTTCTATTTTGAGATTGTCTTTCATCCCTCCGGTGTTTTGGTATTCATAAACAAAGGAGTCCAAAGCATGATATGTTTTAGATTTTGGACTTAATTGATATCCTGCGGCAACCATATATTTGCTGATTCGATCTGTTATTTGCTCCCGAATGGAAAGCATTTCTTCACGAGAGACGTTTTTGGAAAAGTCCATATCGATGTCTACTGACAGCCGAGGCAAATTGAAGATGGTCAGATTAATGGCTGTACCGCCTTTCAATGCTAAGGTGCTAGATAAAAGTGCATCATTCTGAATGAAGGATAATATATTGGCCAAACGACAGACCTTTTCAAAGGTGTCGCGGACAAAACCTAATTCACGAGCGGTTCTGCCCAATGTCATCCTGTCAAACTGCATCATAGTCTGCTACTCCTTTATCTATTGTGTGCATCAGGTTTTCCGGTGCGTATAACTGCCATTCTTCATGCCAGATGTAACCTTGGTGTTCACTTGATAAATAAGACTTCCCTTTTGGAAGGTGTGCTTTACATGCGGTAAAAAAATCTGCAGAGAGCCCAAAGCTGTCTGCAAAGTGGGAAAGAATATAACCCGTTTTTTGATAGAGGAATCCACTTTCGTATTCTGCAAGGCAAGCCATAAGTGCACCTTCATCCAGCGTTGGAATCAGTGCCAAACAACGCAGAAGTTCTTCCAGTCCGCCAAACTTCTCAAACAAATTAATGGAATCAACTACTGTTCGCTCAAGGGTTGTAATTTTGACACCGTTTACCTCTGTAACACCGCCGGTAATGCGAGGCGCAACTCGCCGATATGTTACGCCGTCATATTCAAAATTACGGAACCGAGTTTTGCTGGTTACTTGCGTTTCATAAAAAACCTGATTGCTGTAACCATAAACTTCAAAGGCACTATGATATGACACAGTAGCGTCTTTGCTGATGTGCGAGGCAATTTTATACCGATTTGCAACGGGCTGTTTTGTCTCTAAGCTGATGGCAACATATAAATCCCGTTTTACACGCTCAATATAGCCTTTTTTTTGATACTCCTGGCAAAGCCATTTTGTTGCGGCTTCACTGCCGGTAATCAGATTTAGGTCCTTTTTGCTGAAACAGCCCAGCTCCAGCAGCTTTTCATAGTGTTTCATAGCTTCACCCCTCCTGTAGACATTGTGACACAAAAAGACAGGCAATACAATCTCTTTGTGCTGAATTGAAAACAAGTTGGCTCTGCGTGAACAAAATGTACCCATTTGGTATCCAAATGGTATCCAAAACCGAAAATCGGGAAATTTTCTTGCAAAGACAAAATAAAAAAGAACCGCATAGCTATGCGATTCTTACATGGGTGCAGGGGAGGGATTTGAACCCCCGACCTCCGGGTTATGAGCCCGACGAGCTACCAACTGCTCTACCCTGCGATATATTCACTTGTTCCCTAGTGCCTTATCATTATAGTAGGACTGCCCGGAAAAAGCAAGCCTTTTTTTGCAGTAGTGGGTGGGTAATGCTAGGAAGAAGGTGGGCGGCGGCAGGCGGCAACTCGGAGGGCCTGCTAACGGCGGTACAAGAGTATCTGCAAAAACCTCTTGCAAAAGCGGCCCGAACAAACTATAACAATGGGTATAGAAACCACTGGGCAGAAAACCAGTACAGGAGGCAAGTACATGAATATTCCAAACATGGGCGGCTTTGACTTTAGCGCGCTGGCAAAAGGAAAGCAGGCCTGGGAGCAGTTTAAGCTGAATCACCCGAGATTTCCGGATTTTCTGAAGGACATTGCAAACCGCGGGGTAACCGAGGGCACCAACGTGGAAATTGCGGTAACGTACCCGAACGGTCAGAAAATCAGAACCAACGTAAAGGTGAAGCCGGGCGATGTAGAGCTTTTCCAATCCATGAAGGACTTCATAAACTTACTGTAATTCAAAAAAGGGCACTGCAGGAAACGTTCCTGCAGTGCCCATGACTTTCTGTAAACAGCTTATTTTGCTTTTTTGGCAGCTTTAATGCGGGCAGCTTCGGCGTGCTTGGCTGCAGCCGTTGCTTTTTCCACGGCGGCATTATCCTGTGCCAGTGCCTTGACGGCGGCGTCCCGACGAGCCTTTGCATTTTGCAGGGCAGCGTTATCCATAACGGCAAGGGTGGAGTCATAACCCTGCGCAATGCGCTGTTTGTAAATGCGTTCTGCCTGTCTTTGGCGCTGTTTTCTGACTTTTCTGTCAAGCTTAGCTTTGTCCCGCTTGATGGCGGCCTGTTCCTTTTCCAAAGCAGCCTTCTTGTCTTTGGCAAATGCTACGGCAGTTCTTCTGGAAGCAAAGAAATCCTCAAGAGCAGCAGAAGAGACTTCGTCGGCCGGAGCGCCGTCAAGAAGGACGGTAATTGCGCCGTGGATGGAGCCAAGCACAGTGGCTACAGCGGTAACAATTGTATCTTTTACCTTCATTTCATATACCCCTCTCACCGCAGATTCCGCTCCACGGTTGTTAATACTAAAAATTATGATACCTAATTTTTAGGGTACTGTCAACGCAGTTTGACTATTCCAAGGGCCTGTTTATAATGGTTTAAGTACGGTTAAGTTGCTCCCCGTAAAATAGAGCATGACTTTAAATTTAAGGAGGAATGTGTATGGCAGATTACATTCTGGAGTGTAAGGCGTTACGGAAGAAATACGGCAGCTTTACCGCTCTGAACGATATTGACTTACAGCTTCCCAAAGGAAAAGTGGTAGGCTTGCTGGGGCCGAACGGCAGCGGCAAAACCACTCTGATCAAATTGGCGTGCGGCCTGCTGCTGCCGTCGGCCGGAGAGCTGCTGATTGACGGCAAAGCTCCCGGGAAGGAAACTAAGCAGATTGTGGCATACCTGCCGGAGCGCAACTACCTGCCGGATACCATGACCATCAAGTCCATGATCAAATTCATGGCGGACTTTTACCCGGACTTAAATAAGGAAAAGGCGTATGACATGCTGGGCCACTTAAACCTTGATGAAAATCAGCGGTTTAAGGCGCTCTCCAAGGGTAATCGGGAAAAAGTCCAGCTGATTTTGGTCATGAGCCGGGAGGCGCAGCTTTACCTGTTAGATGAGCCGATCGGCGGCGTGGATCCGGCAGCCAGGGATTACATTTTGGATACCATCATCCGCAACTACAATAAGGAAGCCACTGTGGTACTGTCTACGCACTTAATCGCAGATATTGAGCCGGTCCTGGACGAATTCGTCTTCATCCGCAACGGAGACATTCTGCGGCACAGCTCGGTAGACGACGTCAAAGCCATGGGCCACACGGTGGACAGCCTGTTCAGGGAGGAATTCAGATGCTAGGAAAATTAATCAAACACGAATTCTTCGCGGACGCCAAAATGCTGGTGCCGACGTATCTTGTGGTTCTGATTCTGTCCCTTCTCGGGCGATTCAGCACCTGGCTTGCCACCAGAAAATCCATTGCCGACGCAGTGTCCTCTTCTTTTGCCAGTCTTTTGGAAGGCATGGCATCCTTGCTGAGTGTACTGTATGTAATAGCATTCATTGCGGCAATGGTGCTGACCATTTTCTACTTAATTTATCGCTTTTATAAGAACTTCTTTACCGACGAAGGTTACCTGATGATGACGCTGCCAACCAAGTCCTACAGCCTGGTTACCGCAAAGTTCATTAACTCCGTTATCTGGGTAGTCATTGGACTGTTGGTTACCGTTCTTTCTTTGTATATTACCTTTAGCCACTATGATCAGCTGATGGATACCATTTCGGAAATTTACAATCTGCTGACCAGAAGCGGGGATAAGGAGTACATTAAAGACGCCCTTGGCACCGAGCCGGGAGTCTTCATTACCGAACTGGTTGTGTACATGGTAGTCTGGTTCTCCAGATTCATTATTACCTGGTACTTTGCCATTGCGTTTGGCCAGTTGTTGTCCAAGAACCACAAAGTGGTCGGTGCCATCGGGGCGTACCTGATTCTGCGCATTCTGTCCAGCATCTTGTCCACCGTATTCCTGTGGTTTGAAAACGAAGTGTTGGCAGACGTCATCACCGGCTACAGCACCAGCACAGGTGTTGCGCTGCAGACAACGCTGATCGGCACTTCGGTCGTCAGCATTCTTGTCTGCGCGGTCCTGTTCTGGGCCACCTGCTACATTATGGAGCACAAGCTGAACCTGGACTAAGCAAATAGCGCTTGTCTGCATTGCCGCATTTAGCCTTATGCTGGGTACCTATGGTATACAGCTTTCCAGGTATGCAGCTTTCTAGATGTGTAGCTTTCCAGGCATGCAGCCTTACCAGGTATACAGCTTCCCAGGCGTGCAACTTTCCAAGCACACAGCTTCCCAAAGTTAAAATTCTAATTTAAACTACCGCATATTGCGCCTTCCCGGCCAATTTGCGGTAGTTTCCTTTTTGCCAGTGGTGCTTCGTTTTCCCATTTACCGCAGATAGTCGCATGTTCACCACTTTTGCGGTAAATCGGTCTCCCGTTTACCTCATTTCAGCCCTGAATCCACAATCTGCGGTACTTTACGAAAGTATCTTTCGCCTTAGTATGGCACTGATTTCCGGGTTTACCGCAGATAGCTCTATGCCCACCACATATGAGGTAAATTGACTTCCCATTTACCTCATTTCAGCCCTGAATCTATAATCCGCGGTACTTTACGAAAGTATCTTTCGCCCCAGTCCGGTGCCGGTTGCCGGGTTTACCGCAGATAGCCCTATACCCACCACATATGAGGTAATTCGACTTCCCAATTACCGCATTTCAGCCCTGAATCCCTAATCTGCGGTACTTTACGAAAGTATCTTTCGCCCCAGTCCGGTGCCGGTTGCCGGGTTTACCGCAGATAGCTCTATGCCCACCACATATGAGGTAAACCGGCCTCCCATTTACCTCATTTCAGCCCTGAGTCCCTAATCTGCGGTACTTTACGAAAGTATCTTTCGCCTTAGTATGGCACTGATTTCCGGGTTTACCGCAGATAGCTCTATGCCCACCACATATGAGGTAAATTGACTTCCCATTTACCTCATTTCAGCCCTGAATCTATAATCCGCGGTACTTTACGAAAGTATCTTTCGCCCCAGTCCGGTGCCGGTTGCCGGGTTTACCGCAGATAGCTCTATGCCCACCACATATGAGGTAAACCGGCCTCCCATTTACCTCATTTCAGCCCTGAGTCCCTAATCTGCGGTACTTTACGAAAGTATCTTTCGCCTTAGTATGGCACTGATTTCCGGGTTTACCGCAGATAGCTCTATGCCCACCACATATGAGGTAATTCGACTTCCCAATTACCTCATTTCAGCCCTGAATCTATAATCTGCGGTACTTTACGAAAGTATCTTTCGCCCCAGTCCGGTGCCGGTTTCCGGGTTTACCGCAGATAGCTCTATACCCACCACATATGAGGTAAATTGACTTCCCATTTACCTCATTTCAGCTCTTGTTCCCTAATCTGCGGTACTTTACGTTTCCTTAATAAGGGGCTACGCCGGGGGACCGTTTTAAGTGCATACTTTTCAGGTTAAAACGCGGGCTCAGTATGCATTCTGTTTGGAAAGTGCATACCAGAAGGCTTCTGAACCCGGAAAAGTATGCACTTTTGCTTTGCCCAAAAAGGGGCTACGCCGGGGGACCGTTTTAAGTGCATACTTTTTAGGTTAAAACGCGGGCTCAGTATGCATTCTGTTTGGAAAGTGCATACCAGAAGGCTTCTGAACCCGGAAAAGTATGCACTTTTGCTTTGCCCAAAAAGGGGCTCCGCCGGGGCCTATTTTAAAGGGATATTTTAGTTAAAGCGCAGGCTCAACTGGGAGTGCCAAAAGGCAGAAAAAATAAAAGCATACCTTTTCGCCTAAAACGAAGCCTGAGGTATGCTTTTTTTGAAAAAAAGCCGCAGATTGGGATTCTGGGACGGAATTGGTATGCTTTTCACTTTAGGTGGATAAAGTGTCAAACAAGGGACAGAAAATAAAAGCATACCTTTTCGCCTGAAACGAGGTCAGAGGTATGCATTTTCTAGAAAAAAGCCGCAGATTGGGCTGTTGGGACGGAATTGGTATGCTTTTCACTTTGGCTGGATAAAGTGTCAAACAAGGGGCGGAAAATAAAAGCATACCTTTTTGGCTGAAACGGGGTCAGAGGTATGCATTTCCTAGAAAAAAGCCGCAGATGGTGGTGTTAGGGGAGAAAAGGTATGCTTTCTTTCTGCTTGGAAGAGGATCTCTGTCAGGAGAACAGTTTCAAAAGCATACTTTTTGGCTGATTGGGAAAGGTGGTCTGTCAGAAAAGGAGTTGAAGATGGAATAGAATCTGCTGGGAAAAGAAGTTAAGGAGAGCTGCTAGGAAAAGAAGTTCATGGGGTTTGCTGGGAAAAGAAATTAAAAGGAGTCGCGCCGCGAAGGATAAGGGGCTCCGCCGGGAACCCATTTTTAAGGATACACTTCAGTGTGCTTGCTTTTGGAAAAAGGCTCCTCCGGCAGGGTTAAGTTCAGGGCTAAATTAACAATATTTTTGGCGGAAAAACCATTACCTGTGTTGTTTTGTCAAATATTTGTCATCATGGGGAAAAAAGGTAAATTTTTCAGAAAGTTTGTGCTAAGATAGAGCGGACTTTAAACTTACTTAAAATAGGGCAGTCTGCGGAAAGCGGTCTGTAGCCAGTGGCCAAAGCGGCCAGCAAGGAAAATGAACTGTAGGCAAAGTGCTTTTGGAAAGCCGGATGAAGGTGAAGAGCCAATCGGATGCACCTAACAGAGAATAGCTATAGAAGATGGCTTGCCGGTAGGGTAGCCCATAAAAAGCAAGAGCGCAAAAGAGTTCTGCAAAGGAAAGCATCTGTAGAAAAGAAACTGTAGAGAGAACACTGCGCAAGAACAACCAACCGCAAAGCACCTGCAAGTAAATAAGTTCCGGCAAGCAAACTATAGATGAAGAGCTTGCAAAAAGCGGCCAACAGCAGATAAAAACGCAAAAAGCAGATTACAAAAAAGTAGATTACAGAAAGTAGCCCACAGAGAAAGGCTATCAAAGATAAAGGGAGACAGGGTAATGTCCGAACAGCAAGCCGAAAAGAAAGCCAAAAAGCAACCGATGACGCCGGCGGACAGACGGCGTTTGACCACCATTATTATTGTGGCTGTGGTAGTGGTTGCCGTTATTATCGGAGTGGTGGCCTTTGTGGTCCACAGACACAACGTAAAGAAAAACGCCGACCTGAGCGCCGGCGTCAGTTACTTGGAAAATCTGGAAAACCGGGACACAGATGAAGTAGAAGACGAAATTAAGAAAAAGAAAGCCGAAGAGCGCAAGGCCGCGTTGGATAGTGACAACGCGGATATTTGGAAAATGTTTAATGACTCGGTTATCATGGGTGACTCGCGCGCCGTCGGCTTCTCCTACTATAAGTTCCTTGATAAAGACCGCGTATTAGCTACTTCCGGTGCCACCATCCGGAAGATTCCGGAATGGATTGATGACGCCAAAAAGATGAACCCGTCTACCGTATACCTGGTGTTCGGCATTAATGATACGGGAATGGGCTTCTGGAAAACGCCGGAATCCTATATTAAGGAATACGAAGAGCAGGCGGAAAAAATACAGGAAGCACTGCCTAAAGCACAGATTTATATTGTTTCCATTATTCCGGCCACGGATCCGGCCTTTGAAAAATCCACTTCCTGGAAGGTTATTCCGGAATGGAACAAGGCCATGAAAGCCTACTTTGTGGACACCAAAATCAGATACATTGACATTACGGATACCGTAAATGCACACAAGAATCTGTACGATGCAGATGGAATCCATATGCAAAAGGCGTTCTACCCATATTGGGCAAAAGCAATTATAGCGGGGACACTGGAGTATGAAGACTAAGACAAAAATCATCGGTGGGGTTCGAATCCTGATGGTAGTGGCGTTGCTGGCCTTTATTATTGTCCTGCTACGCGGGGACAAAACCAGCACGGCAGACATAGACGATGTGGCTGCCGCCGTTACGGCACAGCTGGATTTGTCCAATGTGCAGGAAGGAACCAACTCAGACCTTAAAAAATATTATGGATTAAGTGCATCCGACTACGAAGGCGTGGTTTACTACGCGCCCGTAAGCAACATGGATGCAGAAGAGCTTTTAATTATTAAGTTGAAAGATACATCGCAGGCGGACACGGTAGAAAGCGCCATTCAAAGCCGCCTGGAAACCCAGAAGAACACCTTTGACGGGTACGGGGTTGAGCAATACAACCTGTTGGAAAAATCCGTGCTGGATGTCAAAGGCAATTACATTCTGTACGTGGTACACGCAGACGCAAGCAAGGCGGATCAGGCCTTTAAAAACAGTCTATAAGGAGGAGGGCTTCAGTTGCTTTTTAGTAGCGTATTTTTCCTGTTTGTCTTTTTACCTGTAACCCTGCTCCTGTATTATCTGGTTCCCTGGAAATTTAAAAACGCGCTGCTGCTGTTGGTCAGTCTGGTGTTTTATGCCTGGGGCGAGCCGGTTTACATCTTTTTAATGCTGTTCAGCATTTTGTTTAACTTCCTGGGCGGATTACAGATTGACTCGCTGAAAAGGGAAGGAAATCAGAAGATGCTGAAAATCAGCTTCTGGTTCACCATTGTAATGAACCTGGCCATGCTGGGCTTCTTCAAGTACGCCGGGTTTGTTGTGGACTCCATTAACGCTATTTTGCCGGTAACCATCCCGTATAAAGGGGTGGCGTTGCCGATTGGTATCTCGTTTTACACGTTCCAGACCATGTCTTACGTCATTGACCTGTACAAGGGCAATACGGCGGTGCAGAAAAACTTCATCTCGTTTGGCGCCTACGTTACCATGTTCCCGCAGCTGATTGCGGGCCCCATTGTGCGGTACCAGGATATTGAAGAGCAGCTGCAGGAACGGACGCTTTCCATGTATAAGTTCGGCCAGGGCATGGCCTGGTTCCTGCGCGGTCTGGCCAAAAAGGTATTGCTGGCCAACAACATGGGCTCGGTCTTTGACGCCATTTATGCCATAGACGCAAGTGAACGTTCTGTCCTGACCGCGTGGATTGGCTGCCTGGCCTATACCATGCAGATTTACTTTGACTTCAGCGGGTATTCGGACATGGCCGTTGGCCTTGGAAAAATGCTCGGCTTTGAATTTGTACAGAACTTTGATTACCCGTATACGTCTAAGAGCCTGACGGAATTCTGGCGGCGGTGGCACATCTCCCTGGGCACCTGGTTCCGGGAATATGTTTACATTCCGCTGGGCGGGAACCGGGTGTCCAACGGCAGACAAATCATGAACATCATGATTGTCTGGGCGTTGACAGGGCTCTGGCACGGTGCCGCCTGGAACTTTGTTTTCTGGGGGCTGTACCACGGAATTATCCTATTAATAGAAAAGAAAGTATTGAAGAAGCTGCTGGACAAGCTGCCCGGTTTTGTCCGCGTTTTGTACACGGTGTTAATTGTCATGCTTGGCTGGGTTATGTTCTTTAGTACATCGCTGTCAGACCTGGGCGCCTATTTGGGTAACATGTTTGGAGCGGGCGGAACCGGCTTTGCCGATTCCACCGGCCTGTACTATCTGGCAACCAACGCCGTCCTGATTCTTCTGTGCATTGTCTTTTCCGGCCCGGGTCCGTTCAAGAAGCTGCAGAAGTTCTTCTTAAAGCCCGGAAAAGCACGGCAGGTGGCAGCCGTTACGGCGTATGTTGCCCTGTTTGTCCTGTCCGTAGCCTACTTAGTAAATGCAACCTACAATCCGTTCTTATACTTCAGATTTTAAAAAACAGAAATCAGAGTTAGAGTGAGTAACATGAAACAAAGACAACTTACACCGGAACAAAAGCGGGCACAAAACCGGGTGCAGATTCAAAAGCGCCGGTTTGTGGTTTACCGCGCCATTACGTTCCTAATCCTTGGCTTCATTGTCATCGGCATTCTCTGGTCCGTCTTCCAAAAGGATAAAACCTATTCGGAAACGGAAAACCGGGTGCTGGCAGGAAAGCCGGAGATGAGCCTGAGCAGCTTGTCCAGCGGACAGTACATGTCTGACATGGAAAGCTACATTACGGACCAGTTTTTCCTCCGGAACCAGTGGATTAAGTTGAAGACCACGGAAGATCTGGCCATTGGCAAAAGAGAATCCAATGGCGTTTACATCGGCAAAAAGCAGAATCTGTTGGAAATCCAGGATGACTATGATAAGGACAATGTTACCAAGACGGCAAAGGCCATCTCGGACTTTGCCGACAAGCATGAAACACTGAACCAGACTATGACTTTGGTGCCGAACGCCGGTTATATCTGTGACCAGCTTCGTCCGAATAACGCTCCGGTTCATGACCAGTCCAAAGACATTGCCCTGGTCAAGGAAAACCTGGGGGACAACATTACCTACTTTGATTTAACCGAAACCATGCAGTCCCACAAAACGGAGCAGATTTACTATAAGACCGACCACCACTGGACCAGCCTTGGCGCAAAGTACGCCTTTGAAGCCCTGGCCCCGCAGCTGAAAATTACCGATGCACCGTCAGACTACACGGTTTATCCGGTAACCCATTCCTTCCAGGGAACGCTGTCGTCTAAAAGCGGATACACTCGCGCCAAGGACACCATTGAAGTGTACATTCCCAAAGACGGCGCACCGGATACCTTGGTTACTTACACGGAGCAGGGCGAAAAGACCGCCTCCATTTACCAAAGCTCTGCCTTAAAGCAGAAGGACAAATATGAGGTTTTCTTTGGCGGCAACTTTGCTCGGGTAGACATTGAAACCCCTACCTCGCCGGACCGCAACCTGCTCATCTTCAAGGATTCTTACGCCAACTGCATGATTCAGTTCCTGCAGCCGTACTTCCGCACCATTACCATGATTGACGCCCGCTACTACTATGACGATGTAGACCGCGTCATCTCCGACCGCAACATTACCGACATCCTGTACCTGTACAACGTCAACACCTTCATGACAGACACGTCCCTTGCCGACGTTCTTACCGATGCCGGCGCCGAAGCCGAAGGCTCCCTTGCCGACGCAAAATAACAATTGCTGCTAAAAGCGGAAGCGCAGCTGGGCTTCGCAGAAGGCAATCAGGTCCGCAGGACCGGCTTGCCTTCCTGTGCGAAACCAGGCACGCGCTGCCCCGGCCAGCACGCCGGTGCGCATTTCCGAAAAGAAGGTAAATTCATCCGAATCCTTATCCATTTCCGGAAACAGCGTATCGGCGTGCCGGTAGAGGGCCTTGCGGTGCGCTTCCATTAAGATATGGACTTTGCCATGGCGTAACATTCCTGCAATGCTGCGCTGATGCTCTGTAAACCAGGTGCTATAGACTTCTGCCGGAGAGTAGGGAACCCCTGCTCTTTTTTTGTCGGCGCAGCATTCCAGAATGTTATCAAAAATAGTGTCAAAGTAATAAGAGAGGATGTCATCGGGGCTGTCAAACAGCCGGTAAAACGTAGCTCTGGAAACGCCTGCCTGCCGACAGATGTCGGCAATGGTGGGCGTTTTCTGTGGGGGAAGAGCTGAATCGCATAAAAGAGACAGCATGCCTTCCGTTATTAAGTCAGCGGACTTTTTCTGACGCGGATCTTCCTTGATATGATACATTCCCGGCCTCCAATGTTTTACTTCTTCCAAATTGCTTGGCTTCCCTGACAAAAGGGACTAGGATGCAGTCAAACAAAACAACCGGAAGGAGTTTTTCAAATGTTGTACACCAATAAAGTAGACTTTCACTCTCACATTTTAACACCGTCCTATTATGAATACCTAGACAAATATGAAGGCCCGGAACCGGACAACTTTGCCACGCCGGAGTGGTCTGAAAAGGCTCATCTGAAACTGATGGACTCGCTGGGCGTAGCGTATTCCGCCATGTCTGTGTCCAGCCCGCATCCGATTCAGGCTACCAAGGACGAACGCCTTGCCTATGTAACCGCCATGAACGAGGAAGCGCTGGATGTTGTTTCCAGACACCCTGACAGATTAGGGCTGTTTGCCAGCTTGCCACTGCCGGACGTAGACAATGCTGCCAAAATGGCAGAAGACATGCTTGCCAAAGATGGGGTAGACGGCATCGGTCTTCTGACCAACTACAGCGGCATTTACCTTGGCAGTGACAAGCTGGATCCGCTGATGGAAGTCCTTAACGCCCATGGGGCAGTCGTAGACGTCCATCCGTGCATGCCGGCGGCGCTCCCGGGGGACGCTGTTCAGGGAATGCCTATCCCAATTATGGACTTCCTGATGGATACCACCCGTGCCTTCACCAACATGGTTTGGGAAGACAAATTCAATAAGTATCCGAACATTAAGTGGATCTGGCCGCATGGCGCCTCCTTCATGACCATCCTTTCGGACCGCTTTGCCAGCTTTGCGGTCCAAGCCAAAAAGAATGGCTCGGACCGGGCCCTGGACTACTTCGGCGCCCTGAACAGCTGCTACTTTGACGCCGCCGGCTTCTCCACTCCAAAGCAGATCCACGATATGAAGATTGACATTCCAACCAGCCACTTCCTGTATGGCTCCGACTGCCCCTATACGCCGTCGTTCGCGTGCATTGCACTTGCCGGTTCTTTGGAAAAGTGCTCTGACCTGACCGGCAAAGAAAAGAAAATGCTCTTCACCACCAACGCTTATGACCTTATTCCGAAGCTGTCCGATAAGCTGGAACCTACCAGCCACCCGCACATTAATAAGGCCAAGCGCAATGTGCTCGGCTCCGGCATAGATGCCTTCTCCAACCACAACCACCAGAAGTAATAGGTTGGCTGTCCGCCCATTCCGGGCTAAATAAGGAAATTTCACACGTAAAAGGCCCTTGGCGCTTCCCGCGCCAAGGGCCTTTAGCTATTTGTGGTAATGGGTTAGTCCTCCTTAATTAGTTCATGCTCCTTTAAGGTGCCGTTTCCGCTTTGGTGTATTTTTGCTGCACGTTTTTCCAGCTCGGCAATATTTTCCCGGCTGTAAAATGGGTCAGCAGATAATTCGAAGGGAATACGTCTTTCTCTTACAACGGCTTTCAAAAAAATGTTAATTGCGGAAGACATACTTAACCCGATTTCATCAAAGGTTGCTTCCGCCTCTTTCTTTACGGTGTCATCCACACGCAAACTAATCTGAGCCATGCTTGTCACTCCTTTCACACACATTGTAATGCTGTTGAAATACAAATGCAAGCATAAAAATACACAATTGCTTTAAAATTGACCTTAAATCAATGAATCCAACAATTTTGGGATATCTTCTGTTAAGGCTTCATAAACAACATTTAAGACAACATGACCGTAATCATGAACGATTCTGTTTCTTAATCCGGAAATTTCGTTCCAAGGAATTTCCGGATGAGACGTTCTATAGTCTTCCGAAAGTCTTTTGGTATTTTCAGAAATCTGAATTAGACGAAACATCATGGAATCGCAAAGAACTTCATCTTTTGTAAACTGAGAGTAAGACATTTCCTGCATATGAATACAGATGAATTCCATGTCAATTCGTATTTTTTCAAGGTAGTAACTGTCCGGTTTGTTCTTCCTTTCCACCATAAATTTTAATTCCATCCTTTAAAATATTTTCCAGAAGCTCGGGGTTGTTAACTAATTGCTCGCTGTTAAGCAAATCTACCTTTTTGCACAGCTCCACGCGTAGTCGCTCAACTAAGCCGTAGAATGCTAAGCCACGCACTTCGGAAGAAACCAGTAAATCAATGTCACTTTCTTCGGTGGCGGTCCCTTTGGCATATGACCCAAACAAATAACAATAGGAAACAGGGTATTCTTTCAGGATTTCCTGGCAGATTTTTTTGATTTCATCCAGACTTAAAATACCGTGCTCCTCATCCAGTAGAAACTGTTTTTCCAATTCAGTAGTTATGAAACGGTACTTTAAAGAATCCCTTTTACTTTTGTCATTTTCATAGGTCTTGTATGTGCGTAAAGACACACCGACCAGCTTGGCTGCTTCGGTCTGCGTCAGATTAGCTCTTTTTCGGATAGCTTTCAGCGTTTGATCCATATAAAACACCTCTGAAAACACTATACATGAAATTTGCACTATTGTAAACACAAAAGTGCAAATTCTACACCAACACAGCTTGCAAAAGTGCAAAAATTGCACTGCAAATAAAAGAAAGTGCAACCGCCATCACCACTCAACCTCATCCTACAAACCACACCACACTCTGTCAAATTCACTGGAATAAGCGGTAGTCTCAGCAAAACCAACGGTCCCAATATCAGAATGAACGTACTGCAGAAGGAGCGTACCACCAAAAATACCCAATAGTAGTGACAACAATCTCCATCATTTCTATTGAAATCTCCATCATTTTGGGGCAAAATGATGGAGATAACACTCAAAGGAAGGAGATTTCTATGCGGACTTATGACTACACAAAAACTGCCAACCAACTACTGACGCCGGAAATTGTCCATATGATTGGAAAAATCCACGAACACAAAGGAAAGCAGGATCTGTTTGTGGAAGCCAACGAGGATAAACTAAAAACGTTGTTGGAAGTGGCAATGATTCAAAGTACCGGTGCATCTAATAGAATTGAAGGCATCTATACCAGTGATAAGCGCCTGGAAGAATTGGTGCGCCAAAAAGCAGAGCCGCATAACCGTTCTGAGCAGGAAATAGCCGGGTATCGCGAAGTTCTTGCAACAATCCATGAAAGCTATGAGTTTATTGTACCAAGACCCAACGTTATTCTGCAGTTGCATCAGAATCTATATTCCTATTCTTCGGAATCAACAGGCGGAGTCTACAAGGATTCTGACAACATGATTGTAGAGACAGACGCAGAAGGTCATCAGAAAGCACGCTTCATTCCTGTTCCCGCTTTTCAAACGGCAGAAGCAATGGACTCCCTTTGTGCAAACTTCTTAAAGGCGTGGGAAGCGGATTCCATTGACAAACTTCTCCTAATACCTATGTTTGTTTTGGATTTCCTGTGCATCCACCCTTTTAATGATGGGAATGGCCGAATGAGCCGGCTGCTGACCTTGTTGCTTCTTTATAAATCCGGATACATTGTCGGGAAATACGTCAGCATAGAAATGTTAATTGAAAAAACAAAAGGAACTTATTACGAGGCACTACAGGCAAGTTCCGTCGGTTGGCATGAAAATGAAAACAGCTATGAACCCTTTGTACAATACTACCTGGGAATTCTCCTGAAAGCATACACAGAGTTTGAAAACCGGGTAGAGTATTTAAGCACCAGAAAGCTTTCTAAACCGGAAAGAATCAAAGCAATAATAGATAGGCAGGTAGGGAAAGTAACAAAGAAAGAAATCATGGAGCTTTGCCCGGACATAAGCAAGGTGACAGTAGAACGAACCCTGACGGAGTTAGTCAAGGCAGGATACATTGAAAAAGTCGGTGCCGGACCAACCACAGCATACATACGGGTTCAATAACTCCGTTTCCTTTTCCCTGGCGATTCAGCTTCCCACACAAGGCCCTTGGCGCTCATCGCACCAAGGGCCCTTTCACTATTCACACCACTGCAAAAAATCTCCATCATTTCCAACCGAAATGATGGAGATTCCTTATCAAATGAAGAAGATAACAAAAAAGGAAGCCACAGAGTGACTCCCCCAGCGCAGTCCGAAAACATACGCCTCAATCAACAATAATATAACGTAACTGCAATGAAAGTGCAAGGCAATAATGCTACCAGAATATGCGCACCGCCTTCCACTGTCCCACAAATGGTACCTCACAAGCTACCACTTCCGCAGTCTGACCTTTATAATAAACCCAGAAAGGGGTCTTCCCATATGTCCAACAAAAAGCAATTCGGAATGCCGGAAGCGTTCCACACTCAATTTGGCACATTCATGAATCATAACTTTGGCGAGTTCGGCGGATACTTAAGTAAACCGGATTACAGTGATGACTATTGCATTCGTGGGAACTTCATCGCCATGTTTGATTGCGGTCCGTACTCCTACGCTATTTCCAACCTTACCCACATGGGCATTGGCACTTTTGCAATCATCCAAATAGATGCCTCCCTGAAAGCAACCACCATCTACCAAAACTGGAACACCAACAACTGGGGCACGCCGGCATGCCCACTGGAATACCTGCAGCACGGTCCTAACCCACAAGGCCATGCCGTCCGCGCCCGCAACATTAACACTAAGGAAATAGTCCTATTCCAAATAGACAACCACGGCCACTACACCATACGCACAAAGCCGCCCGGAAAAAGGTAATCCGTTTTTTCTCTTTCCCTGGCGATTCAGCTTCCCACACAAGGCCCTTGGCGCTCGTCGCACCAAGGGCCCTTTCACGCCTCCACTCCTTCCACTGTCCAACCATTGGTACCACGTAGCCTACCACTTGTGCGGAATGAATGGTATAATTTACGTAGTTTATTTTCGTGATTTTAGCGTCTGTCAGTGCGCTTGAAAGGAATTAAAGGTATGGATTCTATTAAGGAACTTCAGGAAAAAGTAGTAGCATTCCGTGATGCCAGAGATTGGAAACAATTCCATAATCCAAAGGATTTGGCTCTGTCAATTTCTTTGGAAGCGGCGGAACTATTGGAAGTTTACCAGTGGTCTGGTGCCGATCTTTTTGTGGATAAAAAGCAGGATAAGGTAAAAGAGGAATTGGCCGATGTGCTTATCTATTGCATGCTGATGGCAGACGCTTGTGGTTTGGATATTTCAGAAATTGTTTTGAACAAACTGAAAACCAACAATGAAAAATATCCGGTAGAGCAGGCTTTTGGAAAGGCTGATAAATATACAGAGCTCCAGCATGCGCAGGAAGATAGTGAGGCCAAACAATGATTGTCTATGATGGAATAAAACGGGATTTCTTGAGTAGCGTGGAAACCGATGCCATTGCCAACGAGATTCAAAGAAATATCTTGGAAAAGATGGGCCGCCATACACCAACCAGTGAATTCCGCTCGTGGGAAAACTCACTAAGAAATATGTATATTGTCATGAGTGATCCGGAAATCCCAGCTGACGCTGGTGTGGCTATAGAATATAACATTCCGCAAACGGCAAAACGCGTGGATTTTATGATTTCAGGATACGATGAAACGGATTGCCCCGGAATGGTTATCATTGAATTGAAGCAGTGGGATAAGCTGGAAAAAGTAGAAGAAACCGATTCCTTGGTTGAAACCTATACAGGGCATGCTCTACGAAAAGTCGTACATCCGTCTTATCAAGCGTGGTCTTATGCACAGCTGATTTCTGACTACAATTCTTCTGTTCAGGACGGATGTATTCATTTAGCTCCGTGTGCATATTTGCACAACTATAGAAGACGGGAACAGGATCCATTAGACGATCCACAATATGAGAAATATACCAGTGACGTTCCGGCTTTTACAGAAGGACAAGTGGACAAGCTAAGAACGTTTATAAAATCCTGCGTAAAAAAGGGCGACAACAAAAACGTCCTTTACGCCATTGACAAGGGAAAGATAAGGCCGTCAAAGAGCTTACAAAATGAATTGGCTTCTATGCTAAAAGGCAATCAGGAATTCATCATGATTGATGAGCAAAAGGTGGCTTATGAAGAAATCTTAAAATTATCAAGCCTCTGTCAGGAAGATCATAAAAAAAGAACCATCATCTGCCAGGGCGGACCTGGAACAGGTAAAAGTGTAGTAGCTGTTCAACTGCTGGTGGAATTAACCCAAAGACAACAGTTTGTTCAGTACGTTTCAAAAAACAGTGCGCCCAGAGATGTTTATGCAAAAAAGCTAAAGGGAACCGTATCCCGTAGTAGCGTAGATAACATGTTTAAAGGTTCCGGTTGCTTTACAGAAGTGCCATCCAATGTAATTGATACTTTGTTAGTGGACGAAGCACACCGCTTGAATGAAAAGTCAGGCATGTTCCACAACAAAGGGGAAAATCAAATTAAAGAAATCATCAATGCATCATATTGCTCCGTCTTCTTTATTGATGAAAGCCAGCGTGTTACAACATCCGACATTGGCTCAGTAGAAGAAATCAGAAAATGGGCAAAAGCGGAAGGCTCGCAAATCACCGAAATGGAATTGATTTCCCAGTTCCGTTGCAATGGCTCCAATGGTTATTTAGCTTGGCTAGATGATGTGTTGGAAATTCGTCAGACGGCTAATTTTGACCTGGATGGTTTGGATTATGATTTCAAAGTTTGTGATACGCCGGAAGAAGTTCGTCAGATTATCCTGGAAAAGAATAAGGAAGCTAATAGAGCAAGAATTTTGGCAGGATACTGTTGGAATTGGCCCAAAGCCTACCGGAACGATACCAATTTCTATGATATAAAGATTGGTGATTTTGGTATCAGTTGGAACTTGGATAATGGAGAAACTTTTGCATTAGGTAAGAACTCGGTCAACGAAGCGGGTTGTATTCATACAACACAAGGCTTGGAATTTGATTATGTAGGAGTCTTAATCGGAGACGATATCCGTTACGAAAACGGGCATATTGTTACAGATTTCAAAAAGCGTGCTTCTACAGATCAGTCAATTAAAGGATTGAAGAAACTGTATGCAACAAATCCGGAAGAAGCATTACAACGTGCAGATGAGATTATCAAAAACACATATCGAACCCTGATGACCAGAGGTATGAAAGGGTGCTATGTGTTTTGCACTGATCCGGGATTGCAGGACTATCTCCAAAACCGGGCAAATAGGATAAACGAAAAATAAAGGAAAGGATGTGCCATCTATGAACCCTGAAAAAGAACTAACCAAATTTGTGAATGACTCCAGATATCGTGAAAAGGTAATTACCAATCTTCACAAAAACATGGACCGTGCTTATGAAGACAGAATTAAGGCAATTCGCAGACAGGGCGAACAACTCTGTCAGGCACGGGTCAATGAAATTCAAAGAATTGCCAGGTCCAGATGGCAAGTCTATGCTTCCGGAAATTTGTTAGTGAATCAGACAGAGGGAAAAATTAAAGTAAACGGGTCTGATTTCTACTTTACCAGTATTAAAGGCGCGGAAATAAATCAGTTGGATGGCTACCGCACGGTAACAACAGAAAAGGGGAAGACCAAGAAGCATGGTTCTCTTGGCGGTGCGGTTGTAGGCGGAGTGCTGTTTGGTACACCAGGTGCTATTGTTGGTGGTGTTGGGCTTGGGAAAAAAGAGCATATTACAACCAGTGAAACCAACCAAATTCCAACCTGCAACCATTTAGGGGTACTGGTAAACCTGGACGGATTTACATCAGAAGTGGCGTTAATTTCTGCGCCGGTAGACCAGTCAAGTAAAGAGTTCTTCCAAGCCCAGAATGACGCGCAAACCATGATTGTCTTGTTAAACAAGCTTTCCAAAACACCGGTTCCGGAGACCTTCCTTTTACCGGAACAGGAAGCCTCTGTAAAGAATTTGGAAAACCAGATTACGGAAGCACAGAAGAAATTGCAGTTGGCCATTGAGGATAAGCCCGTTTATGCGCTTCCTCCTGTTTACAGAACAGAAGAACAAAAGGATTTATCTGATGAGGAGTACTTGCAATATTTAAAAGATACAGATGAACAGCGTGCTGCCGAAAAGGCAGAGCGGGAATCTGCAGAAAAAGAAGAACGTGCTGCAGCAAGAGCAGCCAGGAAGGCAAATCATACAGGCACGAGGTCAGTGGGAGACATCATTTATGCTGTCATCTTCTGGATTCTATCTGTGGCAACTGTGTTGCTGTCTGTAACCTGTTTTGTATCTAATGCCATTGCAAGTGGCGTTCTATTTTTGGTAACCGGTATCCTGATTAACCCGTTGTTGGAGGACCTCTTCAGTAAAAATGTAAAACAGATTCCAAAGTGGGTTGCCGCTATCATTTTTATTGTTGGCGTTATAGCCGGAGTGTTGGTCTTCCCGGCAATGTAAAAAACTACATCGCCCAGAAAAATGCCGTTTTGACCGCAAAACCACTGCATCGCCCAAGAAAATTTGTGCAAATTCCAAGATTCCCTTGCCATTGAAAAAGACCAGAGTATTATAGTTTTTAATAAAAAAAGGGGGAATCCTTATGTCTGAAGAAGTAGCTACAAAACAATCTACTTGGAAAAGCAAAATGAAGGCCCTTGGGCCGGGAATCCTGATGGCATCTGCTGCAGTTGGCGGGTCCCACATTGTTTCCTCTACGCAGGCAGGCGCCATTTACGGATGGCAGCTGGCCCTGGTCATTGTGCTGATTAACGTGTTCAAGTACCCGTTTTTCCGGTTTGGATCGCAGTACACCATGGAAAGCGGCAAGAGCCTGATAGAGGGGTACGCAGAAAAAGGTAAGGTCTGGCTTGCCATTTTCTTTGTGCTGAACGTGTTCTCCGCGCTGGTCAATACCGCCGGGGTGGGCATTTTGTGTGCCGCAATTCTGTACAATATCTCGCCGACCGGATTTGGTCTGACCATTTCCCAGCTGACCACCATCATTATTGTTATCATCTGGGCCATGTTGCTGATTGGCGGTTACAAGTTCCTGGATACGCTGTCCAAGTGGGTTATGACGGCACTGACCATTGCCACGGTGTTGGCGGTTGTGCTGGCTCTCTTTAGGCATCGGGAGTATGCCCCGGACTTTGAGGCTCCATCGCCCTGGCACCTGGCGGCCCTGCCGTTCATTGTTTCCTTAATGGGCTGGATGCCTTGCCCAATTGAAATTTCCGCCATCAACTCCATGTGGCAGGTGGAAAAGAGGAAGCAGGTTAAAGATCTGTCCATCCAGGACGTCACCTTTGACTTCAACGTTGGCTACATCGGCACCGCAATCCTGGCGCTGATTTTCTGCGCCCTTGGCGCGTTAATCCAATTTGGTTCCGGCGAGGAAGTCCTCAGCGCATCCGCCGCCTACATTGCACAGTTTGTTAACATGTATGCGTCGGTATTTGGCAGCTGGTCCAGATTGTTAATTACCTTCATTGCATTCCTTTGCATCTTTGGTACGGTTCTGACGGTTATTGATGGTTATTCCAGAGCCAACATGGAAGCCCTGCGGCTGTTACTTGGCAAAAAGGAAACGTCCAAAAAGGCACTGCCTATCTGGACTACCGTAACCGCTGTTATTGGACTGGTTATTGTTTACCTGTTCTCCGGTAACGTTGCCACCATGCTACGGTTTGCCATGATTGCATCCTTTATTACTACTCCGTTCTTTGCTCTGCTGAACTACAAACTGGTTAACACCAAGGAACATCAGGTAAAGCCTTGGCTGAAAGTCCTGTCCATTATCGGACTGGTTTACCTGTTTGGCTTTGCGGCGTTCTTTGTAGTTGCGTGGTTGACGGGGAATACTTAAGGTTTGAAGCTGGTGTAAGCTTATGAAACTGTTTTTTAATTGCTTTTTTGCTGCTGAGCAGGCGGATCCGCAGGCTGTGCTTACGGATGCGCTGGCAGAAGGCAGACGGTCTGGTGAAGAATATGAGTGGATTTCCTCGGAAGAGGTAAGGAAGCATTTTAAGGACCGCGCTGCGGAAGCCTAACCCGTGTAGCACTTGCGGATGGGGTTACGTAGTCCCGCGTTGTTTATATGTGGCGCCACCTGGAGTTATACGGTGTTTTCGTAACAGCTGCGCAGTTGCAATAAATTAAATAAGGGAAGGAGAGGCTGCCCGTGGTGGGTGGCCTCTTTTTTTATTTGATAAGGGGCGTCCCGCCGGGATTGTACCGTAAGGGGCTCCGCCGGGATAAAATTTCAAAAAGCATACCTTTTAGCCTAAAACAGGGCCGGAGGTATGCTTTTTTTGGAAAAAGGCCGCAAATGGAGGCGCTGGGCGGGAAAAGGTATGCTTTTTTTCCGACCTGACCAAGGGCCACGGTTAAGGGAAGGAAATAAAAGCATACCTTTTAGGCTAAAACGGGGCCGGAGGTATGCTTTTTGGAAAAAAAGGCCGCAAATGGAGGCGCTGGGCGGGAAAAGGTATGCTTTTTTTCCGACCTGACCAAGGGCCACGGTTAAGGGAAGGAAATAAAAGCATACCTTTTAGGCTAAAACGGGGCCGGAGGTATGCTTTTTGGAAAAAAAGGCCGCAAATGGAGGCGCTGGGCGGGAAAAGGTATGCTTTTTTTCCGACCTGACCAAGGGATGCGGTTAAGGGAAGGAAATAAAAGCATACCTTTTTGGCTGAAACGGGGCCGGAGGTATGCTTTTTGGAAAAAAAGGCCGCAAATAGGGGCGCTGGGTGGGGAAAGGTATGCTTTTTGCCGGAACCGTGGTTTGGCGGCCGCAGCAATGTGTCCCACAGCAAGGCGCGGGTTGGCGGCCGCAGCCATGTGCCCACAGCTTTTTTCAAAAAGCTCTTTACGTTTATACCTTCGTATAATGCGGAAGCATAAGGTAAAAGTATATAATTTTTACTGGAGCAAGGCTTTAGCTTTTGTTAAAAATGTGAGCTTTAAGCGGGGCGCAGTTGGCTTGCCGGGCCATGGGTAGCGTTCGGCAAAGACAGTCTGCTGACTCGCCAGGCCAAGGGTAGCGTTTGGCAAAGACAGTCTGCTGGCTCGCCAGGCCAAGGGAGTCTTGGCGGAGACAGCCTGCGTTAAGCGCAGAAAAAAGGAAGTGCGAAGCCGGAACGGCTTCTAAAAATTATTTGCAGACGGAGGTAGAACATGAGAATACCGAATTTGGAAAATGAGCAGAGAAAATTTGTAAAGAACATGGGGCCGTTTCGGATCCTGGAGTATTTGCAGGACGAATCCGTAAACCCGTATAACGCGGAGCAGGCCTACTTTATGGCCAAGATGGGCGTGCATCGGCGGCAGCTGGTTTGCTATTTGAACGGTAAGAACGGCATTCGGACCCAGAGCGGAGCCATGCAGTGGACCGCGGGCGGGATTCGCGCCGAGACCGGCATCAAAGGCGCCGGCGATTTCCTGGGCAAAATGGTGAAGGGCTCGGTTACCGGCGAGTCAGCGGTAAAACCGGAGTATGCCGGTGTCGGCCTGCTGGTACTGGAACCCACTTATAAATACCTGATTCTGCAGGATGTGGCATCCTGGGGCAGCGGTCTGGTGGTAGAAGACGGCATGTTCCTTGCATCGGAATCTACGGTGCAGATGAACGTGGTATCCCGCAAAAGCGTCTCCTCCGCTCTGGCCGGCAACGAAGGCCTGTTCAATATGTGCTTTACCGGCAGCGGTGTAGTGGCACTGGAAAGTAATGTGCCGGAAAGCGAGCTGATTGAAATTGAGCTGAAGGACGACGAACTGAAAATTGACGGACACATGGCCGTGGCCTGGTCCGCGTCACTGGCGTTTACGGTAGAGCGTTCGTCCAAGACGCTGCTGGGTTCCGCTATGACGGGCGATGGACTGGTTAACGTATATCGCGGCACCGGCAAAGTGTTAATGGCTCCGGTTACGGATTCCGGTTCTTTAGTGGCGGCTACGGCATCTGCTGCACCGGCGGCGGGCAAGGCGGCAATTAAGCTGCCGTTCGGCGGCTAAGCATACCGCATACGGATAAGGGAAAGGAGAGCGAGAGTATGGCGAACAATGATTTTGATTATGATATCTTTGGAACAGGCAGTGAACCTGAAGAAAAGAAACCGGCGGTAGAGGAGACTGCGGCTGCGGAGGCGACGGCAGCACCAGCGGCTGACGCAGGTGCTGGGGACGCGGCTCCGGCAACTCCTGCCGCGGAGGCCCCGGCTGCGGATGCGCCAGCTGACGCAACCGCAGGGGACGCAGCCCCGGAGGAAATTGTCTTTGACACCTCCGCAGTAAGTGCTACTGCCGCCGAACCGGGCGCACCGGCACAGCCCGCTGCGCCCGCCGCCGATAACGGCTTTTATGACATTAACAACCCGGACGCAGAGTTTGAAGTTCCCAGCGAGTTCAAAACCGGCAAGCAGGGTCGCGCAGCAGACGCCGTATTCGGTATGGGTAAAAAACAAAAAGCACCAAAGAACAATGCGTTCTCCGGTGCAGCCGCGCCGCAAAAGGCAGGGCCAAGTACGGGTGTAGTTGTTATTCTGTTGATTTTGTTCTGGCCGGTAGGCGTTTATCTGATGTGGAAGTATCAGAAGTTCTCTAAGGTGGCCAGAATTGTCATTACTGCCATTCTGGCATTCTTTACCCTGCTTAGCTTACTTTCCAGCATGATTACCGGTTGCACCAATAAGGATCCGGATCTGCCGGATTACTCGCAGTCGGTCAACGCTGACGGAACGGAAAGTAACACGGCAGCTGCCACCAATAATGGCCAGGTAACTACCGGTCAGGAGGAAGCACTGGAAGCGGCCAAAGGCTGGCTGAAGTATAACTACTATGGTCCGACTGGCTTGAAGAATGCTTTAATGGGGAACGGCTATTCGGAAGCCGATGCCGATTATGCAGTTGCCAACTGCGGCGCGGACTGGACCGAACAGTGCAATAAGAAAGTAGAAAACTACGTTTCTTATGGGTACTCGGAAAGCACCATTCGCTTCTTCTTAGAGGGCGAGGGCTTTACGGAAGAACAGCTGAACAATGCGCTGGCCCTGTATCCGCCAACAGCGGAACAGGCTTAGTAGTACTGTGACAGGCGGCCCAGTTCGTCCGGATTCAGGACGGTAACGCTGCCGCGGGAACAGGCAATCAGTCCGCGCTTTTTGAACGCGGAGCAGATGCGTGCCACCTGCACGCGGGACGCGTTAATGGCCGACGCCAGCTCGTCCTGCGTTAAGGGCAGCGGCCCGCTTTTGGAACGGTTGGTTTCATACAGGCACAGGAACGCGGCCAGTCTGGCGGTGGCGCTGGTAACACTTTTCAGCTCCGCGTCAAAGCAGACTAGGCGCAGGACGGTTCCGTAATACTGTAAAAGTGAATAAAGAAATCCGGGAGCTTCCTTGTCTATGGCAAGGAGGCTCTCTTTGGTTACCTGCAGGGCTTTTAATTCGGTAACACTTTCTACGGTAACAACAGCTGGCTCGCCCGGGCCGACAATTTTGTCCATGGCGCAAAGCGTGTTGTGCTTATGGTACCCAAGGATGCGCACGTAGCCGCCCGGGTTGGTGGTGTAAATTTTGACCATGCCTTCCAGCAGAAAGTACATGGGGCTGGCGGGCAGGCCGCTTTGGCTTATGACCGTGTCCTTGGAGATGCGGAGCGGGGCCGGACAGTGCTTAAGAAATAAGTCCCGGTACGGCAGCAGATTGTTGCTGAGAATGTAGCTGATGTTGGGGTCAATGACAGTTGCCATAAAAGAAACGCCCTCCTTTTGGCAGTTGTGCCGATATCTTTTTTGTGCGTGCGTATCACCTGATACAAAGATACCAGACTTGACATTGATAAAATGTTAACGAAGTAAAAATTTCACGTTTGTTACATGAATTGAAGGAGGTAACACCATGGAAAAAAGATTCCCCTGTCTGTTTGCGCCGGGTAAAATCGGCACGCTGGAACTGAAAAACCGCATTGCCAAGGCTCCGCAGTCGTCCGGCATGAATAATAAGGACGGCACCGTTTCGGAGCGGGCCATCCGGTACTACCGGGACCAGGCCAAGGGCGGTACCGGTATGATTATTGTAGAGTACGCCTATGTAGATGAAATCGGCTCCAAGTCGGCCCACTGTCATCTGGGTATTTCCAATGACGAACACATTCCGGGCCTGGCCTGGCTGGCCGAAAACATTAAGGAAATGGGTGCCGTCCCCGCCATTCAGATTGAACACTGCGGGCGCCAGAAGTTCTTGGGAACGCAGCCCATTAAAGCACCGTCAGCCATTCCGTGGCCGAACCTGTATGCGCAGCATGGGGATCAGGCCATTCCGCAGGTACTGACCATTCCGGAAATTCATGAAATTGTCAAATGCTTCGGCGATGCAGCGGTACGCGCCAAAACCGCAGGCTTTGAACTGGTGGAAATCCATGGTGCGCACGGTTATCTGCTGACCAACTTCTTCAGCCCGACCACCAACCACAGAACCGACATGTATGGCGGTTCCCTGGAAAACCGTGCGCGGATTTACCTGGAAATTCTGGACGAGATCCGCTCCAGGGTCGGCCCGGATTATCCGGTTACCATCCGTTTAAGTGGTACCGACTATGAGCCGGATGGCTTCCCCATTGAAGACACCATCTGGCTGGCCAAGCAACTGGAAGCGCATGGCCTGGACGCCATTAACGTTTCCGGTGGGGACCACCACACCATGATTCACCAGGTAAGCCCGATGGCCATTCCGGTTTGCCATAACGTTTGGGCTGCAGAGGCCTTAAAGAAGGAAGTAAATATTCCGATTATGGCGTCCGGCTCCATCACTTTGCCGGAATACGCGGAGGATATTCTGGAATCCGGCAAAGGCGACTTCGTTGTGCTTGGCCGCCCATTGTGGGCTGACCCGGACTGGTCTGCCAAGGCAGAGGCCGGGCATCCGGAAGACATCCGGCCGTGTATCCGTTGTAACGAAGGCTGCCTGCAGCGGACCTTCTTCCTGTACAAGGCCGTTACCTGCGCCGTCAACCCGGTTATCAGCCGGGAAGGCGAGCTGAAACTGACCAAAGCCGAAACGCCAAAGAAAGTGGCGGTTGTCGGCGGCGGACCGGCCGGTATGGAAGCGGCCCGCGTAGCCAAGCTCCGCGGTCATGACGTTACACTGTTTGAAGCTAACAAACTGGGTGGGCTTCTGATTGAAGCGGAAGCACCCGATTTTAAAGCGGACATTCGTCCGTTCCACAAATACCAGGAAACGCAGCTGGAGAAGCTGCAGATTCCGGTGGTACACCAAAAGGCAACCGCGGCCGACCTTGCCGGTTATGATGCGGTCATTTGCGCCACCGGTTCCAAGCCGGTTGTCCCGAATCTGCCGGGTGTGGACAAGCCAATTGCGCTGACTTCTCTGGACGCAATTGACCACCCGGACAAGGTCGGAAAGCGGGTTGCCGTTATCGGCGGCGGCCTGGTCGGCACGGAAACAGCGCTTGATATGGCAGAGCATGGTCACGATGTGACCATTGTGGAAATGCTGCCGGGCATCATGCACGATGTGGCCGCCACCGACTTCATTGCTTACTCCGAGCGCATGGGCGGCCTCAGCAATTTGCACGTCTGCACCAGCACCACGCTGACCGAAGTGCTGGACGACGGTGTCCTGGTTACCAACAAAAAGAAGGGCACCTACAAAATTGCCGCGGACACCGTCGTGTTGGCACTTGGCCTCAAGAGCTGCCGCAGCCTCTATGACGAGCTGAAGGCCGCCGGCAAAGACGTAGTCCTCATCGGTGACGCCAAAGCCCCTGGCAAAATCTTTGACGCCATCCACACCGCCTACCGTGCAGCCCTCTACATTTAGCGTCTCCCTTTTTTCGGGCCGCGCCCGTCACCCGCGCGGCCCGGATCCGCTTCCCACGGCCTGCTTTCCGCGGCACTCATCTGCTACCTGCGGTACGCTCTGTGCCCTGTCGCGCCGGCCCGCTACCCGTGACATGCGCTGCCTCCTGTCGCTCACGTCGCTTCCCGCGGCACACGCTGCTTTCTTGGTCGCGCGTTGCTTCCTGTCGCGCAGGCCTGCTTCCTGCAGTGCGCGCTGCTTTTTTGACCGCGCGTTTTGCCACTGCGTAGGCTTGCCGCAATTAGCAACCACAATTAGCATTGCTGCCTGATGTAGGCTTTTATTTATTACTATTATTTTGGTAGCACTGTAAGAAGATTATCCGCATTTCTTGCAAAAACATCCTTCTTATAATTGCCCCATTTACGCTGGCCAGGGCAGCCGGAGCGCTCCTTTGCAATCGTTCCGTTATCCGACGCGGCCCGATCTATTTCCTGCTCCGGCTGCCATTTTGCTGGCTACGAACTCGCCTGGCAAAAAGCCCGCACACATGCAACATTTTTACGTTCAGCGCACACAGCAGTTCTGCATTCAGCGTACGCAACAATGCTTAGCAGGCATAGCAAAGGGCACGTGCACAGGTCAACCATGTTCAAAGGCGCACCAGCACATATGCACCCATGCGCAAAGGTGCACCAGCACACATGCACCCATATGTACAGGCGCAGATGTGCACACACGCAGATACGCCCACACAACATCAAATGTTTGCCATACTATACGTACAAATTACCGCAGATTCAGTCGCCACCGACTTTCTGCGGTAATTTTTTCTCTGCGGTAATTTACGAAAGTATCTTTCGTCCAGGGCAAGCCCTGCTTGCTCAATTTACCTCATATCCGGCCGCACCACTCAATATGAGGTAAATTCCATCCCGAATTACCTCATATTTCCATTTTTCCGCCAATCTGAGGTACTTTACGAAAGTAACTTTCGCCCACGGCAAGCCCTGCTTGCTCAATTTACCTCATATCCGGCCGCACCTTTCAATCTGCGGTAAATTTCATCCCGATTTACCTCATATTCTCACTTTCCCACTAATCTGCGGTACTTTACGAAAGTAACTTTCGCCCAGGGCAAGCCCTGCTTGCTCAATTTACCTCATATCCGGCCGCACCGCTCAATATGAGGTAAATTCCATCCCGAATTACCTCATATTTCCACTTTCCCATCAATCTGAGGTAATTTACGAAAGTAACTTTCGTCCAGGGCAGGCCCTGTAAAGCTCAATTACCGCAGATTCAGCTTTCCTCCACAATATGAGGTAATCGCCGTTCCTGGTTACCTCAAACTGGCCAAAACCACACAGTTTGCGGTAACTTGGTAGCTCACCCTTCCTATAACAAGGGGCTCCGCCAGGAATTGTAAAACAAGGAGCGTTCCGCCAAGATTGTAACAGAAGGGGCTCCGCCGGGATCATACCATAAGGGGCTCCGCCGGGACCGCGAATTCTATCTGTAATCAAAAAGGGTGGGTATCTGCAGAAAACCGGCCAATACCCATTACAAATAGGAGGCCAGAAGCTGATCTGTGTCAGCAAAAAGGGTGGGTATTTACAGGAAACAGACCAATACCCATCACAAAAACGCCACCAGGAAGACCTGCCAGTCAGAAAAAAGGGTGAGTATTTGCAGAGAACTGACTAATACCCATCACAAAAACGCCACCAGGAAGACCTGCCAGTCAGCAAAAAGGGTGGGTATTTACAGGAAACAGACCAATACCCATCATAAATGAGCAACCAAGAGATGTTTTATATTGCAAACAGGGGCGGGTATCTGCAGAAAATCGGCCAATACCCATCACAAAAACGCCACCAGGAAGACCTGCCAGTCAGAAAAAAGGGTGGGTATTTACAGGGAACTGACTAATACCCATCACAAACGGGAGGTCAGAAGCTAATCTGTGTCAGCAAAAAGGGTGGGTATCTGCAGAAAACCGGCCAATACCCATCATAAAAGCCTTCAGCAAAAAGTCCGGCCTGCACAACAAGAATGACTATGCGCTCCACCCCTGTAAAGAAACTTACTTGTCATAGACAAAAAAGGCGGGGCGGGGCTTTGGCTTTTTCTGTTGTTTTGACGAAGTAAAATTCATTGCCGTTCCCACAAGAACTTGGTATACTTTTCGTGTGAATTGAATAGGTGCCAATATAATTTTGACTAAAGGGTTCAAAAGTTTCTACCGTAACGCCACAAGGTTACGACTATTGGTTCTGAATTCTATAAAATTTCTATTTTATAAATGGTATTCAGAATGGATTGGCAAACGCATCCCGTTTGCCATTTCTTTTTTGAAAAAGCTCTTTTGGAAAAGAAGGAACTACATGAAAGCACTGGAAGAAAAGATTAACGCAGAAGGCATTGTGGCAGAGGGCAACATTTTAAAAGTCAGCTCCTTTTTAAACCACAGAATTGACGTTCCGTTCATGAACGAAGTCGGCAAGGAATTTTACCGTCTGTTCCAGAATGACAACGTCACCAAAATCCTGACCATTGAAGCGTCCGGAATCGGTATTGCCTGTCTGACCGCACAGTACTTTAATGTACCGGTGGTATTTGCCAAGAAAAACAAGTCCAAGAATTTAACGGATGACGTTTACTCCACCGAAATTGCTTCCTTTACTCATAAAAACGTCAACCAGGTTATTGTGGAAAAACGGTTTATCCAGCCGGAAGACCGCATCCTGATTGTGGATGACTTTCTTGCCAAGGGTAACGCACTTAAGGGCCTTATCCAGCTGATTCAGGACGCAGGGGCCACGGTAGTTGGCGCCGGCATTGTCATTGAAAAGGCATACCAGGACGGCGGCAAGCTGATCCGGGAATCCGGCGTTCGCGTGGAATCCCTGGCGCGCATTGCCTCCATGACTCCCGAAGGCGGCTGCGTTTTCGTGGAAGACTAAACCCGGTGGGGAAAGGCAACTCGCCAAGGCCAATGGGGCAAGGCCCCAATGCCACGGGCCAGTTACTACATTTTGTTTATAAAAGCAGATGCAGACAAGAAGTACTGCAATTACAGCGGAAAGCTGCATCGCCTTTTATAATAGACGAATTAGGGTATTTTGAATTTTAGGAGGAACTCAGGTATGAACAAATTGGCAAAACGCATTGTTGCCGTTGCAATGGTACTTTGCTTTGCACTGTCCTTCGCCGCTTGTGGCAGCAAGGATAGCAGTGGAACCACACTGAAAGTTGGCGCCATCTTGGTTGGTGACGAAACAGAAGGTTACACCCTTGCACACATGAACGGAATGGAAGCTGCCGTTAAGGCACTTGCAGAAGAAGGCATTGACGTAGAACTTTCCTACAAGAAGAAGGTTCCGGAATCCGAAGAAGTTGCCACCAACGCTTCTGACCTTGTTGCAGACGGCTGCCAGCTGGTTATTACCAACTCTTATGGCCATCAGTACAACTGGGGTGACGTTATTGAACAGAACCCGGACGTACAGTTCGTATCCATGACCGGTGACCTTGCTGCCACTTCCGGTCTGAAGAATTACCACAACGCATTTACCAAGATTTATGAATCCCGTTACGTAACCGGTGTTGTTGCCGGCCTGAAAGTAAAGGAACTCATTGATTCCGGTAAGCTGACCAAGGAAACCGCTCCGAACTCTTTTGATGAAAACGGCAACGTTAAAATCGGCTGGGTTGGCGCTTTCCCGTATGCTGAAGTAGTTTCCGGTTACACCGCTTTCTACCTTGGCTTCAAGTCTGTTGTAGACAACGCTGTTATGACTGTTAAGTACACCAACTCCTGGTTCTCTGAAGAAAGAGAAGCTGCCGTTGCTGAATACCTCATGGGTATCGGCTGCGTTATCATCGGCCAGCACGCTGACTCCACCGGTGCTCCGGCTGCCGTTGAAAAGGCATATCAGGAAAACAACAACCTGCTTTGCTACTCCGTAGGTTACAACGTATCCATGCTGGATGCCGCTCCGGACGTAGCCCTGACTTCCTCCACTAACAACTGGGAAGTTTACTATGAATACCTGTTCCGTGCCGTTGCCAAGGGCGAAGAAGTTCCGACCGACTGGTCCGAAGGCTTCTCCACTAAGGCAGTTGGCCTGACCGACTTCGGTACTGCTTGCGCAGCAGGCACTGCTGAAAAGGCTGCTGAAGTAGAATCCCAGATTGCTGACGGTTCCCTGAAGGTATTTGATGTTAGCAAGTTCACCGTTAACGGCCAGCAGGTTGCTGACGGCACCAAGGCTAACGTAATTCCGGATGACAACTATGAAGTTGACACCGTTGCTGTTTCTGATGGTTACTTCCATGAATCCGAATACAGATCCGCTCCGTACTTCGAACTGCGGGTTGACGGTATCACCGAAGTAGACTCTGACTACGAAGCATAATCAGTACATGATAAGAAAGGGAAACCTACAACCATAGGTTTCCCTTTTCCTACTTTTTTGAAGGAGAGTAATTATGGCGCAAATTGCGGTAGAAATGCGTGGCATTACCAAACAGTTCGGCTCTATTACAGCCAACAAGGACGTAGATTTAAAGGTATATGCCGGAGAAATCTTATCCCTCCTGGGCGAAAACGGAAGTGGTAAGACGACCCTCATGAACATGCTGGCCGGAATCTATTATCCGGACGCAGGCGATATTTTCGTGAACGGTGAAAAAGTGTCTATCAAAGACCCGAAAGACGCCTATGAATTAAAAATCGGTATGATCCATCAGCACTTTAAGTTGGTTGATGTGTTCACTGCTGCCGAAAATGTCGTACTCGGCATGAATGACGGAAAGTTCTCCGTCAAGGAAGCCGGAAAGCGCATTGTAGAAATTGCAGATCGGTACGGGTTCTCCATTAACCCGGATCAGAAAGTTTATAACATGACTGTTTCGCAGAAGCAGACTTTGGAAATTATCAAGCAGCTGTATCGCGGGGCAAATGTGTTAATTCTGGACGAACCCACTGCCGTGTTAACGCCACAGGAAACAGAAAAGCTCTTCAACGTAATCCGCAATATGAAAGAGGACGGCAAGTCCATCATCATCATTACGCACAAGCTGCAGGAGGTTCTGGAAATTTCCGACCGCGTTGCCATCCTTCGGAAGGGCCAATACGTCGGCTCCGTTCTGACCAAGGACGCCACCGAAATTTCCCTGACGGAAATGATGGTCGGCAAGAAGGTTACCCTGAACATTGACCGTCCGGAACCGGAATCCTTAGTGGAAAAAATCCGGGTAGAACACTTAAGCTGCCGCAACAGCGAAGGTGTTCTGGCACTGGATGACGTTTCCTTCTCCGCTTACGGCGGTGAAATCCTGGGCATTGCCGGAATTTCCGGTTGTGGCCAGAAGGAATTGCTGGAAGCCATTGCCGGCTTACAGAAGACAGAACAGGGCTCCAGCATCATTTACTTTGATGACAACCTGGAAGAACAACAGCTGGTTGGCAAATCTCCAAGAAAGATTAAAAACTTCGGCATCTCGCTTTCCTTCGTGCCGGAAGACCGGTTGGGCATGGGCCTGGTTGGCTCCATGGGCATGGTTGGCAACATGATGCTCCGTAACTACAACAAGGGCAATTCCTTCCTGCTCCGGAACAACCGGAAGGAATCCAAGGAACTGGCCGAAACCATTAAAGAAGATCTGGAAGTAGTAACACCAAACATCAGTACACCGGTTCGGAAGCTTTCCGGCGGTAACGTACAGAAGGTTCTGGTCGGCCGCGAAATTGCCGCAGCCCCGTCCGTATTAATGACGGCCTACGCCGTTCGCGGACTGGATATTAATACTTCTTATACTATTTATGACCTGTTAAATCAGCAGAAGAAAAAAGGCGTGGCCGTCATCTTCGTCGGCGAAGACCTGGACGTGCTGCTGGCCCTGGCCGACCGCATCCTGATTCTTTGCGGCGGAAAGGTCAATGGCATTGTAGATGGCCGGACCACCACCAAAGAAGAGGTTGGTATGTTAATGACCAACCTGAAAGAATCTGCTGAAGCAGACCGGACAGACAGTAAGGAGGCGGAATAAGATGGCTAAGACAAACACAGCTGCCAAAGTGGAAAAAGAACCGTTGTTCCACGTGGTTAAGAAAGTAGACACTCCGCAGTGGAAAGCCTGGACCATCCGGGGCGGCGCCCTGGTAGCAGCCCTCCTGATTTGCGGCCTGTTTATTTACGCTGTTGCCGGCATTGACCTTGGCGAGGCCTTTACCCAGATGTTCCAGGGAACCTTCGGTAAAATCGGCAACTCCACCAGTATGAAAATTAAGTGCTGGGATACCGCCATTTACGCCACCAAGCTGCTGGCCATTGCCGTTGCGCTGGCCCCCGCATTCAAAATGAAATTCTGGAACATTGGTGCAGAAGGCCAGGTCCTGGTCGGCGCCGTTGCCACCGCGGTTGTCATGCATGACCTGTGCAATTACGTAACCGGACCACTGCTTTATGTTCTGATGTTTGCCGCCTGCCTGCTGGCCGGCGCCGTTTGGGGCCTGATTCCGGCCTTCTTCAAAGCAAAGTGGGGAACAAACGAAACCCTGTTTACTTTGATGATGAACTACATCGCCATGAAAATCATGGACTATTTCTACAACACCTGGAAGGGCACCAACTCCTCCATGGACGCCATCAACCGCTCCACCAAGATTGGCTGGCTGCCCCAGATTTTCAACCACGGCTACACCATCAACATCATCGTGTTCCTGGCCCTGGCCATCTTCATGTTCTTCTACCTGAAGAAGACCAAGCACGGATATGAAATATCTGTTGTCGGCGAGTCAGTCAGCACCGCCCGCTACGCCGGTATCAACGTAACCAAGGTTATCTTAAGAACCATGTTACTGTCCGGTGCCATCTGCGGTCTGGTCGGCGGTCTTACCGTTGCCGGTCAGTCCCACACCTTTACCTCCAGCACCACGGCCGGCGGTTACGGATTTACCGCCATCATTGTGGCCTGGCTTGCTAAGTTTAATACCCTCAGCATGATGGGCATCTCTTTGCTGATTATCTTCCTGGAAAAGGGTACCGGCCAGCTGTCCAACAGTTATCCGGCCTTTGGTACCGGTGCAGGAGATATCTTAATCGGCATTGTATTGTTCTTTGTTATCGGTTCTGAATTCTTCATTAACTACCGCGTAGTCGGCAGAAAGAAAGCCACCGCAGACGGCGCTTCTTCTGCTCCGTCCATTCCGGAAACACCGGAAGAAAAAGAAGAAAAGGCCTTTGAAGAAATTGCTGCCAAGTTTGACGCTGCAGAAGAAGCAGAAGCAAAGCAGGCAGAAGCTGCCATTTCCGAAAAGCAGGAGCTGCCGGAAGCCGTGGAAGAAGTCATTGCCGATGTAGCGGCAGAACTGCTGGAAGCGGAAGACGCGGAAGAAGAACTTGTGGAAGCGGCAGTAGACGCTGCAGAAGCAGTAGAAGATGCCGTTGAAGTGGAAGATGCTGTTGCAGCAGAAGATCTTGCAGAAGCAGTAACCGCTGCGCTGGAAGATGCCGCAGAACAGGAGGTAGAAGAATGAACGAAGCATTGATTGCCAACCTGTTAGCCTGGTTGAACCGTGCCGTTATTTTCGGTGCCATTATTATGTACGGTGCCATGGGTGAAACCCTGACACAGAAGTCCGGTAACATGAACCTGGGTACACCGGGTACCATGTGCGTCGGCGGTGCCTGCGGGTTTGTGGGTGCTTATCTGTATGAATCCAATGCAAGCTCTACCAATGCGTTTCTGTTTATCCTGATTAGTTTGCTGTCTGCCTTTGCCGGCAGTGCGCTTTGCGGATTGCTGTTCAGCTTGCTGACCACCACGTTAAAAGCAAACCAGAACGTTACCGGTCTTGCCCTGACCATCTTCGGCTCCGGTCTGGCCCGGTTCATTGGTATGTTTATTATTCCGTCCGGTACTACTACGGTTAAAGCCATTGAAGCCAACAAGGTCTTCAATGCCAAGCTTTCGGCCGCCCAGACCACCGGTTATTTCGGAAAGATTTTCTTAAACTACGGCTTTATGTTATACCTGGCCCTGGTGCTGGTTGTGCTTCTGGCCATTTTTCTGAAACGGACACGCAAAGGTCTGAACCTGCGTGCCGTCGGGGAAAATCCGGGCACAGCAGACGCCGCCGGTCTGAACGTAAACCGCTACAAGTACATTGCCACTATCCTTGGCTCCGGTATTGGTGGCCTGGGCGGCGTGTACTATGTACTTGACTACAACTACGGCGGATGGTCCACCTTTGCCGGAGAATCCATTGAAGCCCTTGGCTGGCTTGCCGTGGCACTGGTTATCTTTGCCACCTGGAAGCCGCTGAACCTGATTTGGGGTTCCTTTATCTTCGGTGTGGCCTACTGGCTGTACAACTACATTTCCGCATTTGGCTGGTTCAATGTAACCAGTGCCCAGAGCTCTCTTCTGGAAACCCTGCCGTATGTAGTTACCATTCTGGTTCTGATTATTGCTTCCCTGCGGAAGAAGAAAGAGGATCAGGGTCCTGC
Source organism: Paludibacteraceae bacterium (assembly GCA_963647215.1). Lineage (GTDB taxonomy): Bacteria > Bacillota > Clostridia > Oscillospirales > Acutalibacteraceae > RUG420. The sequence goes on along the minus strand of CAVIZK010000008.1, from coordinate 36,651 downwards.
TTCTTTGGGCCTGTCCTACTTCCGTGAAGACAGATAAGAAGTCATTTGACAAGACACTGCCTGAACAAGAATCCATCAGACAAGAAATAAAACAAAAAAGAAACTCTCAAAAAGGAGTGAATCCGTTTGATTACCTGGAAAAATTTAAATGAACTTTCCTCTTTTGCTGCTCTGGAAGCACTGAAAGACGAAGTCTGCTTAAAGAAAGAAATGACCGGTGCTTCCGGCGCCGCCCGGGTGAAGAACTATCAGGTTCCTATGTCCGGCAATTTAATCTATTCCTACGCTGCAAAGCAGGTAGATGACAAAGTGCTGGACGCCCTTGCTGCCCTGGCAGAAGAAGCACAGCTGACTGAAAAATATGCCGCTTTATATAACGGTGAAGTGATCAACACCGGAGAAAAGCGTCTGGTATTACACCAGCTGACCCGCGGTCAGTTGGGAGACGCCGTGGTTGCCGACGGCGTAGACAAGCGGGCCTTTTATGTAGAGCAGCAGGACCGCATTGCGGCCTTTGCTGACAAGGTACATAACGGCCAGATTGTCAACGAAGCCGGAGAACCGTTTACCACGGTAGTACAAATCGGCATCGGCGGTTCCGACCTTGGACCGCGGGCCATGTACTTAAGCCTGGAAAACTGGGCTAAGAAAAACGGTTGCTTTAAAATGGACGCTAAGTTCATCAGTAACGTAGACCCGGATGACGCTTCCAGCGTTCTTGCCGGTGTAGACGTTGCCCATGCCATCTTCATTCTGGTTTCCAAATCCGGCACCACGCTGGAAACGCTGACCAATGAAGCCTTTGTCAAGGATGCCCTGAAGAAGGCCGGCCTGGATGCGTCCAAGCACATGATTGCCGTTACTTCCGAAACCTCTCCTCTGGCAGGCAACAGTGACTACCTGGATGCCTTCTTCATGGATGACTATATTGGCGGAAGATACTCTTCCACTTCGGCCGTTGGTGGCGCTGTTCTCAGCCTGGCCTTCGGACCGGATGTGTTTGCCCGCTTCTTAAACGGCGCTGCTGCAGAAGACCGGAACGCCAAAGAAACTGACATCAGAAAGAACCCGGCCATGCTGGACGCTTTAATCGGCGTTTACGAACGCAATGTCCTGGGCTATCCCAGCACCGCCGTTCTGCCATATTCCCAGGCCCTCAGCCGGTTCCCGGCGCACTTGCAGCAGTTGGACATGGAGTCCAACGGCAAGAGCGTCAACCGCTTCGGCCAGGCCGTAGATTACGTTACCGGTCCGGTCATCTTCGGAGAACCGGGCACCAACGGCCAGCATTCCTTCTATCAGCTTCTGCACCAGGGAACCAACATTATCCCGTTGCAGTTTGTCGGCTTCCAGCACAGCCAAAGGGAAGACGATGTTCTGATTGAAGGCAGCACCAGCCAGCAGAAGCTCTGCGCTAATGTGGCTGCCCAGATTCTGGCCTTTGCCTGCGGCAAGGAAGACGACAACGCCAACAAGAGCTTTGCCGGCGGCAGACCGTCCAGCATCATCATTGGCAAGCAGCTGACCCCGGAAGCCCTGGGTGCCCTGCTGGCCCACTTTGAAAATAAAGTTATGTTCCAGGGCTTCCTCTGGAACTTAAACAGCTTTGACCAGGAAGGCGTACAGCTTGGCAAGGTGCTTGCCAAGAAGGTGCTGGCCGGAGATACCGACGGCGCCCTGAAAGAATACGCTGACCTGCTTGGCATTTGAGCTTAAGCTTCATCGCCAAAAAGAAACAGCACCGGAAATTACTAAGGAAACCACATAAAGACCACATAAAGGAGCAAGTCTCATGGTAAAAGACAGCTACGAAACCCCGTTAAATTCCCGTTATGCTTCCAAGGAAATGCAATTCCTGTTCTCCCCGGATTTCAAATTCCGCACCTGGAGAAAACTCTGGATTGCACTGGCCGAAAGCGAACAGGAACTGGGCCTGCCCATTACAGATGAGCAGATTGCCGAATTAAAGGCACATCAGGATGACATTAACTATGAAGTGGCACAGGAAGAAGAAAAACGCCGCCGCCATGACGTTATGTCCCATGTATATGCCTATGGCGTGCAGTGCCCAACCGCAAAACCCATTATCCATCTGGGCGCCACCTCCTGTTATGTCGGGGATAACACAGACGTTATTATCATGACCGAAGGTCTCCGTCTGGTAGAAAAGAAAGTGGTTAACTTAATGGACAAACTGGCCAAGTTTGCCCTGGAATACAAAGATATGCCGTGCCTTGGCTTTACCCATTACCAGCCGGCCCAGCCGACCACCGTCGGCAAACGGGCTTCCCTCTGGCTGCAGGATGTCCTGATGGACTACGAACAGCTGGAATATCAGCTGTCCCAGATGAAACTGCTGGGCTCCAAGGGAACCACCGGCACACAGGCCTCCTTCATGGATCTGTTTGACGGAGACGAAGAAAAGATCCGTCAGCTGGATCAGAAAATTGCCGAAAAGATGGGCTTTGCCTCCTGCTTTGCCGTGTCCGGTCAGACCTACTCCAGAAAACTGGATTATCAGGTTTGCTCCGTTCTGTCCGGCATTGCCCAGTCCGCGTACAAGTTTGCCGGAGACCTTCGTCTGCTGCAGCACATGAAGGAAGTGGAAGAGCCGTTTGAAAAAACACAGATTGGTTCCTCCGCCATGGCCTACAAGCGGAACCCCATGCGCAGTGAACGGATCTGCTCTCTGGCCAGATATGTCATCTGCGATACACTGAACCCCGCCATGACAGGTGCCACACAGTGGCTGGAGCGGACCTTGGATGACTCCGCCAATAAGCGCATTTCCGTTGCCGAAGCCTTCCTTGCAACCGACGCCATTCTGGAACTGTACAACAACGTAGTAGACGGCATGGTTGTTTATCCGAAGATGATTGAAAAGCATCTGCTGGAAGAACTGCCGTTTATGGCTACTGAAAACATTATGATGGAAGCCGTCAAACGCGGCGGAGACCGTCAGGACTTACACGAACGCATTCGCCAGCACTCCATGGCTGCCGGTGCCGTTGTTAAAGTAGAAGGCGGTAAGAATGACCTGCTGGAACGCATTGCTGCCGATCCGGCGTTTGGCATGACCCTGCCGGAGCTGGAATCCGTTATGGATCCGAAAAACTTTGTCGGCCGTGCTCCGGGACAGACCGCGGAATTTGTAGAGCAGTACATCCGTCCTATCCTGACGGAAAAGGCTGACCTGCTTGGCCTGGACGTTGAAATCAACGTATAAAGTGTTGTATACTTGTCTGGCTGTGTGGAAAAGTCCCACACCATTGATTGTTACCAATTGGAGGTGCCATGTAACATGGTAAAAGCAATTGTAGGCGCTAACTGGGGAGACGAAGGGAAAGGTAAAATTACCGATATGTTTGCCCAGGAAGCAGATATTGTTATTCGATTCCAGGGCGGTGCCAACGCCGGTCATACCATTATTAACAACTATGGCCGCTTTGCACTGCATACCATGCCATCCGGCGTGTTCGGTAAGGACACCGTCAACATTGTCGGCAACGGTATGGCCTTTGACGTAGAACGGTTCATGCAGGAATACCAGAACCTGCTGGACAACGGCGTTCCTGCCCCAAAGATTTTAGTTTCCGAACGGGCACAGGTTGTTATGCCGTACCATGTTCTGATGGACACCTATGAAGAAGAACGTCTTGGCAAAAACGCCTTTGGTTCCACCAAATCCGGTATTGCACCGTTCTTCTCTGATAAAATGTCTAAGATTGGATTCCAGGTTTGCGAACTGTATGATGATGAATACCTGAAGGAAAAAATTCATCGCGTACTGGAAATTAAGAACCTGCAGATCCAGACCATTTACCACAAAGAACCGCTGGACGAAGAAGAACTGTATCAGCGCTTAGTTGGTTACCGGGAACAGATTAAAGACTTTGTCTGTGACACCAATGCCTATCTGCAGAAGGCGGTCAAAGAAGGAAAAACCATTCTTCTGGAAGGCCAGCTTGGCACCATGAAGGATACCGACTCCGGTATTTATCCAATGGTTACTTCCAGCCCAACCTTAGCCGGATACGGCGCCGTTGGCGCAGCCGGTATTCCACCGTATGAAATTAAAGAAATTGTTGCCGTTTCCAAGGCATACTCTTCGGCCGTTGGTGCCGGAGAATTCGTCTCCGAAATCTTAGACGAAGACGAAGCACAGGAACTGCGTCTCCACGGCGGAGACAAGGGCGAATTCGGTGCCACCACCGGCCGTCCGCGCCGCGTGGGTTGGTTTGACACCGTAGCTACCCGCTACGGCGTAAAAACCCAGGGCGCCACAGAAGTCGTGCTGACCGCTCTGGACTGCCTGTCTTATCTGGAAACCCTGAAAATCTGCGTTGGTTATGAAATTGATGGCGTAGTTACCAAGGATTTCCCGGTTACCCCAAAGCTGAAAAAGGCAAAGCCTGTTTTCAAGGAATTCAAGGGCTGGCACTGTGACATCCGCGGCATCAAGACCTTTGAAGAACTGCCGCAGGAAGCCCAAGACTATGTTAAGTTTATTGAACAGGAAATTGACACCCCCATTACCATGGTCTCCAACGGCCCGGAACGGGAAGCCATTATCCACAGATAAACTTTTACCTGTTCACGGTAAAATGCTTAAAAGAAGCAGCAATAAGGGACGGCTTTTCAGCAGAAAGCCGTCCCTGTTTTTGTTGTCAGGGGAAGAATCCGTATGCTATAATGTGCCCAAACAAAATAACATCTCCGGAGGGCAGATTCATGCTTGGGAACCGTAACCTTGGAACAGGAAAAATTGCATATAGGAATAAGTAAGCGCTGACGTATTTTTCTTTACGTTAGTGCTTTTATTTTGTCTTTTTGTCCGGTACGGAAAACAGCTGACTCGCCAAAGAAAGAGATGCAAGGAGGATCCTTATGCCTAAAAGAACCGACATCAACAAAGTGCTGATTATCGGCTCCGGCCCGATCGTCATTGGTCAGGCCTGTGAATTCGACTATTCCGGGACCCAGGCGTGCAAAGCGCTGAAGTCTTTGGGATACGAAATTGTGCTGGTGAATTCCAACCCGGCCACCATTATGACGGACCCGGAAACGGCGGATGTTACGTACATTGAACCGTTGAACGTGGACCGGCTGGAACGCATCATTGCCAAAGAGCGTCCGGACGCTTTGCTGCCCAACCTGGGTGGCCAGTCCGGCCTGAACCTGTGCTCTGAACTGGCGGAAGCCGGCGTGCTGGACAAGTACGGCGTAAAAGTTATCGGCGTGCAGGTGGATGCCATTGAGCGCGGCGAAGACCGGATTGAATTCAAGAAGACCATGAACAAGCTGGGCATTGAAATGGCCCGCTCGGATGTGGCCTATTCCGTGGACGAAGCGCTGGCCATTGCCGACGAACTGGGGTACCCCGTTGTCCTGCGCCCGGCCTATACCATGGGCGGCGCCGGTGGCGGACTGGTCTACAACAAGGAAGAGCTGACCACCGTGTGCAAGCGCGGCCTGCAGGCTTCCCTGGTTGGCCAGGTTCTGGTAGAAGAGTCCGTTCTGGGCTGGGAAGAACTGGAACTGGAAATTGTCCGCGACTGCGAAGGCAACATGATTACCGTGTGCTTCATTGAAAACATTGACCCGATTGGTGTACACACCGGGGACTCGTTCTGCTCCGCGCCTATGCTGACCATTTCGGAAGAGTGCCAGGCGCGCTTGCAGGAGCAGGCCTACAAAATTGTAGACGAGGTCCAGGTCATTGGCGGCACCAACGTGCAGTTTGCCCATGACCCGGTATCGGACCGCGTTATTGTCATTGAAATTAATCCGCGGACGTCCCGGTCTTCCGCACTGGCCTCCAAGGCTACCGGATTTCCCATTGCGTTGGTGTCCGCCATGCTGGCCACCGGCCTGACGCTGAAGGACATTCCTTGCGGCAAGTACGGCACGTTGGATAAATATGTGCCGGACGGGGACTATGTGGTTATTAAGTTTGCCCGCTGGGCCTTTGAAAAGTTTAAGGGTGTAGAGGATAAACTGGGAACCCAGATGCGTGCCGTAGGCGAAGTCATGAGCATCGGCAAAACCTATAAGGAAGCCTTCCAGAAGGCCATTCGTTCCCTTGAAACCGGGCGATATGGCTTAGGACATGCCGGGGACTTTGACTCGCTTTCCAAGGAGGAGTTGCTCCGCCGTCTGGCCACGGCCTCCAGTGAACGCCACTTCCTGATGTATGAAGCACTGCGGAAGGGTGCCACGGTAGAAGAGCTGTATGAGCTGACCAAAGTAAAAACCTGGTTTATTGAACAGATGAAAGAACTGGTAGAAGAGGAAGAGGCCCTGCTGCAATGCAAGGGCGCCCTTCCGTCCGATGCGCAGTTAATCCAGGCAAAGAAAGACGGCTTTGCAGATAAGTACTTAAGCCAGCTGCTGGACGTTTCCGAAGAAACAATCCGGAAGAAGCGGATTGCCCTTGGCGTAGAAGAAGGCTGGGAAGGGGTTCACGTCAGTGGTACCAAAGACAGTGCCTATTATTATTCCAGTTACAATCTGGAAAAGGACGAAAGCCCATCCTCTTCCAACCGGAAGATTCTGATTCTGGGCGGCGGCCCGAACCGCATTGGGCAGGGCATTGAATTTGACTACTGCTGCGTTCACGCTGCCAAGGCACTGAAAAAACTGGGCTTTGAAACCATTATTGTCAACTGTAATCCGGAAACGGTTTCTACAGACTATGACACCTCTGACAAATTGTACTTTGAACCGCTGACCCTGGAAGATGTGCTCAGCATTTATAAGAAAGAACAGCCGCTGGGTGTTATTGCCCAATTCGGTGGCCAGACGCCGCTGAACCTGGCTGCCGAGCTGGAACGCAATGGCGTGAAGATCCTCGGCACCTCTCCGGCGGTCATTGACCTGGCGGAGGACCGGGATCAGTTCCGCGCCATGATGGACAAGCTCGGCATCCCCATGCCGGAGGCCGGTATGGCCGTCAACGTGGACGAAGCCAAGGAAATTGCAAATAAAATCGGATATCCGGTTATGGTTCGTCCGTCTTACGTCCTTGGCGGCCGCGGCATGGAAGTGGTTTATGATGACGCCCAGATGGCAGAATATATGGCTGCCGCAGTCGGCGTTACACCGGATCGCCCGATTCTGATTGACCGTTTCTTAAACCACGCACTGGAATGTGAAGCAGACGCCATTGCGGACGGCACCCACGCGTTTGTGCCTGCCGTTATGGAGCACATAGAGCTTGCCGGTGTTCACTCCGGTGACTCCGCCTGCATTCTGCCGTCGGTTCACATCAGTCCGAAAAATGTGGAAACCATTAAAGAGTATACCCGCCGGATTGCCGAAGAAATGCACGTTTGCGGCCTGATGAACATGCAGTACGCCATTGAAAATGATGTGGTTTACGTTTTGGAAGCCAACCCGCGCGCTTCCCGGACGGTTCCGCTGGTTTCCAAGGTTTGCAATATCCGCATGGTGCCGCTGGCAACCGATATTATTACTTCGGAACTGACCGGACGCCCGTCCCCGGTTCCCACCCTGAAGGAAATGGCCATTCCGAATTATGGCGTTAAAGAAGCGGCCTTCCCGTTCAACATGTTCCCGGAGGTGGACCCGGTTCTGGGTCCGGAAATGCGCTCCACCGGGGAAGTGCTCGGCCTTTCGCCTTCCTTTGGCGAAGCCTTTGTCAAAGCCCAGGAAGCCATCGGTTCCAAGCTGCCAATGGAAGGAACCGTTCTGATTTCCGTCAAGGGTGCAGACAAACCGGAAGTACTGGAAGTGGCAGAGCTGCTCAGCAAGGACGGTTTCCGGATTTACGCCACGGAAGGCACCCGCGGCGCGTTGGCGGAGGCCGGCATTGCCGCCGAACCAGTCAAAAAGCTGGAGGAAGGACGCCCCAACTGTTATGACATGATTACGAACGGGGACATTGACCTGGTTATCAACAGCCCGCTTGGGAAATCCGGTATGCAGGATGACTCCTATTTACGGAAGGCCGCCATTAAGGCCAAGGTCCCGTACGTAACCACCGTTGCCGCCGCCCGCGCCACGGCAGAGGGCATTCATTACTTAAAGACCCACGAAGAATGCGCCGTCAAGTCCCTGCAGGAGATTCATGCTGAAATCCACCCTTTGGACGCGGAATAACACCGGGAAGAAAAACCTTCCCAAAAGGAAAGCCTGCCACAGAGTTTCCTCTGTGGCAGGCCTTGCCTTATGCCTATTAAAATCTATGTTATTCCGCGTCCTGAAGAGCGTCATAACCATGTTCGCCGGTGCGGATCTTGACGGCGTCTTCCACGTCGTAAACAAAGATCTTACCGTCTCCGTAATGACCGGTGTAAAGTACCTGTTTGGCAACATCAATGACACTTTGTACCGGAACCTTGCTGACAACAATGTCAACCTGGATTTTCGGCATCAGGTCAGTGGAAACCTGAACACCACGATAGTATTCCGGCTTGCCGCCCTGAATACCATATCCTAAAACGTGGGATACTGTCATACCGGTAATGCCTAACTCGCCCAGTTTCACCTTCAGATCTTCAAAGCGGGCTTCACGGCAGATAATTTCAACCTTGGTCAGCTTAGCACCATCGGTTGCAAAGCTTGGAACCTTCTTAACCGGGATGGCTTCTGCAACCGGAACGTCAGAAGTGGTAACAACAGGAGCAGGTTCCGTAGCAGAGCTGTACTTGTTCATAACCGGCATGAAGTCCGGATAAGCACTTGGCAGACCATGTTCGGCAGCGTCCAAACCGTTGATTTCTTCTTCCGGAGTGCAGCGCAGACCGTGGAACTTTTTGATAACAGCAAAGGTAATAATCATCATGATGGTAGCATAGGCGCATACCGAAACAATACCTAAGGACTGCAGGCCAAGCTGTTTAAAGGATCCGGTGTAGAACAGACCGGACAGTCCGGCAGGGGCATCCGGGTTGGCCAGAAGACCAACAGCAAAGGTACCCCAGATACCGTTTGCCATATGAACGCCAACAGCACCAACCGGGTCATCAATGTGACACTTCAGATCCAGGAATTCAACAACTACAACTACCAGGATGCCGGAAACAACACCGACAACCGCTGCGCCAATGGCATCCAATGCGTCACATCCGGCGGTAATACCAACCAGACCGGCAAGAGATGCGTTTAAGCACATGGATACGTCCGGCTTACCGTTTCTGATCCAGGTAAAGATCATGGTAGTAACGGTAGCAACAGACGGGGCAATGGTGGTGGTCAGGAAAATAGAGGATAATTCAGACGGCGAGGTTGCAGCGGCACCGTTGAATCCGTACCAGCCAAGCCACAGAATGAATACACCAAGGGCACCCAGGGTGATGGAGTGGCCCGGAATTGCGTTGACTTTGGTAACCTTACCGTTCTCATCTCTGACATATTTGCCAATCCGTGGCCCAAGGAAGATGGCGCCAACCAGAGCAGCAATACCGCCGACCATATGAATGGCAGTAGAACCGGCGTAGTCATGGAAGCCGAGCTGGGAAAGCCAGCCGCCGCCCCAAATCCAGTGTGCCTCAATCGGATAAACGAAGAGGGAAATAACACCGGAGTAAATGCAGTAGGCGGAGAACTTGGTCCGTTCTGCCATGGCACCGGAAACAATGGTGGCCGTTGTGGCACAGAAGACCAGGTTAAATACAAAGTAAGAAGCATCAGTGAAGCTTCCGTCGGATGGGCTTGCAATGAATTCCTTGAAATTCGTAAAGAGTTCCATGTTTGGAATACCAATCAGGCCGAAGAAGGTGTCTTCGCCCATCATGATGGTGTAACCAAGCAAAGAGAAGACAACCGTACCAATACAGAAGTCCATCAGGTTCTTCATGATGATGTTACCAGCGTTCTTGGCGCGGGTAAATCCGGTTTCAACCATAGCAAAGCCGGCTTGCATCCAGAAGACCAGTGCAGCGCCGATTAGGAACCAAAATTCCACAGTCATAAATACATTCCTCCTTGAAATTACACAAAGAACAAAAGAGCGCAGGGCAATGACTTTTGAAAAAGTATTTCAAGACGTCATTGCCCTGCGCTCTGTTCAATTGATGTACAGTTTATACCACAACGGAATTTTAGCGTCAAGTTAGGAAAAGTGACAAAGAAGGAAAGAACTTTTTGGTCATTTAACCCTTTTTGACAGGATTTGCCCCTTGTTCTGCCGCCAAATTTGTGCCAAACTTAAGAAAAACGAATAAGGCCAACAAAAAAGGAAAGAGGCTTTTATGGAAATTTATCAAAAACGAAAATTCGGATTTGGCATTTTTATTTTGTTGCTCGGGCTGTGGAATCTGATTACGGATATTGCAGCCAAGGATTTTGACTGGCAGTCCATCCTGATGGCTGTCAGTATGCTTTTGGTGGGAATTGATACCACCATTGCCAGCTTCACAGACCGCGTTATGTTTGATCTGGATGCGGAAACGGAAGCAGAGCATAAGCAACTGGTTCGTCTGAACGCTTTGGATACGTCCCTTGAAATTGCTTTGGTCCTGTCCCTGGTTCTGAAGTTTGTATTTGCTTTGGTGGGAACCATGAAAGGGCAGACGGAGTTTACGGCAATTAGTCTGGGCCTGACCTTGGCCCACTTCATTTCCAGAGGATCCGAAGTGCTGACCCACTGGTATTACAAGCAGGGGAAAGGATTGCGGAATCAGGTGTTCAATAATGACCTGAACGGTGTTAACAAGCAAACGGTGTCTGCCGTTATGCAAAAAATGATAGATTATTCCGAAGGCAACCTGCATGACATTGCCCATTTTATGAAGGTGTACTCCTTTGCCCGTACCATCGGCTTGCAGGAGGGCATTTCCAGAGGAGACCGGATTACGGTAGAAATTGCTGCCATCCTGCATGACATTGCCTGCCCACTTTGCCGGGAAAAATACGGCAACACCAACGGCAAGTATCAGGAACTGGAGGGTGGCCCGCTGGCAGAAGCCTTTCTAAAGGAGATGGACTTACCGGAGCCCCTGGTAGAAAGAGTAGTTTATCTGGTCAGCCACCATCATACGTATACGGATGTTTCCGGCATAGACTACCGCATTCTTCTGGAAGCAGACTTCTTAGTTAATGCAGATGAAAGCCACATGTCCAAAGAGGCCATCCTGAAAGCACGGGAAGCCTTCTTCCAGACCACCACCGGCAAAGCCCTGCTGGATTCTATTTATCTGTCATAAGCCCCGGCAGCAAGAACTGCGGCCCCGGAGGATACAGCAAATGCGCTCATTTCCGCGTAGGATGGCAAAAATGCGGCTTTTTGGGGCATAAAATGCGCTCACTTTTGCTTAATTTGCAAAAATGAGCGCACATATTTTCTGTATTGGAAAAATCAAAAAGTAGACAGCTTCCAAAATGCGCTCATTTCCGCGTGGAACGGCAAAAATGCGGCTTTTTGGGGCATAAAATGCGCTCATTTCTGCTTGAATTGCAAAAATGAGCGCATAGTTTTTCTATATTAGAAAATTCTGTTAGGAATATGCTGTCAGTGGCACGCCGTCAGAAACACACTGTTAGGAGTAGGTCTTAATAATTTCCTCTGCCACCGTGCGTTTCGGAATGCAGCGGTCCATGGCCTGCTTTTCAATATAGTGGTGAGCCTCCGGCTCATCCATTTTAATTTCGCTGATTAACAGCCATTTGGCCTTGTTGACAATTCGGATTTCCTCCATCTTTTCTTCAATGGAGTAGGTCTTTTTAACGGTCTTCTGGATGCGTTCCTTGGCGCTGGCCATCCAGCGAAGCGCTGTGGAAATCATGGCTTTGGACGTGGGCTTGGGCAGGGTAAATACGCCGTGCTCCGCCACTTTGTCATAAATTTCGTCATGCAGTTCGGCACGGACAATCAGCAACACAACGGTGCCTTTGGAGTCACAGGCGTTGATGGCAAAGCGAATGCCCGGGTCATCCGGGAGCGGGGAGTTAATCAGAATCATGTCATAGGAGCGTTCTGCCAGCGCCCGCTTGGCGGCACTGATATTGGACACAAAGTGAACGGGATGATAGTGGGCCTCCGGAAGCATGGATGTCAGTTCGGTATTCAGATTTTCTGCGGCAGAAACCACAAGAATGCTGTAAACATGCTCCTGCAGACTCATATAATCCCTCCTTCCTTTTTTGCGATTCAGCTTTTTGGCGCAATGCAGCCTTATGCTCTGTTGCAATAAATATCCAAAATGGCAGCCGGAATGTGTTCCTGTACAAACTTACTTTGCGCAGCAATGCGGCACGCGGTGGGCAGGTCTTCCGGCAGTCTTTGCAAGGCGGCCAGTTCCTGCTCAGAAGCTTTGAACAGATTCAGATTGGTTGGATTCGGCAGATCCAGTTTGTTTTCCAATCCGTACAGGCCGGCATAAATAAGCAGGGCAAAGGTCAGGTACGGATTGGCGGAAGGATCCGGAGACCGCAGCTCCGCGCGCCGGTATTCGCCGACGGCAGCAGGAACCCGGACTAACTGGGAACGGTTTTCTCCGGACCAGGAAATATATTTTGGAGCCTTGCACTGACCAAGGCGACGATACGATTCTTCCGTTGGATTTAAGAAGGCAGTAATATCATTGACTTTATCCAGAATGCCGGCAATCATGTAGCACAGGTTTTCCGATCCGTTGGACGGACGGACAGACATGTTGACATGGAAGCCGTTTCCCGGCTCTCCGTCCAACGGCTTGGCGGAGAAGTCCACAAACAGACCGTTGCGGCGGGCAATGGTTTTAACAATAGTCTGGAACGTCAGGGTGTTATCTGCTGCCGTCAGGGCATCTGAATAACGGAAGTCAATTTCATTCTGACCGGGGCCCTCTTCGTGATGGGAGCTTTCCGGACGAATGCCCATCTGTTCCAGGGTTAAGCAGATTTCCCGACGAATATTTTCGCCGCGGTCTTCCGGGGCAATATCCATATAATCGGCGGTATCATAGGTCTGGCCGGTTGGATTGCCGTTTTCGTCCAGCTGGAACAGGTAAAATTCCTGTTCCGCGCCGAAGGCAAAATGATACCCGGCCTTTTTGGCGTCGGCCATGGCCTGCCGGAGAAGGCGTCTGGTATCACATTCAAACGGAGTGCCGTCCGGGTAGGAGATACTGGTGAACATGCGCACTACTTTGCCGTGCTCCGGACGCCAGGGAAGCAGCATCAGGGTTTCTGCTTCCGGGTGCAGGAGCAGGTCAGAGCGGGACTCGTCTCCGAAGCCGGCAATGGCCGACGCGTCAAAGGCAATTCCGTATTCAAAAGCGCGGGGCAGTTCGTCCGGCATAATGGAAATGTTCTTCTGCTTTCCGAAAACATCACAGAAAGACAGACGGATAAATTTCACGTCTTCTTCCCGGACAAATTGCAGGACTTCTTCCTTTGAGTACTTCATAGCGTTTCCTACCTACTTTCTTCGGACTCAGATACAATTAAAACGAGTATCTAAAACTGGTAACATTGTAACACCTGAAATAAGGGTTGACAAAGCTTTTTTGCGGGTGTAGAATGCGTTCCAGAAAAGGCAAGGGCGTCTTTGAGTTATGGCTCAAAGACGCCCTTGCCCTTTTTGTTTAATCTCAAAAATAAAGGAGACAGTATCATGGGAACAGTATCAGACTATTTTGGAAGTTTGGTTTTTGATGACAGAATCATGAAAGCAACCCTTTCTGCAAAGGTGTATGCATCTCTGAAAAAGACCATTGATGAAGGAACTCCACTGGATAGTGGCGTAGCTAATGCTGTAGCAATTGCAATGAAGGATTGGGCTATTGCCAATGGTGCAACCCATTACACTCACTGGTTCCAGCCAATGACCGGTGTTACTGCAGAAAAGCACGACAGCTTCATTAGCCCGGCTCCGGACGGCGGCGTCATTATGGAATTCTCCGGCAAGGAACTGATTAAGGGTGAACCGGACGCTTCCTCTTTCCCAAGTGGCGGCCTTCGCGCAACCTTTGAAGCCAGAGGCTATACCGCATGGGACCCGACCTCTTACGCATTCATTAAAGGAAACACCCTTTGCATTCCAACCGCATTCTGCTCTTACTCCGGACATGCACTGGATGAAAAAACACCGTTGCTTCGTTCCATGGAAGCACTGAATAAACAGGCTCTGCGGATTCTGCGGCTCTTTGGCAATGACACCGCCAAGTGCGTCCGTTCTTCCGTCGGCCCGGAACAGGAATACTTCCTGATTCCGAAAGAAATGTATGAACAGCGTCCGGACCTCTGCTTCACCGGCCGCACCCTGTTTGGTGCAAAGCCGCCGAAGGGCCAGGAACTGGACGACCACTACTTCGGTGTCATCAAGCCAAGAGTAGCCGCCTTCATGGAAGACCTGAACGAAGAACTCTGGAAGCTTGGTATCCTTGCTAAAACAGAGCACAATGAAGTTGCTCCTGCACAGCACGAACTGGCTCCGATTTATACCACCACCAACATTGCAACGGACCACAACCAGCTGACCATGGAAATCATGCGCAAGGTTGCTGCCAAGCATGACCTGGTTTGCCTGCTGCATGAAAAACCATTTGCCGGCGTTAACGGCAGTGGTAAGCACAATAACTGGTCCATTGCTACCGATGCCGGACAGAACCTGCTTTCCCCGGGCGAAACCCCGTATGAAAATGCACAGTTCCTCCTGTTCCTCTGCGCTGTTATCAAGGCCGTAGACGACTATCAGGATCTGCTTCGGATTTCCGTTGCTTCCGCCGGCAATGACCATCGTCTGGGCGCCAACGAAGCACCTCCTGCCGTAATCTCCATGTTCCTTGGTGATGACCTGCAGGCTGTTATGGATGCCATTGAAAATGACACTCCGTATGAAGGCGTAGCCAAGACCAAGATGAAGCTTGGTGTTGACGTACTGCCGAAGTTCAACCGTGACGCCACCGACCGGAACCGGACTTCCCCGTTTGCGTTTACCGGCAACAAGTTTGAATTCCGTATGCTTGGTTCTGCCAGCAGCATTGCCGATGCCAACATCATGCTGAACAGTGCCGTTGCAGAAAGCCTGAAGATTTACGCAGACCGTCTGGAAAACGTAGATGACTTTGAAACCACACTGCATGAAATGATTCGCAAGACCATTAAGGATCATAAGCGCATCATCTTCAACGGTAACGGTTATGATGACAGCTGGACTAAGGAAGCTGTTGAAAAGCGCGGCCTTCTGAACCTGCGCACCACCGCAGATGCCATCCCGCACCTGCTGGATAAGAAGAATGTGGATATGCTGACTGCCCACGGTGTCTTCACCGAAGAAGAACTGCAGGCCCGTCATGAAATCCTGCTGGATAACTACTGCAAGGCAGTTATCATTGAAGCCAATACCATGATTGACATGGCTAAGACCCAGATTGCTCCGGCAGTAGAAGCCTATGCCGCTGATGTTGCCAAAGCCGCTTCCGCTAAGAAGTGCGTAGATGCCGGTCTTGCCTGCACCTATGAAACCAACCTGCTGAAGAAGCTTTCTTCCCTGACTGACAGAATTGCCGTTCAGGTAGGCGAACTGGAAGATGCCGTCATGGCTTTGGAAAAGGCAGAAGACGTTGTTACCGAATCTGCCATGATCCGGGATACCATCCTGGTTAAGATGGGCGAACTCAGAGTTCCGTGTGACGAAGCAGAAACCGTAACTGCTAAGTCCTACTGGCCGTTCCCGACCTACGCGGATCTGCTGTTCGGCGTAAAATAATAAAGGAGTTTTATTCCTATGTGTTCAATTATGGGTTATTGCGGCGATACAGCCGATATAGATGCCTTTCAGGAAGGCTTTGATCAAACCGTTTCCCGCGGTCCGGATGATAGCAGAATTATAGACACCGGTAAGGGACTTCTCGGGTTTCACAGACTGTCCATTATGGGACTGACCCCAAGTGGCATGCAGCCTTTTGAACGAAACGGAAGCTACGTCGTTTGTAACGGCGAATTGTATGGCTTTGAATCGCAGAAGAAGGAATTAGAACAAAAGGGTTATACCTTTGTCAGTGACAGTGACTGTGAAATCTTACTTCCGCTTTACTTTGAATACGGAACGGAGATGTTCCAAAAACTGGATGCAGAATTTGCCTGCATTATCTATGATGGGGAAACCGGTAGCTATATTGCTGCAAGAGACCCAATTGGCATTCGGCCTCTGTACTACGGATATGACAAGGAAGGAACCATCCTGTTTGCCAGCGAAGCCAAGAACTTAGTTGGCCTGACAGACAAGATTATGCCGTTCCCTCCGGGACACTATTATAAGGATGGCAAGTTCACCTGCTATCACGATATTGCAAAAGTCGATACCGTATGCAAAGATAGTCTTGAAATCGCCTGCAAAGAGATTCATAATAGATTGATTGCTGGTGTGGAAAAGCGTCTGATTGCCGATGCCAAAGTCGGCTTCCTGCTCTCCGGCGGCCTGGATTCGTCCCTGGTTTGCGCCATTGCCGCGCGGAAAAGCAGCACGCCAATCAAGACCTTTGCCATTGGCATGAGCCAGGATGCCATTGACCTTAAATACGCTAAGGAAGTGGCAGATTTCATTGGAAGTGACCATACGGAAATCTACATGACACCGGAGGAAGTAATCTCTTCTTTGGAAACCGTAGTACATCTGCTGGGAACCTATGACATTACTACCATCCGTGCTTCCATGGGCATGTATCTTCTGTGCAAGGCCATTCATGAACAGACGGACATTCGTGTTCTTCTGACCGGAGAAATTTCGGACGAGTTGTTTGGCTACAAATACACAGACTTTGCACCGTCTGCGGAAGCCTTCCAGGAGGAATCCCAGAAACGGGTTCGGGAATTGCATATGTACGATGTTTTACGTGCAGACCGCTGTATTTCCGTAAACTCTTTGGAAGCCCGTGTTCCGTTTGGTGACCTGGACTTTGTTCAGTACGTTATGGCACTGGATCCGGAAATCAAGATCAACAAATATGGCAAGGGCAAGTATCTGCTCCGCCACGCATTTGAAGGTCAGGGTTATTTACCGGACAACATTCTGTGGCGGGAAAAAGCCGCCTTCTCTGATGCCGTAGGACACTCCATGGTGGACTACCTGAAGGAGTACGCAGAAACGCAGTACACAGATGAACAGTTTGCTGCGGAATGCCAGAAGTACGACTATGCCCGTCCGTTTACCAAAGAATCCTTGCTCTACCGCCAGCTGTTTGAAAAATATTACCCGGGCCAGGCTGAAATGGTCAAAGACTTCTGGATGCCGAACAAAGCCTGGGAAGGCTGTAACGTAGACGATCCCTCTGCCAGAGTGCTCTCCAACTACGGCGACAGCGGAAAATAAGCAAGGAAAAGGTGAACAACGTGGAGAAAATTCTTGTACTGGACTTCGGTGGGCAGTATAACCAACTGATTGCACGCAGAGTACGGGAACAGCATATTTATGCTGAAATTAAGCCGTATAACAAAATTACGGTGGAAGAAATTCAGGCTATGGGTTATAAAGGTATTATCTTTACCGGCGGACCCAATAGTGTTTATGACGAAACTTCCCCTCATTATGATCCGGAAATTCTGAATGCCGGTATTCCAATCCTCGGCATTTGCTACGGCTGCCAGCTGATGGCCTATATGGCAAACGGCACCGTCAGCAGCGCAGAAAATTCCAGTGAATACGGTAAAACCACAGTTTTCACCTCTGATAACATCCTGTTTAAGGGCCTTCCAAAGGAAAGCACCTGCTGGATGAGTCATACCGATTTTATTAGCCAGCCACCGGCTGGATTCGTTACCATTGCGCACACGGCCAAGTGTCCGTGTGCTGCAATGTGTGACGCAGATCGTAAACTTTATGGCGTACAGTTCCATCCGGAAGTAACCCATACCGTTTACGGAAAACAGATGCTCTCCAATTTCCTCTTTGGTGTTTGTGAATGCGCCGGGGACTGGAAGATTGAAGGCTTCGTAGAACAGACCATAGAAAAGTACCGCAAGGAACTGGCCGGAAAGAAAGTATTGCTTGCTTTGTCCGGCGGAGTAGACTCTTCCGTTGCGGCTGTTTTATTACATAAAGCAATTGGCTCCAACCTGACCTGCGTCTTTGTAGACCACGGCCTTCTTCGGAAAGACGAAGGGGACTTTGTAGAAAAGACCTTTGGCACCCAGTTCGGAATTAACCTGATCCGGGTCAACGCCGAAGACCGTTTCCTGTCCAAACTGGCAGGGGTTACGGATCCGGAGCAAAAGAGAAAAATTATCGGCGAAGAATTCATTCGCGTTTTTGAAGACGAAGCAAAAAAGCTGGGTAAGATTCATGTCCTGGTACAGGGCACCATCTACCCGGATGTTATAGAAAGCGGCAAGGGCGATTCAGCAGTCATCAAGAGCCACCACAACGTGGGCGGGCTCCCGGACGTCATCTCTTTTGATGAGATTGTTGAACCGCTCAGAAGTCTGTTTAAGGACGAAGTGCGCGAAGCAGGTACACAGCTTGGCATCCCGCACGAACTGGTTTGGCGTCAGCCATTCCCGGGCCCGGGCCTGGCAGTTCGTGTCATTGGCGAAATTACCAAGGATAAACTGGACATTCTGCGGGAAGCAGATGCCATTTTCCGGGAAGAAATTGCCAATGCCCACCTGGAAACCAGCACCAACCAGTACTTTGCCGTACTGACCAACCTGCGCAGCGTCGGCGTCATGGGTGACGCCCGAACCTATGGTTACACCATTGCACTGCGTGCCGTAACCACAGATGACTTTATGACCGCTGAATGGACACGGCTGCCTTATGAGGTCCTGGAAAAGGCCAGCAGCCGGATTACCAATGAAGTAATCGGTATTTCCCGCGTAGTTTATGACATTACATCTAAACCACCGGCAACCGTAGAATGGGAATAAGGAGGAGTACAAGAAATGACGAAGTATATTTTTGTAACAGGCGGTGTTGTTTCCGGCCTTGGTAAAGGCATTACTGCCGCTTCTCTCGGCCGTCTGCTGAAGGCCCGCGGCCTGAAGGTTGCCGCACAAAAGCTGGACCCGTATATCAATGTAGACCCGGGTACCATGAGCCCGTATCAGCACGGTGAAGTTTATGTTACCGAAGACGGTGCAGAAACTGACCTGGACCTGGGCCACTATGAACGGTTCATTGACGAAGACCTGAACAAGTACTCCAACCTGACCACCGGTAAGGTTTACTGGAACGTTCTGAACAAGGAACGCCGTGGCGAATATCTTGGCTCTACCGTACAGGTTATTCCGCACATTACCAACGAAATTAAAGAGTTTGTTTACCGTGTCGGCAGAAAGACCGGCGCTGATGTGGTTATTACCGAAATCGGCGGCACCATCGGTGACATTGAATCCCAGCCGTTCATTGAAGCGGTTCGCCAGATTTCTTTAGAAGTCGGCCGGGAAAACAGCCTCTTCATCCATGTTACCTTAGTTCCGTTCCTGAGTGGTTCGGACGAACATAAAACCAAGCCAACCCAGCACTCCGTTAAGGAACTGCAGGGAATGGGTGTTAACCCGAACATTGTGGTTCTCCGTTGTGACGAACCGCTGGAAGACTCCATCTTCAAGAAAATTTCCATGTTCTGCAATGTAAAGCCGGACTGTGTTATTGAAAACATTACGCTTCCTACCTTGTATGAAGCACCGTTAATGCTGGAAAAAGCCAACTTCTCCTCCGTGGTTTGCCGCGAACTTGGCATTGATGCGCCGAAGCCGGACCTGACCGAATGGACCGCCATGGTAGACGTTATCAAGAACCGCACCAAAGAAGTGGAAATTGGCCTGGTCGGCAAATATGTCGGCCTGCATGACGCCTATCTGTCCGTTGCGGAAGCACTGCGCCACGCAGGATACTTCCACAACGCCATTATCAACATCCACTGGATTGACTCCGAAGGCATTACGCCGGAAAACGTGGACGAACAGCTGGGCGGCCTGCACGGCATTCTGGTTCCGGGCGGCTTCGGCGGCCGCGGCATTGAAGGCATGATCCTTGCTGCCAGATATGCCCGGGAACATGACCTGCCATACTTCGGCATCTGCCTTGGCATGCAGATTGCCGTTATTGAATATGCCAGAGACGTTCTTGGCATTGCAGATGCCAACTCCGGTGAATTTGATGAACTTTGCAAGCACAAGGTCATTGACTTCATGCCGGGCCAGAGTGATGACGTAGACAAGGGCGGTACCCTTCGTCTGGGCGCCTATCCGTGCCAGATTAAGGAAGGCACCACCATGGAACGCTGCTACGGCTCTAAGCTGATCAGTGAACGTCACAGACATCGCTATGAATTTAATAATGATTACAGAGAATGCCTTCAGGAGAAGGGCCTGACGTTAAGCGGTACATCGCCGGACGGCAGACTTGTGGAAACCGTAGAACTGACCGACCGTCCGTTCTATGTCGGCGTACAGTTCCATCCGGAATTTAAGAGCCGCCCCAACAAGCCGCACCCACTCTTCAAAGGATTTATCGGTGCTGCAGCAGAAAAGGCCGAAGACTAAGCAAACGGTAAGCAGAAGAGAAGAACAGAGGTAGGCATATGGTAAAAGAATTTAATAGAAAACTGATTCTGGAAGACGGACAGGAATATTATGGCTACGCTTTTGGTGACCCGGAAGAAAAGGTATGTGAAATTGTTTTCAATACCTCTATGGTAGGGTACCAGGAAATTGTATCCGACCCGTCCTACACCTATCAGGCCGTTGTCATGACCTATCCGTTAATCGGAAACTATGGCATGGCCGACGACGACTATGAAACCAAGACCCCGACCATCGGCGGTCTGATTGTACGGGAATACAATGACGAACCGTCCAATTTCAGAAGCACAAAAACACTGGACCAGGTCATGAAGACCTATCATATTCCGGGTATTTCCGGTTTAGACACCAGAAAGCTGACTCGCTCCATCCGCGATTACGGCAGCCGGAAGGTCCTGATTACAGACGCCACCACTTCCCTGGAAGAGGGTTTGGCAAAATTAAAAGAAACCGGCATCCCTACGGATGCCGTTTCCAAGGTTAGCCGGAAAACCGTAGAAATTGCGCCGGCAACGGAAAAAGAAGCCTATCATGTGGTAGCCATTGACTGCGGCATGAAGCAGAACATTGTCCGCTCCCTGAACCGGCGTGGATGCAAGGTTACCATTGTTCCGTGGAACACCCCTGCAGACGAAATTAAAGCCCTGCAGCCGGACGGTATCTTTATTTCCAACGGCCCCGGAGACCCAACAGATGTTCCGGAAACCATCCAGACCATCCAGTCCCTGATTGGCCAGTATCCCATCTTCGGAATTTGCCTGGGCCATCAGATTATTGCACTGGCGTACGGCGCCAAAACCTACAAGCTGAAGTTTGGCCACCGCGGCGGAAACCATCCGGTGCGGAATCTGGATACCGGAAAGATAGAAATTACATCGCAGAACCATTCCTATGCGGTAGATTCGGACAGCCTGAGCGGCACGCCTCTGACGGCCACCCACATTAACCTGTTGGACCAGACCATTGAAGGCGTCAAATGTGAAAAGGATAAGATCTTCAGCGTGCAGTACCACCCGGAAAGCGCGCCGGGTCCCCAGGACAGTGCTTATCTTTTTGACCGCTTTATCAAGCTGATGGAGGAGGAACGGAACCATGCCTAAAAGAACGGATATTAAGAAAGTCCTGGTTATCGGTTCCGGCCCGATTGTCATCGGCCAGGCGGCAGAATTTGACTACGCCGGAACGCAGGCCTGCCTTGCTTTAAAAGAAGAGGGTTATGAAGTTGTACTTTGCAACTCCAACCCGGCCACCATCATGACGGATACTTCTATTGCAGACAAAGTCTACATGGAACCGCTGACGCTGGAATACATTGCTAAAATTATCCGCTATGAACGTCCGGACGCCATTTTGCCGGGCATCGGCGGACAGACCGGCCTGAATCTGGCCATGCAGCTGGAAAAGAAGGGCATTCTTGCCGAATGCCGCGTAGAACTGCTCGGCACCAAGAGCAGCTCCATTGAACGTGCAGAAGACCGGGAAATGTTCAAAGAGCTTTGTGAAGAGCTGGGCGAGCCGGTTCTTCCCTCTGATGTAGCCCACTCCATTGAAGAAGGCTTAACAGTAGTAGAACAAATCGGATATCCGGTAGTTCTTCGTCCCGCCTTTACCCTGGGCGGTACCGGCGGCGGCTTTGCCGACAATGAAGAAGAATTCATTCCGCTGATGAAAAATGCACTTTCACTGTCTCCGGTAAACGAAGTCTTAATTGAAAAGAGCATTAAAGGCTACAAGGAAATTGAATACGAAGTTATGCGGGATCACAATGACACCGCACTGACCATTTGTAATATGGAAAACCTGGATCCGGTTGGTATCCACACCGGTGACTCCATTGTTGTCTGCCCGTCCCAGACGCTGACCAACAAGGAGTACCACATGCTGCGGGACAGCGCCCTGAAAATTATCCGCAAACTGGAAATTGAAGGCGGCTGTAACGTACAGTTTGCACTGGATCCGAACTCCTTCCAGTATTATCTGATTGAAGTAAACCCACGGGTATCCCGTTCCTCTGCTTTGGCTTCCAAGGCCAGTGGTTATCCAATTGCCCGTGTTTCCGCTAAAATCGGTGTCGGCATGACCCTGGATGAAATCCAGATTGCCAACACCCCGGCTTCCTTTGAACCAACGCTGGACTATGTGGTTACCAAAATGCCACGGTTCCCGTTTGACAAGTTTGCGGATGCCAACAACACGCTGTCCACGCAGATGAAAGCCACCGGCGAAGTTATGAGCGTTGGCAGAACGGTAGAAGAAAGCTTACTGAAAGCCATCCGCTCCCTGGAAATCGGCCTGTTCCACCTGTATAACAGAAAGTTCTACGGTGTGCCGAAGGAAGAGCTGATGGAATACATTACCCGTGGCACGGATGACCGCATTTATGCCATTGCACAGCTGATTCGCCTGGGGACATCCCTGGACGAAATTGCAGACGCCACTGCCATTGACCTCTTCTTCCTGCGCAAGCTGCGCAACATTGTGGAAGAAGAGGAAGAGCTGAAGGCCAATGTGGATGACATTGCCGTCCTGAAAGACGCCAAAAAGATGGGCTTCTCCGACAAGGAAATTGCCTATCTGTGGAACAAGACGGAGCGGGAAATCTTTGACCTTCGGAAAGAACACGGTATCCTTCCGGTCTACAAGATGATTGATACCTGCGCTTCCGAATTTGAAAGCTACATTCCGTATTTCTACTCCACCTATGAAGAAGAAAACGAATCCATTGTTTCCGACAAAAAGAAGGTTGTTGTACTTGGTTCCGGCCCGATTCGCATCGGCCAGGGTGTAGAATTTGACTATTCCACCGTTCATGCCGTCCAGACCATCAAAGCGGCCGGTTATGAAGCCATCATCATCAACAACAACCCGGAAACCGTTTCCACGGACTACACCTGCTCTGACAAGCTGTACTTTGAACCGCTTTGTGTAGAAGACGTCATGAACGTTATTGCACTGGAACAGCCGGAAGGCGTTATTGCCACCCTGGGCGGTCAAACAGCCATCAACCTGGCAGAACCGTTGCGGGACCACGGCGTAAAGATCATCGGCACTGACTGTGATGCCATTGACCGCGCCGAAAACCGGGATTCCTTTGAAAAGCTCCTGACGGAACTGCATATTCCGCAGCCGAAGGGACAGGCTGTCACCAGCATTGAAGCCGGTGTCAAAGCCGCCGAAGAAATCGGTTACCCGGTACTGGTTCGTCCAAGCTTTGTTCTTGGCGGACGGGCCATGCAGATTGTGGCCAAAGAAGAAGCCCTGCGGGAATACCTT
This sequence comes from Paludibacteraceae bacterium, assembly GCA_963647215.1. Classification (GTDB taxonomy): domain Bacteria; phylum Bacillota; class Clostridia; order Oscillospirales; family Acutalibacteraceae; genus RUG420. Next base: position 12,909 of record CAVIZK010000008.1, on the reverse strand, counting down.
CAGACAGCCGTAGAAATTGACGAAGACAAGCCGGTTCTGGTAGACAAATATATCCGTGGTAAGGAAGTAGAAGTTGACGCCATCTGTGACGGTACCAACGTCTTTGTTCCGGGTATCATGGAACTGGTAGAGCGGACCGGTGTTCACTCCGGCGACTCCATCAGCGTATATCCGTCTTACAGCCTGTCTGCTAAAGTTAAGGAAACCATTCTGGACTACACCAAACGGCTGGGTCTTGGCATCGGCATTATCGGCCTGTTCAATATCCAGTTCATTGTAGACCAGGATGATCAGGTTTATATCATTGAAGTAAACCCACGTTCTTCCAGAACCGTTCCGTTCCTGTCCAAGGCAACGGGCTACAGTCTGGCAGACATTGCCACCCTGGCAAACCTTGGTGTTTCCCTTCCGGAACAGGGCATCCACGAAATTTATCCGAAGGAAAAGGAACGTTACTATGTTAAGGTTCCGGCTTTCTCCTTCTCCAAATTACGTGGTATGGATGCTTACCTGTCTCCGGAAATGAAATCCACAGGGGAAGCTATTGGATATGACAAGAAACTGCATCGCGCAGTATATAAGGCTATGGTTGCTTCCGGCATGGTATTGCACAACTACGGAACCGTTGTTGTCAGCGTTGCCGACGAAGACAAGGAAGAAACGCTGCCGCTGGTACGCCGCTTTTACAACATGGGCTTCAACATTGAGGCCACCAGCCTGACCGGTGAATTCCTGAAATCCCACGGCATCCGCACCCGGATTCGTCTGAAGCCGAGTGAAGGAAGCGAAGAGGTTCTGGATTCCCTTCGTGCCGGTTATGTAAGTTACGTTATTAATACCCGAGCCATTCTTTCCGGCAAGCACTACGGAGACGGCGTTGCCATCCGTTGCTGCGCTGCCCAGCACAACATTGCCATGCTGACCTCTTTGGACACCGTGCGCATGCTGCTGGACGTACTGGAAGAAGTTACGCTTGGAATTTCCACTATAGACGCAGAATAAAAAGCGCAGAAGCAAGAGGTGAACACATGCACTTTACAAAAATGCACGGTCTGGGAAATGACTACCTGTACGTTTACGATGAAGTACCGGAAAATATCCGGGAGCTCTCCATCAAATTATCCGAACGCCACTTCGGCGCCGGTTCCGACGGCATGATTTACATCTGCCCGTCTTCCGTAGCCGATTTTAAAATGCGGATTTTCAACGCCGACGGCAGTGAAGCCATGATGTGCGGCAACGGCATCCGCTGTGTGGGCAAGTATGTCTTTGACAAGGGATACACGGACAAAACCCACCTGGAAATTGAAACCCTGTCCGGCATTAAAACGCTGGATTTACACCTGGTTGGTGGCAAAGTCAAGGAAGTTACCGTAAACATGGGCGTTGCCGTACCGGCAGAAGACATGACCTTTACGGTAGACGGGCAGGAAATTACCTGCACACCGGTTTCTGTCGGCAACCCGCATGCCGTCATCTTTGTAGACGACATGGACAAGGCACCGCTGACCACCCTGGGCCCGAAAATTGAACGGCATCCGCTTTTCCCGGATGGCGTCAATGTAGAGTTTGTCCAGGTCCTGGCAGATGACGAACTGCGCATGCGCGTATGGGAACGCGGCAGTGGGGTAACCATGGCCTGCGGAACCGGCTCCTGTGCCAGCGCCATGGCAGCTGTCAGCAAAGGCTATTGTGACTATGACTCTTCCATCTCCGTTCACCTGGACGGTGGTACCCTGAAGATTCAGATTGCAGAAGACCACACCGTAACCATGACCGGCCCTGCCGAGTTTGTATATGAAGGGGAGACCATCGAATGATCAAGCCAAACGCTTACTACGCAGATTTGAAAGATTCTTATCTGTTCTACAATATTGCACAGAAAACCAAGGCTTATCTGGAAGCCAATCCGGACAAGCACCTGTATCGCATGGGCATTGGGGACGTTTCCCTTCCGTTATGCGATGCAGTTATCAAGGCCTTGCACGAAGGCGTAGACGACCAGGCAGTCAAGGACACCTTCCACGGCTATATGCCGGAATGCGGTGCTCCGTTCCTGCGGGAAACCATTGCCCAGTATTATGGCAAACGCGGTGTTACCCTGGATCCGGAAGAAGTTTTTGTTTCCAGTGGTGCCAGTGACGAACTGGGTGACATCCTGGATCTGTTTGACCGCAGCAGCAGTGCCCTGGTCATTGAACCGGCCTATCCTGCTTATGTGGATGCCAACGTAATGGCCGGCCGCAAGATTGTTCATCTTGCTTCCGGTGAAGAAAACGGCTTCCTGCCGGAACCGAAGGCGGATCTGGATGCAGATTTGCTGTACATCTGTTCTCCGAACAACCCAACCGGTGCCGTTTTCTCCAAAGAAAAGCTGCAGGCCTGGGTAGACTTTGCCAATCAGCGCGGCGCCATTATTCTGTTTGACGCTGCTTATGAAGCGTTCATTGAAGAAGAGGACCTGCCGCACAGCATCTTTGAACTGGACGGCGCACGGACCTGTGCCATTGAAATCTGCTCTTTGTCCAAGACCGCCGGCTTTACCGGCACCCGGATGGGATACACCGTTATTCCGAAGGACCTGGAGCGGGACGGCAAGAACCTGAATGAAATGTGGGTTAGAAACCGTACCACCAAGACCAACGGTATTTCCTATATCCTGCAAAAGGGCGGCGCCGCCGTCTTCACGCCGGAAGGACAGGAACAGATTCACGCCAACATTCAGGTTTATAAGAATAACGCCAAAGTGCTGATGGCAGCACTGGACGAACTGGGGATCTGGTATTGCGGCGGCAAAAATGCACCGTACATCTGGATGAAGTGCCCGGATTCCATGGGCAGCTGGGAATTCTTTGATTACCTGCTGCAGGAAATCCAGGTTGTCGGCACGCCGGGTGAAGGCTTCGGCGCCTGCGGAGAAGGCTACTTCCGCTTCTCCACTTTCGGCAGCCCGGAGGACACCAAAGAAGCGGCCCGCCGCTTAGTTGCCCTCCTTGGCAAGAAGTAAACTCTTCAGTTTAGTTGCCCTTCTTGGCAAGAAGTAAACTCTTTGGTAAGGAGTAGCTTTTCTAACTGAAAACAAAAAATGAAAAAGTTCGCCGCAAGGATTCGGATACAAAAGGATCCCTCCTGCAGCGAACTTTTTGTTTTTTCCGATTGGGGTGGATGCTATACTGGTAGCGGAAAAGGAGGCGGTGGAATGATACCGGTTCAACGCATTTTAGAAAAAGAGGATCAGCTGTTTGCCGACGGCGATTTTGCCGGGGCGGGCCGCCTGCTGCAATACTGGCTTGCGGAGGCAGAAGCAGACCATGATTTGGCCGGCATGTTTTTCCTGCGCAATGAACAGATGGGCTTATACCGCAAGACCGGTAAGCAGGAAGAAGCCTTTGCTGCTGCCGAAGCGGGACTAAAACTGATTCCTCAATTGGGTTATGAAGATACAGTCAGCGGTGGCACCTGTTATATTAACGCTGCCACTGTTTACAAAGCATTTGGAGAAGCCAAAACGGCATTGCCTTTGTATCAAAAGGCCAAAGAAATTTATGAAGCAGAGCTAACGGGTAGTGACGGGCGATTAGGTGGTCTTTATAACAACATGGCTCTTGCCCTGTTGGATGAAAAGCAGCACACAGAAGCAGAGGAACTGTTTCAAAAAGCCCTGGCAGTGATGGAAAAAGTACCGGATGGACAGCTGGACGCTGCCATTACCTGGCTGAATCTGGCTGACCTTCATTGCGCAAGGGACGGTTACGAAAAGGCAAAAGAGTTTATAGAAACCTGCTTAAACAAAGCGGAAGCCCTGTTGCACACGGAAAGCATTGAACAGGGAAACTACGCTGCGTTTGTGTATGAAAAATGTGCTCCTATTTTTGGATATTACTATCACAAGGAGGCACAGGAAAAACTGGAACAGAAAGCGAAGGCAATTCATGAACGGACGGGAACTGTCTAAAAGATATTTTGAAACGTATGGGAAGCCCATGCTGGAGCGGGACTTCCCGGAGCTGCTGCCGCTGTTGGCAGCAGGTCTGGTGGGGCGCGGGTCCGAGTGCTTCGGGTATGACGACGCAAGCTCCAGAGACCACGACTTTGAGCCGGGCTTCTGCCTCTTCCTTCCTGGGGAAGAGGTGGTCAGCCGGCGGGATGCGTTTCTGCTGGAGCGTGCGTATGCAAAACTGCCGAAAGAATATGAAGGCGTGCGCCGCAACCTGGTAAACCCGGTCGGCGGTGCACGCCACGGTGTCTTTCGGACAGAGGAGTTCTACCGGAAGCACATCGGCGGACCCGCGGCCCCAACTACTTATGATGAATGGAAAGCTCTTCCGGATTATGCCAGGGCAGAAGCGGTTAACGGGGATCTTTATTTTGACAACTACGGACAATTCTCCGCCATCCGGGACGCCGTCCGTCTGCTGCCGGAGGACGTACGGCGCAAACGGCTGGCGGGACAGCTGCTCCTGGCCGCCCAGGCCGGGCAATACAACTACGCCCGCTGCCTTGGCCACGGAGAACCCGCGGCCGCACAGCTGGCGGTCGTTGTTTTCGTACAAGCGGCCCTGGCGGCCATCTTTCTGCTGAACAATCAGCCCATGCCGTTTTACAAATGGCAATTCCGGGCGCTGCGGGAGCTTCCCATTCTGGCTTCCACGGCAGCAACGCTGGAATTTCTTCTTTGCTCCGGCAACCAGGCGGCGGAAGCCGCCAAAAAGCAGGAGCAAATAGAGCAACTCAGCGCCCTTCTGATTGCCGAAGTAAAACGGCAGGGCCTGAGCGGCACCAACAGCCCGGACCTGGAACGGCACGCTTATGACGTCAATGATTCCATTGCAGACGCCGATATTCGAAACCGTCACATTTTAGATGCCACATAATTATGCAAAACAGCAATTGCTTTCCACAGTGGTTTTTGGTATAACATTTAGGGCTTTTTAAGGCCCTTATCTCTTGTAAAGGATGAAGAACATGAAACACTATGACGTCATCATCATTGGTGCCGGTCCGGGCGGTATCTTTGCCGCTTATGAACTGTTACAGCAGAAAGCCAATTTAAAGATTGCTGTATTTGAATCCGGCAAAACGCTGAACCAGCGGAAATGCCCGATTGACGGTGACAAGATTAAACACTGTATCAATTGCCCAACCTGCTCCATTATGAACGGCTTCGGCGGCGCCGGCGCCTTCTCGGACGGAAAATATAATATTACCACCCAGTTCGGTGGTACCCTGCACGAGTATATCGGCAAGCGCAAAGCCTTTGACCTGATGCAGTACGTAGATACCATCAACATGACCTATGGCGGTGCAGGCTCCCACCTGTATTCCACTGCCAACTCTGATATTTCCAAGCTCTGCCTGCAGAACAAACTGCATCTGCTGGATGCTTCCGTTCGCCACCTTGGTACAGACAAGAACTATGTGGTTCTGGAAAATCTGTTAAAGCGCCTGGAAAAAGAAGTAGATCTGTATTTCCTGACCCCGGTACAGCATATCTGTGCACAGGAAGACGGTCAGGGTTATATCATCCAAACCGCAGATGCCGAATATTCCTGTGACAAGTGCATTGTCTCCGTCGGCCGCTCCGGTTCCAAATGGATGGAACAGGTCTGCAAGGAACTGGATATCAAGACCCACTCCAACCGGGTAGACATCGGCGTTCGTGTAGAACTGCCGGCACCTATTTTCTCCCATTTAACGGATGAACTGTATGAAAGCAAGATTGTATATCGCACGGAAAAATATGGCGATTTAGTCCGCACCTTCTGCATGAATCCCAACGGCATTGTAGTTAACGAAAATACCAACGGCATTGTGACCGTAAACGGCCACAGTTATGAAGATCCGTCCAAGCATACACAGAATACCAACTTTGCACTTCTGGTATCCAAGCATTTCACGGAGCCGTTTGATGACAGTACCGCTTATGCAGAAAGTATTGCACGCCTGTCCAACATGCTTGGCGGCGGCGTTATTGTACAGCGCTTCGGTGACCTGATTGACGGAAAACGTTCCACTGAAAGCCGCATAGAAGAAGCCTTCATTACCCCAACGCTGACCGCCACGCCGGGAGACCTTTCCCTGGTTATCCCGAAGCGAATCCTGGACGGCATTATTGAAATGATTTATGCCCTGGATAAAATTGCGCCGGGCACAGCCAATGCAGATACGCTTCTGTATGGGGTAGAGGTTAAGTTCTACAACATGGAAGTAGAACTGGACCACAATCTGGAATCCTGTCATAAGGGTCTTTATATTATCGGTGACGGTAGCGGGGTTACGCATTCGCTGTCCCACGCTTCGGCATCCGGTGTATATGTAGCTCGCAAAATTTGCGGAAAAGAATAAAAAAGAAAGGCGGTCGGAAACATGAAAAACAGATTGAACACCGTTGCCAACTGGGCACAGGAACAGATGAATAAAGCCGCCTATCAGAAAAAGACACCCACGTATGGGACTGCTGAAGTGGACGATATCCCTTATCTAAATGACGGCAGCGCGGACCACCTGTTGGATGTATACGCACCACAGCTTTCCCGGGAAAAGCTGCCCGTTATTGTTACGGTTCACGGTGGCGGATATGTTTCCAACCGCAAGGTCTGCAACCGCCCGCATGGGCAGTGGCTGGCTGCGCAGGGCTTTAAAGTAGTCAACGTGGAATACACCTTAATTCCGCAGGCCTCTTTGGCGGAGGAACTGGCGGAGTTGACCGCCGTTTTCTCCTGGGTGGAAAGCCATGCGGAAGAATACGGCTTTGACGTAAATAATCTGTTTTTAACCGGAGACTCCTCCGGCGGTCATCTGGCACTGCTCATGGCGGCGTTGCAGACCAATCCGGCGCTGCAGAAGCAGGCCGGGCTACGGCCGGTGGCCTCCGGCATCCGTGCCGTCGGCGCCACCTGCCCGGTCGGCAGCTTCCGCAGCAAAGACCCGGTCTCCCTGGCCATGCGCCTGTTGTTCCGGGCGCTCGGGCAGAAAGACCTGGCCCCTTACTCCATGGAAAACTTCCTGACCAAGGATATGATGGACTGCATGCTCATCACCTCACCAACGGATACCGGTATCCATACGGTTACCCACAAAATCCATCAGGAACTGGATAAAAAGGGAGTAGACCACGTCTACTTCAATTTGAAAGGCAGAACCCACAAACTGCCACATGTATTCAATGTCCTTTATCCGGATTGGGAAGAAAGTGTGGAGGCCAACCGGGCACTCCTGCAATTCTTCCGTTCCAAAATGGCGGAGTAACAAAACAGCTTTCTAAAAAGGCACCGTGCTTTTCAACAAGCACGGTGCCTTTTTCTTTTGCAGGTAAACCTTCCTTCTGCATATCCTCCCGCGCAAACTTGTTCCAAAGAGTAGGATGTTTTTTTGTTAAAAAAATCAATATTTTATCACTCTTTGATTCTGCATAATGAAGGCGTAGGAGAAAGAAGGGAGGCTATTATGGCTGCAATCAAAAAATCAACCGTAACAAAGTATCTGGTGCTGTTTGCCGTTGCCTTTGCCGGCGGCATCATTACCAAACTTCCGTATTTGCGGGAGACGTACATGGAACCCCTGTCCCAGGCCACCGGCGCAAGTTATACGCAACTGGGCATTATCATGTCGGCCTACGGCATTGTTAATTTCATTTGCTACTTCCCCGGCGGCATCCTTGCGGACAAGTTCAGCTGTAAAACGCTGATTATTATTTCCTGCTTTGGCACCGCCCTGGCCGGACTCTGGTACTGGACCCTGCCCGGTTTTATCTGGCTGGTTGTTATCCACGCCATCTTTGCCATTACAACGGTGTTTACGTTCTGGGCGGCCATGGTAAAATCCATCAACCGCTTAGGCGGACCGGAAGAACAGGGCCGTCTCTTCGGCCTGCTGGAAGGCGGCAGAGGCCTGGTTGGCACCCTGGTTGCCTTCGGCTCGGTTGCCGTATTCGGCATGGCCGCCGATTCCATTGGCGGCATGAAAAATGCCATTTTATATTACAGTATCTGTATGGCTGTGGCCGGTGTATTGGTGCTCCTGCTTATGGAAAATGACAAACCACCCAAGGGCGAACAGGCTCAGGCAACCGCCATGCTAAACAAGAAGGACTTCCTGGAAGTGGCAAAGATGCCGCGCGTCTGGCTCTGCGGAGCCCTTGGCATTTGTAACTATTCTGCCCTGATTTTCCACGGCTATGTTACCGGCTATCTTTCCAACGCCTTCGGCTTGAGTGACACTCTGGTTGGTAACCTGAGCGTAATCCGCACCTACGTTATGATGATGCTTGGCGCCTTTGTGGCCGGCTTCCTTGCCGACCGGATTGGCAGCCGCATCAAGTTCATTAAGTGGGCATTTGTCGGCATGACCATCTTTGCCGCCATGTATGTGCTAATTCCGACCAAGGGTGCCGGTGTGCCGTTGGTTGTCTGCAACTTCGTGGTTTACGGCTTGTTCCTTTACTCCATTAAGGCGATGTACTTCTCCACCATTGACGAAGTCCTTGTCCCCAAACGGCTGGCCGGAACCGCATCCGGGATCATTTCCCTGTGCACCTATGCACCGGAAATGTTCCTGTATACCGTTTCCGGCAACATAGTAGACCGCTATGTTGACACCGCTACGCCATTCCGTGGCTACCATATCTGCTTTATTGCCATGGCAGTGCTTTCCGCCATCGGCTTCGTCTGCGGTATGGTACTGATGAAGATGAACAAGAAAGCCATTGAAGAAGCAAAGCTGGCGGAAGGTGCGGAAGAAACTGCATCGCCCGAAGAAGCGGAAGAAATCCTGCCGGAAGCCTGAAAAGGTAGGTGATTCCCATGACAGAAAAGAAACTTTTCAGTTCCTGTGAAACCGATTACAGCAGTGACCTTCACAGCTGGATTGACATTGAACGGCAGATCCGGAATCTGGCGGAGTGCGGATTTACCCACACGCAGTGGATGCAAAACTGGCAGGGGGAATATTTGTACAGCCCAAGCGAATTTTTCCAGGCACGGGATATTCTGCGGGACTACAACATTAAGGCCCATAGCATTCATGCCAGCGAAGGCGGTGTTCGCACCAAGCGGGTGGACGGCAAGTTGGTTTATGAAAACCGGTACCGCTTTACGGATATCCGAAAGGATTACACGTCCACGAATGAATATGCCAGACTGGCCGGGGTAGACCTGCTGAAAAACCGCATAGACCTGTGCTCCCATATTGGCGCAAGTGTCATGGTGCTGCATATGCAATTGCCGTACATGCTGTTCCGGGAGCAGCCCCAGGAAAAAGAAATTTACTATCGGCAGGTTATGAAATCCTTTGATGAGGTCAAAGATTATGCCCTTTGTGCAGGCGTCCGGATTGCCTTGGAAAACTTAATCTGCACGCCGCAGAAATACCAGGAAGAGCAGTTGGACCGGATGTTTGACCGCTATCCGGAAGAATTCCTCGGCTTTTGCTGGGACTCCGGGCACGCCACCCTGATGTGCCGCGAAAACCACTACCACTTCCTGGAAAAATACTGGCCAAGAATGTATGCTACCCATCTGCAGGACAACGAGTCCATCTCGGACGAGTTGCTGTATGCTCCGGATCCGCTGGAGGCGGACGCTAACGTGCTTCGTCACGATGCCCACTGGATCCCGAACGTAACCGGAAAAATGGGCCGCGGCATCCTGGACTGGGACAAGGTGGCTTACTACGTTGCCAAAGCACCGCTGGATTTACCGGCAGACTTTGAAATTATGTTAACTCCCGGCCCGGGCGAGTTAGAGCAACTCCGCCAATGCCACCGGGAAGCAGAGGCATTTTATCAGCTGGTCCTCAGCAAAAAAGAAACCGCATAAAAAAGAAAAAATAAAAAAAGAAAACCAACCGCAAAAAGCGATTGGTTATCTTTGGTGGAAGAGGGTGGACCCGAGCTCCGCTCGGGGTTCGTTTGCTACGCAAACCTCCGCATTATAGATTTGTGGTTCGAATCCACCCTCTTTTTTGGCAAAAAAATAACCAACCGCCAAAAAGCGATTGGTTATCTTTGGTGGAAGAGGGTGGATTCGAACCACCGAAGTCGTAGACAACAGATTTACAGTCTGCCCCCTTTGGCCACTCGGGAACTCTTCCATGTGAACCGATAAAAGCGCATTGTCTTTCACCGGCCGTGGAGCTGGTGAACGGACTTGAACCCCTGACCTGCTGATTACAAATCAGCTGCTCTACCAACTGAGCTACACCAGCACATCTCAAGTGCGCTTGATTACTATAGCACAAGCCAAAAACAGGGTCAAGGAGTTTTTCGGACTTTTCTGAAAAATCTTCTCCTGCGGAACCTCCCTTTTGGCGGCCGTTGTTTCTCTGGGACTTGCTTTTTCCAAAGAACAGGATATAATTCCAGTATCGGAATAAATCCGTATCCGGGTGTGGCGAAGTTTGGTATCGCGCTTGAATGGGGTTCAAGAGGCCGCTGGTTCAAGTCCAGTCACTCGGACCAGGAAAAAGGGGAGACGACAACAGGGTCGACTCCTCTTTTCTCTTTTATCTGTACGGACTTTCGGTTCTGTTGTATACTGAAAGCCCAAAGATTTTTGACAGAAAGGAGCTGCGTTATGAAACAAAAACGCAAGGGCAAGACCAAGGGGTTGCGGTTTGAAACAACCCGTGCTGAAAAAAAGAAAAAAAGCCGTCTCCTCTGGCTGGCATTTATTGTAACCGTTATTCTGGTTGCGCTCCTTTCCATTGGCGTCTATTTGGAAAAATCAGGGTATTTTGAAACCAACCGGAACGTATCCGGCAGCAATATGCAAAAGGAAGTGTCCATTCTGGTGGGCAGTGTGGATAGTGACGGGGAACTGGTTTACCTTAGCTGGATGACCATGAATACCAAAAAGCAGTCGTTCACCATTACGCCAATTTCACCCAAAGGCAGCTATGGCGGACAAACCTATACGGAAATTTACGGAACCAGCACCAAGGCGGCGGAAATTGAAATTAATTGCCAGAACCTGAAAAAGGCTATTTCAGACCAGTATAACGTCAGCCTGGACCGTTACATTATTCTGCCGGAATCTGCTTTCCCGCGTTTGCTGAATACCCTTGGCAACTATACCATCAATCTGGATACGGAAGTAGCCTATGACGGAGACGACTTCTCCATTCACATTCTGACCGGGGAACGAACCCTGACCGGCGCCCGCTTCTTCAATTATCTCTGTTACGTCGGAGAAAATTACAACAATGAAGCACTCCATAAACAGGCAAACCTGATGGCGGATTTCCTGAAGCAGGAGCTGACGGAAAAGAATGCCAAGAAAGGGCAGTCTTACTTTGAATCCCTCAGCAATTATATTAAAACGGATATCACTACTTCTGATTTTTCCCGGTACAGTGACTTCCTTCTGGAATGCAGTACCCTGAAAAATCTGGATATTACCGTAAACTAAATTTCTTACACTGATTTCTTATCCCCGGAAAGGAAGCCCTTATGCAAAAGGTAAAGAACTTTTTGAAGAACCTGCTGGTGGTTGTGGTTGTTCTTGCCCTTTTGCTACTGCTTCCCATAGACCGGGGATTTGCTTTTGTAACCGCTGCATCGCACGGATATAAAACAGGCAGCATAACGGAAGAGGACAGCCGTTATTATTACCGGAATCTGAGCAAAACGGAGCAGGAGGCGTACCGCTACATCTGCACGCAGATTACGGATTTCCCGGAGCGCATTTATATTCCCAAGCTGAGCAAGGACGAATTGAATGACGTTTTTCAGGCTGTTCTGTATGACAATCCGGAGTTTTGGTTCTTGGAAAACTATTGCAATTACGAAAGCCGGGGCGCGTCATTCCTGACGGTTTGTGCGTCATTTATCCCCGTTTATCGTTGCGATTCAGCTACTTACCGGGAAAAACAGTCCCAGGTAGAAGCCGCAGCCGAACAGATTCTTGCTGCGGCACCGGAGGGCTCCAACTATGAAAAAGAGCTCTATATTCATGACAAGCTGATTGAACTTTGTGACTACGGGGACCCGGACGAAGGCTCCGACATTTCCACGCTGACCATTTATGGTGCCTTAGTGGAGCATGCTCCTGTCTGTGAAGGCTACGCCAAAGCAGCACAGTATTTGTTAACAAAGATGGGTATTCCCTGTTATGTTGTCATTGGGGAAGCGAAGGATTCCGGTACTGGGACAACAGAGTCCCACATGTGGAACGTAGTTACCATTGGTGGGCAGCAATACTGCCTGGATCTGACCTGGGACGACCATACCAGTCTGGACAGCACCGGAGATCCCACCACGCCATCTCATGTTTACTTTAATGTAACAGCGGAAGAGCTTTCCAAAACCCATACAGCTAAAAACAGTGCTGACATTTCCGGCTGTACCCATACGGAAGCCAATTACTTTGTAAAAGAGGGCCTACTGTTTAATAGCTTTGGCTCGGCAGAGCAGACGGCCGCCCGCCAGGCACTGACGGAAGCCCTGAACCAGGGACAGGGCTCTTTGGAGTTGCGCTTCAGCTCTAAGGCGGCCATGCGCAGTGCCGAGCAGGCCTTAGTCCAAAACCGGGGCATTTTCCGTATCATCAGCGCGGCCAACGAAAGTCTCAGCGCGTCAAAGCGCGCTTCCACCTCGTCGGTCCGCTACACGGAAAATGACAACCTTTTTGTCCTGGCCTTCCACTTCTCTTAAGAAAGTGCCACTCCCTTTGCGGAGGGCACTTTAGCCCTTACAGAATGGAACACCCGGCAGGGTATCAGTTTTCCCAAAAATAATCAAATTTATTGGTTGACACCTTAGCACGCACGTGCTAATATATATCTCGCGCCACACAGAGGCGCAAACACAGGAAACCGCACAGACACGCGGTTTTAAGTACCTTGAAAATTAAACAACGACGAACGAAAGAACCCTGAAATTTCAATTTGAAGTTTCAAAGTACTAGATTCCAG
>CAVIZK010000007.1:87799-99172 GCA_963647215.1 Paludibacteraceae bacterium | reverse complement strand
CCCCGAAAAGCAGACTTACTTGGTAAGGTGAGCTCCGAAAAGCAGACTTACTTGGTGGGGCGGACCCCGAAAAGCAGACTTACTTGGTGGGGCAGGCCCCGAAAAGCAGACTTACTTGGTAAGGCGGACCCTGAAAAGCAGACTTACTTGGTAAGGTGGACCCTGAGAAGCAGACTTACTTGGTAAGGTGGGCCCCGAAAAGCAGACTTACTTGGCAAGATGGGCTACCTGAAGAAGTGGCGCTTACTTCATGCTATGCTGTTGCAAAGCGGCATTGGTTTCGTGCTACGCTAATGCAAAGCAGTGCTTATTTCTTGGCAATTGCCTGCTTGGCGGCAGCCACAATGTGGTCTGCGTCCAGGCCGAAAATGTGGAGCAGTTCCACGGCCGGGCCGGACTTGCCATAGGTGTCTTCTACACCAACGCGAACCATTGGAGTCGGGCACTGTTCGGAAAGCACCTCGGCAACGGCGGAACCCAGTCCGCCGATGATGTTGTGCTCTTCCGCAGTTACAACGCAGCCACATTCCTTGGCTGCCGCAACAACAGCGGCTTCGTCCAGCGGCTTGATGGTGGCAACGTTAATTACCTTGGCAGAGATGCCTTCTTCTGCCAGCTGTTCTGCTGCCAGGTTGGCTTCATTTACCATCAGGCCGGTGGCCAGAATGGCAACGTCTTTGCCTTCGCGCAGGGTAACTGCTTTACCGATTTCAAACTTGTAATCTTCGTCAAAAATCTGTGGAACGGCTAAGCGGCCGAATCGCAGATAAACAGGGCCTTCATATTCCGCAGCAGCCAGAACCGCTTTCTTGGCTTCAATGGCGTCTGCCGGGTTCAGGATAACCATGCCCGGGATGGTTCTCATCAGGCCAATGTCTTCATTACACTGATGGGATGCGCCGTCTTCCCCTACCGAAATACCGGCATGGGTGGCAGCAATTTTTACGTTCAGGTGCGGATAGCCAATAGAGTTGCGGATCTGCTCAAAGGCACGACCGGCAGCAAACATGGCAAAAGAGGATGCAAACACGGTATAACCGGTCAGGGAAAGGCCGGCGGCCACGCCCATCAGGTTGCCTTCTGCAATACCGGCATCATAAAAGCGATCCGGGAATTCTTTCTTAAATACACAGGTCTGGGTTGCACCGGCAAGGTCAGCGTCCAGAACCACAACGTCAGGGTTGATTTTGCCAAGTGCTACCAGCCCATCGGCATAACCAACGCGGGTTGCCTTCTTAATTACATCTGCCATTGTGAAACCTCCTTATGCGTTCAGGGCTGCAATTGCAGCGTCTAATTCGTCCATTGCCTGCTGATACTGTTCAGCGTTTGGTGCCTTACCGTGCCAGCCAACCTGATTTTCCATGAAGGAAACGCCTTTGCCCTTTACGGTCTTGGCAATAATGGCAGTTGGCTTTCCTTTGCAGGCTTCGGCAGCCGTGAAGGCAGCGTCAATCTGGTCAAAATCATGGCCGTCAATCTGAATGACATTCCAGCCGAAGGCGGCAAACTTTTCATCAATCGGGTACGGCGAGTTAACTTCTTCAATGGTACCGTCAATCTGCAGGTTGTTGTTATCTACCACGGCAACCAGATTGTCCAGGCCCTTTGCGGCAGCAAACATAGCTGCTTCCCAAACCTGGCCTTCTTCAATTTCTCCGTCTCCAAGAACGGCATAAACACGGTAGCTTGCGTTCTTGCGTTTGGCACCTAAGGCCATGCCGACAGCAACGGAAATGCCTTGGCCAAGCGAGCCAGTGGACATGTCAATGCCCGGAGTTTTTCCCAAACTTGGGTGGCCCTGCAAATGGGAGCCCGGTTTCCGGAGGGTTTTAATATCTTCCACCGGGAAAAAGCCCTTCAGTGCCAGAGCGCCGTAAAGTGCAGGTGCGGTGTGACCCTTGGAGAGCACGAAACGATCCCGGTCTTCCATGGTCGGATTTTTCGGATCTACATGCAGCTTGTACATGTAGAGGTACGTAATGATGTCAGCAATGGACAAAGATCCGCCCGGGTGTCCGGAGGCAGCGTTGTAGGTGCCTTCAATGACACATTTTCTGACATTGGCCGCTGCAAGCTGCAGCTCCTTCTTAACTAATGCGTCCATAGTTTTTCCTCCTAATGAGTCATGCTTTTGCTTCTAAAGCATGTAATATCTTTGTGAAATATTCCGGAAGCGGCGCTTCCAGTTCTATATATTCCCCCGTTCTGGGGTGAATAAACCCGATTAACCCTGCATGAAGACACTGGCCATGCAATTCTTTTGGTGTGTTTTTAGGACCATACACCTGGTCTCCGGCCACCGGATGTCCAAGATAAGCCATATGCACACGGATTTGATGGGTACGGCCGGTTTCCAACCGGCATTTAATATAGGTAAAGCCCGGGTACCGTGCCAATACTTCATAATGGGTAATGGCGTCTTTACTGTTCTTATCCGTAACAGTCATTTTTTTACGATCTTTTGGGCTTCTTCCAATGGGGGCATGGATGGTGCCGCTGTCTTCCCGGAGATTGCCATGCACCACTGCGCGGTATTCTCTGGTAAAGGAGTGTTCTTTAATTTGTTCGGCCAGCTTCAGGTGGGCAAAGTCATTCTTTGCCACAATCAGCAGTCCGGAGGTGTCTTTGTCTATTCTGTGTACAATGCCCGGACGGAGCACGCCGTTAATGCCGGACAAAGAACCCTGACAGTGGTACAGAAGGGCATTAACCAGGGTGCCGTCCGGATTTCCGGGCGCAGGATGCACCACCATGCCCTTGGGCTTGTTGACCACTAATAAGTCATCATCTTCATACACGATGTCCAAAGGGATATTCTGTGCTTCAGCCACCATCGGTTTCGGCTCCGGTACGGTGACCTGAATCCGGTCCCCGTTGCGGAGCCGGTAATTTTTTCCTACCGGGGTTCCGCCGACGGTGACAAGGCCTTCCTGCACCAGGCGCTGTGCGCCGGAGCGGGTCAGGTCCTCTACCAGTTCCGTAACGGCAACATCAATCCGCATGCCTTCCTGCAGCGGCGGAACCGCGGCAGTCAAAACCTGCTTACTCATGGCTTTCCTTCCCCTGTTTCTTTTGCTTTTCTTCTTTTATCATGTCAATCAGCAAAAGGACAATCAGCAAAATGGCACCAATTGTAATACAACAATCTGCCAGATTAAAAACCGCAAAGTCCGTAAACAGGACTTCAATAAAATCTACTACATAGTGGCGGCATAAACGGTCTATTCCGTTTCCCAGGCCACCGGAAATAATCAGCAGCAACGCCAATTGTTTGCCGCTGCCCAGGTCCTTTTCTTTCAGCAGTACTACAATCAGGGCAGCACAAACGGCCAAAGTAAAAATACCTAATAACCAGGAACGGCCTTCCAGCAAGCTGAAGGCCATACCCGTGTTTTCCACATAACGGAATTGCAAAATCCGCGGAAGAATGGTAATTACGGTTCCGTCAGCCAGATTCTGCAACACCAGATATTTTGTTAATTGATCTGCCAAAAGCAGGAAAACTGCCAGAATAACAGATACCAGAATAGGCATGAATTAGTCCTCGTCGTCATCCAAATAGTCGTTAATGTCGGATTCTTCCTCTTCTTCCGGCTCTACCGGTTCTGCCGGTGCTTCTTTGGTCTTCAGATCAAAGAAAAACCGTCTGGCCGGTTTCTTGGCCGGTTCCGGGAGAGTTTCTTCCGGTTCTTCTGCTGCAACCTCTTCTGCCGGAAGTTCTTCTGCCGGCGCTTCTTCTGCTTCCGGAATATCTTCCAGGTTGTCTTCGTCTGCCGGAGCAGGTACTTCTTCCTGCTGTACATCAGCAAAGGTAATGTTGATTTCCGGTACGTTTTCTGCTTCTGCCTTTGCGGCTTTTGCAAAAGCTTCCAGGTCAGAATCATCTACTTCGTCCTGATAATCCGGCGCCATCCGCAACAGTTCCAGCTGCATCTGGTATGTATCCAACAGCTTTTTCCGTACGGAAACGGCTTCTGCCTTTACTTCCTGCAGCTTTTTCTTTTCTGCTTTGGTTTCTTCCACAATGGAGGTAACCTGCTGGTCATATAATTCCTGGGCACGATGCATTAACTTGGCTGCGTTTTCCTTGGCCAGGGTTAACGAACGTTCTACTGCCGCATTGGTTTTTGCCATTACCTGTTCGGCTTCGGTGTTGGCCTTGGTAATGATTTTTTCTGCTTCTTCCTGTGCATCAGTAATTAAATGAGAGGTCTGCTTGTCCAAAGCTTCTTTGGTGGCCTGTGCCTGTTCCGTTGCGGAAGTAATCTTTTCCGTGGCGGTGCGTTCCGCTTCGGAAACAATGCTTTCCTTCAGCTTCTGTGCTTCCACCATGGCGTTCCGAATGCTTTCTTCTTCGGCTTTATAATGAGAAATTTTATCCGCCAGCAGATTCAGCTTTTTAATCAGCTCTGCGTTTTCACGGAACATTTGCTCATAGGATTTGTAGACCTCTTCCATGAAGGCATCTACGTCAGTTGCCTTGTAGGCGTTCCGGGCAACGGATTGGAAATCATAATTCTTTAATTGCTTGGGGGTAAGCATGATAGGTTCTCCTTTATACTGAGGCTATGGGGTGGTAAGAAAAAAGGATGGGCACGCCGTCTGACGGAGTGCCCATATTGCTTGTTCTTTATTCCTGGAAAAACATTCCGTTGTTTTCAAGTTCGTCAAGCAGGTCACCGGAGACATTCACATTATACGGGGTAATGATGAAGGTACTGTTTGCAACCCGTTTCAGCTGGCCGGCATTGGCATAAGCAACACCGCTTAAGAAGTCAATCAGCCGACGGGCAACGTCCCGGTTTGCGGATTCCAGATTCAGAACAACGGTCCGTTTGGCGTTGAGGTGATCTGCAATGGCAGAGGCATCATCAAAACGTTCCGGTTTTGCCAGTACAACCTGTACGGTTTTGTTCGGCATGCCGACTACATTGTTATTGCTTTGAGCGGTGCTTCTGGGAGCCTGTACCGGGGCCGGATTCGGAACCTTGGCAGGGATGTAATCCTGACCGTCATCTTCATCATAATCTTCTTCGTAATCAAGATCCGGATCATCCGGTTCAAAGCCGGTAATTGCTTTCAATTTATCTACAAATTTTGCCATTGTCTTTTCCCTCCGGAAAGTAAGTTTTAATGATAGGTGCGAGCGCCAAAAATTGCGGAACCAACCCGTACCAAATTGGCACCCTCAAGAATTGCCGGAACATAGTCGGCAGACATACCCATTGAAAGGATATTCATGTTTACATTATCCATTTTTTGTAACTTCATGTCAACATAGAGTTTCTGCATCTGCGCAAAATAAGCGCGTACTTCTGCCTCTGTCTGGCAAATGGGCGGGATGGCCATCAGGCCGTCAATCTGCACATTCGGCAGTTCCGAAATTTCGGCAGCCAGGTCTTTGGCAGCGTCATATGGGATCCCGGATTTGGATTCTTCCTGCCCAATGTTAATTTCCAACAGCACCTTCATGGTCAGGTCATGCTTAACGGCCTGCTTGGAAATTTCCTTTGCCAGTTTTACGCTGTCTACCGACTGAATGGCATCCACTTCCGTAATAATCTGCTTGACTTTATTGGTCTGCAAATGTCCAATCAGCTGTAATTGCTTTCCTTCCAGGTGCAGTTCCGGCTTCTTGGCCAGAATTTCCTGTACATAATTTTCCCCGATTAAATCAACGCCCTGTGCTAACGCATGGTTTACAAAATAGGCATCTACCGTTTTGGTAACCGCCATCAGATGAACCTCTTCCGGTGTACGGCCGCTTTTGACCGCCGCTTCGGCAACCTCATCCTGAATGCGTTTCAGGTTTTCGGTAATGGAGGCACAGCGTGCTTCCTGATACGCAGTTAACTCAGCTAATGATTTTTCCATCATAAAGATCCTTTCCTTCCAATATGATTTCATCATACAGGGAAACGTAGCCGCTTTCTTCGTGTACCTTACTCAGAACCCAGCCACTGTCGGAGTAGATGATATCTACTTTTTTGAATTTGCAGGTATTACCGGACTTCACATAGACGCCCTTGTCCCCGTCATCATTGACACGAATGGCTTTGGAATTAATCTTTAAGCCTTCCAGGGTGTCCATGACAATCTGCACTTCTTCCTTGCGGAGCTGTGCAATGTCGGAGCTCATGTAATTACTGCGGAAAATCAGCGCCGTTTTCTTGTCTTCCGCAGAAGCGTTAATGGCAACTACCTCAGCCGGAACAGAGCCAACAGAGCTGTATGGCATTTGAATGGTAACCTTGCTGCCAACAGACAGATTTCCCACTTTATTGGTGTCTGCCACGCAAACTAAGTACCAGTCAAAATCTTCAAACAATTTTCCAAAGGTATTTTCCGGAACGGAAGAGGCCTTTGCTTTTAACAGCTTCTGAATGTCATCCACTGTTAAGTCGGATACGGAGTCATAGTCCACGGCGGTTTCATAACCGTCCGTGCCGCTGACGTAGTATCCGGAGGCGTCGGAACGGATGCGGGTGAAGCTGCCATTCTGTTTGGTCAGCGCGGAATATTCCGAGGTAATACCGGAAATAATGGAATCCAGCGCCAGATTTTCGCCGGTGGCAATCTGGCGGGCAATGATTTTATCCCGGACGTCATACACCTGATCCGACAGATTGTCCAGATTACCGGAATCCACCGTGCTGACCAGGTCAATGACACTTTCCGAAATACTTTCATTCATGCTGCTGACATTAACGGCGTAAGAGCCGTTTTGCGAGTTCAGCCGTTGGTACCGGGCCAGATCCTCTTTTAAGCTGATCATGGTAGCATAAGTGGCAGCGTCACTTTCTTCCGTGAAGACGGCGGCCACTTCTTCGCCTTTAGACACTCTGGAGCCGTCCCCAAGGACGGAAATAATGGTGCCGCTTCCATCTGATTGCAGGTAAGATTCGTTTCGTACCACAAAAGCAGTGGTATCTACAGAGTCACTGACTGTGTAGTCATAAGCCACTTCCGTAGAAAGGGTTGGAGAGGCTACCAGATAAACCTGATATCCAAAGTACGCCAGCGCCAACAGCGAAGCCAACAGGATTCCCGTTGTGCGTTGCGCACGTTTTGGGTTTTGCTTTTGCCGGGCAACCTGACCCGTTCCCTGCCGTGTAGTCCGGCGGGTGCTTTGCTGTTTGCTCATGGTCAGTCTCCTTCCTTTGGATTTTCAAACATGGGGTTGCCAAAAAGTCCGGCTTCCCGCACTAAGGCAATGGCCTCCTGATACAGTGCCTCCGCAGAAGAGTATGTATCAATTTCCAACCAGTGAACGTCCGGGTTCCGGCGGAACCACGTCAGCTGCCGTTTGGCATAATTGCGGGTAACCTGTTTCAAGTGGGACACGCAGTCTTCAAGCGATGCAGTGCCCTGCAAATACGGGAGCAGTTCTTTAATGCCAATGGCCTGGGCGGCGGTGTCTCCGTTGCCCTGCTCCAAAGCAATTTTTGCTTCTTCCAGCAGACCTTGTTCCAACATCAGATCTACTCTGCGGTTAATCCGGTCATATAAGAAGTCCCGGTCTTTGGCCGTCAGGCCAAGGTAAAAGGGCTGATACGGAGACGGGCAGTCATGGGACCGTGCGATTTGGTAACTCATGGTATGCCCGGTAGCTTCATAAATTTCCAGAGCGCGGAGGACGCGGCCGGCATTGTGCTTATCCAGACGCGCCGCGGTTTCGGGATCTATCTCCTGGAGGCGTGCATACAGCGGGTCTATCCCCTGCGTCTGCAACTGCTGTTGCAGACGGACGCGGATCTGACCGGATTCGTCACCGTCCAGAAATTGTAAATTTTGAATGAAGGCGTCCAGGTATTGTCCGGTGCCGCCTACCATTACCACATTCTTACCGCGGCTGCGGATGTCCTGCACAATGCGCCCCGCGTCCTCCTGGTAGCGGGCTACACTGTACAGATCTGTAGGTTCTATGCAGCTGATCATGTGGTGCGGGATTTGCGCTGTTTCCTCCGGCGTTGGCTTAGCCGTTGCCACATCCATGCCCTTATACAGCTGCATGGAATCAAAGGAAAGCACTTCCCCGTTAAATGCCTTGGCAAGTTCCACCCCTAAGCCGGTTTTACCGGAAGCGGTGGGCCCTACCACGGCCAGAATGGGAATGCGTTGTTCCATTAGTGTTTCTTCCTAACCTTTGTTTCGTTGCCCTGTTCATCCACTAAATAAGTGTTGTTTAATTGGGCTTCCAGGTTATTGCGAATGGCCTGGATATATTCCGAGCGAAGCAGCGCCTGCTCCTGCCGTTCTTCGGCAGTCAGGCCCTCTTCCGTGCGGGACTTCCGTGCCAGTTCATTAATGCGGTCAATCTTGGATTGCTCCATTAGGATATCTCCTTCAACGCAGCGGCGGTTAAGGCGCTGCGGGTATTTTCAATTTTTTCTTCCATGACCTGGAACAACAGCCGTTCCAGGAGTTGGCCGACCTGCGGGCCGGGCGGGCACCCCAGCTTTTGCAGCTGGTTGCCGTCCAGGGCAAGGTCTCTGATGCGGTAGCAGTCTTTGCGTTCCAGCACTTCCTGCAACAGGCTCCGGAACAGCGTTACGTCTGCGCCCTGCGCCTGGTGAAAGTCAGCCAGTAAGCGGCACCGCTCCGGACCCAGCCGGAACAGCAGGATACGGACTTCAGCCGCATTCTGCGGAAGCGGGTCCGTCCGGTGCTGCAGCAATGCAAGCACCGCATCCTTTTCCGCATTGGACAAACGGAGGCGGCAAAGTGCCGCTTCCGGATCCACTGCGGAAGTTAACAGCAAAGCCAGGCGCAGCGGAAACTGTTCCGGAGCCCGGTCTACTGTCTGTCCGATTTCTTCGGTAAGGGTAATTCCCGGAAGGGCAACGCCAAACAGCCCGGCAAACTGCAAAAGCAGCCGGCCCGCTCCCGGCCCATTCAGGAAAGAGTGTAACTCTGCCGTAATCCGCTCTGCGGAAATATGGCAAAGTAAATTTTGATTGCGTTCTATAGCCGCTGCGGTTTCGGGTTCCACCTGAAAAGACAGAACAGAAGCAAATCGCACGGCACGGAGAAGACGAAGTGCGTCCTCCCGGAAACGCCGGTCCGGATTGCCGACACAGCGAATCCGCTTTGCCGCCAGATCCTCCTGCCCGCCAAACAAATCCACCAAACCGGTTTCCCCGGAATAGGCCATGGCGTTTACGGTAAAATCCCGGCGGGACAGATCTTCTGCCAGCTTGCCGGTAAACTGCACCTGATTGGGATGACGGTTGTCTTCATAAGAGCCGTCTATCCGGAATGTGGTAACTTCTATGGTCTGGTGGTCTATCCGCACCCCAATGGTGCCATGCTGTGCACCGATATCAAACAGCGGATAGCCGGCAAACACGGTTTTCATTTCTTCCGGCAAAGCCGATGTGGTCAGATCCCAATCATGTGGCTGCTTTTGCAACAATGCATCACGGACGCACCCGCCGACGGCATAGGCTTCAAAGCCGGCCTGCCGCAGCGCGGAAAGCAACGTCTGTACCGCAACCGGCACCTGTAATTCCATGGAATCCTCCTTTAGTAGGATAGACCTTAAACTTAAGCTATACTTTGGACAGCCTGGCAATACTCATCATACGTAACCAGTAAATTAATGATTTTCAGCAACTGCTTTCCGGTCATGCGCTCCGGCAGGTCCAGCTTTTGCAGCAGCTGCCGCCGCTTTTCTTTACTGTCGGGGCCTCCGGAAAGACCGTCCTTGTAAAAATCTGCCGCCGTAATCTGTCTGTCCCGCTCCGTAGGACCGGTTTCCGGATGTTCCGTAATACCGGCGCGTCGGAACGCTTCTATTAAAACGGCGTCCGGAATTCCCTCTACGCCCAGTTTTCCTTCGGCCCCGGGCTTTGCCTTGCGGCGCTCTTTTCCGTAAAGGTCCGGAATATAAACATTGGTAATCTGTTCCTGCGGCACGGCATTACCCAGGAAATTCCGGATTAGGAATCCGGCGGAATCCGAATCCGTCAGGACAACCAGTCCTCTGGTCTTTGCCAGCCGGCGTAACAGTGCCTGCTTTTCCTTGTCCTTAAAAATGCCGAAGCCATCGGTCTGTAATACCGTGGCATCTATAATATTGGCAAGCTTAATGGCGTCATACTTGCCCTCTACTACAATAACCTTATCTGTTTTCAGCATGGGTTCTTCCCTGCCTCCCACAGTTCAACGAACAGCTGTTCAAACACCAGCTTGGAATCATCAAAGCGGGTTTTCAGCTTGCGGTCTGCCCGTGCCAGAATGTCCAGACAGTTTCGCAAAGAAGCCATGGAGTAACGTCCGCAGCGCTGATAGGCTTTCTTCATCCGGAAGTCCTTTCCTTTATAGGATCCGGGAAACAGTTCCGCAACTTCTGCAGCCGTGCGTCCCGCCTGCTTTCCTACCTTGGCACGATATAAATCTACATAGCCGGAAACCAAAGCACCAAAAATCATGGTGGGTTCTGTTTTGGTGTCAAACAGGATGGTCAGGGAACGGTACGCTGCATCAAAATTACCTGCCGCAATGGCATCTGTCATTTTGAACGCCGTGGTTTCCAATGACTGCACCGCCATGGCCTCTATGTGTTCCTTTTGCACTACTGCCCCGGCATAGCTGCAAACCTTGCCTACTTCGTTTTGTAAATTTGCCATGTCCGTGCCGACATATTCCAAAAAGTAGCGGGCGGTATTGCTGTCTATGGAGCTACCCCACTTTTTGCACTCCGAAGCAATGAATTTTACCAGGTCATTATCCGAACGGGTGGACAGGTTGCTAACCATACCCACCTTTTTAAAAGCATTCAGCAATTCTTTGGATTTGGCATTAGATCCAACCTCTGCGGTATCCTGCCAAAAGACCAGGACACAGGTATCCGGTAAATCAGACAGGATTTCCAGCAACTGGTTTTGCTGTGGCTCTGTCTGCTCCTTAAACGGGAAGTCATGGACAAAGACGCAGGTTCGGGGGCTCATGACCGGAAGCATTTCCACACAATCGGCAATTTCCTGAACAGAGGTATCTTCCCCTTTCAGCTGGTGCACATTAAAGGCTTCTAGGCCGGCCGGAACCACGCGTTCTAACAGAAGGTTGGCATATTTTTGTTTCAGATACTGCTCTGTACCCATAATCAGGTAAACCGGTTTAAACTGTTCTGTTTTAATGCTGTCCCACAGAAGCTTTTCTTCA
The DNA here is from genome assembly GCA_963647215.1 of Paludibacteraceae bacterium. Taxonomy (GTDB): domain Bacteria; phylum Bacillota; class Clostridia; order Oscillospirales; family Acutalibacteraceae; genus RUG420. The sequence goes on along the minus strand of CAVIZK010000007.1, from coordinate 88,003 downwards.
TTCACCGGGTGCCACCTCCTTTTTGTGTATAAATTATAGCGAACAGGCCCTTCTATTTCAACAAATCATAGCTAAGTGCAGCGCCAAAGAATAAGACCAGACAAAGCAATCCGGTCAGGCGCGGCAGGGACCCTTTCTGCAGGGCCGGAATGCGGTCCTGCTTTGGCAAGGAATAGTGAAACAGCAGGGTCAGTGCCACCAGCA
>CAVIZK010000007.1:75998-87472 GCA_963647215.1 Paludibacteraceae bacterium | reverse complement strand
GTTCCACTGCTTTTCTGTCCCGGAACCGGCGATGCAGCTGTTTGTACAAGATTGGATACACACTTAAAATGCCAAGCGTGGCAAAGTAGGACAGCAGTAATCCGGAGTCTCCTCCGGCAAAAGGATTGCCAATACACAGGAGGAATCCGGCAAAGCCCAGGGAATTCAAGGAATCCACAGATAAGACAAAGGATTTACCCAGAAAAAAGACAAGAAGCATCAAGCCGGCACGAATGCCGCTTTTGGAGAAGCCGGTCAGCGCCATGAAGAAAACGGTGAAAACAATGCCGCCCCAACAGGAAAGCCGTTTGCCCAAACCGGCTTTCAGGAGGCTGCGGTACAGTAACATGGCCCACAAAGAGGTGTGAAAGCCGGAGACGGCAAACAGATGTAAAATGCCGGAGCGGCGAAACCACTCCTGCTGCTCCTCTGTTATCAGGGTTTTGTCTCCCAGCAGCATGCCATCCAGTACACCGGCTAATTCTTCCGGCAGATACTGACTGACACCGGCTAACAAATATTGCCGAAACTGTTCTATTCTGTCCTGCACCGTTTTCTGTTCCTGCAAAGCAGGTGTAACGCTGACCGAATCATAACAGAAGACACTGATATACGTGCCGGTGGAACGGTAATAGCGCTGAAAGTCAGGGTCTCCTTCCCCCAGCTCATACACTTTTCCGCGGAAGGAAACCTGGTCTCCGCTCTTAGGTACATACGTTTTGGAGATTAACTGTACCTTGGTTCCATTCCAATCCACAGTGCAACGGTGGTTGCCGGAGGAAGAGTCTTTCAGCACGGCTGTTACCGTTCCACTGACCTGCTGGCGGGTACCGGCCAAAGCCAGTGTCGGTTCCAGTACAAACTGTGTCTTTGCCAGGAATAAACTGCAGGCCAGCGCACAGGAAAGCAGTACAGCGGGAACAATGCCTGTTTTTTTGTGGCGGAGCAGGCAAACCAGCTCCGCCGCCAAAAGACAGGCGGAAGCAATCAGCAATCCAAGCGCAAAGGCTTTGCCGGTCAGCGCCAGCAGCCATAGAGTCCATACATAAGCCGTACCAATATAGAAAAAGGGCCGATCCATATCATCACCTCAAGCCCAGTTTCCCTTATTTTGCAAATTTTCGCAAAAAAGAAAGTACCGCCGGTTCCCTTACAGGAACCAACGGTACTTTTGTTTTTATAAATGGTTTTTAGCCCGGAGGCCAGGTCATATCCCGTCCGCCAATAATGTGGAAGTGCAGGTGCGGCACACTCTGCTGACCCTGTTCGCCAATGTTGGAAACCACACGGTATCCTTTGTCCAAACCATCCTCTGCGGCAAGCTTCGGAATGATTTCAAAGATATGGGACACAATGGCACTGTTTTCCGGGGTAATGGAATCTACCGAAGGAATATGTTCTTTCGGAATTACTAAGATGTGGGTTGGTGCCTGCGGGTTAATGTCCCGGAAGGCAAAAATCTGTTCATCTTCGTATACTTTGGTGCTTGGGATTTCTCCGGCAGCAATTTTGCAAAACAGGCAATCCATGGAACTCCTCCTTTTTTAATGATTTTATCTTCAGCAATTATGAATAACCTTAATTGTAGAATTAACAGCGTTTACCGCGCAGAAGTTAACCTAACAGGTCTTTGACAATGCCTTCTGCGGCCGCCAGCGCATCTGCTACCTTGGCTGCATCCTTGCCACCGGCCATGGCGCTGTCCGGACGGCCACCGCCGTTTCCGCCGGCAATGGCAGCTACGGCTTTGACAATCTTGCCTGCGTGGGCGCCGGCCTGAACGGCCTCCGGTCCGCAGGCACAGGCAAAGCTGACTTTGCCGTCTGCCACGAAAGCCAGAACGGCTACCGTGTTGGGGCCGGCCTCTTTGGCGCTGTCGGCCATCTGGCGGAGCTCCCCGCCGCCGACATTTTCTACCTGATTACAAATCAGCTTAACCGGACCAAGGTCTACGGCATTCTGTGCCATACCTTCTGCCTGTAAGGCGGCCAGCTCCGCCTGCAGCGCTTCTACCTGTTTTTGTGCATCCTTCAGATGCTGTGCCAGCTGCGCTGCTTTGGTATCCAGTTCGGTTACCGTATTCAGTTTCAGTGCTGCTGCCGCTTTCTGCAGCAGTGCATTGTTTTCTGCAATATAATTCATAACACCGGTACCGGTTACGGCTTCAATCCGGCGTACCCCTGCAGCAACAGAGGATTCGGACAGAATTTTAAACAGACCCAGTCTGCCTGTGTTATCCACATGGGTACCGCCACAGAATTCTACGGAGAAGTCTCCGGCTTTGACAACGCGAACGCGGTCACCGTATTTTTCTCCGAACAGAGCCATGGCACCCAGTTTCTTGGCTTCTTCAATGGGCATTTCCTGCATGGTAACCGGAATGCCGTCCAGAATAATCTGATTGACCAGATCTTCCGTCTTTTGCAATTCTTCTGCAGTCATGGCAGAAAAATGCGTGAAGTCAAAGCGGAGCACGTTGGCATCTACATAAGAACCGGCCTGTTCTACATGTGTTCCAAGAACACGGCGCAGAGCGGCCTGCAGCAGGTGCGCACCGGTGTGGTTCCGCATGGTGGCTTTCCGCAAAGCTTCATCCACTGCTGCATGAGCGGCAGCACCAACGGAAAGGGATCCTTCTTCCACCGTACCAAAATGCAGGTAAACCGCATTTCCGGTTTTCTTGGTATCCTGTACCGCAAAGCGGAAGCCGTCTCCGGAAATCAGGCCGGTATCTCCGACCTGTCCGCCGCTTTCCGCATAAAACGTAGTCTGATCCAGTACCAGGGCAACCTGGTCTCCGGCAGTGGCATTGTCTGCCAGCTGTCCGTCTTTCACAATGGCCAGCACCTTGGCATCCGTTGCAAAGGAGTCATAGCCGGTAAAGGTGGTTTTCGGGAGCTCCTGGGTCGGATCTCCGGCGCCCTTCCAGGCTTCTGCCACATTCTTTTTGGCCGCGTCATCCTTGGCCTTTTGCTTGGCTTCTTTTACCAGTTCCAGATAACGGTCTTCGTCTACCGTCATGCCCTTTTCTTCCAGCATTTCCCTGGTCAGGTCAATGGGGAAGCCGAAGGTGTCTGCCAGTTTAAAAGCATCTTCTCCGGAAAGTACTTTGGCATCCGAGCTTTGAATAATATCTTCCAGAATCTGGGTTCCGGCATCTATGGTTTTATTGAAGGAAGCTTCTTCTGCCTGGATAACACTCTTAATGAAGTCCTGCTTTTCCAGCAGATTCGGATAGGCATCCTTGTTTTCGGAAATAACCACGTCAGCCACTTCCGTTAAGAACGGATGGTCAATGCCAAGCAGACGGCCATGGCGGGCCGCTCTGCGCAGCAGGCGGCGCAGCACGTAGCCGCGGCCTTCATTGGACGGCATAACCCCGTCTCCAATCAGGAACGTAACCGAACGGGCATGGTCCGTAATAACACGTAAGGAAATGTCATTCTTTTCGGTGGTTTTATGATATTCCACGCCGGAAATTTCCGACACTTTTTTCATGATGTTCCGGACGGTATCTACCTCAAACAGGTTGCCTACCCCCTGCATGACGCAGGCCAGCCGTTCCAGGCCCATGCCGGTGTCAATGTTGGGGTGTTCCAGCGGCGTGTAATTGCCTTTGCCGTCCCCTTCAAACTGGGTAAATACGTTGTTCCAGATTTCCATGTAGCGGTCACATTCACAGCCCACCTTACAATCCGGTTTGCCACAGCCATGTTCCGGGCCGCGGTCAAAATAGATTTCCGAGCAGGGTCCGCACGGACCTTCGCCATGTTCCCAGAAGTTGTCGGCCTTACCCAGACGCACAATGTGGTCCATGGGAACGCCCACTTCTTTGTTCCAGATTTCTACGGCTTCATTGTCTTTTTCATAAACAGAGCAATACAGCCGCTCCGCCGGAATTTCCAGTTCTTTGGTCAGGAATTCCCAGGCCCAGGGAATGGCTTCGTGCTTGAAATAATCTCCAAAAGAGAAGTTACCCAGCATTTCAAAATAGGTGCCGTGGCGGTCCGTGTGACCTACCTCATCAATATCCGGGGTACGGATGCACTTCTGGCAGGTGGTAACCCGTGTTTTCGGCGGTGTAACCTCTCCGGTAAAATATTTTTTCATTGGTGCCATACCGGAGTTAATCAAAAGCAGGCTCTTGTCTCCTTGTGGCACAAGCGAGAAACTTTCCAGACGCAGATGGTCCTTTCCTTCATAAAAGCGAAGAAAGCGTTCCCGCAGTTCATTCAGTCCTGTCCATTCCATGAACCAGTCTCCTTACTGTGACGTAATTTCTAAAAGATTCGCAAAATATTTTACTCTCTGCCCCTTTTAAAGTCAACGAAACGGGCAGAGAGTAGCGGTTTTTTCAATCTTATTGTAATTCCTTCAAACAACGGGCTAAGGCATCTTTCCAATCCGGCAGGCGATGGAATCCTGAACGGTCCAAAGAGTCCTTTGCCAATACGGAGTTGTGGGGTCTTGGGGCCCGCGCTCCGTACGCATCTGAGCTGATGGGTAAAATGCGCAGCTGCTTTCCGGCTTGCCGTACAATTTCTTCGGCAAATTCATAAAAGCTGCACTGGCCTTCATTGGTGGCGTGGTAAAATCCGTACTCTTCTGTCTGGATCATGTCCAGTAGGAGCACGGCCAGGTCCGGCGCGTACGTTGGAGAGCCAATCTGATCCTTGACCACACTGATTTCTTCTTTGGTATCTGCCAGGCGCAGAATGGTTTTGACAAAGTTGTTGCCGTGGGCGCTGAAGACCCAGGACGTGCGCACAACAAAGAAGCGGTCACAGCAGGCCTCTACCACTAACTCGCCAAGGTATTTGGTTTCCCCATAGACATTCAGCGGATGGCATTCATCCACGTTGTCATAGGGAAGATCCAGGCCGCCGTCAAAGACGTAGTCTGTGCTGACATACAGAATTTTGGCACCCAGCCGGTCAGCACATTCCGCCAAGATCTTCGTGGCTTCCGCGTTGATGGCCCGTGCCACCTTTGGTTCCTCTTCCGCCTGATCCACTGCCGTGTAGGCCGCACAGTGGAGAATGGCATCCGGGGCCGCAGTCATTACGGCCTGTTCCAGTGCTTCCTTATCCTGCAGGTCCAGTTCTGCCCGGGTAGGGGCTACCACTTCGTGACCTGCGGCAAGGGCGTACTTCTTTACTTCCTGTCCAAGCTGTCCGGTAACTCCGGTAAGAAATAATTTCATGTTTACCTCAAAAATCTAAGTTCAGATCCTTCAGGAAAGGCGCATTGCGATCTTTTTCCGAAAGGATGGGGTCCGTGATGCCCCACTCCACGCGGATGTCAGGGTCATCAAAACGAATGCCTCCGTCACACTCCGGAGCGTAAAACGCGTCACATTTATACATGATTTCCACGTTGTCCGTCAGGGTAACAAAGCCGTGTGCAAAGCCCTTGGGAATGAAGAGCTGTTTTTTGTTGTCCGCTGTCAGCTCTACAGACACCCACTGCTTATAAGTCGGGCTTGCCTTCCGCAGATCTACGGCAACGTCCAGAATGGCACCCTGCAGGCAGGTCAGCAGTTTGGCTTGGGTGTAAGGAGCGCGCTGGAAGTGCAGTCCGCGGATAATTCCTTTTTTGGCAGAGAAGGATCGGTTGTCCTGTACAAACTCTGCGGTAATGCCGTACTCTTTCAGGTCCCGGGCGGAATAAGTTTCCATAAACCAGCCGCGATTGTCCCCGAAGAGCTTCGGCGTAATAATTTTTACGTCAGGTATCCTGGTTTCTTCTACGGTAATCAATCAAATTTCCCCCTGTCTTTGCCCCAAACCGGACGTTCACCCGGTTTGCCGCCGTACAAGATTTTGCCTTCTGCCACACGGCGCAGGTGGTCTCCGTAAATGGACTTACCGTACAGCTCTGCGGATGCCATCAGCTGCTCCTTGGTAATCCAGTCCATGTTATAGGCAATTTCTTCCGGTGCGGAAATAATAATGCCCTGGCGGGTTTCAATGGTGCGGATAAAATCTGCACAGTCAATCAGGGCATCTACCGTGCCGGTGTCCATCCAGGAAAAGCCCCGGCCCATCAGCTTGACTTCCAGGTCTCCGGCTTCCAGATACATGGTGTTCAGATCTGTAATTTCCAGTTCCCCACGCGGAGACGGTTTGATTTTTTTGGCAAAATCCACCACCCGGTTGTCATAGAAGTACAAACCGGTAACGGCAATGTTGGACTTGGGATGCTCCGGCTTTTCCTCTATGGAAATAACGTGGCCGTCATCATCAAATTCCACTACGCCGAAGGCCTGCGGATTTTCTACAAAGTAGCCAAATACGGTGGCTTTGGACTGCTCTGCAACGGCTGCCGCCGCGGCCTGTCGAAGCAGATAACCAAGTCCGGAGCCGAAGAATATGTTGTCTCCCAGCACCATGGCCACACTGTCACCGTCAATGAAGTCTTCCCCAATCAGGAAGGCTTCCGCCAATCCGTTCGGATTTTCCTGCACCGCATAGGACAGCTCCAGTCCGAAATTGGAGCCGTTGCCCAGCAGGTCTTCAAAGCGGGTAATATCCGTTGGCGTGGAAATAATCAGGATTTCCCGAATGCCGGCCAGCATCAGCATGGACAGCGGATAAAAGATCATCGGTTTATCATAAACCGGCAGTAACTGTTTGGAAGTTACCTTGGTCAGCGGATACAGTCGGGTACCGGAACCGCCGGCCAGAACAATGCCTTTCATATTGCTCCTCCAAATATGATTCATTTCCAGGGTATAAGCATTTTCAATATACTCTCATTTGCCGTTTTCGTCAAAAAAGATTATACTGTGCTTGTGTGCAAAGACGTTGCAGGCAGGGTTCCGCTTGGGCCCTGCAACAGAATCTGCTTTCATTTGAAAGGAGCCTGAAATATGAAAACAATTGCAATTCTGGGCGGTGGCGCTTCCGGTCTTGCGGCAGCAGTTACGCTTGCCCGCAATCTTCCGGATGCAACCGTCCTTCTTTATGAAAAAAATGCGGAACCCGGCCGCAAACTGCTGGCTACCGGAAACGGGCGTTGCAACTTGAGCAATCAGGACATTCGTCCGTCTGATTTCCATGGCGATTCAGCCCTAATCTCTCTGGTAACAGAATCCTTTGGTACGGAAGAGTGCCTGGCCTTCTTCCGCAGTTTAGGCTTATCCACGTTGGCGGAAGAAGGCCGCATTTACCCCAGGACCATGGCAGCCGCCACCGTGCGGGATGTACTGTGGGCCGAAGTCCGCCGGTTGGGGGTTGTTGTCAAATGCAACACACCGGTGGAAACCCTTTCCAAAACCGAATCCGGCTTTTGCATTAACGGCACGGAGGCCGCTGACATGGTCCTGCTGGCTGTGGGCGGCAAAGCCGGCTCCAAGTTTGGCACTGACGGAGAAGGATATAAACTGGTAAAAGCGCTCGGCTTAACCTATCAGCCCATTTCCCCGGCCCTGGTACAGATGAAAATCCGGGAAGACATTAGCGCGCTGCACGGACTGCGTGTCCGCGCAGGCATTACTTTAAAGGACCACAAGGGCAACGCCTGTGGCCGGGAAACCGGAGAATTACAATTTGCCGGTGATACCCTGTCCGGCATTGCCGCCATGCAGCTGTCCGGGACGGCCGCCGTTCTGGCAAAGACGGCATGGCCCACGGTCCATCTGGACTTCTGTCCGGAATGGACCGCGGCAGACGTGCTGTCCTTTTTGCAGGAACGGCGCACCGCGGCAGACCACTCTGCCGACAAACCGCAGGAAACCGGACACAGCTTATGTCAGGGCTTCCTGCACAATAAACTGATTCCCGTGCTGTTCCGGTTCTGCGGCCTGTCGGCAGAGGCTCCTGCCTCGTCCCTGTCAGATCCGGAGCTGACTCGCCTGGCAGAAGCGGTAAAAGATTTTCCGCTGACCGTGCTTGGCACCAAATCCTATAAAGACGCCCAGGTAACCCACGGCGGTGTTGGCGCAGACCAGTTAAAGCCGGATTCCCTGGAATGTAAAACCGTGCCGGGCTTATATCTTGCCGGTGAATTATTAAATGTAGACGGCCTCTGCGGCGGGTACAACCTGCACTTTGCCTGGGGAACCGGAATTTACGCTGCAAAGGAGATTATCCGTGCTCAGAATTAATGAAATAAAACTTCCTTTGGATGCCCCGCAGGAAGACCTGAAACTGGCCGCAGCCAAAGTCATGAAAATTAAACCGGAAGACATTCAGGAGCTGTCCATTTACCGCCGCTCCATTGACTCCCGTCATAAAGACAATATTCAGTTTGTCTACGCCGTAGACGTCATTACCACGGCAGACGAGCAGCGTATCTTAAAGCGCTGTGACAAGCGCCGGGTGCAACAGACCGAAGTCTATGAATACGAAATGGTGGAAAACAAGCACCAGTCCGCCCTTCGCCCGGTCATTGTCGGCTTTGGCCCGGCAGGTATGTTCTGCGCGCTCATGCTGGCGCGCGCCGGCCTCCGCCCCATTGTTCTGGAACGCGGCCATGACGTAGACACCCGCACCAAAGACGTACAGAAATTCTGGTCTGAACGCCAGCTAAATCCGCAGTCCAACATCCAGTTTGGCGAAGGCGGTGCCGGTACCTTTTCCGACGGAAAGCTGACCACCGGCATTAAAGACCGGCGCCAGCGCAAAGTCTTTGCGGACTTCGTCAGTTTCGGTGCACCGGACACCATCCTTTACAGCAACTATCCCCACATTGGGACAGACAATCTGGTACTGGTAGTTAAAAATATCCGGGAAGAAATTAAACGTCTGGGCGGAGATGTCCTGTTCGGCTCCCGCCTGACAGACCTTATCATTTATAACCATTACATCCAGGGTGTTACCTATGAAACGGAAGACGGCACCACACAGGACCTGGAAACAGACACCGTGGTACTGGCGCTGGGCCACTCCGCCCGGGACACCGTGGAAATGCTTTATCAAAAGGGCTTAACCATGATTCGCAAGCCCTTCTCCGTCGGTGCCCGTATTGAACACCCACGGGAATTCATAGACAAAGCACAATACGGTTCCTTTGCCGGACACCCGGCCCTTGGCGCCGCCAATTACAAAATGGCCTTTCACGGAGCCCATGAACGTGGCTGTTACACCTTCTGCATGTGTCCGGGCGGAACCGTTGTCAACGCCGCCTCGGAAGAAGGCGGAATTTGCGTCAACGGCATGAGCACCTACGCCCGGGATCAGGAAAATTCCAACTCCGCTCTCCTGGTCAACGTCAATCCGGAGGACCTGGACGGAGACCACCCACTAGAAGGCTTTTCCTTCCAACGCAAGCTGGAGCAAACCGCCTTTGCCCTCGGCGGCGGGGACTACACCGCACCGGCACAACTGGTTGGTGACTTCTTAAAGGAACAGCCCAGCACCCACTTCGGAGCGGTTCACCCCAGCTGTCCTACCGGCACTACCCCCGCAGACCTGCGTGCCGTCCTGCCAAAAAAGGTAACCGATACCATGGCCGAAGGCATTGTCCTAATGGATGGCAAACTGCATGGCTTTGCCATGCCGGAAGCAGTTTTAACCGGGCCGGAGGCACGCTCCTCCTCGCCGGTTCGCATTCTTCGTGATGACTTTTATCAGTGTTACTTACAAAAAGAACCGCTCGGCGGGGTCTACCCCTGCGGGGAAGGTGCCGGATATGCCGGTGGCATTGTGTCCGCCGCTGTGGACGGCATCCGCACCGCGGAGGCCATCCTGACCGACGAACACGCTTTTTAAAAGGAGGAAGCAAAATGCGCTACTACCTTGATAAACAGCTCCTTCCGGAAACGGAAGCCACATCGCCCGAACATAAGCCCTATGTAGAACTTCTTTCCTTTGCGGAAATCCAGGAACGGAAGGACCCGCTGGAAGTTCCCAACGTTACTTCCATCCGCCGCTGTAAGGCAGAAATTTACGAAAACGAAGTGGCTGCCACCCTCCACATTCCGGACTTCTCGGACGAAGACAAAAGCAAATGGTCCTGCTTGTTTTACCTGGAAAAGAACTCTTTACTTTTAGTCGGCAACGTTGCCCAACTGGAAACAGAGCTCCAGAAGCTGGGCAGTCTGAACCGTAATATCAGAACTCCGGGCCAGCTGCTCTTTGCCCTTTTGGAAGATTTCATCCGCAATGACGAGGACCTGCTGGATGAAACGGACAATCAGCTGGATGCAATGGATGACCAAATGGTCAAAGACGCCATGGAAGACGACTTTGAAGTCCGGCTTCTGGAATACCGCAAGCTGATTTCCCGTTTCAACCGTTACTACCAGCAGCTCCTGGAAATGCTTTCTGCCCTTGCTTCCTGTCCGTTTCCCTTCCTGGACAAGGAAAGCAAGCGCATGTTCAACTACCTCTACAACAAAGTAGACATCTACTACATGAAATCCCAAAAGCTGAAAGAGCAGCTGGACTCCCTCTTTGACCACTATCAAATGATGCACAACGAACACCAGGAAGAGGCTGTTCGTTTTCTTACCATTGCCACCTCCATCTTCATGCCGCTGACCCTTTTAACCGGATGGTATGGCATGAACTTCACCCGCATGCCGGAGCTCTACTGGAAATATGGCTACATTGTTGTTATTGTCGTGGCCATCCTAATCCTCCTTCTGGAGCTGATCCTCTTCAAAAAGAAGAAGTGGCTTTAATACGGTTCATTACCATAAAGGAAAGCCCACTTGGCGTACCAAGTGGGCTTCTATTTTTGCTTATTACTATTTGTGGCTTATTCCTATTTAAACTTTTATTTTGCTGCACCCTTCTTCTTTCTAACAGCAAATACAATACCAACGGTACCTCCTACGGCAACCACAATAAGGGCGGCAACGCCAATCCACAACCCTACCGAACTTTTTTCAGAAGCTGTATATCCGGTTTCTTCAGCTGAATAAAGAGCTGTATCTCCATACAGCTGTTCCGAGCTTTCCTTTTCCAGTTTCTGTCTGTAAGAGTGGGATGCATTAAATGCCGTCACAAATGTCTCCCAGGTTGGCTCTTCACCCGTTGCATAAGATTCCAAATTTTCTTGGGTCTCTTCCTTCACTGCCAGGACCTTGACTTCCTCCTGGTCCTGATAAGCAAAGAAGTAATCATATTTAACTTTCAGCAAAGCCACATTCTCTTTGCCGTGTTTTTCAATCAACTGGTTTGCAGTATCTAAAAGCGTATCATCCAGGGTGCTATATCCACCCAAGGTGTATTTTTGATCTTCATACTGAAATTCCATCAAGCCAATCTGCTTTCCGTTTGCTTCAATAACAAACAGCCACTCAGTCGTACTGGACACGTTAGAAACAGCTGAACTTAATTTTTTATCAGAGCCTTCTTTTATCTGGCTTGTTGTAATGACATTGACTTTAAACCCCGGCCCCAAAGTCATGTCCTGCACCGTAATACCTGCATCAGCCAACTGCCTGTCCTCTGTATCCTGAAGGAGACTGTTCCCCACCATTTGGAGATCCCCTTCTGCCACCTTTTGGACCTCTTCCGGAATTG
>CAVIZK010000007.1:0-75818 GCA_963647215.1 Paludibacteraceae bacterium | reverse complement strand
TTAATCAACTTACACTTACGTCATTTTTGCCTATTATTTGGATGCTTTTGCAATTCTTTTATGCGAGTTAGACATATTTTAGAATTTGTCTAAGCCTCTTTTTCAACTTTGTGAAAATATAATCATTCTTCTTGCAAAGTATCTTATTTTCGCTAAAATAGGTGCTACAAAAAGCTGATAGCACGTTTGGAACCCCAGATATTCCAAATGTGTTGCTTTAATGAAGGAGCCTCCCAATAGGGAGGCTTCGTTCTGTTAAGAATAAAAGGTAAAAATAAAAGGGCCGGAGCATACACTCCGGCCCTTTCCTTATACCTATAAATAGAATAACTATTATGCGCGGTCTCCGCGGATCACCTTCAGCAGGGACTTGATTTCTTCTCTGCTGTAAACCTTCTTGTTTGGATAAACAAAGATTTCAACCATGATGGAATCAGCAATTTCGTCCAGATCTTCATCCTTAATTTCCGGAATGTATGGGTCAATGCCATATTTCTGGTCAAAGTCACGCACCCACTGGATAAAGGCCTTGGAGGCTTCGGTATCAGACATGGTTGGAGCGGCAATACCGGTGGCACGGGACATCTTAGCCAGTCTCTTTTCTACTACAGAGCCGTAGTCTTCCAGAATGATAGGAAGAACGGCGCCAATGCAGCGGCCGTGAACCAGGTTGTACTTGGCACCAATCTTGTGGCAGAACGGATGAACATAACCGGTGGTTTCCATGTTCAGGGCCTGTCCGCCGCAGTAAGCAGCCATGCAAAGGTTCTGTCTGGCTTCCAGGTTGCTTCCGTCAGCAATGGCAGCGTCAACGTTTTCTACTACCAGTCTGGCGCCTCTGATGGCCCATTCGTCTCCGCGTGGATTGTGGGCATAAGACAGGAAGCCTTCTACGCAGTGGGACAAAGCGTCTACAGCGGTAACTGCCGTTGTGTACTTCGGCAGACCGGTGGCAAGGCCGGCATCCAGAATAACGGTATTCGGACGCATGGCAATGTCAGTAATAGTGTACTTCTTGTCAATTTTATGGTTGGAAATAACAGCTGCAACCGTGGATTCTGCACCGGTTCCTGCGGTAGTCGGAATGGCAACCAGGTACGGAGTCTTGGCAAAGGTTGGCAGGGTTACCGGGAAATAGCCCATTAATCTGCCCATTCCTTCAATGCTCAGGTTCGGCTTTGCTACACGACAGCTAAGAGCCTTGGAGGCGTCCATGGAAGAACCGCCGCCGAAGCCGACAATAGAGTCACAGCGTTCTGCGCGATACATTTCATATGCATCTTCCACATTCTGGATGGTCGGGTTCGGTTCTACGCCGTCAAAAATAGCATACGGGAAACCGGCAGCATCCATGGCATCCGTCATGGTCTTCAGCAGGCCAAGTTTGTGCAGCATGGCATCTGTTACAATCAGGGTCTTCTTGGAAGACGCTCTCTGTAAAAATTCTACTGTTCTGGCCGAAGAGCCAACGCCTTCAATTACGTCCTGCGTTGGGATAATGAACGGGAATAAAATGTCTTCCAGTCCACCGGATAAAATTCCTGTTACCTTCTTTACCTTGCGGCCAACTTCTCCATAATCCGCAACTTTTAAAATGATATCTTCCAGTTTCATTCAAGCTCCTCCTTTGTAACTACAAGCATACCAAAACACAGGGTAAGGCACCGAATCGCCCAGGCGATTCAGTGCCACCCGTTCAACACTACTATTCTATACAATAGTGTTGGTTTTTGCAATCCTTAGTATTGTGCAAGGTTTAGTCGTCTCTGCAGTCCCGGTTTCCGTCTCGCAGACGTCTCTTCTGCTCTTCCGGCAGATCCAGACCAATGGTACCGCCCGGGTTCATGGTGTAATCCGGATCAAAGTAATCCTTCAGAACCTTGAAGATACCATATTCGTTTTCACCAAGGGAAGCTTCCAGCCATGGGGCAAACAGCTTACCAATACCGTGGTGGTGGGACATGGCTGCGCCGGACTTCTGAATGGCATCCAAAATGGAGGCGTGATATTCCTTGAAGTCAGCAGCGTTGTCACACTTGGTAATGAAGATGAAGTACAGGTTGGCGCCCTGCGGATAACAGTGGGACATGTGCGTGGTAACAACGGTATTTGGACGGGCGTGGCATACAGCACGTACATCCTGCCATACCTGCTTCATGTTGGACCAGTTTACGCAGCATTCCATGGTGTCAATGATAACGCCGAAATCCTGGAGCGAGTCACGCATATACGGATCATCAAAACGACCCTTTTCCCAGCCCTTACATACAAGGCCGGTCAACGGCAGTGCATGATGCTGCAACGCAATCTTCAGAATCTTCTTGTAAACGTTCTTGGCATAGCCGGTATCACCGTCGGTGAAGCCTAAGAACAGGCAGCGTTCCATGTCCTTATAACCAAGCTTTTCCAGCAATGGCTGCAACGGGGTTTCGTCTACATTGTAAAGACGAAGCATCATGTTGGTTTCTTCCGGGTCAGACAGACGGAATACGGAAGAGAAGCCGGCTTCTGCCTGCATGCATTCACGGGCAAAGTCCATGGCGTCATCCCAGTTTTTGAAGATATAGGAGAAACGATATCTGTTTTCCGGCATGTATCTTCTAACCTTCAGGGTAACTTCTGTCAGTACACCGAAGGTACCTTCAGAGCCCATCATAATCTGGTTAATGTTCGGACCGGTGGCTTCTCTTGGATACGGAGACGTCAGAATCTGTCCACGCGGAGTAGCGTATTTCTGCTGCATAACCATGTCAGAAATACAACCATAGTAAGTGGAGTTCTGGCCGGATCCGCGGGTTACAACCCAGCCGCCTACAGAAGAATATTCAAAGGACTGTGGGAAGTGACCGCAGGTGTAATTGCGTTCCGCACCAAATTCAAACTTGGCACAGTTCAGGTGACGTTCCAGATCCGGACCGGACATGCCGGCCTGTACGGTAATAGTCTGGTCTGTTTCATTAAAGTTCAGAACCTTGTTGAAGTTGCGTCTCATGTCCAGAGATACGCCGCCCTTTACCGGTTCAACACCACGGGTAACGGAGGAACCGCCGCCGTAAACATAAAGCGGAATTTTCTTTTCGGCACAATAAGCAACGGTCTTTTCAATCTGTTCAGAGGTAGACGGATAAACAACTAAATCCGGCAGGCTGTCCCACTGATGTTCTCTGACACGGTACAGGTCATACGCAGTCTGGCCAAAGGCAACGGACAGACGGTCATAGTCGGACTGGGACCACTGATCTCCGTAAACACTCTTGAAGAATTCCAGATCTTCTTCTGCCATTTTTGGCGCATGATCCGGTCCAAGATCAACGGGATCCAAGCCAGGGTCACAAACGAAGTCCGTTACTTCTTCGTCATGCAGGTCAATGCGATCTTTCATCATGTTGTAAAGGCTTTCCTTTGGGAACTTGAAATGTTCCGGATCACCCCAACGGAAAATGGAACGATAGGAATCCGCCGGTGCAGGCGTTTTAATCCACTTTGGCTCAAAGCCGCTATAAGGTTTATATCCCATAATTAAAATCTCCTTTTCTTATTTCAACAAATCAGAGGTGGCAATGATATCGGCACCTAAACCGAGTACATTGGGAATAATAATGTCCCCACGCCCAATTCGTTCTGTTACGGTAGTCTTATTAATTTCCTTCATGACATCAAAAATTTTGTCTTTCGGAATGTCCGTGGAAACACGGCACGGCAGAACCGGGTGATCCGGGAACGCCGTTTTTACGGTGGAACAAATGGTTCTCATGGGGTGAGTCAGTTCGTTTACGGCAAACTGTTCCCCACGCTTGCAGGCGTTACCGGTGACGGTAATCTGCTCTCCTTCCTGCGTTACGGTCAGAGTACAGCCTCTGGGGCAGGTAATGCAAACCATGGTCTGTGTCATTTGCTCTTCACCTCTATTTCTGCATAAAGTCTGGTGGCCGGGCCAAGTTCTGCTGCGGCAAAGTCAACAATCAGCTTTTCCATTTCCGGCGGACGGAGGAAGGCGTATTTCTTTTCTACAACAACCTTCTTTTCGTTACCGGTTTCCGCAACAATGCGGAAGGTGGCGCCGTTGACCACTTTGCGGGAGCGGAAGTAAACAATGGTTTTTTCCAGGTCCCCGCCAAGGGTAATCTGCTGCGGAACAATGTAGGAAACCCCTTCGTCCGCCGTCAGCGGAATCCGCTGTTCCGGTGCCCGGTCTGCAGCCACATAGGCGGCTGCGGAGGCACCCGCAATTTCTGCGGATTCGGAAACGTAATCTACCAGGTCATTTACGTGGAGGGCATTGCCGCAGGAGAATACGCCCGGCACGGAAGTCATTAACGCTTCGTTGCAAACAGGGCCTTTTGTCCGTGGGTCAATGGCTACGCCCAGCTTTTCCGCAATTTCATTTTCCGGAATTAAGCCAACGGAAAGAATTAAGGCGTCACAGTCTATTTTTTCTTCCGTTCCCGGAATTGGCTTCAGGTTTTCATCTACCTGTGCAATTTCCACTGCCGTCAGACGGTCCGTGCCAAAGACCCGGGTAACCGTATGGGACAAATGCAATGGAATATTGTAATCATGCAGGCACTGATGAATATTTCTGGTCAGTCCGGACGGGGTCGGCATAACTTCGTAAACGCCGACTACTTCTGCCCCTTCCAGGGTCAGACGGCGGGCCATAATCAGGCCGATGTCTCCGGAGCCAAGGATAACGCACTTTTTGGTGGGCATTTCCCCCATCAGGTTAATGAAATGCTGTGCGGTACCGGCGGTGAATACGCCTGCCGGCCGGGTGCCGTGAATGAAGACCTGCTTTGCGGTCCGTTCCCTGCAGCCGGTGGCCAGAATAATGGCCTTACAGTGCAGTTCCGTAACCCCTTCGGTGTTGACTAAAAGTACTTTGAAGCCGTCAGCCACCTTTTCTACCGAGGTAACAAAGGTTAAGGTCATGGACGGAATTCCAAGGCTGTTGAATTCCTCCATAAAGCGTTCTGCATATTCCGGACCGGAAAGCTTTTCTCCGAACCGGACTAAACCGAAGCCATCGTGGATGCACTGCTTCAGAATACCGCCTAAGCGTTCTTCCCGTTCTACCAGCAATACATCGGCACCCTTTTTATGGGCTTCAATTCCGGCAGCCAGACCGGCAGGGCCACCGCCGATAATTAATACATCTGTCTGCATCATGCTTCTTTCCCCTCCTTCGTCTGGCCGTACAGAACCACAGATTGTTCATTGGTCTTTTTGACGTCTGCCAGGTTACAGCCTTCATGTTCTGCAATAATTTTGGTAACCAAAGGACTGCAGAAACCGCCCTGACAGCGTCCCATGCCCGGACGAACCCGCTTTTTGATAGCGTCTATGGTTGGTGGGCAATACGGAGAATTCAACGCATCCAGGATTTCCCCTTTGGAAATTTCTTCGCAACGGCAAATAATAACGCCGTAATCCGGATTCTGCTGAATCAGTCTGGCCCGTTCTTCCGGAGGCAATTTGCTGACTTCCGGAATTCCTTTGCGATTCGGATTCCAATCCGTCTTTTCCGTGGCATTCATTTTGGAAGCCACTTCTTTTGCAATATCCTTAGAGAAGGCAGGTGCCGCTGTAATACCGGGGGACTGGATGCCGCCGGCGTGGTACAGATTCTTGCACTTTCTGCCCCATTCCAGAACAAAGTCCTCTTCAAAGGTTGGCGCCCGAACGCCGGTAAAGTAAGTAATAATGTCCCGTTCGTTTGCGGCCGGGACCGTTTGTTTCTGTTTTTTATAAATGGCGGCAATGGATTCCGGATACGTTGCCCAGTCTTCCTTTTCCCGGATTTCTACGGCGTCCGGGCCGGCAAGAATGTTGCCGTGGACGGTTTTCATGATGCCGCCGCCCTTGGAATGACTTTTCAGCTGTTCTTTGGTAATCAGCTGAATGGATGCTACTGCATCTATAATTTTACCGCTTTTAACGTCCTGAATGGTATCCGTCCCGCGGCGCGGATGGATACTGTAAAACCGGTCCCCGGCATATTCTGCAATGTCATCTGCAAACACGCCGGCGGCGTTGATAACCATCTTTGGATAAATGGTCCCACGGTTGGTATGAACTGCTTTAATAACGCCGTCCTGTACTTCCATGCCGGTTACCATAGTGTCCAAAGACATCTTAGCACCGTTTTGTGCCGCGTTTTCTGCGTAAGCAATGGTCAGATTATACGGCGATACAATTCCGGCAAGGGAATTGTACATAGCGAACTTAAACTCAGGGTTAAAGGTTGGATTATCCTTCAACAGCTTCTTTTTCAGTACCACTTCGGCATCCGTAACACCGTCGTGGTGCTTACGCCAGGCCACAAGGGCACAAACCGGCAGGAGTAACCACCCCTGCGTAAAGCCGGCGTACTGGCCAATCCGGCGGAACGGCACATCCAGCTCCTTACAAACCTGATCATACATATGGTTTCCTAACAACACATATTTCTGCTTCAGGCTTCCCTTGGACAGGTCTACCCCCACGTGAACTTCTCCGTCATTCCGTCCGGAAGCCTGCATGGCAAAGTCCGGCTCCTTGTCTACCAGGAGAATGTCCAAATTGTATTTGGACAGTTCCCTGGCAATGGAGCAGCCGGAAATGCCGCCGCCAATGACCAGTACGTCCGGCGCAGCGCCTTCCAGAGTGGTATCCTTTACCGTCGGCGTACGGACCGGTACGGGTTCCGCCCCGCGCAGGACAATGTCATTCACCACGTGCACCTTGCTTTTCTTGGACGCACACATAGAGCAGGCATTTAAAATGTCCTGCCAGGTGTCCAATTCTCCGGTGACGCGGAGAAGGTCATCCTCCAGCGTAACGTGAACCCGGTCCCCGTACGCCTGAGAAAGCTTCTTTTGAAGCTTTTTGACGTTACTCATGTACAAACACCTCTACTTCTACTTACATCTAATCTAAAAGTGAAAAACACTTAACAATTCCCAGAAAAAAAGGAATGAAAAAGGCCATTTTTTAGAGTCGGTCAGTTGACCGACTGCATTCATTATAGTATAATGTCCATGGAAAGTCAATTCTCTAAAATAACTGAAAACAGGAAGGAAGTTTTGTCATGGCCGCCCCCCGTAAGGATGACGTCAAATCCATTATCATGGACACCACCGAATCGCTCCTGCAAACCAATTCCATAGACAACATTACACTTGCCATGATTGCCAGCGAAGCCGGCATCTCCAAAGGCACACTGTATTATCACTATAAGAACAAGGAATCCATTCTGGTTGATATTACAGACCGCTATTTGGCAGACCAGAGAAACCAGCTCGCCCGGTGGGTAGAAAACAAAAGCAAGGATACGTCGTTCCACCGCTTGCTGAAGTATGTTATTGAACGTAACGTCTATGAAACCGGCCCCCGTCTGCATCTGCTGTATAATGCCTGTATTGGGAATGAAGAAATCCGCAGTCTGATTGTAGAGCGGTACCAGGAATTCAGCACCTATATTGCCCGCCTGATTTCCGAGCGAGTCAGTGGCATTAATCCCACCTACCTCTCCTGGCTTCTCCTGATTCTCTCCGATGGCCTGATTTTGCAATCGGAATTAAAGACCCCCGGATTTGATGTACAGGAGTTCATTTCCGACACGGCAAAGTATGCTCAGAAACTACAAAATGTGACAAATTACGAATTATAATTGACAAATCCTTTCTATTCAGTAGATAATGGATAAAGTCTCATTGCAAACGTTGCAACATTTTAGGAGGTTACCCTATGTCCAAGCGCGAAAATTCTCCTACACTTTATGCGTATGTCAAGAATTACATCATGAAGCTGATTATCTCCGGAAAGTATCCGGCAGATTCCAAGCTTCCCACCGAATACCAGTTAATGGAAGAGCTGAACGTTGGCCGTGCCACCGTTCGTGCTGCTCTTGCCCAGCTGGAACAGGAAGGCACCATTTATAAGCATCAGGGTGTCGGCACCTTTGTCAGCAAAAGAAGCAAGCTGTATGGTCTGGAACCGTTTATGTCCCTGTCCTTTGCTTTAAAGCACTTAGGATTGGAAGAAAACAACCAGATTCTGGAGCAGACCAAAATCAAAGCTTCCGGAGATCTTCTGACCAAGCACTGGAAAGAAGGTACCGAAGTTTACCGGATTATCCGCCTTCGGAAAACCGGAGAAACCGTTCTGGCTTTGGAAGACAACTACTATTCCCCGTATTCCTATTCCATGCTGAATGAACAGGATTTGCAAAAATCCCTGTCCCATAACCTGCTGACTTACCTGGAACGTCCTATCAACCGGATGGATTACACCAACCTGGTTCGGACACCAACCCAGGAAGAAGCAGATCTGTTGGGAATCCAGACTTCCGAAAAAGTCATTGAAATCCTTCGCTGGATGTACATTGAAGAAGAAGCAGAACCGGTAAACTTTGCCCACGTTCTCTTTCCTTCCCACGTTTTGGAATATCCGTTCCTTGGCTAAACCCGGAAAACACAAAATCCCGTGCCGGCTGGCACGGGATTTTTCTTGTGTAAAAACAAGCAGTCTTCTGCAAAAGGAAAAGCCCTCACGCAAAATTGCGTGAGGGCTTTTAAGCTTTGTAATTGTTTTTACTAACTGCTTTTCAGAGCTTACTTAGAAACGTAGTTAGACGGGTTACGTGCTGCTGCAGCACGGCTGGAACCGTCGTTAACACGGATTTCAAAGTGAAGGTGTGGGCCGGTGGAATAACCGGTGCAGCCAAGAATACCAATGGTTTGTCCGGCGCTTACCGTCTGGCCAACACTAACAGTAGATTTATACAGATGGCCATAGTAGATGTGAAGACCCTGGCCATTGTCAATTACTGCCATGTTACCATAACCACCGTTACAGCCGCAGGAGCTGGACTTTCTGTAGTTGTGGGAACATGCATTGGAAGAAGTAATAATGGTACCGGAGTCTGCTGCTACAACAGCTACATTGTAGTTGCTGGCGTGGCCGCAGGTAATATCCATACCATAGTGGGTGTAGGTTCTGCCGTTTAAGGTACGGGTACCGTAACCGGAAGAAACATAACTGTCAGAGCACGGAACCGGCCATACCATGGTGCCGTTACTTTTACCGGAACCGGTGGAGCCCTTGTTGGAGTTCTGCTGTACCAGAGCGTTCATCCAGGCCTGCTTCTGCTTTTCAATCTGTGCAATATAAGCCTGCTTTTCGTCATTGTCATCTTCCAGGCTGTCAATGTAGGTATCCAGTTTCTTCTTCTTGGCATCTACAACAGCTTTGTCGGCGGCAATGTCAGATTTTTCAGATTCCAGTTCCTGCTTGGAAGATTCTACCTCCTGCTTACTGGACTGGATTTCTGCTTCTTCCGAAGCCATCTGTTCCTGCTGTTCCTTAACGGAAGAAATTTCTTCTTCCAGCTTATTAATCAGCGCCTTGTCATTTCTGGTAACACGGGCAATTAATTCAATCCGGTTCAGCAGCTGTCCGAAGCTTTCTGCTTCCAGGATTAATTCCAGGTTGGAAATGTTACCGGACAGATACATGGCACGCATCCGGTTAGCAACCGCAGTCTGCGTTTCTTCAATGGTATCTTCCTGTTCCTGGATGGATGCCTGCAGTTCCTTAATACTGGTTTCCAATTCGGTAATCTTGGAATTCATGGTATTAATCTTGGTGGTTAAAAGATCAATTTTGTCCTGTACGGCATCAATCTTGGTCTGATAGGCATCAATTTCTTTCTGAATGCCGGAAGCTGTTTTTTCAGCATCGGCAATGTCGGCATTGTTTGCGTCGATGTCCTTTTGTGCATCTGCAATTTTCTTGTTCAGCTCATCTACTTTTTTGTCTACTTCCGACTGGGTAACAGCGGATGCAGTAAAGATTTGCGGAACCATGGGAAGTACAGCAAGAACCATGGCAAAGGCCATGACTAAGGAAAGTATTCTGCTAAGTCTTGTGTGTTGTTTAGTGTGTTTCATCAACAACGCCCTCCTGTTCTTTCAGATATCTGGACATGGAGATAATGGAACCGAGGGTACCGGCCAATACACCAACCAGAATAAAGCAGAGCAGCATGGGTCCGGCATAGGATCCAAAGCTGATGGGCTTGTCTCCAAGGACGCTAAAGACGCCGCTGACTGCTTTCATGGTCAGCTCATATAAGCCGTAAACCAACCCTTCCGAAAGCAGACCGGAAATAATTCCGATGACAATCCCTTCCACAATGAACGGCCAGCGGACAAACCAGTTGGTTGCGCCAACCGCTTTCATGATACTGATTTCCAACCGGCGGTTATACATGGTAACACGGACGGTATTGGAAATGATGAACAAGGAAACAATAAGCAAAATAGCAATCATGCCGATGCAGACAATAGAGGCCGCATTCTTCAGTTCCCGAACCTGTCCGGCAAGGTCACTGTTCCCGCGAACGCTGTCTACGTTGGCAATGGATTTCAGGTTTTCAACCACGTTGTCATAGTTTTCCAGGGTTTTCAGCTGTACCCGGTAAGCATCCGGCAACGGGTTTTCAGTCATGCCTTCCATCAGAGCGGCGTCATCTCCAAGCTCTTTCAGCTGTTCCTGATACGCCTGTTCTTTGGAAACAAAGGAAGCATCTTCTACGTCGGCAATCATGCGGATGTCCTGACCGGCTTTGGAAGCGTCTGTGTCAGAAACGTCATCCTTCAGATAAACCATGATAACGCTCTGGTCCTGTACGGATTCCAGTGCCGCATTAATGTTGGCATACAACAAAACGGCCAGACCGATAATTAAAAGGCAGGAAACCAAAACCGCTACGGAAGCGAAGGACATCATGCGGTTGGACCAGACATTACGAATACCTTCTTTGGTCAGATAAGACACATTGAACGAGTTCCGTTTGGTTGCCGTCTGTTTCTGCGAGGTAGCCTTTGCCGGCTTTACCGTAGTTTTCTTAGACATTGTCGGATCCTCCCTTCTTCAGGGATTCACTCAGGTCTTCAAAATACTTTTCGTAGTCAAAGGCAGGCTTGGTTACATCCTCTGTAAGATCATCCACGGTAACCGTTTTGATGGTATCAGAACTGGTTTCCTTGGTATAAATGCTGGTGTCAAAGGAGGTTTCTGCTTCCTGTACCTTTGGCAACGGTTGTTCTTCCACGGGCGATGCAGCTACTTCCGGAGCCGGATCTGCCGGCTGCTGCGGTGGCTGTGCCTGTGGTGCCGGAGTTTCTGTCCGCGCGGCCTGTGCCGACGGTGCGGCAGCAGCTGCTGCCCGTTCGGCTTCGGCCAGGATGGCTGCGGACTTAATTTTCTCCGTATCCAGGGTAATGGTCTTCATGGTTGGCGTGTTGCCGGCAGGTCTTTGGCGCGGCGCCTGACGCTGTGCGGCCGACGCTTGCGGCTGTCTGACCTGGCGGCCCCTGCCACCGTGGTAGTCAAAGCCACTGCCAGCTCCCGGCATATCCGATACCACCTGTCCGTTGTCTATAACAACAATGCGGTGGTTGAACTGTTTTACCAGGTCATGTTCATGGGTAACCATGATAACGGTAGTACCGTTTTCATTAATGCGGTTTAACAGGTCTACAATTTCATAGGACATTTCCGGATCTACGTTACCGGTTGGTTCGTCGGCAATGATGGTGTTGGCGTTGTTAACCAGGGCACGGGCCAAAGCAACACGCTGTTGTTCACCACCGGAAATTTCATTTGGTAAGGAACGGGCTTTGTCCTGCAGGCCTACCAGGCTGAGCACGTACGGAACCCGTTTCCGGATTTCCTTTTCGCTGGCGCCGATTACCCGCATGGCAAAGGCAACGTTATCATAAACGGTCATATTCTGAATCAGACGGAAATCCTGGAACACAATGCCGAGGGTCCGGCGGTAATACGGGATTTCCTTCTTCGTCATCCGTGTCAGGTCATAGTTGTTAATCATGATGGTTCCGCTGGAAGGAACTTCTTCTCTCATGATGGTTTTCAGGAAGGTTGATTTACCGGCACCGGATGCACCAACAATGAAGACAAACTCTCCGCGTTCAATGCGAAGGTTTACATTCTTCAGAGCTTCGGTCCCGTTGTCATAGACCTTCGAAACGTTTCTGAATTCAATCATGTGGTTTCTAACTCCTAGGTTTGTTTTATGTGACTTCTTTCAAGCAAAATACAAAGTTCTGTTAAGGCATACTTCAAGTAATAAACCTTAACAGAACACATTATACCATATAAATGCCAAATTAGTTACAATTTTGTAACCCTTTTTCTGAAAAAGCGTTTTTTGTAAAAGCTTACAAAAAACGCTTTCAGACTGTTTTAAGAGACAGACATTATTTTTCAAATTAGAACTTAGTTGGATTGGAATCCAGGTATTTCTTAACCATAAGGGCTACTTTGAAAACAATGGCGTCATCAAATTCCCGCAGATCCAGGCCGGTGAATTTCTTGATTTTTTCCAGCCGGTAAACCAGGGTGTTCCGGTGAACGAACAGCTTTCTGGAGGTTTCCGAAACGTTCAGGTTGTTTTCAAAGAAACGCTGAATGGTGAACAGGGTTTCCTGATCCAGGCTGTCAATGGAGCCACGTTTGAATACTTCCTGCAGGAACATTTCGCAAAGAGTGGTTGGCAGCTGGTAAATCAGACGGGCAATGCCCAGATTGTCATAGGAAACAATGTCCCGTTCGGTATCAAATACCTTGCCGACTTCCAGAGCTACCTGGGCTTCCTTTAAGGACCGGGACAGGTCCCGGATGCCAACTACGGTAGTACCAATGCCGACCTGCGCGCTGCTGTAAAATTCAGCACTGAGGGCATCTGCAATACTTCTGGCCAGCTTTTCCAGATCCCGTGGATCTACGTCATTCCGAACTTCCTTGACCAAAGCAATGTCTGTTTCGGAAATATTAATGACAAAGTCCTTGTTCTTATCCGGGAACAGGTTCTGAATGATGTCATACACTGCGGCATCTTCCCCACCGTGTACGCGGATTAAAAGAACAACGCGGGTTGCGTCATTATTGAAGTGTAATTCCCGGGCTTTAATGTAAATGTCTCCGGGAAGAATGTTGTCTAAAATAACATTTTTGATGAAGTTACTGCGGTCATATTTTTCATCATAAAACTGTTTAATACTGCGCAGGGAAACCGCCAGAATTTTGACATAGTTTTCTGCCATTTCGTCGTCTCCGTCCACAAATACCGCATATTCGTGGCTCAGGCGAAAACCGAATGCCTGGTAGGTAACCCCATCTAAGCGAACCGGGTCCGTGGTAGAAAAAATGTCAGTAACATTTACTTTTACCTGTTCCCCAATTCGTTCTAATTCACTACAGGAAATGACAGTACCGGTTTCGTCCACAACGCCGGTGATTCTGTCAATGGCATCCCGCATCTGGTGGATAACGCCCTGAAAGAGTCTGTTGGCCATGCCGCAACCTCCTATTTCTATGGAACTTAAGGTTGCACAGTTTTGTGCAACTTGCAGTATAAATTCTTCTACATTTTACACAACTAAGCAGGAAAAAGCAATGGTATTTTGCCAACTTGCTCATAAAACTGACGAAAAAGCCAGATTTCCATGGTGCAATATACCCAAGAAAACGGCGCCTTTCCAACGGAAAAGCGCCGTAATAATCACGAAGGGTTGGTTAAAAGCAGTTCCTGTTCCGCCGGAGTCAGCGGGCGGCAGGCGCCTTCCGGCAGGGCCGGATCCAAAGGCACATTGCCCATAGATATGCGCTTCAGCGCCAGGACGGCATTGCCCCTTGCTGCAATCATGCGCTTAATCTGATGGTACTTACCTTCGCAGATTTTTATTTTAATTTTTGCATTACCGGTGTTGTTACTGTTGTCCTGGCCGGCTTCCTTACCGTCAGGAAGTGTCTCCACAATGGCAGGAAGGCAATGCGTGCCGTCCTTCAGCGTAATGCCATCTGCTAAAGCAAGGATATCTTCCCTGCTGAGCGGATGGTCCAACACCGCTTCATAGGTTTTCTGTATATGACTTTTCGGAGACAAAATGCTGTGTGCCAGTGCGCCGTCATCCGTCAGCAGGACAAATCCGGTGGTGTCTTTGTCCAGCCGGCCTGCCGGAAAGAGGCCCGGTCGCAACAGTTCCGGCGGAACCAGGTCCAGTACCGTTTGTGCAATGCGGTCTTCCGTGGCACAGATAACCCCTTGGGGTTTATTCAGCATCAGATAAACAAACTTCTGATAAGAAAGTTCCGTTCCATCCACAACAATATGGTCCTGGTCAGGATTAACGGAAAAGCCGGGGTCTTTTACCGGTACCCCGTTTACCGTTACCTTCCCCTTTTTGGCCAGCACTTTAACCTGTTTTCGGTCACATAGGCCCTGGGAAGAAATCAGTTTATCTAGGCGCATTCTGCTTTCCTTTATGCTTGGTTTATTTTGGGTTTATGGTTTATTTCTGATTCGGGTTCTTGCGCATGGCAGCCACCTTGGCATTGGCCTTAGCCACATTTTCCTGCAGGGCATGAACTTCATTCAGGCTCTTGGAAATACGGTATTCTGCTTCCTTGGCAAGATCATCTACATATTTGCCGACACTGCCCTGTAAATCTACTGCCCACTTTGTGGCAGCATCTACCTTGGTCTGTGCAGCATACTCTGCCTCTTTGGTAATTTTTGCGGCATTGGCTTTTGCTTCACTTAACAGGGTCCTGGCCTTTTCAACCGCTTCGGAAACAATGGCATCTGCCTTCTGTTGTGCTTCTGCCACTGCAACATCTGCTTTCTTCTGCGCTTCGGAAACGGCGGTATCGGAATCCTGCTGTGCCTTAGAGAAGGTGCTTTGCGCATTCTGCCGGAGGGCATTGGCCGCTTCGTTGGCTTCCTGCATAACGGTGGATTCCTGAATCATGGAGTCTGCCTTTTCCCGCGCTGCAGTCAGCATGGCCACTGCCTTGTCGTGTGCCTGCTGAATGGCTACATCTGCTGCGCTTTGTGCCTGCTGCAAAGCAGCGTTATTCCGTTCTTCGGTATCGGCATTAATTTCCCGGGACCGCTTTTCGGCAGCAGCCAAAAGATCCCGGCCCTTGCTACGTGCACCGGCCAGCGTGTCTTCTGCTTCCTTTTTTGCGCGATCCAGAATTTCCCGACGTTCTGCAGCAATCACCTTAGCCTGCTGAATTTCTTCCGGAATATCCTGACGCAAGTCCTGGATAATGGCCCGTACGGCAGATTCGTCTAAGGTAACCTTGCCGCCACGGTATTTTCCGCTGTCTAATAACTCTTCCAATTCATCCAAGTAGTTTTCAATTTGTGGCATAGTCAATACCCTTCCTTATTTGGCGTTAAGCCGGCAAATAATATCTTTTGCTACTACACTCGGAACAAATGAGTCAATGTCCCCACCCATGGTTCCGATTTGTCTGACAATACTGGAACTTAAAAACATGTTCTCTTCCCGGCAGGGAAGAAAGATGGTTTCTAAATCGCCGGAAATGTGACGGTTTGCAATGGATTGCTGGAATTCATCTTCAAAGTCCGACACAGCACGCAGGCCTTTGACAATATTGGTTATGCCATTCTCCTTGGCATAGGTTGCCAGCAGGCCTCCGTAAATATCTACAGAGACATTGTCCAGATGGGCAGTGCTCTTGCGGATCAGTTCTGCTCTTTCCTGTTCCGTAAAGGTATAGGATCCAATTTTATTGTAGTTGCTCATGACCACTACGGTAACGTCATCAAAGAGCTTGGCTGCCCGTTCAATAACGTCCAGATGGCCGTTGGTAATCGGGTCAAAGGAACCCGGACAAATTGCTTTACTCATCAGTGTCTCCTATGTTACGAAACAGTGTCAGTTTAATTTTGCCATAGTCATATTCTTTGGCTTTCTGAAATGCACCGGCGGTTTCCGGAAGGGTTTCATCCCGTGCGGTTTCGCAGAGAATAAGGCCGGATGCGGACATATGCGGTGCCAGCAGTGGCAAAATCCGGTCAAGGATTTGCTTGTGGTACGGGGGATCTAAAAGGACAATGTCAAAGGTGTCCTGCGTCCGCTGCAAAAATGCAGCTGCTTCCTCCTGCCGAAGGGTAACCGGCAAGCGGTCCAGCCCGGTGTGTTCCAGGTTTTCTTTGACGAATTGCAGGGAACGCGCGCTGTTATCTACAAAGGTGCAGGAAGCAGCCCCACGGCTTAAAGCTTCCAGACCCAACTGTCCGGAACCGGCAAACAGATCCAGAACCCGACTGTCCGGCAATTCAAACTGCAGGATATTAAAGATGGATTCCTTTACCTTGTCCGTGGTAGGACGCACGTCCAACCCTTCCGGAGCAACCAGTTTACGACCCCGGGCAATTCCCGATATTACACGCATATACATCCTCCCGTTTAAATCACTTCATTATCCCTTATTCTACCTGGTCTGTCAATAAAGCAACAGCCATGTTGTACGGAAAAATAGCCTTATCTGCCCTTAAAATCAAAATAAGATTTTACTGCCGCCGCATCTTTTCTGGAAATTCCGGGTAATTTTGCCAGCGTGTCTAAATCTGATCGCTTTATGGCATCTATGGTTTTTAACTCGCGCATCAGCGTGGCGGCCTTTTTGGGCCCAATGCCCGGGATATCCGTCAGTTCGCTGTGGCGGGCTGTTTGGCTGTGCTTCTCTTTGTGGTAGGAAATGGCAAAGCGGTGCACTTCATCCTGAATGGCCGTAACCAGGGTAAACACCTTTCTTGTCTGCGAGATAGTAATTTCCCCTCCGTCAGAGGCAATGGCGCGGGTGCGGTGCTTACTGTCCTTGACCATGCCGAAGACCGGCACCGACAGGTGCAATTCCTCCAGCACCTGCTGGGCAATGTGCACCTGGCCAAGACCGCCGTCCATCAGAATCAGATCCGGCAGCCGGCCAAAGGCCTGGTCCGGCTGCTCTTCTGCTTCCAGATAACGGCGGAAGCGCCGGGTCAGGACTTCCCGCATGGCACCGTAGTCATCACCGCCCTGCGCCTCTTTAATCAGAAACTTGCGGTAATGGCTTTTCAAAGGGACGCCGTTGCGGAACACAACCATGCCACCGACCGGGTCGGACCCCGCCGTATGCGAGATATCATAGCTTTCAATGTATTCCGGCGGATGGGACAGCCCCAGCATTTCTCCCAGTTCAATTACGGCGGTGTCCCGTTTGGTCTGGTGGTGGGTTTGTGCCAGCTTTTCGTAGGCGTTGCTTTTGCAAAGCTGTACCACCTCAAACTGCTTTCCCTTTTGCGGAACCAAAATGCTGACTTTGCGGCCGGCTTTTTCCGTAAGCCACTGGGTCAGTAGTTCTTCGTCTGCACAGTTGCCGTCCAAGATGACTTTTTCCGGGACATCTTCCCGCAGAAGGTAGTATTGCTGTAGCATGGCACTGCGCGTTTCTTCCAGGCTGTTGTCCAGATCTACAAAGAAGTGTTCACTGTCTGTCAGCGTGCCGGACTGGAACCGCAGCACATGGAAGCAGATTTTTTCTTCTTCGCGGGCAAGGGCAAAAACGTCTTCCGTATCCGTACCGGAGAAGATGACTTTTTGCCGTTCGTTCAGGCGGCGGATGGCCCGGATGGTATCCCGGACCTCTGCCGCCTTTTCAAATTCCAGTTGCTCCGAATACCGTTCCATGCGCTGTTCCAGTGCGGCCACATATTCCTTGCTGCCGCCTTTTAAAAAGGCAATGGCTTCGTCTACGGAAGCATCATAATCTGCTTTCTTAATTTTGCCGCAGCAGGGTGCATTGCACTGGTTCATGTGGTAATGCAGACACGGGCGGCGTCCGACCGTGCTGCACGGAAAGTGCAAATTACACTGGGGCAGTTTAAAAATCTTAAGTGCCGCATCCAGTGACTGGGACACGACAAAAGAGCTGATATACGGACCAATGTACGTGGAACCATCGTCTACTTTGTGGTAGGTAAACTGGAGACGGCGCCACGGTTCGTTAGTAATTTTAATGTAGCTGTAACCCTTAGAGTCCTTCAGCAAAATATTGTAATGCGGCTGATGCTGCTTAATTAAAGAGCATTCCAGGATCAACGCTTCAAATTCACTACTGGTAAGAATATAGTCAAAGTCATGAACGTGTTCCACCATGCTGCGCACCTTATTGGTATGCGTATTCTGGGAACCGAAATACTGGCTGACGCGGTTCTTCAGCACCTTGGCTTTGCCAATATAAATAATCTTGCCCTTCCGGTCCTTCATAATGTAAACGCCGGGCGCCATGGGCAGACCCATTGCCTTTTCCCGCAAATAGCCCATTCGTTCATTTGCCATATCCTCACCTACTTTCTGTGTTTTCTAACCGGTGTGTTCTATTCTCCTTGTCTATCACCACGTTAGTGCCATGAAGTCCTTTTCTTCCAATACTGGTACTCCTTTGGGGCAAATGGTTCCACTGCAAACAGGGACAAGGAGAACAGAGCACACCGGGAAAACACAAGAGAAGAGAACAATCCGGAAAAGTTGTATATTAACAGGTTAAAATAAAAGGGCGCGTTTTCCAACGCGCCCTAACTTTTGCAAAATGTTTATTCAGCGAAACCGGATTCAACCAGAGCAACCAGAGCTTCTACTGCTTCTTCTTCATCAGAGCCACCGGCCATGATGCGGATTTCAGTGCCGCCCATGATACCCAGGGAAAGGACACCAAGAAGGGATTTTGCATTAACCCGGCGTTCATCCTTTTCAACCCAGATGGAAGACTTGAATTCGTTTGCCTTCTGAATGAAGAAAGTTGCCGGACGGGCATGGAGTCCAACCTGATTCTGAACCTTTACGCTTTTAACATACATAGTAATAACCTCACAAATATGATCATTTCAAATATGTAATCATCCGGCTGATGGGAGCCTTCGATTTACTGCCCCGTAGGGCAAATCCAAAATTTCGTGTTTATTATAGTCACAAAGATTTTGAAGGTCAACGAAATTCCTAACTTTCGTCCGAGTAGTCAACTTTGGTGTTTTTTTCACTCTTATGTTTGTTAGAAATAAACAGTTTTTTCTACTTTACAAAAGCCCAATATCTTGTACTTATGAACATTTACTCACCCACTAATTACGCTATTTATTGCGCTTCTTCCTGCAGTTCAGCCAGCAGCTCTTTTTCCGCTTCGGAAAGGCTTGCTGAAGCCAACAAATCCGGCCGTCTTTGCAGGGTCCTGCGCAGTGCTTCTTTCAGCTGGTACCGTGCTACTTTGGCATGGTCTCCGGACAGCAGAATGTCCGGAACGGCGCGGCCGTTCCAGACCGCGGGGCGCGTGTACTGCGGATATTCCAGCAAATGCCCATAGTGGCTTTCAATTTCATAAGCATCTTCGTTGGGAAGAACGCCCGGAAGCATACGGCAGACGGCATCGGTCAGGGTGCAGGCCGGCAATTCTCCGCCGGTCAGAACATAATCCCCAACAGAGATTTCTTCGTCTACCAGTTCTTCCAAAACCCGTTCATCCACGCCTTCGTAATGACCGCAAAGCAGGACCAGCTGGTCATAGGAAGCCAGCTCTTTTACCTTCTCCTGCGTCAGGGTCTGACCCTGCGGAGAAAGATAAATCAGGTGTGGCTTCTTGTCCTCCTGTACCCGCGGCACAGCCGCAAAGCAATCATAAATAGGCTGGGCCTGCATGACCATGCCCATGCCGCCGCCGTATGGAGCGTCATCTACACGGCAGTGCTTGTCCAACGTGTAGTCCCGAATGTTGTAGCACGCTATGGTGACATATCCGGCTGCACGCGCCCGCCCAATGATGCTTGCGGAAAGAACTGACTCGCAGAGTTCAGGAAATAACGTTAAAATGTCTATCCTCATAACAGTCTCCTACTTCCGCATTACTTCTGTACTTCTTCTGCCGCGGTAAAAATACCCGGAATGGGCCGCACCGTAATGCGGTCTTCCGCCACATTGGCCTCTTGCAGGATACCGGGGATCAGCGGCATATAAAACGTTTGCCCGTCTTTCCCGCGAATCTGCCAGATGTCGGTAGAGCCGGTGTTGGTTACGTCCGCAACCGTGCCGTAGACTTCCCCCGTGTCTGCATCCGAAACGGTGCAGCCCAGGAGTTCGGCAACAAAGTAACGGTCCTTTTCCAGCGGAGCGGCATCCCGGTCTACATACAGAACTTTATTGCGCAACAGATTAGCCTGGTCCATGTCAGTAACGCCTTCCAGCGTCAGGAGAACCATTTTTCCGTGGGTGCGCACATTCACCACCTGATGTGGATTCTGGCCCGCTTTGCCCAGGTATACCGTTTTGAAGTGCTTAAAGAAAGATGGGTCGTCACACCAGGGGTCTACCTTCAGCTCCCCTTTCACGCCGTGCGTGCTGACAATTTTGCCCAACTCCAAATAAGAAAGACGCATGGAAATTCCTCCGATAGAAAAACGGGGCGAACCGACTGGTCCGCCCTGTCTGTTTAGTCAATTTCGACTGCAATACGTTCTTCGTGATGATTGGCTGAAGCCTTCATAACGGTACGGATTGCTTTTGCGATTCGGCCCTGTTTGCCGATAACTCTGCCCATGTCATCCGGGGCAACGTGCAAATGATAAACGGTAACGC
This sequence comes from Paludibacteraceae bacterium, assembly GCA_963647215.1. Taxonomy (GTDB): domain Bacteria; phylum Bacillota; class Clostridia; order Oscillospirales; family Acutalibacteraceae; genus RUG420. Next base: position 55,332 of record CAVIZK010000007.1, on the reverse strand, counting down.
CGTTTTCATTCGGTTCGTCAATTTCTACGGAGACAGCGGACGGGTCATCTACCAGACCCTGCGCAATGAAGATTAATAAATCTTGCATGGTGTCCTCCCGCTATCAGTTGATGGCGCCTGCCTTTTTCAGAAGTGCGCGTACGGTTTCGGTCGGCTGTGCACCGTTAGCGATCCACTGCTTTGCCTTGTCCGCATCAACCTTGATTACCGGCGGTTCCTTGGTCGGATCATAGAAGCCGATTTCTTCAATAAAGCGGCCGTCCCGCGGATAACGGGAATCTGCTACTACCATACGATACTGCGGTGCTTTCTTAGCGCCCATTCTTCTCAGTCTGATTTTTACTGCCATGATAAGTCCCTCCAAAATTCAGTCAATGGTCTTGTAAAATTTTTGTACCCCTTACAGGCCCAGCTTGCTCAAATCCATGCCATTCAGATTCCCGCTACCGGCCATCCGCTTCAGCGCACGGCGCGACTGCTTATTGTTCATCTGTTTGAACATCTTTTGCATCTGCTTGTACTGGTTGAGCAACTTGTTAACGTCTTCTACCTTCTGGCCAGAGCCTGCGGCAATTCGGCGTTTCCGGGAACCGTTAATCAGCTCCGGTTTTGCGCGCTCTTCCGGGGTCATAGATAAGATTAAGGCTTGAATGTGATCAAAGTCTTTCTCATCTACCTCTATATCTTTGAGCTGCTTGCCAACCCCCGGCATCATCCCAAGCAGGTCCTTTACGGAACCCATCTTGCGGATTCTGACCAGGTTGTCCAGCAGATCATTGAGGTCAAATTTGTTTTTCTTTAACTTCTTTTCCAGGCGAGCTGCTTCTTCATCGGAAAAAGACTGCTCCGCCCGTTCAATGAAGGAAAGAACGTCTCCCATACCAAGGATACGGGAAGCCATCCGGTCCGGATGGAAGTACTCCAGGTCATCCAGCTTTTCGCCGGTACCGGAGAACTTGATTGGCTTGCCGGTGACGGCCTTGGCGGACAGGGCAGCACCGCCACGGGTGTCACCGTCCAGCTTGGTCAGTACCAAGCCGTCAATGCCGACTTCTTCGTTGAAGGTAGAGGCCACGTTGACGGCGTCCTGACCGGTCATGGCGTCTACTACCAACAGGATTTCATGCGGATGTACGGCAGCTTTAATGTCTTTCAGCTCCTGCATAAGGGTTTCATCTATATGCAGACGGCCGGCCGTATCTATAAAGACATAGTCATATCCCTGATCTTTGGCATATGCTATGGCTTCTTTGGCAATTTCTACCGGATTTCCCTGTCCCTTTTCAAAGACGGGAACCCCGGCCTTTTCCCCGACTACCTGTAACTGCTTAATGGCGGCCGGACGGTAAACGTCACAGGCAACCAGCAGCGGGCGATGTCCTTCGCCTTTCAGCTTTTTGGTAATCTTGGCACAATGTGTAGTTTTACCGGAGCCCTGTAAACCGACCATCATGATAATGGTGGGCGGATGCGGCGCCACGGTCAGCTTGGTCCGTGTGCCACCCATCAGTTCTACCAGTTCTTCATTTACAATTTTAATAACCATCTGGGCAGGGGTCAGACTTTGCATGACCTGTGCGCCGATGGCCCGTTCGGTTACTTTGGCGGTGAAGTCCTTGGCCACCTTGTAGTTGACGTCCGCTTCCAACAGTGCCAGCCGGACTTCCCGCATGGCCTCCTTCACGTCGGATTCGGTCAGGGAGCCTTTACTTTTCAGACGGGAAAATGCGGATTCCAGTCTGTCGGACAAACCTTCAAATGCCATGGTTTTGCTCCTTATTCTTCGTTCAGGGTTTCTGCAATGAACTTAATCTTGACAACGGCATCATTGATGTCCCTGCTAAGGCCGGTCCGCATGTTATAGTTGTTAATAACTTCGGCCGCTTCCAGGATTTCATCCAGGCCCTTCTTTACTTCGGCAAAGCGCTTTGCCAGGCCCAGCCGCTGTTCCATTTCAAACAGCTGTGCTTCGGCACGCTTAATGGCGTCCCGGACGCCCTGCCGGGTAATGCCTTCGTTTTCTGCAATTTCTGCAAGGGAAAGGTCGTCTATATAGTAATATTCCAGGAAGTCTTTTTGGCGGTCTGTCAGCATGTCGCCATAAAAGTCCAGCAAACTGTTAATGCGTTCAAAATCCTTTGCCAAAACACTTCCCCCTTTTCCGCTGTTTTTCAAAACGAAATGTAAAAACGTGCCTGTAAAGGGCATATCTTTACAGGCACATATTATACTTTTCCTACCCCTACTGCGTCAAGGGCGTTTTCTGTTTTTCCGTACCAAGTTTTTGACGGTTTTTCCAATGCTTTTTTGGCAGGCTTCCACAAATGGTGTAAAGGGTTTTACTTTACCCAAAATATGGGAAAACAAGGCGTCTGGCAGCAGCATCAGCGGCAACAGCCACTAAATCGCACACTCTTATTTCAAAGTGGCAATGGTAACGCCGTCCTGTCCTTCTCCGTAAGAGCCCAACCGGTGGGACTTGATTTGCGGATGGGAGTCCAGGTATTTGCCGACGGCCTTGCGCAGGACGCCGGTTCCTTTCCCGTGAATAATGGTGAACTGTTCAATTCCGCAACGCACCTGCAAATCAATGAAACGGTCCAGGGTAAGGAGCGCCTCGTCCTGCGTCATGCCGCGGAGATCACATGTGGTTGTGGTCGTGGCGGTGGCGCGGTTTTCAAACTTGTTGTTCCGCTGTGTACGGGTTTTGGGCCGGCTTTTCTCCCGTGCCTTGCGGGCCGCTCCGCTTTCGTCCAGGCGGAGGCGTTCCAGCGGCACGCGGGTCCGGATTAAGCCGGCGGTAACTTCCACCATTCCTTTTTTATCAGGCAATGCGGTAACTTCTGCCGGCTCCGCCAGATCGGCCACAACCACCCGGTCTCCCAGCTGCAGCGGCCGCGGCAGGACGTAGTCCTCCTCTTCGGCAAGCGCCACAATGGGGTTGGTAATATCGTCCAGATTGGCTTCATGCTTCCGGATGGTACGTTTGGATTCTGACTTCAGCTTGCCGAGGTCAGCGGCCGCGGCCTGTTGCTTCTTTAATTTATCCAGGTCATTCAGGAAGAAAGCCGCTTCCCGTTGGGCCCGCTCCACAATGCGTTCTGCGTCCGCGCGGGCTTTGGCAACCTCCTGATCCTTCAGCTCTTCAATGCTATTCTTAGTGGCAACCGCTTTTTCTTCTGCCGCTCTGGCAGCCTGTTGCAGCTGCTGTACTTCTTCCCGCTCCTTTTCCAGGGCGCTGCGGCTTTCTTCTAGCTTTTGCACAATATCTTCAAAGCGGCTGCTGTTATCCGACACAAACTCCCGTGCCCTGTCTACCACTTCCTGTGGAATTCCTAAGTGCTCTGAGATGGCAAAGGCATTAGATCGCCCGGGAGTACCGATAATCAGGCGGTAGGTCGGGCTTAAGGTAGCCAGATCAAATTCACACGATGCATTTTCCACACCCGGCGTACTTAAGGCATATTCCTTCAATTCCGCATAGTGCGTGGTTGCGGCAATCTTGGCCCCCTGCAGATGTAGCTGTTCCAGGATGGCTTTTGCCAGTGCCGCGCCTTCAATGGGGTCCGTTCCGGCACCCAGCTCGTCAATCAGAACCAGGGACTTTTCATCCGCTTCCTTCAGAATGGTAACAATGTTGCCCATATGGGAAGAGAACGTGGACAGGGACTGCTCAATGGACTGCTCATCCCCTATGTCGGCAAAGACGCTATGGAAAATGGCCATTTTGCTGTGGTCACCCGTTGGCAGCATCATGCCGGAGGCCGCCATCAAAGACAGCAGTCCCAGGGTTTTAATGGATACGGTTTTACCGCCGGTATTCGGGCCGGTAATAATCAAGGAATCAAACTCTTCCCCTAAGCGGATGTTGGTTTTGACTACCTTGGCCGGGTCAATCAGCGGATGCCGTGCACCTTTCAGGTCAATAATTCCCCGGTCATTCAGCTCCGGTGCCGACGCCTTCATGGCATACGCCAACTGCGCCTTGGAGAAAACCAGGTTCAAGTACAAAGCAGCTTCATAGCTGACCTTCGTTTCCTGATAAATGGCGCCTGCCTGTTCTGACAAGTCCGCTAAGATCTTTTCAATTTCTTCCTGCTCCTTTCCCAGGAGCACTTTAATTTCGTTATTGGCTTCCACTACGCTCATCGGCTCAATGAACACGGTTGCGCCGGAGTCGGAGGTGTCCTGAACCAGTCCGGCTACCTCGCTCTTGTGCTCTTTCTTGACCGGGACAACATACCGCCCGTTGCGGATGGTCACAATGGAATCCTGTAACGCTACGGCGTAGTGCCCGGAATGAATAATGCGGTCCAGTTGCTGCCGGATTTTTTCTTCCTGGCGATGCAGTTGTCTTCGAATATCCTTTAGCTCTGCAGATGCATCATCCGCCATCCGGTCCACCGATAAAATGCATGTAAAGATTCTGTCTTCCAGATAGCGGTTCGGATACAGCACCTGGAAATGATTAGTCAGGCTGGTGTCTATGCCTTCACAGGAAGCATACCAGTCATCCAGGCTCCGGATGGCGCGCAGCGTTCCGCCGACTGCCAACAGGTCCGCCATGCCAAGCACCCCACCGGTGGAAGCAATATACAGCAGGTTATTTACGTTCTCCAGCCCTCCGAAGGACGGGCCGCCGAACTTGGCCAGCAGCATATGCGCATCCAGGGTCTCCTGCAGCAGACGCTGCGCATCCTGCAAATTGTCAGCCGGTTCCAATTGCAACGCCATTTCTTTGGCGTCCGGGCAGGCCACAAAAGAGGCCAGGCGTTCCAGGATTTTATCAAATTCCAGTGCTTTGGTTTGTTTCTTGTTCATTCGGTGTAAGCTCCTTCAGGGATTTCAGAAAATCAAGGGTTTTAAAATGCCGCCCGGTCTGCTCCAGCGCAAAGCGCTCTGTGGCCATATTGAGTTCCGCCAGCGCCGGCGGCGACAGTTGAAAATCAAATACTTTTTTGGGTTCGGAATAAATAATATACCGCATAGCCGTTACGGCACTTAACGACAGCGCCAGGCCTTTGCCCTGCCCGTGCTCTGCACAGTACAGCGCCGCATCTGCCGGATTAAAGTACATAACCGGCGTTTCATACTGTCCGCACTCCCGACACGCCACCAGGTCCGGCATATATCCTGCGTCAGACAGCCCGCGGAGCTCCGCAACCGATTTAATCAGATTGAAGTCCCGCTTATGTTCGCTAAGAAGATATAAAGAATTCAGAAGTAGCTTTAGCAAAGCTGCTGCCTCCGCACCTTCCGGTGCCATATGTCCAAACAGTTCTGCCAGATAAAAAGCGGTACTCATGGCCTCTATATCATTTCTAAGATCAAAGAAAATAGTTTTGGCTGTGGCACTGGAAACCGTATACGAATTCCGTCCCTGATAAAAGACGAAGTCTGAATAACTTAAAAGCTGTGTGCTGGAAAGCATACTGCTCTTTATGCTTTTTCCTCTTTTAACAAACGCCCGTATCAGACCATAATCCGCTGTCAAAACGGTAATCAGGCGGTCCGACTCTCCAACATTCTGCTCTTTAATAACCAGTCCACTGGTTTCTATGTTCATCCTGACCGCCTCCTTCCGAGCGAAGCTTTTGCAGCATGTTACCCTGTCTGCATTACTTAACAAAGCTATGCCTTCACCTCATAAACAGAGGCACTATATGCATACAGATATAAACTTCCATTATTATAATTGTAGCCAGCAATATCAGAATATTCTTTTTTCACGGTTCCCGTTCGTGCATCAATGATCTGAACGGTATGGTCGTCATTCAGGGAAGAAAAAGCAACAATGTCTGTATTCCATTGAAACAATTTTGTTGTTTCATCTATTTTGGTATTGCCAAACTGATAAACTCCCTCTTGGGATGTGATAATCCCCGTTCCATCATAAAACACATTGCCATTTTGCAAATCGTGTTCCTCTATTTTAATATCTTTTAACTCATCTGCAATATTCCATGCATATAAATCAAATTTTTCAGTTTCATAATTATAGGACGTGAAGTGCATCACTCCGTCAACTACGATTCCACTATACGGTGGGGCTGCCAAGTCAAAAGCACCTATTTCTGATACGCCTGTTTCAGATACTGTCACAATGAAATAAGACAGAGCCTTTTCGTTATCATCTGCATATTTCTCAATCGCAAAATAAGTAATGTCATTACTAAAATCATACGCAAAAGGAATAGCAAAAATATAACCTTCCGGACAGTTATATATTACTTCTAAACGGTTGTCACAATTTTTAAAAATACAACCGTTTCCTACATAACTATCCGAAACCGAAAAATAACTTGAATTCACGAATTGTGAAGCATAGGTTTCCACCGAAGTAAATTTCGTATTCTCCCAACTAGATTTAATATTAACTTGTTGCTCCGTTAGATCATAATAAGACATTGATTCATCCGAAACGTTATACAGATAATGGCCATCTGATCCCATTTCATTGTATTCCGTCACAAAGCTGTTTGAGGGTACCGTCTCCGTTGCTCCACAGGCACAACTAAGCAAGCATAACAAGATTATCATTCCGATTGAAAAAAATCTTTTCCTAACAGATTCCATTGGTACGCTTTTGATTCGTGTACCTTTCATTTGTATTTCTTTCATTCATATCCCCCATCAGAAACTATCCTGCCTTGCATGCAATTTCACACTAGTTTTCTAGTAGCAACTGCAACTGAAGCGTTCACTTTCGCATTTGCATCCACAAATCTGCACCTATAAGCAATTACAAAAATATCCGCCATATTAGCATTATAATACTTTCTTGATTGAATTCGCAGAACATTCAACAGATTAAAATACACCATCCACATTTCATACTGTCCGTAGTCTTGCACATCATCAAATCGGAACCTACTTTACAATAGATTCCATGGCCGTCAACGTTTTCACCAAAGCCCTGTCAGAGTAACTTATTACCTCATACTAGTGGGTTTAGGCTGTATCTGAGGTAAATCCGGGAATTGGCGCTTCACCTGTACGAAAGATATTTTCGCAAACTACCTCATATTCCGAAGACGGGGCCGATATGAGGTAATTGAAGTGCCAATTTACCGCATACTAGTGGGTTCAGGCTGTATCTGAGGTAAATCCGGGAATTGGCGCTTCACCTGTATGAAAGATATTTTCGTAAACTACCTCATATTCCGAAGACGAAGCTAATATGAGGTAATTGAAGATCCAATTTACCTCATACTAGTGGGTTTAGACCGTATCTGAGGTAAATCCAGGAAGCAACCCTCTTCCTGTACAAAAGATACTTTCGTAAACTACCTCATATTCCGAAGACGAAGCTAATATGAGGTAATTGAAGAGCCAATTTACCTCATACTAGTGGATTCAGGCTGTATCTGAGGTAAATCCGGGAATTGGTGCTTCACCTGTACGAAAGATATTTTCGTAAACTACCTCATATTCCGGAGTCAAGGCTAATATGAGGTAATTGAAGAGCCAATTTACCGCATACTAGTGGGTTCTGGCTGTATCTGAGGTAAATCCGGGAAGCAAACCTCTTCCTGTACGAAAGATATTTTCGCAAACTACCTCATATTCCGAAGACGGGGCTGATATGAGGTAATGGAAAAAGGAAACTACCGCAGGTTAGCCTGAATGGCAACATCTGCGGTAGTTTAAATTAAAGATTTCTAATTCACGTGTTTTGCTTTCACGTGTTGTGCTTTCACGTGTTGTGCTTAATTCCATTAGCGTTTGTTTTTTCTTTTATGGCCGTTATGGCCGGATTCGTTGGATTCTGCTTTTAGATTGTTCTGTATCTAATCCACTTAGTCCAGACCAAAGTTTAATCCAGGCCAAAGTTTAATCTAGGCCAAAGTTGTGGATAAGGCCTTCGCGGTCCCGCCAGCCCTCTTTGACTTTGACCCAGCAATGCAGGTTGACCTGGCAGCCGAAGAAGGCTTCCATGTCCTGGCGGGCAAAGGTTGAAATTTTCTTCAGCATGGCGCCGTGCTTGCCGATGACAATGCCTTTGTGGCTTTCCTTTTCACAGTAAATGGTGGCATCTATATCCAACAGATCCCGGTCGTCCCGCTCTGAAAAACGTTCAATGCTGACGGCTACACCGTGTGGCACTTCTTCCTGCAGCAGACGGAGCATCTTTTCCCGAATCATTTCTGCAGCAAGCACCCGCTCCGGCTGGTCCGTTAAGGTGTCATCCGGGAAGAAGTGCGGGCCCGGCTGCGCCATCTTCTTTAGTTCGTCCATAAGGTCGTCTACGCCGTCTCCTTTGACCGCGCAGACCGGGACAATGGCCTGAAAGTCAAACACAGAGCCCCAGAAGGCCATGCATTCGGCAAGCACGGCTTTGTCTGCCAGCATATCAATTTTATTGATGGCCAATAGCACCGGCACGCCGCCTTTTTTGCATTTTTCCAGTAATTCCTTTTCAGCAGGACGGACTTCTTTTCCGGGTTCTACTACCAGAAGACAGGCGTCTACACCGGCAATGCTGTCGGCCACCGCCTGAATCATCTTTTCCCCCAGTTTATTTCTGGGACGGTGGTAACCCGGCGTATCCGTAAATACCAGTTGGCAGTTCCCTGTGGTTAAAACACCCATAATCCGCGTACGCGTGGTCTGCGGTTTATTGGAAACAATGGCCACCTTCTGGCCAATCATGCAGTTCAGCAAGGAAGACTTTCCGACGTTCGGACAGCCAAGAATGGAAATAAAAGCGGTGCTGCTTTTGTCTATACTGCTTTTGGCTGCCGTGTCAGTACCCAAATTAAAATTGCTCATTAAACTTCGCTTTCTTCAATGTAATATTTGCCGTCCCGGCGAAGGCCCAGTTCATTCAGGGCTTTTTCTTCGTGTTCCCGCATCCGAACCAGTTCCAGGCCGCCGGATTCATGATCATATCCAAGCAGGTGAAGCATGGAGTGTACGGTTAAGTAGCCCACTTCCCGCTCCAGAGAATGGCCGTATCGCTCGGCCTGATCCATGGCACGTTCCAGAGACAAAACAATGTCTCCTAATTGGGCTTCTCCGGTATCCAGGTTGACATCATACTGGCCTTCCACGCCAAGAGGGAACGACAGGACATCCGTTGCCTGGTCAATGTTCCGGTATTTGGCGTTCAGTTCCCGAATCTGTTCATTGTCTACAATGGTAACGGAAACTTCGGCATCACTTTCAAAGTTTTCACAAACCAGAACGGCGGTGCAGCAGCGGCGAATTAAGAGCCGCAGGCCCTTCGGAACCTTAACGGCATTTTGTTTGTCAGTAATTACCACTTTTACTTTGTGGGCCATGTCATTTCTTCTCCTTCTTTTTCTGATAGCGTTCATAGGCATTGACAATTTCCTGTACCAGGCGGTGGCGAACCACGTCTCTGGCGTCAAAACGGATGGTGGCAATGCCGCTGATGCCTTTCAGGATTTTAGTTACTTCCTGCAGACCGGACTTTTTGCCGCCCGGCAGGTCTATTTGTGTAATGTCACCGGTAACAACTGCTTTGGAATTCATGCCCAGGCGAGTCAGGAACATTTTCATTTGCTCCGAAGTGGTGTTCTGGGCTTCATCCAAAATAATGAAGCTGTCATCCAGGGTGCGGCCCCGCATGTAGGCAAGCGGTGCCACTTCAATGGTGCCGCGCTCCAACTGGCGTTGGAACTGATCCGGCCCCAGCATATCAAAGAGGGCGTCATACAGCGGGCGGAGATACGGATCTACCTTCTGTTGTAAGTCTCCGGGAAGGAAGCCAAGGCTTTCTCCGGCTTCTACTGCCGGGCGAGTCAGCACAATTCTGCTGACTTCCTTAGCCTTAAAGGCTTTGACAGCCATGGCTACCGCCAGGTACGTCTTGCCGGTACCGGCCGGACCAATACCGAAGACTATGGTGTTGTCCCGGATGGCCTGCACGTATTTTTCCTGCCCCAGGGTTTTGGGCTTTACCGGTTTTCCTTTGCTGGTAATGCAAATGCAATCAGACAGCAGGACGTCAAGCTTGTCTTCCTGCCCGTCCGCTACCATTTGCATGACGTTGCGGATGTTTTGTTCGTTTAACGGCTGGCCTTTTTGTACCATGCCCAGCAGAACTTCAATGACTTTGGCAGCGGCTTCCAGCTTTTCCCCTTGACCGGACACCTTCAGCTGTCCGTTGCGGCTTAATACCGTTACCTCATATTCCTCTTCTATCATTTTGATATTGGAATCAAAGCCGCCGAACAGTTCGGCCTGCTCTTCCATGTTATGAAATGATATGAGTTTTTCTGCCATAGTAAGTCCTTTCTGCAAACGCCTTGGGAGTTCTTTCCCATTGGGGAAAAGTATAAAGCATAATAACTAAAATTTAAATTGACAATCTAGCCAAATATCCTAGTTTTTTGTTCCCTGCGTGTGAAACAATTCACAAGGTAAAAGGGACGCAGAAAATCTGCGTCCCTTTCTGATTAAGCTTCCAATTGTGAGATGGCTTTCCGGGTCTTTAAAATGGATTCTTCCGAAACGGAAAAGACATCCAGGCCCCATAAAAGCAGATGATAAATTAAACGGGGATCCGCCACAAAAGCACCGCAGGCACTGACCGGAATTTTGGCAGCCTTTGCCGTGCGGATAATCTGCGCAATGGCAGAGGTAACGGCCGGATCCAGACTGTTGTATACATGTACCTTGTCCCGCTCCAGATGAAGCAAAGAGCTGGTAAGGTCATTGGTACCGATAGAGAAGAACGAGCAGACCCCGGCCAGTCCGGGCAGGCAGTCTAACGCTTCCGGGGTTTCAATCATGGCCCCGACAGGAATACTTAAAATATGTTTTCCTTCTCCACGGAGTTCTACGGTAGCTTCCGAGACAATTTCCTTAACGGCAAGGACTTCTTCTGCGGAGTGCACCATAGGGATCATAATCTTGACTTTGCCGAACTCGGAGGCGCGCAAAATGGCGCGGATTTGCGTTTTCAGGACCGCACGGTCTACCAGACCATCCGGCCGCATTTTGCCGCGCAGGGCCGGAATACTCTTTTCCCCACTGGTGTCCAGAATACGGATGACCACTTCTTTTCCTTTCATGGCCTGCACCACGGAAGCGTAGGCCCGGAACTGGCCGTCCTCTGTTGGAGCGTGGGCATGGCCCCGGAACAGGGATTCTGTCCGAAACAAGCCGATTCCCTCTGCCCCGTTTTCTATGGCCCGGGTTACGTCCTCCGGCTTGGAAATATTGGCATATACTGCTTTTTCTATCCCGTTTAGTGTAACCGTTGGGCAGTCCAGAAAACGCTGTAAGGTTTTCTGTTCCAGATAAAACTGGGTTTCCCGTGCCCGGTAAGAAGCCAGTTCTTCCTTGGTGGGATTTAGGCAAACGGCTTCGTGTTCACAGTCCACAACCACCTGGTCTCCATTCTGAATCTGAGCCGTGGCAGCAGGCACCGCCATCATGGCGGGGATGCCCATGGCTCTGGCCAGAATGGCACTATGGGACGTAAAGCCTCCGTTTTCAGAAACCAGGCCGGTGACATTTCCTTTACCCAGTCTTGCCACCACGGAGGGCGTCAGTTCCCGGGCCACCAAAACGGTGCCGGCCGGCAGAGTCTCATACCGGACGGGCTCTTTCCCCAGGAGCTCCATTAAAAGACTTTGCCGCAGGTCACGGATGTCCGCGCCCCGCTGCCGGAAGAAGACATCCTCCGACTGGTTAAACACTTCAATATACTTTTTGCAGACCCGGTCCAGTGCCGCCTCTGCCGGCCACCCGGTGCCGATCAAATCCGCAATTTCATCATGCAGATCCGGGTCCTGCAGCAGGGCAAGATGCCCACGCAAAATGGCTGCTTCATTGGGGCCGGCCCGCTGTTCCACCCTTTCTGCCATGGCAGAAAGGCGGTCCCGCAGCCGGTCTACCGCAGCCTGCAGCCGCCGGGACTCCGGCACCATGCCTTCAAACTGGGCGGCGCTGTAGTCCAGATCCACATCCGGCAGCACAACCGCGTTCCCGATTCCGTATCCTTCTGATACGGCTACTCCTTTCAACATACTCATTTCTCCGTTTCTTTTGCTAAGGGAGAGGGTCCTCTCCTTCCAGCAGCGCCGCCATCCGTTTGACGGCGTCCCGTTCGTCCGGGCCGTCTGCGGTAATGGTGATTTCGCTGCCGTACTTAATCCGTGCGGACAAAAGGCTGATCATGCTTTTGGCATTGGTTTCCGTTCCGTTGCAGGAAAGCAGGATACTGCTTTCAAAGCGGGCGGCTTCTGCCACAAAGGTATTGACCGGGCGGAAATGCAGTCCGTTTTCCGCCAGTACGGTTACTTTTCTGGAAATCATGCTTTGCCCCCCTTTGTCCTTTTTTAGTCAAAGTCATTGTAACATGGAAAAGACCTTGAATCTATGCTATTATTTTAAGTAACTACATCAGAAAGAAGCGTTCTTATGCAACACATTCTTAACGGAAAACGGACCCCGGCCTGCAAATACTGTGCCATTGGCAGAACCGCCCCCACCGGAGCGGAAATTCTTTGCGTCAAACGGGGCATTATGTGTCCGGACTCTTCCTGCAAGCACTTCAAATATGACCCGCTGAAACGGGAACCGGAGCGCAGTCCGAAGCTGAAAACGCACTATTCTGCAGAAGACTTCAAGCTGTAAAAGGAGCATTGTAACATGGCCATTTTTAAACCGTTTCGGGCCCTGCGTCCGGTTCCGGAGCACGCTGCTGACGTGGCGGCTCTCCCGTATGACGTAATGAATTCGGAAGAAGCACGGGACATGGTAAAAGGAAACCCGTACTCCTTCCTGCACGTAGACAAAGCCGAAGTAGATTTGCCGGAGGGTACTGACCTCTACAGCAAGCAGGTCTATGAAAAAGCGGCTTCCAATCTAAAGAAGCTGGAAGCAGACGGCATCTGCCAGCAGGATGTCACCCCTATGTTTTATATTTACCGTCAGACCATGAACGGACAGGAGCAGACCGGTCTGGTTGGCTGTGCCTCCATTCAGGATTACATAGACGGTAATATTAAACGGCATGAACTGACTCGCGCAGAAAAGGAAGAAGACAGGGTCAACCATGTAACGTATTGCAACGCCAATACCGGCCCCATTTTCCTTGCCTACCGCAGCTCGGACAAAATTTCCGCCATTCTGAATAACTGGAAAGCAACCCACGCGCCGGTTTATGACTTTACCTCCAGCGAAGGAACCGTTGGCAACACCGTCTGGGTGGTAGATGACGCCGCCGTAAACCAGGAACTGGAGCGGCTGTTTGCAGACGTAAATGCGCTTTATATTGCGGACGGGCATCATCGCTGTGCCTCTGCCGCCAGAGTTGGCCAGAACCTCAGAAAGGCACACCCGGGATACACCGGAAACGAAGAGTTCAACTTCTTCCTGGCGGTTGTCTTCCCTGCCGACGAACTGGCCATCATGGACTACAACCGCGTAGTGCTCCTGCCGGGCGGCATGGACAAGGACGCGTTCTTCCACGCCATTGAAGACAAATTTGAAATTGATAAAACCCCACGGAAGGAACCGTATCATCCGGAAGCACCGAAAACCTTCGGCCTTTATCTGGAGGACAGCTGGTACAAACTGACCGCCAAACCGGGCACCTACCCGGCAGATCATCCGGTAGATTCCCTGGACGTTTCCATCCTGCAAAACAACCTGCTGGCTCCGGTGCTTCACATCGGGGACCCGCGCACGGATCCTAAAATTGACTTCGTCGGCGGCATCCGTGGCCTCGGCGAGCTAGAACGCCGCTGTCACGAAGACATGGACATTGCCTTCAGCATGTATCCGACTTCCCTGGCCGAACTTATGAACATTGCTGACGCCGGTCTTCTGATGCCACCAAAATCCACCTGGTTTGAGCCGAAGCTGCTTTCCGGACTGTTTGTCCATAAGTTTGATGACTAAACCTATTTACAAAGAAAAGCCCCTGTTCCCAATCCGGGAACAGGGGCTTCGTGTTGATTTCAGTTGTAAAACCGGCTGTCTACTGCATTAAGCAGCTACGTCCGGAAGTGTTGCAAATCCGGTAGAGGAATTGTCATCCTCTTCTACACTGGCAGCATTTACGGATTTTGACTTTGATTTACTGCTGACGGAACTGGTGCCGGACGAAGAAGAGCTGGACTTCTTGGTTTCCGATTCTGATGATGAAGCAACGGAAACCGTTGCACTGTTGGTGGAAGAAGAATCCGAGGTACTGGAAGCACCTTCCGGAAGTTCTAGGAATTCCTTGTCTATATACTTGGACAGCATGTCCACAATCCACTGGTAGTTGAAGTAAGAATATTTGTTGCGGACGCCGTGCTTCAGGGCTTCTGTGGCCGTGTAATCCTTCAGGAAAACAGTGTGGCAGTTAGAGGCATTGGAGCCGTATACGGTTACGGTTGGAACCAGCTTCGGGTCCTGAATGGTAACGGTACCGTCTGCGTCAATGTTAATGGTGCAATCCAGAACCACACCAACAACCTGGTCCGGTTTGGACTGGGTGGAAATGAAGTTACCTAAGGAGTAGGCACAGAAGACCTTGCGGCCGTCCGCAGCGGTAATCCATGCGGCATCCTGTACCACGTGCGGGTGTGTACCAATAATCAGGTCGGCACCCCAGTCTGCCAGATTCTGGGCCAGGGTAGTCTGGTCGGAAATAATGGTGTGACTGTCTTCAGTGCCCCAGTGACAACCGACAATAACCACGTCAGCAATCTGGTTGGCTTTTTCCACCTGTGCCTTAATGACGTCCGTTTCATCTGTGTAAATAACCCGCCTGGTACTGTCTGACGGCGTGCTGATGCCGTTGGTGCCATAGGTGTAACTTAAGAAGGCAATGGTTTTTCCTTCATATTCATAGGTTGGAATATAGGTAAGATCATCTTTATTCCAAAGACCGGAATAACAGATGTCGTCCGGCATGTCGTTTTCATAAAAGTCTACGGTGGCGTCCAGGCCGGTTGCACCCTTGTCATAGGTGTGGTTGTTGGCAATGGAGAAGATGCGGACATTCATGTCATACAGTGCTTCTACTGCCTGACCCGGCGTGGAGAACGTAGGATAGGAGCTGGCCTGCAGCTTGTTGTTGGCCAGAGATTCCTGGTTAAACCAGTTCACGTCATGTTCCTTATAGAAATCCGCCACTTTGGAATAACAATAAGAGAAATCATAGGTGCCATCCGTGCTTCTGGCCTTGGCCTGTTCATACAAACGCTGATGAATCAGGTTGTCTCCGGATGCCGTAAAGGTAAAGCTGACGGATTGTCCTTTGGCGGGCGATGCAGCTTCTTCTGTCTGATTACTGCTCTTGCTGTTCATTTTATGAACAATGGCAATGATACCGAACACCAGCCCGGCCAGCACCAGCAGGCACACCAGGATAAACGGAATCAGGCGCCAGGGATTATACCGGCGCTTCTTTTTCTGCTTTTCCTCATGGGCCCGCAACACCGCGTCATGCGTGGTTGCGGTGGCATAACGGCCATTGTTGCTGTCCACCATATCATATTGGGAAAAGCTGGAACGCGGAATGCTGCCCCGTTTGGTAACACGGCGGCTGTCCCGCTCCTCCTGCCGTAAGCGTTTATAATTGCGGATACCCCGCTTTAAGCTGAATTTCTTTTTCTTCTTTTTGGGTGTAGGTCTCCGGTTCGGCTGCTGCGCCGGGCGTTGCTGCTGATTCATTTGCAAAAGGTCCCTTCATTCTAAGTTGTCTTATTCATCAGAAAAGTCCGTAATGTTGCAGGGCCTTGTATACCCCGTCATCATGCAGATCTGTAGTTACATATTCACAGGCGTCTTTGACATCCTGGTCAGCATTGCCCATGGCAATACTGTGCGGTACATAGTTTAACATGGTTAAGTCGTTGGCGCTATCCCCTATTGCGTAGCAATGGGAACGTAAAATGCCGGTTTTTTGCAGGATTAAATCCATGCCCGTTGCCTTGGTATAGCCCTTTTTCACGCATTCGTAAAGCTGATTTTTTCTGGGCACTACATCGCAAAAAGATTGAATTGTTTCCAAGAAAGCAGAAAGATTGCTGTCTTCCAAAGACCACGCAGAAAACTTGTCTATGCAGAAATCCGGGTCCTCTATGCTGCGGTCTGTCGGCACCCCGGCCGCGGCAAAATGAGTGCGGCTCCGCAGGGTGTACTCCCGCATGGGAAGGGTTTCATCAAAGTACATGGCGTCTTCACTTTCGTAAATGACTTCCATGCGGCAGGCCCTGGCCGTTTCCACTACCAGGCGGGACTGCTCTTTGGTCAGGGAATCATGCAGGAGATCTTCTCCGTGCAGAATGACATGCATTCCGCAGGAACAGATAAAGCCGTCTAACGGCAGGGCCTTAATCCGCGGATCCACGTGCAGATACGGGCGGCCGGTGTTGATGACACACAGGCAGCCGTTTTCCCGAACCTTCCGGAGCGCTTCCATGGCGGAATCCGGGACTACATAATGAAAGTCCATTAAAGTGCCGTCTATGTCTAAAAACAGCAGCTTTTGTTCCGTACTCATGGGAGCGCTCCTTCCGGTTTGCTATTTCAATTTTGGTTACTTTTCGGGTTGTTTAAAAGAATGGGTTTATTCGTCAGAAGCAACGGCTACTGCTTCGTCCAGCCATTCGGTATCTTCGTCCTTGCCGACTTCGCCGTGCTTAACAAAGAGCATGGCAATCAGACCGAGGGTGAAGAGAATGGCGCAGAACAGGAACATATAGTTGTAATCTTCCTTGAACAGACCAATTAATAAGCCACAAAGGATGGGGCCGGTAACGGCAGCCGAGAAGGTGGCTGTGTAGTAGTAGCCGGTAAAGGTTCCTACGTATTCCCGTCCGCCAATGGCAAGAACCAGCGGAAGGGTATTAATGTTGATGGCGCCAACGGAAGCACCGCCAACCACCAGGGCAATCCAGAGAATAACCCAGGTAAAGGTGTTAACCGAGCCGTCTGCCTTGGCCGGCAGCAGCTGGGATGCCACCAGGTAAATGACAAACATAACCACAATAACAATCAGGCCGCCGATGATGGTTTTCTTTCGGCCAAACTTCCGGCCCAGGATACCGGCCGGGATGCCAAACAGTGCCAAAGATACGGCAAAGACGGCCATCATTAACGTAGAGTAAATGGGCTGTACGTGCAGCGTCGTGTTGGCAAAGTTGGTAAAGTTCGGAACAATGGCTTCTGTTGCGTTATTAATCAGGAACAGCGCCGCCAGCATAACCAGCAGGCTGGTTTTTTCCTCTTTGGTAATGGGAAGATCCTTAATTTTAATCTTCTTGGCTTCTTCCCCTGCTGCTTCCAGTTCCACCTTGGCAGAAAGGTCATGTTCCTTATTCTTCTTGTAGAAGATGGCAAGAACCAGAAGGCAAAGCAGTGCAATGATGGAAACCAGCAGGAAAATGGGTGTGTAGTTTACGTAAGTTGGATTTCCTGCCGCGTCTAAAACAACGTTTCCGGCGTCATCCAGCACCTGGCCCAGGTCATTGGTTTTGGCTTGCAGGGCCTCCTGCAGGGAGGTAAAACCGAAGATGCCGCAAAGCAGGGCCGCAATGGTACCAATGACAAAGCCGACCATCTGTCCAATGCCGCCCATAATGTTGATAACTGCATTGGCATCCGACTGCAGATGGCTTGGCGTAAAGTCCGGCATAATGGAAACCACCGGGGAACGCCACACCGACATGGTAAAGTTAAAGCAGATGATGACCGTCATCATTAAAAGAATGCTTAAACCGGACGATTTGACGGTGGCAGCCATGGGAATCAGCGCATAAACAACGGCACAGATTGGCAGGCAGATCAGCACATACGGCATCCGCTTTCCCCATTTGGAGTGCGTGTGGTCCGACTTCTTTCCGAAGTACGGCTGGAAGATAACACCGAAGATGTTATCAATGGTCATGATAGCGTTTACAATCAGGGCTACGGACAGCCAGGCGAGCCAGCCATGTCCGTTTACATAAGTGGCAAACGCACTGTCACCCTGAAACACTTCTGTCAGTTTGGCGCGAAAAATAACCGGGACGTAGGAATTATAGACAGACCAGAACAACATACAAGCCATAAAGCCGAAGCCGATGAGGATGGTTCTGCCATAATTTAACTTCCCGGCAGAGGATTTTCCGCCAGGTTCTTTTTGGTTCATAGAAAATACTTCTCCTTTTTCAATTTTATTTTCCGTTAAATAACCCTTTTTATTATAAACGAAAGATTTATAATAGGAAAGAATTCAGAACAGAAAAGAAGGAAAAGAACATAACTTATGATCATTGACGCCCATGCTCATATTTATCCCGAAAAAATTGCCGTAAAGGCCTCCAACAACGTTGGAAACTTTTACGGCATAAAAATGGCCTATGACGGCACCCTGGAGCACCTTCTGGAAGAAGGGACAAAGGCCGGAGTCAGCAAGTTTTTGGTGCATTCCGTTGCCACCAAGCCGGCGCAGGTTGGCTCCATTAACCGCTTTATTGCGGAATCCGTGGCAGCCCATCCGGATCAGCTGATTGGCTTTTGCGCCATGCACCCGGATTCCGACCACAAGGAAGAGGAATTCCGGTGGGCCATGGTGCACGGACTGAAAGGCATCAAGCTGCATCCGGATTTTCAAAATTTTTATCTGGATGATGAAAAAGCCAAGGAAATATATCGCTTAGCCGAAGGGGTCTGCCCAATTCTGTTTCATATGGGAGATTCCCGCACCCAGTTCAGCAAAGCCGAACGGCTGGTTAACGTCATGCGGGAATTCCCGAATCTGGATTGCATTGCAGCCCACTTCGGCGGATATTCCGAATGGGCCACCGGCGCCGCGTTCCTGGCAACGGAACATTGTTACGTGGACACCTCTTCCTCTACCTTCCGCCTGGAGCCCTACAAAGTGCGTCAGTTAGTGGACATTTACGGAGCCGATCGGATTCTGTTCGGAACGGATTACCCCATGTGGGACGCTACCGAAGAACTGGAACGCCTGTTAAAAGCCGGTTTTACGGAAGAAGAAAAGGAAAAAATGTTTCACCTGAATCTGGAAAGGCTTCTGGCAAAGTATGAGAAGTAACTCGCCGGAGAAAGAAAGACAGGAAACAAGAAAACAGCAAAAAATAAAAAGGCAGCCAGGATGAATTATCCTGACTGCCTTTTTCCTGGCACGCCCGACAGGGGTCGAACCTGCAATCCCCAGAACCGGAATCTGGTGCTTTATCCATTGAGCCACGGGCGCGTGTTTCAGCCTATAACGACTGATGTTGAAAGGTCAGTTCCGTATCAACGACGGAGATTATACCATATTCACCCCGGTAAAGGGAACCCGGATTGAACAGATAAATTCCATTTTCTTCAGAAAAATACGGTTGATGGGTGTGTCCGAACAGGACAACCTGCCGGTTTTGCTTCTTGGCATCAAGGGTAATCAGGTCATAACCCATCTTTACATGCTGCATATGGCCATGGGTAATGTAGAACTTGTATCCCCCAATGGTTTCAAAGGTAGTGGTTGGCAACTGGGAAGCATAGTCACAGTTGCCCGCCACCTGAATCATGCGTTTTCTTTGTACGGCCGGGAGGTCCCGCAGGACATCCATATCCCGCTCCCCGTCTCCCAGATGGATAATGACATCTGAATCCAGGTGTTCATAGACGGTGGTATAAAGATATTCCTCTTTCCCGTGGGAATCCGATAATACAAGGATTTTCATAAATGTTACTCCCGGTTTGCAAATAATCTGTCATAGTCCTGCAGGTAATTGCCGGACAGAATGTTGTTGACCCAGTCTTCGTTGGCCAGATACCAGTTCAGGGTTTTTACAATGCCCTCTTCAAAGTTGGTTTCCGGCTTCCAGCCCAATTCCTGTTCAATCTTGGAAGCGTCTATGGCGTACCTGCGGTCATGTCCCGGCCGGTCCGCAACATATTCAATCAGGCTTTCGTCTTTGCCGACGGCCTCCAGAATCTTCTTTACAATGGTAATGTTGTGGCGTTCGTTGTTGCCGCCGATGTTGTAGATTTCCCCATTGGTGCCGTTGTGCAGAATCAGGTCAATGGCACGGCAGTGGTCTTCTACATACAGCCAGTCCCGTACGTTCATGCCATCTCCGTAAACCGGCAGTTTCTTGTCGGCACGGGCGTTGGAAATCATGAGCGGGATTAACTTTTCCGGGAACTGGTACGGTCCGTAGTTGTTGGAACAGCGGGAAATGGTAACCGGCGTTCCGTAGGTACGGTGATACGCCATAACCAGCAAATCCGCAGAAGCCTTACTACTGGAATAAGGGCTGCTGGTGCAAAGCGGGGTCTGCTCTGTGAACAGGTCTTTGCTGTCCAGCGGAAGGTCTCCGTATACTTCATCCGTAGACACCTGGTGGAACCGGCGGAGTCCGTAGCGGTTAAAGGCATCCAGCAAAACAGAGGTACCAATAATATTGGTGGTCAGGAAGACCTCCGGATGGTCAATGGAACGGTCTACATGAGACTCCGCGGCAAAGTTGACCACGCTGTCAAAGTGTTCTGCTTTAAACAGCCGATACACCGTATGGCGGTCCGTAATGTCTCCTTTGACAAAGCGGAACCGCGGATGCTGCAACAGCGGTTCCAGTGTTTTTACGGAACCGGCATAGGTCAGACTGTCAAGACAAACAATCTGGCAGTCTTCGTGGGCGTTCAGCATATAGTAAATAAAGTTGCTTCCGATAAAACCGGCACCGCCGGTAACAAGGATCTTTTCCATGGGAAAGCCTCCTTAAAAAGATTCGTCTATTGGCATGGTGGCGCGGGCGTTGAGGTCCAGACCGGCGCGGGCGCCTGCCATGTATTCAAAGTAGCCCTGGGCAGCTACCATGGCAGCGTTATCCCCGCAAAGATTCTTTGCGGGCAGATACAGCTGCCAGCCGTTTTGCTGGCACAGGGTGTTCATGCGGGAACGCAGGAACGAGTTGGCGGAAACGCCGCCGGCTAGGACAATTTTGTCATAGCCCAGCGCTTTTGCCGCCTTTTCGGTGTTCTCCGACAGGCAGCGGACCACGCCGGTAATGACCGAAGCGCCCATATCCGGTACGTTTACCGCTTCTCCCTTTTGTTCTAAGTTGTGCACGGTATTAATAACGTAGGTTTTCATGCCGGAAAAGCTGAAATCATATTCCGCGCCGTTTACTTTCGGATGCGGCATGGAATACGCCTTCGGGTTCCCGGTCTGGGAAACCTTATCTAAGTTTAATCCACCCGGATACGGCAGACCCAGAACCCGGGCGCATTTATCCATGCACTCCCCGGCGGCGTCATCCCGTGTCCGGCCGACAATGGTATAACTGGTATAATCCTTGACTTCTACAATATGGGAATGTCCGCCGGACACGACAAGGGCCAGAAACGGCGGCTTTAAGTCCGGATGACTGATGTAATTTGCAGCAATATGGGACCGCAGGTGATGCACCGGAACCAGTGGTTTGCCGGTGCTCATGGACAGGCCCTTGGCGAAGTTGACGCCGACCAGGAGTGCCCCGATCAGCCCCGGTGCGGCAGTGACGGCAATCGCTTCTATGTCATCCATGGTGCAGCCGGCTTCTTCCAGTGCCTGCCGGGTAATGGCAGAAACCGCTTCCGTATGCCGACGGGAAGCAATCTCCGGCACCACGCCGCCGTACAGCTTATGCTCTTCCACCTGGCTGGCAATGACATTGGAAAGGACAACATGTCCGTCCTCTACAACAGAAACCGCAGTTTCGTCACAGGAGCTTTCAATGCCTAAGATTTTCATATAAACTCGACCTTTCCCGTGTCCGCACAGCAGGGCGGCACGGTCTGATTAAAGTGAATGGTATAAATAAAGGCGTCTTCCTCCGGGTCACGGTAAAACTTTTTCCGTACGCCTTCCAGATCAAAGCCCTGTCCTTCATACAGGGCAATGGCCGCCTGATTGGAACGCCGCACTTCCAAAGACAGGAAGCTGGCGGCATTGCCGGATGCATCCGCTACCGCTTTTTGCACCAGCGCCGTTCCTACGCCCTTCCGCCTGGCCGTGGCAGTAACTGCCACGTTGTTAATAAAGGCTTCGTCCCGAATCTGATAATAACTGATATAACCCAGTACCCGGTCGTCTTCTCCCAAACAAACAAAGAAATGGGAATTGGGATTTCCAAAGCTTTCTTCAATGGAGTCCACAGACCAGGGATGGGAAAAGCATTCTTCTTCCAGCGCATGGACTGCCGGAATGGTTAAGGCGCTCATACCAATAATTTTCAATGTTGGTTCCTCTTTCTGCCTGGATGTACCTTGTCAGCCCTTCGCATCGTACCAGCTTTTTCCGGTATGCGCGTCCACTGACAGCTTTACTGCCATCTGACAGGCATGTTCCATTTCCTCTTTTACAATACTGCAGACCTGATCGGCAATGTCATCCTTCGCTTCCACAATCAGTTCGTCGTGGATTTGCATAATCAGCCGGGCATCCAGTTGTTCTGCCTGCAACCGGTGATACACCTTTACCATTGCAATCTTGATAATGTCCGCGGCCGTCCCCTGGATGGGCGCATTGCGGGCCACCCGCTCGCCAAAGGCACGGAGCATCCGGTTGGAAGCGCTCAGCTCCGGCAAATACCGGCGGCGCTGGAACAACGTAGTTACGTAGCCGTTTTCCTTGGCCTCTTCCACCACCTGCTTCATGTAGGAATCTACCCCGCTGAAGTTTTCCAGATAGTGGTCAATGTACTGTTGCGCCTCTTTCCGCGTAACCCCAATGTCCTGGGACAGGGAAAACGCGCCAATTCCGTAAACAATGCCGAAGTTGACCGCCTTGGCGTTGGAACGCATCTGCGGCGTAACGTAATCCAAGGGCACGTGGAACACTTGCGATGCAGTAATTTTATGAATGTCTTCCCCACTTTCAAATGCCGCAATCATATTGGCGTCATTTGCCATGTGGGCAAGAACGCGGAGTTCAATCTGAGAATAGTCAGCATCCACCAGAGTATAGCCCGGCTTTGCCACAAAGAACTTCCGCAGTTCGGCACCAATGGGCTTCCGAACCGGAATGTTTTGCAGGTTCGGCTCCGAACTGCTAATGCGACCCGTCCGGGTTTCCGTCTGATTCAGGGTGGAGTGAATCCGCCCGTCTGTTCCAATAACCTTCAGGAGGCCATCACAATAGGTGGATTTCAGTTTGGATACCGTACGGTATTCCAGGATATCCGCCACTACCGGATACTGTGGGGCCAGGCCCTCCAGCACTTCCGCATTGGTGGAATACCCGCTTTTGGTTTTCTTTTTGGCAGGCAGGCCCAGGTCTTCAAAGAGGGCCTTGCCCAGTTGCTTAGGTGAATTCAGGTTAAATTCATAGCCAACCTGCTCATAGACACGGGACGCTAAGCGATCTACCGCTTCGGCAATGACCTTGCCATATTCCTGCAATCCGTCCTTATCTACCAGGAACCCAATATGTTCCATGGAGGCAAGGACTTCCGCTAAAGAAATTTCAAGGGTAAGTAACTGGCCCTGATTATTGTCATTTATCTGCGCCAGCAACTGGTCCTTAATGCAGTCCAGAGCCACTGCCTCCCGCAGAAAGTCGGTGTCATATTCTGCGGCCAGCTTGCCCGGCGCCACTTTTCCGTACTCTTCCAGCAGGCGCATGGGGTCATACGCGTTGGCGGACGGATTTAATATGTAACCGGCCAGCGATGCGTCAAAGCACAGGTTTTGGATGGTAAGATTCTGTTCAAATCCATAGTGGAACAAGGACTTGGATTCCGCCGTAAATTTGGCAATCTGCGCATCTTCCAGAAACGCGGAAAAACCTGTTTTGTCAGCAGTTTCATCCAAGTAATAAAGGGTGCCGTCTATGGCAAAGGCCAGTTCTGACAGCTGCCCGTCCTCCAGATAGTAAGTGAAGACGGCTTGGGTTTGGTCTGCGTTCGGCGCTGTAGCCGGATTTTGCTGTTGGCCATGGCTTTGCTGCTGACTCTGGGTTTGTTGTTGGCCCTTCTCCTGTTTTTGCGCTGATAAGAGCGGAAGTAATTCAGAGAAGGCGCTCAGTTCTTTCACCGGAATACTTTCTGTTGTTTCTTCCGAAGCTTCCAGACTGACCGCTTCATCCCGCAAGCCAAGTTTGTCAATCATGGCAAACATTTCCAGGCGAGCCAGTGTTTTTGCTGCTTTGGCATGGTCCCCGGCTCCGACCACATAATGGGTGGGGTCGGCGTCCATTGGGACGGTGGTGCAGATGGTGCCCAGCGTGCGGCTGAGGTACGCACTGTCCTTGTCCTTTTCCAGCTTGGCCCGCACGCCCGGCTTAATCTGCAGTTCGTCCAGGTGGTCGTAAATATAATCAATACTATTGTAATCGGCAATTAAGGAACCGGCGGTCTTTTGTCCAATGCCGGCCACCCCCGGAATGTGGTCGGAGGCGTCTCCCATGAGGGCTTTCACTTCAATCAGCTGCGGCGGGGTAACGCCGTAGGTTTCCTTGACCAGCTCCGGAGTATAATGCACGGTTTCCGGCTGTCCATGTCTGGTGGCAGCCAGCAGTACCGTGACATTGTCCCGTACCAGCTGCAGGCTGTCCCGGTCTCCGGTGGCAAGGAAGCACTGCGTTTCCGTGCCGCAGCTTTTGGCCAGCGTACCTAAAATGTCATCCGCTTCATAGCCTTCCTGCTCTACCAGTTTGTAGCCGAGATCTGTCAGCAGTTCTTTTAAAATTGGCATCTGGGATGCCAGTTCCGGCGGCATGGCATGCCGCCCCGCTTTATATTGGTCATACAGCTTGTGACGGAACGTAGGCGCCTTTAAGTCAAAGGCAATGGCTACCCCGTCCGGATTGGTTTCTTCTTCCAAACGAAGGAGAATATTCAAAAAGCCATAGATGCCGTTGGTAAACTGTCCGTTCTTGGTAGAAAGCAGCTTAATGCCATAAAAAGCACGGTTTACAATACTGTTTCCGTCCAGTACCAAAAGCGTCATAGTTGCTCCTCCTCCGCATGCCTGCCTTATTTTCACACAAATATGCGTATGGTTTTACGCATGCCTGCACGCTTTTTTTCCTTTTTTAGCACTGTAAATTTTAGCATAATAAGGGGTCTATTGCAATCCGGACGGGAGCTTGTTAAAATATCGAAAGTTTCAAAAAAGAAGGTGTTTTCTTGCAGATTGGAAACCTCTGTTTTCCGGACCGGGCCTGCTTTTTGGCGCCCCTGGCCGGAGTCGGCGACCGCGCCATGCGGGAGTTGTGTCTGGACTATGGCGCAGCGGGCATAACCACGGAAATGGTGTCCGCCAAAGGCTACGTCATGGGAGACCGGAAATCAGAAGAATTACTGTTTTTATCTCCAAAAGAACATCCGGGCGCCATTCAGCTGTTTGGTTATGACCCTGCCACGCTGGGCCTGGCCGCCGAAAAAGCCATGGCCTTCGGTCCGGATATGATAGACATTAATATGGGCTGTCCCGCTCCCAAAATTGTCGGCAACGGCAGCGGCTCCACCCTGCTTAAGAATTTGCCGCTGGCCCAGGAAATTGCCGAAACCGTAGTCAAATCCGTACCGGTTCCGGTTACCTGTAAAATCCGAACCGGTTGGGATTCTGACCACCTGGTCTGCGTGGAACTGGCCAAGCGGCTGGAAGATGCAGGGGTAGCCGCCATTACCGTGCACGGCCGCACCCGCGAGCAAATGTACGCCCCGCCGGTAGATTATGAATCCATCCGGCAGGTAAAGGCCGCCGTTTCCATTCCCGTCATCGGGAACGGAGACGTAACGGACGGCCCTTCCGCTGCCAAAATGCTAGAATTGACCGGCGTGGACGCCATTGCGGTTGGCCGCGGCGCCCAGGGACGCCCCTGGGTATTCCAGCAGGTCAATGCGTTCCTGACCCAGGAACGCATCCTACCGGAGCCGCCTGCTTCCGAGCGCATGCGCGTCTTACTGAAGCACGTAGCCCTTTTGGTAGAATACAAAGGTGAAAAAATCGGCATGCGCGAAGCACGCAAGCACGCGGCCTGGTACATCCGGGGCGTCCGCGGCGCCGCGCAGTACCGCAACGCCATCGGCAAGCTCTCCACCTATGACGAACTTGCCGAGCTGGCCTACCGCGTCACCCAGGCCGAACGCACCCTTTAATCCTTTCCCCTTTCCCTAAACGTGATAGTTTCTTTCTCTAAATGTGATGTTTCTTTCTCTGAATGTGGGGCTCCGCCGGGCAAAAAAATAATGCATACTTTTTTCTGGCACCGACACCTCACTCGTCCACATGCTTACACACTATCCATATACACACCTATAAATCACTACCGCACCTTGCGCCACCTTGGCCAATCTGCGGTAGTTTTCTTTTTTACCTCATTTCCGGCCACGGACAGCTATATGAGGTAATTTCCATCCTCGATTACCGCAGATTGGCTCCAATCTCAAGATCTGCGGTACTTTACGAAAATATCTTTCGTATCAAGTCAGCACCCGTAGCCCCATTTACCTCATTTCCGGCCACGGACAGCTATATGAGGTAATTTCCATCCTCAATTACCGCAGATTGGCTCCAATCTCAGAATCTGCGGTACTTTACGAAAATATCTTTCGCACTAAGTCAGCACCCGTAGCCCCATTTACCTCATTTCCGGCCACGGACAGCTATATGAGGTAATTTCCATCCTCAATTACCGCAGATTGGCTCCAATCTCAGAATCTGCGGTACTTTACGAAAATATCTTTCGCACTAAGTCAGCACCCGTAGCCCCATTTACCTCATTTCCGGCCACGGACAGCTATATGAGGTAATTTCCATCCTCAATTACCGCAGATTGGCTCCAATCTCAGAATCTGCGGTACTTTACGAAAATATCTTTCGCACTAAGTCAGCACCCGTAGCCCCATTTACCTCATTTCCGGCCACGGACAGCTATATGAGGTAATTTCCATCCTCAATTACCGCAGATTGCACCACCACAGCCAATCTGCGGTAAATTCCTTCTTTCATTTTCCATCCCACAAGGAGCCACCTGGCCAGAACACCATTTTTGGCTTATTTATGCCATATTTTCATTCAAAATCCACATATTCTTCGCCCTAACGAACATATCATTCTATAGTTTCCTTTCCTCCAAAATGATATGTTAAAAGAAAAAGGGAAGGAGCCCACCCATGACCCAGTTTGACTTAAATCAAATCATAGTAACCATTCGGAAAGAGCTGGAAGCGGAGCAACAGGAAATCAAGCAGCTCTCAAAGAAATTACAAACCGCGCCGGCCGGCAAACTGTTGGTAGCCAGGAACAAAAAGGCCTTCCAGTTTTATCAAAGGATTGGGAAAGGCGAAAAAGGCCGGCTCTATCTTTCTAAGAAAGATGAGACGACCTTATGCCGGCTGGCGCAAAAAAGATATGAGGAAGACTTACTCGCCAGGCAGAAAGAAAATTTTCACATTTTAAGTCAGGTCCTTCTTCTGTTACAAAAGCTGGAAGATCCGCACGAAGTTTTTTCTAAAATGCCAGCGGCCATACAGCCATATATCACGCCCATCCATCCCACGCAAGCAGACTACGTTCAACACTGGTTGGCTGACAAAACCGACCTGCCATCTAACGCCGATTTTCATCCGGAGAACTGCATTTATTTGACGGAAAACGGAGAAAAGGTCCTGTCAAAATCAGAAATGACAATTGCCAACCTGCTCCGGGCGATGCAGCTCCCCTACCAATATGAAAGGCCACTTATTCTTAACGGGAATCTGACATACCCGGACTTCACTATTTTGGATGTGGCCACGCAAACCGAGGTTTATTACGAACATTTTGGGTTGATGGATCAGGAAGAATATCAAACGGCAGCCCTGCAAAAAATAGAGAAATATGAAAAA
Source organism: Paludibacteraceae bacterium (assembly GCA_963647215.1). Lineage (GTDB taxonomy): Bacteria > Bacillota > Clostridia > Oscillospirales > Acutalibacteraceae > RUG420. The sequence goes on along the minus strand of CAVIZK010000007.1, from coordinate 27,544 downwards.
GCCGGGTTTACACCCGGCAAGCAGTTCCTGTTCTCTTTTGAATCGGCGCAGGTTCCGTTCAACGGCAACCTGGTGCGGATGAAGCTGTGCCAGCGGTTCGGAGCGTCCGCAGATAGTCTTTCTGTTCCGGAGTAATGCGGTAACTTTCCAGCGCCTTCTGAATGGTTTTCCGATGAACCCACGGAGCAAGCCTGTGCTGCTCCAGATAAGGAATAGTGGCGTTCCATTGCTTGGCCAGCGCAGTGGCAAAATACCAGGCAATCATCATGTTCACGTAGTATTCTTCCGACTGGATTTTGGCCACCCGCGTCAGGTATTCCGGCGCAAAATCCTCTTCCAGAAACAGCCGCATTAGCGCCCCAATGGCATACCGCACCGTGTAAGTGTGCGTGCTGTCCAGCCACCCGTAAATGTGCGGCAGTAACTCCTCTTTGTGTGTTTTAAAGCACTGTGGCAATGGTAAATCGCACGTTGCCCAGTTATCCACATAAGGCAGAAACGCGTCCATCTTTTCCAAACAGGTGGAGAAGTCCCGCATTTCTATCAGTAGCATCATATGCAGGTTATTTTCCTCATAGTAGAAGTGCGGCAGGTCCTCCAAAAACGTTGTCGCTGCTTCGGTTTTGGAAAATTGCTTTGCAAATTTCCGCAGCGCCGGCACCCGGATACCAATGACTCTTTCCTGCTCCACATTTGGAATCAGATTCCTGTGGAAATCTTTATATGCAACGTCCTGCAGTTGAAACAGTTCTTTTTGCAAGTCAGTCATAGAGGGGGCCTTCTCTCCGAGTGATGTGGTTTCATACACTGCTGTTTCTTCATTCTAAAAATGAAAAATTTATGTCATAAAAAGTGCCATAAAAGAGGAATACCATTGAACCAAGACCTTAAACGGGTTCTGCTGCTCTTAACGATTGTTGAGTCAATTCTAGCAATAGCGAACGAGTTTAAGGACTTGTTCAACGGCTAATCTCAAAGGGAGGACAGCCCGGAAAGGTTGTCCCTCCTCCACCGCACCTTTCATAAAACGTTCTTTCATTCTAATGGGTGTGAGAAAATCCTGCGGTCTGATTGCATTGTATCACGATTAATGGAACAATACACTATCGCCAAAGCAAACTGTCCAAAAAAGCGTACAGTAAACAGCCAATTACTGTCCCGGAAATGGGACAATAAAAAGATGCAATCTGTAACACAAACTGCATCTTTCATCAATATTTAATTTAATCAGGGATGTTAAACAGACAGCGGCCGTTTTCGTTGCAGCGGTTAATCAGGTCCTGTGCGTCCATGCCCTTTTGTGCGGCAATGACTTTGGCAACTTCGGCAATGTAGTCGGATTGGTTGCGCTTGCCGCGGAAGGGAACCGGAGCCATGTACGGGCAATCCGTTTCTAATACCAGGCGATCCAGTGGTACTTCTTTTGCAACAGCCAACGGTTTCTTAGCGCCTTTAAACGTAACGGCGCCGCCAAGGCCAATGTACATGCCCAGTTTCAGGATTTCCTGCAGGAATTCCACCGAGCCGCTGAAGCAATGCATAACGCCCTTCGGGCGGTATTTTTGCAACAGCGTCAGGCAGTCCTGGTGGGCATCCCGGTCATGAATGACAACGGGCGTGTCCAGGTCCTTGGCCAGCGCCAATTGGCGGCCCAGTAAATCCAGTTGCGTTTCTTTGGGTGGGTTTTCATCCCAGTGATAGTCCAGGCCGATTTCCCCGACCGCAACCGCCTTCGGCTCCTTTTCCAGGAAGTCAGCAATTAGGTCTAAGTCGCCTTTGCGTTCGTCCCCGGCTTGTTCCGGATGGTAACCCATGGCGGCATAAACATAATCATACTTTTTAGCCAGTTCCAAAGAGTGCACGGAGCTGACCAGGTCCGTGCCCTGGGTCAGCACCAGGGACACGCCGTTTTCGGGAAGAACGGAGCCAAGCAGTTCGTCCCTGTCAGCATCAAAGGCTTCATCATCATAATGTGCATGGGTATCAAAAATGTTTGTTAACATAAGTACTCCTGTGTAAAAGTAAGGGGCGCATCTTGGGATGCGCCCCTAATCTGTATTAGCGGAAGGTTGCGCCGGTGGGGAAATCGTCTACAAAGAGAACTTTAACATCCTTTTCACCGACGTCGGCGGCAATAATCATACCCTGCGATTCAACACCGCAAAGGGTGGCCGGCTTCAGGTTGGCCACAATTACAACCTTGTGTCCAATCAGGTCTTCCGGTTTGTACCACGGTGCAATGCCGGAAGCTACCACGCGTCCGCCTTCGCCGTCATCCAGTGTCAGCTTTAACAGCTTCTTGGCACGCTTAATTGGTTCACAGTCTTTAATTTCCGCAACACGAAGCTCTACCTTGGAGAAATCGTCAATGCCAATCTGGGCTACGCCTTCCAGCTCCGCCTTAACCTTGGCATTGTTGGCTTCCTCTGCAGCCTGTACTTCCTGCTGACGGGCGGAAATCTTTTCAAACATTTCCTCTTTGTCAATCCGCGCGAAGAGCGGCTTGGCCTGGCCGACTTTACGACCGGATTCCAGACCACCGAAGTGAGCAAGCGTGTCATAGCCGTCTTTGCCCAGGTTGGCCTGTGCAAAGATGGCGGCAGACGTATCCGGGCAGAATGGTTTCAGCATGATGGCCAGATAACGGATGGCTTCCAGCAGGTTGTAAAGTACCGTGCCAAGCCGCTCCTTTTGCGCCGGGTCTTTGGCCAGCGCCCAGGGCTCCGTTTCGTCTATATATTTGTTGGCACGCTTTGCAATGCCAACAACAGCTTCTACTGCATCTGCAATTTTATAACCGGCAAAGCTCTCTTCCACTTTGGAAACGGCAGCCAGGCAGGCGTTGGCCAGGTCTTCGTCCACCGGCGCTTTTGCCGTTGGTGCCTGAATAACACCGTCAAAGTACTTGTTGGTCATGGCAATGGTTCTGTTGACCAGGTTGCCAATGGTGTTTGCCAGATCCGAATTGTAGCGTTCAATCATGGTTTCATAGGTAATGGAACCGTCAGATGCATGCGGCATTTCGGAAAGCAGATAATAACGGGTGGCATCCACGCCGAAGAGGGTGGTCAGGTCATCCGCATAAATAACGTTACCTTTGGACTTGGACATCTTGTCTTCTCCAAACAGAAGCCACGGATGACCAAAGACCTGCTTCGGCAGTGGCTGACCCAGTGCCATCAGCATGATGGGCCAGTAAATGGTGTGGAAGCGGACAATGTCCTTACCAATAATGTGTACATCTGCCGGCCAGTATTTGCTATACAGCTCTCCGGATCCTTCCGGATCATAACCCAGAGCCGTAATATAGTTGCTTAAGGCGTCAATCCAAACGTAAATAACATGGTTTTCATCAAACGGAACCGGGATACCCCACTTAAACGAGGTTCTGGAAACGCACAGGTCCTGCAGACCCGGTTTAATAAAGTTGTTCAGCATTTCCTTCTTCCGTGCTTCCGGATAAATGAAGTTTTCATTGGATTCAATGTATTCTTCCAGCTGCTTCTGATATTTGGACAGCTTCAGGAAATACGCCTCTTCCTTGGCAGGGTGAACTTCCCTGCCGCAGTCCGGGCACTTTCCGTCTACCAGCTGGGATTCCGTCCAAAATGATTCGCAAGGCGTGCAATACAGGCCTTCGTAATGTCCTTTGTAGATATCTCCCTGATCGTATAATTTCTTAAAAATATGCTGTACGGCTTTTTCGTGATAGTCATCCGTAGTGCGGATAAACTTGTCATAAGAGCAATTGAGTAAATCGCAGATGCCACGGATTTCTCCCGCAACCTTGTCTACATACTCTTTGCAGGTTACTCCCGCATTTTTGGCATAACCTTCAATTTTTTGGCCGTGTTCGTCGGTTCCGGTCAGGAAGAATACGTCGTACCCCTGCATTCGCTTGTACCTCGCAATTGCGTCGGTCAAGACAATTTCATAAGAATTGCCGATGTGTGGCTTACGAGAAGTGTAAGCGATGGCAGTGGTAATGTAGAATTTTCCTTTGTCCACAAAGATCCTTCCTTTCTTCAATATCTTAAACAGTTTAACACAAGCCCACCCTGCAAACAAGCCGATTCTGCCAGTAAACACGACCCGCCGGCAACCCCTGCCCGTGGCCACCAATAACTCGCCTTTTTCCCCAGCGATTCAGCTTACTTCCTTCCAGAGTTCCCTTGCTTCCCCCGGCCTATTTCCTTCCAGGGCCACCTGCTTCCCCCAGGCCTACTTTCTTCCAGGGCCACCTGCTTCCCCTGGCCTATTTTCTTCCGAGCCACCTGCTTCCCCTGGCCTACTTTCTTCCAGGGGCCACCCAGGTTCCTGACTACGTGTAAATTTAAAGAAATGTGGAATTTACACGTAATCCCAAGGCAAAACTACGTGTAAATTTCCAAAAAAGTCAAGATTACACGTAGTCACAGCTTTCCATAAGCCTGTCCACAGAAGTTACCATTGTCTAACTACGTGTAAATTTAAAGAAACGCAGAAATTACACGTAATCCAAAATCAAAATTACGTGTAATTTCCAAAAAAAGCTAAAATTACACGTAGTCACAGCAACTAGAGCAGATACCACTTTAGTCGACAAGCCCAGTGGATTTGCCGTCCAAATAAAGAAAGCGGACTACAGGCTGAAAGAAACCAGCCTACGGTCCGCTACTTATCAAAAATTGATCTTTGTTGTAATAGTTCCATCAGGTTGTAATAGCTCCATCAGGGAAGTTGCTCTTCCTTAATGGTGCATTTTATTGGGGGCGCTTTTGAGAAAATTAGTCTTCGTCAAGGCCCATAAAATGGATGGCAAGCAAGGTGATTGCGCCGAGGGCGGCGCAAATAATACTTAATACCAGCCATGCGGTTTGACCACCTACCAGAAGTCCGATTAGGAATCCGGCAAGGACCAACATATATAAGCTATAGGCCCATCTGTGGCGTTCAGCAACCTGCGCTACCACGGCGGGCATCAGGAGCAGAGCGCCCACAATGCACCCGTTTGTCAGGGTGTTGACGGAAGCCACAATGGCAAAGAGTAATAAGGCCAGCAACAGATATCCGGCGGTTTCCTTGCGTAAATACGCCGGTCGGCGCTCTGCCGCTTCTGCCGCCTGCTGCTCTTTTTTCCTGGCCTGTTGCTTCTTCCACTGTTTGCTCAGAAAGCTTTCTTCTTTTACTACGTAAGTTTTCTTCATAACAGTCCTTTCTTCCTTCGGGGCCCTTATTCTGCAGTCATGGCTCTGGTGTAGCGCTTAAAGAAGGTAACTGCCTGTTCCAGCTGGTCTACCGGACAGTGCTCATTGGTACTATGGGTAGTCAGCATCAGGTTGATTGGCACGCTAAACGGAGAGAAGCGATAAATGTTTTCACATACCACTTCATAATGTTCTGCATCTGTACCGGCAACCAACAGGTACGGTGCAATCAGGTTCTTCTTATCATACAGCTGTGCTGTTTTCTTCAGGGTCTGGTAGGCACGGGAATCAGACGGAGAAGTAATGGAAGCTTCCTTCCCCTTTACCAGTTCAATCTTGGTGCCTTTTCCGCCCATGCACTTTTCTACGTGCTTTAAGACGTCATCTACGGTGTCACCCTGGATAATGCGGAAGTTAATGGTGCAATTGGCGGAAGTCGGCAATACGTTGGCTGCCGGCGAGCCTTCACACATAGTAACCGCATGCGTAGTGCGCACAAACGCTGCGCCGGTAACATCTGCTGCCATAACCGTGGTCAGCAGCTTTGGCGCTTTCAAAATCAGCTTCGGGAATACGCCAAGGCCCAGCGGCAAAGCGTCTGACAATGCCAGCATCAAACCGCGCAGCGTTTCCGTCATGTGCGGCTCCATTGGGTTGGCTTCCAGGTTGTGCACCTTGTCCGCCAACAGGCCAACCGCCGTATGCTTCGGCGGGCGGGACGAATGGCCGCCGGTACCGTCTACGGTTACCTTGACGTCGGCATATCCTTTTTCGGATACGCCGACGCCGCCAAAGGAGAAGCCAAGGCCCATTGGGCCCTTGACTGCCATCATGGCGCCGCCCTCGTCAATCAAAGAATCCAGATGTACCCCACGCTCTTTCAGCAACGCGGCCATGTCCCGCGCGCCGTTCGTGCTGCCGGCCACAATTTCTTCATTGTGGCCCAGCAACAGGTATATGCCGCGTTTCGGAGTGTATCCTTCTTCCAGAAGCAATTCCATTGCTTCCATCATACAAATTAAATGGTTCTTCATGTCAAGAGAACCGCGGCCCCAGATATACTTGCCGTCATTATATCCGGAAAACGGCGGGTGCTCCCAGTCCCCTTCGGTGCCCTCTGCAATGGGAACCACATCCTGGTGCCCCAGGAACGCAATGGGGTCTAAGGACTCATCGGTTCCTTTCCAGTAGAACATCAAGCTGGCTTTGCCAACCTGCTCCAACGTCATGGTTTCATGAACCAGCGGGAAGTTTTCCTTTAAAAAGGCGTGGAACTCATCAAATTTGCTCCAATCCGTCTCCGATTCATCTTCGTGGGAAACCGTAGCAATGGCAACCGCTCCGGACACCTTTCCGGCGATTCGCTTCACATCCACATGCTCGGATTTCTTATCTGTTTTCATAGTAAAAACCTCCTTGGGTGAACAATCAAAAACAGCTTTATCTTACTCCCCTTTTCCACCCTCGTCAATCAACTTAACACCCTGAAAGCCAGCCTTGAAAAGCCACTCCAAAGCAGGACGAAAGTCACTGACTCGCCCGGTAGTCAGACGGGCTTTTTCCATACCATTTCCGAAACGCTTCCGCATAGTAACTGCTGCTGTTAAACCCGACGGCCGCCGCAATTTCCGTTACCGTCTGATCCGTGTTTTCCAGCAGGTACGTGCTTTTATCCAGCCGATACTGTGTCAGGTAATGATTGGGCGTCTGGCCAATGTATTGGGAAAACAGTTTGCAGCACTTACTCTGTCCGACTGCCCCCGCAGCAGCAATTTCGGGAAGACCTATTTTAGTCATGTAATTTTGCTGGATAAATCCCATCATCTTTTTTAATGTGGAAAGATTGCTGTCCTTACTTTGGGATAGTTCTTCAAAGAACGTATTTTCATAAAGCTGAATCCAGATTCCGGAAAACAGATTCTGTGTTTTCAGTGCGGCGGCCGGTTCATTCCGTCCGGAATAAATTGCCTTCACCCACTCCACAATCTGCTTTTGCCAGGGAATTCCGGCGTTCAGTTTCACATAAGCAGCATTTCTGTTTTGCAGCACCGGCAACACAAAATCCCGCTCATAGGCGTAGGTTGCACACAGCAGGAGCGGATGCAGCAGAATACAAATAAAATCACACTCCGTCTTTTTGGCCGAAAAGCCAAAATGCATTTGTCTTGCGTTAACAAAAATGCCCTCGTTTTCCGACAGTGTCACTGTTTCGCCATTGACGTTATATTGCATTTCTCCGGATAAAACCACCGTAAATTCAATGTCATCATGCCAGTGGGCCGGGGCCGCATAGCCGGAATAGGCGGAAAGCAGTGCCCGCCGAATGTAAATCGGATAATCGGGATAATCATAATGCACTTTTTCAGATCGGTCGCTCTTCATTTCCAAAGACATCATAGCACGTACCTCGCAGGATTGTTATTAAATCAGGCAGAATATCGATAGATATCCCATCAGTTCGGCAATATAGTTATATTATAAGGTAGTTCTGTTTTATTTAACAGAGCCTGACCAAATAAAGGACCTGCAGAAAGAGGGCTTGGCTTGAAAAATAAATTCACCCAAAAATTAATCTCTCTGGTTTTTCCAATTGCGTTACAGCAGTTCATGCTGGCACTTGTCAGCGCATCTGACGCACTAATGCTTGGCATGCTGAATCAGGACGCCCTGTCTGCGGTCTCTCTGGCCAGTCAGGTAACATTCGTGGAAAACTTATTTTTTGCTGCTATGACCATCGGCCTTTCCATGTTTGCCGCGCAATACTGGGGCAAGCATGATACGGTTTCCGTTGAAAAAATATTTGCCTATGTTCTGAAAGTGACTGCCGCCATCTCCTTTTTCTTTTTTCTGGCCGGGCTCTGTTTCCCGTATGGCTTGATGAAACTTTTTACCAATGATCTTTCTTTAATAGATGGCGGCGTCACTTACCTACGAACCGTATCCCTGTCCTTCTTTTTAACGGGAATTTCACAAATTTATCTGTGTCTCCTTAAGAATACCGGGGAAGCAAAGAAATCAAGCATCATCAGTTCTACCAGCGTCATTGTCAACATTGTGCTGAATGCCATTTTCATTTTCGGTCTGCTGGGCTTCCCAAAGCTGAAAATTGCGGGGGCCGCGCTTGCAACTGTAATTGCGCGGATTATGGAAGTCATATGGTGTATCCTTGAAACCGGAAAAAAAGACCGCGTCAAATTGAAGCTGTCTTACCTCCTGCACAATGACCAGCTGCTCCGCCATGACTTTTGGAAATATACCACTCCGGTCCTTGGCAATGAAATTGTCTGGGGCGTTGGATTTACCATGTACTCCGTTATCATGGGCCATTTGGGGACAGACGCGGTAGCGGCCAATTCCATTGCCAATATTGTAAAGAATCTGGTAGCCTGCTTCTGCCTTGGTCTGGGAAGCGGCGGCGGTATTATGGTCGGAAACGAACTCGGCGCCGGAAGGCTGGAGCAGGCAAAGGCGTATGGGGCAAAGCTCTGCAAATTATCCATTCTCTGCGGTGCCTTGTCCGGCTTATTCCTATTGGCAATCAGCCCGCTCATCCTTGCCATAACCGATTTAACAGATACCGCAACCGATTACCTGAAATGGATGCTTGTCATGTGTTCCTACTACATGATTGGAAAATCGGTAAACGGAACCACCATTGCCGGTATTTTCTGTGCCGGCGGAGATTCCAGATTCGGATTTTTCTGCGATACAGTCACCCTCTGGTGCATTACTGTTCCGCTGGGCCTAATTGCAGCATTTGCCCTGCATCTGCCGGTGCTTGCCGTATACTTTATTGTAAATCTGGATGAAATTATCAAACTACCGGCGGTGTACCGGCATTATAAAAAATATAAATGGATTAAAGACTTAACCATAAAACAGGAGGAAAATTATGTATAACAACATCAGCGATTGGGACAGAATGGTATCCGGGAAGCTTTACAACTCTTCCAGCAAGGATCTGTTCAAACAGCACGCCTTAGGCCTTACCAGATGTGACCGGTTCAACCGGATTCCACTCTGGAGAATTGCATCAAAGCAGCTTGCTTTAATGCGCCTGATTCCATCCGCCAAGGGAAATTCCCTTGCCGTTTTTGCCCCGTTTTACTGTGAATACGGTGTCAACATTCATGTTGGAAAGGGCTGCTTTGTAAATTACAACTGCACGTTCCTGGATGTTTCGCCCATCACTCTGAAAGACAATGTCTGGCTGGGTGCCAATGTTACACTGGCAACGCCAAACCACCCGTTCCTTCCGGAGGAACGCCTGCCTGCCGATTATCCGGATGGTCATCATGACCTGGAGTACTCTGCTCCTATTACCATTGAAGAGAATTGCTGGATTTGCTCCAGCGCAACCATCTGTGGCGGTGTAACCGTCGGCAAAAACAGCATTGTGGCCGCAGGCGCAGTAGTAACCAGAGATGTTCCGCCGAACAGCATTGTGGCCGGTGTACCGGCAAAGGTCGTCCGTGAAATTGATGAAGAGGACCGCATGGACGTCTGGGAAACCTACGCAAAGAATGAGTTCCCGGTTTCCGCAAGAAAGAAAAAATAAAAACAGAGAAAGCGCATCCCCTAAAAAGCGCGGCAAGAAAGCCCCGGTGAGTTCAGAAGCTTCTGTACTCATCGGGGCTTTTTGTAGTTTTCTTGATTGGCACGGGTCTTACCGGCGCTGTTGCCGACCGGAACGCCTTACCTTTGCTTTGGATGCTACGCCTTTAGGGCCCAAACCGGTTTCGGTAATGTAGTCCCGTTCCAGCAGGAACGCACGCGCATCTGTCAAAATTTTCAGGTCATTTTCAAATTTTAAGCGCCGCATGGCGTTTTCATAGGTCAGCCAGGCGTAATCTTCAATTTCCGATTCCTGAATAACGGTGTTAATGTCCCGCGTTCCGGCTACAAAAATCAGCACGGTTTTTTCGGCGCGGTTCTGAATCATGTAATTGGAAGATTCCCGGAAACCGGGGGCAATCTTAATGTGAATGCCGGCCTCTTCCAGCACTTCCCGCTTTGCGGTCTGTTCATAGGTTTCCCCGGGTTCTACATGACCCTTCGGGAAACTCCAGTGGGCACTGCGCTTGTTCTTGATAACCAGGTAGCGGATCTGACCGCCGATTTCCCTGTAAACCACTGCTCCGCAAGAACATTCAAAATAACAACGGAGGTCTTCCGGCTGCAAAAAAGCCAGGGCCGGTCCAATGTCATTGACAATGTATCTTTTGGTTTTAGGTGCTACAACGTAATAGAGCTTTCCCTGACGTTCAAAGGAAGCAATAATACGTCCGTCAAAGGTTTCCACCGGGTGATTTATGCCGAGAACAAACGCGTATAATTTCTCTTGTTGACGGGCTGTGACGTAAATAATTTCTCCGAAGTTTAACGGATATTCCGTATGGTCTGCAGCGTTTTCTGAGAACATAGGATGCGTCACCTTAACCCTGACATACTTGCCAAGCATAAATGTTCCTCCAGAAAGAGAGGTGGACTCTCAGATAACTTGGTTAGAATTATACTCTGCCGTTCTGGCCGTTTCAAGAGTTGGTTTTTCCTGTCTTTTCAAAGCGTAGGAACCGTGTTCCCTGGCGATGTAGTACTCCTGTATCTCCCTCTTCCATGTCCGCATATTGCTCTTCAAATACATGGAATTCTGCTTCGGTTCCGTCTTCCAAATGAAAGCGGACATGGAAGATGCCGCTGTCGGCGCCGTCCAGGTGCTTTTGTTTTTTTTGAAAGCGCTCCGCGCTTTTGGAAACCACCGTGGCCGGCACGGCCTCCTGCGGCGCCTGGTTGTTCTGCTTCCATTCTCTGCTGGTTTGCAGGACCTTCCTAATCAGGAAGGCCAGAAACCCAGCAAAGATAACCAGCAGCACAACCACTAAAACATGAAAAAAGGTTTCCGGCATAATGATTCTCCTTAGTAAAACTTATACTTACTGTCTTATTTTACCTGTCCTACAGGCAAAATGCTATTTACAAAGGGTTACAAAACGGCGCCGGGACAGGCGGCACAGGGACAAGAAAGAAGGGCATCCAAACGGATGCCCTTCTTCCCGAAGAATGTGTGTTTATGTCACTTAGAGAGCTGATTCTTAGCCCAGCGCTTGACTGCCGTCTGAACGGAAGCCGTGCCACCGGCAACAGCTACGCCTACTGCTACACATTCCATGAGTTCTAACATAGTGGTGACCTCCAGGCTTTAAATTCTCTTTGAGTTAGCCTTTGCTAACTACAAGTCTATTGTACCGATATTCTGCCAGAAAGCAAGCCCTTTTTTAAAAAAAGAGAAAAAGTTTTTTAGTTGGCAGGTTACTGACTCGCCAAAAGGGATGAAATACAGTTTGCACTTTGACGGAAACTGCAAAGAATTCGGCCTTCGTTTTTGATAAAAACGCAGAAAAAGCACCGTAAACTTTGCACTTTTGTAAAAGTGCAAAGTTTAGCTCTTGTTAATTGTTTAACGGTACGGTATGATGTTGCCTGTAAGAATTATTCACCCCCTATTCATTACTATTTCAGGAGGCAATAAAAACAATGTATACCATCAAAGACATTAAAACCGATTTTTACGACATTGGACTGATTGACGTTTATGCAGTAGAGCTGACCCTAGCAGATGAAGCCGGTGAAACCTACTACGTTCTGGCCGACCGCTTTGCCAACGAAACCCACTGCACTGTTTCCAAGCTGGCCATGATTGACAAGTACAATGACCGTGAAGCATATGACAAGGCCGTACACGTTGACGCCATGGAACGTTATAACTTCGGCAAAGGCCTGAACGTAGATGCCCTGATTCATACCAAGTTCCACGCTGCCATTACCGTTGCCGGTCTGGCTCTGGAAGATTATTGCATTGTTGCTGACCGTGAAGACAAGGTTTATGACGTTATTACCAAATACATCAACCAGAAGCTGTCTGACCAGCCCTGCATTCTGTAAGCAGATCCAAAGACAGAAAAAAGCCCTCACAGTAGTGAGGGCTTTTGTTATTGCTTCTGTTAATTGCTACAACAAACAATTAGTCTTCTTTTTTGCTGAAGATACCGGAAAGCTTATCTGCTACAAACGGAACAATGTCATTGACGGCAATGTCCTTCAGGCTTTCCAGAACGGTCGGGAGAAGCTGATCCTTTGCAAAAGAAACTACCATGGGAAGGAGCTTGTCCTTACCAAGAGAGATGAGCTTTTCTTTTACCAGTTCAACCAGGGATTCTTCTTCCTTTACTTCGGTAACAGTGTTGTTTTCGTAATCCATATTGCGGTCCTCCTACAGACTGAATTTTGCTTTATTATAACCCATTCAATTCGGCGGTTCAATTGCTTACGGGAAGCACGCCGGGCATGGGGTATATCCTTTTTCCACCAGTTCTCCGTAGGTGCCGTAATAAAGGGTGCGTCCGTCCGGGACACGTCCGTATGGATACGGATTTGTCTGGCCGCCCCAATGGAAAATCTTGGTGTCATCTTCAATAATATAGTAGTACTTCGGCACTTCCGGATCCGGTTTCGTCTGCGATTCAGTGGTACTTTCCGTTGTAGATTCCGTAGTACTTGAAGTAGTACTGGAAGTTGTGCTGGAAGTAGTACTGGACGTGGTTGTGGTGGTAGTCGTGGTTGTAGTTGTTGTGCTTGAGTTTGTGCTTGCAGAGGTGTTTTCTTCCGAAGATGCAGTTGTGCTTGGAATAACAGCATCTGATATTACAACGATTTCTGTAGTCTTTCCTGAAGTTGGAACCAGCACCTGTCTTTTGCTTGTACGATGAAGAATATGGGCACTAATCCAACTTTGTACTTCGGTAGACGCTTCCGTTTCAGAGGAATCTTCTGAAGATGGGTCAGAACTGGTCTGAGCGGTAGTGGTCTTGGAACCCAGGTCATACTCGTATAATGTATGGGGTCTGGTTTCCGAATTCAGATCCTGCAAGTGATTGTGTACCATCAAAGTGGCACCGGCACAGAAGACACTAAAACTTAAAATCATGGCAATGATAGTTGATGGTTTCATTGTCCCCCGCTCCTTTCACTTTCATTTTCTATAGGTATGGATTGTTTAAAATCCAAATAACGACATCTGGCTGGATTCCGGCAGTCCTTCCAGTGCGCCAAGACTCCGTAAAGATTCAATAACAGCAGAAGAGACTCCGGCTCTTCTGGTAATGTCTTCTATGGAAAGGTAATCCCCTTCTCCGTCGTCTTTGGCAGCCTCCAGCGCGCGTGCCGCGCTAATCCCCAGTCCTTTAATACTAGAGAACGCCAATCGTATTTTACCACATTCTATGGTAAAAGTGGTAGCTTTTGACTGATAAAGGTCTATCGGCAGGAATTCTATGCCGCGGGCCAGCATCTCCTGCACTACCTGCAAACCGGTAAATTCGTTTTGCAGGGTGGCGCTGGCGTCCCGGCCCAAGGCCTTGATTTCCTGCATTCGGCCGCGTACATAATCCTTGCCCGCCAGGATGGCCTGGGCATCCAGATCTTCGCCACGAACCGTCAGGAATGTAGCGTAATATTCCACCGGCTTGTAAATTTTAAACCAGGCCAGCCGCAGGGCTGCGCTGACATACGCGGCCGCATGGGCTTTCGGGAACATGTATTTAATCTTAAAGCAGGAATCCACGTACCACTGCGGAACGTTGTGTTCCTTCATGGCGTTGATGTGTTCTTCCGTTAACAGCTTGGTGGCCTTACCCTTACGGGTAATTTCCATAATTTTGAAGGCCATGTCCGGCTCCAGGCCATAGTGCATCAGGTCAACCATGATAGAGTCACGGGTACCGATTACTTCAGAAATGGTACAGGTGCCGTCCTTAATCAGCTCCTGTGCGTTACCCAGCCAAACGTCCGTACCATGGGACAGACCGGAAATCTGCAACAGGTCAGAGAAGTTCTTTGGCTTGGATTCAATCAGCATGCCCCGTACAAATGGGGTACCCATTTCCGGAATACTTAGGGTACCGGTTTCACAGTCAATGTCTTCTGCTGTAATGCCCAATGGTTCCGGGCTGGTGAAGAGCTTGTAAATTTCCGGATCACAGATATCTACGTCCATAACCGAAAGGCCGGTCATGTCTTCCAGATACTTATACATGGTGGGAACATCGTGTCCCAGGTTATCCAGCTTCAGGATGGTGTCATGCAGAAAGTGGAAGTCAAAGTGTGTGGTTTTCATGCCCTTATCCGGGTCATCTGACGGATATTGCACTGCGGTAAAGTCCGTTACGTCATAACTGTTGGGTACAACAACCATGCCGCCCGGATGCTGACCGGTGGTCCGTTTTACGCCGGTACAGCCATTTACCAGCCTGGAAATTTCTGCACTGTTGGCGGTAATCTGCTTTTCCTCCAGATATTTTACTACATATCCATAAGCGGTTTTGTCGGCTACCGTGGCAACGGTTCCTGCCTTAAACACGTGGTCTTCGCCAAACAGCTCAATGGTGTAGTGGTGGGCCTGGTTTTGATATTCCCCGGAGAAGTTCAGGTCAATATCAGGGCTCTTGTCCCCTTTAAAGCCAAGGAAGGTTTCAAAGGGAATATCATGCCCGTCCCGCCACATAGGGGTGCCGCATTCCGGGCAGTTTTTCGGAGGAAGGTCATAACCGGAACCCACTTCTCCGTGTAAGAAGAATTCCGTATGTTTACAGGCCGGATTGGTGCAGCGGTAATGCGGCGCCAACGGGTTTACTTCCGAAATACCGGACGCGTGCGCAACAAAGGAGGAACCGACCGATCCACGGGAGCCGACATAATAGCCGTGCTCTTCCGAGTTGGCCACCAGCTTCTGCGCAATCATGTATAAAACGGCAAATCCGTTTTTAATAATAGAGTTTAATTCTTTTTCCAGGCGCTTGGAAACATATTCGGGAACCGGCTCGCCATAAAGTTCTTTGGCCTTATTCCAGCACAGCTCCTGCAGTTGTTCTTCCGCTCCGTCAATGGACGGCGGAAAGCTGCCGTTTGGCACCGGACGAATCCGTTCCACCTGATCCGCAATCAGGTTCGGGTTGGTAATAACCACCTTTTTGGCAAGCTCTTCTCCCAGATAAGAGAAGTCCTGCAGCATTTCTTCTGTGGTTTTCAGGTACAGCGGCGGCTGCCGGTCTGCATCCGTAAAGCCCTGACCCGCCATGATAATGGCACGGTACTGGGCGTCCTGCGGATCTATAAAGTGCACGTCTCCGGTGGCTACCGTCAGTTTGCCGCGTTCATCTGCCAGTTGCATGATTTTGCGGTTAATGGCGTGCAAATCCTCTTCGGAGTTCAGACGGGGCGGCATCATTTTCATTTCCTTGCTGGCCTTGTCCTTCACATAGTAAGGACGCAACAGGAATCCGTTGTTGCCGTCCGGCTGAATTTCCATGTAGTCATAGAAGTCGGCAATTTCTGCCAGCCGTTCTTCGGATTCTCCGGTGCGAACCGCCGTAAACAGTTCTCCGGCTTCACAGGCCGTACCAATTAACAGACCTTCCCGATTGGCAGCCAGATCCGATTTCAGGGTAACCGGTTTGCGATAAAAATGTTCGGTATGCGCACGGGAAACCAGCCCGTACAGATTTTTCAGGCCGACATTGTTGGTTACCAGAATAATAATGTGGTAATACCGGTCTTCCTTGTTTTTCAGTTTGGTCTGGATTTTTTCCCAGTCTGTATCTCCTGTTTTCAGGTCATCATAGACGTAACCTTCCACGCCGTAAATGACCTTAATGCCGGTGGCTTGTGCCGCACCGAAGGCAGCCGGATATCCCTGCAAAACACCGTGGTCTGTAATGGCAACGGCCCGGTGGCCCCAGGAAGCGGCCCGTTTGACTAACACGCCGGCATCCGTCATGGCATCCATCATGGACATGTTGCTATGCAAATGCAGTTCTACGCGCTTTTCGCCTTCGTAATTGTCCTGGCGATTGATTTTTTCCACCTTGGCAATGTGCTGCGCGTCCAATACGTTTTCACTTTTGTATTTATCATACATGACATCCCCGCGAATGATGAGGGTCATGCCGTTTTTCAGCTGTTGTAACAGGCCCTTCACAACGTCTGCACGTTGGAACAGCTTTACCGGATAAGCTCCGGTGTCATCCATAATATTAAAGGTAATAATCCGGCTGCGGCCGTCTCTGGTTTCCCTGATATCCAGGTCAAAAACGTCACCCCAGACCACCACCTGTCCGTCATCCGCCTGTACGTCTTTAATGGGCTTTGGCAGTTTCTTTACGGCTGTTCCGTAAATGATTTTTGCCGTTTCCAGATACAGCGGAATACCGTCTATAATCTTATGCTCTTTAGGCTTCTTTTCTTCGTGGAATTCTTCCTTGGCCTGGGCTTCCCCCTGCTTTTGCAATTCTTTAAAGGACTCTTCTTCTGCTGAAATTTCAGTAACGCCGTCAAAGATAACCTGCAATTGCACGCCGTAATCCCGGGCAATAATTTTGGTAATGGCGGTATCGGCGCCAATGCTCTTTAAAATATCGGCGCCACCGTGGGTCAGATGAATTCTTAATTCCTTCTGTTCCAGGGAAAATCCGCTTCCGGTTAAAAAGCCGTTGGTAGCCGGCACTTCTTTTTTCAGGGCTTCCAGTACCTGCGGCATTGCCGACAGTTGGAAACCGGGCTCTGCAACGCAGACTTGCACCAAAACCTGATCCAGGCGCAGTTGCTTTGCCAGCTGCGTTTGAAAAAGAAGCCGTTCCGTCTCTTCCACCGGTTGGTCTGCCAACAGGGACAGTTCTAGGGTGCGGGATGCTTTATATAATTTAATTTGTTCCACTTTTGCTGCTTTCAGGGAAGGAGAAAGCAACCCTGCATCCGGGAAAGAAAACAGTTCTGCAACACTACGTTCTGACAACTTTATAACCTCTCTATTTCTTCTAACAGTGCTGTCAGCAGTTCCTCTTCCGGAACCTTCTTCAGCACGTTTCCTTTTTTAAAGATAATGCCGACGCCGTTTCCGCCGGCAATGCCGATATCGGCCTGTGCGGCCTCTCCGGGGCCGTTGATGGGACAGCCCATAACTGCCACCGTTATTTTTTTATTCAGCTGTTTCAGCTCTTCTTCCACGGCTGTGGCCAGGCCAATCAGGTCAATTTGCGTACGGCCACAGGTTGGGCAGGAAATTAACTGCGGGGTATCCGGCAGAAGGTCCAGTGCCCGCAAAATATCTTTTGCGGCCCCGACTTCTGCCACAGGGTCATCCGTCAGCGATACACGGATGGTATCCCCGATGCCATCCGCCAGCAGGGACCCGATGGCAATGGCCGACTTAACACTCCCCTGCCCGGCGGTGCCGGCTTCGGTCAGCCCCAGATGCAACGGATAATCCGAGCATTCGGCCACAATGCGGCAGGCCTGAATCAGGGTTCGAATATCGGAAGACTTCGGAGACAGGATAATGTCGTGGAAGTCAAATTCTTCTAAGAAAGCGGCACACTGCAACGCAGATTCCGCCAGGGCTTCCGCCGTGGCACCGCCGTACTTTTCCAGCAATTCCGGTTCCAAGGAGCCGGAATTGACTCCAACACGAATGGGCACCTTGTGCTGTTTACACTTTTCCACCACCTGGGCCAATTGCTGCCGGGTCCCAATATATCTTGGGTTAATGCGAATTTTATCTATACCGGCGTCTATGGCCAGCAGGGCCAGGTTGTGGTTATGCTGAATGTCCGCCACCAGGGGCACTTTGATTTCCTGCTTCAGTGCCACAATGGTGTCAATATCCTGCAAACCGGAAACGGAAAGCCGGATTAACTGACATCCGGCTTCTTCCAGCCGCTTTGCCTGGCTAAGGTTGGAAGGAATGTCCCCCTGCGGCGCATTCAGCATGGATTGCACCACAATCGGGGCCCCGCCGCCGATTTGTAATGATCCAACCTGTACTGCTCTGCTCATGACAGACGCTCCTTCTAAAAGAATTTTTTAATATCGGAAGCAGTTACCACCAGCATTAAGCACAGCAAAGCTGCAATGCCAATGAAATTCAAGGCCGCTTCCAGGGTCTTTGGTGGTTTTCTGCCGGTAACGGCTTCAAAGGCAATCAGCCAGAAACGTCCGCCATCCAGTCCCGGGAACGGGAGCAAGTTAAAGACGCCAAGGTTGATGGCCAGTAAAGCCAGCAAATACAGTAATGAGCTGTAGTCTGTGCTTTTAACGGCAGACGTGGTAGTTTGCGCAATAACGGAAACCGTCCCGACCGGTCCGGACAAATCCGAAATCTGGTATTTGCCCCGTGCCAGATCAAACAGGCTGTCCCAAACCATGCGGAAAATACTTAAGGAATTTAAGAAAGCATACTTGGGAACCGTGGTAAAGCTGGGCTTTACGCCTTTTACGGTAAAGTCATACTGCAGGGACTTGTTGCCGTCTTCATCCTCTGACATGGCAAATTTAACACGGTCTACAGAAACGGTTTCCCCGTCTCTTTCTACCACAAAGTCAATCACCCCATCCGGATCTTTGGCCATAAAATAAGCCAGATCCATACTGGTTAAAATTTTATTTCCGTTTACGCCAATGACCTTGTCCCCGGCCTGCAGGCCCTGGGATTCCGAGGCCGCATTTTCTGCAAAAGAGGAAATGGTTGTGGTTCCGATTTTGCTGAAGGTGCTGACCAGGATAATCATTACCAAAAAGCCGGTCAACAAATTGACCGTGGCACCGGCCAGAATAATCAGGGCCCGTTTCCACGGTTCTTTGGCGTTAAAGGAGCGGGAGTCCTCCGAATCTTCGGACTCTCCTTCCATGGCACAATAGCCGCCGACGGGAAACAGACGCAGGTTATAATCTGTCTCTTTCCCGTGAATGCCAAACAGTCTGGGTCCCATTCCAATGGAAAACTCGTTGACTTTGACATCAAAAATACGCGCAAGCAGAAAGTGACCCAGTTCGTGGGTCAGAATCAGGAAGCCAAAGCATAAAATGGCAACAATGATACCAATGGCTGTGGTCATAATTAAAATACCTCTTCCGGTCTCCATCCGGCTCTGTCATTTACCGTTTCCCGGGCTTCCCGGTCTGCGGCCAGAACATCGGATAAGGTAAATGTTTCCTGGGAGTGGCAGGCATCCATGGCTTCCGCCACCAGTTCGCCAATTTCCAGGAAAGAAATGCGGCCGGCACGGAACAGGCTGTTGGCCTGTTCATTGGCGGAATTGGCCGCCGTCGGATACAATCCGCCGCGGCGGATGGCTTCACGACAAATGGCAAGGCAATCAAAGGTTTCCATATCCGGTTTGGCAAAATGCAACGTGGCCAATTCTGCCAAATCCAGTTCTGCGGCCGGACTTGGAAGACGCTCCGGATAGGTTAATGCGTATTGAATGGGACTGGCCATGTCCGGCACACCCAGCTGTCCAATAACAGCATTGTCTTCAAATTGAATGGCACTGTGCAGGATGCTTTCCCGATGTACCAATACTTCAATCTGGTCTTCCCGGACACCAAAAAGCCAGCAGGCTTCAATAATTTCCAGGCCCTTATTCATTAAGGTAGCAGAGTCAATGGTAATTTTTGCGCCCATACTCCAGTTGGGATGCTGCAAGGCCTGCTGTACGGTAACGTGTTCCAGTTCGGCACGCGTTTTTCCAAAAAACGGGCCGCCACTGGCGGTCAGCAGAATTTTCTTCAGTGCACGGTCCTGCTGCGGCGCAGCCTGCAGGCACTGCCAGATGGCAGAGTGTTCGGAGTCTACCGGCAAAAGCGGCACACCCCGTTGCTGTACGGCATCCATAACCAATTGCCCGCCGGCCACCAGGCTTTCCTTGTTGGCCAGGGCAATTTTTTTGTCCGCATGAATGGCGTCCAGCGTCGGAACCAGACCGGCAATGCCGACAATGGCATTGAACACCGTGTCTGCTTCCGTGTCCGCAGCGCATTCACAGACACCGGAGATGCCGGACAGCACCCGGGTGTCCGTATCTGCAATGCGAAGCTTTAAATCGGCAGCAGCGGTTTCATCCAATAAAGCCGCTTTTGCCGGATGAAATTCCCGGATCTGCTGCTCCAGCAGGTCCGTGTTACGGTTTGCCGTCAGCGCGGCTACCGGCAGGTTCCGTGCCCGGCAAACCGCCAGCGTCTGTGTTCCCACAGAGCCGGTAGACCCCAGAAGGGATAACGATTCTGTCATAATACGAAAAGTTCCTTTACTTACAGCATGTAAAGGACTACTGCCACATACAACGTGGGAGCAACCACCAGCACGGAGTCAAAGCGGTCCATAATACCACCGTGACCCGGAATCAGGTTAGAGTAGTCTTTTACACCGTAGTTGCGTTTGATCAGGGAGGCCATTAAATCGCCGAACATGGAGAGAATGGACAAAGCAATGATAATCAGGATGAACATTCCCCAGCCCATAAACATTGGCTTTAAGGCAAACCAGTGCGCAAAAGCAGCTCTGGTTAAGCACATGAAGGCTACGTTGCAAACCACGCCGCCAATGGCACCCTCCCAGGATTTTTTCGGGCTTAACACCGGGGTCATCTTGTGCTTGCCGAACTTGGAGCCGACAAAATAAGCAAAGACGTCCGTGAACAGTGCGGTGGCCACGCCCATCCATAACAGAAAGGCGTTTTCGTGGGTATCAATTTCCGGATACACTTTGTAGAAATCCGAAATCAGCGGAATGGTGGCAAAGCCGATTGGCACAATAAAGGAAGCGTAAATGGTAACCGCCAGGTCCTGGAACGGAATATGTTCAAAGTCAATAACGGTCATAACTATCAGCACCAGCACATAAATGATGCAAAGAATGCTGATGGGGAATTTGCTCATGTAAACCAGGCCAAGCGGCAGGGCGCAGGAAAAGGCAATGGATACAATGCGCAGCGGCAGACTTTTGACTCCTGCCACCTTGGTAATTTCATAACAGGCGCCGGCCGCCAGAAGAGCCATAATGACATCTACTACCGGCGTGTACATACCAACCCAGACGCCAATCAGGATAATGGCAATTAAGATGCCGGAAAGAATACGTGTTTTCATACCGTCATGATTTCCTTTTCTTTGGCTTCGGCAATTTCGTCAATCTGCTTGCCGTATTTGTCAGTCAGCTTCTGTACCTTACCTTCTTCATCTTTCAGGTCGTCTTCGGTAATTTCCTTGGCTTTCAGCTGCTTTTTCAGGTCATCCATGGCATCCCGGCGCACGTTGCGGATTGCTACTTTGGCTTCCTCTGCGCGCTTGGCAATGCCCTTGGCCAGTTCCTTACGGCGGTCCCCGTCCAGAGTCGGGAAAGTCAGACGGATTACGTTACCGTCATTCTGCGGGTTAATTCCGATGTCGGAGGTCTGGATGGCTTTTTCAATAGCCTTCAGCAGGGACTTGTCCCACGGCGTAATCACCAGAATTCTGGCTTCGGCAACAGAGACAGAGGCCAGCTGGTTTACCGGAGTCGGCGTTCCGTAATAGTCTACGGTTACTCTGTCCAGTACGTTTGGATTGGCACGACCGGCGCGGATTTCCGCATAATCTTCTTCCAGTCTGGCAATGGCCTTCTGCATTCTGCTTTCGGCTGCTTCATAATTTCCCATAAAAGTCACCTCTTATATATTTCTTTTTCTTTTTTATTTTGACGAAACCAGGGTTCCGATTGGTTCGCCGCTGACGGCACGTACAATGTTCTTCGGATCATTCAGGTTGAAGACCAGAATATTGATGCCGTTGTCCCGGCAGATGGAGGCCGCTGCCGCATCCATAACGGAAAGGCCCTTGTTTAACAGGTCCGTCTGCGTCAGGGTGTCAAATTTGACGGCATCTGCATACTTGTTCGGATCCTTGTCATATACACCGTCCACGTTGGTAGCCTTGAAAATAACTTCGGCTTCCATCTGTGCGGCACGCAGGGCGCCGGCCGTGTCAGTGGAAAAGAACGGGTGGCCTGTTCCGGCCCCGAAAATGGTTACCGTTCCGTTGGCCAGGGAGCCCCGTACCTTTACGGTATCAAACAATTCTGCAATAGGCTCCATGGCCACAGCGGAATACACCTTGGCCGGAACCCCTTTCTGGATCAGCGTGTCGGCAAAGCAAATGGAGTTCATAACCGTACCTAACATGCCGATGGAATCGGCTGCCACCCGGTCCATGCTTCCACTGGAGCGACCGCGCCAGAAATTGCCTCCGCCAATAACAATACCGACTTTTACACCCATGTCGGTAATCTCCTTAACGGCGTCGGCAATTGGCTCAATGACAGTAAAATCAAAGCCATGTCCCTGTTCTCCTGCCAGCACTTCGCCGGACAGCTTCAGCAAAATTTTGGAAAACTTTGGTTCCATAAAAACCTCTTTCTTCCGCACGGAAAACCATGCAGACTTCTACCTGTAAATCATTCAGTTTATTCTACCGTAAATGCGGATACTAGTAAAGCTGAAAACAGGCTGAATCGCCCGGCGGAATCCGGCAAAAATTTTAGAGAGCTCCGTTGTAATTTATGAATTTTTTCTAAAAAGATTTCTACTTGTGCATGATTTTTAAGATTTTTTTCAGAGTAGACTTCTTTAATAAGACTGAGGAGGAATGCTTTATGCAAAAAACGTTACGTAAACTGCTCGGACTGACGCTTAGTCTCAGTATGTTCGGTAGTGTTGCCGCTGTAGCCGCCAATGCCGTGGACGCAGAAAGCATGCACTATCAGAATTATACGGTTATGGGTGACAGTATTGCTTCCGGGTACGGAACAGACAACTACTTTGGAGGAGAAAAAGAAAAGATCCAGGATGAGCGCATTGTGGAAGACACATATGCTGACCTGGTGTCCCAGGGCGTAAAGGCGGAGAACACCATTTCCGTTGCCCACAGTGGATGGAGAACCACCGAAATTCTGCGGGTTCTGAAGGATGACTACACCCTGGTAGATGACACCCGGATTCTGCAGGATATGAGTGATTTCTACCTTCGGGCGCTGACCATGCTTCCCAAGGAACAGTTTTATTATCGGGATGACAACGGCGAATGGGCACAGGACGAAAATCATATGTACTTAATTCAGCCGTCCATCAAAAAGCGCATCAAAGACAGCGTCCGCTCCGCTGATTTAATTACCATTCAGTTCGGCAGCAATGACATTTATTCCACAGCGCTGTCCACCACATACAATAAGTATGAGCAGATTCTGGAGAAAACCGGCCTGTTTGACCTGAAGATTGAAGGACAGGAAGATTTGGAACACGCCTTTTCCGTTTTGCTGGAAGTGGCAAAGGTTTCCGGCCAGTTTTCCATGGTGCTGGCCGATTACTTCAAGGAACTGGAAAACGGCTTTGCCACCTATAAGAAAAACATGCCTATGGTCCTGGAAGAAATCCGGAAGCTGAATCCGGACGCCAAAATCCTGATTGTCGGTGTAGCTAATCCCACCAGCATCACCGGCGATTTACCACTGAAGATCTGGGACTATTCCGAACTTTATGCCGCACGCATTAACGGATGGACCAGCAGTTTCTGCAAATCCAATGACTGTCTTTTTGCCAAGTGTGACACCATTGATTACTACGGCGTTGCCGCATTGGACACCGACAAGCTGATTCCGTTTGATGAAGATATTAAATACTCCGCCGTCAAGATGATGCACCCGACGGAAACCGGGCATCAGCAGATGGCAGAAGAAATTCTGGGCGTTTTACAGGACGACTGGGATGCACAGGTTGCCGCAACAGTGGCTGACATAAAAGCACAGTCCAAGGAGGTAACCGACACGCAGATTCTGGTTTCCTTGTCTTCCCTGATTGGATAAGGAGGGTAGCTTTATGAAGAATCTACAGAAAAATCTACAGAAAAAACTAACTTCGCTTTTGCTGGCCGTCTGCCTTCTGGCCGCCCTTTGTATTCCTGCCCTTGCCGCAGGAAAGAAATCGGATCAGACCTTTCATTATGTTACCTTAGGTGCCTCCAACACCAACGGATACGCCCTACACGGTTATCTGACGGAGGACCTTTACGCCAACCCGGTTTTAAAGCCGGAAGACGGGACGCCGGGCATTTCCGGATACCGGACCGTAGTCCCCTATTCCTATCCCGCTCTGGTTGCTGATTATTACCGGAACAAAGGATACACGGTAGACCACGCCCAGCTGGCGCAAAGTGCCATGCGGGTAGAAGAGCTCCGGTTCCTGCTGGATGAAAACTTTACCACGGACGAATACATGCGCTGGCGCTTTTATGCAGAAGACAAGCCGTCCACCTGGTGGTACAACAGCCTGGATGACCTTCGCAAAGACTATAAGGAAAGCATTGCAGAAGCCGATTTAATTACCTATGATATGGGCCTGAACAACTTCGGCGTTTATCTGACCAACCGCCTGCTCAGCGGCGATTACGGCAATGATTTATCCTATGTCATCGGCTCCGACTACGCTTCCCGCTTTTACAAAATCAGGGCGGAACTGGAGAAAGGCGTTACTTCCCTCTCCCTGGGTCTGGTAAAGCAGGAAGACCTGGATACCCTGGATGATTTACTGGATACCATTGCCTATGCCCTGCTCGGCTATTGTGTCAACTTTGACGCCACCATGAAGATTATCCGCGAGCTGAATCCGGATGCCACCATTGTGGTTCTGAATGTCCAGAATATTATGGACAGCCTGGATGTCAGCTACAAGGGAATACCTATTCCGCTGGGTGACATTATGGGAATTGCGGTCAATATGGCCAACTCCTATACTTCCCTGGCTTCTCCGTATAAGAATGAGTACCTGTATGCGGATGCCATTCAAAACGGGCGAGTTATCTGCTTTATGGATCAATTAGCAGATTACAATGGAGACCCGTCTACCATTACCCAGGATATGAAGGATTGCTATGACGTCTATGACACTTCCCTGCCACTCTACCTGAAGTTCCGTGTGGCTGCCAGAATCTGTGTTGCCAAAGGGTATTGCCCGGCCACCTGGACCGTCAACGACACGGAATTTAAAAAACACCTGCCGCAGTTCGTTTCCCTGTGTGAAAAGAACTGCCCGGATTTCTATGAAAAGGTTATGACCGCGGAATACGATGCCATGACCACGCTCTTCCAGGCCGGCCTGTCCACCAATCCGGTTCCGGTAGATGACGTGCTTAGCAGCGGTGATATTTCCAAGCAGGAAGACGCTCTGGTAAGCGGCATTTATGATGTCATGAATCAGGTAACAGATACCTATCTTGCCGGAGGCACTTATACCGAAGAGCAGTGTCAGGCCGCCATCAGCAAGCTGCTTGCCACCGATGATATGAAGGCCGTTGCCGCCATTGGTGTCCGCGCCTCCATTGGCAACACGTTCTTCAGCCACCCCAACCGGCAGGGCTGTCAGGAACTCTATGACGCCGTTATTTACGCCATTGAGCACGGCTCAACCGGCACGCAGGTTGCGCTGAAAGAAGCCCCTAATGTTTTGGTAAAGAAGCCGGTGAACACCCTGCTTCGTTCCCTGAAAAACTTAATTGGCTGAGTTTCCTGCCGTTGTTAACGGCACATCCCCCGGGTCAGGACGGAATGGTTTCCGCACCTCCCCGGGGGATTTTTTCGGTTGTTCTGGAATTTTTCTTGATTTGTTCGGTTTTCTCCTTTTTAATAAAGGAGAGGAGGAATGTATTTATGAAGAAAGCTCTGTATAAATTACTTGCCGTTACCGTAAGCCTGAGTTTATTTTCCGGTGTGTTTGCCGTGGCCGCCTATGCCCAAGCGGCAAATCCGGAAAGCATGCATTATGACACCTACACCATTATGGGTGACAGCATTGCAGCCGGATATGCAACCGATAATTACTGGGGCGGAGAAATCGGCAAGGTGGACGACGACCGTGTAGTAGAGGGAACCTACGCTGATTTGGTTTCCCAAGGAGTACACGCTAAAACAACCAACCCGATTGCCCACTGCGGATGGCGCACCACCGAAATGCTCCGCGTTTTGCAGGACGACTTCACTTTGGAAGATGACACCGGACTGTTACAGGGCTTAAGCGAATACTGCCTGACCGCTTTGTACTCCATGCCGGACGAAGACCTTTATGTGAAAGACGCAGATGGCGAATGGGCCGTAGATGAAAACGGGCTCCGCATTATCCAGTCATCGGTAAAAGAGCACTACAGAAAATCCATTCAGGCCGCTGACCTGATTACCTTAGAAGTTGGCTGTAATGATGTTTATGCCAATGCCCTGACAGAAACCGTTGTTAAATATGAATATCTGCTGAAAGCCGCCGGTACCTTAAACAAAAAGCTGCAGGGCATGGAAGGCCTGGAAGAAGCCTTTGATACCCTGTTAAAGCTTGCTGAAGTATATGGCCTGCTTTCCAATGTCTTAGCCATTTACTTTGATGCTCTGGAAAGTGGTTTTACCACGTACAAAGAGTACATGCCACAGGTCATTGATGAAATCCAGAAGCTGAACCCGGATGCCAAACTTTTGATTGTCGGCGTTGCCAACCCGGCCAGTGCTACCGGTTCCAGACCCGTTAAAATTTGGGATTATTCTGAAATCTATGCTGCACGGATGAATTCCTTTGACCAGAAGCTGGCAGAAGAAAAAGGCTGCCTGTTTGCCAAGTGCAACAGCATTGACTACTACGGTCTTTCCGCATTGGATTCTGACCTCTCCCCTTCGGATGATAACTACAAATACCTGCTGGTTAAGATGTCTCACCCAACCGAAGAAGGCCATCAGCAAATGGCAGAGGAAATCTTAGACGTCATTCAGGAAGACTGGGATTCCACCGTTCAGGAAACCGTTGCCGAAATGGAAGAAGACACGGATGCCTTAATCAAAATTGAACTGATGGTATCCCTTGAAATAGTCATTGGCTAGTTCTTAAAATCTAAAAAAGACGGAAGTCCTGCATTGCTGCAGGACTTCCTTTTTGTTTAAAGGGCAAAAAAGAACAGCCATCAGAAACTGACAGCTGTTTATAGTAAAGGATTGTGGTATACTGGTGATACGATTATGCTTTTTTGTAAGAAAAAACCAGCACAACCGGTGCTGGTTTTAGTGGAGGCACCACCCAGATTTGAACTGGGGCATCAAGGTTTTGCAGACCTCTGCCTTACCACTTGGCTATGGTGCCAGATAAAAAATGGAGCGGATTACGGGGCTCGAACCCGCTACCTCCACCTTGGCAAGGTGGCGCTCTACCAGATGAGCTAAATCCGCAAATGATGGTGCTTCCGGTCGGAATCGAACCAACGACACGAGGATTTTCAGTCCTCTGCTCTACCAACTGAGCTACAGAAGCACAAAATGGCGACCCGAAACGGGCTCGAACCGTCGACCTCTAGCGTGACAGGCTAGCGTTCTAACCAACTGAACTACCGGGCCATATGTACTTATGAAAAAGATGGTGGGAGTTACAGGGCTCGAACCTGTGACCCTCTGCTTGTAAGGCAGATGCTCTCCCAGC
>CAVIZK010000006.1:0-116074 GCA_963647215.1 Paludibacteraceae bacterium | reverse complement strand
TATGCACCATTAGCTCAGCTGGTAGAGCACCTGACTCTTAATCAGGGTGTCCAGGGTTCGAGTCCCTGATGGTGTACCATACGGCCCGTTGGTCAAGTGGCCTAAGACTCCGGCCTCTCACGCCGGCAACACGAGTTCGAATCTCGTACGGGTCACCACAGACCATTTGGTCTATTACAGTTGGTGTTTTTAGCGCTGAGGGTCCACCCGTTCCCATCCCGAACACGGCAGTTAAGCTCAGCAGTGCCGAAAATACTTGGAGGGCAGCCTCCTGGGAAGATAGGGCAATGCCAACATCAGGTTACTTCAAAAGTAACCAAAATGCCTCAATAGCTCAGTCGGTAGAGCACGCGGCTGTTAACCGCGGTGTCACAGGTTCGAGTCCTGTTTGAGGCGCCACAAGACCTTTGTACTGCTGTGCAAGGGTCTTTTTTATTTATCAATGAAAATACAAGAAAAGATATTGCAGTTCATTTCGGATAGGATGACCAGCCTCTCTTTTTTTGCTATAATGAAGAACAAATCAAGGAAATGCCACCGTTTATAGTGGAGTTTCCATCTTTATTTAGAAATTAAGATACTTTTAGGATAGTCCTAAACAGAAAGGATAGAACAATGCATAATGAATTGTTTACCATTGGTTCTGTAACAATTTACGGTTATGGACTGATGATTGCCATTGGTGCGCTGTCGGGCGTCCTAATGGCAGCCTGGCGCGGCAAGAAACACGGCAAAGACTGGAACCTGGTGTTTGACATCAGCCTGTGGGGTCTGATTGCCGGCCTGATTGGTGCACGGCTGACCTACGTATTACGCCATTTATCTGATTTCATTGCCAATCCGAAGGAACTGCTTGGTACAGACGGATATATTGTTTACGGCGGTGTTATTTTAGGAATCCTGGTAGGTGCGTTGCTCTGTAAAATAAAGAAGGTCTCTTTCCTGGAAATGGCTGACCTGATTATTCCGTCTGTGGCGCTGGGCCAAGGCTTCGGTCGGATTGGCTGTTTCTTAGCAGGCTGCTGTTACGGCGCCCGCACAGAAAGCATCTTAGGAGTCTTTTTTCCGGCAGATAGCTATGCGCCAAGCGGGGTAGCCTTGTGGCCGACACAGCTGTTTTCTTCTGCAGGAGACTTCCTGTTAGTAGTCATTCTGATTCTTTTAAGCAGAACCAAATTGCCGAAGGGGTCCATTTGCTCCTTCTACCTGATTCTGTACGGAATTGGCCGGTTCCTGATTGAATTCCTGCGGGATGATGAGCGCGGTTATATTGGCGCTTTAACCAATAACCAGGTAGTCAGCATCGGTTTTGTATTGCTTGGCGGACTGTTACTATTCTTCCTGTTCAGAAGGAGCAAAGAGGGCCCTTCGGCAGAGGAGATAGAGACTACATCGCCAGGAGAAGAGACGCCAAAAGAGGCACCAAAAGAGGCGCACGAAGAAAGTACGGAGCAACCCGAAGGAATGCCGCAGAAATAGGCAAAACACGGTTGACAAAAGGGTTACCCGGTGATAGTATTTCAAGCAAGAAGATAGAGGCGCACCTGAGATGAGTACCGTGGGAAGGCGGCTGCCAAAGCTGCACGGAAAAGGTGAGGGTGCCGAAGCGGACACAGTGGCGCGTGTCTCAGCTGGCAATATGGAAAAGATCCCTATTGCTGTCGCATAGTATGCGGAGAGCTATCCTAAAAGACTTGCTTTTTACGTCATTTTTTAGAACGTAATAGTGTTTTAGAGACAGCCGCGCTTTGTGACTGTCTCTTTTCTGTTTTTATTATTTTTTTACTACGAAGGAGCGTAAAAACATGAAAAACACAGTATTTACAGGTGCAGCAACAGCCATCATTACTCCAATGTTTTCTGACGGCAGTGTGGACTATGAAAGCTTTGGCCGACTGATTGACTGGCAGATTGCACAGGGCATTGATGCCATTGTAGCAGTAGGAACCACAGGGGAAGGTTCTACTCTTTCCGATGAAGAACATAAGGAAGCCATTAAGTTCTGCGTAGACAAGGTTGCAGGACGTGTTCCGGTTATTGCCGGCACCGGCTCCAATGATGTTGCTTATGCCATTAGCCTTACCAAGTATGCCTGTGAAGTTGGTGCAGATGCCATGCTTCTGGTAACACCATATTATAATAAGGCAACGCAGAATGGCTTAATTGCTTCGTTTACTGCCATTGCAGATGCTTCCACCAAGCCGTGCATTCTTTACAATGTACCGTCCAGAACCGGTTGCAACCTTCTTCCGCAGACCCTGAGTGTTCTGGCAGATCATCCAAACATTGTTGCAGTAAAGGAAGCCAGCGGTAACATTTCCCAGATTGCGGAAGTAGCTGCTCTTTGCGGAGACCGCATTGACATTTACTCCGGCAATGACGACCAGATTGTTCCTATTCTTTCCCTGGGCGGAAAGGGCGTTATCTCAGTTCTTTCCAACCTGCTGCCGAAGGAAACGTCTGAACTTTGCCATGCCTTTATGGCGGGCGATGTAGCCAAAGCACGTTCCATGCAACTGCAATATTTAGACCTGATTAACACGCTGTTCTGTGAAGTAAACCCAATTCCGGTAAAGGCTGCCATGGCCGCCATGGGCTACGGTGAAAATGCACTTCGCTTGCCAATGACGCCAATGGAAGCAGCCCACGAAGAAAAGCTGCTTGGCTTAATGAAGGAACAGAACCTGATTTAACGCAGAAAAATAAAGGAGACCCCAATGAAAGTATTGCTGTCCGGCCTTTGCGGCCACATGGGCAAGGAAGTTCAGTTCCTCTGTGAAAAAGGATATCAGGGAGCGGATCTGGTTGCCGGTGTAGATTATTATAAAGAGGACAACACGGCGGTTCCGTGTGCCGCATCCTTTGACGAAGCGGAAACAGCGGTAGATGTTGTTGTTGACTTTTCCCATCATTCCTGTACGCAGGCGTTGTTGAACTTCTGCGTCAGAAATCATCTTCCGGTTGTCATGGCCACCACCGGCCTGACAGAGGAAGAACAGACACTTATTACGGAAGCGGCAAAAGAGATTCCGGTCTTTTTCTCCGCCAATTATTCCATTGGTATTGCACTTTTAATTGAGCTGGCCAAAAAGACCGCTCAGGTGATGGACAATGCCCAGATTGAAATTGTAGAAACGCATCATGTACGGAAACTGGATGCACCAAGCGGAACCGCACTGGCCATTGCCAAAGGACTGCAGGAAGTGCGGCCGGAGGCAACGCTGCACTGCGGCAGAAGCGGGCAGGGCAAACGTGCGCCGGAAGAAATCGGAATCCAGTCCGTTCGCATCGGTAATGTGGTTGGAATTCACGAAGTACTGGTTGGTACTGACAATCAGACCATTACCTTGAAGCATGAGGCGCACAGCCGTGCCCTCTTTGCCGAAGGCGCCTTGACGGCGGCCGCCTTTGTCCAGGACAAAGCGCCGGGCCTGTACGGCATGAATGACATGATTCGCTTTTAAATAACCAAAATACTAACTCGCAAAAAAACACGAAGGAGTTTACTATGATTTGCAAAAACCTTTCGGTATCTGAAGACAACCACCTGCTGTTTGCCGGCCAGGATACAGTAGAATTGGCCAAGAAGTACGGAACCCCGGTTTATCTGATGGATGAAGAACGCATCCGCGAAAACTGCCGTACCTACCTGGACGCAATTGAAGAAACCTTCGGAGGTCGGGGCAAGGCCCTGTTTGCTTCCAAAGCAGCTTCTTTTAAGCGGATTTATGAAATTATTAAGGAAGAGGGCATGTGCACTGACGTGGTTTCCTCCGGTGAAATTTATACTGCCAATAAGGCCGGTTTCCCGTTGGAAAATGCTTACTTCCACTCCAACAACAAAACGGATGAAGATATTGCGTTTGCCATGCAACTGGGTGTTGGCTACTTTGTAGTAGATAGTGCTGACGAACTGTATGCCATTCAGCGGGTTGCAAAGGAAAAGAACCTGGAGCAGAAAATTCTTCTGCGCCTGACTCCGGGCATTGACCCACACACCTTTGCTGCGGTTTCCACCGGTAAAGTAGACTCCAAGTTTGGCTCTGCCATTGAAACCGGACAGGCAGAAGAAATTACCAAACTGGCACTGTCTCTGGATCATATTATCCTGAGCGGTTTCCATTGCCATGTTGGTTCCCAGGTCTTTGACTCTGATGTTTTCTTTAAAGCCGTTGACGTTATGCTGGACTTCATTGCAGACATGAAACAGAAGTATGGTTATGAAGCAGAGGAGCTGGACCTTGGCGGTGGCTACGGTGTTCGTTATGTAGAGTCAGATCCTACCATTGATATTGCAGCAAATATCCGCAAAGTAGGGGACTGCATCCATAAGAAAACCGAAGAATTAAACATTAAGACGCCAATCATTTGCTTTGAACCGGGCCGTAGTATTGTAGCTGATGCCGGTATGACAGTTTATACCGTAGGCTCTGTAAAGCAGATTCCGGGTTACAAAAACTATGTTTCCATTGATGGCGGTATGACAGACAACATCCGCTTTGCTCTGTACGGCTCTGCCTACACGGTTTTACCTGCCAACCGGGTAAACTTTGAAGGAGACTGGAAAGCCTCTGTTGTCGGCCGTTGCTGCGAATCCGGAGACATTATCCAGGAAAACGTTAACCTGCCGGAAGACATTGGCCGCGGGGATGTCATTGCTGTTCTGACCACCGGTGCTTACAACTATGCTATGGCTTCCAACTACAACAAGCTTCCGAAGCCGCCGATTGTAATGCTTAACAAAGGCGAAAGCTATGTAGCCGTTAAACGGGAAAGCCTGGAAGATCTGGCTCACCTGGACGTATAAGCTAAGGTCTTTATAGTAAAATCTGCGTATTCCTGTAACGCAAAAAATAAGAACCACTTCTTTAAGATGTTTATCTTTCAAGAAGTGGTTCTTTTGTTTAGTTGAAGTTTAATTGACGTACCACAGGGTTTTGTTTTGACTGCCAACGTTACGCAGCGGCCTTTTCTTTTCCGAACATGGCTTTGACATTGCTGCCTTTGCAGACAAAGATTTCACGAACCAGAAGCATGGTCAGGAAAGACATGGTTCCGCCAATCAGAACATCAGACATAAAGTGTGCTCCGACAATAATGCGGCTAACGGCAACTGCACCGGTAATGACAATCGGAATAATCCAAAGGAGGGTGCGGACTTTTTTGTTTTTAATACCAAGCGCATCATTCAGCATAATCAGGCCATAGCTCATGCCGGCGGCACAGGTGTGGCCGGAGGGGAAGGACTTCAGTGCATCCGTATTGCCAAAGAGTTTGGTCTTTTGTACATCGTCCAGCCATTGGCCGTTGACCTCAAACCAGTTGGCAAATGCGGCATATCCATAATCCGCATTGTCCGGATACATGTTCATGGCTCTGTAGCGAATCCGGCCAACATAAGCCTTGATTCCCAGATTGATGAGAATATTGGGAATGGCAATCAGAACAATAACGGCAACAGAGAATCCGAGCAGCTTCTGAATTTGTTCTTGTGGCACGTTCTTTACGGCAATGACTTCCAATGCTGCCAGGAAGAGACCAACAAAGATATAAAATACCTTTAGCCAGGCACCACCGGCATACTCCGGATCCGGATTCAGGAACAGGTGCTGACGGACATACGACATGACGTCAGAAGCAAGTACATAGTTACTAATTACGTTAAAGACCAACATTAAAGAGGCCCAGACATACTTTTTGGCACCCTTCCAGAAGTACTGTGCATACCAGAAAATAATGCAGAATGCCAGGGAAATCATTAATTCTGCCGGAGCAGAGCCCAAAATTTCCATGACAACGGCAAAGGCGTCATCATTGGTAATATAGGTATGACCTTCCAACGCATGCGCGGTTAGCAACTGGCTGATCTGGAAATCAAACAAGCTTGCCAGAAGCAGCAAAATGCCGAAAACCAGGATAAAGAGCCCAACGGCAACCCAGTTCTTCGCTTTTTTTGACATAAAAATATCCTCCTGTTTCAAAATACTGTTTCAACAAAAATACGCGGTGCCGAAAGACACCGCGTGAAATCCTGACTGAGACGGTTTTATCTTGTCTTATTATAACTGTTGGAATAAATGGAAAGCACATAGGAAAGCAACTGCGCTTCCTGTGCCAGTTCCGGATTATCCTCTTCCTGCTCTTCGGCGTATTGCTGACCGGCATCTACATAAGCGATATACCAGGTGCGGCTCATATGCTTCAGATCATATTCTTTCTTAATGGCTTTCTTGGCTTCCTTGCAA
Organism: Paludibacteraceae bacterium; assembly: GCA_963647215.1. Classification (GTDB taxonomy): domain Bacteria; phylum Bacillota; class Clostridia; order Oscillospirales; family Acutalibacteraceae; genus RUG420. Next base: position 109,829 of record CAVIZK010000006.1, on the reverse strand, counting down.
TCCTTGATTGCCTTTTTATAAGCCTTGTGCGGATGCTGGAAAACAACGGTACCTGCTTCGTTTACGCCTAAAGCGTAAACGTCTTCGTCTCCAAAGGCTGCCAGCATATCATCGGAAACCAGTCCGGAGTCGGTATCATAGGCCGCAACATATTTGTTGTCATTCGGCACATTATAATAACCGCGAAGTACCCCAAACCAGATGTAGCAGATGCAGGCAAGGAAAATTAAATTGATTGCCAGAAGAGCTGCAACGGAGCTTTTCAGAACTTTTAGTACTTTTTTCATTTCAATCCCTCCGGGATAAGTTTTCGTTCATGACTAATATACCACAAATAGGCGGAAAATGGTAAACTTATCTTAGAACAGGGAGTATGGAGCGGAAAGGAAGTGTAGGGCGTGGCAGATCGGATCATTTTACACTGTGACGGGAACAGCTTTTTTGCTTCGGTGGAGTCGGTGCTCCGGCCGGAACTGAAACAGGTTCCCATGGCTGTTACAGGCAACCCGGAGAACCGGCACGGGATTGTGTTAGCTAAAAATGAACTGGCTAAAAAATACGGAATCCGTACGGCAGAAACCATATGGTCCGCCAAGCGAAAATGCCCGGACCTGGTCTGCGTTCCGCCGCACCACGAAGTATACCATCAGTATTATGAAAAGCTGAATCAGATTTATCTGGATTACACGGATTTGGTGGAGCCCTTCAGCATTGATGAATCTTTTCTGGACGTAACCGGCTCCATCCATTTGTTCCAGATGACACCAAAGGAGCTGGCGGATGACATCCGCAGACGGGTCCGGGAAGAGCTTGGCCTGACCATATCTGTCGGCGTCAGCTTTTGCAAGGTATTTGCCAAACTGGGAAGTGACTACAAAAAGCCGGACGCCACCACGGTCATCTTTCGGGAAGACGTGCCGGCCATGGTTTATCCGCTTCCCGTTTCCGACCTGTTGTTTGTCGGGAAAAAGTCCGTGGAAATCCTGGAACGGTATTCCATTCATACCTGTGAAGACGTTAGCCGCTTTGACCGGGAGTTCTTAGTGCATATCTTAGGAAAACAGGGAGATCAGCTGTATACCTATATCCACGGACTGGACCAGGACCCCGTTCATGACTTTTATGAAAAGCGGGAAGTGAAATCCGTCGGCAACAGCATTACGTTTAAGCATGACCTGGTCGGGGAAGCGGAAATCAGGGCCGGCATCAACGAATTGTCTGACTCCGTGGCGTCCCGGCTTCGGCAGAAAGAGCTAAAAGCGTACACCATTCAAGTGGCGTTAAAGGACTCTGATTTTAAAACCGTACAGCGGCAAAGAAAACTGAAGCGCCCAACCTTTTTACAAAAAGATATTTCCAAAATTTCCATGGAGCTGGTCAGGGAAACCTGGGATTTACAGCGGCCGGTACGGCTTCTTTCCGTTACCGGAACAGATCTGGTTTCCCAGGATGACCCGCAGCCGGAACAGATGAGCCTGTTTGAGACGAAAACTGAATCGCAGGGGAAAAGGGAAGAACGGCAGGAAACCCTGGAAAGCACCATGGACTCCATCCGGGAGCGTTTTGGAAAAGACAAAATCGGATTTGCCTGGACTTCGGAAGAAAAAGCGCGCAAATAGGCTTTGGAACGTCTTGACAGCAGTCTTTTAGCGGACTAAAATTTTACCGTAATTCTCTAATGCTACGGGAGGTAGTTCAATTGGATATCAAAATTGTTAAAACCACAACACCGAAGGCAAAGCCGACTGACGAATCTGCTCTTGGCTTCGGCCAGATCTTTACGGACCATATGTTCGTAATGGATTACACCGAAGGAGAAGGCTGGCATGATGCCCGCATTGTTCCTTATGAACCGTTTTCCATGGATCCGGCCACTGTCGTTTTCCACTATGCACAGGAAATTTTTGAAGGTATGAAGGCATACCGCACCGCAGAAGGCAAAATTCAGCTCTTCCGCCCGGACTGCAATGCCAACCGGATGAATGACTCTGCAGACCGTCTTTGCATTCCGGAAATTCCGGTAGAAGATTTCATCCAGGCCGTTAAGACTCTGGTTGAAGTGGAAAAAGACTGGGTACCACATACTGACGGAACTTCTTTGTACATCCGTCCGTTTACCTTTGCTACTGACGTCGGTCTTGGTGTACACGCCTCTAAGCATTACCGCTTCTGCATTATCTGCAGCCCGTCCGGTGCCTACTATAGCGAAGGCATTGCTCCGGTTAAGATTTATGTTGAAGACGAATACATCCGTGCAGCACCCGGCCTGACCGGATTTACTAAGTGCGGCGGTAACTATGCTGCTTCCATTAAAGCAGGAGACCTTGCCGAAAAGGCAGGTTATTCCCAGGTTCTTTGGCTGGACGGCGTAGAAAAGAAGTATGTTGAAGAAGTTGGCGCCATGAACATCCTCTTCAAGATTGACGGTAAAATCTATACTGCTCCTTGTGTAGGCACCGTTCTTCCTGGTGTAACCCGTCGCTCCGTTATTGAGCTTTGCAAAGACTGGGGTTACGAAGTTATTGAAGGAAAACTGGCCATTGCCGATATCATGAAGGCTTCCGAAGAAGGCAAGCTGGAAGAAGTATGGGGTTGCGGTACCGCAGCTGTTGTTTCTCCGGTTAAGGAGCTGAAGTGGAAGGATCAGGTTGCCGAAATTTCCGGCGGAAAGATCGGACCTCTGACCCAGAAGCTGTATGACACCATGACCGGCATTCAGTGGGGTCGTCTGGAAGACACCAAGGGCTGGATTTATCCGGTTTGCTGATTTCGCCTTTCTTTTGCGAGTTAGCACCACACATCTAAAAATAGAAACCTTTTCCTGCAACTGACGGATTAGTGGAGTTCACCACGGGAAGCAGGAAAAGCAGTTTATGTCGACCGTCTGGGCAGCCCTGAAAGGATCTTTCGGGCTGCCCAGTTTTATTTTTACAAGCAATATATAAGCAGGTTAAAAAGCAGGAGGATCATTCATGAGCATTTATGACACTAAGAGTATTGGACAAGCCATTGCCGGAAATCCCTATGTGGGAAGAGGCATTTTACTTGGCCTGACTGAAGATGGTGCCAGGTTGGCTGTTGCCTATTTCATCATGGGCCGCAGTGAAAACTCCCGAAACCGTATTTTTACGGAAAAAGAGTCCGAAGTCATTATTTATCCGTTTGATGAATCCAAGGTAGAAGACCCGTCCCTGATTATTTATTCCCCCATTAAGATGGCAGGGGATGCGCTGATTGTCACCAACGGTGACCAGACCCAGACCATTTATGACTTCCTGCAGGAAGGAAAGTCCTTTGAAGATGCCTTGCGCACGCGGCAGTTTGAACCGGATGCGCCGAATCTGACCCCGCGGATTTCCGGAATTGCTTATTTGAAAGAGGACGGCCTGTCTTACAAACTCAGCATTTTGAAATCTGCCGATGCAGAGGGGACTGCCTGCAACCGTTACACGTTTGAATATGAACCGGTTGCCGGTCTTGGCCATTTTATCCACACTTATGTTACCGATGGCAATCCTATCCCGACGTTCCAGGGAGAACCGGAACGGATTCAGGTGCCGAATGACATTGATACCTTAACCAAAGATCTTTGGGAAAACCTGAACGAACAGAATAAAATTTCTTTGTATGTCAGATATCTGGATCTGGCTACCGGAGAAGTGGAAAACCGTATCTTAAACAAGAATCAGTAAGTATGTTGGAAGGAGAAAAATCCATGAAAGAATTTGAATTGAAATACGGATGCAATCCGAACCAGAAACCATCCCGCATTTATATGCAGGATGGATCCGATTTGCCCATTACCATTTTAAATGGCCGTCCGGGTTATATTAACTTCCTGGATGCCTTCAATTCCTATCAGTTGGTAAAGGAAATTGAATCCGTACTGCACATGCCGGCCGCCACTTCCTTCAAACATGTCAGCCCGACCTCTGCCGCAGTGGGCATTCCAATGTCAGATGCCTTAAAAAAGGCTTGTTTTGTAGATGACATTGAAGGACTGGATGATTCTCCGATTGCTACTGCGTATGCACGTGCAAGAGGAACCGACCGCATGTCTTCCTTTGGAGACTGGATCGCCCTGTCCGACCCTTGCGATGTTACTGCTGCAAAACTGATTCAGCGCGAAGTTTCAGATGGCATTATTGCACCGGGTTATGATCCGGAAGCCCTGGAAATTCTGAAGAGCAAGAAAAAGGGAAATTACAACATTGTGCAGATTGATCCGGATTATGTACCGGCCCCCAAAGAAACCAAGCAGGTTTACGGGGTTTCCTTTGAACAGGGAAGAAACGAATTCCGCATTGATGAATCTTTGCTGAATGACATTGTAACGGAAAAGAAAGAGCTGCCGGAGGCTGCCAAGCGGGATCTGATTATTGCTTTAATTACTTTGAAATACACCCAGTCTAACTCGGTTTGTTATGCCGAAGACGGACAGGCAATCGGGGTAGGGGCCGGACAGCAGTCCCGGATCCATTGCACCCGGCTGGCCGGGGATAAGGCGGACAAGTGGCACCTGCGTCAGAGTGACCGTGTCCTGAACCTGCCGTTCTTAGACACCGTACGCCGCCCGGACAGAGATAATGCTATTGACCTTTATTTGTCCGAAGATGCCGATGATGTTCTGGCAGACGGACAATGGCAGCGTCTGTTCTCCGAACGTCCGGCGCCGTTTACCAGAGAAGAACGCCTGGCTTATTTAAAGACGCTGAGCGGTGTTTCCATTGGCTCTGATGCGTTTTTCCCGTTCTCAGACAACATTGAACGCGCCTACCGTTCCGGTGTTACCTATGTTGCCCAGCCGGGTGGATCCATCCGGGACGACGCCGTCATTGAAAAGTGCAACGAGCTTGGCATGGTCATGGCCATGACCGGAATGCGGTTGTTCCATCACTAAGAATATGGTATCCTGTTACTTGGAAATTTTTTTAAGGAAAGAGGCTCATTTTTATGGGTAAAACGTATGACATGACCATTGCCGGTCTGGAACGGCATCTTCCCATTTGTCCGGTAAACGAACATCTGGACATTGCAGCATTTGTTATTTTCGGCGATGTAGAGCTGACCGTAGCAGCTGCCACGGAGTTGCTGAAGCGCTGCCCTGAATTTGACTACATTGTAACCCCGGAAGCCAAGGGCATTCCTCTGGGTTACGAAATGGCCAAGCAGGCAGGGAAGCCGTATTACGTCGTTCGGAAGGGCGTAAAGCTGTATATGACAGAAGCCTTCGGCGTAGAAGTTCGTTCCATTACCACGGCTCATGTTCAGCATCTGTACATGGACAAGACGGAAGCAGATGCTATTTCCGGAAAACGGGTTCTGATTGTAGATGACGTTATTTCTACAGGAGAATCCTTAAGTGCAGTGGAGAACCTGATTAACAAGGCCGGCGCCAACATTGTTGGCCGGGCCGCAATCCTGGCAGAAGGGGACGCTGCAGATCGGGAAGATATTACTTACCTGGAACCTTTGCCTCTTTTCTTTAAGTAAAAGAGACAAGGAGACATGAATTATGGGAAATGAAACCAAAAGCAAAACAGCAAAGAAAAGCCCGTCCAAGGGCGTCTTAGTTCTTTTGCAAATTGTCAGTATGTGCCTGTTCGGTCTGGCGGGCGGAGTCATTCAAACGGTATTGCAATATTTGCTACCGCTGGTTTTCAATCCGTTGCAAGCCGCACTTCCCGGATGGCTGGATTTCCTGTATGACGTAAACACGCTGTTTGATACCACCACAGCTGCAGGGCTGCGGGATTACGACAGATACGTTGTAGAGGGTGCACATGGTCTGACTGTTACATGGGGATATATGCTGCCGTTCTTTCTTGCCAATATTGCGGCAAACATCTTTGTGTACATTATGAATAAGAAATACACCTTTAAGTCCTCCGCACCGCGCTGGCACTTTATTCTGTATTTTGTTATTATGGTTGCCACCATTCTTTTCACCACTTGGCTGCAAGGCGTATGCTATCCGTGGATTTTAAGCTGGGGTGTTTCCTGGATTAATCCGCTGGCCCGCGTTATTTGCATTTTGCCTGCCGGTTTGGTACAAACTGTGGTATTCTTTATTGCACAGAAGCTTCTGTTGCCGATTGATCCGTCCATTGAAGAAAAGGAACCTGCCATTATTCTGTGGTTACGGAAGAAAACCGGTGCTGATAAAGCTCCTGCAGAGGAACCTACAGCTGAATAAAATTAAAAGTTTGGAGTGTCTGTTATGTTGAAAGAAATCATGGATTACATTGCCGAACATGATCCTGAAGTTGGCGCCGGTATTAAAGCCGAGTACGAACGTCAGTGCAACACCATTGAGCTGATTGCTTCGGAAAATATTATTTCCGAACCGGCCATGCTTGCCATGGGCTCTGTTCTGACCAATAAGTATGCGGAAGGATATGCCGGAAAGCGTTTTTACGGCGGATGCGAACACATTGATGAGCTGGAAACACTGGCCATTGATCGTGCCTGCAAGCTGTTTGGTGCAGAATATGCCAATGTTCAGCCGCACTCCGGTGCACAGGCCAATATGGCTGTTACTATGGCCATCTGTAAACCGGGAGACACCATCCTTGGCATGAGCCTGGATGCCGGTGGGCATCTGACCCACGGTTCTCCGGCAAACTTTTCCGGATTATATTTCAACATTGTACCGTATGGCATTAATGACGAAGGCTTCATAGATTATGATGAAGTAGAACGGCTGGCCATGGAACACAAGCCAAAGATGATTGTTGCCGGAGCATCTGCTTATCCGCGCATCATTGATTTTGCCCGGTTCCGTGAAATTGCCGATAAATGCGGTGCGGTTCTTTGGGTAGATATGGCGCACATCGCCGGTCTGGTAGCTGCCGGACTTCACCCAAGTCCCATTCCGTATGCAGATGTTACTACCACAACTACACATAAAACCCTGCGTGGTCCACGTGGCGGCTTAATCCTTGCTTCGGAAGAAACGGCCAAGAAATACAACTTCAACAAGTATGTATTCCCGGGAACCCAGGGCGGCCCATTAGAGCACGTTATTGCCTCTAAGGCAGTTTGCTTTGGGGAAGCACTGAAACCGGAATTTAAGGAATATCAGGCACAAATTTTAAAGAATACCAAAGCCCTTGGTGATGCCCTGATGGATTGCGGCTTTAAGCTGGTTTCCAATGGCACTGAAAACCATCTGGTTCTGGTTGACCTGACCAATTTGGATGAAGTTACCGGCAAGGTGTTGCAGAACAACTGTGACGAAGTACACATTACCCTGAACAAGAACGCCATTCCGAATGACCCGCGTTCTCCGTTTGTTACTTCCGGTGTTCGTATTGGTACTGCAGCTGTTACTACCAGAGGCATGAAGGAAGAGGATATGAAGCCGATTGCCGAATGCATCTGGGCAGTAGCCACAGACTTTGAAAACAAAAAGGACGAAGTGGCTGCCAAGGTTGCCGAACTGGTTGCCAAGTATCCGATTTACCAGGACTAATGGACGTTATCTGAAAAAGTTGATAACATGGCAAGAGCCCGTTGCAAAAGCAGCGGGCTCTGTTTTTATGTCCGGAAAAGGACTGGTAAAACGTTATTCTTTTGGTGTTGTTTCGTCAGGCGATTTAGTTATTGGAATGTCCTGAAAGTATCTTTGCTGTATCTGCGGCTGCTGTGTCGGCTGTTGTGTCATTGGTTGCCGTGCAGCTTGCTGCTGTTGTCTTGCTTCCTGTTCCTGCAATGCAGCAGCACGGGTCTTTGACATGGGGATTGGCTCCTGCTTACGGGAAGAACTTTTTTGGGCTTTCCCTTTTTTTGCTTTTCCTCTGGCGCCGGATTTTTGACGCTTGGGGAAGCGGAGATCTTTTCCGGTTTTCTTCCGCAGGTACGGAAGAAGCAGGGTAAAGAGCAGGATACCAAGCAGGGTAAAGCCGCTGATCAGGAGTCCAAGACGGTATCCCTGTGCGTGGAATTTAAATTCCACGGTATGGGAACCCGGATCCATTTTTACGCCGATTAAGGCATCGCCGTATTTAAAGAGCTTGTCTGCGGAAACTTCCTTGCCGTCAACATAAACTGACCAGCCGGCATCATAGTTGATGGAGGTAAACAGGTCTTCGTTTTGGCCAATGGTTACGGTACCTTTGACATAGGTGTCTTTCCAGGTTTCAATCTGCATGGCACCGTCGTCATTCAGAACGTCATATCCCTTTTGCAATTGTTCTTCATTGACATATACAACATAGATTTCCACGGTAGAGGAATCTTCAGAGCAGGGGCATTCCACGTGAATGGTATCCCCTTTATCCAGTACGCCCATGTCTACAATATACGGTTCAGACGGGTCTACGGACTGGGACACAGATCCATTTTCGTTGGAAACGGTGGCTGTGTCTAAGCCGCGGCTGGAAACATAAACATAATAGTTTTTGGATTCTGTTACCGGAATGTTGGCGGTAAAGGTGGCATCTTCCTTGGTGTTGGCCCTGTGATACACATAATTTCCGGAGCTTAAATCCTGGGTGAAGGCAATGACATTGTCATAGGTGACAGAATCTACCGGTACATTGGTAAAGACGCCGGAAACGCCGGTGGCCCGCTCAAAATAATCCGATTGGACCGTGAAGGCATTGGTGGAATAGTAGTTCCAATCCTCTGCAGACTGATCTACGGCATATGCCAGCGGCAGGGTGTAACGGTTCTTCCAGATTTCCATGTTGGCAGTATGACCGATTTGATCAAAGTAGTCCGGATTCATGGTTGTGTTGGATACGTCATTGTTGATGATGTATTTGATGCCAAACATCATATTGTAAACCGGCGTTTGCAGATGATAGGTATAACTGTTTACATAATTACTGCGTAAGCCTAAGTTATATTGCAGATTGGAAACCTTTTCCGAAGCCATGGAAGAGAAGCAGGAAATGCCGCGATATCCATACCAGCACGGTTCCATAATGCGGGTTGGTCCGGTAATTTCCGTCCGATATGCACCGGAGCTGTCCTGCTTTTCTGTATACTCCAGACATTGCTGCATTTCTTCATACTGTCCGGCATAATTGCTGACCGGCTGGTCAATTTCAAAGTGGGTTACGTCACTGACGGTAACTTCTGCAAAGAGGGCTACAAACAAAAGCGCTGCCACAGCAGATTCCTTAAATTTGGGATTGTGGAACAGAGCCAGTACAATGGCGTAGACAATGACAAAGACCAAGCTGAGCAGGATGGTACTGCTACTGATGTTTGCAGAACCAAGCTTTTCTGCCAGTACCAGGAAGGCACCGGTCAAAAGCGATACGGTCAGGATGTCCCGTCCTTTAATTTCGTGAATGTGCCGAACTGTATCCGCTGCAATGATTAGCAACAGGAAAATGTAGGTGAAGGACTGGCGATACGGCAAATCATTCGGATAATGGAATCCATGCCAAATGTAATTCAGCATGTTCAAATTGAAAGAGAAGTAGTAGAAGGCCACCACTACCATGCGAGCTACTTTTTTGCGCAATGGAATGCTTGGTACATAAAAGTACAGTACCAGGGTAAGAATTGACAGTACGCCGCAATATACGTTTGGCAGCACGTTGTCTCCGCTGGACCGGATGGTCGGCTCCAGGCTGGAGAAGTGGTTTACAATGTAATCAAAGAAATTGAAGTAGGTGGAAGCTGTTGTGGGGAAGGTGCCGGAAGTGGCATAGGTTCCCTTTAAGGTAAAGTACAGCGGCAGGATGGCGAAGGCCGATAGGCCGACGGCCAGCAACGCGTACAGGAAGCACCGCAAAGCCTGGCGCACGAACTGCCGGTCCAGCTCATGATTGCTAAGGTAGTACATGACAAAGTAAATCATGCAGAACAGAGCAATAATGTAGCACATGTAATAAGAGGAAAGGACTAACAGGGTTAGTGTGACCACATAAAGCCATGGGGTTTTTCCGTTAACCAGTTTTTCCAGTCCTAAGATGATCAGAGGCAAAAGAATCATGCCGTCCAACCACATAACGTTCCAGTAATAGGCTACAAACCAGGCACTCCAGGCATACAGCAGGCCCAGTCCGGCGCTGACCGGATTGTGCATTTTAAACTGTTCGGATGCCTTTAAGTAATAGGTGAATGCAGCGGCAGCCAGGGAAGCCTTCAGGAAAATCAGGAAACCGACAAACTGCGGTACCTTGGCATGACCGAACAGCAAAACCAAAAAGGACAAGGGGCTGGACAGGTAATTGAAGAAGTTTCCAAGCCACAATCCGCCGCCGCCGGACTCCCAGGAATAACTTGAAAAATCCAAAGAAGTCAGTCGGTCATACAGCTCACCAAACAGGGGGCCGTACTGGTGGTAAAGGTCCATCCGGAGAATGGAAATGTCCCCGAACGGCCACATATTGTAACTATAAGCAACAATCAGGCTGATGAGGACACTGCAGGCAAAAGAGAGCAAAACATACCGGTTGCGGAAACACAACTGATAGAATTTTCCTTCCTTGCGCCGCTTGGTCTTAGCCTGCCGAAGCGCTTTTTGACTTTGTTGTTTCATACTGGTACCTACTTTAATTCAACATTATTGTAAGTATAACAAAACCCCTTCCTGACTTCAATAAATGTTGAGAAACCACAGGCTTTATGCTAAAATGTCTGTAAGTTTTCAGGAAAGAAAAGGAGGGGTTGCCATGCCAACAAATTACAACTCCGGTCTTAAAACCGAATGCATTATTTCCGAAGAGGTTATTGCCGCCATTGCAGTCAATGCCGCCAAAGATGTGGCCGGTGTAGCCGGTCTCGGAAATTGTCCGGTAGATCTTATGACTGCTTTTAAGCCGACCACCAATGAGCTTCGCCATTGTAAAGTCTCCTCATCGGATTTTGATATTAAAGTTCATCTCTATCTGACCCTGGCGCCAAACGCCAAAATTCAGGATGTCTCTTCCGAAGTACAGAAGGCGGTTAAAAAGACCATCCAGAACATTACCGGCCGTCTGGTAACACGGGTAGACATTACCATTACCGGAATAGACAAGGAAGCAGAAGAACCCGAAGCGGATCTTGCTTTTGAAGTCAAAGAACCTTGAAATCTGAATGAATCAATCCAGATGCCCTTCCAAACTGAATATCGGTTTTGAAGGGCTTTTTTATTTATGGGGGTACAAAATTTATGCTGACCAGAAGTCAGGAACGGGAGCAGGCTTTTCTGCTGTTATTTGAACAATTGTTCCAGCCGGAACTGGAAGCTGCAGAATTAATGCAGCTTGGACTGGATTCCGAGTATATTGAACCATCTGCTTTTACGGAGCAATTGGTAACGTCTGCCAAGGCGCACCAGGAAGAGCTGGACAACAAAATTACAACCTATGCGGTGGGCTGGACCTTAGACCGCATGAGCAAGGTTTCCCTTGCCATTCTTCGCTTGGCCATTACGGAAATCCTTTATTTTGAAGAGGTTCCGGTTGGCGTTACCATTAATGAAGCGGTGGAATTAGCCAAGAAATACGCCGGAAAGGAAGACAGCTCCTTTATTAACGGTATTTTGGGAACCCTTTCCAGGACAGAAGCATGAGCCTTTATCTTGGCATAGATACCAGTAATTACACAACGTCTGTGGCGCTGTATGATACTGCAACCGAACGGGTCTTCCAGAAGAAAAAGCTGCTTCCGGTTCGGCCCGGGGAAAAGGGCATCCGCCAGAGCGATGCCGTTTTCCACCATACCCAGCAATTGTCCGTCCTGCTGACGGACCTGCTGTCAGAGTGCCGGACCGCAGGCGTTCTTCCGGAAGACCGTCCCATAGGACCACTGTTAAAAGCGGTAGGTGTTTCGGACCGGCCAAGAAGGGTCAGCGGATCTTATATGCCCTGCTTTACGGTAGGGCAGCATACCGCCGAAAGTCTTGCTGCCGTGCTCGGCGTCCCGCTGTTTTCTTTTTCCCACCAGGAAGGCCATATTGCGGCTGCCCTGTATTCTGCCGGCCGTCTGGATCTGGTAGGACAGGAGTTTCTGGCATTTCATGTCAGTGGCGGAACAACCGAAAGCCTGCTGGTGCAAAAGGGCACGGAAGCACCACTGGAAGCAACACTGCTTGGCACTTCATCTGATTTAAAGGCCGGCATGGCCATTGACCGTGTTGGCGTTATGCTGGGCCTTCCGTTTCCGGCCGGTCCGGAACTGGAGCGCCTGGCTTTGCAATCTACCGGAACCTATCAAGTGCATCCATCTGTAAAAGGCCTAAATTGCAGTTTGTCCGGTGTGGAAAATCAATGTCAGAAGAGGTTACAGGCCGGAGAAGCGCCGGCAGACATTGCCCTTTATTGTCTGACTTATATTAAAGAATCCCTGGCTGCCATGGCAACGGCTCTGTTACAGGAGCATCCCGGAATGCATCTGGTCTTTTCCGGCGGTGTCATGAGCAACAGCATCATCCGTCAGGACTTTCTGAACCGCTTTGACTGCAGCTTTGCAGAACCGGTTTTTTCTGCAGATAATGCCGCCGGTATTGCTGTTCTTGCCTCTTTGCAAGACCGTTTCTAAGGAGGGTACCTATGGAATCCGTAACCCCTCAGGTGCTGACCGTTAGTCAGCTGAATACGTATATTAAATCCGTCTTAGATGCGGATTTCAGACTGAAACATATTTTTTTGGTCGGAGAAATTTCCAATTTCAATAACCATGTCCGCAGTGGCCATTTTTATTTGACCCTGAAAGATAAGGATTCGCAGATAAAAGCGGTTATGTTCCGCAGCAATGCGGAACGGCTTCCTTTTCTGCCGAAGGATGGTATGAAAGTTATCTGCTTCGGCTCCGTTGCTGTTTATACAGTGGGCGGCCAATATCAATTTTATATTGATAATATGCAGCCGGATGGCCTTGGCTCCTTAAGTCTGGCTTTTGAACAGCTAAAGGAAAAGCTGGGAAAAGAAGGACTTTTTGATGACCGTCATAAGAAACCACTGCCGGACTATCCCAAAAAAATCGGAGTAGCCACCTCTCCAACAGGGGCCGCGTTCCAGGACGTTTGCAACGTCCTGCGCCGCCGCTGGCCACAGGCAGAAGTCCTGCTGGCGCCCTGTCTGGTACAGGGGAACAGCGCTCCATTACAAATTTGCAATGCACTGCAGGAACTGGACAGCCGGCATCCGGATGTTATCCTTTTGGTGCGCGGCGGCGGGTCCATGGAAGACCTTTGGTGCTTCAATGACGAACGCGTGGCCCGTACTGTATTTGACCTGCAGACCCCGGTAGTAACCGGTGTCGGACACGAAACAGATTTCACCATTGTGGATTTTGTGTCCGACCTACGGGCGCCAACGCCGTCTGCAGCGGCAGAAGTGTGTACCCCGGATCGCCTGGAAGAAATGGAAAAGCTGCTGCTGATGCAGTCCAAACTTCGCGGCAGTATGAATTCCTATCTGAAAAACAACCGGACAAAAGTCAATGCACTGGCTTCCAGTACGGTGTTGCGCAGCTTAACTTCCCTGATTAACGAACGCCGTTTAACCCTGGATGCCATGACAGATAAAATGACACAGCTGTTGCAAAGCAGGGTGCTGATGGAGCAGCAAAGACTACATCGCCGGGAAGAAGGCATGCAACGTATCATGGAAACACAGGTACAAAAGGGACGCATGCAATTATCTGTTTGTGCCGGAAAGCTGGACGCTTTTGCGCCGCTGAAGGTGCTGGCAAGAGGATACAGTCTTTCCTTTAACCGGGAAGGCAAAGTAGTGCAAAGCATTACTGCAGTAAACCCGAAAGAAGATATGACAGTACAGGTTTCAGACGGCAAAATCCATTGCCGCGTGGAATCCGTGGAACAGGAGTAACCCATGGCAGAACTAACATATGAAGCTGCAATTGCCCGTTTGGAAGAAATTGTGGCAAAACTGGAAAAGGGCGAGTTAGGCCTGGATGATTCTTTAAAGCTCTTTGAAGAAGGTACCAGACTGGCCGCTTTTTGCAATAAGACCCTGGATGCGGCAGAACTGAAAATTTCCAAAACGGAAGAGAGTGCAGAAGAAACGCATGAGTGAGAAAAAACGTTTGGATCTGGCCGTCTTTGAAGAAGGCCATACCGACAGTCGGGAAAAGGCCAAGGCCCTGATTATGGCCGGTCAGGTCTATGTAAACGGGCAAAAAGAAACCAAGGCCGGCACCCAGATTAAGCCGGAAGACAAAATTGAAGTGCGCGGAAGCAAGCTTCCTTACGTCAGTCGCGGTGGCCTGAAGCTGGAAAAAGCCATGCAGCTTTGGAATCTGTCCCTGGATGGAAAAATTTGCATGGACGTGGGTGCTTCCACCGGCGGATTTACTGACTGTATGCTGCAAAACGGTGCAGTAAAGGTTTATTCCATAGATGTCGGATACGGACAGCTGGCCTGGAAACTTCGCTCAGACGAACGGGTGGTCAACCTGGAACGAACCAACTTCCGCTACGTAACAGAGGAACAGGTACCGGATAAAATCGGCTTTTCCAGTGTGGATGTATCCTTTATCTCATTGAAAAAAATCCTTCCGGTATTACATACTTTATTAGAGGATCACGGACAGGCCGTTTGCCTGATTAAACCGCAATTTGAAGCGGGAAAGGAAAAGGTCGGCAAGAAAGGGGTTGTCCGGGACGTTGCAGTGCATACGGAAGTGGTGGAAACCATTACCGCATTTGCCCTGGAAACCGGATTTTCTTTATTGGGACTGACGTATTCACCCATTAAGGGACCGGAAGGAAATATAGAATATTTAATGCTGTTGGAAAAAGCAGAGCAGCCGGAAAATCAGGTGGATTTTCCCATTAGCAGCTTAACGGAAGAATCCCATCAGGCTTTAAACGCTTAAGCAGCACGGCAGGAAACGGAGAACGGAAATGAAAGTAGCCATTATTCCGAATTTAACAAGAAAAAATGCGTTGGCAGTCACCAAGGAAATTTGTCAGTGGCTGACGGTTTATGGCGCGGAGTTTGCCTTCCGTACCTTTGACCGGAACCTGGCAAATGAAATTCCGAATATCCGCTTTATGGAATTCCCAGAGCTGGTGGTCTGGTGTGACGCCGTTATTTCCGTTGGCGGAGACGGCACCATGCTGACCTGCGCCAAAAGTATTGTGGATTATAAAAAACCGGTGCTTTGCATTAATGCCGGACGCCTTGCTTTTATGGCCGGTCTGGAAAGTGATGAGCTCTCCCTGCTGAAAAAGCTGATTGATGGCGATTACACCGAAGACCATCGCATGCTCCTGGAAGTCAGCGTTTACCGGGAAGGGGAAGAGGTCTACTCCAACCACGTTATTAATGACGTGGTGGTTGCCCGTGGCATTGAAATGCGCATGTGCGATTTAGACCTTGCCTGTGACGGCCGCCACATTGCATCTTACCATGCAGACGGCATTATTGTTTCCACACCAACCGGTTCTTCCGCCTACACCTTTTCTGCAGGCGGCCCGATTATTGATCCGCAATTGGAAGGCATTGTTGTTACTCCTATTTGCGCGCACTCGGTTTTTTCCAGACCCATTGTATTTAATCCGAATAACCGGTTGACTCTGACCTGCGGGGAAGAGGCAAGATATACGGATTTGCTTCTTTCCGTAGATGGGGAACCATCTGTGGAATTGAAGAAGGGGGATATTGTAAAAGTTTATAAATCCCTTCGTTATGCCAATTTTATTCGCATTAAGCATGAAAACTTCTTTGAAATTCTGAAAAAGAAAATGTCCAAAACGGAGGACTGATGTATGAACGCACGTAAGGAACGCCAGGCACACATTTTAAAGCTGATTACAGATTTTCAGATTTCCACCCAGGATGAGCTGATTCGTCACCTGACAGAAGATGGCGTACAGGTAACCCAGGCTACCATTTCCCGGGATTTAAAGGAACTGAAATTAGTGAAGAAGGTCGGCAGTGACGGAAGGTCGTATTACAGTGTTGGTACAACAGACCGGGAACTGCACCAGGAACGGTATGACAGTATCTTAGCCGGAGCCATTCTTTCAGTAGACTATGCCATGAATACCTGCGTTGTAAAAACCCATGTCGGCATGGCGAATGCCGCCGGCGCCGCTTTGGACGCACTGGATTTTAAAGGCATTGTCGGCACCCTGGCCGGAGATGACACCATCTTTGTTTTGTGCCGAACCGAAGAACGGGCAGAGGCCTTTTGTCAGGAACTCCGGGAACGGATTCTTGCCTAGGAGGAAAGATCCATGCTCAGTAGTCTTACCATTGAAAATATTGCCATTATTGAAGCGGCACAAATGGATTTTTGCTCCGGCCTGAATGTCCTGAGCGGCGAAACCGGCGCCGGCAAATCCATCGTCATTGACGCTTTAAGCGCGGTCCTGGGGGAACGAACGTCCAAAGACTTAATTCGAACCGGGGCTTCCGGCGCAACGGTGGCTGCCCTGTTTGAACAGGTTTCAGACGATACGCTGGAAGCACTGCAACAGCTTGGCCTTTCGGCCCCACCTGACCGCGCCCTGCAGATTTCCCGTGCCATTCGGGAAGACGGAAGAAATATTTGCAAAGTAAACGGCACGCCGGTTACGGTTTCCATGCTGAAGGCCATTGGAAAAACGCTGATTAGTATTCATGGACAGCATGATTCCCAGAATCTGCTGAATCCGGAATACCATTATCAATATCTGGATGCCCTGGGTGGTTTGGAACCCATCCATCAGGCGTATTTAAGAGAATACGAAGCCTATTCCCGGTTATACCGTAACTTCCGCCAGCTGGAATCCGGCGCAGAGGAACGCCAGCGCCGCATAGAAACATTGCAGTTTGAAATACAGGAGCTGCAGGCGGCACAACTAACCGTAGGCGAATATGATGAATTAAAAAAGAAAAGGGACTTTTTCCGCAATGCGGAAAAGGTTTTGGATGGGCTGCATCGCGCAGAAGCCGCTTTAACAGACGGGGAAGAAACCAATGGAGCACTGACTCTGTTGTTTGATGTGGTCAATGCGTTACAGAGCCCGGCGGGTCATTTGGAAGAAGCTTCTGCCTTATTACAGGAAGCCAATGATCTTGCTTACGCTGCACAGGATTTAAAAGATCACATTGAAACCATCCTGCTGCAGGCAGACTACAATCCGCAACAACAGGCAGCGGTAGAGGAACGGCTCAGTTTCCTTCACCAGTTGCAATTGAAATACGGGCCGGACGAAGAAAGCATGCTTTCTTATTTGGCGGACGCGGAAGAAGAATTGCAATCTCTGCAGGGGCTTGGCACCAATCGGGAAGAAGTGCTTGCAGAACTGGAACAACGAAAAGAGCAGCTGTTGGCCGCCGCCGATCGGTTGCATTTGGCCAGAAGCCATGCGGCATCTGATTTTGAAGTTCGTGTCCAGAAGGAACTGCAGTTTTTGGACATGCCGCATGTGGAACTGTCCACAAGCTTTACCCGCTGTAAGCTGAATCCGACCGGATCCGACCAGATTGAGTTCTTAATTAGTCCGAATCCGGGCGAAGCCTTAAAACCACTGGCCAAAATAGCCTCCGGCGGCGAACTGTCAAGGATTCTGCTGGCCATTCAGAATGTTTTATCAGATAAAGGCAATGTTGCCACCCTGATTTTTGATGAAATTGACACCGGTGTTTCCGGTAGCGCGGCAGAAAAAATTGCCATTAAGCTGAAGGCCGTCAGCGCCAGACACCAGGTTATCTGTATTACCCACAGCGCGCAGGTGGCAGCGTATGCGGAATCCCACTTCTTCCTATATAAGGAAGTACAGGACGGGAAAACCTATACCCGCGTCCAGCCACTAGACACGGATGGACGGATTAAAGAGCTGGCCCGAATTATGGGCGGCGTGGAAATTACGGACTTGCAAAAAGAAAGTGCAAAAGAACTGTTACAACACGCAAAAAATACCGTAGCTACTTGACTTTTCAAAGGTAAAAAGCTACATTTATTTAGCATCTGATGAATCGCAAAAAAGAAAGGATGAGTTCGATAGAAATCTATGAAGAACTGGTTGCCCGTGGCTTGATTGCCCAGGTAACAGATGAAGAGGAAATCAGAGAATTGGTCAATGCCGGTAAGGCAAAATTCTATATTGGCTTTGACCCGACTGCAGACAGCCTGCACGTTGGTCACTTCATGGCGCTTTGCCTGATGAAGCGGCTGCAGATGGCCGGTAATACACCGGTTGTCCTGATTGGCGGTGGTACCGGTTATATTGGTGACCCGTCCGGACGGACTGACATGCGTTCCATGATGACCCCGGAAATGATTCAACACAACTGTGACTGCTTTAAAAAGCAGATGGAACGGTTTATTGAATTTGGCCCGGATAAAGCCATTATGGTGAACAACGCAGACTGGCTGTTAAAGCTGAACTACATTGAACTTCTGCGGGATGTCGGCGCCTGTTTCTCTGTTAATAATATGCTCCGTGCAGAATGCTATAAGCAGCGCATGGAAAGAGGACTTTCCTTCCTGGAATTCAACTACATGATCATGCAGTCCTATGACTTCTATCATCTGTTCAAGGAATACGGCTGTAACATGCAGTTCGGCGGAGATGACCAATGGTCCAACATGTTGGGCGGTACCGAACTTATCCGGAAGAAGCTGGGTAAGGACGCCTATGCCATGACCATTACGCTTCTGATGAACTCCGAAGGTAAGAAGATGGGTAAAACCGCATCCGGTGCTGTTTGGCTGGATCCGGAAAAAACCTCGCCGTACGAATTCTATCAATACTGGAGAAATGTCGGAGACGATGATGTCCTGAAATGTATCCGTATGCTGACCTTCCTTCCGCTGGAAGAAATTGACGCTATGGACTCCTGGGAAGGCAGTCAGTTGAATACCGCCAAAGAAATTCTGGCTTATGAACTGACCAAGCTGGTGCACGGGGAAGAAGAAGCTGTAAAGGCACAGAATACAGCAAGAGCCCTGTTCTCCGGCGCCGGCAATTCTGAAGATATGCCAAGCACGGTTTTGACCGGTGCTGATCTGACAGACGGTGCCATTCCGGTATTGGATCTGCTGGTAAAGACAGGTATCTGTTCTTCCAAGGGCGAAGGCAGACGTCTGGTACAGCAGGGTGGCATTTCCGTAGACGGTGACAAGGTAACAGATCCGTTCACCACCTTTACAGAAGATGCACTGAAAGCCGGTATTGTTCTGAAGAAGGGCAAGAAGGTTTACCATAAGGTAAGCATGGAATAAAAAATGTGGGTCTGTTGCAAAACAGACCCATTACTTCTGTTTTATACAGAATAAATTGAATAAATATTCAAATAAATTGGGAATTTATTGAATTTATATGCAAATATAACTTGAAGATACCATGCTTTTGTATTATCATACCTATACTACAAAACAGGGGAGGACCTTTTTTGAAACCGATTGTTTACATAGACGGAAAATCCGGGACAACAGGCCTGCAAATTTATGATCGCCTGGGCTTCCGCTCTGACATTCAGCTTTTGCTGATTCCGGAAGAACAACGAAGAGATCCTGCCCTGCGAAAAGAGTATTTAAACCGGGCAGATTTGGTTTTTCTGTGCCTGCCGGACCAGGCGGCCAGGGAAGCCGTCAGCCTGATTGAAAACCCGGATACCCGCGTCATTGACGCGTCCACGGCGCACCGCGTAAACCCGGATTGGGCCTACGGTTTTCCGGAGCTTTCCTATGAACGAAGACAACATATTCAGAATGCCGGACGGGTGGCCAATCCGGGCTGTCATGCCACCGGATTCATTTCCATTGTGTATCCCCTGGTAAAGCTGGACATTCTTCCCGCGGATACGCCGCTGACGGCTTTTTCCCTGACCGGCTACTCCGGCGGCGGGAAAAATATGATTGCCGAATATGAAGCGCCGGATCGGGACGTGGCACTGGATGCGCCCCGTCAGTACGGCTTAAACGGCAATCATAAGCACCTGCCGGAAATGCAGCAGGTTTGCGGACTGACAGAAGCTCCTGTCTTTTGCCCTATTGTTGATCAGTACTACAAGGGCATGGAAGTTTCCATTCCGCTGCATGGTTCCCAGGTTCATGGCTATAAGCCGGAACAGATTCGGGACATGCTGTTTGAATATTATCGCAATACGGCGCTGATTACCGTTGCAGAAGAAGTAGCCACAAGCGGCTTCCTGCCGGCAAATCAATTTGCCGGTACCAATCAATTGGAAATTACAGTCTGTGGAAACGAAGACCGTATGGTTTTGGTTTCCCGCTTTGATAATCTTGGAAAGGGCGCTTCCGGCGCAGCTGTTCAGAACATGAATCTGATGTTAGGCTTCCCGGAAACAGAAGGCCTGGTATGAAGGAGTACAACATGAAGAAGATAGAAGGCGGCATTTGCGCCGCCAAAGGATTTCTGGCCAACGGTTTGCACGCCGGTATTAAAGCAACGTCCAATCCGTCCAGAAAGGATTTGGGACTGATTTATTCCGAAGTGCTTTGCAGTGCTGCCGGTTTGTTTACCAGCAACCTGGTAAAAGCAGATCCGGTTGTTCTGGATCAACAGCACTTGGAAAACGGGGTTGCCCAGGCAGTTATTGTAAACAGCTACATCGCCAATGCCTGTGCCCCGGAAGGAATAGAGACCGCCACGCAGGAATGCCAGATGGTTTCCAAAGCGCTGAACCTGCGGGAAGAAGACGTTTTGGTTTCTTCCACCGGTGTCATTGGCGTTCGTTTAAACGTAGAGGCCATTGAAGCGGCACTTCCGGAACTGGTTCACGGCCTGAACCCCAACGGCTCTGATGACGTAGCACACGCCATTATGACTACCGATACCGTAAAGAAAGAACTGGCCTATGAATTTGAACTGGGCGGAAAGACCTGCCATTTAGGCGGTATTTCCAAGGGCTCCGGCATGATTCATCCGCACATGGGTACCATGCTCTGTTACCTGACTACGGATGTGGCCATTCAGAAAGACCTGCTGAAGGAAGCCTTGCAGGAAGCGGTTTCCAAAAGCTTTAACCGCATCAGTGTAGACGGGGACATGTCTACCAATGACAGCTGCATTCTCCTGGCAAACGGCATGGCAGAAAACCAGGCCATTGCGGAAAAGAACGCAGATTATCAGACCTTCACAGAGGTGTTAAATGCCCTCTGTGTTGAACTGGCCAGAGAAATGGCCGCAGACGGAGAAGGGGCAACGCACCTGATTACCTGTGAAGTTACCGGCGCCAAAGACGAAGCCACGGCAGAGCAGCTGGGAAAGAGCGTAATTTCCTCTTCTTTAACCAAGGCTGCTGTGTTCGGAAAGGATGCCAACTGGGGCAGAATTCTCTGCGCCATGGGTTACTCCGGAGCGGAATTCAAGCCTTCCGGAGCCAAAATCAGCTTTGCTTCTGCTGCCGGCACCGTTCCGGTTTGCGAAGGCGGCAAGGGCATTCCGTTTGACGAAGAACTGGCCACCAAGGTTCTTTCGGAAAAGGAAGTTATTATTCAGATTTCCTTAGCAGAAGGGGACGGCTCCGCAACCTGCTGGGGCTGTGACCTGACCTATGATTACGTTAAAATTAACGGGGATTACCGCACCTAAGGAGGCAGGGCATATGGAAATTTCATCTGCAGATAAAGCAAAAATTTTAGTAGAAGCGCTGCCTTATATTCAACGGTACTCCGGTAAGACAGTTGTTGTAAAATACGGCGGCAACGCCATGATTTCTCCCGACCTGTTCGATGCAGTCATTCACGACGTAGTACTGCTTTCCCTGGTCGGAATTAAAGTTATTCTGGTGCACGGCGGTGGCCCTGAAATCAACGCTATGCTGGAAAAAATCGGCCATCAGTCCAAGTTTGTTAACGGACTTCGTTATACAGACGAAGAAACCATGGATGTGGTACAGTCTGTTCTGGCCGGTAAAGTGAATAAAAACCTGGTTACCAAGATTAACCACGTTGGCGGTCACGCCGTTGGTATTTGCGGCATGGATGACAACTTTATTACGGCTGTAAAGCTGGACAAAGGAGACGGCTATGACTACGGTCTGGTCGGTGAAATTGTCGGCGTAGACCCGGATATCATTAAAATTATTCTGGCTAAGGACGCCATCCCAGTGGTTTCCACTGTGGCAGCCGGTCTGGACGGAAACACCTGTTATAACATTAATGCAGACACTGCAGCGGCCGAAATTGCCGTTGCTGTTGGTGCAACCAAGCTGATCCTGATGACGGATGTAGAAGGCGTATTGCGGGATCCGAAAGATCCAAGCAGCCTGATCCGCCAGATCCGTTTGGATGAAATTGATAACTTAAAGGAAAGCGGCATCTTAACCGGCGGCATGATTCCGAAAGTAGATTGCTGTCAAAGAGCACTGGAAATGGGCGTGGAACGAACCCATATTCTGGACGGCAGAAATCCGCATTCCATTTTGATTGAATTGCTGTCCCACAAGGGTATCGGCACCATGATTTGGAGAGGAGAGGACAAGGTATAATGGATATCAAAGAATTAGACAAGAAGTATGTAATGCACACCTACGCCAGAAATGATCTTCTGATTGATCACGGCAAGGGCGCTACTTTGTATGATGATAAGGGCAATTCCTATATTGACTTTACCTCCGGCATTGGTGTTTCTTCCATTGGCTATGCCAACGAAAAGCAGATTGCCGCTGTTTCGGAACAGATTTCCAAACTGGCACACATTTCCAATCTGTACTACACTGCGCCTTGTGCACAGGTGGCAGAAAAGCTGGTGGAAAGAACCGGCATGGGTGCTGTTTTCTTTGGCAATTCCGGAGCCGAAGCCAATGAGGGCATGGTCAAGCTTGCCAGAAAGTACAGCTTTGACAAGTATGGTGACGGGCGATCCACTATCTTAACCCTGCTGAACTCCTTCCACGGAAGAACAATTACCACATTGAAGGCTACCGGCCAGGATCATTTCCATGAATTCTTCATGCCGTTTACGCCTGGGTTCTCTTATGCACCGGCCAATGATTATGATGCGTTAATTGCGCAGGTAAAGGATGACACCTGTGCCATTATGCTGGAGCTGATTCAGGGCGAAGGCGGCGTTATGCCAATGGACAAGGAATATGTCCAGAAAGTAGCTGCCTATTGCAAAGAGCATGACCTGCTCCTGTTAATTGATGAAGTACAAACCGGTATCGGCAGAACCGGAAAACTGTTTGCCTATATGAATTATGAAATTCAGCCGGATGTGGTTTCCTTTGCCAAGGGAATTGCAGGCGGACTGCCAATGGGTGGCTTTATCTGCAGCCCGGATCTGGTTAACGTTTTGGGCCCGGGAGACCACGGCTCTACTTTCGGCGGTAACCCGGTTGCCTGCGCTTCTGCCAATGTTGTCTTGGACGTTCTGACGGATGACGTTATTGCAGAAGTTACCAAAAAGGGAGACTACATCAGACAGCAGATTGCTTCCTGGAACTGTGACTTTGTTACGTCGGTTCGGGGCATGGGCCTGATGATCGGCATCGGCTTAGACGGTGTCGTCAACAAGGACCTTGCCAAAGCACTCATGGAGCGCGGCCTGCTGGTTCTGACCGCCGGTCAGAACACACTCCGCCTTCTTCCGCCGCTGACCATCAGCCAGGAAGAACTGGAGAAGGGCCTGGAAATTATGGCGGGACTGCTGAAGGCGTAAGCTGGGGAAAGAAAGAAAAAAGCTGACTCGCCAGAGGGCAGTAAGCCTGGTCTAATTTTTGATAAAAAGCGGAAAAGTAGCAGAAAAATGCTTGCTTTTCCGTTTTTTCATGCTATATTATAAATGATAATCATTATCGATAAGGAGGGAGCCAAGTGGCCAAGCTAAGACAAAGCAAACAAAGAGACGCCATTTATGCCAACCTGTCTTCTCGATATGATCATCCCACTGCAGAAGAACTGTATGATTCTGTTAAAGAGACCGTTCCCAATATCAGTCTGGCAACGGTATATCGGAACCTGAAACAGTTGGCTGCCGCCGGGCAGGTACGGATTTTGCATGCGGAAACCGCAGATCACTTTGATGCGGATGTATCCCTGCATTACCATCTGTACTGTTATTCCTGCAACCGGATTTATGATTATCCGGTGCCAAGCATTCCCGGGGTAGAAAAGATTCTGGAGCAGGATCCCAACCTGGATTCCTATGATTTAACCTTTAACGGTATCTGTTCGCAGTGTAAACAACGGGAACTCCCGTTAAATGATGTTTGATCAGAATGTATTTTGGAGGTATTTATTATGAAGAAATTTGTATGTACTGTTTGCGGTTATGTTTATGAAGGCGAATCCCTTCCGGCAGATTTCACCTGCCCGGTTTGTCATGTTGGAGCTGACAAATTCAAGGAAGTAGTAGGGGACATGAAACTGGCTGCAGAACATGAATTTGGCATTTATGAAAAGACCGTAAAGAACAACCCGGACATTTCCGAAGAAGACAAGAAATACATCTATGAACAGCTGGTTGCCAACTTCAACGGCGAATGCTCCGAAGTCGGCATGTATCTGTGTATGGCAAGAATTGCCCACAGAGAAGGCTATCCGGAAATTGGTCTTTACTGGGAAAAGGCTGCTTATGAAGAAGCAGAACACGCTGCCAAATTTGCAGAGCTGCTTGGCTCTGACCTGGAACCGAAGATGACTGCTTCCACCAAGGACAACCTTGCCTGGAGAGTAGATTGCGAATATGGTGCCACCGCCGGCAAAGTAGACCTTGCTACCTGCGCCAAGAAGAACGGCCTGGACGCCATCCATGACACCGTTCATGAAATGGCCAGAGACGAAGCCCGCCACGGCAAAGCTTTGGAAGGCATGCTGAACCGTTATTTCAAATAATAAGTTCTCCCGTTTTATAGGTAGGAGCATATAGGGAAGCCCGCTGCAGAAAGTAGTCTGTAGCGGGCTTCTTACTTTTTGTATTTCGTTTTCTTTGTTTAACGGGCTGGTTACAATTGGTACAGAAAGCGGAGCTTCTGCTCTGCTTCTGCGATGTGGCGGTCCGGATGATCTGCAAAGCGGTCACAAAGTTTACCATCATCCAAGGCGTAAACGCTGTGGCACTCCGGACAGAAGAAGTATAAATCCTTGGTGTGGTTGGCAAAGACCAGTTGAAAGGAATTCATTCCTAAAGAAGCTTCTAAGATTTGCATTTGCGTTTTGGTTCCGCAGGTCTGGCAAAAGAGACTTTGCCGGTCCGGGCGGAAGGCAACGCGGTCCTGGCTGAAATCAATTCGTTCCCGTTCCATGCGTTATCCTTTCTTTCTGTGTTGTTCCTGAATGTAGCCCTGACGGTAGGCCTCAATCAGCTGCTTTAAGTAGTCTACGTTTTTTTGGAGCTGCTGGCCAATGTCGGTTTCCCGGATTTTAATGCGGTGGTCCAGCTCTTCCGTAATGACGACAGAGGAAACAATGTCCTTGTTTTGCTTCAGGGCAGTTTCCTTGCCGGCAAAAGGCTCATGCGCGGAAATGGCCATATGTCTGGAGTTGTAAATCAGGGTGTAGCCGGCAATGCCGGTGGTTTTCTGATAGGCCTTGGAGAAACCACCGTCAATAACAATCAGCTTTCCGTTGCCTTTGACCGGAGATTCTCCGTCTTTGGAACGAACCGGGACATGGCCATTAATGATGTGGCAATGATCCGCCGTCAGGCCGAATTCCTGCAGAATTTTTTCGCAGCCTTCTGCGGTGTTGATGAACTGATAATACGGATTTTTTTGTTCCGCCCAGGTAGATTTATCTGAAAGGAACCGGCGTTCAAAGGTGGTCATTTTGCTTCTGGCATATAAGGGCGAGTTAGGACCACACCACAGATACCAGCAGAAATCCATGCCTTTCAGGCGCTCAGAAGAGCCTTCCGGTGCATGGTAAGCATTACGGGCCTGCTTTTCACAGTAGTCCAGCAGGCGCTTGCCGGAGTAAAGTTCACCATCAAATTCCACTTGCGTAAAGTTGCCGTCCGGGTCCATGGGAATGCCGCCGTGGAACAGAAGGTTGCCATTGTACCGTTTATACATGTTTCCGTTGGAGTACAGATAACGAACATGGCGCTGTAACCGTTCCGAGCTTTTGAAGGCCAAAACCAATTCATCAATTAAGTTTTGCTCTGCTTCGGTAATGTGATAGGGGTGGGAGATGTCCACGGTTGGAAAATCACAGTCATGCATGGAGTAGGTTTTTCCGTCAATTTCCACCTTGGCTAAATCATAATCTACATTGTTCAGCAACAGGCGGTCATCCATTTGGAAATCCGGGTTGCGGGAAATAACCTGTCCCATCAGCTTAAACAATAAAATGTCGGTGGCCTTGGACATTCTGGCCGTCCGTTCCAAATCCACTTCACTTAATTTTTGTAAGTCCTTCGGATCCATAATGCGGGTGGCAAAACAGGTAACATCCGTCAGGCCATAATAGTCATTGGCAAAGATGTATAACGGGCGCAGGCTGATTCCATATCCGAATTCAATTACGTCCAGGTTGTGATACAGAATGGAATTGGACAGGACGGTCAGAATGCACACCGGGGACCCCGCCGCGGCGCCCATCCAGATGATGTCATGGTTTCCCCACTGGATGTCCACGTTGTGGTGATCCATCAGGGAATCCATGATGTAGTCTGCCCGCGGGCCGCGGTCATAGATGTCACCGATAATATGGATTTTATCTACAATCAGGTAATTGATAACATTGCACATGGCGCAGATAAAGTCTTCGGCTTTTCCTACTTCAATAATGCCATTTAAAATGGTGTCATAATATTCCATTTTGTTGTGCATGGTAAAGTCGGCATTCAGCAATTCATCAATAACGTAGGCATATTCTTCCGGTAAGGCTTTCCGGACCTTGGAACGGGTGTATTTAAAAGAAACGGAGTGGCAGATTTCAATCAGATAGTGCAGGGTTTGTACATACCATTCGGTCTTGTCATTGACCCAGGGAAGAATCTGTTTCATTTTTTCTTTGGGATAATAAATTAACGTGGCAAGCTCCGCCCGCTCTTCGGAAGACATACTGTCCTGATACAGCATGTCAATTTTTTCCCGGATGGCACCGGAGGCGCTCCTCATGATCTGGGTAAAGGCTTCGTATTCCCCGTGCAGGTCAGACATAAAATGCTCCGTTGGCTTTGGTAAGCCAAGGATGGCATTCAGGTTGATGATTTCAGTTGCACAAACCTGTTCGTTGGGATACTCTTTTGCCAGCAGGCGCAAATAGTCCAATTCCTGTTCCGAAATGGGCCGGTTTCGATTCATGGGAACACATCCTTTCCAAGTTACTTCCAGTATAATGCAAAAGGAGAGTTCAAACAAGAAAACTAGGTCTTGCAATTACGAAAACCATATGGTAATATAAGCAAGTGCTTACGGGGGTGTAGCTCACTTGGGAGAGCGCTTGAATGGCATTCAAGAGGTAGTCGGTTCGATCCCGATCATCTCCACCACGCAAAAGGTTCTGAGGTTTTTCTCAGAGCCTTTTTTGTTTTATTTATCGGCTTTTTATGGTAAAATAATTGGGTTTTAAGGAGGTGGGAATATGGGCCGAAAAATTTGGAGTTTAGGCAATCCGGATAAGGATTTGGCAGCACAAATTTCCGAAACGTATTCCCTGGATCCGTTTGCTGCTTTACTGCTTTCCCAACGGGGTATGAAAACCAAAGAACAGCTGGATGCGTTCTTTGATTCTTCTGAAGAATTAATCAATCCGTTTTTGCTGCCGGATATGCAGGTAGCAGTAAATCGCATAGACGAAGCCATTTTTTCCGAAGAGCGCATTTGCGTCTTTGGAGACTATGACGCAGATGGTGTTACCTCCACAGCCCTGCTGTATTCTTACCTGGAAGCGCAGGGGGCGGATGTGGTTTATCTGCTGCCGGATCGGGAAACCGATGGATACGGCCTCAGCCGTGGCGTCATTGACCGCATGCAGGCCATGGATACCCGCCTGATTATTACCGTAGACAACGGCATTGCAGCCACAGAAGAAGCAAAGTATATCCGGGAAAAGGGCATGGAGCTGATTGTTACGGATCACCACCTTCCCGGCGAGGTACTTCCTGACTGTGTTGCCGTAGTAGATCCACACAGAGCAGATTCAGAATGCCCCTTTGAAGACCACTGTGGCGTTGGTGTTGCCTTTAAACTGGCCTGTGCCATGGAAGGCAGCCAGGACAGCGTCATTGCCAATTATATAGACCTTGTAGCCATAGGAACGGTGGCAGACTTAGTGCCGCTGACCGGAGAAAACCGCAAACTGGTAAAGCTTGGCCTGGACGCATTAAACGCGGATCCGCGCCCCGGCGTTTCCGCACTGGTAGACAAGTGCGGACTGGCCGGAAAAACACTGACCTCCCAGAATATTTCCTTTGGCCTGGCGCCGCGCATTAATGCCGCAGGCCGCATGGAAAGTGCGGAACAGGCGTTGGATCTTCTGCTGGCAGAGGATTCCCAGGCAGCATTGGAAATGGCAGAGCAATTAGAAGAACTGAATACCCGCCGCCACGAAGCGGAACAGAAAATTTACAGGGAATCCGTTGCCTGGCTGAAAGACCATCCAACCGTTCCGCACCTGCCTGTCCTTGTAGTTTACGGGGAAGACTGGCACGAAGGGGTGCTTGGCATTGTAGCTTCCAAGCTTTTAGCCAGATATCTGCGCCCGGTTATTATCCTGACCAAAAAAGGAGATACCTATAAAGGTTCCTGCCGCAGTGTAGAAGGCTTCCATATTTATCACGCCTTAAAAGCCTGTAACAAATACCTGCTGGCCTATGGCGGCCATGAACTGGCTGCCGGCATGACCGTGTCAGAAAACGCATTACCGGATTTTATCAATGCCATTAACCAATTTGCCTATCAACAGGATCCGGTTTTTCCGAAGCTGCGGATAGACTGTAAGCTGTTGCCGGAAGCGGTCCAGCTTCGCCTGCTGGATTCCATAGAATTGCTGGAGCCCTTTGGCACGGACAATCCCAGTCCGGTCTTCGGCCTGTTTAATGTGGTTGTTGAACAGGTCCGCCACATGGGAGACAGCGGACAGCACATCCGTTTACAGGTGCACAAGGAAAATCATACAGCCGGAATTTCCGTTGTCCGCTTCTCGGATCCCCATTTCCCGTATGGAAAAGGGGATAAGGTGGACCTGGTTTGTACCCTTAGCCGGAACTCATATAACGGCACGGAATCCGTGTCCGTTATTGTCCAGGATATCCGGCCTGCCGGGGCCGACGACCGGCTTATGGTAAAAGGCGAAGCCATCTTTGACCGCATCCGGGCCAAAACTGCCTTGTCTGCGGAACAAGCCGCTTATGCTTTGCCGGACCGAAGCATTTTTGCAAGTCTTTATACGTTCCTGAAGCAAGGGGTCCCATATGACACCCAGGCGTATGAATTCTTATATTACAAAACCAATGTGCCGGAGAACAATTTGTGTAAAACCAGAGTGGCATTAATGGCCATGAAGGAATTACATTTGTTGGAACTGAATGAACAGGGTTTGCTGACCGTTCCTGCCGCTACGGAAAAGGTAGATTTGCAAACCGCGCCCATTCTACAGCAGATCCGGCAATACTTATAACCGAAAGAGGAGGTGATATCATGTCAGAATTGAAATCCGAAGGAAGAGCAATGACACAACAGGAAGTAGCGCATGAAGTCACACATCAGGATGAAAAGCCACAGAAGGCACCGGCTAACCAATCCGTTAATCCGGCCCATGAAGATGATGGCTTTTCCGAACTGCGCGCGTTATTGCCGACACAGTATGACCCAGACGAAATTGCCTTAATGGAAAAGGCCTATTCCATGGCGTCCAAGGCGCATGCAGGACAAATCCGCTTTTCCGGCGAGCCTTACATTATGCACCCGGTTGCCGTTGCCCGTATCCTGTTTGATCTTGGGATGGACCACGAGTCCCTGATTGCCGCCTTACTGCACGATGTAGTAGAAGACACCGATATCACTTTACAGGATATTGAAGACACCTTTGGAAAAGATGTAGCCAATCTGGTAGACGGTGTTACAAAATTAGGTAAGGTACCAACTGCTACATGGGAAGAGCGTCAGGCGGAGAATATCCGCAAAATGCTGATTGCCATGTCCCAGGACATCCGTGTCATTATCATTAAGCTGGCAGACCGCCTGCACAATATGCGCACGCTGGAATACATGCGTCCGCAAAAGCAAATTGATAAGGCACTGGAAACCATTGAAATTTACGCGCCCATTGCGCACAGATTGGGAATCAGCTCCATTAAAGAGCAACTGGAAGATCTTGCCATTCGTTACCTTGACCGCTACGGCTATGACATGATCCAAAACTTGTTAAAGGAAGAAGAAGAAGCTCATCCGGACCTGATTGATGATACTTTGGAGCGGATTTCCGAACGCATTCATCAGACCTTCCCGAAGGCAGAAATCTACGGAAGACGGAAGTCCATTTACGGAATTTACCGTAAGATGTTCCTGCAAAACAAGGAATTCAATGAAATTTATGATGTCTACGCCTGCCGCATTATTGTGGATACGGTAGCGGATTGTTATAACTGCCTTGGCATTATTCATGACATGTATCACTCTCTGCCGGGACGGTTTAAGGACTATATTTCCACGCCAAAATCCAACATGTACCAGTCTTTGCACACCACCGTTATTTCGGAGGGCGGCATTCCCTTTGAAGTGCAAATCCGAACCAGGGAAATGCACCAGACGGCGGAATATGGTATTGCTGCGCACTGGAAGTATAAACTGGGTGACAAATCCGGCAGCTCCCGTTTTGAAGAGCAGATTGTCTGGATTCGCCGGTTGCTGGAAAACCAGAAAGATGCGGATGACGTAGAAGAAATTGTAAAAACCATCAAGAATGACTTTGTCCCGGACGATGTATTTGTTTTCACTCCCAAAGGAGACGTCATTAATATTCCGGCGGGGTCTACCGTAATTGACTTTGCCTATGCCATTCATACCCAGGTCGGCCACCGCATGATTGGTGCCAAAGTAGATGGCCGGATTGTACCACTGGATTACCAGGTGAAAACCGGTGAGATTGTGGAAATCCTACGCTCTCCGGATCCCAATAAGGGACCGTCCCGTGACTGGCTGAAAATTGTCAAGACCAGCGGTGCCCGAACCAAAATCCGCTCCTGGTTTAAGAAAGAGCGGCGGGAAGAGAACATTGAAGAGGGCCGGATTGAACTGGAAAAAACCATTCGCCGGAACCGGATGCATTTCTCGGAAGACGAGTATGCCAGTTTGATTGCTTCCCTGACGGAAAAGAAATCCTTTGAACAGACAGATGATTTTTACGCTGCCATCGGATACGGAAGCATTACCATGGATAGCGTTATGCCGTTTATCCGTGAAGAGTACAGTAAGATTGTTAAGGCCAACAAGGAACTGCCGGGGAATGGCTCCAAAGAAGCAGTTCAGCAGCCGCAGCATCACGCCAGCAGTGAAGGTGTTATTGTAGACGGCATTGAAAACTGCCTTGTCAAACTGTCCCGTTGCTGTAATCCGCTTCCCGGAGATGAAATTATTGGGTTCATTACCAGAGGACACGGGGTTTCCGTTCACAAACGGGATTGTACCAACGTACCAAAGGACTTGGAAACGGCTGCAGAACCGGAACGCTGGGTTGCGGTTCGTTGGGCAGAGAATGTCAAAGAAACCTTTAACGCTACCATTAATATTTTCTGTCTGGACAAAATCGGACTGTTGGCGGATATTTCCACAGACCTTGCATCCATGCATGTTTACATTCAACGGATTTCTTCTACACCTGCCAAAGGCGGCAATATTTTGCTGACCATTACCGTTAGTGTAAATGGGGCAGATCATCTGAACACGGTTATCCGGCATCTGCGGAAGCTGGATAGTGTCATAGATGTAGAACGAACCGGTATTTAAGGAGGACCAAAGTTGAAAGCAGTCATCCAACGGGTAACGGAAGCTTCCGTTACCGTAGAAAACGAAGTTGTTTCTGAAATCCAGAACGGCTTTCTGATTTTGCTGGGTGTCCATGAAGGGGACAGCAAGGAAGATGCCGAAATCTTAGCCAAAAAAGTAGCCAATTTGCGCATTTTCGAAGATGCAGACGAAAAGATGAACTTATCTTTGCTGGATCTGAATTATGCCTGTCTGGTTATTTCCCAGTTTACGCTTCTGGCAGATACCAAGAAAGGAAATCGTCCTTCCTTTATCCAGGCTGCACGGCCGGATCAGGCCGTCCCGCTTTATGAATATTTCATGGAACAGCTGCAGGCAAACGGGATAAAGGAAGTAAAACACGGCATCTTCGGTGCCGATATGAAGGTTCGTTTACTGAATGACGGACCGGTTACCATTGTGTATGACACAACACAGTGGATTCCAAGAAAAGCATAAGTCAAAGGAGGCACCTATTTTGAAATTAAAAACCATAGTTAACGGTGCACTGGAAGAAAATTGTTATCTGGTAGTAGAGGAAACCTCGGGTCAGGCTCTGGTAGTAGACCCCGGAACCCCTTCTCCGGAATTTGTGTCAGCCCTACGGGACATGGGCATGAAGGAATTAAAGTATATTCTGCTGACCCACGGTCACTATGATCATATTCTTGGCGTTGCCTTTTTGAAGGAACAGTTCCCGGATGCCAAAATCATCATTTCTGAACCGGATGCCGTCTATCTGACGGATGCCAAATATTCCGGTGCCAATCCGTCAGAACAGACCCCGGTTCCGGCTGACCAAACCGTCGGAGAAGGGGACAGGATTCCGTTTGCCGGAAAAGAAATTACTGTTATTGCCACGCCCGGTCATACAAAAGGAAGTCTTTGCTTCTTGCTGGATCAGGTTATGTTTTCCGGAGATACTTTGTTCTTTAAGACATATGGCCGAACAGATTTTTATAGTGGCAACCTAGATGATATGCGTGCTTCTTTATATAAACTGGGCAGTCTGGAAGGAGACTACAAAGTATTCCCCGGACATGGTCCAAGTACCAGCCTGGATTTTGAACGGACTCACAACCGCATGATGAGGAGAATGACATGGTAATCAACCTGATTCATTGTCCGCTTCGGTATGAAATAGAAAAGCTCAGCATGGCCTTCTTTCCGGAAGAAAAGTTTCAAATTCACGAAGAAGCGCCTTATGCAGATACCGATGTGAATGGTGTTATTACGGTTTGTAGAACGGAAGAAGCTGGATCGCAAAAGATTCAAATTCAAGCGGAACGAAATGGCGTCACCGTGCAGCAGGAGGAAGTGGGTTCTTTCACAGAATCCACAGAAATTCTGGCCGGAAGGGTGCTGTATCGTGCCTTGTCAGAATTAACCGGTATCACGCCGCCCTGGGGGATTTTGACCGGGGTGCGGCCTTCCAAGCTGATGACCGCTTATATGGCGCAGTCCGGCGCAGAAGCCGCGAAGGAGCATTTTCGGAAGGACTTACTGGTTAGCCCGGAAAAAGCAGAGCTGGTTTATCAGGTATCAGAAGCAGAAGAACGGATTCTGGCAACATCTACGCCGAATTCCTACAGCCTTTACGTTTCCATTCCATTTTGTCCAAACCGCTGCTCTTATTGCTCTTTTGTATCTCACTCTATTTCGTCACCCGGTGCAAAGAAACTACTTCCGGTTTATGTTGATCTGTTATTAAAAGAGCTGCAACAGACGGCAGAATTGGTACGGAACAGCAATCTGCATCTGGAATCGGTTTATATTGGAGGCGGTACCCCGTCTACCTTGTCGGCGGAGCAGATTACTGCTTTGCTTGGCACCATTCAATCAGAATTTGATCTTTCCCAGACACGGGAGTTTACCTTTGAAGCCGGCCGGCCGGATACCATGAACCTTGCAAAATGGCAGGCTATCCGGCAGGGTGGCGTAACCAGAGTCAG
Source organism: Paludibacteraceae bacterium (assembly GCA_963647215.1). Classification (GTDB taxonomy): domain Bacteria; phylum Bacillota; class Clostridia; order Oscillospirales; family Acutalibacteraceae; genus RUG420. The sequence continues at coordinate 76,093 of CAVIZK010000006.1, read as the reverse complement.
TATTAATCCCCAAACCATGACCGACTCTATTTTGCAAAGCATTGGACGGGATCATACGGTTCAGGATATTGAAGACTGCTTCCGGGAGGCCCGTAGTGCAGGATTCCAGGATATCAATATGGACCTGATTGCCGGCTTAGAAGGGGATACGCCGGAAAATTTTGAGCGTTCCCTGAACGCTGTCCTGGCATTGGACCCGGAGTCTGTTACAGTCCACACCCTTGCCTATAAACGGTCTTCTAACCTGGTACCGACGGAAGAATTGTTTTCCAGAGGAAAAGATACTGCAAAAATGTTGCATACGGCAGAAAAACAGTTGCGTTCTGCCGGGCATCTGCCGTATTATCTATACCGCCAAACCCGCTCTGTCGGAAATCTGGAGAATGTGGGTTGGTGCAAACCGGGTCATGAATGTTACTACAACATTTACATGATGGAGGAATGTCATAGTATTCTTTCCTGCGGTGCAGGGGCCGTTACCAAGCTGAAGGTACCGGATACCAATGCCATTTCCCGTCTGTTTCATTTCAAATATCCGTATGAGTACAATACACGGTTTGAAAAGTTACAAGAGCAGAAAGAGGAGCTTTCCCGCTTCCTGTTACAGTATCATCACAAGTAGAAGGAGCTCAGCGTGAAAGAAAAGAAAAAGACACAGTCCTTATTGGGCGGCGCTGCCATTCTGATGATTACTACGGTAATTGTCCACTTAATTAATTTGTTCTACAAGATTCCGCTGACGGCTATCATTGGTACCGTCGGCCGGGGTTATTTCAACGTTACCTATGAGCTGTACACACCGCTTTATGCCATTTCTATGGCAGGCTTACCGGTTGCGGTTTCCAAACTGGTATCAGAACACTTTGCCCAGGGTCATTACAAAGACGTGCGGCAAATACGGAAGGTAGCACGGCGGCTTTATTTTGCCACCGGTGTTTTCGGAACTCTTTTGATGTGCGGCCTGGCAATCCCGTATGAATCTTATGTTAAGAACTATGAAAACCTGTTACCCTGCTTGTTCTTACTGGCACCGGCAATCCTGTTTTGCTGCATGATGTCTTCTTACCGTGGCTACTACGAAGGCTTACGGAATATGAAGCCGACCGGATACTCCCAGGTCATTGAAGCAGTAATTAAAATGGGTGTGGGAATCTTCCTGGCCTCTGCTGTTATGAACTACGGTACAGAACAGTACTATGCTACCGGCAAAGTGCTTGGCCAGACCTGTACAACAGTAGCACAGTGTGAAAGCATTATGGCGCCGTATACGGCAGCCGCTGCTGTTATTGGTGTTACAGCAGGTACAGTGGTTGGTCTGATTTATTTGCAAATCCGCCACCGGCTGATTGGCGACGGAATTACTAAGGATATGCTGTTGCAGGCACCTGATGTGCAGGAGACCGACCGCTCTTTGGCAAAACATATTATTAAGTTTGCCATTCCGGTTATGACCACCTCCTTAATATTGAACATTACCAACTTAATTGACTCTTCTACCATTAACAACCGTCTGAACAGTGCACTGGATAAAGACTTTGACACCGTCTATAACATGTATGCCACAGCCATTACCCAGTCAGAAACCCTGAAAGAGGATATTGGCGCATTCTTGTATGGCTCTTATGCTACTGCATTTGACTTCCGCAACCTGGTTCCCTCTGTTATTATGACGCTTGGATTAAGTGCCATCCCGGTTCTTTCCGGCGCCTTTGCTTTGAAAGATAAAGACAAAATGCGTTCTTCCATTTCCACGGTCCTGAAGACCGCAACGCTGTTGTCTGTACCGGCTGGCCTTTGTATGGCTGTTTTGGCAGGGCCAATTTTAAAAATCTTTTATGTTGGCTCCAAGGCAGAAGCATCCCTGAGCATTACCACACCGTATGTGCAGGTATTTGGCATTTTTGCCCTGCTGCTGTCTATTTCCACACCAATTACCAATATGCTACAGGCAGTCAACCGGACGGATGTACCGGTAAAATCTTTAATTTGGGCATCCATTGCCAAAATTGCCTGTAACTATGTTCTGGTTAGTATCCCGGTCATCAACCTGAAGGGTGCTCCTGTCGGAACCATTCTGTTCTATGTCATCGTCATTGCGCAGAATCTGCATGCCCTGTTGAAAGAAACCCAGGTAAAGATTAACTGGAAAGATACCTTCTTAAAGCCGGCTTTTGCCGGAGTCCTTGCAGCTGCGGTCTGCTATGGCGTGTATCAGATCTGTTATGGCCTGTTCCCGGAAGGTGCGGGGCAGGGCAGAAATGCCGGATTTACTTATGCAACCATCATCGCTGCCATTGTTGCCGTCATTTCCTGGGTTGGCTTTGTACTTTTGTTGAATGTCCTGAGTAAAGAGGATGTTCTGGGCCTGCCAAAAGGCCAAAAAATCGCAAAAGTACTTGAAAAGCACGGACTGATAAAGTAAAATGCTTATGAAGTAATCTGTACTTTATTCATAATCGTTTGAAACAAATTTATTTTTTTGGAGGACAAGTACATGAATAAAACTGATCTTGTTAATGCTGTAGCCGCTTCTACCGGCTTCACAAAGAAAGACGCAGAAAAAGCAGTTGCCGCTGTTATCGAAGGCATCACTGACGCTCTGAAAGCCGGAGATAAGGTTCAGCTTGTTGGTTTCGGTACCTTTGAAGTACGTGATCGCGCTGCAAAACAGGGCCACAACCCGCGCACCGGTGAACCAATGCAGGTACCTGCATCCAAGCTTCCTGCTTTTAAGGCCGGTAAAGCTCTCAAAGACGCTGTTAAATAATCAGATTTTGAGCATATGAAAAGGAGGAGTGGAAGCCACTCCTCCTTTTTCTTCCCCTGGGGGAACAGAACGTTGCTAACTCGCAAAAGAAAAGAGAAGATAGGAGTCAACATGAGACTGGATAAATATTTAAAAGTGTCTCGCCTGGTAAAACGCCGTACGGTTGCCAATGAACTTTGTGATGCCAAACATGTCCTGGTAAATGACAAGGTTGCAAGAGCTTCTTATGACGTAAAGGAAGGGGATATCATTGAAATTCATATGGGAAACCGGATTCTGAAAGCCAGGGTGCGGACCGTCTCCGAGTACGCCACCAAAGAAACGGCGGGAGACCTGTATGAATTGCTGTCGGATTCTTAAAAAACAGCATGTTTGCTTGCAATCCGGGAAATAGATATTGTATAATTTTTTTACTTGAAAATCTGCCGGATAAAGGGGAAGAAAGGCGGTTGTTTTGGCTACAAAACGGGAAAAACAAAGACGCTTCAGCTTTATTTTGACGCTTGCCCTGGTGGCCCTGATCGGCTATTTTCTTATTTCTCTGGTTTCAGTGCAACTGGATATCAAAGAAAAGAAACAGGAACTGGCGGAAGCGCAGACACAACTGGAAGAAGTTTCAGGACAGAATGAAGATTTGAAGGATCTAAAAGAAAACGAAGATAATGAATCTTATATGGAACGCGTTGCGCGGGATGTATTAGGCTATGTTCTTCCCGGAGAAAGTGTTTATTATGACACCGGCTCCGGCGCAGGAGAATAATATAAAAGAAATCAACTAGGGGAAGGAAATTTTTTGCATGGCCTTGGAAGTAGGAGCAATTGTAAAAGGAAAAGTTACGGGGCTGACCAAGTTCGGCGCCTTTGTCAATTTGGAGAATGACAAAGTGGGCCTGGTTCACATTTCCGAAGTATCCAATCATTTTGTAAAAGATATTGCGGATTTTTTGGAGAAGGGACAAGAGGTCAACGTAAAAGTCATCGGCATTGACAATGCCGGAAAAATCAGTCTTTCATTAAAGCAGGTGGAAGGCAATCAGGAGCTGATGGACGCCAAGGAACATCAGGCTGCTGCCAAAGGAGAAGGCCATACAGAACAGCGGGAAAGAAAACCGCGTCCTAAGCCCAATGTATGGCAGGGTCAGAAGAAGGAAACCAAACCGGCTTCGGAAATGACCTTTGAAGAAATGATGGCAAAATTCAAAGTAGATTCCGATTCCAAAATGGCAGACTATAAACACGCAACCGAATCCAAGCACGGTGGATACAGCCGCCGTGGCGGAAACAAAAGATATTAAAGGAAAGTAACATGAGTATTCGTTCTATTCCATTTCAGGAAATTGTTGATTTGACGGCAGCACTTTGCATTCGTGCCAACAAGATCCTTCCTAATGATTTAACCACTTGCATTGCCGAGGGATGTCAACAGGAAACAGAGGAGTTGCCTGCGTCTATTATGCAAGATTTGCTTAAAAACTTAGATGCAGCCAAAGAACTGGATATTCCCATTTGCCAGGACACCGGTATGGCTGTGGTTTTTGTTGAACTGGGTGCCGATGTCCACGTGGAAGGCGGACTGATTGGAGACGCCATTAATGCCGGCGTTGCCAAAGGATATGAGGAGGGCTTCCTTCGGAAATCGGTTGTGGCAGATCCGTTAAACCGCGTTAACACCAATGATAACACGCCGGCAATCCTGCATTTACGGATGGTAGAAGGAAATCAGATTAAAATTACGGTTGCACCAAAGGGCTTTGGCTCAGAAAATATGTCTCAGCTAAAGATGTTTACACCGGCAGCAAGTCTGGAAGATATTAAAGGATATATTTTAGATGTGGTTCGTCAGGCCGGCTCCAATCCCTGCCCGCCCATGGTGCTGGGCATCGGCATTGGTGGAGACTTTGAATACTGTGCCTATCTGGCCAAGAAAGCACTGTGTCGTCCGGTAGAACAGCGGAATGCCAATCCGTTTTATGCAGATTTGGAAGCAGAACTGCTGACAGAAATCAACCAAACCGGCATTGGCCCACAGGGCTTTGGTGGGAAAACCACCTGCCTTGCCGTTAATATTGAATACAGCGGAACCCACATTGCCGGTTTACCGGTATCCGTTAATGTAGGATGCCATGTAACGCGGCACGCAAGCGGTGTGCTGTAAGAACGGTTTCTTTGTTAGAAAGATAGCAAGCAATTTTTATGGTTCTGTTGACTGAAGCCAAAAAAATTTGTATAATTTTAACATATTAGGTATGCCCAATTCAGACCGTCAGGGGATCCTGGCGGTTTCTTTATGTAAAGTTTGTAAAGGTAGTTAACTATAAATGTATATGAATTTTGTTGTTCCATGTCTGATTGGCCTGGAATCTTTAATAGCAAATGAATTAAAAGAACTGGGAGCAGAGGATGTCCAGGCAGAAAATGCGCGGGTACTCTTCTCCGGAGATGAACATATTTTAGCCAGAGCTAATCTCTGCTGCCGTTACGCAGAACGGATTCAGATTTTAGTCGGCACCTTTGAAGCCAGAAGTTTTGAAGAACTGTTTCAGGGAACCAAGGCACTTCCCTGGGAGCTCTGGATTGGAAAGCAGGATGCATTCCCGGTAAAGGGATATTCCCTGAATTCAAAACTGTTTTCTGTTTCTGATTGCCAGGCCATTATTAAAAAGGCCGTGGTAGAACGCCTGAAAAGCAAATATCAGCTGAACTGGTTTGAAGAATCCGGAACCAAATACCAGATTCAGTTTTCTATTATGAAGGACGTAGTCTGCCTTTTAATTGATACCACCGGAACCGGTCTGCACAAGCGGGGATACCGTTTGCAGGCAAACGGAGCCCCCATGAAGGAGACCCTGGCGGCGTCCCTTTGCAATTTGGCAAGACTGCGGCCGTATCACACGCTGTATGATCCCATGTGCGGCTCCGGCACCATTTTAATTGAAGGGGCCATGCAGGCCCTGAAAATGGCGCCCGGTATCCACAGACGCTTTGCAGCCGAAACCTTCCCGCAGATTGCGCCGGAGGTTTGGGCTGAAGAACGGACACGTGCAGCAGATTTAGTCGACTTTGATTGCAGTTTCCAGGCCTATGGCTCAGACATTGACCCGGCCGCAGTAGAAATTGCCAAAGAAAATGCACGCCGCGCCGGTGTAGACAAACGGATTACCTTTGAAGTAAAAGACATTTCGGAATTTCAGCGCAAGTCCGATCGGGGGACAGTCATTGTCAACCCGCCGTACGGAGAACGCTTATTAGAATTAGAAGAAGCAAATCGCCTGTATCAGGTGTTAGGGGAAAAGTTCCCACGGGAACGTGGATGGGCTTATAACATCATCAGCCCTGCGGAAGACTTTGAACAACTGTTCGGACGAAAAGCGGATAAACGGAGGAAATTATATAACGGCATGATTAAGTGTCAGTATTATATGTATTTTAAATAAGCAAATAAAAAGGAGTACGTGTTATGAAACATTACTTTGTGGTGAATCCGGTTTCCGGAAAGAACATCCCGTATGATGTTGTCAATGACTACATCCTTCCGGCCGTGCAGAAAACCGGTGTTGACTACGAAATCTACAACACTACCTGCGCCGGAGACGGAACCCGGTTTGTCAAGGAAAAGGCTGCGGAAGCCGGTGGAGAACCGGTTCGCTTCTACGCGGTAGGGGGAGACGGAACCCTCTATGAAGTGTGCAATGGTGCTGTAGGCTTCCCAAATGCAGAAATTACAGTTGTACCAAAGGGCTCCGGAAATGACTTCCTCCGGTTGTTTGGTACCGCAGACCAGTTCCTGCAGGTAGAAGATCTGATTAACGGAACAGCGGTGACCGTAGACGGATTAAAGATCACCCACGAAAACGGCGTAGAGTACGCTATTAACCAGACCTCCATGGGCTTTGATGCAGAAGCCTGCCTGGAACAGGGAAAAATGAAGTCAGTTCCTGGTGCAGTGGGGCACATTACCTACATGCTGGCAGGTCTTGCCTGTGCCATTACCCGTACCAAGTTTGACTTTGATGTTACCCTGGATGGACAGAAAATTGAAGGCCCGTTCTGCTTTGTAGTTGGTTGTAACTCCCGTTGGTATGGCTCCGGAATCAAGGTTGCACCCTGGGCAGATCCGGAAGATCACCTCTTAGATGTAGTGGCATATCGTCGTATGACTTCCTGGCCGGTGCTCTTCAAAGTTGCCATGCTGAACTGGCAGGTTAAAGGAGACCACTGGAAGCGCCCGTATGTAGAAGTACTGCGTGGCAAGAAGCTGACTATTGAAGACAAGCGTAAGAAGCCAAAGAAGCGTGCCATTAATGTAGACGGAGAATGCCAGCGCGTAGATGGCTGTACCATTGAAATTATGGAAAACGAATACCGCTTTGTTATTCCATCCACTTCCACTTATCTGGAAGACCGCAAAAACGGCACCCTGGATTTTGAAATCAAGAAGCCGTTCCTGCATAAGGAACCCTGGAAGACCCTGCTTACCAAGTACAATCCGTACAACATTATTTTCAACAGATCTTACAGAAAGTAAGCTTCCTGAACCGCGTTTAAAAACAAGGAAAAAGACAAAATGACCTGCCGTAGGGAGAGGCTTCGTAAGGAAGTCTCTCCCTTTGGCTTTTTGTAAAAGGTAGACATCTTACACTGGAAGAACGAGTTATTATCCAAACTTGCCTGAAAGATGGATGGAAAGCAAACCGAATTGCCAAGGAACTTGGCTGTGCTCCCAATACGGTACGTAACGAAATTAAGCGTGGCACGGTTGCCCTGTACCACGGCAAGGTAAAGCCAGAGTAGGACAAGAAACCTACCGGAAGAACCGAACCGCTTGCTGTCGACACTATGCGTTCTTTGAAAAGCAGAGTTTTATTACTTACGTGGAGCAACATTTTGTAGAGGGCAAATGGTCTTTAGATGCTTGCGTAGGACGCGCCTTAATTTTTTATTATGTCAAATCAAGATTAACAAGTGCGCTTTGGTTTATTGAAAAAAGGAGATTAACTATTTCATTTTCATTTACTGCGTAGTCAGAGCGTATCCATTGAATAATAATTCCGGTACTACCGTTTAGTATGTACGAAAAAATGTACTGTTCAAGCTCTTTTGGAAGTTCGATTCTGAGATTATCGACAAACTGAATAATTGACTGCTGCATAAAGCGTGAACGAAATTCAGGGTCGGCAGAATCAATTAAAAGCGTTCTGAATTGCTTATCATTTTGCCTGATATACTGCAAAAAAGACAGGATATATTTATGTGCCCCTGCGTCATTTTCCTCGCCGATTTTTTTCAAATGTTCTTCTGTTGCGTCAAGAAGTTCCGTTTCAATTTCATAAAGCAAATCCTTTGGCTCGTTATAATGTGCATAAAAGGTTGAACGGTTAAGCTCGGCTCTGTCGCAAAGCTCTCTTACGGAGATTTTTGCGACGGAGCCTTTTTCTTTGAGCAAATCCATAAGTGCATTTTTGAAAAGTAATTTTGAAAGTCTTGTTCGTTGATTATTTTTAGTATTCATATTATTCCACCATTTAGTTTGATTGTGTCGGTTTTATAGCCGTTATTATGTAAACTGATGATTGTTAAGCCAACATAGTGTTGTTATAATTAAAGTATAATCTAATAAAACAAAAATGTCAAGGCGGTGATATATTGAATAAGCAAGCGTATAACCCTTTCTTACCTCTTAATAAATATATTCCTGACGGAGAGCCGCATATTTTCGGCGATAGGATATATTTATTTGGCAGTCATGATAACGAGGGTGGCGATACCTTTTGCGAACTTGATTATGAATTCTTTTCCGCACCTCTTGATGACTTGAGTAATTGGAGCAGTAAGGGAATAAATTACAGTGCAAAACAGGATGCACTTTATTCAAAAGAAAGACCGTATCTATATGCACCCGATGTTGTTAGAGGTAATGACGGCAAATATTATCTATATTACAGCCTTTCGGGATATAAGGGCAAAGGTGGTTATTTCGGTCCGATAAGCGTTGCAGTTTGCGATACGCCAGACGGAAAATATGAATATCTGGGATATGTTAAAAATCAAGACGGAACAATGTTTAATAAATTTGTCTGCTTTGACCCTGCCGTGATGAATGACAACGGAACAATAAGACTTTATTACGGAACGGCAATGCCTTGCGGAATGTGCTTGCCAAGAGTGTTAAGAAAAATTGCGGCACCTATATTTAAAAAAATATACGGAAAAAGTAAGGACGAAATTTTGGAAGAGCCGAGCGTTTGGGGTGCAAATATGATTACCCTTTGCGACGATATGCTGACTGTCAACACAGACGCTGTTCGCATTATTCCCGAAAAAACAAAAGACACAGATTTTGAAGGACACGGTTTCTTTGAAGGAGCATCTATAAGGAAAATAAATAATATATATTACTTTATCTATTCTTCGCAACTAAATCACGAACTTTGTTATGCAACAAGCAAATATCCTGACAGAGATTTTAAGTTTGGAGGAACGATTGTTTCAGCAGGAGATATCGGACTTAATGGCAGAAAAGAAAAAGACAGTCTAAACACCGTTGGTACAACGCACGGTAGTATTGAGTGTATAAACGGTCAGTGGTATGTGTTTTATCACAGACTCACTCACGGCAGTGATTACAGTCGGCAAGCGTGTGCAGAACCGATTGAAATAAAGACAGACGGAAGTATTGAACAAGTAGAAGTCACTTCCTGCGGATTGAACGGAAAGCCGCTTATTGCAAAAGGAAAATATCCGGCAGTTATTGCCTGCAATATTACAAACGGCAAAATGCCGAGAGTTTCAAACAAAAAATACAATAAGCCAATACCGATGGTCACTCATAGAAATAACGAGAGGTTCATTGCAAATATAGATTGCAAAACCACAATCACTTATAAGTGGTTTGATTTTGAAAAAGATTTTGGCACAATCAACCTTGACCTTGATTCAAATGCAGACGGTGAAATTCGAATTTTCGCAAATGATGAATTGATTTCGAGAAAACATATAACGCCGTACGGCAGGCTGACTGTTTCTTTTTCTTATAAAATCACCAATAAAAACAAGCAAACATTATCAATTAAGTTTTTTGGAAAAGGAAAAGTAAATTTATATTCATTAGAATTTAAGGAGAATGAATGATGAAAAGGAGAGAATAATGAAAAATAAATTCAGTGATGATTTTTTATGGGGTGCAGCGACTGTCTCAGCACAAATTGAGGGTGGCTGGAACGAAGGTGGCAGAGCACCGAGTATCTGGGATTTAGCACCTAAAAACAAAATTAAAGGAGGCGCAGATTGCCACATCGCCTGCGATCATTTTCACAGAGTCAAGGAAGATATTGCCTTGATGAAAGAATTAGGGTTGAAGTCGTATCGTTTTTCAGTGAGTTGGTCAAGAATTCAACCGAGAGAAAATGAAATAAATCAAGAGGGTTTGGACTTTTACATCAATTTGGTTGACGAACTTAAAAAAGCGAATATCGAACCACTTGTGACAATTTATCATTGGGATTTGCCGATTTGGGTACATCAAAAAGGTGGTTTTTTGAGCGAAGAAATCATACCGCTTTTTGAAAAATATACAAAGATTGTTGTAGATGCCTTGTCGGATAAGGTTACATATTGGATACCGATGAACGAGCCGCAATGTTTTATTATGCTGGGCTATTGTTATGCAGTACATGCACCTTTCAAGTTTGGACTTCACAATATTTCAAAGGCAACACAAATTTGTATGCTTGCACATGCTAAGGCAGTTAAAGTTATTCGTAAATATGCGAAAACACCGGCAAAAATAGGAATTGCAATGGCGGCAAGAGCTTTTATTCCAAAAAATGAAAGCGAGGAAGAAATTGAAAAAGCAAGATATAAATCATTCAATTCCGGTATCGGCTTGATGAATAACCGTTGGTGGTTTGACCCGATTTTACTTGGTAAAGCTGTCACAGCCTACGGTGTTTTCAAAACACACGAAAGGAATATGGCAGAAATTTATCAACCGCTTGATTTTGTGGGACTTAATGTTTATCAGCCATACGGAGTATCAAAACGAAGTCTGGATGAAAGCCACAAAACAAGTATGGGCTGGGCGATTGACGGCGATGTGCTGTATTGGACAATTCGATTTTACAGCGAGCGTTATCATCTGCCTGTTATGGTTACGGAAAACGGAATGTCAAATGATGACAGTGTAGGTTCAGATGGGAAAGTGCACGATGAAAAACGAATTGCATTTTTGCGTGATTATCTTGGTGGAGTTAAGCGTGCCGTGAATGAAGGTATTGATGTGCTTGGCTATCAACATTGGTCATTGATGGATAATTTTGAATGGGCACAAGGCTACGGGCCACGCTTTGGTTTAATTCATATTGACTACAAAACGCAAAAGCGAACGATTAAAGATTCGGCATATTTTTATAAAAAAGTTATTGAGTCTAACGGCGAAGTAATTTAACAAATCACAACAGAGGGGTAAAAATTATGACAAACAAATTAAGTTCACCGCTTTTAAACAGCAGAGTGAAAAGTGATGATGTAAAGGCAAGTGAAAAATGGCTCGGCTATTTATTTGGTCCGTCAGGTGCTTTGCTTTTAAATGCAGTTCTTGCAACATATCTTAATGTTTATTACACGGATGTGCTCAAGCTTACAACTATTTGGGGCGGCGCATTTTTGACCGTATTCCCGATTGTATCAAAAATCGTTGATGCAATTACCAATGTTGTGATGGGCTATGTGATTGACCACACAAAAACAAAGCAGGGCAAGGCAAGACCATGGCTGCTGCTCTCGGCTCCGCTTATTACTGTTTCGGGAATACTTTTATTTGTTGTTCCGAGCGGCAATCAGACCCTGCAGGTTATTTGGGTAATGCTTTCGTATAATCTGTTTTACTCATTTGCCTATACCATATTTAATATGAGCCATGGTCTTATGGTTCCCCTTTCCACAAGAAACACAGAGCAGAGGGGTTCACTCTCCGTTTTCAATCAGATTGCAACGATTATGATGAGCGGTATTATTGTTGCGCTTATTTTTCCTATGGTTATTATGCCGATGCTCGGTGTTGATAAAGGCAAGTGGATTGTGCTGATGAGTATTTTGTCCGCACTCGCACTGCCGCTGACACTTCTTGAATATTATTTTACCAAAGAGCGTGTAACGCTTGAGAACGCAGGAAAAACTGAGGAGAAATCCCTGCCATATAAACAGCTTCTCAAAGCAGTATTTTCAGACAAATTTATGCTTATCATCCTCGGTTATTTCCTTGTGTATACAATCGGTACACAGTTTAAGAATATGAGCCTTGTATATTTCTGCAATTATGTGCTCGGTACATATAATGACGGCAAAACACAGACCTTGCTTTCTGTAATCGGTGGTATCCCCATGGGTATCGGCATATTTGCCGTATGGCCGCTTGCAAAAAAATTTGGCAAACGGAATCTGACGCTTGCAGGCTTTGTACTTTATGCAGTCGGCAGTGCAATCTGTTGGATTTTCCCTACAAATATGGTTATTATGCTTATTGGTCAGTTTATTAAAAATATCGGCGGTCTGCCCTGTGCTTATGTATTTATGGCATTGTTTGCAGATGTTCTTGACCACCTTGAATGGAAAAACGGCTTTAGGTGTGATGGTGTAGCAATGTCCATATACAATATTATTGCTGTTGCGGTAGTCGGTATTGTTCAGGGATTATTTAATATGCTGCTCGCAAAAAGCGGATATATTGCACCAAGCCTTGTGAACGGTGTTACAGTAGCAGCAGAACAGAGCGAAACTGTTAAAAATGTAATCACATTCTCATTTGTCGGACTTGAAACGATAACATCTATTGTTCTGATTGCTTTGCTTGCCTTTCTTAGTGTTGAAAAAGGACTTGATAAAAAGCAGGCTGAAATCAAGGCAAGAAATGAAAAGAATGACGAGGAATAAAGAATGACAGAGCATTTCAGTGCAGGGCGTAATCCTGTTTTGCCGAGTGATATATGTATACCTGACGGTGAAGCGCATGTATTCGGTGATAGATTATATGTTTACGGTAGCTGTGATATAGGCGAAAGAGAATATTGCAGTGAACAATATCACGTGGTATCCACATCTGATATGCTGACCTGGACAGTAGGAGACAAATCCTTTGACGGCAAGGATGTTGAATGGGCTTCAAAACAGCATAAGCAAAAGTATTATGTTGTTGATATGAGTATGGATAACCCTACTCCTTTCTATAGGAAAATGCTAAGGAGTATGTTTATTCCCCGCAGATTTTTCACAAAGGTACTTAAGATAGAGAATATATTTGGATGGATGATAAATAATCCGCATATTCTTTTTGCTCCTGACTGTATTTGTAAAAACAATACATACTATCTATATTTTTGTATGGCGGATTACAGTGAGGGCGTTGCTGTTTCCGACAGTCCGTACGGACCGTTCAAAAATCCCGTTCGGCTTCCGATCGGCGGCATTGACCCTGCAATATTTATTGATGATGACGGCAGTGCGTATTATTACTGGGGTCAATTCCGTGCAAATGCAGTAAAGCTCAATGACGATATGGTTTCATTCGATGAAAAGAATATTGTCGAGAACATTGTAACCGAGGAGGAGCACGGTTTCCACGAGGGCAGCTCCATGCGTAAGCACGGCGATACATATTATTATGTATATCCTTGCATTTACCGTCACGAAAGACCGACCTGCCTTGCCTATGCAACAAGCAAATCCCCGCTCGGTCCGTTCAAATATCAGGGTATTATTGTTGACAATGCAAAGTGTGATCCGCAGAGCTGGAACATTCACGGAAGCATTGAGAAATTTAACGGTCAGTGGTATGTTTTTTATCACCGCTGTTCGAGAAATAAAAAAATGAACCGCAGGCTTTGTGTTGAAAAAATTCATTTCAATGAAGACGGCACCATTGCTGAGGTGAAAATGACTTCGCAGGGTGCAGGCGAGCCTTTTGCAGTCGGCGAAGCAATTGAGGGATGGCGTGCCTGTGAGGTGGACGGCGGTGCTTATATCGACGGTACTCAACTTGTTATGTGCAACGGCAGCACGGCAATCATCCGTTATGCATATATAAAGGAAAACAGCACGATAGAGCTTGACGCAGACGGTAACGGCAAACTTACCGTGCTTGCAGACGATAAGCCGCTTAAGGAATGTGCACAGGGTATTTACGAAATCAAGCTCGTTTGCAAGGGCAGCCTGAAAATCAATCGTATAACCTTTAACGGATAAAGCATTGAATGACGGAATATTTTTAGAAACTGATTGAGGTAATAGATAATGAAAGCAATAGCTCTTAAAACGGAATACTTAAAAAATCCTATCGGAATTGACATAGCGAATCCGTGCCTGTTCTGGAACTGCGAGGGCGGTATTCAGCAGACGGCGTATCAGATTAAAGCAACAGACACAGACAACAATGTTCTTTGGGACAGCGGTAAGGTTTTGTCCTCTCAAATGACAAATATTCAGTATCCTTTAAATCTGACCTCACGCACAAGAGTAAATTGGGCGGTTAAACTGTGGGATGAAAATGACAACGAGGGCGATTGGTCTGAAACAGCATTTTTTGAAACGGCATTTTTAAGAAACAGCGACTGGAAAGCAAAATGGATAACAGGCAACTATCAGGTGGACAAAAAGGGTTATGAAAAGCAAAAAAAGCTTGAAAAATCATTCATCCTTTCTGGCATAAATTATCTTGCTACTTCAAACAAGCCGGAACCTGAACGCTTTCCTGTTGACTGCTTTAAAAAAGAGTTCGGTGCAAAAAAAGATGTTGAATCCGCAAGACTTTATGCAACTGCCTGCGGTATTTATTCGGCATATATAAACGGCAAAAAGGTGTCTATGCCTCTTGCTCCGGGCATTACAGATTGCAGAAAGCGAGTACAATATCAAACCTATGATGTTACCAAGTTGATTAAGAAAGATAATGTGATAAACATCGACCTTGCGGACGGTTGGTATCGAGGCTCTGTCGGTGCTTGGGGACTTAAAAATCAATACGGCTGTGAAACAAAAATTCTTGCTCAGCTTGAAATCAGGTATAAAGACGGCACAAAGGACATCGTTGCAACAGACAGTTCGTGGTTTTGGTCAAATGATGGTGCTGTCAGTTTTGCCGACAATAAAGACGGTGAAATTGTTGATGCAAATAAAACACCGAGCTACTTCGGCAAAGCAAAACTCACAAATCATAATGTTACACCGACTGCGTCAAATAATGTTCCTATTGCAGAAAAAGAAACTTTTAAGGGCGAAATGATAACTGCACCGAGCGGAAAAAAATTGATTAATTTCAAGCAAAATATGGCCGGATATGTTTCATTCAAAATCAATGCAAAAAAAGGGCAAAAAATCACTCTTCGTTTTGGCGAAATGCTTGACGATAAAGGCGAATTAACACTTAAAAATATTCAATGTTCAAATAAAAAAATCACAACTCCACTTCAAAAAATCGAATACATTTGCAAAGACGGAGTAAACGAATATAAAACCAAATTTGCAATTTTCGGCTTTCAGTATATGGAGATTGATACCGATATTGAAATAAAGGCAGATGATTTTACAGCCATTGCCGTGTATTCCGATATGGAGGAAACAGGCTTTTTTGACAGTTCAAATGAATTGCTTAATAAGTTTGTAACGGCAACAAAATGGTCAACAAAAAGCAACAGTACGGATTTGCCTACCGACTGCCCTACAAGAGAAAGGCACGGTTGGACGGGCGACGCACAGATTTTCTTCAACACAGCGGCTTATCTTTTTGACTATGCCACATTCAGCGAAAAATATATTCGTGATGTTTTCGATTGGCAGCAAAAAGACGGCAAGTTGCCTCAAATCGTGCCGTACGGCGGTGTGGATTTCTTTATGTCATGGATGAACGGCAGTGTCGGCTGGTCGGATGTAGGAGTGCTTATTCCTTATCGCTTTTGGAAAATTTACAATGACGATTGTTTAATTAAAAAGTATTACAACGGTATGGTGAGATATGCAAAGTTTATGATTTCCCGTTGCGGAAAGTGGACGCCGCTCAAGCACAACATTCAGCTTTCAAATAAGAACAAAAAGTATTTTGTCAACTACGGTCAGTCCTACGGTGAATGGGCAGAGCCAAAAGATGTTTTCCCGAACGATTGGAAAAACACCGTGTTGCCGAATCCCGAGGAATCAACTGCGTACACTTCGTACATTATGGCATTGATGTGCGAGATTGCAAAATATATGAACGACAGCAGGAATTTGCCGCTCTTTGAGGAATACAAAAGCGGTTGTGCAGAGGCGTACAGAGAACTTGTTACTAAGAACGGTTATTCAATCGACACCGACCGTCAGGCAAAGCTGGTGCGACCGCTATATATGCACTTGCTTGATGAAAAATCAACGGAATTTGCCAAGAAGCGACTTATCAAGGCACTTGATAATTATGGTTGGAGGCTCGGCACGGGCTTTTTGTCAACTCCGTTCATCCTTGATGTGCTTGCAGATATTAACATTGATTATGCGTACAGACTTCTTGAAAACGAAGAAATGCCCGGTTGGCTCTTTATGACAAAAATGGGTGCTACGACGATTTGGGAATCTTGGGAAGGTACCGAGGCTCAAGGCGGTATAGCGTCGCTTAACCACTATTCAAAGGGTGCTGTTTGCGAATGGTTGTTTTCGTCAATGTGCGGAATAAATGTCAGTGGTGAAAATCATTTTGTTATTAAGCCTATGCCCGGCGGTCACTTCACCTTTGCAAACGCAAAATACAAAAGTATTTTCGGCAATGTTAAATCAGGCTGGAAAAAGGAAAACGGTAAATATACTTTCCAAATCACAATTCCTGCAAACTGCACGGCAGATATTATTCTTCCAAACGGAGAAAAGCAAACAGTAACGGCAGGTAAATATAATTTTTAAATATCTTAAAAGGAGGAAAAATTTATGAAAATATGTATTACAGACGAAGAGGCGGAGCCCTTCCTTCATGCAGTAGACGTTAACCGTGGGTGCGCGTTATAATATGTGAAGTATAATGTGATTAAGTGAGGAATACACAATGTTAAAAAATATGGATAAAGCAAAAGTTTTGAAGCTGAAAGACGAAGTAGCGTACCAGCAGGGCCAGGTGGTCAGCAAGACGCTGGCGCAGAACAACTTTGTCAGTGTTACCCTGTTCTCCTTCTGGAAAGGGGAGGAAATCAGCACCCACGAATCCGGCGGAGATGCCTTTGTTACCTGTCTGGACGGGGTTGGCAAGATTACCATTGACGGCGTGGAATATGAACTGACCGAAGGGGATTCCATTGTTATGCCGGCAAAGCATCCGCACGCAGTAGAAGGAAAAGAAAACTTCAAAATGCTGCTGGTAGTTCTTTTTTAAAGGATGAATTATGGCTAATAAAATAAAGAGTGTATTTGTCTGTAAGTCCTGCGGCTATGAAAATCCGAAATGGTACGGAAAATGCCCACAGTGTGGGGAATGGGATACCATGGTGGAAGAGGTTCGCAAAAAAGAGGAAATGACGCCTTCCGGCAGAACGGTACGGAAGGAAAGTACAGGCAGACGTTCACTGTCCTATAAAATTAATGAAATTAAAACAGATGGGGAGCAGCGGTATCACACCGGCATGACCGAATTTGACCGTGTTCTGGGGGGCGGCCTTGTCAAAGGTTCCATTGTGCTTCTCTGTGGTGACCCCGGCATTGGTAAATCCACTATTTTGCTGCAGGTCTGCCAGACCTTTGGAGAAAGCTTAAACGTTCTTTATGTCTCCGGAGAAGAAAGCCCGCATCAGATTAAACTGCGGGCAGACCGTCTTGGTGTTACCTCCGAAAATCTGTCTATTATGGCAGAAACGGATGTAGAGCTGATTACCGAAGAAATGCGTACGGCAGCACCGGATGTGGTTATCATTGACTCCATTCAAACCATGATGTTAACCGAACTCAGCTCTTCTGCCGGCAGCATTACACAGGTACGGGAATGCACCAACTGGCTGACCCGGGCCTGCAAAGAATTAAATATTCCCATTATTGTGGTAGGCCATGTTAATAAAGACGGTAATATTGCCGGACCCAAGGTACTGGAGCATATTGTAGATACGGTTCTTTATTTTGAAGGAGAGCGGAATCTGTCTTACCGTATCCTCAGAGCTGCCAAAAACCGGTTTGGTTCCACCAATGAAATCGGCGTCTTCGAAATGATGGACCGCGGCTTACGGCAGGTAGAAAACCCCAGCCTGATGATGCTTTCCGGACGCCCGGAAAATGCCTCCGGTTCCTGTGTGGCCTGTATTATGGAGGGTTCCCGGCCCATTATGGCAGAAGTGCAGGGCCTTGCCACAACCACCGGATTTGGGAATCCACGGCGTATGTGTAACGGATTTGACTTCAACCGCATCAATATGATCCTGGCAGTTTTAGAAAAAAGGGGAGGGTACTACTTCTCCAACATGGACGTTTACCTGAATGTCATTGGCGGTTTGAAGCTGAATGAACCGGCTGCAGATTTATCTGTGGCATTGGCCTTGGTTTCCAGTCTGAAAAACGTTGTGGTAAAAGATGATGTTTTGGCATTTGGCGAAATTGGTCTTGCCGGAGAAATCCGCAGCGTCGGCTACTGTGAACAGCGTGTCAGAGAAGCTGCACGGCTTGGCTTCACCAGAGTCATTGTTCCCAAAGACAATCTGAAATATTTGCCGAAGGATGTCTTCAGCCAGATTGAGGTCATTGGAGTTCGTTATATCAGTCAGGCATTGGATGCTGCCATCTGATTTTTTCTCTGGCGATTCAGCGGGAGACAGATGAAGGAGCCCTGTAAAAAGAAAATATATAATTATACAAAATAAATGTTTTGTATAATTAAGGGCAGGCAAAAAAGAGAAAAAGCGTAATCTGAAGTCAGATTCTGTATCTGAAGCGGATTACACTTTTTTGTATTCCTTTCTGGTGGAATTACTTTCTATCATTAAAACATTCTATTGGCTACTGATTTTATTCCGAATATCCCATATTTTTCATTTCCTTTTCATTTAATCCATTCAATCAGTTTTTTCTGCATGAGTCTTCCTCTGTGCGAAAAAAACTGGTTGAATCTTTTTTGCTCATTTTTAAGGCCAAAACCTGTTCTTTTTGGGAATCAGGTAAAAAACTGATAAAAGCCAGTATATTTGGAATAAAAAGAACAGAATCTATTAAATGAGCTATACACAATATAACGCGTAGCTATAAGAATTATAATTGATTACATGAGCATGAACCAATTGGATATAGACGTTTTTGGCAGGATATAAATACCACTTCTGTTGGCTTGTATATCTGGACTAAGAAATCTATAATAGTAAAGAATGATACAAAATTGTATCATGTTATCAGATAGATAAACGCCTGTTATTGTGAAACTGTTTCACAAAAGCGTTTACTTTATAGCAAAGGAGTTTTTTATGATTACCCGCGCAGACTATGATACCTTTCCACCCTTACTGGTGGAATTTTTAAACTATATGGACGCCATTAAAAACAAATCCAAGGCAACTATCAGTGAGTATGCCTCGGATTTGCGTACGTTTTTTCGTTTTTTAAAGAAAGACAGGGGCTTGGTCTCCCCTTCCGATCCCTTTGAAGAAATTGTCATCAAGGATATAGATGCTTCTTTTATTCAAACAATCACATTGGCAGATGCTTATGCCTTTCTTTCCTTTTGTAAGGATGAACGGCAGAATTCGGCACGCACCAGAGCCAGAAAAGTCTCATCGTTACGGGCATTCTTTAAGTTCTGTACGGTACAGAAACATATTTTGGAAGAAAATCCCATGCAGGAATTGGACACGCCTAAAATGAAGCAGACGCTGCCCAAATACCTAACGTTGGAAGAAGCCATGGAATTGCTGGAAAAGGCCGCAGATGGCCCTAATAAAGAGCGTGACTACGCCATGATTACGCTTTTCTTAAATTGCGGTATGCGGCTTTCCGAACTGGTCAGTCTAAACTACACTGACATCAGAAATGATAA
This sequence comes from Paludibacteraceae bacterium, assembly GCA_963647215.1. Classification (GTDB taxonomy): domain Bacteria; phylum Bacillota; class Clostridia; order Oscillospirales; family Acutalibacteraceae; genus RUG420. The sequence goes on along the minus strand of CAVIZK010000006.1, from coordinate 56,318 downwards.
TACCGTTAAGATTACCGGTAAAGGTAACAAAGAACGGACCATTTACTTAAATGACGCCTGCATTCAGGCGGTCAACGCGTATATGGCGGTGCGGCCGGTGGACGGCGTTAAGGACAAAACAGCGCTCTTCCTGAGCAACCGGAAACAACGCATTTCACCGAAAACGGTGCAACACGTTGTTTATCAGGCATTGGAAAAAGCCGGATTAGAAGGCTATTCTGTCCACAAACTGCGCCACACGGCCGCAACACTGATGTACCAGTACGGCAATGCCGATGTTCTGGAATTGAAAGAAATCTTAGGCCATGAAAATGTGGGAACCACGCAAATTTATACGCACGTGGTAAATGAACAGCTAAAGACGGCCACGGATAACAATCCATTAAATGCACCAGTAAATCGCAAGGAAATAGACAGAAAAATTAAGGAACAGGCCAACAGCAAAGAAGGTTAAGTAACATTCTTTAAAGGAAGCGCCCTGGTATAGTTCTTCATAGACCAACCGGCATAAAGCATGACCAGAAGTTCTGTAATTGGCATGGTTAACCAAAGTGCGCTTGGACCGGCAATTATCGGAAGAACTAAAATTAAACTCCCGCTGATGACAAGCCCTCTGGATACCGATACTACCATGGCAGTTTTGGGCTGCATAATGGATTGGAAATAATACGTAGAAAAAATATTAAACGGCAGCAGCAGAAATGACACAGCATACGTACGGATAATACCCGGTGCCATTTCCAAAATTGCCGGTATCGGATCCATGAATACGCGGATGTAGAAGTTAGGAACCGCCATACTAAGCACCGTCCAGAAGATGCCGAAAACAGTGGTAGTGGCCAGGGCAAGCCCAAGGGTTTCCTTAATTCTCTCCCCTTTTCCGGCTCCGTAATTAGTGGAAATAATGGGTTGGGACGCCTGTCCAACGCTGTAGGCACAGCATTGTACAAACGTACTGACGTTGATAATCGGTCCGTAAATGGACAGCGCATCGGCTCCAAGATAGGTCATGATCTGCCGGTTGAAGAGAACGGTTAAAATTCCCATTGCTACATCAATAAAGAACGTGGAAAATCCGGTAACAGAAATTTCTTTCAGCTGATGGAAGACACGATCCGGTTTTACCAAACGTAAGGTGTTTTTCTTGCGGAAGAAGTGGGTTAACATCACTGCAAAAGAAACTACGGAGCCAATGGCTGTGGCAAGACCTGCACCCAAAATGCCCATGTTGCAGGTAAAGACAAAGAAGTAGTCTCCAAAGACATTAAAAATACCACCGGATAAGACGCCTATGGTTGCCAGCTTCGGGTTTTTATCGTTCCGTAAAAAGGCTGCCAGCATTTGGTTAAACAGGAACAACGGAAAAACATACTTGATGGGAATCATGTATGTTTTTGCCAGTAAATATAAGGATTCATCTGCCCCAAAGAAGGTCAAAATGGGATGTTCAAAGCAAAGAATGCCAACCCAAGCCAAAATAGATAAAAGTACGGAACCAATCAGTGCAGTTGTAAAATATTGATTTTCGCTGCCGTCCGGATTCTTGACACCACGTTTCGTGCTGAAAATAACGCTGCCGCCAATGCCCATTAACAAGCCAAGACTGTAAATGATATTCCAAACCGGAGCAACAACGGCAAGAGCTGCTGTCCCCTCCGGCCCCTGATATTGTCCTACCATGGCCATATCAACAATAGAATAAATTGAAGTAATCATGGCACTGCCAAAGGCAGCAGCCAGATATTTGAAGTAAATTGGTCTGATTTTCCCGTTCAGAAAATCCATATCAAAATTCTCCTTTCCATGAAAAAAAGCCGGATAAGGAACAGACATTTCAGTCTGCGCCTTATCCGGCTTGTTGTTTCTTTGAGCAACTTGCCCTCCGCGCGTTAGAACAAGATATATCATATCAAACGCGCAAAGTCAAACACTTATTTGTTCTTCTTTGCTTTTTCTTTGGCAGCTTTCTTAGCTTCCTTTTCTGCGGCAGCCTTATCTGCTGCGGCCTTCTTGGCAGCTTCTGCACGTTCTTTTGCACTTAAGTTTGTGGCAATAGCGGTTTTAGCAAAGCGAATCTTGGTGCGGTCGGTTCCGGTTTCAATGACAATGCTGTCTTCTTTTACGGAAACAATCCGGCCCATGACACCGCCGATGGTCATAATGTCATCTCCGATGTTCAGGGATTCTCTCATGTCCTGTTCTTCTTTTCTCTGCTTCTTGTCTCTTCTGGACATCATGAACATGTAAACGACAAAGAAGATCAGAATTGCAACCATCCAAATAGAAGATGCACCGGAAGAGCTGCTAGATCCGGATGTAGATGCCGTACTTAAAAGAACGGCAAGGGCGTTAAAATCCATTGTTGTACCTCCATTATTTACGGGTTTCCCCGATTAGCACGCTTATTATACCATGCTGTTTTCTTAAATTCTAGTATCTAACAGGTCTACATACTGATCATGGAAACTTTGGAAGGTGCCTTGATCTAAGGCGTCCCGAATCCGCTCCATCAGTGTATTGTAGAAATACAGATTGTGCATGACACAGAGCCGCATTCCCAGCATTTCGTTGGCCTTTAACAGGTGGCGTAGGTAGGCTCTGGAATAATTGCGGCAGGTTGGGCAGTCACAGGTAGGATCTATCGGCAGTTCGTCTTTTTCGTACTTCTGATTGTTCAGGTTACGAACGCCTTCCCAGGTAAAGAGCTGACCATGTCTGGCATTGCGACTTGGCATAACACAGTCAAACAGGTCTACTCCACGGGAAACCGCTTCAATGATATTTCCCGGGGTCCCTACCCCCATCAGGTAACGAATTTTATCTTTGGGAGCATATGGCTCTACTGCGGAAATAATTTCATACATGGTCTCTTTGGGCTCACCAACGGCAAGGCCGCCAATGGCATAACCATCCAGGTCTAAAGACGCAATTTCCTTCATGTGCTGAATTCGTAAGTCCGGAAAGGTACATCCCTGGTTAATGCCGAACAGTAATTGATTGGGATTGACCGTGTCCGGCAGTGCATTTAAACGCTCCATTTCCACTTTGCAGCGTTCCAGCCATCTGGTGGTCCGGGCACAGGACATGGTGGCATATTCGTAAGTGGCCGGGTTAGCAACGCATTCGTCAAAGGCCATGGCAATAGTTGAGCCAAGGTTAGACTGAATCTGCATGGACTGCTCCGGACCAATAAACAGGGCGCGGCCATCCACGTGGGAGTTAAAATAGACGCCCTCTTCCTTAATCTTATTTAATTTGGCAAGGGAAAAAACCTGGAATCCGCCGGAATCCGTTAAAATAGGACCCTGCCAGCCGGTGAATTTGTGGAGTCCGCCCATTTCCTTAATTAATTTGTCTCCGGGGCGGACGTGCAGGTGATACGTATTGCAGAGCATAACCTGGGTTTTCAGGGACTCTTTTAAGTCCAACGCGGACACCGCGCCCTTAATGGCGCCGCAGGTGGCTACATTTTGAAAAGCCGGGGTCTGGACAACGCCGTGAACCGTGGTAAAAGTACCACGCCGGGCGGCGCCTTCCGTTTTCAGTACTTGAAACATGTGGGAACTCCTTTAAGAGATAAACATTGCATCGCCGAAAGAAAAGAAACGGTATTGTTCCTGTACCGCAACGTCATAGGCGTGCATGGTGTGTTCGTATCCGGCAAAGGCGGAAACCAGCATAATCAGGGTGCTTTCCGGCAGGTGGAAATTGGTAATCAGGCCGTCCATGCAGCGGAACTGGTATCCCGGATAAATGAAGATGCTGGTGTTATCCTCATCCTCGGCGATGCAGCCCAGTTTTGTTGCCACACTCTCCACGGTCCGGCAGCTGGTGGTTCCGACGCAGATGACACGACCGCCGTTTTCTTTGGTCTGGTTAATCAAATCCGCAGTCTCTTTTGGCATCCGGTAGTGTTCGGTATGCATGTGGTGTTTTTCTATGCTATCCTCTTTTACAGGCCGGAACGTGCCAAGACCAACGTGCAAAGTAACCTTACCGATGTTAACGCCCATCTCCTGTACTTTCTCCAGCAGTTCCGGCGTAAAATGCAGACCGGCGGTCGGTGCAGCGGCGGAACCCAGTTCTTTGGAGTATACGGTTTGGTAGCGTTCTTTGTCTTCCAGTTTTTCCTTAATGTATGGCGGTAACGGCATTTGACCGATTTCTTCCAGAATGGAATAGAAGTTGTCACCATCATAGGTGAAGTGAACCACGCGGTTTCCATCTTCTTTAATCTGTTCAACGGTGCCCATTAATTTGCCGTCGGAGAAGGAAAAAGAAGTGCCCTCTTTGGCTCTCTTTCCCGGGCCTGCCAGGCATTCCCAGGTGTCCAGCGCAACCTGTTTTAATAACAAAAACTCTACTACGGCTCCGGTTCCCTCTTTTACGCCGTAAATGCGGGCCGGAAGAACACGGGTATCATTGATAATCAGGCAATCACCGGGACGGAGAAAGTGCAGAATATCATCAAAATGACCGTGGGTCAGTTCCCCTGTCTCCCGATCCATATGAAGCAGCCGGGAGGCATCCCGCTGTTTTAATGGCGTTTGCGCAATGAGTTCCTCTGGAAGATGATACCAGAAGTCGGATTTTTTCATATCAGAAGGCCTCTTTCAATTGACTTTACAGATGCAATGTTTTATAGTATTTGCAAGTTTGCAAAAAGCGACTGTTGAAGCCGTTTTTTGGCAAAACAACTTGCTCTATTATATTGCATTGAACCCCGGTTTACAACCGGATTTCAAAACTTACATCCCGGAGGGAATCAATTATGAAACAGTACAAAGTCGGCATCATTGGTGCTACCGGCATGGTAGGCCAGCGCTTTGCCACCATCCTTGAAAACCATCCCTGGTTTACCGTTACCGCGTTAGCAGCCAGCTCTCGTTCTGCAGGTAAAACCTACAAAGAGGCTGTAAAAACGTGGAAGATCAACACTGCTCCAATGCCAAAGAGCATGGAGGACATGATTGTTCTGGATGCTGACAATGACATTGAAAAAATTGCCGGTCTGGTAGACTTTGTATTCTGTGCCGTTTCCCTCTCTAAACCGGAAACCAGAGCGTTGGAAGAAGCCTACGCTAAGGCAGAAATCCCTGTTGTTTCTAACAACAGTGCCCATCGCTTTACACCGGACGTACCTATGGTTATTCCGGAACTGAATCCGGACCACATTAAGGTAATTGATGACCAGCGGAAGCGCCTTGGTACCAAGCGCGGCTTTGTTGCCGTTAAGTCCAACTGCTCCCTGCAGTCCTATGTACCGCCTCTGTATCCACTGGACGAAAAGTTTGGTGTAGAAGATGTTCTGGTATGCACTTACCAGGCCATCTCCGGTGCAGGTAAAACCTTTGATACGTTCCCGGAAATTCTGGATAACGTTATCCCGTACATTGGCGGTGAAGAAGAAAAATCCGAACAGGAACCGCTGAAGATCTGGGGTCATATTGAAAACGGTGAAATTGTTCCGGCAGCAAAGCCGCACTTCACGGCACAGTGCCTGCGGGTACCGGTTTCTGACGGCCACCTGGCAGCCGCCTTTGTCCGCTTTGCCAAGAAGCCGACCAAGGAAGAAATCCTGGAAACCTGGGCTTCCTTCTCCGGTAAGCCACAGGAACTGGATCTGCCGTCTGCTCCAAAGCAGTTCCTGCACTACTTTGAAGAGGACGACCGTCCGCAGTCCAAACTGGATCGGAACCTGGACAAAGGCATGGCCATTTCCGTTGGCCGTCTTCGTGAAGACACCCAGTATGACTACAAGTTTGTTTGTGTTTCCCACAATACCCTTCGTGGTGCCGCAGGCGGTGCCGTACTTTTGGCAGAACTGCTTGCTGCTGAAGGTTACATGGACTAATTTTAAACGGTCAGAAACACGGCATAAGCAAAATTATAAGAGCCCGTTACAGTTGGTTTGTAACGGGCTCTTTTTTATTTGTGTTTAACGGGAAGCAGGTGTTTGTCTACTTTCCCTGTTCTGCTTCCGTTTCCTCTAATTTGGTAACGGTTTTCTTGGTGTTAATTTGGGAATACAGCCGCCGCATTTGTACATTGCACCGATACGTCTGTCCGCATTCCGGGCAAACAAAGAAAGCGCGGAATGAACTGTTTGCAAAGGCCCATTCTGTAGTTGGCTGGCACGGAATATGGCAGTCTATGCACTTACAGCTTAAGGAATCTTCTTCCACATAGGGACTATGAATGTCCTTAATAATATACGGATGAAACAGTAAACGCCGGTAATATTCTTCATTGCAAACGCGGATAAAGGGCGTCAGAAGATCTTCATCATAAACCACACGGAAAATAACAGCGGTCATTTCACAGTCACCCAGTGCCCGGTGATGAACGTAGTTTTCTGCGTCAAGATGGATCATTTCTGCAGCGTTGCTCAGACCAATCTGCTGGCTTGGCTGCAAATTCTTCTGCTTCATGAAGAAGGCCTGCGCATCGGCATAATACTTCAAAAACGGGATAGTTGGATCCGACAAATAATACCGGTAGTTTTCAGTTAAGGCACGAACATCCATGTCTCCCCAGGAAAGGATGACCGTATTGTCCACGTCCCCGATCCAACGGGTAAAATCATCTGCCACATTCAGAAACCCGGCAGCATCTTTAATGTCTTCGTTGGTAATGTGAGTTAGCTTTTTGACTCTGGAATGCAGATGCGTTTCAATCTGTGGTTTGACAAATCTGGCATAGGTATCCAAGGTCTTTAAATCTTCATCTAACTTGATTGCACCAAATTCAATGATTTCACTGATATATTGGTGTCCACGCCTGTCAAAGGCCGTATTCCATTCCAAATCCAGAATGACGAATTGCATATAATAGAAAACCCTTTCTTTCCGGCATTAAACGGTAATTTGATCTCTGATTTTAGCCAGAGTCTTGTCTCCGATGCCACTGACATTCGTCAATTCCTCCACCGAAGTGAACGGCCCGTGTTCCGTTCGATAATCAATAATGGCCTGCCCTTTCACATCCCCGATTCCGGTTAAGGTAGTCAGTTCGGCAAGCCCAGCCGTATTAATGTTAACTTTTCCTGCAGTTACAGAAGTGGAAACTGCTGTTGTTGTCTCTTCGCTGCTCTGCGAGGTACTGCTTTCCGTTACCGGGGAAGACGTACTGGAAGAAGTGCTGACAGACTCCAAAACATCCCCTTTCTCCGAGGAAGAAAGGGTAACTGCATTATAGGCAATAATGCCGGCTAATAAAACAAAAGCAATTGCAACCAACACGGATTCCCGAAATGTCATTAGGGAGCCTCCGTTTTCTAATTGGTACGCAAAAGATTATAACATAAAACGGCTTGTTAGAAAGCCTATTTACAGACAATAATAATTGGTTTCCCAGGCTGGAATATACGGATGGTGCCGCAAATACAGCTGATACTGGGGTTGCAGCGTTAAGATCTGTAACGGCAGCAAAAAAAGATCTGTCGTTCGGTGGTAAGCCGAAACCGCTAGTGCCGGCTTAAAGACCGCTAATGTTTGTTTTAGGCCCGCTAATGTTTCTGTCTCCGCGCCTTCTACATCCATTTTTATATAGGTTGCCTTTCCCCCATTTAAAATAGAATCCACATCTGTTGTCTGCACTTCCTTTTTCCCGGTGTTGACGGAAGAATTCCGTCCTCCACCGCCGTCAAACGGAAGTGTGGTCTGTTCAGACCAGGAAGCAAGTGGATAAGTATAAATCCGATTGCGGATTTCTTCCGGCAGGCTTGTTAAATACTCCTGGAGCTTTTGGTAATTTTTGGCGTCCGGTTCCAGTGCATAAATGGATTGAAACTGATTGCCGGTTAATTGTAAAAACTCTTCTATGGTATCTCCGCGGTAAGCTCCCAAATCTACGTAAGTGGCTGCATCGCCGGGATGAATCAGATTGGTAAATACTTCCTGCCGCGGCGTTTCACAATCAAATAAATACGACAGTTGTCCCGTTAAGCGGTATTGCAAAACGGAAGAAAAAACCGTGCGGGATTGTTCGTCTGCTAACGCTTCATAGACCTGCCGGATTTCTTCCTGATAGGTGGTTAAGTGGTTTAGCGTAAATTCGTCACAACCGAAAACCGGGACCTCCGGCGCCAGGACTTCATATCGTTTGGCAATTTCTTTAACGGTGTGCATCATATCTTCACGGAAAATGGCAAAGCCGATCAGAATAACGCAATCATCATATTTCTGACAGATATCAGCATACCGCAGGCAGGTATAGCCATGAAACTCCTGGCCGCGATAAAAGGCATCGGATACAAAAATATCAGAAACGGCAATCTGATACTTCTCCAGTACAGCCAACAGCTTTTCGGCGCCGTTTCCGGTTCCGTATAAAACCAGCGGACGGGTCTCCTGTTGCAGACGCTGCCAAACGTCCTGCGTCATATGGAATTGAAGTTCCATGGTGAACTCCCTTCTGTAAAAAGAAAACAGTAACTGTCAAAAGACAGCTACTGTTTTAAACTAAGGTAAACCGAATTTATTCTTCGGTGGCTTCCGCTTCGGCGGCAGCTTCTGCAACTTCTGCAGCGGCAGCAATGTCATCAGAAGAAGCAACAAAGGCTTCGCCGGTTTCTACTTCTTCGTCTTCCTTCGGTTCAAGAAGAGCACGGATGGAAAGGCTTACGCGCTTCTTATCATAGTCAATGTCAGTAATCTTAACTTTGACACTGTCACCAACGGAAAGAACATCCTGTGGCTTTTCAATGCGCTTGTCTGCAATCTGGGAAATGTGAATAAGACCATCAATTTCCGGAATGATGTTAGCAAAAGCACCGAATGCAGTCATGCCAACAATCTTGGCATCTACTACGTCTCCAACTTCATAGGTCTTCTTCAGGATGGCCCATGGGTTGTCTTCTTCCTTCTTGTAGCCAAGGGAAATACGGTTGTTTTCCAGGGACTTGATGTAAACTTCTACGGTGTCACCAATAGAAAGAACATCAGACGGATGCTTAATGCGCTTCCAGGAAAGTTCGCTGATGTGAATCATGCCGTCTACGCCGCCGATGTCAACAAAAGCACCATACTGGGTAAAGGACTTAACAATACCGGTATAAACGGTTCCTTCTTCTGCTTCTGCCCAGAATTTTTCCTGTGCAGCTTTCTTGGCTTCCTTCAGGACAGCCTTAACAGAGCCGACTGCACGTCTGCGCTGACGGTTAACTTCAATAACCTTGAACTGAACTGTGGTACCACGAAGACCATCCAGCGGTTCGCCTCTGTTTTCAGTGGCAAGAGAACCCGGAATGAATACGCGAATGCCCTTTTCAGTGGTAGCAATAACGCCGCCCTTGTTGATGTCGGTTACAACACCTTCCATGGTGGTGCCTTCTTCTACTGCTGTTTCCAGTTCGGACCAGGCATTTGCACTGTCAAAACGACGCTTGGAAAGCATGATAGTGCCTTCTACGTCATTGGTTTTCATGATTACGCAGTCTATTTCGTCTCCAACCTTCAATTCCTCTGCAGGATTTGCGTTTGGATTGTAGCTGTATTCTTCATAACTGATATAACCGGTCTGTTTTCTTCCGATGTCGACCTGAATTTCAGTCGGAGTGATACCAACCACAACACCTTTCACTTTTTGATCGGAAGACATGCTTTCCAGAGATTCTTCCAATGCGGTTGCAAAGTCAAAATCATCAGCATCTTCTACAATTTTGTTTACTACTTCGGACATAGCCTCAAGTACCTCCTTTATTGTAGCAGGTGGCGTTGAAGCCCCTGCACTAACACCTATGGTTTCTGCCCCGTTAATAAACTCAGGGTTGAGCTCTTTCACCGAGTCTATTAGAACAGTATCACAGTTTTCCCTACACACGTTAAACAACTTGATAGTATTGGAACTGTGTCTGGCACCGATTACTATCATTCGTTTACAGCGTTTGGAGAGTACTTTTGCCTCATACTGCCGTTCTTCGGTAGCCTTACATATTGTAGCAAAAATTTTTGCTTTTGTACATATGTTATTTATTGTAGCTACGCAGTTTTCCCAAAGGTCGGTCCGGTAGGTTGTCTGGGAAACCAGATTTACGGTCCGTTTTTCAAAAGTTGTCTTGTTCTTTTCCAACAACTCTTGCAATTCTTCGGGCGTTTGCACTACGTAATAAGGGCAGGAAACGTAAGTCAGCGTGGCTTGCATTTCCGGATGTTCCTGATTTCCGGTCAGAATAACAATATCCTGTTCCGGATCCATGGAAGAAACAATTTTTTGGATGCGGACAACATACGGGCAGGCAATATCTTCATAAGCAATTCCCCGTTTGTCCAACTGCTGCTTTACAGACAATGGCGTACCATGGGCACGTAAAATAACAAATGCGTCTTCCGGTACCTTGTCCATGTCGGGTTCAAAGTGGAGCCCTTTTTCCTGCAATGGCTGATTAACATGGTCATTGTGCAAAATGGGCCCGTTTGCATAGACATTGTCATGCAAGGTCAGTAGCTCTTCTACCCTGTTTACAATGCGCTGCGCACCGGGACAGAACCCGGCGGTTTTGGCAACAATCAGATCTGGTCCATGTCCCATAATTCCTGTACCCTGGTCATTAACATCTTGGATGCATTGCGCAGCTCAGCGGATTTCCGAACCCCTTCGGTAAAGCCCATTTCTTCATAAGGGATAGGTTCACCGTAGCGAACAATGCATTTCGGATGATGATTGTCCAAATCAGAAGACAGATGGATGGATGCCGGAACAACCGTTGCTTTGGCGTCTCTGGCCAGCATGGCAAAGCCGACTTTAATGCCCTCTTCTGTTTCCGGACGTTTGCGGTACCGGTCTCTGGTTCCGGCCGGGAAAATAACCAGCATCTGTTCTTTTTCCAGTACTTTCTGTGCAAACTTCATGGATTCCCTGTCTGGTTTATCCCGGTTGACCGGGAAGCCGTTGAAAATTTTCAGGGCCCAGCGAATGTAAAAGGCCTGATAGAACTCTGCTTTTGCCATGAAATAGGCAGACCGTTTAATGCCGATTCCGTACATCAGTGTAATGGGGTCAAATCCGTTAACGTGATTGGAAATCAGAATAACCTTGCCGTCCTTCGGTACATTTTCAGCACCAATAAATTCCAAAGACTCAAATTCTTTATTTAACAGATAGTGTGCCAGCGGAATCCAGCACTTGAAAAATCTGGTTTTGTCTTTTACTTTTTGTTTTTCCCAATGGTGAACATAAGGCTTTTTGCTTGCCAGGGGAATCTTTTTTACTTCAGTTGTGCTCATACAAGGGTCTCCTTTGCCAATTGTGTCAGCTTTGCTGCAACTTCCTCAAAGCTCATGTCTGAGGTATCTAATAAAACGGCATCGTCTGCCGGTTTTAACGGTGCAATTTCACGGTGGGTGTCCCGGTAGTCCCGTTCTTTGACTTCTGCCAGAATGTTGTCATATAAGACGGCTTGTCCTTTTTCTGTCAGTTCTTTGTAACGGCGCATGGCGCGGACTTCTGGCGATGCAGTTAAAAACACCTTTAACTGCGCGTTTGGTAAAACAACAGTACCGATGTCCCGGCCGTCCATCAGGACGTTGTGCGTGGCGGCAATCTTCTGCTGAAGATCAAACAAAAAGTGCCGCACGGCCGGAATGGCCGAGGTTTTGGAAGCATATTCGGAAATTTGCGGGGTGCGAATGGCGTCAGAGACATCCTCCCCGTTTAAAAGAACTTTCTGGGTACCGTTTTCAAAAGCCAGGTCCACTGTAATGTCAGGCAGTAATGCGACCACTTTTTCCGTGTCTTCCGGAGCAATGCCGGCACGCAGAACGGCCAGACCGACGGTACGGTACAAAGCGCCGGTATCTACATAAATAAAGCCTAATGCTTTGGATACCGCTTTGGCAATGCTGCTTTTTCCGGCCCCCGCCGGTCCGTCAATGGCAATGTTAAACATGGTTGCTCTCCTTTGCTGCACTTTCCCCGGCCAGGTGACCGGTGGAAAAAGCAATCTGTAAATTATAACCGCCTGTGTAGGCGTCCAGGTCCAAAAGCTCTCCTGCAAAGTAAAGGCCCTGCTTTAATTTGGACTCCATGGTTTTGGGGTTAACTTCTTTTAAGGAAACACCGCCACCGGTCACGATGCCTTCCTCCATGGGACGGCATCCGCTAATAGGAATGCGGTAGTGCTTCAGTAAGTGCACTAAATGATGGCGCTCTTCTTTGGTAATCTGGTGTACCTTCTTTTCTGCAGAGATACCGGATTTTTGAACAATGACCGGAATCATGGAGGAAGGCAACAGCCGGGAAAGTGAATTTTGAAAGGCTTTGTTTACGTTGTCTTCAAAATCCCGTTGGATTCGTTTATCCAGTTGCTCTTCGGACAGTCCCGGTTTTAAGTCCACTTCCAGGTAAAATTCTTCCGGACCGGGGCCGGCCGGCAAGTGGGAGCTGGCGCTGAGGACCAATGGACCGGAGACGCCAAAATGGGTAAACAGCATTTCCCCCAGTTCCTGATAAAGCGGCTTTTTCTTTCCGGTTTGATACAACGAAAGGTGCACGTTCTTTAGGGAAAGGCCTTGCAGTTCTTTACAGGCCGGATCTTCTGAAACAAGTGGGACCAGACACGGATGTAATGGCGTTACGGTATGCCCTGCTTCTTTAGCTAAGCGGTAGCCGTCTCCGGTGGATCCGGTCCGTGGATAGGTACAGCCGCCGGTGGCCAGGATGCAGGCAGTGCACGGCAACAGGCCGTGGTGCTGTGTCTGTACGCCGGTAATCCGGTCTTCTGAAAACTGCAGACCGATAACACGGTCATTCAGAATGCGCTTAACGCCGCACTGCTTCAGGCAGCGGTCAAAGGCATCTACAATATCCTTGGACTGGTCGGAAACCGGAAAGACCCGGTTTCCGCGTTCCGTTTTCAACGGCACGCCCAGTGCTTCTATAAACTCCATTTGGTCATGTGGCATCCAGTCAGCAAAGGCACTGTAAAGGAACCGCCCGTTGCCGGGAATCTGTTCCATTAAATACCGCACGTCCGTCTGATCATTGGTCAGGTTACAACGGCCTTTGCCGCTGATCAGAAGCTTGCGGCCAATGCGCGCATTCTTTTCAATTAAAGTTACCTGCGCTCCGGCCTGTGCTGCCGTGCAGGCTGCCATCAGCCCGCCGGCGCCCCCACCGACCACAAGAATAGTATCTTTCATATAGGGTTCCTTTAGTGTTTTTAGTGTTTAAAGTGTTTAGAGTGTCTTGCTGGTAAAGTGTCCTACCAGAGCTCTTCTTTTTTCATTTCAACGACGGAATAGTTTGTGAACCTGTTCCGCATAACTTTTTTTGTAAACACGGGTAAGGACGGTAACCAGGTAGTCATAAACAAGCAGGACCAGATCCATTAGTGCTAATAATAACAGTGGCGTCCATTTTCCAAAGCGGTCCAGACCGTCTACCGGAATTAAGAACACATAAATAATCAGCAGATACGCTGCCACGACCATCAGGTTGTAAATAAGAAATTTAAAAATCCAGGCAATGGGTTTCTTGAAATGGCTTTCCAGCAGTTGCTTTAAAATAGGATAGTATCCAAATACGAATACATACATAACAGCAGCTTCTTTATCCGTAACAATAAAGAAAGACAGGACAGATACGGCAATATAAATAAACCAGGCCCATTTCCGGTCTGCTTCTTCCAGCATGGGTAACATAAGGATGGCAGCAAAAACGGGTAATAAGTAAGTGGTGTTCGGAATCATGCCCGTCAGGAAAAGAAGAAAGATGGACAGCGCGGTAATAATACCGCCCAATGCCGTCAGGGACGTATTTTTCATGACTGTTCCCCTTCCTGAAGAATACAAAGATTTTACTATAATATAGTATTAGTTTCAACGATTCCCTTGCTTTTCTTCCGCGCTTTCTATTGCCTTTTCCGGGGTAAAAGAATAAAATTTAGAAGAATACTATATGGAGGTATCCCCATGTCTGATCTTGAAAACAAGAGCGTTGAGGAACTCATAGCCTTAGTGGAATCCCTAACCAAGGAAAAGAGCAACTTAACGGCGAAGAACAAAAAGCTTCGCAAAGACTGTAAGGCGTTTGCCAAACGTATTAAGGCAATTGAAGACTCCGGTATTTTGGATGTAGATGTTGCAGCATTACAGGAAGAAAACCGGAAATTGCAAGAACAGCTGGATGCGTTACAGGCTTTCCCGGAAGAACCGGAACCGGAGGAAGAACTTCCCGAAGAGGAAGTTCCGGAAGAACCGGAGCCTGAAGAAGAGCCGGAACAGCTTCCTGCAGAACCGGTTTACGAAGACATCTCCTCTTTCTCCGAACCGGAGGAAGACACAGCTCCCCTACCCGCCATTCCGGATGAATCCCAGGGAATCTGGACGGAACAGCCTCAACAGGACGCAGATGCCTGGCAACCGGAAGAAGAATTTTCCATTCCGGACCCGAAGGCAGAAAAGACCACCCGTCATCCAAAAGCCAACCGTATTGCCAGAAGAACCATTTCTATTCTGCTGCTGGTTTTAATCCTGTTTGCTTTCATCAGCACCATCTTCTGCCTCTTCGGTAGCAAATGGACTAAAGCGGCTCCGTTCGGATACAGATTTACTTCTGTTTGCCAGGATTATAACGGTGCTAACTTAAATACCAATCAGGTTGTTAAGGTCAAGAAAACAGATCTGGATGAAGTACAGGTCAATGATGTAGTGGCCAGCACCGTAACCGAAGGCAGACTGTTTGGCAAAGTGGTTTCCATTAACAATGATGGCTCTTCCGTTGTTCTGGAAGTGGAAAATGATACAGATCATTATCAGGTAACGCTGGACAATTACATCGGAGTTGCCAAAAAGAGTATTAATGGCCTTGGTGCCTGGGTGCGGTACGCCAGCAATCATACCTATAATTACTTCGGCTACCAGATTTCCCTTGCTTTGTTCTTAGTTGGTCTCCTTCTTCTGATTCCGGTTCCAAAGAAGGTCAGAGTCAAAGAAATTGACCAGGAAGCTTTTACTATTTAAAAAAGCAAATCAATAATAAGACTTTGGGTGCGTTATGAAAACGCACCCTTTTCTTTATTGTAAAAGAAACAGAAAATTTAACCCGAAAAATCTAAAAGTTTTTGACAAAATAATAACGAAGTCCTTCTATACAGCAATACAAATCGCAAAAACTTAGACAAAGTGCACAAAAACCAACTTAAAGATTCTCTTCAGAAACGACAAGGAAACCAGTTTCAAAACGGGACCGTGAGTCGGAATTTATGGTACAATGACAGTGATGTTGTGAAGACGGTAAGGCGTACTTTCCTTACTCTATCACTGAAAAAAAGAAGGAGGATTTGTCAATATGGCAAACAAGAAAGTTTTTATTACCGGTGCTTCCGGTACCATGGGCTGGGCTTCTTTCAAACAGATTTATAAGAATCGCCCGGACCTGGACATCAGCGTATTGCTTCGTGATTCCGAAAAGAACCACGTTCTCTTCGCTGACTACATGAATGACCCACGCGTTGAAATTGTTTGGGGTGACTTCGGTGACTATGACAGCGTAAAGAAAGGCGTAGACGGCTCTTCTTACGTTCTCCATATCGGCGGTCTGGTATCTCCGGCTGCTGACTACTGGCCAAAGAAGACTCTGAAGACCAACGTTCTTGCTGCAGAAAACATTGTTAAGGCAATTAAGGCTCAGCCGAATGCAGATGACATTCTTGCCTGCTACATTGGTACTGTTGCAGAAACCGGCAACCGTCCGGTTGGTATTCACTGGGGCCGCACCGGTGACCCAATCAAGTGCTCTGTTTATGACCACTATGCAGTTTCCAAGGTTAACGCCGAAGCTGTATTTGCCGAATCCGGCTTAAAGAAATGGGTTTCCCTTCGTCAGTCCGGTATCCTTTATCCGGAAATCCTGAAGAATATGGACCCAATCATGTTCCACGTTCCAATGAATGACGTTCTGGAATGGGCTACCATTGATGACTCTGCCATCCTGATGGATCATATCTGCTCCGATGACCTGCCGGAAGACTTCTACAGAAGCTTCTACAACATCGGTTCCGGTGCTGAATACAGACTTTCCCTGTATGAATTTGAAGACCTTCTTCTGTGGGCTATCGGCATGGGCCACGACGCTTCCAAGCGCGTATTCAAGCCGAACTGGTTCATTGACAGAAACTTCCACGGCCAGTGGTATGCTGACTCCGACGTTCTGGAAAATTACCTGCACTTCCAGCAGCATATTCCGGCTAAGGACTACTTCAAGGAAATGTCCAAGAAGGTTGAATGGTTCTACAAGCTGTCCTGCGTTGTAAGAGTACCTGGTATCTCCCAGCTGACCAGAGCTGCACTTGGCATGATTGCTAAGGACAAGCGTTTTGGTACCAGAACCTGGATCAAAAACAAGGATCCGGAAAGAATGTCTGCTTTCTGGGGCGACACCAACTCCTATGGTTATGAACACTGGAAGACCCTTTCCGACAACTGGAAGGATTGGGATCTGACTCCTCCAAGCAATGACATTGCTGAAGCTGACAAATATAAGCTGAATCATGGTTATGACGAAAGCAAGAAGCTTTCCGAACTGACTGTAGAAGATATTCAGAAGGCTGCTGACTATCGTGGCGGCAAGCTGATCAACTATGCCGGTGATCCTTATGATGCTTCCTCCGAATGGGAATGCGCATTTGGTCACAAGTTCAACATGTCCCTGAACCTGGTTCTTAAGGGCGGCCACTGGTGCCCGGAATGCCATCCGTTCCCATGGAACTATGATGCCATTGCTAAGAAGAACCCGTTCTTTGCTCAGGTTTGGTATGCTGACCACGCTAAGAATGAAGACCTTGTTTTCGGTGAAGAAATTTATCGTGACTATGACGAATACAAGAAGAAATAAGATTCCTGTATTTGCTTAAGGTAAAAGAAAGAGCCGCTCATCCGAGCGGCTCTTTTTGTTATGCTTTTTCAAGCTTCTTTTGGTTAGGCTTCTTCCGCATCCAACGGGAAGGTTACCGTAATGGTAGTGCCTTTCCCCTCTTCGCTGTGCAGTTCAATGTTGCCATCATGATAAGCAACTGCATGCTTTACAATGGACAGGCCAAGGCCGGTACCACCGGTTTCCTTGGAATGGCTTTTATCTACCCGGTAGAAGCGTTCAAAGATGCGGGACTGGTGCTCTGCCGGAATGCCAATTCCGGTATCTGAAACGGTTACAACGGCAGACTTGCCCTGCTTTACAACAGACATTGTAACATGACCGCCTTCTTTGTTGTAACGGATTCCGTTGTCACAAAGATTGTACAGAATTTCATATAAGTACCGGCGAATACCGTTCATAGTACAGGAAGTACCTTCCGTATACAAGGTAATCTGCCGTTTGGAAGCAACATCTGACAAAGCGTCTTTTACTTCCAGTGCTACTTCATACAGGTCCACTGGTTCTTTGGTTGCCTCTGTGGCTTCATCTAACTGGGACAACTGAATAATGTCATTAATCAGGGTAACCATACGGTTAGCCTCTTTTTTGATGTTCCCGACAAATCTGGCGTTGTCTTCCGGTTTTACCAGGCCGGCCTCCAGCAATTCGGCGCTGCCAATGATGGACTGGAGCGGCGTTTTTAATTCATGGGAAACGTTGGCCGTAAATTCTTTCCGGTTTTCTTCGGCCTGCAACGTTTCCGTTACATCAAAGCAAAGAATGACGGCACCAATGGTTTTCTCATCGGATTTAATACCGGTCAGCAGGAAACGATAATCCCTGCCGTCTTTCTTTTCGTAAAACTCGCTTTCCCTGCCGCTCAGGGCCTTTTCAATGGCAGCGGACATGGCCGGGCTGCGGTCTACCATCAGGAAAACCTGTCCCACCGGCGATTCAGTGGCACCAAAGATTTTCATAGCTGCCGGGTTGATGCTGATGACGACTCCTTTTTTATCTAAAAGAACCAGGCCTTCTGCCATAGACAGCGTAATCTGATTGAACTCGGTCTGCTTCTGTTGCAGCTGTTCTTTCTGCCACTTAATCTTTTTCCGCTGTTTGTTCATCTTGGTCAGGATGGGTGACAATTCCTCATAAGCATCACTGTTAGAGGAAGGATGATCCAGATCCAGTTCATACAACGGCTTTACAATGCTCTTCGCCATACGATTGGAAAGCACCAGCGAAATAATAATGGAAGCGGCAATCAAAACCAGAATCATGGGGATCATACCAACCAGCATAACACCTGAGGTAATCTGGGTTACGGCAGCCCGAAGAACGGTTCCGTCTTCCAGTTTGATTGCCCGGTAAATGGTTTTCTTTGTCAGGGTGTGGGAATAGCGTTCATCGCTCCCCTGTCCGGTTGCAAAGGCATCCTTGATTTCCTGGCGATCCATGTGGTTTTCCATTTTGGAGGCGTCAGCGTCGGAATCATACAGAACAGTACCGGATTCATCTATAAGCGTAAATCGCACGCGGGAAGATTCATAATCCTGAAAATAGTCGGCCCCCTCTGTCCCGATGGTGGAAGAAACCAGGGTCAGTTCCTCCTCCAACTGCTGTTCCTGCACCTGGTAAAAGTAATTATAGAAAAAGCCGCTGGCAATTAAAATGCTGGCGGCCAGTACCGCCATGGCAACGGTAATCATGGATTTGAATATTTTATTGCTCATGGTTGCCTCCTCCCAGGCGATATCCGACACCAATGACGGTTTCAATCAGCTTGCCGGATTCCCCCAGCTTCTTTCTGAGGGTCTTGATATGCATATCTACCGTCCGGGATTCTCCCAGGTAATCCATATCCCAAATATCAGATAGGATACGGTCTCTGGAGAGTACCTTCCCCGGATGCTGCAGAAATAGTTTTAATAATTTGAATTCCTTTGCGGTTAACGTAACCGGCTCCTGATTGACGGTAACAGAGTGTTCACTGTCATTCAGGGTAATGGGGCCTACTGTATAAACAGAGTCCTGCTCTGCAGGAGCACATCGCCGTAAAACCGCTTTGACGCGGGAAACCATTTCCATTACGCCAAAGGGCTTGGCCAGATAATCATCGGCACCGGCGTCCAGGCCCTGAATTTTATCCATTTCCGTACCTTTAGCAGTAGCCATGATGATCGGAATCTTTCGGGTTTGCGGGTTGCTTCGGATTTCCTTCAGCACTTCTACCCCGTCTTTTTCCGGCAGCATAATATCTAAGATAATCAGCTCCGGTTGCGTGTCTTCCAAGGCCTTCAGCATGGAAATGCCATCAGAAAAGCCCTGTGCCGAAAATCCACACTGCTCTAACGCATAAACTTCAATGTCCCGAATGGTTTGATCGTCATCTACACACCAAATCATACTTAAGCTCCTTTATGCACTCCTGTTACAGAGAAGGCAACCCACTCTGCAATGTTGACCGCATGATCTCCGATGCGTTCAAAGTATTTGGCAATCATCAGAAGATCCAATGCGTATTCTCCGTCGGCGGTATTTTCGGCAATCATCTTTTTCAGCGCGTGTTTTACACGACGGAATTGATGGTCTACCGTATTGTCATAATCACAAACCGCCTGAGCGCATTGTAAATCCTGTTTGACGTAGGCGTCAATACTCTCTGTTACCATTTTTATGGTAGATTCTGCCATATCACGGATATAATGGCATTCTTCGCCGGTACGACCGTTCAATTTAGGGATAATATCGGCAATATCTTCCGCCTGGTCGCCAATGCGTTCCATATCCGTAATCATTTTCAGTGCTGCGGAAATCTGGCGCAGGTCCCGGGCTACCGGCTGCTGGCGGAGTAACAGCTTCAGACAGAAGGCTTCAATTTCCCGTTCCATCTGGTCAATTTCGTGGTCAATGGGCTCTACCTTGTCTTTGATTTCTACATCGCCTTCAATTAAAGCGGTGGCAGACAGGGCCAGGATTTCTTCACACAGGGCCCCCATCTCAATCATTTTCTTGTTCAGCTTCAGCAGTTGTTCATCTAAGCGCGTCATCATGTTAACCAAACCTTCCTGTAATGTAATCCTCTGTGCGTTTTTCCGACGGTGTGGAGAAGAGCTTCTCTGTCTTATCAAATTCCACCATCTCGCCTAACAGGAAGAAAGCGGTGTAGTCGGAAATGCGGACGGCCTGTTGCATATTATGTGTAACCATAATGATAGAATACTGCTTTTTCAAATCCTTAACCAGATCTTCAATGCGCGCGGTGGAAATCGGGTCCAGTGCGGAGGTTGGTTCGTCCATTAAAAGCACTTCTGGCTTTACGGCCAGTGCACGGGCAATGCAAAGACGTTGCTGCTGTCCGCCGGAAAGGCCAAGGGCATTTTTCTTCAGACGGTCTTTTACTTCGTCCCAGATGGCGGCGCCCTTCAGAGCCTCTTCTACCAGCTCGTCCAGCTTGACTTTGTTGGTAACCCCGTGGGTTCGTGGGCCGTAGGCAACGTTGTCATAAATGCTCATTGGGAATGGGTTCGGTTTCTGGAATACCATACCGATGTCCTTGCGGAGCTCGTTAACATCCACGTTTTTGTCGTAAATGTTCTGCCCTTTGTAATTGACGGTGCCCTCTATTTTGACTTCAGGAATTAAATCGTTCATGCGATTCAGTGTCTTTAAGAATGTGGACTTGCCACATCCGGAAGGGCCGATAAAGGCAACAATACTCCGTTCCGGAATAGCGATACTGATGTCTTTCAGTGCCTGGGAATTTCCGTACCAGAGATTCAGATTCTTAGTTGTAATGATATCACTCATGAGGATCTCCTTTTTGCAAAGTGCTTGCCGACCAAAGTGGCGGAGAGGTTAATCAGCATTGTCAGTACCATGAGGATGGCGGCAATGGCGAAAGCTACACCGAATTCCCCTTCTTCTTTTGCGTAAACGTAAAGGGCTACCGTTAAGGTTGCACCTGGGCTGGTCAGTCCGGAGAAGAGGCCATGGACGGCGTGGGCAAAACCGGCGGTAAAGAGCAGGGCGGCAGACTCGCCAAGGATGCGGCCGACGGTTAAGATACAACCGGTAACAATGCCGTCTACGCATCCGGGCAGAACAACGGTACGAATAACGCGCCATTTGCCCGCGCCCAGGCCGAATGCGCCTTCCCGATAACTCTGCGGCACCGTCTTCAGGCTTTCCTGCGTGGTGCGCATAATGGTTGGTAAGTTCATCATAACCAGGGTCAGCGCACCCGCCAGAAGACTGGTGCCGAAGTTATTGGAGAACAGCAGCATGCCAACCAGGCCGTAAATGATGGACGGAATACCGGAGAGCGTTTCCGCCGCGTATTCAATCAGTGCTACCAGCTTTTTGTTTTTGGCATATTCCGTCAAATAAATGGCGGCGCCAACGCCGAGCGGCAATACAATCAGCAACGTGGCAAGAATGATATAAAGTGTATTCAGAATATCCGGAAGAATGCCGATTCTGTCACTTAAGTAGCTTGGCTTTGTAGAAAGCAGTTCCCAGGTAATATTGGGAACACCTTTTACCATAACATAAACCAGAATGGCTACAACCAGGCTGACGGAGACCACGGCGGAAAAATACATGAAGCCGCGCATGGTGCCGATATATAATTTTCGTTTCGTGCTAATCTTCTGTTTCATGCTTAGTCCTCCTTACTTCGTTTCAGGAAGTAGTTCAATGTGGCGTTGATCAGCATAATAAACAGGAACAGCACTAAGGCAATGGAGAACAAAGCGTTTCTCTGTAAGCTGCCGGGACTGGAATAAGACATTTCACTGGCAACCGCCGTGGTCAGGAAGCGAACACTCTGGAACAGGGAGTTTGGCATATTTGCCACGTTGCCCGCAACCATCATAACGGCCATGGCTTCACCAATGGCACGCCCTACGCCAAGCACCACTGCGGCGGCAATGCCGCTTTTGGCTGCCGGAACAGACACTTTAAAATAGGTTTCCACCGGCGTTGCACCCAGTGCCAAAGAAGCATCTTCGTATTCTTTGGGCACGGCGTCCAGCGCCGTTACACTGACTTTAATAATGTTCGGTAAGATCATGACAGCCAAAACCAGGATGGCCGCCAGCAAACTGGCACCGTCCGGCACATGGAAAATATTCCGAATGGCCGGTACTAAGAACAGCATACCTACCAAACCATAAACAACAGACGGGATACCGGCCAGCAAATTAATGGCGGCTTCCAATACCCCTCTGACCTTCTTATTGACCATTTTGGATAAGAAAACGGCCGTAAAGACACCAATCGGAACACCAAGTATAATGGCGCCGGCGGTGCCGTAGACACTGGTCAGGATAAACGGTAGGATTCCGTATTTTGGCTCTGCAGCGGTAGAGGCCCATTCCTTTCCGAAGAGGAAAGGAATCAGGCCAATTTCTTTGATTGCCGGAATACCGGAAATAACCAGATAAACCGTAATCAGGAGAACGCATGCTACCGTAATGAGCCCCAGAATCAGGAAAATCCCGTAAACAAAGTTTTCTAACGCTCTCTTTTTCTTCATACGCTCAACTTCTTATTTGGTTGCCGGAACAACACCGGCAGCAGTAATGGTATCTTTTGCAGCATCGGAAGTTACATAATCAAAGAACTTCTGTGCGCTTTCGGAAAGGGCTGTGTCTTTCTTGGTTACCAGAACAAACGGTCTCTGGATAACATAAGTGCCGTTCTGGATGGTTTCTTCACTTGGAGCAACCTTGTTAACGGTTAGGGCCTTAACGGTGTCCTTAACGGAAGCAAGGGAAGCGTAACCAATGGCAGCGGGGTTTCCTGCAACAGTGGTAATTACATCGCCCGTGGAAGTCAGTTCCTGACGATATTTGCAGCTGTCTTCGGTCTTGGTGATGGATTCAAAACCGTCTCTGGTGCCACTGCCTGCTTCACGGCCAATCAGAACAATTTCTTTGTCTTCGCCGCCGACGTCTTTCCAGTTGGTAATTTCACCGGTGTAAATTTTAGCAATGGTTTCTACATCCAGGTCAGATACCGGGTTGGCCGGGTTTACAATGATGGCGATACCGTCGTAAGCAAGTGTGGTACCTACCAAACCTTTTGCGGTTTCTTCGTCCTTCAGTGCACGGCTGGAAAGTCCGATGTCACAACGACCTTCTTCTACCGCCTGAATGCCGGAGCCGGAACCGGTGGCATTGTAAGTAACGGTAATACCCGTGTCAGATTCAAATGCTTCACTTAATGCGCCAATGACGCTACTCATAGAGGTGGAACCGTCCGTTGTTACACTTTCATTTTTGGAGCCGCAGCCGGCAAAGGCAGCGCAGATTAAAAGAACGGACAAAAGTAAGCTGACAATTTTTTTCATAGGGAAAACTCCTTCTCTTGTTTCAAATCAACTATTTGCTTACATCCCCTATCTTACGAATGGAGCGTAAAATCCGAACGCAGGAAGCTGTAAAATCCATGTAAAAAGAAAAATCCACGCTTCCGGAACTTCCAAAAGCGTGGATCTGATGATTTCTTATTCTGTTTTTCTGCGAGGCAGTGTTCCTCTTATTCCGCAGGAACTTCCGCCGGAGTAGCTTCTACAGATGCTTCTGCAGGTGCCTCTTCCCCATCAGATTCTTCCTTATCTTTCAGGATGGACTGGTCAGCAACCAGAACAGCGGCAGACGGATCAGACTTGTCAGCGTTATCAAAGTCATAATCTTTGCCCGGCAGGATGGCGTTCAGCAGGATGCCGGCAATGGAACCGGTGGCAAGACCGGACAGAGTGATGGCAACGGTACCAATGTGGAACGTAATACCGTCAGACATACCCAGAGAGCAAACCAGGATGATGGCTGCAATAATCAGGTTTCTGGACTTGGAGAAGTCTACCTGATTTTCTACTACGTTTCTGACACCGGCGCCGGAAATCATACCATACAGGATGAAGGAAATACCGCCGATAACAGCAGAAGGCAGCAATTCAATGCAGGCGGCAAACTTCGGGCAGAAGGCCAGAATGGTGGCAAAGCCGGCAGCAATCCGGATAACACGTGGGTCATAAACCTTAGTCAGAACCAGAACACCGGTGTTTTCACCGTAAGTGGTGTTGGCAGGGCCGCCTACCAGAGAAGCAAGAGTGGTTGCAAGACCGTCACCAAGCAGGGTTCTGTGGAGACCCGGATCCTGGATGTAGTTTTTACCGCAGGTAGCGGAGATAGCGGAAATGTCACCAATGTGTTCCATCATGGTTGCCAGGGCAATTGGAACAATGGCAATGATGGCACTTAATACCAAGCCTTTGTTGGCAAAGTCAACGCCAAGTACGGTGCTGGCTTTATGAATTGGGAAACCGATCCAGGCAGCTTCCTTCAGGTTATCAAGGGCGCTCTGCTGGAACAGAATCATGTTCGGGCTGCCGTTTACGGCAATATAGGCAACGCCATCTGCGTCTACATACTGCTGACCCATGGTCAGTGCAAAGATGGTGGCAAAGGCAACAGAGCCAAGAACACCAATCAGAATTGGCAGAATTTTTGCCATGCCCTTGCCCCAGATATTAAAGACAATAACCAGTACCAGAGCAATCAGTGCAAGACCCCAGTTGGCGGAGCAGTTGGAAACTGCAGACCCGGCAAGGCCAAGTCCGATGGCAATGATGATAGGTCCGGTAACAACCGGCGGGAAGAAACGCATTACTTTGTTTACGCCAACTGCCCTGATGATGGCAGCCAGAATGAAGTAAACCAAACCGGCACATGCCACACCTAAGCAGGCATAGGGCAGCAACTGAGCCTGGGTATATTCCCCACTTCCTGCTGCCGGGGCAATGGCGTAATAGCCGCCCAGGAAGGCAAAGGAAGAGCCTAAGAAGGCCGGTACTTTAAACTTGGTCAGTACGTGGAACAACAGGGTCCCAAGACCTGCACAAAGCAACGTGGTGGAAACGTCCAGACCAGTCAGAAGCGGAACTAAAACAGTGGCTCCGAACATGGCGAACATGTGCTGCAGACCAAGCACCAGCATTTTGGGAATGCCAAGCTGTCTGGCGTCTCGGATGGCGGTATCTTTCTCCATACTACATTCTCCTTTTTTCAAAAAAAGAGTAACAACAAAACTCCGGAACGGGAACTTGCTGTTACTCACCTCAAACTTTCCCGACTATCTTATCATTTACCCTATGGCCTACGCAAGATAAGGTAGATGAAAAATAAAAGTTCTACAAAATGGCTAAAAAGAAGCTCCGCATTTTTGCGGAGCTTGTCAGATAACTTAAGCAGCTGGCTCTTCTTCCTTGTCTTCCTTTTCCAGGTAACGGTAGCAAACAGCAGCTAATGCGGCGCCAATCAACGGAGCAACAATAAATACCCAAAGGTCTTTAATGGGATCCGTGTTACCGGCAATGGCAGCAACAACAGCCGGCGCAATGGATCTTGCCGGGTTTACGGAAGTGCCGGTCAGACCAATGCCCAGAATGTGAACAAAGGTCAGGGTTAGGCCGATGATCAGTCCGCCAAAGGAACCATGTTTAAACTTGGCGGAAGTAACGCCAAGGATGCACATAACAAAAACAAAGGTCAGCACAATTTCTACCAGCAGTCCGGCCCATACGTTTCCGAACACACCGGAAAGGCCATTGGCACCATATCCACCGGTCATATCCTTTACACGGCCCAGACCAAAGATGGCTGCCAGCAATCCGCTTCCGCAGAATGCGCCAAGAATCTGTGCTACCACATATCCGCAAAAGTCCTTTGCGGAAAGGCCGCCATTCATGAATACAGCCAAAGAAACGGCCGGATTGACATGGCATCCGGAAATATTGCCAATGCAATATGCCATTGCCACAATGGACAAGCCAAAGGCCAGTGCCGTCAACAGATATCCGCTGCCAAAGGATGCGTCACACCCTACCAGCATTGCCGTACCGCAGCCAAAGAAGACCAGCGTAAAGGTCCCAATCAGCTCTGCTAAATACTTCTTCATAAGAATCCTCCTTTGTGTGTGCAAACACACTTGTTAATTCTTAAACATTCTACTACAAAACGGTTCTTATTCCTAGAATAAAAAGCAAGAAGAAAAAACTTGGAAATCCGAAAATTTATCCTTGAAACCGGGTACCTCTTATGATATAGTAATAGGGCAGTCAACGAGCTGCCCAATATGCGGATGTGGCGGAATTGGCAGACGCGCTAGATTCAGGTTCTAGTGAAAGTTAATTTCATGTGGGTTCAAGTCCCGTCATCCGCACCAAAAAACCTACCCTATCGGGTAGGTTTTTCTTTTTTATTTACTTAATCTAAATGCTGTTACAGTGTCATTTTCAGATGCAAAGGTACCAAACTCTATTGTGTATTCTCCAACACTTGCTGTAGCAACATAGCCACCCATATATTCACTGTATTCAAAAGAAAAGCTATTTCCAAACAGTTCTTTTAATTCTGAAACGGTAGCACTGCTTTTACCGGAAATCAGTAAATTTAAAGGTCCTTCAATTGCAGTCAGGTATCTGCTATTATCAGCGTCTCCCTCTGAAAAGTAATACATGGTTTCTTCTGAATTTGGAGCATAGTAGCATTTACTTGCCCCCTCTTCAAATAAAAACTGCGGAGACGCATTGGCATAAACATCAGAGAAGGATTGATAAAACAATTCCTTTAATTTATCAGGAATTGTAAATTCATTTGTTTCTGTACCAATAGAGGAAATCTCCGCACTGTCTGTTGCGCTAAAGCCAAAAGCAGCCTTATATGCATCAAAAAGATAGGTATATCGCTGTGTATCGCCATCTTCCAGATTCACAACAAAATAACTTACGGTATCCGATTGTGTTTCTGTTTCATCTGAGACGATGACTGAAGTATCCGTAAAAGCAATTATTTTTGTACCTTTGTCTGTTATAAATGTTGGTTTGCCAGATATATCTTCCGTTGAAATACGATACAATCCATATTGGTCATTTGCCCAGGAGAATCCATAAACGTAGTTTCCCCTACATTTTATATCGCCACCAACAGACGGCTTTTCAATGTCTTCTAATTGGTTGGTTTCAAGGTTCAATGCCATTGGAGCACGGGATTCCAAGCTTAATTCCTGAGTATAAATTTTGTTGCCAATAACATAGATGTCTTTTGGTTCTATTTCATCATCTAAATTATATTCTGTGTGATTCTTCCCACGAACAGAAACACTGCAAATTTTGCCCTTTTTTGTATAGAGGTCTTTTGAATAGAAATAAACCTTATTGTTGGAAATTTGCAAAATTTGTAAATCAGTGTCATAAGTAGTGGTTACGATGCTTTTGCTTCCATCCTCTAAGTTCAAACGGAAAATTCCTTCTTTTCTATGTGGGTAACTTTCCTGACAGTCAGATTCAATGTATTCTGCCACATAGTAGATATCATTCTCTGACTTCCACATAGCGGCTGTTTTTACATTGGTGGAATAATAACTTCCAAAAGGCATATCTACTTCTGTGGCTTCTTTTGTATTCAGGTTTACTTTTACCAAAGCCGACTTTTGTCCTTGATTCTGTGTAACACTACAATAAAGATATCCATCATAG
The DNA here is from genome assembly GCA_963647215.1 of Paludibacteraceae bacterium. GTDB lineage: Bacteria > Bacillota > Clostridia > Oscillospirales > Acutalibacteraceae > RUG420. The sequence goes on along the minus strand of CAVIZK010000006.1, from coordinate 28,921 downwards.
CAGAAACTACTTTCAAAGGTAGTAGACTCATCTCCTGAATAATCCAGCAAAGTATTGTATTGGCCATTATCAGAATTATAATCCAGCAGAATAGCATTGTTCGATGAATCCGGCCCATACAAGTGCGATCCATTTCTGCAATAAGCATCAAGAAGAGTTCCAGACACAACTTTATTAGATGATGAGCAACTGCACAATGCTAAGGATAGTAAAAAAAGCACAGACAAAAGGGTTGTCTTAAATCTTGTTCTTTCCATGATATTACCTCCCATTTCAAATATAATTTGATGAATTTTGTGGCTAAAACAAGAGGCGCTAAAGTAAACCACTTCCAGCGCCTTCCTGCTATCCAAATATTAATCTACTGCTCTGTATTCATTGAAAATATTGTCGCTTTTTTCCTTCAGTTCATAGGAAAACTGCTTATCTTCATATAAAACTTTTTTCAGTAGATTACCTACATCTATTCCCGCTTGCCTGTCGGCTCTTTGCTCCGGCTTTTCCGTCACATAATATTGGTATATTTTATCCAAAGGAACATCAGACCAGATGGTATTTCGTCCACCAAACAGCGTTTGTACCGAAAAGTACTGGTCTGGATTGTTTTTACAGAAACTGTGAACGGCACCTTTAATATATGCTTTGCAAAGTTCTTCGTCCGCAGCACTTAATTTTGCAGAAATATTTCGTGGTTTTGTATTGCCTATCAACATGTTGCGCACCTCTTAAGAAGCCATCTTCCTCTTATAAATAATAAGAACACCCATAGCTTCTGCTGAAATAATCAGTGTCCAAATAAGCAAAGTAACATTGTTATTGTCCCCTGTGTTGGGTTTATCAGTATCTGTTTTTTCCTGTTCTGCTTTTGCGGAAGAATTAGTACTGGCTGGTTCCTTTGCATCGATATTTTTGTCTTCAACGTCGGGATTAACAGAATCGGTTCCCTGTTCTTTCCCCGGATCTGTTGCATCAGTATCAGAATCAGAGGAAGGATCGGTGACGCTATCATCCGTTACCTGAATAGTAATGATTTTTTCTGGGCTGTAAGTACGATATTTACCTGTCCATGTATAAGATCCGTCATTTTCGTTATATATCCACTCTTTTTGAGTGTCGTCAGACGTTATAAATTGGTTATATTTTATCTTAAGTTTAACGGTTCCTGTTCCTGAAAAAGAAAGCGTTTCACTAGATTTTAAGGTATTAGAATAATCTTGATTTGTTTGACTTACTATATCTTTCCCTTCTAAAATTTCAACTGACGGCATATATGCTGGTTTTGCAAGATCATCATAACTATGGTCTTCGTCTGCAATAAGATATCTGTGACTAATACCTCCATCATCAACATAGGTTTCATAATTATTCTCATCTAAATAATAGGCTGTACCTGTATTTGTTAAAGCGGTATTTGTCAGAGCTGTAGTTAGAACAAAGTTTTCTCCTTTTTTTATGGAACTAGGTGCATTGGTTTCTATAATTGGCTCCTCAACAGTAATAACAATTGGGGTACCAACCTTTTCCCAATCTGTCAACGGAACATCGTAATATTCTGTATCGTCTTCGTCTGTTGCCTCTCTCCAGTAATTATACCCTGGTTGAAAACTAAAAGTTCCTGGCTTATAAAAAGGCCCATACGGAGCATATCCCCAAAACTCGGCATCACCATTTTCATCAACACGAGAACTATAGAGATCACCAAAGGCGTACCCATAAAAATCAGCGGTGTTGTTTTCGCTCTCTTCCGGAAAACAAAATGAGTCTTGACCAGGTTCTAGATTATGATATGTAATAACGAACCCATTGTTGGGTAAATCACCAATTCCTTCCCCAATTTTCATTGAAGACGGAATATCATGTGTAACGTACGGTTCTTTTTCATCTGCAAAAGCAAGTACCGAAGTGCCTGCCAGCAGTGAAATAGCAAGAATTAAAGCCCATAACTTCTTTAATTTCATGAATTTACCTCCTAAAAAGTATTGTTTTTTTCATTCTATAATTTATTACTCGTTTCGTCAACGATTATCTCGTTTTCAAAAGCAATACAACCCGTTCTCCCTTACAATTAAAGAGGTGATATTTATGCCTTTTTATACTATGTTGCGTACTTTAATTGAGGAACGCGGGTTAACACAAAAACAAGTTGCTTTGGATTTGGATATTCCTGTTTCCACCCTTGGTGGATACGTACAAGGAACCAGTGAACCGGATTTTGAAACCTTAAAGCTGCTTGCAAATTACTTTTCAGTTTCTACGGATTATCTGTTGGATTGCAGAATTGGTAAATCAGAAACTTACCTGGAAGACGACCTCCTGCGTGTCTTCCGCTCATTGTCGGAAGAGCAGCAGGAACTGTATCTTGAACAGGGCAAAGCATTCATCAGAGTAAAGGCAAAAAAGAAAGCTATATCGCCAGAAGAAATATAGAAAAGCCTACCCTTCATAGGGCAGGCTTTTTTGTTGTAAAACCGTAATTAATGATGATGGCCGCTACAGGAATGGGCTTCTTTTGAATAGTTCAATGTGCCGTTAAGATATGCTGTAACGGCATCATCTGCATTGCCGCTGACATTGGCGCAAACTTCTATTCCGGCTGCTTCCAAAGAATTTAGCATTCCCGTTCCAAGGCCACCGCAGATGGCAACATCAACATGGTTTTCCTTTAACTGCTTGGAAAGTGCACCATGACCTTCCGCTGCGCCAATGAGCAGTTTGGTATTGATAATCTTTCCATCCTCTACGTCGTAAAGCTTAAACAGTTTGGTACAGCCAAAGTGCTGAAAAATTTGTCCGTTATCGTAATTTACAGATATTCTCATATGGTTACCTCCTAATGATTACTATTTTAAATGGGCCAGCTTCTGGAAGCGTTGGAAGAAGATGCTGTTGCCAAGGAGCAAGGCTAAGATGAAATATGGCAGCAGGGCCATGGTGGTGCGGTTGGCAACAAAACCGAAGAGCGGCGGCATGACAAGGGAGCCCATGTAGGCGCAGGCCATTTGCACGCCAATCATGGCCTGGCTTTTGTCGGCGCCGAAGGCGGCCGGCGTGGAGTTGATGATGCACGGGTAAATGGGCGCGCAGCCAAGGCCTGCCAGAAGGATGCCCGCCAGCGCCACGTAGGTGTTGCCAAAGGCCAGCACCATGGCCAGTAAGCCGACCAGTACCAGACATTGTCCAAAGCGAATCAACTGCTTGTCCGTAAACTTTATAGTGGCAAAGCCGTTAATGGCCCGCCCTATAGTCATCCCAAGGTAAAAGATGGCGCCATAGGAAGCCGCCTGTTCTGCGGTTGCGTGAAATTGTAATTTCATGAACGTGGAAGCATAAACGAACATGATGGATTCAATGCCGCAGTAACAGAAAAAGCAAAAGAGAATATTCTTGGCGTTGGGAATCTGAAGAACGTCTTTTAACGGCAACGGCTTGGCATCCAATACCGCTTCCGCATCTCCGGAAAAGCTTAGGCTTGCCTTCTTCTTCCAAAGCGGAATGCTGAGGAAGGCAATCAGGGTAATGCCCAGCTGGATATAACTGATGTACCGATACCCCATGTTCCAGCCCTGCTGGCGGCTGATGGCATAAGACAGGATGTACGGCCCAATGCTGGCACCTACACCCCACATGCAATGCAACCAGCTCATGTGTTTACTGCCGTAATGCAAGGCGATGTAGTTGTTTAACGCCGCGTCAATACTTCCTCCACCCAGGCCATAGGGAAATGCCCAAAGACAGAGAGCCACCATGGAATGACTAATGGAGAAACCGAACATGCAAATAGCCGTTAAGGCAACGCTGACCGCAGATACCAGGCCAGGGCCAAACCTCTTGGTTAAGCGGTCACTATTTAAACTGGAAACCACGGTTCCAAGGCAGATAATAATCGAAATAATACCGGCATAGGAAACCGGAACATCAAACTCTACATAAATGGATGGCCAGGAGGATCCGAGCAAAGAATCCGGCAGGCCAAGGGAAATGAAGAGTAAATAAATAATCGGTAATAAAAGACTAACCATACGCTCCCCTTTTCCTTTCATTGAGCAAAATAAGGTAACAAAAAAGGACTTTCATACGAAAGTCCTTTTCCTGGTGCGAGAGACGGGACTTGAACCCGTACGAGTCACCCCACACGCCCCTCAAACGTGCGCGTCTGCCGATTCCGCCACTCTCGCATGCTGGTAAGGGATATTTCCCTTGCGCAACATTCATAATTATACTGATAGAAGCCCTTGCTGTCAATGGAATTCTAAAGAAATTCCTTAATCATAATACTTTTCCCGCCGCTTTTTCCGGACAAACGCATAAATGGCGTAAATGACGGCTAAAACAAGGAAAACGCCCAGACCTATGTAGGTAGATTTATTTTGAATTCCCTCTACCTTCAGATCAGACCAGAGCTGTGTCATTAAGGATAAGGTTTCCGAATCCAGATTGTGGAAGTACTGATATTTTTCCATCAGGCTTTCATCTTCCGGATATAAGGTTGTGTTCTGATAAAACGTGTATTCTTCTGCATTGACGACTGCCGTATTCGGGCTGGCGTAACAAATGGTTTCCGCATTGGCAAGGGCAATCTGTGGCTCGCAGAGGAAATTGATATACAGCTCTGCGGCACCCTGGTTCTGCGTGGTGTTGGGAATGCAGGCTGCGTCTACAAAGATGTTGGCCCCCTCTTCCGGGAATGCAACGGCCAGATCCGGGTTGTTTTCTGCCATAACGAAGTAGTCACCTACGTAATACGGTGCCATGGCGGCGGCTCCGCTTTCCATAATGTTGAATACTTCGTCCATGACATAGGAGCGAACCAGTGGCTTCTGTTCTACCAATGCCTGATATGCCTTTTCCCAGTCCTCCGGATCCGTGGTGTTGTAATCCAGGCCCAGATAAGACATGGCAATGCCAAAGCCGTCTCTGGCGTTGTTGAACATCAGGATTTGTCCGGCATAGTCTTCATCCCAGAGAACACTCCAGGAAGTAGGAACTTCTTTTACCAGCTTGGTGTTGTAAATCAGGGCAACGTAGCCGACGTTATAAGGAACGGTGTATTCTTCGTTTTCGTCATAGTACAGGCCCTTATATTTACTGTCTATGTACTTGGCATAGTTTGGAATGTTGTTGTAGTCCAGCTTGACCAGCATGTCTTCGTTCCGCATGCGTTCAATCATGTAATCGGAAGGAAACACTACATCATAATTGGCGCCGCCGCTTTTTACCTTGGCGTACATATCTTCGTTGGAGTCAAAGTTGGTGTAATTAATCTTGATGCCGGTCAGCTCTTCAAAATAAGCGTTGACATCAAGCGTATCTTCGGAGCCGTCCGAGATATATTCTCCCCAGTTGTACACATTCAGCGTGGTACCGCGGTACGGATTGTTTTTATAGTAGTCTTCGTCTATGGGGTAATCCTGTATGGAGGCGGCAGAAGCCGGGAGCAGCAAAACGGCGCCACCACAAACCAAAGTCAGCAGAATGGCAAGAAACTTTTTCATTTGGCACGCCCCTTTCTGCCACGGAAGGCCTTCTGCAGGTTTTTCTGCTTGGCCTCTTCCCTGTTTTCAATCACGTTGATCACAATCAACAGCAGGAACATAACCACAAAAATAAGCGTGGATAAGGCATACATGTCCGGTGTAACCCGCTTTTTGGTCATGGAGTAAATCCGGATTGGCAGGGTCTGGAAATCCGGACCGCTGACAAAGTAAGAAATAACAAAGTCATCCAAAGACAAGGTAAACGCCATAATGGCACCGGAAATAATACCGGATTTAATCTGTGGCAGGGCAACCTTAAAGAAGGCCTGCGTGGCAGTGCAGCCAAGGTCTTCTGCCGCCTCTACCAGATACTGGTCCATCTGTCGAAACCGCGGCAAAATGTTCAGGATGACATACGGCATCTGGAACGTAATATGCGCAATCAGCAGGGTCCAGAAGTTCAGTACCCCGGATTTTTGAATGAGTGCTCCAAAGAAAACAAACAACAGCATCATGGAAATACCGGTAACAATATCCGGATTCATCAGTGGAATATTGTTCGTGGTCATGAGCAGGCCTTTGTAATGTTTGGCTCTGGAATAATGGTACCCAATGGAAAAAACAGTACCGAAAACGGTAGAAATGGCTGCGGAAGCCAGTGCCAGTACCAAAGTGTTGCGAAAAGCAACTCGCGTGGCAGCATCCTTAGCCAGTTCCTGGTACCAGTGCAAAGAGAACCCGCCGAACACAGAGGTACTGTTAATGCTGTTAAACGAAAACAGGATGAGCACGGCAATGGGGATATACAGAATCAGGAAGAAAATCAGGATGTAAATCTTCCCGGTTACACTTAACTTATTTTTCATTACAGCATGACACCCCCATCCTCTGTATTACCGAAGCGATTCATGACGGCCAGGCAAACCAAAATGAAGACCATCAGAAGCAGGGAAATGGAAGCGCCCAGATGGTAGTTGTACGCCGTCTGGAACTGCATTTCAATAACGTCTCCAATCAGGGTGTACTTGCCGCCGCCCAGCTTCTGGGAAATATAGAATGTGGAAACAGACGGAACAAAGACCATAGTAATGCCGGAAATAATGCCGGATTTGGTCAGTGGGATCATGACTTTGGATAAAATCTGATATCCGTTGGCCCCAAGGTCCCTGGCTGCTTCAATGTGCTTTCGGTCCATTTTGGTCATGGCCGTGTACAGTGGCAGAATCATAAACGGGATGTAGTTGTACACCATGCCGAAAATAACGGCGCCGGAGGTGTTGATTAAATGCAGGCGAGGCAGCCCGATTTCCGTCAGGAAGGTATTAATAATTCCCGTATTTTCTATTAATACCATGATGGAATAGGTCCGCAGAATGAAGTTCATCCACATGGGAATCATAACCAGCATAATCAGCATGCTCTGCGTACCGGCTCTGCACTTGGAAAAGAAATAGGCAAGCGGATACGCTACCACCAGGGAAAGAATGGTGGCAAGCAGACCAAACCAGATGGAACGAAAGATGGTATCCGTATAAAGGGACAGATTGCTGATATTTTCAAGGGAAAAAGCGCCGCTGGAATCTGTCAGTGCATAATAGGCAACAATCAGGAGCGGGACTACAATGAAAACAGCCATCCACAAAGCATACGGTGCCGTTATGGCGGTGGCCGTTTTCTTATTCATGTCCTGCCTCCTCTTCTGCCTGTTCCTGGGAAGCTTCTTCAAATTCCAGCTCTTCAATGTCTACTTCGGTCAAATCCACTTCGGAGTCACTGATAAAGTCCATTTCATCCGAGAAGCTGGAGTAGTCTCCAAAGACGCCGGAGTATTTGGATTTGGCCATAACATGAATTTCATCCGGCTTAATCCGGATGCCGATTTTGTCCCCGGCTTTCTGATAGTCCGTGGACTGAATCATCCAAATGAAGCCGTCAATATCTACCAAAATTTCAAAATGGACGCCCTTAAAGGTAACACTGGTAACCGTGCCCTTCAGCATGCCCTCTTCCTCCGGGACTACGTCTACGTCTTCCGGGCGGATGACAACGTCTACCGGCTGGTTCTTGGCAAAGCCACGGTCTACACAGTCAAAGGTAACCCCATGGAAGCGAACCTTTTCGTCAGTCAGCATAACGCCGTCCAGAATGTTGGATTCGCCAATGAAGTCTGCCACAAAGGCATTGGCCGGTTCATTATAAATGTCTATGGGAGAACCAATCTGCTGGATTTCACCGCGGTCCATGACAACGACCTTATCCGACATGGACAGGGCCTCTTCCTGGTCATGGGTTACGTAAATAAAAGTAATACCCAGGCGCTGCTGGATGTTCTTCAGTTCAACCTGCATGTCCTTGCGCAGCTTCAGATCCAAAGCGCCAAGAGGTTCGTCCAGCAACAGCACCTCCGGGTCCACTGCCAGGGCTCTGGCAATGGCCACGCGCTGCTGCTGACCGCCGGATAAGGAGTCTATGGACCGCCGGTCAAAGCCTTTCAGGTCTACCAGTGCCAGCAGTTCGGACACCTTTTCTTTGATGGCAGCTTCCTTCCACTTCTTTAAGCGCAAACCAAACGCAATGTTTTCATAGACGTTCAGGTGCGGGAACAAAGCATAACGCTGAAAAATGGTGTTCACCGGCCGCTTGTGGGCAGGAACACCATTCATCCTTTTATTGCCAAAAAGGACTTCTCCGGAATCCGGTTCCTGAAAGCCTGCAATAATCCGAAGGGTTGTGGTTTTTCCACAGCCGGACGGCCCTAAAAAGGTAACAAATTCACCATCTTTAATTTCCAGGTTCAGGTTATTCAGAATCGGCTCTCCGTCAAAGGCCACTGAAATATTTTTTAACGTAATTACCGCGTTTTTTTCCACTTATGCACTCCCTCATTTAACCGTAAAATTTCTTTAAAAAGAGTATACGGGAAACCGCCCTAAAATGCAATTTATCCGGGCGCTTTTTTTAGCAATAATGATATTGCTTCCGGAAATGGAACAGGAAACAGAGGTTGACCAGCAGACAGCCGCATTCGGCAAAGATGTTGGAGAACCAGATGCCCTCTACCCCGATGATCAGCGGAATGGTTAAAACAGCGGATGCCTGGAAAACCAAAGACCGCATAACGGCGGAAATAGCCGAAATTTTTCCGTTATTCAGAGCCGTAAACAAGGCAGACGTGTAAATGTTCATGCCGGCAAACAATAAGCTCATGCTGTAAATGCGGAAGGCATAGGTTGTCAGTGCATGAAGCTCGGCGTCATAACCGACAAAGATCTTAGCAAGGAGCGGCGCCGCCAGCTCTGCCGTAGCTACCAGCAGGACGCCGGCGCACAGCATGATTTTAATGCTTTTCCGGAACAGATTCTGCAATTCGGAAATGTTCTGGGAACCGTAGTTATAGCTGACCAGGGGCCCCACGCCAATAGCGTAGCCGAAGTACAAGGCAATGAACAAAAACTGCACATACATAATAACGCCATAGGCAGAAACACCGTTTTCCCCAATGTATTTCAAAAGCTGGAAGTTATACAGCATGCCGACAATACTACTGGAGATGTTACCGACAAATTCGGAAAAGCCATTAAAGCAGGCGGACAAAATGGGCTTCCACTCCAGGGCTTTGAAACGCAGTTTCAAAATACCATCCTTGTTGAAAAGGAAGTATGCCATAGGGATTCCTGCGCCGACGATCTGGGAAAGCCCGGTAGCCAGGGCGGCGCCTGCAACGCCCTTATCTAAAACAGCTACAAAAATGGCATCCCCAATCATGTTGGAAACACCGGCAAACACCGTAGCAATCAGTCCAAGCTTTGGCTTTTCCGCTGCCACACAAAAGCTTTGGAAAATATTTTGCAGCATAAAGAAGACGACAAACGACAGATTGACCCTGCCGTAAAGTACCGAATCATCAAACATTTCCGGCGTGGCATTCAGAAACGTAACCACCTGCGGCATAAAAATAACACCCAGGATGGATAACACAATGCCAAGCGCCGTGCCAAATAAGATCATCATGGAAAAAACTTCATTGGCCCGCTTCCGGTCCCCTTCTCCCATGATTTTGGAAACCAGGGCCGTACCGCCGGTACCCACCATGAAGCCCATGCCGCCGATAATCATGATAAACGGCATGACCAGGTTCAAAGAGGCAAAGGCCGTTTTTCCCGCATACCAGGAAACAAACAGGCCGTCAACCATGCCGTAAATAGAGCTGAAGGCCATCATAACAATGGATGGAAGAACGAATCTTGCCAGCTTTTTATAAGTAAAGTGATCCGAAAGTTGGATTTTCATTTCTTTCTCCTAAATTAAGTTCATATTAAGCATTGGGAAGCATTTTCTTCAAATATTGTCCCGTATAAGACTTCTTGCACTTTGCCACCTGTTCCGGAGTACCGGTAGCCACAATAGTACCGCCGTTATCTCCTCCATCCGGACCCAAGTCAATCAGGTAATCCGCCGTCTTAATGACATCCAGATTGTGCTCAATAACCAGTACGGTATTGCCCTGGTCTACCAGCTTTTGCAGCACTTCCAAAAGCTTATGGACATCGGCCGTATGCAGACCGGTGGTCGGCTCATCCAGAATATAAATGGTTTTTCCGGTGGAACGCTTGGAAAGCTCCGTGGCCAGTTTCACGCGCTGCGCTTCGCCGCCGGACAGGGTGGTTGCGCTTTGTCCTAATTTGACATAACCCAGACCGACATCCCGTAAGGTCAGCAGGCGGTTGTAAATTTTAGGAACTGCCGAGAAGAAATCACAGGCTTCGTCTATGGTCATGTCCAGTACTTCGGCAATATTCTTGCCACGATATTTAATTTCCAGCGTTTCCCTGTTGTACCGGGCCCCGCCGCAGACATCACACTTAACGTAAACATCTGCCAGGAAGTGCATTTCTATTTTAACAATACCGTCACCCTGGCAGGCCTCGCAGCGGCCGCCTTTGACATTAAAGCTGAATCGCCCGGCAGAATAACCCCGCACCTTGGCATCCTGCGTACTGGCAAACAGCGCGCGAATGTCATTAAACAGATTGGTGTAAGTGGCCGGATTGGAGCGTGGCGTTCTGCCTATGGGAGACTGGTCAATGTTAATTACCTTGTCCAAGTGCTCCAGACCGGTAATCTCTTTGCATTTGCCCGGGTATGATTTTGCGCGATTCAGATCCCTGACTAAGGTTTTGTAGATAATTTCGTTTACCAGACTGGACTTGCCGGATCCGGATACGCCCGTAACACAGGTGAAGGTTCCAAGCGGAATGGAGACATTCACGTTTTTCAGGTTATGCTCCGTGGCGCCTTTTACCTTCAGGAAGCTGCCATTCCCTTTTCTCCGCTCCGTTGGAACCGGAATAGACCGTTCCCCTTTCAGGTACTGGCCGGTAATGGACTTTTTGCAATTCATAATTTCCTGTGGTGTTCCGGCGCAGACCACTTCCCCGCCGTGAATACCGGCACCGGGGCCGATGTCTACAATGTAGTCAGCGGCCAGCATGGTTTCTTCGTCATGCTCTACCACAATTAATGTGTTGCCAAGATCCCGCAGCTTTTCCAGGGTATGGATTAACATTTCATTATCTTTTTGATGAAGGCCGATGCTGGGTTCGTCCAGAATGTAAAGAACGCCCATTAAGGAAGACCCAATCTGGGTGGCCAGACGAATCCGCTGGCTTTCCCCGCCGGATAAACTACCGGCACTCCGGGCCAGGTCCAGATAATCCAGACCCACGCTGCACAAAAACTGCAGACGGGATTTAATTTCTTTTAAAATGAGTTCCGCAATGATGCTTTCCCGTTCCGTCAGCTGTAACTGCTCAAAGAACTCTAATTCTTTCCGGACAGATAAGCGGGTCAGTTCATCAATATTCAGACCGCCAACTGTAACAGCCAGGGATTCCGGACGAAGCCGTTTCCCTTTGCAGGAAGCACAGGCGTGCCGTGCCATCAGCTGTTCAATGGATCGTTTGGAATATTCAGAGGACGTGTCACGGTATTTGCGCTCCAGGTTTGGGATGACGCCTTCAAAGCGGCAGGCCCAGGTGCTGTCACTGAAAGTGGTTTTTCTGGAGAACTCTACCCGGTCCTTGCCGGAACCATACAGGATTTTTTCCAGATCCTTCCGTTTCATATCTTTAATAGGAACATCTATGGAAAAACCGTAATGATTAGCCACACCGTCATAATACATTTCTGCAATGGTGCCGCCTTCGGTTTTGGTCCAACCGGGTGCCTGAATGCCGCCTTCCCGAATAGACAGGGTTTTGTCCGGCATAATCAGGTCTTCGTCTATCTGTTCATAAAAGCCAAGACCGGCGCAGTCCGGGCAGGCGCCAAACGGATTGTTGAAAGAGAACATCCGTGGGGCCAGCTCATCCATTTTCAGGGTGCCGTGTTCCGGACAGGCAAACTGTTCAGAAAAGACCATGTCTTCCCCGTCTATGACGTTGATCAGTAAAACCCCTTCTGTCAGCTTCAGCGCTGTTTCTACGGAGTCCGCAAGGCGGCTTCGAATGCTGTCTTTGACCACCAGACGGTCTACCACTACTTCAATGGTGTGCTTCTGATTCTTGTCTAACGTAATTCTTTCACTCAGGTCATGGATTTCCCCGTCAATCCGGGCACGCACATAACCGGACTTGGCGGCCTTTTCCAAATCTTTGGCATAGGTTCCCTTTTTGCCTCTGGCAATGGGCGCCATGACCTGAATTTTACTGCCCTCCGGTAAAGACAAAACCTGATCCACAATCTGATCTATGGTTTGATGGGACAATTCCTTCCCGCAAATAGGACAGTGCGGATGCCCTACCCTGGCATATAACAAACGCAGGTAGTCATAAATTTCCGTTACTGTTCCCACAGTGGAACGCGGGTTTTTAGAGGTGGTTTTCTGGTCTATGGAAATGGCCGGAGACAGGCCGTCAATGGACTCTACCTTTGGTTTTTCCATCAGTCCCAGGAACTGCCGTGCATAAGAAGACAGTGATTCCATATATCTGCGCTGTCCTTCCGCGTAAATGGTATCAAAGGCAAGACTGGATTTTCCTGAGCCGGACAGCCCGGTAAACACAACCATCTTGTCTCTGGGAATGGTTAAATCCACATTTTTTAAGTTGTGCTCCTTTGCCCCTTTAATGACAATTTTTGTTCCTGCCATTTTGCTAACTTCCTTTGCTGTTGTTCCTATGCTGTTGCCGACTTGCCGTGTTCTTACTTTTGCAATTTGGCAAGCTCATCCCGATAATAGGCCGCTGTTTCAAAATCCAGCACTCTGGCGGCAGCCTTCATATTCTTTTCCAATTCGCGGATACGCCGCTCTTTTTCTTTCCTGGTAAGACGTTTTCCCTCCGGCGAGGTAGTTTCAACCTTTGCCGTAATTTCAATAACATCCCGGACGTCCTTATGAATGGTCTGCGGTACAATACCGTGCTCCTTATTGTAAGCCATCTGAATTTCCCTACGGCGGAGGGTTTCCCGGATGGCCCGTTCCATGGACGGGGTTACGCTGTCTGCATAAAAAATAACGCTGCCCTGTGCATTCCGGGCGGCACGGCCGGCCGTCTGCACCAGACTGGTTTCCGAACGCAGGAAGCCTTCCTTGTCGGCGTCCAGAACGGCCACCAGGGAAACCTCCGGAATATCCAGGCCCTCCCGGAGCAGGTTGATTCCGATCAGGACATCAAATACGCCCATGCGAAGGTCTCGGATAATCTGCATTCGTTCAATGGTATCTATGTCATGGTGCATGTAGCGCACCTTCACGCCCTGTTCTTCAAAGAACCGGGTCAGGTCCTCTGCCATCTTTTTGGTTAACGTGGTAATTAAGACCCGTTCTTGGCGTTCCGTACGCACGTGAATTTCGGAAAGCAGATCATCTATCTGCCCTTCCACCGGGCGTACGCTGATGTCCGGATCCAGCAGTCCGGTCGGGCGGATCAGCTGTTCCGCAACCCGCGCCGATACCTGCCGCTCAAAGTCTCCTGGAGTGGCACTGGTAAAAATAACCTGGTTGACGTGACTGTAGAATTCCTCAAAGTTGAGCGGCCGGTTGTCATAGGCGCTGGGAAGGCGGAACCCATAGTCAATTAAGCTCTTCTTCCGTGCGTGGTCCCCGCCGAACATGCCGTGAATTTGCGGCAAAGTAACGTGGGACTCATCAACAAACAGCAGAAAATCCTTGGGAAAGTAATCCAGCAGCGTATACGGCACGGCGCCCGGTTCCCGGCGCGCCAGCACACGGCTGTAGTTTTCAATGCCGGAGCAAAACCCGGTTTCCCGCAGCATTTCCATGTCATATTCCGTGCGCTGCCGGATCCGCTGCGCTTCAATCAGCTTTCCTTCTGCCTCAAATTCGGCTACCCGTTCGGCGCACTCCCGCATAATATCCGCAATGGCGTCCTCCAGTGCGTCCGGGTTGACAACGTAGTGGGTTGCCGGATAAATGGCAGCATGCTGCAATACGCCGGTGACTTCTCCGGTCAGGGCGTTAATTTCACAAATGCGGTCAATTTCATCGCCGAAGAATTCAATGCGAATGGCATATTCCGTTTCTCCGGACGTGAACACCTCTACGGTGTCCCCCCGGACGCGGAACTTCGTCCGCACGAAATTGATGTCATTGCGTTCGTAATGGATTTCCACCAGCTTCTTCAGCAGGTCATCCCGTGGATAAGTCATTCCCGGGCGGAGACTGATGACCATGTTTTTATAGTCAATCGGGTTACCCAGGGAATAAATACAGGATACCGAAGCTACAATAATGACATCCCGACGTTCTACCAGAGAAAGGGTTGCAGAATGCCGTAGCTTATCTATTTCATCATTAATGGAGGCGTCCTTTTCAATATAGGTGTCAGAAGACGCCACATAGGCTTCCGGCTGATAATAATCATAATAGGAAACAAAGAATTCTACTGCGTTGTTGGGAAACATTTCCCGAAACTCCGAACAAAGCTGTGCTGCCAGCGTCTTATTGTGTGCCAGCACCAGGGTTGGACGGTTGGCGGAGGCAATAATATTGGCCATGGTAAAGGTTTTACCGGAGCCGGTAACGCCAAGCAGAGTCTGCTCTTTAAAGCCCTGCTTTAAGCCGTCTGTTAATGCGGCAATGGCCTGGGGCTGATCCCCGGTTGGTTTGAATTTGGAAACTAATTCAAAGTGATCCATAACCTGCCTCCTTTCCAAAAGTGACCCTATTGTAACAAAAGAAATTTTAATCTTCAAGGAACCACTGCATCGCAAAAAAAGAAGTCCGAAGCAAGCGCCCCGGGCTTCCCCTATTCTGATAAAAATGGTTCCGACGGACAGGCTTTAAATTAAGTCTGTAATAATGGAATCTACATCGGAATTCTTATAACTTTCCAGGTGCGTGGAACCTTTAATGCCCCAGACATTGACGGCAATGCCGTTTTCATGCGCTTTTTTGGTAAAGTTCGGAGGCAGCTTGGTCAGTACAAAATACGGATGGAACGCATCCGCTTTGTGCTCTTTGGCTACTTCAATAAACTGTCCTTTCAAAAGGCGTTTGTCATAGCAATCTTTCGGATCATATAAAAGACCCACTTTCAGGTTCGGATCCAGTTCCTTAACGCGGTCGGTTACATAAAAGTAAAAGCTGGAAATTACTACTTTCTCTTCCAGACCCATTTCTTTTACCATGGCAACGGTTTTGTCTACTACTTCCAAAGAACCTTCCTTGGGCTTCTTAATTTCAATATTAATCAGCTTCATGTCCTTTACGGTCTGCAGGGTTTCTTCCAAAGTAGGAATTTGAGTGCCTGCAAACTTATCGGAAAACCAGGAACCGAAGTCCAGTGCCCGCAGTTCCTCAAAGGTCTGGTCTACCACCAGTCCTTTGCCGTTAGAGGTTTCATTTACCTCAAAATTGTGGCAGATAACCGGCACGCCGTCTTTGGACAGCTGAACGTCAAATTCTACGCCGTCTGCGCCGTTGTCAATGGCAGCCTGAAAGGCCGGTAATGTATTTTGCGGAGCCCGTAAATTGGCTCCTCTATGTGCAATAATCAATGGCATGGTAAGCGCCTCCTTCAATTCTGACACGCTCATTATACAACAAGTTTTCTCCTATGAAACAAAAAGAATGGAAAAGAATAAAAAGAGCAAAAAAAGACCCGGGCAGAAATTCTTCTGTCCGGATCTTTACTTGATTAGGTTACAGCTGTTGCTTATTTCAGACCTTCAATTTCCGGATGTCTGGCTGCAACAACACCATAAGCATCTTCCAGAATGTCTACTGCCAAAGCAATATCTTCGTCAGTAACGGCGGCATTCATGAAGTGGTTGTGGTGGGATGTAATAAACAGACCGCGGGAAACGGCTTCTGCTACTACTTCCTGATGCAGGAACAGGTTGTCGTCATTGGTGGTTCTGAGATAGAAGCAAGCCGGTTCACCGGAAACCTTCAGGTTAAAGCCGTGTTCTGCGGCAGCAGCCTTGAAGCCTTCGGTCAGCTTGGTACCTTTTTCACGGAACATGGTTGGGGTATCCAGTCTCTTCATCTTGTTGATGGTAACAAGACAAGCGGCAAACGGTTCTGCGGACATCCAGTAAGAACCGGTGTAGCTCAGAGAGGATGCCGGAGTGTACCATTTATCCTGGCCGCAAACGCAGGACATGTTGTAGCCGTTGGCAAGTGCTTTACAGAAGCAGATCATGTCGGCTTTGAAGCCATAGTAGTGGTCGGAACCAGCCAGATCCAGACGGAAGCCCATACGAACGTCGTCAATGATCAGAGCCATGTCGTGGTCATCGCAGAACTTGCGGACGGCAGCCCACTGTTCCTTAGTGGCGGTTACGTTGTCATAGAAGTTACCGTGGTCATACGGCTGTGCAATTAAGGCAGCAACGTTTCCGCCGGCCTTATCATATTCTTCCTGCATGGCCTGCATATCAAACCAAGGAATGATGATGTTGTTCTGGGTGTCAGAAGGAAGAATGCCAGGATAGTCCGGCTTCATGCACCATGGGAAGTTACCGTGATAGTAACCCTTGAAGTACATGATCTTTTCTTTACCGGTACCGGCACGGGCAGTAATGGCAGCCATCTGGGTGGCGTCAGAACCGTTCTTCATGAAGTAAGCCCAGTCTGCGCAGGCTACGGTGTCCTTCAACAGTTCAGCGCATTCTACCATCTTGTAGGACGGAGAAGTTAAGCAGTTGCCGGTCTTCAGCTGTTCAATGGCTGCGGCGTCAACTTCGTCATCGCAATAACCAAGAACGTTCGGGCCATAAGCACACATAAAGTCAAGGTATTTATTGCCGTCTACGTCCCAGAAATAAGTGCCCTTAGCGTGATCAGACATCAGAGGCCATTTGGTAATGGGAAGGAACAGACCTTCGGATGGGCCAAGGTGACCATAAACACCGGCCGGAATTGCCTTCAAGGCACGGTTAAACCATTCCTGGGATTTTTCGTGAGTGTATTCAGGATATTTACTCAATGTTGTTCCCTCCTTATGCTAAGTAAACCGATACGCGGTCCAAAATGCGGTTGATGTTATCCAGCATATTAATCATACCGGACATCTTAATATTACCGGCGCAAAGCTCAGCAATAGTGGAAACGGTGCCGTTGAACAAACCGTTGGCCAGTTCAATGGAGCTGAATTCCATGATTGCTCTTGGATTTTCCGGCTTTTCTTTGATCAGGCTAAGTTTGTGGTTTTTGGCAACAATGGTAACATAAACGACATCTTTAATACCCATCTGGATAGTGCCGTCTACAATGCCATCAGCGGAAATCTTGGAGATTTCATCATTATTGGCAAGGGCCGGGATGGCGCCGCCAATAACATACATGGTAAGAATTGTGTTCAGACGGAAGAATTCCGGATCCTTCAGGTCGGATTCGGACGGCTGGAGATACTTGCTCATGATGTTGGTCAGTTTGGTGAACGGGCCAAGCAGGAAAGCAAGACACTGAATTGGATTTTTGGTAGGAATACCCGGAGTACTGTTGCTAATAAGGTTGTTGAATGCTTTCGGAGAGCCGAAAGACATCTTGCAGGTAGCTTCTGCGTCGCCTTCTACAAAGACGCAACCGTTCTTGTCAAACTTGTAAGTTACGCAAGGACCATTCTTTACGTCTACACAGAATGCAACAGGGTTCTTCATTTTGGCACAGACAGCTTTTGCTTCCGGTACTAAATCGCATACGTTTTCAAGGCAGCGAAGTACGCCGTAAGCATTGACATAGGCCAGAGCTTTTTGATCAATCAAAGGGAGTCCTCCTTTATAATAATCTTCGAAAACAGGGCTCGGGGGAACCCAAGTTTTCATTTCATCTGAACGGATTGCACTTTCCCTAAAAAGAAATTGTATCCGGATAAAATTATAGTATTATTCCCAAAGGAAGTCAACAAAATAGCCAATTGAATCTGAGCTCACCGGGGGTGTTTTTGTCTATTATTGGCACTTTTTTTCAATGTGTCAAATCAGATCTGCGATGTAGCAGAATCAGAAGTTTGGAAACTGCTCTGCAAACCAGACAGATGGTACTTCAAAACTGCGCTGATTCAGGTAATTCAGGCATCCGGCGTCTGTGGAAAAGTCAAAGGTTAAGCGGTAGGAATATAAAAACTGCTTCTTATAGCCTCCCCTTTTCTTGTTTTGTGCATTGCTGCCATATTTTCCGTCTCCAAGAAGCGGGCAGCCAATGCTGGCAAAATGGGCACGAATCTGATGGGTCCGGCCGGTCAGCAGTTCTACTTCAATCAGGGAGAGTCCTTTTTCTGACCGGAGGACCTGGTACTTCGTGCGGATTTCTTTTGCGCCGGGCGCCGGTTTCTGCCGGATGGTGACCTTGTTTTTGTCTTCATCCTTCATCAGCCAGCCCTGCAACAGACCGGCGGCCTGTTCCGGTCTGCCATGGACAACGCAAAGATAGTATTTATGCAATTCCCGGTCTTTGACCTTCTGATTTAAAATGCGAAGCGTTTCCGCATTTTTGGCAGCCATGACAATGCCGCCGGTATTGCGGTCAATCCGGTTTACCAGCGCCGGCGCAAAGGAGTTTTCCTCCTCCGGACGGTATTCCCCTTTTTCATAAAGGTACCGTTTGACTCTGGTAATTAAGGTATCTATATACTCCGACTGGTCCGGATGGCAAAGCAGGCCAACCTTTTTATCCAGGAGCAGCAGATTGTCATCTTCATAAAGAATCTGCAGTTTGGTGCCGGCATGTAAAAAGTCATATTTCGGTTCGGGCGGTTCCAGGAACTCATCATTAATGTATAAGTCCACCTGGTCTCCTACTGCAAGCCGCGTGGAAATTTCCGCGCGCTTTCCATTCACCTTGACCCGCTTTTTCCGAATATATTTGTAAAGCAGGGACTGGGGTAAATTGGGATAAGACTTGGTCAGGAACTTATCCAGACGCTGATCTGCGTCATTCTTCTGTATCTGGATGCTCTTCATCTTCCGGCAACACCTTTACGGTAATCATATCAATCTTTCTGGCGTCCACCGTTTTTGCGGTAATTTCCAGATTCTTATAAGTAAACTGCTGTCCCGGTGTCGGGATTTCTCCAAACTGTTCAATGACCCAGCCGGCAACCGTGTTGGATTCCGACTCCGGTTCCTCCATATGGAATAGCTCAAAGAAGTCATCTAACGGCATACTGCAGCCGATTTCATAAACGTCATCTTTGACAGCAATGGGTTCCTGTTCTTCTTCGTCGTGCTCGTCATAAATTTCGCCGACCAGCTCTTCCAGAATATCTTCCATGGTAATAATGCCGTCCGTGCCGCCAAACTCATCGGTTACTACGGCAATATGGTCATGCTCTGCCTTTAACAGCTCCAGCACCTTGGCAATTTTCATGGACGGTGCCACGTACAGAACCGGTTGCAAAATATCCTGAATGGTAGACTTGCCGCGAACCACGTCTTCAGCAAAGTCCTTCTGGTGAATGTAGCCGACAATGTCATCCAGGTTTTCCTGGTAAACCGGCAGTCTGGTAAAGTCAGATTCCCGGAACACATCTTCAATTTCCCGTACGGATGCCGTAATGGGGATGGCAATTACGTCTACCCGCGGTGTCAGGACTTCCTGCACTTCCATGTCATTGAAGTCCATGACATTCTTAATTAATTCACTGTCATCTTCGGAAATACCACCGTCATTTTCGGCCTCTTCCACCATGGTCATGAACTCGTCTTCCGTAATCTTGTCTTCCGAGTTCAAGCGAAGCACCTTTTTCACCAGCTTCTTCCATAAACCAAAGACCATATTTAACGGCATAAAAATCTTCATAAATACCCAAATAAGACCGGAGACCGCCATAGAAAAACTTTCCGGTACTTCTTTGGCAATACTCTTTGGCGTAATTTCTGCAAAAATCAAAATAACAACCGTTAAAACAACCGTAGACCAGGTAGCGCCGATGTCGCCCAGGGCACGGATAAATAAAACCGTGGAAATGGAAGACGCGCTGATGTTCACAATGTTGTTTCCGATTAAAAGGGTGGATAACAAGCTGTCATAGTCATCCAGAATTTTCAGAACTTTGCCGGCTTTTTTCTTTCCCTCCTGCTCCAGGGATTTCAAACGAATCCGGTTTGCCGTGGAAAAGGCGGTTTCCGACGCTGAGAAGAACGCGGAAAAGAGAATGCATACAATGAGTACAATTAGTAAGCCAGTACTGTTACTGTCCATAAAGAAAAAATCACTCCTGTGTTGTTTCGTAGTTCTCTACTAGGACAAAGAGAACCGTAATATAAAGTAAATAAATCGGGACAAAAATGCCCGGGTTGACCAAAGACATCAGTTCCAGACCAATCCAGGAAAACAGGACGGTTCTGGAAAACAGGCTTTTTCTGCGATGGAAAAAGCGGATGCGCATATAGTACTGGTATCCAAAAGTAAGGATGCCGAGGATACCAAAGCTGCCGATAATCTGCGGCACCGTGGAATGGTACCAGCACAAGGTGGCCGTAGCCGAATGATGAAGATCCCGATTTCCCATGTAGGCAAGGCCACGCCCGGTGAGCGGGTTGGACAGGAAATCCTCCACGGAGCGCTTCCACAGCCCCAGGCGAATGGCATTTTCGCCCTGGCTGGTGAAGCGGTCCAGGGTATAATCCAGGAAATCTGCCATGCGCGGAATCAGACATAAGAACGCCAGTAGAATAACGCCGGTTATGGTCAGATAAAACTTCCGGTGCTTCTTGTCTTTTACCGCAAAGTAAATCAGTAAAAGACCAAACTCTACCGCGCCGAAGACCAGCCCCCCGCGCGAACCGGTCATGACTATGGTACCCATACTAATTAAAGATAAGCCAAAATAACAGACGGGATGCTGCATCGCCAGGTAAAAGGTAAAAGGCATGGCAATCATCAGCATGGTGCACGCGTTGTTGCGCCATTGGAACGGCAGGATGCCGGGATCCGCAAGGAATTCACTGCGGTGCTCTACGTAGTATTCCAAAACCGCAAGCGCCAGGAACAGAATCAGGAAACAGAACTGCTTGGCAATGCGTGGGCCGATCTCCTTTTCCCCATTGGCACCCGGATAAATAATGGAACCGAAATCCCAGTAGAAAAACAGGATCATGAAGCCCAGGGTAAACATATACGCCAGGGAAATGGGCCGGAAATATTCCGCTGCTGTAATGCTGCCAAGTCCGCCCAGGAACATGGTACAGGAAATCAGCAGGATGGGCAGGAACAGCTCGCCTTTTTTCGGGCGATGTAGTTTCCGGTAAAGAATGGGATGCAGGCAAAACGAAAGTGCTACCGGCGGCACGGCCCAGGTAACTTCCATGAATGCGTTATAAGAGTTTTTGGCCTGAATGACAAATGCAATCAACAGCATAACCGGTAAAAATACGGTAATAATGTCACTGCAAACTAAAAGCAGAACTGAAACCAAAAAGGCAAATAAAACGGCCCCGTAGACGTACTGATTAAAACATACCACCAGTACGGCCAGGAGCACTAAAAGAAAGCCGAATAAATCCCCCGCAAAGAAGGTTCGGAGGCGATTCAGCCAGTTATTCTGTTTGTACGTTTCTTCGGTTGCCATAACAACTCCCACAAATCTGAAAATCAAGATTATTTATAAAATACTATAACTTGGAAAAGAAAGCAATTTAACTATTGATTTTTTTTACAAGGTGCTTATAATTAATTTAGCACTCAGGAATAATGAGTGCTAACACAACTTAGTATCATCTTATACTTAATTATATTGGAGGTAGGCGTTATGACCATTAAACCAGTTGCAGACAAAGTTCTGTTAAAGACGGTAGAAGCCGAAGAGACCAGTAAAGGCGGCCTTTTCCTTGCTGCATCCGCACAGGAAAAGCCACAGATTTCTGAAGTGGTTGCAGTTGGCCCCGGTGGCATTGTAGACGGTAACCAGGTAGATATGTACCTGAAGGCCGGAGACAAAGTTATTGTCGGCAAATATACCGGAACCCAGGTAAAAGTAGACGGTGTGGATTACAGCATCGTTTCTCAGTCTGATATTCTTGCAGTTGTAGAAGACTAAGGAGGATTATTTTAGATATGGCTAAGCAAATTATTTATGGCGAAGAAGCCCGTAAAGCATTACAGACCGGTATTGACAAGCTGTCCAATACCGTAAAAATTACCCTTGGACCGAAAGGCAGAAACGTAGTTCTGCAGAAGTCCTACGGTGCACCGCTGATTACCAATGACGGTGTTACCATTGCAAGAGACATTACCCTGGAAGACGCTTTTGAAGATATGGGCGCCCAGCTGGTAAAGGAAGTTTCCACAAAGACCAATGATGTTGCCGGTGACGGTACTACCACCGCTACCCTGCTTGCACAGGCTTTGGTACGCGAAGGCATGAAGAACGTTGCTGCCGGTGCCAACCCAATGGTTGTTAAGAAGGGCATTAAACTTGCCGTTGATGCAGCTGTTAAGTCTGTTGAAGAAGCTGCCAAGCCGGTAACCAGCTCTGCTGATATTGCCCGTGTTGCCACCATCTCCTCTGCAGATGAACACATTGGTGAACTGATTGCCGAAGCAATGGACAAGGTTACCGCAGACGGTGTTATTACTGTGGAAGAAGCCAAGACTGCAGACACTACCGTTGACGTAGTAGAAGGTATGCAGTTTGACAGAGGCTATATCTCCCCTTACATGATGACTGACACCGACAAGATGACTGCAGAAATTGATGACGCTCTCATCCTGATTACCGATAAGAAGATTTCCAACATTCAGGAAATCCTGCCGCTTCTGGAACAGGTTCTGAAGCTTGGCAAGAAGCTGGTTATTATTGCCGAAGATGTAGAAGGCGAAGCCCTGCAGACCATTGTTCTGAACAAACTGCGTGGCACCTTCACCTGTGTTGCCGTTAAGGCTCCTGGCTTCGGTGACCGCAGAAAAGCCATGCTGGAAGACATTGCCGTTCTGACCGGTGGTACCGTAATTACTTCCGACCTTGGTCTGGAACTCAGCAACGCTACCCTGGATATGCTTGGTAAAGCTGCCAAGGTTTCTGTCAGCAAGGACAACACCACTATTGTTGACGGCGCCGGCACCAAAGATGCCATTGCCGCCCGTGTTTCCCAGATCCGCAGCCAGATTGAAGAATCCACTTCGGATTATGACAAGGAAAAGCTGCAGGAACGTCTGGCCAAGATGGCCGGCGGCGTAGCTGTACTGCATGTTGGTGCCGCTACCGAAACCGAAATGAAAGAATCCAAGCTGCGTATTGAAGACGCGCTTGCTGCAACCAAGGCTGCCGTTGAAGAAGGCACCGTGGCCGGCGGCGGCGTAGCTCTGATCAACGCCATCCCGGCAGTTAAAGCCCTGTTGGACGAAGATCTGGAAGCCGATGTCAAGACCGGTGTTCAGATTGTACTGAAAGCCATTGAAGAACCTATCCGCCAGATTGCCGCTAATGCCGGTCTGGAAGGATCCGTTATCATTGATGCCATTGCCCGTTCCGGCAAGACCGGCTACGGCTTTGACTTTGCCAAAGAAGAATACGTAGATATGTTTGAAGCCGGTATTCTGGACCCGGCCAAGGTAACCCGTTCCGCTCTGCAGAACGCCGCTTCCGTTGCCTCCATGGTGCTGACCACGGAATCCCTGGTTGCAGACAAGCCGGATCCGGCCGCCGATGCCGCTTCCGCAGCAGCCCAGGCTGCCGCTATGGCAAACGCCGGCGGAATGTATTAATTCCGACTAACCTTTTTCCTCAATCCCCGTTTGGAGTCTATCCAAACGGGGATTTTTTCGGTATACTTTACTTGTGTGATTTTGTTAAATTTTTGTAGGAGGAAAACGAATGGGACACATGATGAAGTCAAAGTTTTTTGACGAAGTAGGTGCCGTTCCACATGACGATTATTACCCCAGACCGCAATTGGAACGCAGCTCCTTTTATAATCTGAACGGAACTTGGGAATATGCCATTTATCCATCTGATCAGGCTTTTCAGGGATATCAGGGCAACATTCTGGTACCGTTTTCACCGGAAGCGCTGCTGTCCGGGGTCAATAAAATTGTTACCCCGACGGACACCCTGTATTACAGAAGAAATTTTGTAGTGGAAGAAGACTTTTTAAAGGACAAAACCCTGCTTCACTTCGGTGCCGTGGATTACGAATGTGAAGTCTTTTTAAACCACTTAAAAGTCGGGTACCATCAGGGCGGCTTCTTTGCCTTTACGCTGGATATCAGCAAAGCCATCCAGCTTGGTAACAACATTATTGAGCTGGTTGTCAAAGACCCATCCGACACCAGTTATCATGCCAGAGGAAAGCAGTCCTCTTCCCCTGCCGGCATCTTTTATACCCCGCAGTCCGGCATCTGGCAGACGGTCTGGATGGAATCCGTTCCGGAAAATTATGTGGAAGACCTGCGGATTGTACCGGACATTGACAAAAACGAAGTTCGCATTACGGTAGAAACAAAAGCGCCGGAAGTTACAGTAAAAGTGTTGGAGGAAGGCAACTGCATCGCCGAAGGAAAGGGACAAAAAGAAATTGTCATTCCACTGGAGCAATATGAATGCTGGTCCCCGGAAAATCCCAAGTTATATGACCTGGAAATTACGGCAGATCAGGATACCGTTAAATCTTACTTTGGCATGCGCAAATACGGCGTTGGTCCGGATGCGGACGGCAAACAGCGCCTGTTGTTGAACAACAAGCCATACTTCCATAACGGGGTTCTGGATCAGGGTTACTGGTCCGACGGCATGCTGACACCACCCACCAAAAGTGCCATGGAATATGACATTCAGATGCTGAAAGCCATGGGCTTTAACATGATTCGGAAGCACATCAAGATTGAACCGCTTTACTGGTATTATCTCTGTGACAAGGAAGGCATGCTGGTATGGCAGGACATGGTCAATGGCGGTACCGCTTATAATCCGCTGGTTATTGCCGTGTTGCCGTTCCTGACTGTCAATCTGGATGACGGCGAAAAGAACTACAAACTCTTTGGCCGTGCTGACGAAGACGGCCGGAATGAATATGTCAAAGATCTGTATGACACCATGCATCAGTTAATCAACGTGGTTTCCCTTGCCATGTGGGTGCCGTTCAACGAAGGCTGGGGCCAGTTTGACGCCAACCGGATTTCGGAAATGGTGGCAGAATATGACCCGACCAGAACCATTGACCGCACCTCCGGATGGCATGATCAGAAGGAATCTGACTTTGTAACCAGACACATCTACTTTACCCCGGTTTATGTTCCGAAGGATGACCGCTGTTATCTGCTGGATGAATTCGGTGGCTTCTCTAAGATGACCAAGGGCCATATGTTCCGGAAGCTGCTGTTTGGATACCGGATGTATTTCACCGATGAAGCACTGATGCGCGCTTATGAAAAGATTTTTGAAAAGCGCATTATCCGGAACATTCCAAGAGGACTTTCCGCCACCGTTTTCACGCAGGTATCTGACGTAGAAGGCGAAATCAACGGCCTGATTACCTATGACCGTAAAGTGGAAAAGCTGGATCGAGCCCGGGTAAAAGCTGTCAATGACAGAGTAAAGCTGTAATTTGTGAAAGCGCAAAAATCGGTCTGAAAAATCAGCCCATTTTAACCAACAAAGAAAACTCCCGCTGCAGAGCAACCTCTGTAACGGGAGTTCTTTTATGCTTTTATGTGCCGGGTTATTTTAGCGTGTTCATGGTTTCCCTATTTGGTTTTGCCGTAGAGGATAACCGAATCTTCCGTATCCTTCCGCACTTCGGAAACGGGAATTCCCTGGTGCTCTGCAATAATCTGCATGACCAAAGGACTGCAGAATCCGCCCTGACAACGGCCCATTCCCGGCCGGAGTCTGCGCTTAATTCCGTCCACCGTGGGAACACAAAGGCCGGAATTTAAGGCGTCCAGGATTTCTCCTTTGGAAACCTCTTCACAGCGGCAGACAATGATGCCATAATCCGGATTCCGGCGAATCAGCTGATTGCGTTCTTCCGGCGTCATTTTCTTCAGACAGGGAACCGGCTTTCGTTCCGGATTGAAAGTGGCGTTTCTATGGATGGTTTGACCACCTTGTTCCAGGTACGCTACACACCAGTCAGCAATATCCTGTCCAATGGCAGGGGCTGCCGTTATCCCCGGCGATTGAATTCCCGCCGCTTCCATGATGTTCTCTGTAAAAAGTCCTTTCCGAACACAAAAGTCCTCTTCATACAGGGTCGCCCGAACCCCGGTAAAGTACGCAATAACGTCTTCATACTTCAATTCCGGACAGAGCTTTCGTTGCATTTCCATAATGGCCTGAAATTCTTCTGCCCGGGTTTCCGTATTTTCCCGTTCCGGCGTTTCCGTGGCATTGGGGCCAACCAGCATATTGCCATATACCGAGTGGATCAGGCCAACCCCCTTGGTGTGGTTGTGGCTACCCAGTGCCCACAGGACTTTTTCTACATACTTCCACGGCTTCCCTTTGACTTCCGGCTTTTCATTCGGCATGACGGCAAACGGCGCCTTGGCCATGCTGGTGTTGACCAGGTATCCGGCTTTGGTGTCTGTAATAATATCCGTCCCGCGGCGGGGATGGATGGTAAACGTACGGTCCCCCGCCATTTCTGCAATTTTGTCCGCATAAATTCCGGCGGCATTGCAAACCACTTTCGGATACAGCGTACCGCGGTTGGTTTGAACGGAAACTATCTTCCCCTCTTCCACCGTCATATCCTCTACCATGGTTTCTAATGAAAAGTGCGCTCCGTTCTGTACGGCATTTTCCGCCATGGCAATGCAGACACCATATGGCGATGTAACACCGGCAATGGGAAGAAACATACCGCCATCAAAGAAATCCGGTACATGCGGTTCTATCTTGTGTAACTCAGGCAAGGTTAAATACCGAACATTCGGCATATCCAGGTTCTTTTTGGCATTCCGGGAAAGGTACTTTACAATCAGCCGTTCCCACTTGTCTACATCCAGCATAACCTGGCCTTTTTGCTCCAGCGGAAAATGCAATTCTTCCGACAGTTGCTGATACATGGCATTGCCACGGGCATTGTAGTAGTGCTTCTGGGAATGCTTTCCGAAGTTAACCCCGGCATGGACAACCCCGCCGTTTGCCTTGGTGGCACCCTCTGCAACATCAGAGCCACGGTCTACCACCAGAACATCTAAGTCCCAGCGGGACAGCTCTCTGGCAATACAGCAGCCGGTAATGCCGGCACCAATAATCAAGACGTCCGGCTGAGCACCATCCAATTTGTGGTCACGGATTTTGGGAGTACGCACGGTCTCCTGAAAGCCTTTTAACTGAATATCATTTACCACACCATAGTAGTGCTTTTTATCCACTGCTAAACTACCGGCTTTTACTACGGTAGCCCAATCCTCTACCTGGCCACGCAGAACAATACAGCCCCGTTCTTCCGTAACCGTAATGGACGGATCCAAAGCAGCAATCTTTTTTTGAATTTTGGATAGGCTCATGATGTTTCCTGTCCTTTCTGATCAGCAGCAAAGCGCACGGTTCTGCATCTGGTTCCTGAAAATAGAATTCCTTTTATCATAAATCCGTGATTTGTATGGTACAAGAGCCGGAGTCTCTTTTTGCACACCTGCTACAGCTCAGAGCGCAACTTTCTTT
Organism: Paludibacteraceae bacterium; assembly: GCA_963647215.1. GTDB lineage: Bacteria > Bacillota > Clostridia > Oscillospirales > Acutalibacteraceae > RUG420. The sequence goes on along the minus strand of CAVIZK010000006.1, from coordinate 1,368 downwards.
TGTTAAAAAGAAAACAAGAAGATATCTTGCACAAATGTGAATTTTCTCCTTATAATGGAATGCGTACAGAAAGGAGTTTGCAGAATGAATCCGAATTATGATGTTATGACAATCCTCCGGATTGCCAAATATTATTACATTGACGAACTAAGCCAGCAGGAAATTGCGTTGAAAGAAAACATTCATCGCACACAGATTTCCCGGCTTTTGAAAATTGCCAGAGAAGAAGGCTTCGTCAAGATTGAAATTTCCGCCCCGGACAGTACCCGTGCCTATGAGCTCTCCCGCCGCCTAGAAGACAAGCTTCATTTAAATCAGGTTATGGTAACTCCGGAATTGCCGTTAAAAAAGATTGATTCCCAAAGCGCAGATGATGCGTTAACCTTCTTTGCTGCCAGATATATTGAAAAGTGGGTACCGAAGTTTAATAAAATCGGGGTTGGTGTCGGAAAGACATTATACCAGACAACCGCCAACATCAGTGCACACCCATCTGATAATAACCTGGACTTTTATGCCGTTTCCGGTCATGTGGGAACAGACAACCCGTACTTACAAAGCACCATTATCTGTGACCGCCTTGCCAGTGCCTTCGGTGGAAAGGTTCATTACAATAACTACTCTATGGTAACCAACACCAACCATTTGTCTGACATTGACAAATCCAAATTAAACGCCATGCAGGAAGAATTTAAACACCTGGATGCTGTTCTGGTCAGCGTTGGCGGACAATTTGCGTTGGATTATCCTTACTTTACTGAATTTTATGATCAGGTAAAGGACTTTAACATTCAGAAGGTGTTCAGTCGCCCGCATGCCAACGTGCTTGGCAACGTCTATTATGAAGACGGCCGTCGCCTCTCCCTGCCGGAGCCCTTCCGGATGACCAGCATGAATGCGGATGACATTCAGAAGAACCCGCATGTGCTCTGTATTGCCAGAGGAGGTCACAAAGTCCGCCCGGTTATTTTTGCCGCCAAGTACGGCTACATTAATGAACTGGTTACGGACGAATACACCGCCCGCCTGATTCTGGAAGAACTTCAAAAAATGAAGGAAGCGGAAGCTACCGGAGCCCCGGCACAAAGCAGTAAAACAATGGCGGTAAAATAACAAACTACATGAAAAAGAGCCTGTTGCATTCCCTGCAGCAGGCTTTTTCCATAAACAAAGCCAAACCAAAAACGTACACAAAAGGAAAAACACCATTTCGTTCCCGAAACGGTGTTTTTCATGGAGCTGATGACCGGATTTGAACCGGTGACCTCGTCCTTACCAAGGACGCGCGCTACCTACTGTGCCACATCAGCAAATTGGCAGGGGCAGAAGGACTTGAACCCTCGGCACGCGGTTTTGGAGACCGCTGCT
>CAVIZK010000005.1:150892-160578 GCA_963647215.1 Paludibacteraceae bacterium | reverse complement strand
AAGTATAGTACTCCCCTCAAGTATCTGCCTATTTTTCAGAAGGTTGCCACAAACCGAAAGTTAAGTAAATGGGCTAGATATGCGGCAGAACGAAAAGCCTTGATGGCTAAAGTCGATGAAGAGGCTTCCGGCAGTGAAAAATTGACTTCCATAGCGGCAATGAAAACGCATATGGATAGTTCAATTTTTGCTATGACGTCTGTCGCTTCGGCTAAAGAATTACTGTCGCGTTGTACGATTGGTACTGACAAAGTTACCAAACTGTTTTATATCTCCCAATGCGATTATGAAGGAAATCTCAGCAATATCAGTCCTGGACAAATGGCCGGCAATCCAGCTGTTGTATTTGCTTCAGATCTTTACGCTATAAACGCAGCTGCAGATAACGATCATCCTATTCAGTCTGTAATTATTGACGGATCCAATACGGCAATAATTGCTGGACAATTAGATGCTCTGGACGACTTGATACAGCGCAATCTTCCAATCGTGTGTATTACCGATGTGGCCAATTCTTTCGAACTGGAGCCATTTGTCGCCAGAGGATTCAATATTTGGCGTTGGGATAATGACAGTTTGACAAGCCAGCTATATGATGCTGTCCCCCTGATGTCAGATTGCCGGACCAAAAACTGCGCAAAACAATCCGTAGTATATCTTAAATCAGATGGCTCATTAATCAGCGATGCCATGAGACGCTTGTCTTCTCATCGTAAAGAGACAGAAGAACAGTCTCCCCAGATGATGAAACTGTTCGAAAAACTTAATGGTCTGACGTTCAATGCCCTGAGAGCAATTATTCCGCTTACAGATATGGATGCCGCTTTGGCTCAGCGCACTCTTGAAGAATGCGAGGGCCTGCTTGAAAGTGAGATACATTATCTGGATGACGGCAGTGTTGAAGACTATTTGACGACGATTTGCGATTTGAAGAATATATTCGTCCCTAATTTTACTTTTAAAAAAAGTGAATCTTTTAAGAATTATCTGCAGGAACATAATGGGGAGAATATTATCCTTGTGATACCTGAACGCGCTTCCAAATCTCAAATACAGGAATATTGGTATCGTTGGTGTATTCAATATTCTGTGAAAAGTCAGGTCATGGTTTTGTATCCATCCGAATATTATAATTGGCCATGCACAGATTATGACACCACTGTCATATGTGGTTGGTTAAAACGCGCAATTATGCGAAAAATCATATTTGGATTTAATACGAGTAAATTTGTTGTACTCTTGTATGATTATGAGAATCGATGGAAAAATCATGATGCTCACAGATGGTCAAGAGCATTAAATAATTCCGGAAACAAGGCCATCATTGAAAAATCATTTTCCACGGATACTGTTTCTGTTTCAACAGAGCGATATGATAGGCCGGCTGTTCCCGAACAGCTGGAAACGCTGGATGATGAACTTGGAGAAATTGAGCTTATATTGCGGGAAAATAAATTCCGGCAGTATGCAGGTGGTTTGCACACTGGTTCAGCTCTGGTTTCGGTCATCCCGGTAAATTTTGTTGGCGGATATCTCGCCTTTTATCGTACCGGACATAAGGTTCTTTCTGTAACGAAAATCATCATGGCGGATGCGGATAAAATCGATATAAAATTACCAGCAGAATTAAAAATTGGTGATTTTGTTGTTGTGAGGGAAACAGACCGGGATCTTGTCAGAGAAATTGCAGATGTTGCATTGACTAATAGCGGAAAACAAAACCTTCGTGAAATCGCAACCAAATGGAGAGATGCACTTCAAATAGAGCTACTATTCTGCACGGAAGAAGAGTTTTGTAAAAAGGTGAAATCTGCCGGCTGTACAAAGGGTATCCCTACAATCAAGAGATGGATTGATGATGAGGATGTCATAGCTCCGCAATCCAAGGAGGATTTGCGCATACTGGCAACTGTGACAGAAAATGAAACATTGTTGGAAATGCTTGATGAAATATTTGAAGCTGCGCAGGAAGTTCGGCAGGCTCATATCCTAGCAGGACGTAAGCTATCTGAGCAGCTTAAGACCATGTTGGCAGAAGAATTGAAAAAATTCGAGTATATTGATCCTTTTAATTTTTGGGAGCCAATTGATATGGACATTGAGGGAATTGGAAATGTAAAGGTGCTTAAAATCATTGATATCGGCGGCGAGCTTCAGGTGGATTCAACAGATACCAACAGATTAATTGAGGAATGATCATATGGCCATTATGATTCCAAACGCACTATCTCCGGATATTAAAAGTGCTGCAGAAAAGCATATATTCCACTGGTTCAAAAAAGCACCAGAAACAGAAGATTGGATTATACTGCACTCTTTAGGAATTTCAACGCACCAGCGTGTAATCCATGGCGAAACAGATTTCCTTGTATTGGCTCCTGAGCTGGGAATGTTTGCTCTCGAGGTCAAGGGTGGCAGGGTGCAAAGAAAACTGGGAAAGTGGCGTTTTATCGATAAATATGGAGAATTTAACGAAAAAGTACGTGGACCTTTTGACCAAGCATGGGAAGGAATATACAGCATAAAGGCATCACTGGAAAATAAACTTGATTCCGAACATGAACATCTGAAGTATATGATTTTTGGAATTGGTGTTATGTTTCCGGATATCGATTTTGAATCCGTTGGTGTTGATGAAGAGGGATGGCAAGTCTTTGATATCAATGATGGAAAAGATGTTAAATCATTTATAGTCCGTATTTCAGATGGTGCTGTCAAAACCAGAGAACGACTTGAGATTCCCGTTTCTGCCTCAATTTATCCTACAAAAGAGGATGTCCTATACCTTGCTGACTTGTTAAGAGGTGATTTCGACAAAGATGTGCCGCTTCGAATCAAACAGAGATATGCAGAAGAAGGATTTGCGGAACTGACTAATGAGCAGTCTCTTTGTATTGAACAGCTATGGGATAATCCTAGAGCACTTATACGAGGATCGGCAGGCACCGGAAAAACTTTACTTGCTGTTGCAGCAGCTAAGGCAGCTATTAGCAGGGGGGAACATGTTGCAGTCTTTTGTTACAACAGGCAGTTGGGAGAATGGTTAAAGAATAGCTTTTCAGAGTTTCCCTTATTGAAACGCCCTGCTTTTATAGGGACATTTCATACTTTTATGAGGCATATGCTCTCTGCCAATGGAATTGAAAGTACTGAACCCAGTGACTTTTATCAAAAAGTGAAATATTATGAGTCAGCTCTGCCGAAAATGGTGCTTGAGTGCTGTGCAGAAAGCAGAGTGCAGTATGACCGTATTATTGTTGATGAAGCCCAAGACCTGATTCAGGACGGATATCTTGACGTTATGGATCAATGCCTGAGAGGTGGCTTGATAAGTGGAAAGTGGACCATGTTTGGAGATTTTTCTATGCAGGCGATTTATAATCATTCGCTTAATGAGCAAGAATACCTTGAGCTATTACAACAGCGCGCCTTCTTTGCGATTTTTCGTTTGACCAGAAATTGCCGGAATACGAAGAAAATATGTACAGAGATAGAAAATATTCTGGGAGTTAAGGAAATCCCAGCGTTTGAAGATTACATAGATGCGCCTTATGTGAATCACCTGATATATACAGATCAAAATGATCAGCTCACTAAACTGATTAAAGTTATTAATGCTCTACTGTCCTTAAATATCAGCAGAAAAGATATAGTAATTCTTTCGCCAAAAAAAAGGAAAGACTCCGTTGTTAATTTGTTAGACGGAATCAAAGTGAAGGATTACTCCGTGCAGAATTTTGCAGACATTCGCTTCAGTACAATTCAGGGATTTAAAGGGCTTGAAAGCCTTTATGTGATACTAACAGATATTGAAAATTATAAAGATGAACGCATGGTTTATGTTGGATTAAGCAGAGCACGATTTAGTCTGACAGTTATGGAAACGAAGGAAGCATCAGATGAAAGAGAAAAGCTGTTCTTTGAGAGAAGGGTGAAAAATGGCTGACGATCGCAGAACGCAGTTACTTAAGTTAGTAAAGAACGAATTCATTGGACCGGATCCTATCGAGTGGCCAGGGTGTAAGCAAGCCAATGGAGAGGAAATCCTTGTTAGCGATCCCCCAAGAACCAGATATATTGCAGGAATTTTGTATCCTCAGGAGATGCCGGAAGATGAAACTTCTGCTATTAACGAGAATGAGATAGAAGATGCATCTGCGGAAGAAGCGGAAACTGATAATCGTCCGGCAGAGAAACTCAAAGTGACCAGTGAATACCTTGAAGCCGCAGAAGAATTGATCAACAGATCAAATGCGTACAGGCAGTCTGCAATCAGTATTACTGTTGGTATATATAAAGAGGACCGTATTTCCGTGGATGTATCTGCCGGAAGATATACTACGCTGACTTCCATCGATCCTAAAACAGAAAAAGTAGTATCGCAATATTTACGTGAACAAATTACATGGAACAATGAGGACTGTCCAGTTAACCTTCCGTCGGCATCTGATGGAATATTAAAAATTCCGGTAGGAGAAACGATGCTCCGTTTTGATATCACATTCCGGTATCAGAAGAGAGATTGTCTGATTTACACTTTCACGCTGGAAAATTCTGTTATACGGCCAGCGGCATTCAAGGATGATGACTGTTATTTTCAGGTTGGCTTTTCTTTGTCTTCAAAGCTTGGGTTTTGCCCATTACCAGATACTCAAAGAGTGAATGTAAATGATGAGGATTATCTGTCCAATCAGCTCCTTTACCGTGATGTACGGAATTATGCTATAGGTCATGGATGCGCAGCAGCCTGGGATGAAACAGCAGATAAGGTTCTTAAAATTGAAACTTCAATTTTCCCTATGCATGAGGTTAAGCCTATTGTTCCTGCCACAATTGAAGGCGTAACTTTAGAAATGCTGAAATATGGTCCTTCCAGTGATTTTGAAAAGAGCGTTCAGGAACTACGGCTGATGTGCGATAAATATGAAGAGTGGATAGTTAAGCTGGAACAGGAAGCGGAGCATCTTAACGAGGTATATTACCGGAAAGATTTTGGGGATACTGCAAAACGTCATATTGAGAATTGTAAAAATTGCTTGTCGCGTATGCGGGATGGTATTTCATTACTGGAGAGTAATGAAACCGTTCGCATTGCCTTTCAGTACATGAATCTGGCGATGATTATGCAACAACTGCATTATAATATTCCTTTGCAGATATGGAAAAGTGATGCGGATGATAACCTTTATTTAGAAAATAAAATTTTGACATTGCCTGATCCATATAATTCTGAAACATGGTATGGAAATAAGGAAAGATATGGAAAGTGGCGTCCATTCCAGCTTGCATTTGTACTCATGAATCTCAGGTCTATGCTGGATAGAAATTGCCCGGATCGCGAAATGGTAGATCTGATATGGTTCCCAACGGGTGGTGGAAAAACTGAGGCGTACTTAGGTTTGTCGGCATACACTATCTTTATTCGGAGACTTATGAACAAAGACGACTCTGGGACTGCCATATTGATGAGATACACGCTGCGACTTCTTACTGCGCAGCAGTATGAAAGAGCATCTTCCATGATATGTGCCTGCGACATTATTCGGAAGGAACATCAGGAACTGTTTGGATCTGCAAGAATTACTATTGGCCTATGGGTGGGCTCTGCTACAACGCCAAATAAGATGGCTGATGCAGTTGCAAAATATGACAAATTATACAGTGGAAAAAGCGATGAAAATCCTTTTGTAATTTTGAAATGTCCTTGGTGCGGTGCTCAGATGGGAGTCATTCAGAAAAAAAGCGGACTTCGCGACATCAGGGGATACGAAAAAAAAATAGGCGCACATAGAAAAAAGAGCATTATTTTCAGGTGTGCTAATCCGGCGTGTACTTTTTCAGATAGGTCAGCACCATTACCACTTCATGTCATAGACGAGACAATTTATGAATCAACGCCGACTTTGTTGCTTGGAACTGTTGACAAGTTCGCAATGCTTCCATTCAGGCCGGAAGCGCAAAGATTGTTTGGCTACTACAATGGGCAGAAACTTACTTCACCGGATCTTATCATTCAGGATGAACTACATTTGATTTCCGGACCATTGGGATCTATGGTTGGTCATTATGAAACTATGATTAATGAACTCTGTACATCAAGGGTTAACGGTAAGGAAATACATCCTAAGATAATTGCGTCTACAGCAACTATCAGTCGCGCTAAAGAGCAATGTCATGCTCTTTATGGCTGTCCTCGTGAAAAAGTGTTCCAGTTTCCACCTTCAGGTTTGAATGCAGGAGATTCTTTTTTCGCACGGGAAGATAAAGCTCAGAATGGGCGTCAGTATGTGGGGATTCTGGCAAGTGGTTCCTCTTCAGATGCAACAACATCTATAAGATTATTTGCGTCCCTCTTGTACGCAGCTAAAGAATTACAAGTGGATAATGAATCTCAGCGTGACCCCTATTGGACAAATGTCGGATATTTTAACAGTATCCGTGAACTTGGACAGGCCAGAACATGGATTAGAGCTGATATTGATCAACATTTGGACGTTATGTATAAGCGACGTCATTTTCAGAAATCCCATGAAGAAGATTACACAAAACGCAGACGTTACATATGGCGTGATGAGGAACTGACAAGTCGAATTGCAGGAGACAAAGTTACAGCCAGTCTCTCAAACCTTAATATAGCTTATTCAGGGCAAAATTATCATGCCTTGAATTCAGATGAGTTCCCTATAGATATATGTCTAGCTACTAATATGATTTCAGTTGGACTAGATGTGCCTCGTCTTGGACTCATGACTGTAGCAGGTCAGCCTAAGACAACTTCTGAATATATTCAGGCAACATCTAGAGTAGGACGTAACGCAACAGATGCGCCCGGTATAGTATTTGTTCTTTATCGACCAGGCCGTCCCAGAGATAAATCACATTATGAGCACTTTAAGGAATATCATTCCAGACTATATTGCAGTGTTGAACCTACCAGTGTTACACCTTTTTCTGCACCGGTAAGAGATCGGGCACTTCATGCTATTATGGTTGGAATGATGAGACTTGAAAACAATGACGTATTTAATGCAGGTGTACCACAAGTCCCAACACAAACGATGATTGATCATATCGAATCAGTTATTCGCTCTCGTATCAAGAATGTTGATGAGGATGAATTAGACGAAACAATGATCAGATATCAGGAAAAATTATCGGAATGGAGAGCTTGGCATCCGGCAGTCTGGACTCCCAAACGGAACAAAGATTGGTCCTTTACAGATGACGTTCCGCTGATTTATGGCGCCGGGGAACATCCGAACGAAGCTTGGAGTGAGCGCGGCTTCGAAACGCCAACATCTATGCGTAGTGTGGATGCATCTTGTGAAGCTGAATTAATGTCGCACGAATATACTGAAAAGGAGGACTAACCATGGCCTTTTCAAAACGACCAATGCGAAGAAGCGCCCTGATTGGCCCGTGGGGCGTTGGATCTATTGTTCCGTTCCCTAATGATGAGGCGCTGATGATAGCGGGGCTTGATGCTTGGAGATATAACGATTCTAAAGCTTTTGTAATCAAAGATGCTCGTTTAACCAAGAGACTTGGTGTCAGTGAACTCAGATGGCCGCCAGACTTTCGTGAAAATAATGCTGATCCGCAAAATTGTAATTTAAGAATACCAACAGTACGTTTTCCAACATGGTATTATTGCCCTTTTTGCGGACAGATGAAACAGACCACCTATTATGAAACACAGCCTCTTTGTGATGCTATTCAGTGGAAAGAAGGACGTAAGTGTTCTGCTGATGGGAAATATCGCAAAAAGATGATTCCGGAAAGATTTATTGTTATATGCCCTCAGGGCCATATCGATGATTTCCCGGTCGCTGAATGGGTGCACCATGACAGCGGACATACTTATGATCCAAACACATGCCAGATTAGGAGAAGTACTGGCGGTGCGTCGGCAAACTTGACGGGAGTGTTTTACTCATGTACTTGTGGGGCTAAAAGATCACTTGCCGGAGCAACCAAGAAGGGTGCATTGGAACGAATGGGATATACCTGTAAAGCCACAAAACCTTGGTTGGGCATTTCTAGTGAGGAAATTTGCACGGCTAAAACAGAGGATGTCAAAGTCGTACTGAGGGGCGCTACCAATGTATGGTTTGCTGATACTAGGAGTTCCATTTCTATTCCGGTTGACGACGAAAAGACAAGAAGAAAAATTGTTGGCATATTAAACAAGTGGTTTGACACCATAAATGCAAGCAGAGTGGATGGTAAATTAAACCCAGAATTTATAAATATGATTGCTGTCAATGAAGGCGTCAACGCTAAAGAGCTTTACCAAGCATTTGAGGACAGAACTAATAATCTTCAGAAAGGAGATGATATAAACGAAAATATGTCCGAAGATGAGTATCGCATACAAGAATATAAAGTGCTTTGCAAAACCAGTGGAAGCGATGCTTTGGATTTTCATTCCATTAGACATCCGATTACTGAGTATGACCCAGTAATTCAGGACTATTTTGAGAGTATTTCACTTGTTCCAAAGCTCAGAGAAACTAGGGCTTTTGTTGGTTTTTCTAGACTTGAGCCGAATCAACGGACTATATCGGAGCGTAAGAAAGAGTTGCGATTAGGTACGACCGAAGACTGGCTGCCGGCAATTGAAGTATTTGGTGAAGGTATCTTTTTCAAATTTGATGCCGAGAAATTACAGAACTGGGCAAAAATTCCGTCGGTTCAAAAAAGAATCAGTAAATTAAATCTGGTCTACCAGAAGGCTAGATTTGGTGCTAATTCTGTTGGTGACCTGCGGCCGGAATATGTATTGATACATACATTTGCTCATTTGATAATTAATCAGTTGAGCTTTGACTGCGGCTATGGAAGCTCTTCTATCCGGGAAAGAATATATTGTGAGAGGACCAGCAATGATCTTAATATGCATGGTCTCCTGATTTATACTGCTTCCGGAGATTCAGAAGGATCCCTTGGTGGTCTTGTACGTCAAGGGCAAGCCGGTCGTTTGGAAGATACAATAGTCAATGCAATTGAAAATGCATCTTGGTGTACTTCTGATCCTATTTGTATTCAATCTGCCGGTCAGGGGCCGGAGTCTTTGAATCTGGCTGCTTGTCACAATTGTACCCTTCTGCCAGAAACCTGTTGCGAAACAGGCAATCGCTTGCTGGATCGTGGAGTTGTTGTTGGAACACTTACAGAACCTGAAATAGGATTTTTTAATGTTATGAGAAGTATCTGAATTCATATATAGGAGCCGTTATGATAATTATCCTTTCACAGAAAATTGATACGAAATCGGTTTATACGGGAGATGAAGTGCCCAGAAGTAAGCGTCAAATAATCTGACGGATTTTTTAATTAACACAAATATCGCATAATACCTCTGTACTAACAGCGAGTATATGAGAATCGCGGAGAGTCGCCGCGACTCTCTGAGAGTATCTAAGACTCTCAGTTACTCGTGCGAAACAGAAGTGCTTTTTTGTCCGAATCTAAACAACATGGAAAAACTGCCTCTAGGTGTGGCTGTCAAAAAAAGGAAAAAAGCCAAATCGCAGAGGAAAAAAGGACAACATTGCTTCCGCAGGAAAAAACAACAGCCAGGATCTGCTCCTGGCTGTTGCTTAAAACTCATAATGGGTCCACATGCTGATAATCTTCACGGTTTGTTCTTCATCCAGAACTTCGTAAACAAGGCGATGCTTAAT
>CAVIZK010000005.1:121718-150312 GCA_963647215.1 Paludibacteraceae bacterium | reverse complement strand
AGGCGGTTAAACGCTCTTAGAATATCCTGCATGGTGCGTTCGCTCATTGGATGACCTCCTTGATACAATACACCAGAAGTGTATCATAATGAGACAAAAACCGGAATATGTTTCTTCCTTTCCATAGGCCATTCAGGGCATAATCTAATTGTTAATAAATTATCAAACGCGGGTAATTTATACACGGTTATGTCACACGAAAGGATGAAGTTTATGTTTGAAAAGGGCCACAAGTTTACAGAAGGCGAAAACAAATGTCTTGAGGAATACCGCAAAGAAACAGCCGGTCAGCCGCCAAGAAAAAATCTTCTGAAACTGATTACACACGTGAATATGTTTAACCCGGTGCCGTCCGTGGACTCCTGGGAGTACATCTTCTTCAACCGTATTTTGAATGACGATATGGTTGATTTTGCGCTGAAAATGAAGCTCCGCCATCCATACTATATTAAAGACCTTGCCGAATTGCAGGGGATGTCGGTGGAAGCCACGGCAAAGTTTGCGGACGAGATGGTGCACATCGGAATCTTAGAATACACCTCAGATGATTCCGGTGTGGACATGGTGCAGCTGCCGGTATTTGCACCGGGCGCCTTTGAAAGCACCGTCATGACGAAGGAAATGACGGACAAGTACCCGGAAACGGCGCCGGCGTTCTTAAACTATGTGCTGAATTTGCAGAAGATGATTACCGGGATTGCGCCCATGGGCTCGGCCCTGATGCGGGCAATCCCGGTAGAAGAAGCTATTCAGAAAGAACCAAGAAAGGTCAGCTACGAAGAGATTTCCTACTGGCTGGATAAAGCCGGTGACTCCATTGGCGTAGCCCCTTGTGAATGCCGGAAGCTGCGCCGCATGGTAGGGGAAGGCACCGGCGATTTAGAAGATGACTTTTGCATAAACCTCGGCAAGTATGCGGAGTCCTGTATCCGCGTTGGCAAAGCGCGGAGAATTACGCGCGCAGAGGCGGAAGAAATTCTGAAGAAAGCCGAAGAACGGGGCGCAGTTCACCAGCTGTCCAACATTGACGGCCCGGACTTTTCCCTGTTTATTTGCAACTGTAGATGGGATACCTGTATGGCATTAAAGACGTCCTGGTATACTTCGTCTCCGGCCTTAAGTGCGTCCAACTACGTTGCAAAAGTAACCAAGAACAACTGCGTTGCCTGCGGCGGCTGTGTAGATATCTGCCCGCAGAATGCGGTGAAATTAGGGCAGAAGCTCTGTCAGGAAAATCCGGTTTCCATTGCCAACCACAAGACACCGGAGGACTATGTGTTCCTGCCGCCGAAGTACTGGGAAGGCAATGACTTCCTTACGAATAGAGCCAACGTAGTGCCCGAAACCGGCACTGCGCCGTGCAAAACCAATTGCCCGGCGCACATTGCCGTACAGGGCTATCTTAAAAAAGCCGGTGAGGGCAAGTATGATGAAGCCCTGGAGCTGATTAAGAAAGAAAACCCGTTCCCGGCAGTCTGCGGTGCGGTTTGCGCTAAATTCTGCGAAGATGTTTGTACCAGAGGAAAAATTGACTCGCCCGTGGCCATAGACGAAGTCAAAAAGTTTGTTGCCCAAAGAGACCTGGACCCGGAAACCAGATTCATTCCAAAGAAGAAGTATGACTACGGTAAAAAGATTGCCGTCATTGGCTCCGGCCCTGCGGGTCTGTCCTGCGCCTATTATCTGGCCGTGCTGGGGCACAGCGTAACGGTCTTTGAAAAAGAGGCTGTGCCGGGCGGCATGATGACCTTCGGCATTCCGAATTTCCGTCTGGAAAAGGACATTGTGAATGCCGAAATAGACATCATCCGCGCGCTGGGCGTGGACATTAAGTGCGGTGTGGAAGTCGGCAAGGATGTAACACTGGATCAGCTGAGAGCTGACGGCTACAAGGGCTTCTACGTTGCCATTGGCGCCCAGGGCGGCAGAAAGCTTGGCATTCCCGGAGAAGACAGCAACGGAGTGGTATCCGGCATTGATTTCCTGCGCAAAGTGGCAACGGACAAGTCCGAGCCGCTCAGCGGAAAAGTAGTGGTCATTGGCGGCGGCAATGTGGCCGTAGATGTGGCAAGAACAGCCGTCCGTTTCGGCGGAGATGCCGTTTCCATGTATTCGCTAGAGCAAAGAGGGGAAATGCCGGCCGCAGAGGACGAAGTCCTTGAGGCCGAAGAAGAGGGCATCTCCGTCAACGGTGGCTGGGGCCCGAAAGAAATCCTGACAGAAGACGGCAAAGTCAAAGCCGTAGTCTTTAAGAAGTGCACTTCCGTTAAGGACCCGGACGGCAAGTTCAATCCGCAATATGATGAAACTGACACCATGACAGTGGAAGCCGATTACGTGCTTTCCGCTATTGGCCAGTCCATTGAATGGGGCGGCCTGCTTGACGGGGAAGCTGTCAAGCTGAACAGAAACCAGACCGCACAGGCTGACTCCTGGACGTATCAGACCGCACAGGAAGATGTCTTTGTTGGTGGTGACGTATATACGGGCCCCAGCTTTGCCATCTATGCCATTGCCGCCGGCAAGGAGGGTGCTGAATCGCTCCACCGTTTTGTACACGAAGGCCATTCCCTGACCCTGGGCCGCGTGCATCGGGACAACTTCCATTCCTTGGACAAGGACAACCTGGTCATTCCTTCCTATGACCACTCCGCCAGGAGCGTACCCGCCAAGAACGAAAAGCTGGCGCACACCTTCTCAGATGACCGCCTTCCGCTGACGGAAGCCCAGGTAAAAACCGAAGCGGCCCGCTGCCTCAGCTGCGGTGCTGCCCACGTGGATGAAACCTTCTGCATTGGCTGCGGTCTTTGTACCACCGCCTGCAAGTTTGACGCCATCCACCTGGAAAAAGTCAGAGAAGTCTGGGGTCGCCCATACGAAAAACTGATTCCGTTTGTTGGCGTGGAAGCCGTCAAGAAAGTCGGCCGACTGGCGGAAAAGAAGATTAAGGGTTAACCCTGGGGAAGTGTTACCATGCATGAAATAGGTGTGCTTTACGAAGCAATCAAGGTGGCCGAAAAAACCGCCGAAGAAAACGCTCTGTCGGAAATCAAATGCCTGACCCTTTCCGTCGGCGAGCTGACCGGCTACCTTCCCATCTTCTTTGAAAAATACTTTCCCATTATCATAGAAGACCGGCCGCTGTTTCAGGACGCGGAGTTAAAGCTGGAAATTGTCCCCGGCGAGGCACTTTGTTCCCAATGCCAAAGCATTTACAACGTCATGAAGTGCAAAGGCGTTTGCCCCAAGTGCGGTAGCCGCAACAAAACCGTCCTCGGCGGCCAGGAATTCCTGATAAAAAACATTGTCGGTTATTAGCCTTCTGCCGGTGAAAACATCTTGACGGATGGCTATATAACCGCTATTATCCCATAGACTGCGGTTTATGGGATATTTTTTTGCTCATCTCGGGTTTAATCAAAGAAATAGGAGAATGTGACAATGAAAACAATCAACGACCTACTGGGGACCATTGACAACCTGGTGTGGGGTGTGCCCCTGATGGTGCTGATTATGGCCGGAGGCCTGCTGCTTACCGTGCGATTGGGTCTGTTGCAAGTCAGAAAGTTACCTCTGGCTCTGAAGTGGATGGTAAAAAATGAGGAAGGCGGAGAGGGCGAAATTTCTTCGTTTGCCGCTCTTTGTACAGCCTTAAGTGCCACCATTGGGACAGGTAACATTGTAGGCGTAGCAACCGCAATCTGCGCTGGCGGACCGGGCGCTTTGTTCTGGATGATCCTTGCAGCCTTCTTTGGCATGGCAACAAAATACTCTGAGGGCTTGCTGGCCGTGAAGTACAGGGTTATTGGTGAAGATGGACACAGCCTGGGCGGCCCCTTTTATTACATAGAGCTTGGCATGGGCAAAAAATGGAAATGGCTGGCTAAGCTGTTTGCCTTCTTTGGTGTGTGCGTCGGTCTTCTCGGCATTGGTACCTTCAGCCAGGTCAATGGCATTGCCAGTGCAATTCACAACTTCTTTGACCCGAATGACCTGCATACCGTAAAACTGCTTCCTTTCCTGGGAGAGTACTCCTGGTCAGTGGTGATTGCCTCCCTGATTTTAGCCGTATGCGTAGCCCTGGTACTGATTGGCGGCGTAAAGCGGATTTCAAACGTGGCGCAGGTTATAGTGCCGTTTATGGCCATCATCTATTTTGCATTTGCCATTATTTTGATTGCCTGCAACATTGAACAGGTTCCATCCGCCGTTGTCACCGTTGTCAAAGCAGCCTTCAATCCATCTGCTGTTACTGGCGGTATGGTAGGCAGCATGATGGTGGCCATGCAAAAGGGTGTTGCCAGAGGTATCTTTTCCAATGAAGCAGGTCTTGGTTCTGCTCCTATTGCTGCAGCTGCAGCCCGGACCAAGGAACCTGTCCGCCAGGGCCTGGTATCCATGACAGGTACCTTTATTGATACCATTATTATCTGTACCCTGACCGGTCTTTCTATTGTAATAACAGGAGCCTGGCAGGTAGATGGCCTGGAAGGCGTAGCTGTTACCAGTTATGCTTTTACCCAGGGACTGCCTTTCCCTGACAAAGTGTCTTCCTTTATCCTGATGTCGTGTCTGGTATTTTTTGCCTTTACCACAATCCTGGGTTGGGACTACTACAGCGAGCGCTGCCTGGAGTACCTGAGCGGCGGCAAGATGAAGCACGTCAAGGTATATCGCTGGCTCTACATTTTAGCTGTCTTTATTGGACCTTACATGACCGTCAGTGCCGTATGGACCATAGCGGATATTTTCAACGGCCTTATGGCCATTCCAAACATGATTGCCATTTTTGCCCTGAACGGCCAGATTGTGGCAGAAACCAGAACGTTTTTCAAAAAGCAAAAAGAGCAGGATTAAAGTAGATTACACCTTCACAAAGTGAATGAAAAAAGAGTCAGCAAAAGCTGACTCTTTTTTATTGTCCATAATAAGGGACCCATACTTTGCCCGTTTTGTGGTATGCTGATGGGGAAAGAGGTGTTGCATCTTATGGCAACCATTGATCAAACGTTTGCCCGCCTGCAAAAGTCTGCCTTTCGGGCAAGGTTTTGCTTGTCGGAGAAGGATAAGGAGTATATCGCAGAAAAGGGGATGGACACCATACAGCGGCACGCTGCTGATTTTGTGCGGACGCGGCTGGCTCCGGCAGACATCCCGAATGACGGCAAGCAGACGCCCATGCGCGGCCACCCGGTGTTTGTTGCGCAGCACGCTTGCGCCTGTTGCTGCCGCGGCTGCCTGTACAAGTGGTACCACATTCCCGCAGGCCGGGAACTGACGGAAAACGAACAGGAGCGCATAGTAAAGCTCCTCATGGCCTGGATTGCCCGGCAACTGTAAAGCCCCAGAAAGTACGGATATGCAAAACATGAACAATTACATTACAACTTATACCGGTAAACAGGTGGATCCGTTCCGGCCGCGGGCAGAGCTACTCTGCGTGGAAGACATTGCCCACGCGCTGTCTTTGCTTTGCCGGGGCAATGGCCACGTGCGGACCTTCTGGTCCGTGGGGCAGCATTGCATCTGCTGCGCAAAGGAAGCAGCGGCGCGGGGAATGTCTGACAGGCTGGTGCTGGCGTGCCTGCTGCATGATGCCGGCGAATGTTACCTATCAGACGTCCCAAGCCCTCTTAAGGCGCAGCTTCCTGTATATCAACAGCAGGAGGCACGCCTCATGAGCCTGATCTATGAAAAGTTCCTCGGCAGCAACCTGACTGCAGAGGAACAAACACAACTAAAAGAAATTGACCAAGCGCTACTTTGGTATGACCTGGAGCATTTGCTCGGCCAGCCACCTCACGCTAATGCCCCCGCGCTTCACATTACCATAGACTATTCCGCAAGACCTTTTGCCTCTATAGAGGAAGAGTATCTTGCCTTGTTTTCAAAATATGTATCGCAGAAAACGGAGGAAACCACAGTGCAGGATGAACTGTTTATGAAACGCGCAATTGAACTATCCAAACAAGCCGTAGACCACGGCAACGAACCGTTTGGCGCCGTGCTGGTGAAGGATGGCAGGATTGTGTTTACCAATGAAAATCAGATTTACTCGCGGCATGATCCGACGTTCCATGGCGAGGCAGGGCTCCTCCGTGAATTCTGCGCACAGACTGGAATTACTGATCTACACGAATATACCATGTACTCCAGTTGCGAACCGTGCTTTATGTGCAGCGGTGCCATGGTATGGGTAAAATTAGGCAGACTGGTATACGGTGCCAGCAACAATGACCTGGAAAAACTTCTTGGCAATGAAGGCTGTAACTGCTCCAAAATGGTCTTTGATAATTCCTTCTGGCACCCGGAAGTAACTGCCGGTGTGCTGAAAGAGGAAAGCCTGGTTATTTTAAAAGAGTACTTTGCGCAGCATGAGAAGGGGTAACAATGCAGATGAAACATCTTGGAACACAGCGGCTTGAAACGGAGCGCCTGATTTTGCGCCCCTTTGTTGTGGAAGATGCAGAAGCCATGTACCGGAACCGTGTTGCGTCATGGCATGACCCAAGGAATCCCAACTCCGGAAAAGTAATGCAGAAGTGTGGAATGAAATATGAGGGAATGCTGCGGAGCGCGGACCGGAATAATCAGGGCATCTGCGATGCAGCTTGTTATGGCTTGCTGAAAGAGGACTGGCTGACTCGCCAGGGAAAAACGGATTAATTTAACAAGGAGGTATCCCATGAAATCTTCCGGCTTTTTTCCAGACATGAACAACTGGTTTGAAGTGGCAACGTTCCTACGCCTCCTTCAAGAAGACCGAAGAGCCCAGGAGGAAGAGAATCCGGACTGGTGGATTTTTGCTGAGGATGGATCGGAATATGATTTGGATCCATTTGTGTTTCCATCCGAAAAAGAGTACAACGAGGCCTTGAGAGCGGCCAAACGAAAATATGCCTGGCGGGACACCTGCGAAGACGGCACGGAGTATTTCCTTGATCCTAAGGACTATGAAACCGAAGAAGAGTACATGGAGGATCTGAACGAAGCCAAATACGCCTGGCGTGATCTTTGCTTCGACAGTGACGACTATGGCCTGGATCCCGAGGACTACGAAACCGAAGAAGAGTATAACGAAGCACGTGACGAAAAAGAAGCGGAGATGCATCCATTTTCTCCATACCTGTCGGCAGACGGCGTCTTCTTATTCTCACGGGCCATCCGGGACAAATTCAACCTGTCCTCCTGCCCGTTACCGGAGGAGTTTGATGAGCAGAGAATCTCGTTCGAAGATATTATGTTGAAACTGATTCAGGCAGACCGGCCACTGTCTCTAAAGGTATGGGACTGGTGCCTGGAAGTATTCATGCCGTATGTGGACTATGATTTTATGGCGGATTATCAGTTAAGCACCTACCTTTTAAAGTCATTTTCCACCTATAACGGTGCGCTTCCGGAGGATTATATAACGGATGTTGTTGACTACATGGCAGAAAACCCTTCCTTTATGGAAAAGCTTGTTTTTCTTTCTAGCGAGCCGGACCGATGCTTACCCAAGCTAATTGCAGAAGCTCTGGTAGGCCTGCGGCATTGCATTATTGCGGACACGTTGTTTAAAGCCGGGTTGGAAAAGGCAGAAGGGGACTGGGCCGTCATTTATGAACTGGTGGACAGCACCATGGTCTTCTGCTGGAACTCAAAAAACACCCAAGCAATTGTCTACTTCCGGGACCACCTGCTGCCGATGGTACGGGAAATTCCGGATCAGCGGGCGCAGGATCAGATTCCCGTCTGGGAAAAGGAAGTACAGGAGCACATTGCATATGTGGAAGAAAATTTGCCGGAGACGCGTCTTTCCCGCGAGTTAGCGCATCTTGCCAGTTTAGGACCGGACCCTGTTACAGATGCTACCGTATATTGGTTTTGCGGGGTACAGTTTTCCGGGGTACAGTTTTCCGGTACTGCTAAGGTGTATCAGTACCGCACGGATGATACGTCAATTCAGGTAGGAGACCACGTTATTGTTGCGGTTGGCAAAGAACAAAAAGAGGTAGAAGCTACTGTGGTCTCTGTTGGCCAATACTCCCGCCATACCGCACCTAAAGAAGATTCTGCGGAAAGCTTGACTTGAAGTGAACTCCAAGTGCTATAGTAACAGTTGAATGGAGGCGTTAATATGAGCTATTTAGGTCAGGATGTAAAGAAACTTGGCTTCGGTCTGATGCGGCTTCCGCAGAAGGATGGGGCCATTGATATTGAACAAACCAAGCAGATGGTGGATTTGTTCCTGGATGCCGGTTGTACTTATTTTGATACCGCTTGGGCATATGCCGGATCAGAGGATGCCATTCGTCAGGCGTTGGTGGAACGGTACCCACGGGAGCGCTTCCTTCTGGCTACCAAGAATGCCGCCTGGATTAATTGCAAAACCAAAGAGGAAGCGTATGCGCAGTTTGATACTTCCCTGAAGCAGACGGGCGCCGGTTATTTTGACTTTTATCTGCTGCATAACCTGGGCGAGTCCCGAACGGATTTCTTTAACCGCTTTGACATGTGGAACTGGGTGCAGGAAAAGAAGCAGGCCGGCCTGATTAAACACGTCGGATTTTCCTTCCATTCCACGCCGGAAGAGCTGGAGGAAATTTTAACCGCTCATCCGGAAATGGAATTTGTTCAATTGCAGATTAATTACGCTGATTGGGAAAATCCGGCCATTCAATCCAGGGCCTGTTATGAAGTTGCCCGGAAACACGGCAAACCGGTTGTTATTATGGAGCCGGTAAAGGGCGGTATGCTGGCCACTCCGCCGGAATCCGTTGCCCAAATTTTGAAAGAGGCGGAGCCGGACGCTTCCGTTGCCTCCTGGGCAGTTCGCTTTGCTGCTGACCTGGACGGCGTCATTACCGTCCTTTCCGGCATGAGCAATGTGGAACAGATGCAGGACAACCTTTCTTATATGAAGGATTTTACGGGCCTGAGCACAGAGGAAAAAGACACCTTGGCAAAGGCGCAGGAGGCGCTGAACGCCATTCCGTTAATTCCGTGTACCACTTGCAACTACTGCGCCAAGGTTTGCCCGAAGGGAATCGGCATTTCCGGATCCTTCACCGCTTTAAACTACCTGACGCTGTATCAGGACAAGGATGCGGCGCAACATCAGGAAGACTGGCTGGTTAGCGGCCATGGGAAGGCCCGTGCGGACCAATGTATCCAGTGTGGCATGTGCGAGTCAGTCTGCCCACAACACATTAAAATCCGTGAAAATTTGAAAGTGGTTTGCAAGGAATTACTGTAAACAGTAAGAAAAGATAAGAAAAGCCCCGCGTTTTTAGGAACGCGGGGCTTAGTATTTTACTGGTTGAGTTGTTAAGAATTAAGGGAGGCTGAATCGCCGGGGATAGTACCCTGGGAATCATCTTGCTTTTTGCCTTTTCGGCGGAAGATAAGGCGGAAGATCAGACGGATGAAAGGTCCGCAGTAGAACAGTTGGAAGCCAACGGCCATGGGAAAGTTGAGGACGAAGGTTTTAAGCCACAGGCCAAAGGTTGGGTTGTCCTGGAAAAGCAGGGTGGCAATCAGGCTCATGGACGGGCACATGATGCAACAGATGCAGATGGAAACGGCAAAGGTAATAAACTGGGGCCGATCGGTTGGTTTCATGAAGGTGAAGGCCAGCTTCCGTGCCAGCTTTCCTACAATAAAGAGTTCCAGGACAAAGGCAATGGGCCACATAATGGGAAGCTCTTTTACGGCGGCCAGGAAGGTGGCTCCTGTGACTTCTCCGGTGTGCTGTGCAACGTTGTAGACGACCATGCCGAATACCATAAGGCCGCTCATCAGGAGGGTGAAAATAACGTCTTCAAATTTGTTTTTGGGCATAAAAAATCCGCCTTTCTGTGAGATAGCAAACTAATATGTGTTGTTTGTTATCGTCCGCAGGGCGGAAGTATCGTTTCCAATGTTTACCATATTTCGTTCGTTATTTAATTCTTTGGAAGTGTATCACAGGAAGGCGGTAAAAGCAAGGAAAAATAAGGTGCTATGGGGATTTTCCGCCGGCAAGAAACTTGTCCTGTTGACGAAAGGCGTACAATGAAAGTGAAATTTGGTTAAGGAGGAATTCAATATGAATCCTGTTTTAGATGCAATGAAGGAACGGAGAAGTATTCGGAAGTTTAAGGCTGATCTTCCGGCCAAGGAAGACCTGGAGCAGATTATAGAAGCCGGATTATATGCGGCCAACGGCCGCGGGGAGCAGGCGGCAATCATTGTTGCCATTACCAATCCGGAACTGCGGGACAAACTGTCCGCCGTCAATTGCAAAATTGGCGGTTGGAAGCCGGAGTTTGACCCGTTTTACGGCGCACCTGCCATCTTGCTGGTGTTGGCCCGTAAGGACTGGCCAACCCACGTGTATGATGGCAGCCTGGTCCTGGGCAACATGATGCTTGCCGCCGAATCCCTTGGCCTTGGCAGCATTTGGATTCACCGTGCAAAAGAAGAATTTGAAATGCCGGAATATCAGCAACTGCTGAAAGACCTTGGCATTGAAGGGGAATGGGAAGGCATTGGCCACTGTGCCGTTGGATACATAGATGGTGAACTGCCCAAGGCAGCTCCACGTAAAGAAAACCGCGTTTACTGGGTAGAGTAAAAACGTTTATTCTACGTTGGATACCACTAATTCTTTCTGGATGACCATTCATACTTTCCAATTTGGAAGCAGCGCTTTTCTATGTTATAACCGGTTTGGTTTGACATGGAAAAGCGCTTTTATATTCTCTTTTTTAGAAATATAAAAACGTACTAATTAATACATTTTTATTGACTAAATGAAGAAATATGTGATAGGATGGGAAAGAAATCATCCACCAATGTATTTGTTTAGATAAGGAGGAAGTAACATGAAACAGCAGGAAACCTTCTGTGAAAACTGTCTGAAACAGGTTGCATACCAGGTGGAAGAAGTGGAAACGGAAGCTGAAGTAAAAGGGAAAAAATATACTTATGGGAAATTGGTTGCACGTTGTGCAGAATGTGGTTCTTTTGTTTTTGTTCATGATCTGAATGATGAAAACCTGGAAAGACTTTATAACGTAGTTCGTCAGGAAAACCAGCTGGTTTCGCTTTCTGTTGTCCGTTCACTTCCTGAAAAGTATAACATTGGAAAACGGCCGCTTTCTTTACTTCTGGGCTGGGGAGAACAGACCTATACCAGATTTCTGGAAGGAGATTTACCTTCCCGGCAATATTCTGATATGCTGACTCGCCTGGCGGAAGACCCGGGTTATTATCTGGAGGTTTTGGAAAAAAACAGGGGTAGAATAACAGAAGTGGCTTATAAAAAAAGTAAAAAGTCGGCGGAAGCATTATTACTTCCGCCGACAGAAACCGGAGAAATTTATCAGGCAATTCAGTACCTCTTAATACAATGTGAAGACATTACGCCTTTGGCTTTACAAAAAGCATTGTACTACGTGCAAGGCTTTTACTATGCCTTTTTTGGAACGTTCCTTTTTAAAGAAGAATGTCAGGCCTGGGCGCACGGCCCGGTTTATAAAGATGTATATGAACAATACAGAAATTATAAATTCAATCCGATTGCCAAACCCGTTCAAACAGAAAATCTGCATTTTGCGGCAGAAGAAAAACTGGTTTTGGACAGTGTTGCCCGGTACTTTTGCTGTTACAGCGGAAAAATATTGGAACAGTTTACTCATACCGAAATGCCGTGGTTGGAAACCCGAAAAGATCTTTCGGAAGGAGAACCGTCTGAACGCATCATAAAGAAAGAACTGATAGGGAATTATTTTGCGGAAGTAAAAGAAACCTACCAGATGGAAATACCACAGGATATGAAAAAATATGCGCGGAAGCTGTTTTCCCGGGTCAGTCGTTAGGAAAGGGCTTGCTATTTATTCTTGGTAGATTTAACATATTTGCGAATTTGCAAAGAATAAAAGAGGGTTCTGCATGGAAGCAGTAAAGAAAAAGAAAGAACTGGATATGCTGCATGGCAGCATATGGAACAAGATTCCGCTGTTTGCACTGCCGGTGGCGGCCACGGCCATTTTAGAGCAGTTGTTTAATGCGTCAGATGTGGCAGTTGTGGGCAACTTTACCGGAGAGCTGAAGACTACGTCTGTGGCGGCAGTTGGGGCAAACAGCGCCATTGTCGGCTTGCTGGTAAATTTATTTGTCGGCATTGCACTGGGCGCTAACGTGGTCATTGCCACGGCCATCGGCCGCAATGACAAGGAGGCAGTACAGCGGGCAGTGCACACCGCCATCCTGATGTCGGTAATTGGCGGTGCATTGGTCACTCTTGTTGGCCAGTTAATTGCCGGTCCCTTGCTGCAGTCCTTAAACGTTCCTGCGGATGTTTACCCACTGGCGTTGCTCTACTTACGCATTTACTTATTGGGCATGCCCGTTATTTTACTGTATAACTTTGAAGCAGCCATTTTCCGTAGCGTTGGAGAAACCAGGGTGCCGTTGCTGGCCCTTGCCATTTCCGGCGTATTAAATGTGCTTTTGAATTTGTTTTTTGTTATCGTGCTGAAGATGAATGTTAACGGCGTGGCAACGGCAACGGTTATCTCCAACGCCATCAGCGCGGCGCTGTTGTTCCGGCGGCTACAGAAGACCAATCTGGATATTCAGGTGCATCTGAAAAAGCTGAAAATAGACTGGCAAAGCATGAGCCGGATTTTAAAAATTGGTCTTCCCGCCGGCATCCAAAGCGCCATGTTCTCCATTTCCAACGTTATTATTCAGGCAGCAATTAACAGCCTTGGACAGGTGGTCATGGCAGCGTCCAGCGCCGCCTTCAATATTGAAGTGTTTGCCTATGACGTTATGAACTCATTCAGTCAGGCGTGCACCACTTTTGTAGGGCAGAACTACGGGGCAGGGCAGATGAAGCGCTGCAAGAAGACCTTTGCATACAGCCTGATGGAAGCCATTATTGCAACCGCACTGGCTTGTGCCCTTGTGCTGTTAACAGGACGCTTTCTGCTGTCCATCTTCAACAATGATCCTTCCGTTATTGAAATCGGATATTTGCGGTTGAAGTTCATTTTCTTATCCTATGTCTTTACCACGTTGTATGACGTTATGTCCGGTTATATGCGCGGCTTTGGAAACTCCCTGGTTCCGGCCCTGCTGACTACGGTAGGTGTTTGTGTAGTTCGGATTGCCTGGATTCAGATTGCATTCCCGAAGGAACCAACCTTCCGTACCATTTTAACGGCGTATCCCATCAGTCTGGCAGTAACGGCAGCAATGGTCTTTGTAGCATTGCTGATTACCAGACCGGCTCATAAATTTGAAAAAGAACAGCAAAAAAATGCTGTGGCGGAAGCGTAAACTTCGGTCACAGCATTTTTTGATAAGGCGCAAAGGCACTGGGAACAGAATAGAGTGTGGCAAGTTCTTCTTTGGTAACAAAGAAAGTGTCCGGGAAACGGTCTTTTGTAAGGCCGTCTGTACCGGAAAGCGTAATGCGATACGCAATCATATGCCATTCCTTGTGCGTAAAAATATGCTTTGCGTCAGGTAGTTTTGTAATTTCGGCATCCGGGAACCATTCCCGGATGTCTTTCTTTTTTAGGTGGCCCTCCACATTCGGGAATTCATAAAGCCCGGCCAAAAGACCTTTGTCCGGACGCTTGTGCAGCAGTACCTGCGTTGGTGTCTGAACAAGAAAAACAGTTTTCTTTTCCACCAGTCGTTTGGCCTTTGGCGGGAGCACCGGAAGATCTTCCATGGTGTTGCGTTCATAGGCCTTGCAGTTTGACTGCCAGGGGCACCGGCCGCAGTGCGGCATGCCGTTTGGCAGGCAAATGGTGGCTCCTAAGTCCATAAGGGCCTGGTTAAAGTCACCGGGCCGGTCATCGGGCATAAAGGAAAGAAAGTATTCTTCTGCAATATCTTTGGCCTGTTGCGTGTTAACCGGCTGGTGCCAGTCATTTATTCTGGCATACACACGCAGCAGATTGCCGTCTATGCTGGCGGCCTTCTTTTGGAATGCAATGGAGGCAATGGCACCGGCCGTATAATGCCCGATGCCCGGCAGGGTTTCCAGCACATCCGGATCTTCCGGGAACTGCCCGCCAAAGTCAGAAACGACAATTCCGGCCGCTTTCTGCATGTTCCGGATCCGGTTGTAGTAACCCAGCCCCTGCCAAAGTTTTAAGCAGGTATCTTCGTCTGCTTCGGCCAGACTCCGGATATCCGGCAGGGTGGCCAGAAAGCGGTCATAATAGTCCCGCACCGCTTCCACGCGGGTCTGCTGCAACATAATTTCTGACAGCCAGACGTGATACGGCGTGGGGTCTTCCCGCCACGGCATATGGCGCCGGGAACTGTCATACCATGCCAGCAATGTGGCAGCAGGAGGATAGGATGAATGATTCATAACAGCTTATTCCTCTTCGTCTAAGAGCGCTTTATATAAGTCACCTTTCTTTAAGCCGCAGTGTCTGGCGGCTACTTTGGCCGCATCTGTTTTGGAAAGTCCTGCTTTAACGCAGTCCTGTGCAAGGGAAAGCCCCTCTGCCAGGCTGGCACTTTTGACTTCTTTGGTGGCTCCGGAAAGGATAAGGACTAACTCGCCCTTAAGATTGTTGTCTGGGTAATCCCGGACGGCATCCTGCAAGGTGGTGCAAATGACTTCTTCGTGTACTTTGGTCAGCTCCCGTACAATGCAGAGGTCCCGATTGCCAAGGGCGGCGTACAGGTCCCGCAAAGTGGCGCTGAGTTTATGTGGTGCTTCATACAGGAGAAGGGTGCCGGGTTCGGTGGTCAGACTGTCCAGTTGTTCCTTGCGCTGCTTCTTGTTTACGCTGAGAAAGCCGACAAAGGTAAAACGCGTGCTGTCCATACCGGATAAGGCCAACGCAGTGGCAAAGGCAGTTGGACCGGGCACAGAAACAACGGGAATGCCAAGGTCATGCGCTTCCCTGACCAGATCCTGGCCGGGGTCAGAAATGGCGGGCATGCCGGCGTCTGTGCATAAAACGCAGTTTTCGCCCTGCTGTATGCGATTCAGTATGCCTTCGCCCTTGTAGTCCTTATTGTGTTCAAAGTAACTGGTTAAGGGCTTTTTGATGCCAAAGTGGTTTAACAGCTTTAAGGTGACGCGGGTGTCCTCCGCGGCAATAAAGTCACAGTCCTGTAAGGTTTGGACGGCGCGTGGGGAAAAGTCCCCGAGGTTCCCAATGGGAGTGCCTAAAATGTAGAGTGTACCGCTCATGTGTTTTCTCCGTATTCTCCAATAATCTGTTGTAGCTCTGCGGTGTTACTGCCGTCCGGATTTTGAATCAGGAGGGGAGGCAGCACCTCTAAAAACGGTTTGCCGCCGCGTCGGCCTTCTAACAGGAACAGCCACGGCTTGCTTGCCGCATTCTTTTGAACGAAGCGAAGCCGTTTGGGTTCCAGGCCCGCCTTGCGAAACGCCTCCATGGCATCCGGCAGGCGCTCCGGCCGCAGACACATGCAAAACCTGCCGCCAAATTGCAGAAGTCTTGCTGCGGCCGTGCAGGCGTCCTGCAGGGTACAGGCGGTTTCGTGGCGGGCCAGCTGGTCTGCATTGGAATCCGACAGTATGCCGGTGTGCACCGGCTTATACGGCGGATTCATGGTGACCAGCTGAAAATACCCGGCGGGAACGTCCTTCGGTAACTGCCGCAGGTCGGCATTTACCGCGTGTACGTTCCCGCAGTCCGGAGCCCCTTCCGTTTGGCAGGTCAGCTGCAGGCTCCGGGAGAACTGGTCTATGGCTAAGGGTTGAATGTCTATTCCGTAAATGGCACCATGGATGCCATTGCGCAGCCAGAGGAGGGGAATAATGCCGCAGCCGCATCCAAGGTCTAAGACGTTGTCTTTTCTCCTGGGATTGGAAAAGTCTGCCAGCAGCATGGCATCCGTGCCAAAGCCGTGTTCCGGTGAAATAATCAGGCTGATGGACTGGCCCAGGGTTTCAATGGATTCCGTTTCCCGGAGCGGTGCCGCTGCCTGCACGTCCGGAAGCGGCATTTTTGCGTCTGTCATACCGGCCCTCCTTTGGTTGTTTGTTTTCCGTAAGAACGCCTATGATTTTATCATATTTCAGGGCAAAACAAAAAGGCCAAAGGGGCGTAACCTTTGGCCTTTTTATTTTAATGTGTTACAGAGTAACCTGTGTTCTTATTCAAGAACGATTGCGCCCATTGGGCAGGTGTCTGCGCAAGCGCCGCATTCAATGCAGGTATCCGGGTTGATGGAGTAGATATCTCCTTCGGAAATGGCGTCTACCGGGCAACCAGCCTGGCAAGAACCACAAGCTACACATTCTTCAGTAATTTTATAAGCCATTCTAAGTGACCTCCTTTTTGAATTCATTCACATTCTAACACAACAGACTGATTTTGCAATACTTTTTCAGTAGAAATAAAAAAGTTAGGAATGGCTTACTTACGCCATTTCCTACTGTTTTAGTAGGCGTAAAAGCAGGTGGTTTATTGTCCTGCAAAATCATCCAAAACAGCCTGCACAATCTGGTCCAAGGTGCCATTATTTTCCAGTGTTACATCGGCAAATTTGGCATACAACGGAGCACGATCCTGTTCCATTTGCTTCAGTGTGGCACGGTCCCTGGAAAGGGGACGGTTGTCCAGCGGAAGCAAATCAAGATTCCGATGTAAACAATAAATACGTCCGTTCCGTTTTACCGGTTTGTAGTTGGCGTCATTGACTACGGCGCCGCCGCCAAGGGAGATGACAATACCGGTATATTTGCAGGCCTGTTCAATGGCCTGATGTTCGTAAACACGGAAGAAGGTTTCGCCGTCTTCTGCAAAAATCTGCGGAACCGGCTTGCCGGCCAATTGCTCGGCAAGTTCGTCTGTGTCAATGACGTCACGACCGGTCAGCTTTCCAATAGCCCTGGCCACACTGGTTTTGCCAGTACCCGGCATACCGCAGAGCACAATGTTCTGGGCGCGGTGCGTCAGCGTGGAAAGCACGTCGTGAAACGCTTTTTCTTTGACCTTGGTGTCAAAGAAAAGCTCATGTGTGGCAACGGCCTGCGCCACCAGCATGCTCATGCCGCCAACCGCGGGAATGCCGCGGGCTTCGGCCTGGAGCATGATATCCGTGCGCAGGGGATTGTAAATTAAATCCAGCACACCGGACAGCTGCGGAAACAGTTCAAGATCTACCGGAGATACCGTAACATCAGGATACATGCCAACCGGCGTGGTGTTGATAATAACATCCGCATCGGCGTGCTTTCCCAGGTTGTCATAGTTGTTTTCCCCGCTACGGGAAATAACAACTACTTCCTTCGGATTAAGGTCTTTCAGGGCAACCAGTACTGACGCTGCCGCGCCGCCGGAGCCCAGGACCAGAACCTTCTTTCCCTGAACGGAAACGGAGCTGCCGTTCAGCATATACAGAAATCCGGCTTTGTCCGTATTGTAGGCAATGAACTTCCCGTCTTTTTTTAAAATAACGTTGGCAGCTCCGATTTCCCGGACTTCGGGGGACAGAACGTCACAGTATTTTAAAACATCCTTCTTATAGGGAATGGTGACGTTCACGCCACCGAAGTCTTCCCGGGCAAAGAAGGCCGACAGGTCCTGCGGCTCCAACTCATATAAAGTATATGCGTCATTGCCGAGCAGGTGGTGGATATCCGCAGAGTAACTGTGGACTAACGTGCGGCCTAACAGGCCATAAAGTTTTTGCATGGTTGAATAAATCCTTTGTCTTTATTGTACTTCCGTGTAATTTCCTAAGTACTTAAAGGTAATGCAGGTGGTCTTCAGATAGTTAATGGCTTCTTTAATGCCTTTTTCCCGTACCGAAGCAACCACGTCTACATAAAAGAGCAGGGCTTCATCATTACCGGGTACCGGAACGGATTCCAGCTTAATGATGTTGATGCCGTGGGCTGCCAGAACGGAAAGGCTGTCATACAGGGAACCCGGGCGGTGTTCCTGCTTCAGAATCAGACTGATGCGGTCTGCGCCGGCATAAACGGCCGGGTCCTTCTGAATGCAGAAGAAGCGGGTGTAGTTGACTTCCGTATCCATAATGTCGTCATTCAGACAAATCAGGTTATGCAGCTTCCCGGCAGAATGGGAGGCAATGCAGGCCTTGTTCTTTTCCTTGGAACCGGCAACAATTTCTGCAGCGTCCGTGGTGTTGGAAACCTGGTGAACGGTAATGCCGTCCCAGAACTGAACAAAGTTTTCACACTGGGCATAGGCCTGTTCCTGGGAATACAGATCCGTAATGTCTTCCATTTTGGTTCCCGGGTTGGCCAGCAGTTCGTGGTTTACTTTCAGGTTAATACTGCGCACTACGTTGACATCGTACTTCCGGAGCAGATCATAAACGGTTTTAACGGAACCGTTAGAGGAGGTTTCTACCGGAATAATGCCGAAGTCACAGTGGCCCTGTACCACGGCCTGGAAAACCGATTCATAACTGGAAAGGAATAAACGGTCTCCGTGCGGAATCAGCTTGGTTGCTGCTGCATCTGCATGGGAGCCGTAGCCACCGCAGATGGCAACCATTCCCTTCTTTGGGAAGGTTACTTCTGCCGGCAGACAGGAGTTCTGAATTTTCTTTTCCAGCGGCGTTAACTCATGAATTAACTGCGTCTGGTAGGCCTTGCTGAGTTCCAGTGCGTTGGCAAAAAAACGATGGGCAAAAAATTCCATGCCCGGAGCTTCTTTTTCTGCTGTGTTCAGGATTGCAATTTCCCGTTTCCGATCCCACACAGGAAGATGTTGCTCCTCTTTTGCTGCTGCCAGCGAGGCAGTGGCTGACATGCGCTGCAAAAACAGGTCTAACAGCTGCTTGTCAATACTGTCAATTTGATCACGGATGCTTTCTACTTTCATAAGGCACCTTCTTCCATAAGAATATCCAATATAACCAGTGCAGTGGCAGCTTCAATGACAGGCACACCGCGAATGGCAACACAAGGGTCGTGACGCCCCTTAATTTCAATGATGGTTTCTTCCATGGTTTCCAGGTCTACCGTCTGCTGCGGCTGGGAGATGGAAGGAGTCGGCTTAAAGGCTACCCGGAAGTTGACCGGCATACCGTCGGTCATGCCACCGAGAACGCCGCCAACGTGGTTGGTTTTGGTCAGTACGGTTCCGTTGTCTATATAAAAGGTATCGTTGTAATCGGAACCGTAATAAGTGGACCCTAAAAAGCCCTCACCAAATTCTACACCCTTTACGGCAGGAATGCCAAACAAGACTGCGGAAAGCCGGCTTTCAATGCCGCCGAATCTGGGGGTGCCCAGCCCGGCAGGCAGTCCAATGACGGAACATTCCACGGTGCCGCCGATGGAGTCGCCGTCTTTTACGGCAAACTTCAATTCTTTTTCCATACGCTTTCCGCAACGGTCGGAAAGAACCGGGAAATCTTTTTCTGCGAGTTGGTCAAACAGTTCTTTGGTCGGGTGCAACGGGAACCAGGAGTCCTGCTCTTCTCCTACGGAGGACAGGTGGGCTCCTACATAAATTCCCCTGCGAGCTAAAATCTGCTTTGCAATACCACCCGCAATACAAAGCGGGGCGGTCAGACGGCCGCTGAAATGACCGCCGCCGCGCAGATCAGTGTCTTTGCCGTATTTGACAACAGCAGTGTAATCTGCGTGGCTGGGACGCGGTTTCAAATGCAAAGCGTCATAGTCTCCGGAATGCTGGTTGCTGTTTTCAATAATGGCACGAAACAGCGTCCCGTCGGTCTTTCCGTCCGTCAGACCGCATTCTATTTTCGGAAGATCCTCTTCCTTACGTGGCGTGGTATACGGCATTTTGCCCGGCTTCCGCCGGTCCATAAACGCTTTCAGCTGGGCTAAGTCAACCGCTTCCCCGCCGGGAAACGCGTTGACCTCACAGCCAATATACGGGCCATGACTTTCTCCGAAAATGCTGACGTGTAACTGCTGTCCAAACTCAGATTTCACTGACGTTTCCTCCTAAGCTTTTTAAATGGATAAAGAAATCCGGATAGGATTTCTTAACGGCTTCCCAGTCGTGGATAACCACACCGCCCGGTGGGCCGAACAGGCTGGCAGCAATGGCCGCCGCCATAACAATTCTGTGGTCGTGGAAGGCGTCTGCCTGCCCTTGCGGAATGCCCTGCAGCAGGGCTTCCGTGGCCTGCAGACGGTCACTTTCCTTTAAGCGTAAACGCTCTGTATGCAAAAAGCGGATTTCTTTACCGGTGCCGGCGGCCAGCACGGCCAGGGCAGGGTAAAGGTCCGGTATATTTTTCAAGTCAATTTCTGTTAAGTCGTCCCACCGGGCAATCAGGCGGGCAACCATGCGGTCCCCTTGCACGGAGTCCGGATTCATGCCCTGTACAGTAATGTCTGCACCCAGTTTTTCAGCAATCAGCCAGTAGGCGGCGTTGGACCAGTCGGCATCCACCGGACAGGTGCCCGGGGACCGGTATCTTTGCCCGCCCGGAATGTGCCAGCCGTTTTCCGTTTGGTTTACGGTAATGCCAAAACAGGACAGGCGGTGCAGGGTCATTTCCAGATAAGAGGACGATTGTAATTCCGAAGTTAAGATCAGATTGCTGTCACCTTCCAACAGTGGTAAGGCAAACAGTAATCCGGTTAAGTACTGTGAGCTGACATTGCCCGGCAGAAGGTAATCTCCTGCGGTCAAACGTCCGCGTAAAGTCAACGGAAGATAGGCATCTTCCGCTTCCTGCTGTACCTGCACTCCGTTTGCCTGCATGGCATTCAGCAGGTCGGAGAGCGGCCGCTTCGGAAGCTTTCCGCTTCCGGTGAACCGGCTGTGCTCCGCCCTGGCAGCTGCCACCGGCAGAAAGAAGCGCAGGGTAGAACCGCTTTCCCTGCAATCAAAGGAAAGCGGTTCCTCCGGCACCGGGCCCGGGACCACGATAATGGCATCCCCGGTATATTCTGTTTTGGCACCCAGTGCCTGCACGCAGGAAAGGGTAGCCAGTATGTCATCACACAGGCTGGCCTTTCCTGCAAACTGTAACGTAGTGGGCCGGTCTGCCAAGGCTGCGCAGACCAGCAGGCGGTGCAAGTCACTCTTGGACGGGATGCCATACACGGTCCCGTGCAGGGTGCCCGGCCGAACAATTATTTCTGACATGGTGTCACCACTTTCAAGGGGGTAAGTCCTAAAGTAATAATGCCTTCCAGCTCAGAAACCGGAACTTCTTTAATAATGCAGTCACCAACGCGGCGTGGAATAATCAGACGGATGGTGGATCCGTTCCGCTTCTTATCCACCAGGCAGGCGGCTGCCAGTTCTTTGGCAGAGAAGGAGGTAGTGGTGGCCAGATTGTTTTTCTTTAATATGGTATCCAGCTTTTGGGAGGTGCCGGGTTCGGTAATGCCCATGTGCTCTCCGGCACGGGTAATAATGGAAAGCCCGGTGGCAACGGCGTGCCCGTGGGAAATGGCAAATCCGGAGCAGTGCTCAATGGCGTGCCCGACGGTGTGCCCCAGGTTCAGCTTCATCCGTTCACCGGTATCAAATTCATCCTGTTCTACCACGTCTGCTTTAATGGAGACACATTCCGCCACCATTTCACCAATGTATTGTATCCGTTCATCCCGGGATAATCCCAGCTTATGGAAGCCATTATCATTGTATAAGGCGGTATCAATTTTATTTAAAAGGGAAGGGCTCTTCAGCAGTCCGTATTTGATGCCTTCGCCAAGGCCATCTTCCCGAAATTCAGTTGACAGTGTTTTGAAGGTGCGTAAATCGCAGATGACAGTCAGCGGTTGCTTGAACGCACCCACCAGGTTTTTTCCCGCCTTTAAATCCACGGCGGTCTTGCCCCCGACGGAAGAGTCAATGGCGGCCAGACCGGAGGTGGCAATCTGAACCAGCTCTATTCCGCGGTTGTACGTGGCGGCCGCAAAGCCGGTCAGGTCTCCCGGAACACCGCCGCCCAGGGCAATCAGCATATCAGACCGGGTCAGGTGATGGTCTGCCAAATATTCCTGTAATGCGCCGTAGGTAACCAGATTCTTGCTTTCTTCTCCGGCTTCAAATACAAATTCAAGGCAGGTGAACCCGGCGGCTTTCAGGGACTCCTTAACCGGCTTCATGTAAAGCGGCGCCACGTTGGTGTCCGATACAATGCACACCTTGCAGGGCTGATGCAACTCTGCAAGCAGACTGCCGGTCTGCTCCAGTAGGTCAGTCCCAATGTGCACAATATAGTCTCTGGTGGCGTGCACCGGAATTTGTATTTCTTTCATAGGATTACGGCCTCCTTTAGGAATTGCCTTTATGATCTTCATAAGGCTCTGTCTGCTTCAGCTCATTGCCTTCTGCCAGCAGGCTGCGCAGCGCTGCGGCATCTCCGGACTGAATGGCGTCTTTGCAGGCGGTCAGGTTTTGAATTAAAAAATCCAGTTCTTTCCCCAAGTTGTCCGCATCCGCCAGGAACAGTTCTGTCCACAGGTCCGGATTCAGGCGGGCAACTCGGGTCATATCCTTATAACTTCCGGCAGTAAAACCCATCCGCTTACGGGAGGTTGGGCTTTTGATGTAAGCACTGGAAACCACATGGGCCAGCTGCGAGGTATAGCTGATAATGGCGTCATGCTCTTCCGGTGTAGAGAATACAACGGAGCCGAAGCCTAAGGATAAGAAGAATGATTTCAGGCGATCCAGCATAACAATGTCCGTGTCTTTCTCCGGACAAAGAATCATGGATGCACCGGCATATAGGTCAGGTACGGCATTTTGAAATCCGGCAACTTCTTTGCCGGCCATCGGATGTCCGCCGATGTACTTAAAACCGTTTGCACTGGCAATTGGCTGTAAGTGCGCGGACATTATCCGCTTGACACCGCAAAGATCTACTAAAACCGTATCTTTGCCGAAGTCTTTTGCGTGTTCCTGTACCCAGTTTAGCAGAGCCTGCGGCGCAATGGCAATCAGGACCAGGCTGCAGGAGGAAAGGTTCTCCTTCGTCAGCGGTTCATCTATGCTGCCGGACAGGAGTGCTAATTGCATGGTTTCTTCACTCGTGTCTAACCCCAGAACCTGATGGTCGGTTTTGCTCTTGATGGCTTTTGCCATGGAGCCGCCAATCAGGCCCAGTCCCACAATTCCGATTTTCATTTTAATCCATCTCACTTAAAATTTCTTTAATGGCAAAGCACTTCTTGCATACTTTCTGGAAGCCTTCGCAGGTTAACTGTTGTGCTGCATCGCTCTTGGCAACCTGCGGATTCGGATGGACTTCAATAATCAGTCCGTCAGCGCCGGAAGCCACTGCCGCGTAGGACAGATCCGGAACCATGTGCACACGACCGGCGGCGTGGCTTGGGTCAATGATAATTGGCAGGTGTGTCTTGGAACGCAGGGCCGGCGTAATGGACAGGTCAAGCGTATTTCTGGTGTAGGTTTCAAAGGTACGGATACCGCGTTCGCAAAGGATGACGTTCTGGTTGCCTTCCGCCATGATGTATTCGGCGCTCATCAGCAATTCCTGGTAGGTGGCGCAGAGACCGCGCTTTAAAAGAATTGGCTTGTCGGAACGACCCAATTCTTTTAACAGCTCAAAATTCTGCATATTCCGGGCGCCAATCTGCAACACGTCTACGTCTGCACAGGCGTCCAACTGGGTAACGTCCATGATTTCGGAAACAATCGGAAGATCTACTGCATCGCCGGCCTGCTTTAACAGGCGGATGCCTTCTTCATGCAGGCCCTGGAACGCGTACGGAGAGGTACGGGGCTTGAATGCACCGCCGCGCAGCATGGTTGCACCGGCCGCCTTCACGGCGTACGCGGCGGTCATGATCTGCTCCTCGCTTTCTACGGAGCAGGGGCCTGCAATCATGGTCAGGCTTCCGCCCCCAACAGAGGTGTTGCCTACTTTAATAACGGAATCTTCCGGATGGAACTTCCGGTTGGCTTTCTTATACGGCTCCTGAATGCGGCGGACATCGGAAACAATATCCAGTGCAGCAATTAAATCTTCATCCAGGCGGGAGGTGTCACCAACCAGACCCCAGATGGTTTCGGAGGAACCGGTGGACTTGTTAATTTGCAGACCCTTGTCAAGCAGCCACTGCTCAAAGGTCTTCATCTGTTCCTTATCCGGATTTTTCTTCAGTACAACAATCATGGACAATACCTCATTTCATCAATAAAAAAAGCCCGGTGGTTTGACCACCGGGCGCTCATGCGAAGTTTAGGAGCGTTACTCGTTCTTAGCCAAACCGAAAAAAGCCATGCCAAAAAAGGTATAGCTATAAAAGTAACGGTATTCAGCTGTGAACAGAGAACAGTTCATCTTTTTTCTCCTTCGTTTTGCTGAAGCAATG
This sequence comes from Paludibacteraceae bacterium, assembly GCA_963647215.1. Taxonomy (GTDB): domain Bacteria; phylum Bacillota; class Clostridia; order Oscillospirales; family Acutalibacteraceae; genus RUG420. The sequence goes on along the minus strand of CAVIZK010000005.1, from coordinate 126,020 downwards.
CTATCATTCCTTTTTTTGAATGTCAATGCTTTTTTTGCAGGTTGGCACCTGTGTGTGGCGCTGTGCTTCGTGCAAACGTATGCTGCTGCCTTCCGGGCGAGTTAGCTTTGTATTACATATATAGGACTGACTCGCCAGGAACAGACATCCGCTTTTAAGGACGCTCTTTTTCTGCAGTGGGGGCTTTTTAACAAAAACGCAATTCTTTCCTGATTGTACAAATTATGTCATTTCTTTGGCAACGCACAGGCGGGAAATGGGACACTACAGTAAAAATTAACAAAATATTCATAAATGTGAGTGCAAATTCTTGCGCTTTTGATTGCATGAAAACGCAAGATTTAGTATACTTGATGTCGGTAATTACTCGTAATTATGCATTCTTTTTGTAGGAGGAATCTATTTATGAAATCAAAAAAGTCGGTTAAGAACATCATCTACAGAGTTCTGAGTGGCGTTCTTGCAATTGTTTCCTGCCTGGCCATTGTTGCCAGCTTCCAGGGACTGCGGGATTTCATTGAAATCTATTGCAACTTGACCGGATCCACCGTAGGCGGAATGATTGACTCTTTCGTCAGCACTCCGGGCCAGACCCCAGAGGAAGACACCAGCACAGAAGAACTTCCGGAAGAATTCTCCGGCGCAGCTGCCCAGCTGTATGTTCTGTATGATGGTCTGAATCAGCTGTCTGAAAACGAAGATGTTTATTTTGACGGCGTAAATCAGTACAATGACGGCCTGAAACAGCTGGCTGACGGTAAAAAGCAGATTGCTGACAATACCGACGCTTACAATGACGGTAAAGCACTTATCAACACTCTGGACACCCTTGGCGTTCCGGGCCTGGTTGAAAAGTACGTTGCCTGGAGAGACAAGAACGTCAACGTTCCGGGCTTCTCCACTGCACAGGAATACTTTGTAAAGGTTATTTCCCCGCTGCTTACTAAGGCTGGCGTAGAAATTCCGGAAGGCACCACGGATGTTCCGCAGTACCTGATTGACATGATTGCAGATGGCCGCTCTCAGCTGAAAATGTATGAAGACGGTCTGGTTCAGATTGCTGACGGTGAACAGCAGCTGGCTGACGGTGATGCTCAGCTGAAGCAGTTCGAAGACGGCGAACAGCAGATTCAGGACGAAGGATACACCGCTATCTTTGCTCTGCAGACCCAGAAGGATAAGAAGGGCAACGTAGTTCTGGAATCCCCGGCTGACCACTTCGGTTACACTGACGGCACTCTTGATATTTATCAGAAGAACGCTGACGGTAGCTACAAGCTCCTTCGGAATGGTAAGAAGGCTCTTGACCTTGACCTTGCTTATGACATCATGTGGTATGCAGTAGACTATGCACATGACATGGAAAGCATGGCAACGGAAGAACTGGTTCCGAGAGTTGTTCTTTATGTTCTTTGCATCATCGGTGGTATCTTCGGTCTGGTTTCCGGCCTGAAGGGTATCTTCGGCAAGGGCAAGATCGGCACCATCATTGCTGCTCTCTTCGCAATTGGCATTAACGTATACGGCATCATGACCGGTTACACCAACTATGTATTCCGTCTGGCAGATGGCTCCTATTCCGGAGACACCCAGTTCCACGCATTTATTGCCTTCCTGGTAGCTTCTGTTCTGGCTGCAGTATTTGCCTGCCTGAACTTTAAGAAGCACTCCAAGAAAGACAAGGATGCCAAGGTAGAAGATATTGTACCGGCTGCTGATGACGCTGCAGAAGCAGTTGCTGAAGAAGCTGCTGCAGAAGCTCCGGCTGAAGCATAAGAAATAAAAAACGAATAGAATACGTAATTACATGCGGGGCCCGTTGCAAAACGGGCCCTTTTGCTTTTTACTTTTTGGAAATGCTTTTCTGGTAAAACTAAGGAAGGGGAGTATAATGGTGACGAAGTTCAGCTACCAATGAGTTTCAGCTGACGGTATGCAGCCGGCAGCATGTTGCAGGCTGCAGTAGGAAAATTGCAAAAGGAGATCCCGTGCAAATGAAAAGAACACTTAGTGCAAAGCCGATTGGCGTAAGGCTAATTGGCGCAAAGCCAATTAGCATATTACTGGTAGCGCTAATGCTGCTTAGCGTTTGCTTTTGCGTGCCGGCCTCGGCGGCAAACGTCAGTGTGAATAAGGAATCCGACCTGACCTATGACAGCTCGCGGACGGCGCATAACACATATGACTTATATGGCCCAAGCACGCTGAAAGACGGGCAGACAGTAAACGTAATCCTGTTCCTGCACAGTGGATCCTGGACCAGTGGAGACAAGTCCGAACAGGATGAGAACTGTAAGCGGTTTGCTAAAAAAGGTTACGTTACAGCAACCATTGATTATCGTTTGTACAATACCAGCAATATGGTAACAAAACAGGCCAACTATGCCTGGACTGTACAGGATATGCTGGATGATATTAAGACCTGCTTAAATGATATCAGTAAGCGGTTGACGGAGGCCGGCTACACGGTCGGTAATGCGGCTCTGTTCGGCTTTAGCGCCGGCGGGCACCTGGCCCAGCTGTACAGCTATTCCATGGCAGACTCCGCCAATATTCCGGTTACCCTGGTTATGACCCAGTGTGCCCCGACGGACTTCCATACAAGCACCTGGTCCGGAAGCACCTTTGCTTCCGGCCTGAGCTTGCAGGGAATCCTGTACCTTGCCAATCGGGACTTGTCCATGTCAGAGTCCGACATTAACCGCGTGTCGCCGGCCTATTATGCCAAAAAGAACCCCGTGCCGACCGTGGCCATTTACGGTATGCAGGATACCGTAATCGGCACCGGTCACAGCAGCGTTCTTTCGGATGCGCTTGCGGCCACGGATGTAGAATACCAAATTATAGAAAGTAGTTCTGCCGGTCACACTTCCCAATTCCCGGACACTGACCAGACAGAGTTCTACAATGCCTGTTACACTTATTGCAAGACCTACCTGAACACGGAACGCCAGGAAGAAACACCGCAGGAAGAAACACAGAAAAAGCGCCTTCCGAACTGGGCTAAGCTTCTGATTATCTGGGGCGTTGTAGTCATCCTGACCATCGTCTTCTGGATTCTTGTCATTCGTGCCATCCTTCGCCGCCGCAAGCGCAAGAAAGAGCAACGCTAACCTGAGCACACCCTGAGCACTAACCTGAGCATCAATCTGAGCACTAATCAGAGCACCAATCTGAGCGCTAACCTGACAGAAAGCTCCGGCAAAATGCGCAATTATTCAGTCGGAGCTTACTGATTAACGCACCTGATTTTCCTAAAACTGAAACTTTCAATACCGTTCGTTCCAAACTTCGAAAAAGGCCTAGTTTAGGCCTTTTTCTTATGTTATCCTCTAAAAAGAAACGCAAAAACCAGGACCCTGAAAACGAGTAAAAAGTAGGAGCAAAAAGGAAAATGAACAAAGGAAAAATGAACGAGGAAACATTACAGAAAATCATTAATTTTTTGGCGTCAGAATCAGAGGAAGCAGAAAAACAGATAACAATTTTAGAAAAGAAAATTGCTACATCGCCCGAGGGAAGTTTGCTGACTTCCAACAGCAATGGGGTAAGCCAATTTCAACGCAGGACGGTCTCCGGGTCTGTCAAACGAGTGCATCTTTCTAAATCGGAACAGCAGCTTATCCGAACCCTTGCGCAAAAGCGCTATAACCAGGAGCTTTTGAAAATTTATACCGAAAATGCCACGTCCTTCCAAAAAGCGGAACGTGCGCTGAAAAAGGTAAAGAATCCAAAATCTGCTTTTTCCAAAATGCCAAAATCCGTGCAATCTTACTGCTTTTGTGCGCCAGATTTTCTTCCGGATGAAGAGTATATAGCGTACTGGCTGGAGGGCGCTAAAGACTCCTCTGCCATGGTGCAATCGGCACCCTTCTCGGAAAACTGTATTTACGCTACCAACAACGGAGAAAAGGTGCGATCCAAATCAGAAATGATGATTGCCAATCTTCTTTTAGAGCTGCACCTGCCGTATCAATATGAAAAGCCGCTGTTCCTGGAGGGAGCGTGGCACTATCCGGACTTCACCATCTTGGATTTGTCTACCCGAACCGAGGTTTACTATGAGCATTTCGGCCTGATGGATCAGGAAAGCTACCAAGCAGGTGCCTTTGCCAAAATTGCCAGGTATGAGAACGCTGGTTTTGCGCTTGGCAACCAATTGCTCTTTTCCTTTGAATCAGCGCAAACCCCGTTTGACATCGGCCAGATTCGCCACCGGCTGCAAATGCGCTTCTTGGCTAAACCCGCAACCGGATTTCCTTTGTAATCTTCCGGATCCTTTTCCCAGGCGATGCAGCTTTT
>CAVIZK010000005.1:0-121294 GCA_963647215.1 Paludibacteraceae bacterium | reverse complement strand
TCCTGGCAATGCAGTTTTCCTGACAATGCAAATTCCCTTTTGCGATGCAGTTTTCCCTTGGCGACTCAGCTTCTCTCTAGTAATGTAGCGTTCCCTTTTCTCGGCGCGTGCTGGACTTCTCAGTGCCCGGCTGTCCGCCGACGCAGCTTCCCGGCACCCGAGTGTCCGCCGACGCAGCTTCCCGGCACCCGAGTGTCCGCCGACGCAGCTTGCTGGCACCCGAGTGTCCGTTGACGCAGCTTCCCGGCAATGCGGCTTTTCCTGGCAATGCAGCTTTTCCTAGTAATGCGGCTTTTCCTGGCAATGCAGTTTTCCTGACAATGCAAATTCCCTTTTGCGATGCAGTTTTCCCTTGGCGACTCAGCTTCTCTCTAGTAATGTAGCGTTCCCTTTTCTCGGCGCGTGCTGGACTTCTCAGTGCCCGGCTGTCCGCCGACGCAGCTTCCCGGCACCCGAGTGTCCGCCGACGCAGCTTCCCGGCACCCGACTACGTGTAAATTTGGAAAAAAGTGAAATTTACACGTAATTCAGGACGGAAACTACGTGTATTTTCAGAAAAAATTTGAATTTACACGTAGTGCTTGCTGTTAGTGTCGGTGTTAACCAAGCTTGCCGGCACCCGACTACGTGTAAATTTGGAAAAAAGTGAAATTTACACGTAATTCAGGACGGAAACTACGTGTATTTTCAGAAAAAATTTGAATTTACACGTAGTGCTTGCTGTTAGTGTCGGTGTTAACCAAGCTTGCCGGCACCCGACTACGTGTAAATTTGGAAAAAAGTGAAATTTACACGTAATTCAGGACGGAAACTACGTGTATTTTCAGAAAAAATTTGAATTTACACGTAGTGCCTGCTGTTAGTGTCGGTGTTAACCAAGCTTGCCAGCACCCGACTACGTGTAAATCTGGAAAAAAGTGAAATTTACACGTAATTCAAAACGGAAATTACGTGTAATTTCAAGAAAAAATTGATTTTACACGTAATCTCAGCCGCTAGTGGAGTCGCCGGAGAAGAGCGCCGCCAGTGGAGCCTCTGGAGAAGAGCGCCGCCAGTGGAGCCGCCGGAGAAGAGCGCCGCCAGGGGAACCGCCGGAGAAGAGCACTGCCAGTGGAACTGCCGGAGAAAGCTGTCGGCGCCTGACTACGTGTGATTTTGGAGAAAACTGGAAATAGCCTGTAAGCCAGTGAAGCAATTGCAGGATATCTTGGAAATTTCCTGAAATCACACGTAAGCTCCTCTGTAAGGTTAAAGATAAGATGTTAGATGCATAGATGTATACTAGACTAAGCGCGGCCAAGGACAAGGTAAAACAGAGCCAAAGCGGGAAAAGTAAAAGAAAGCATAGTGGGTGAAGAATTACTTAGAAACTGCTTGAAGAGACTGTTTGAAGAAACTGCTTGAAGAGACTGCTTGAAATAAGAATCGGGAGCGTGGCTACCACCAATTTAAGAAAACTGTAACTTTTGTACCAGCTCTTCTGTAATCCTTTGCTATTTTAATAAGGACGGTGAATGTGTTACCATTTGTATGCGTATCACTGGAATGGAAACCGCTGGAGTGGGCCACTGAAAGTGAACCGCTGAAATGGAACCGATGGAGCGGACCACTGAAATGGGACCACTGGAAGGTAACCCGCTGGAAAGGGAACCACTGAAATGGGATCACAGGAATGTAATCCACTGTAACAGGAGCCCCTGAAACGGGGAACGCTGTAACGAAACCCACTGGAAAGGGGAACACTGGAATGGAAAAAGTACTGGTATGCGATGACGACATTGCTATCCTGGAATCCATTGAGATTTATCTGAAACTGGAGGGCTACCAGGTGCTGAAGGCCACCAATGGCCGGGAAGCGCTGGAGCTGGCAGAAAAGGAAGAACCGCATTGTATGATTCTGGATATTATGATGCCGGAAATGGACGGGCTGACCGCCATTCGCAAACTGCGGGAAGACCGCAACATTCCGGTTATTATGCTTTCTGCCAAATCGGAGGACACGGACAAGATTGCCGGTCTCAGCTTTGGCGCAGATGACTATGTCACCAAGCCCTTCAATCCGTTGGAGCTGGTGGCCAGAGTCAAGTCCCAGATTCGCAGATATACCAGTCTTGGCAGTGCTCCGGAGCAGAAGAATCTGCTGAAGACCGGCGGTCTTGCCCTGGATGTCAACGCCAAAACGCTGACCCTGGATGGCGAACCGGTGAAGCTGACCGCAACCGAGTACAAAATTATGGAATATCTGATGATGAATATGGGATGCATCCTTTCCACCCAGCAGATTTATGAAGCCGTTTGGAACGAAGAAGCGTTTGCTTCGGAAAAGACGGTTACCGTGCACATTCGCCGCATTCGGGAAAAAATTGAAATTAATCCGAAAGACCCAAAATATATAAAGGTGGTGTGGGGAATTGGCTACAAGATTGACAAAGATGCATAACAAAATTTCCTATAAAATCATTTGCCTTGTGCTGTCCTGCGTGCTTTGCTTTTCCAGCGTTTGTTTGCTGGCCTCGTTGGAAATTTATAATTCCATGCGATACAGCTTTTTCCGCTCCTCAGAAAGCACCATTCTTGGCAATGGCAGCACAAAATATGCGGAGCAAATCAAGACCGATATTGACTGGGCAACCTATCTGGTCACCAAGTATCAAACCCTGGACGAAACCAAAATTGAAGAGTCTGCCTATTATCAGAAGAGGGTACAGCAGATGGCCCAAGAGAAGCAGGACACCCTGGAACAATCCATTCTGGAGGAAAAAAAGGAAATCATTGATAATAATGTGGAAGAATATAGCGGCCAGGACGAAAGCTATTATGTATTTGACAACACCGATGGCTTCAATATCGGCTCAAACAGCCTGATTCACGTTACCATAGCGGAGCAGGAAGCAGCAGATAAAAGCAACAATGGCTTAATTACCATCAACGGCGTTGACTATTACAAAGGGGTTTCCCTGAATGTCATTACAGTAGATGAACAAGCCCTGGAGGAAGAGGCCGAACAGAGCTATCAGGACTCTCTGAAAAGCTTTAAAGACGGCTATTATTCCAACTTCCGCAGCATGAAAACAGCGCTATATGGCAGCAGTAGTTTCCGTTTCTGCATTGTAGACAGAACAACGGGAACCGTTTATACCAATATGGATGTAAGCGGGGTGGAAGAAGCTGAATCGCAAGGGAACAGCGGCTTTGCCATGCTGACAAAAGATTCCAGCCTGACCCTGAGCAAGGAGCTGTCGTCCGTTCTGGCGCAGACGTACGAATATTATCAAAACCGGGCGTTGTATGCCGGCAGCACCACCTATGCCATGTACACGGACAGCCCGTATGCATCGCTCCTGTATTCTGATTTTGCCGGCGAGTTAGATCCCGCCACTTACGATAGTTATTTTCAGGCTCCACTGACTTTTGAGTCCCCCAATAGCCAGAGTCAGGACATTTACTCGGTTCTGGCAGCAGAATATTTGAAGGCGAAGGCAGCCTTCCTTAGAGACCTGGTTGTATTCTGCGTTTTGGCCGTTCTTTGGCTGGGAAGCGTTATCCTTTTGCTTGTGTCTGCGGGAAAGGTGGACGAAAACGGGGCAATCATCCCGACGTGGGTGGACCGGTTCCCAATCTCTGTTCATGCCATTCTGATTGCACTGATCCTGTTTGGTCTGGGTTCGGCAGGCATGGTTTCGGCCGGTACGCTGATTTCAAATTATGACAATTACACAATGAGCAACCGTGTCCTGTGGACGGCCCTGTGCGGTATTCTGGCCGTTGGAATGAATCTGTGCCTGATAGAATGGGGCACCAGCCTGATTCGGCAGATTCGGGCCGGACTCTTCGTAAAGAGCAGTCTGATTTATCAGACCTTTAGCAAGAATGGGAAAATTCGGACCTTTTGGAAGGAGCGTTTTCCAATTCAGGATAAAAAGCTGAAACGGCGCATGCTGTGGCTTTTGGCCGGGTATGCCTTCCTGATGGTTCTGCTGGGCGCCTATAATAACGTTCCCTGCTTTATGGCCATGATTTTGCTGTCTATTGGTTTTGTCCTGTATTTCATCCGATTCTGCCACGACCTGCAAAAAATTAACAACGCACTGGCGGATGCGGAAAAGGGGCAATATGATTTCCAGCTGGCGCCGGAGAAAATGACCAAGTACATTCGGCCCATCGGCGAAAAGGTCAACAACCTAACGGACGGCATGCAGCTTGCAGTAGAGGATGCGGTCAAGAACGAACGGCAGAAAACCGAGCTGATTACCGGGGTGTCCCATGACCTGAAAACACCGCTGACCAGCATTATTGCGTATACGGATCTGCTGAAGAAATGTAATATCCAGGATCCGCAGGCCATACAGTATCTGTCCGTGCTGGAAGAAAAGTCCGCAGCCCTGAAGAAACTGATTGAAGACCTGATTGAAGCCAGCAAGGTTTCCAGTGGTAACGTGGAAATCCACTTGGCAAAAATTAATCTGAGTGAGCTTCTGGAACAGGTTTACGGGGAATACGAATTGGCGTTGCAGGAAAAGGGCCTGTTGCTGAAGCTGAACCTGCCGGAAGAACCGCTGTTTGTTATGGCGGATGGGCAAAAGGTGTATCGCATATTAGAAAACCTGTTCTCCAACATTCGGAAATATGCACTGGAAAACACGCGGGTGTATATTGACTTGAAAAAGGAAGCGCAAATGGCTGTGGTTGCCTTAAAGAACGTGTCCCGTGAAGAAATGAATTATGATCCGTCAGAACTGACGGAGCGGTTCTTCCGCGGAGACCGTTCCCGGACAACAGAGGGCTCCGGACTGGGCCTGTCCATTGCGGAAAGTCTGACCACAGCACAGGGTGGTACGTTTGACATTTCCATAGACGGAGATTTGTTTAAGGTAATTATCCAACTGCCGCTGGCAGAGTAAGAAAAAATATTTCAGAAAAAGGGCTTGTTGCAAGGCAACAGGCCCTTTTTTATGCTATACTAATTGGGATAATTTGTTGCATTTTTGCAATGGGAGTTCGGATGCCGAAGGAGGGCAACTTATGACAGCCAAGGAACTGAAGGAAGCCTTGCAAACCAAAGAACTGCAGGATCAGCTGACTACACTTTATGTGGAGCCGGCACGGCTTCCGGAACAGCTGAAACGGTACGAAAACGTCATTGACTGTTTTCTGAATTTTTTCCCGGACGGAGACCTTCATATGTTTTCTGCTCCCGGACGGACGGAAGTTGGCGGAAATCATACAGACCATCAGCGGGGAAAGGTTCTGGCTGCTTCGTTAAATCTGGATATTATTGCCGTTGCAAAAAAAACAGAGGACGGCGTTATCCGTCTGAAGTCCAAAGGCTATCGGGAAGATATTATTGACTTAAGCAATCTGGAACCGGTAGAAGAAGAAAACGACCATTCCCCGGCGCTGATTCGGGGCGTGGCAGCAGCCTTCAAAGCCCATGGTTATGAAATCGGCGGTTTTGAAGCCTATACCACCAATGACGTAAAGCCGGGTTCCGGCATGTCTTCCAGTGCTTCTTTTGAAATTCTGGTGGCCACCATTTTAAATCATCTTTACAATAACGGTGTGGTTAGTGCTGTAGAACAGGCAAAGTTTTCCCAGTATGCGGAAAACGTATTCTTTGGAAAACCAAGCGGCTTGTTAGACCAGATGGCCTGCTCCGTTGGTGGCTTAATTAATATTGATTTTGCCGAAAAGGACAGCCCGAAAATTCATCCGCTGACGGTAGACTTCGGAAAGTTCGGATATGCGCTTTGCATTACGGATACCAAAGGCTCCCACGCCGATCTGACGCCGGATTATGCCGCCGTTCCGCGGGAAATGAAGCAGGTGGCGGCCTTCTTCCAAAAGGAGGTTTTGGAAGAAGTACCGGAGCAGGATTTTTATCAGAAATTTACTGCTCTTCGGGAAGCCCTCGGGGACCGGCCTGTGCTCCGTGCCCTGCATTGGTACAATGAAAACAAGCGGGTAGACGGGGAAGTGGAAGCACTGGAAAGCGGCAACTTTGACCGCTTCCTCCAGTTTATTCAAGCCTCCGGAGACTCGTCCTATAAATATCTGCAAAATGTTTATTCGGCTCATAAACTGGATCAGCAGGGCCTGAGCATCGGCCTTGCCATCAGTGACAATGTTCTGGCCGGCGCCGGTGCCAGCCGCGTTCACGGCGGCGGTTTTGCCGGTACCATTCAGGCCTTTGTCCCGCAGGACAAAGTGGCAGAGTACAAGGCCGCATTAGACGGCGTCTTTGGAGAAGGCTCCTGCCGCGTGCTTCAAATCCGCAATGTCGGCGGCACAAAAGTTCTCTAAGCACTTTACTAAGCCCTTTTCAGAAAGGATTTTCCCATGATTTTAATCAAACAGTTTACCTTTGACGCAGCACATAATCTGGTTAACTATCACGGCAAGTGCGAACGCTTACACGGTCATACCTATAAGCTGGTAGTAAAGCTGGAAGGAACCCCGGATCAGGAAGACATGCTCTTTGACTTTGTAGAATTAAAGCATCTGGTCAAGGACACTGTGCTGGAACAGTTTGATCATCATTATCTGAATGACTTTATCCCGCAGCCAACGGCAGAAAATATTGCCGTTTATATCTGGAATCAATTGGAGCCACTGACTCGCCGGGACAATGTTCACCTTTATGAAATTGAAGTCTGGGAAACGGCAGACTCCGGCATTGTATACAGAGGAGAACAGGCATGAAAGACGTACAGAACCAAAAGGACTCCCGCAATATCCCACTGAATGAAGTGGGCATTAAAAATTTGCGGTATCCTTTAGACATTAAAGACAGTAACGGTCAGTGGTTTACCACGCATACCACCATCAGTGCCCGGGTGGGGCTGCCGGCGGATAAGCGCGGAACCCATATGTCACGCTTTGTGGAAATCATCCAGGCGTATGACAAACTGAACCTGAAAGACATGAAAGAGCTGTTGCGCTCCATGCAGACCACCCTGGAAGCGGAAACCGCTTACCTGGAAATCAGCTTTGACTACTTTGTTAAAAAGAAGGCACCGGTTTCCGGCAAGGAAGCCTATTTAAATATTTTAGTTACCGTAAACGCATCCCTGGAACGGGATGATTTCCACTTCGTGGTAACGGTACAAACCCCGGTTACTACGCTGTGCCCGTGCTCTAAAGAAATTTCGGACTACTCGGCCCACAACCAAAGGGCTCTGGTTACCATTACCACGGACACGCAGAAGTTTATTCCGCTGGAGCGTTACGTAGCCATTTCCGAAGCGGCCGCCAGCAGCCCCCTTTATACACTGCTGAAGCGTCCGGATGAAAAATACGTTACCGAATACGCCTATGACCATCCCAAGTTTGTAGAAGACGTCTGCCGTGACGTCAAACAGCAGCTGGATCAGATGGAAGGCATTAACAGCTACGTGGTGGAAGTGGAATCCCTGGAATCCATTCACAACCACAGTGCGTACGCCAAGGTAACCAGCAACTAAGGAATTACCCAAAAGCAAAAATAAAATCAAAGCACTAAATTCAAACAGAATAGTAAACCGGAGACTGAAACTGAAGGTCGGTAGGCTGTAAACAGAAATCACCGGATTACCATAAAATCTAATTGTAAAGGAAGTCTATTGCTATGGAATTTATGGGAATCATTAACGCCACACCGGATTCATTTCACCCTGCCTCCAGGGTTTCCGGTACGGAACAGGCACTGGAGCTTGCCAGACGGCATGTAGAAGAAGGTGCCACCATGTTGGATATCGGCGGAGAATCCAGCCGCCCCGGAGCCGCACCGGTAACGCCGGAAGAGGAGTGCCAACGCGTCATTCCTGTCATTAAGGCACTGCGGCAAACCTATCCGGACATTAAGCTGTCGGTAGACACTTACCATGCCTATACGGCAGAACAGGCCATCCTGGCCGGGGTAGATATTATTAATGACATTTCCGCCATGACCTTTGACCCGGACATGGTAAACGTTATTAAGAAATATCAGAAAACGGTTATCCTAATGCATATCAACGGCAGACCGGATCATATGCAGGATAATCCCACGTATCAGGATGTGGTAAAAGAAGTTTATGACTTCTTAGACGAACGCATTCGTTTTGCAGAAGCCAACGGCATCCATGACATTATCATTGACCTTGGAATCGGCTTCGGCAAAACCAAAGAACACAATTTAACGCTGCTCCGGAATCTGGACGCGTTTGCACCGTTGCACCGGCCCATGTTGCTGGCTGTTTCACGGAAGTCCTGCCTGGACCATACGTTGGAACAGACCGTAGCCTGGAGCCTGGAAGCCGCCAGACACGGCGTTGAAATGGCCCGGGTCCATGATGTGGCACCCAATAAAAAGGCCGTAGACGACTGGATGGCCCGGGACAAAAACGTGGTGCTGGCGTTCGGTTCCAACGTAGGGGACCGCAGGGCTTCCGTGGAAGCCGGCATCCGGGCCCTGTCCGCGCTGGGCAGCGTCGGCAAGGTTTCCGCCCTTATTGAAACCAAGCCCTACGGTGTTACAGACCAGCCGGATTTCTTAAACGGAGCCTTACTTTTGAAAACAAAATTAACGCCGCAAGCTCTGCTCCCGGCGTTAAAACAAATTGAAAAAGAAGTTGGGCGGACACCGACCCGCCGCTGGGGCCCGCGCGTCCTGGATCTGGACATTATTTACTATGAAGACCTGGTGCTTCAAACAGAAGCCCTGACTATCCCGCACGTGGACCGCTGCAACCGCAGCTTTGTATTAGATCCCATTGCTGAAATTGCACCGGATCTGGTAGACCCGCAACTCCACAAAACGGTAAAAGAATTGCAACAGGAGTTGCAATAAAAACTGCTTTCCACAGAAGAATCCGGAGAAAGCGGAAAAGAACGCAATGAAAAAGAAAGGAAACCAGACGGAATAGGCAGGGCCTGTTAAACAAGGGAGGGGACGTCATGACTGCTTTTACCAAGTGGTATAACCGTGTAACTCTGGTTGGAAGTGGCGTTAGCTTTGTTGTCGGCGTTGTGCTGCTGATACAGTATTACGCTACATCGCCCGACATGATTTTTACCTGTCTTGATTTTACCGGTGACCTGTCCTGGTACGGCTCCAAAGCCATGACCATTATTTTCCTCTGTATGGAGGCAAACCTGGCCGGCCTTATGAGCTTCATACAAGGGCGCCCGGACATTTGGTATTTTTTCTCCAATATGGATGACCGCATACGGAAAAAGGTCATTGTATTTGATTCCGTTATGATAGGCATTTCCAAAATGGCGTTGTCTGCCATCATGACCTACAACATTTATTGCGCCCTAATGCAGCAGGATGCGGTTTCCTGTTATACGTGCATTGTTTTACTGCTCTTTATTGCGCCGTTGGTGCTGTGTATATTTTATTATCTTTATCTTTCCCTACGGAAAAAGGATTAAAGGAGGCCTGTATGTACAATACAGAAAACGCAAAAGAATCCAAAGTAAAAGAGCCCAAAGTAAAAGAACCCAAAACCCGAAAGCCGCTGTCCAAGAAAGCAAAAATCATTTTACTTTCTGTTGTTGCAGTTGTGCTTGTCCTGGTTATTTGTCTGGTAACCTGGAAAGCCACCCGGAAAACGGATCCCATCATTGGCAGTTACACCGTTGTTTCCGTCATTTCCGGCAGCGACGTCAAAACCTATGACGAAGCACAAACCATCGAATTCAAAGACAACGGTTATTTTGAACTGAACATTGACGGCCTGGGCCACTATGTTGGCACCTATGAAAAGTCCGATGAGACACAGGAGGGAGTATCCGCAACCTACACCGGACAGTTCCTGCATGACAGCGTCAGCAATCTGGATCTTTCCATTGCCCTGGATGAAGAAAAGAATCAGGTTATCCTTTATATTACCGGCAGCCAGTTCCTGGTAATTGTTGCAGAAAAGGCCTAATCAGGTGAAATTCCAGAAACCTTAAGGTAGTCTGAATTTTTCCAACATTCACAATTCTGTAACATTTGAAAAAACGGATTTTTCTATAATTAAACACTGATACACATATCTATTTGTTTCCCCAGAGGTATTTGTAATGGATCGTTTTGAAACCAAATATGAAAACTGTGCCAAGAAGATGCGGGCGGCCCTTTTATCCCTAATGAAGGACTACCCCTTTGACCGAATTAGCATTTCCCAATTGTGCACAAAAGCCGGTGTAAACCGCTCCACCTTTTATGCTCACTATGATGATTTGGACAGCCTTCTGGCCGACACCGAACAGAAAAACATTTTTGAACCAATTACCCACGCCTTAGGCAGTAAGCCCATGTTTGACGGCAACTGGTTCAACCATGATGTTCTGCTTGGCTTTGTTACCTACCTGTATGACCACCAGGATATTCTGCTGGCGTATCGGCATCAGTCGGATTCCATCTGGTTCCGTCAGGTCAAGGCCTTCTTTGACCAGTATGTTTCCCCGTTGTCCCAACAGCAGGTAGCTGCGTTTAGCCGAAAGGCAGATTACGTGTATACGTTCTACCTGGCCGGGGTAACCAAAATTATCTGCCACTGGGCAGACCGGAATTTCCAGGAAACACCGGAAGAAATTACCCAGATTCTAATGGCCTGCCATGCCTGCACGGCAGATCAGTTTATTGGAACTTTTTAAGAAGTACTAAGGAAGACAAATTTCCTTTTGGAAGAAGCCGTCTGCTTTTGCAGATGGCTTTTTCTTTTGCTTCTCTTTTGCATTCTTTTTGCTTTCCTTTTCCCCGGCGATGCAGCCATCTTTCCTGCCGGAAGCGCTTGTGATTTTACCTAAAGAACTCTGACAAAAACTTGTCAATATCGGTGCTTTCCTTCTTGACGGAGAGGGGGTGGCAAATTATAATTATTTGCGGTACAGGCGGGGTGCTTTTTGTACGCGTGAAAACTGCCTCGCTGGGCTTTTTGATTAATAAAATGGAGTGATAACATGATTTACTCAACAGAAGTGCAAAACATGTGTCCTGTAGCAAAGGGTGCCTATCATGGACCAGCCCCTATTCCGGAAGAAGGAAAGTGGGTACAGGCAAAGGAAATTAAAGATATTTCCGGTTTGACACACGGCGTTGGCTGGTGTGCTCCGCAGCAGGGTTGCTGCAAACTGACTTTGAACATCAAAGACGGTATCATTGAAGAAGCTCTGGTAGAAACCGTTGGCTGCTCCGGCATGACCCATTCTGCCGCTATGGCTGCCGAAATTCTCATCGGCAAGACCATCCTGGAAGCATTGAACACCGACCTTGTTTGTGACGCAATTAACACTGCCATGCGGGAACTCTTCCTGCAGATTGTATATGGCCGTTCCCAGACTGCTTTCTCTGAAGGCGGACTGCCAATCGGCGCAGGTCTGGAAGACCTTGGTAAGGGCCTTCGCTCCATGACCGGTACCATGTTTGCCACAAAGGCTAAGGGTCCGCGTTATCTGGAACTGACCGAAGGATACGTAACTCGCCAGGCATTGAACAAGGATGACGAAATCATTGGTTATGAATTCATTAACCTTGGTAAGATGATGGACTTCGTAAAGGGCGGCATGGACGCCAACGAAGCTCTGGAAAAGGCAAAGGGCCACTATGGCCAGTTTGAAAACGCGGCAAAGTACATTGACCCGCGTGTAGAATAAGCAAGGAGGATAAGACATCATGGCACTTTTTGAAAGTTATGAAAGAAGAATTGACCAGATCATGCCTGTCCTCAAGGAATATGGTATCGGATCTGTTGAAGAATCCCGCGAAATCTGCAAGGCTGCAGGTTTTGACCCGTATGAAATTGTAAAAGGCGTACAGCCGATTTGCTTTGAAAACGCCGCCTGGGCTTACTGCGTAGGTGCAGCCATTGCACTGAAGAAGGGCTCCAAGAGCGCTGCCGAAGCTGCTGAAAACATTGGTATTGGTTTGCAGTCTTTCTGCATCCCCGGTTCTGTTGCTGATGATCGTAAAGTTGGTCTTGGCCACGGTAACCTGGGCGCCATGCTTCTGCGTGACGAAACCAAGTGCTTTGCTTTCCTGGCAGGCCACGAATCCTTTGCTGCTGCTGAAGGCGCAATCGGTATTGCCAAGAACGCAAACAAGTCCCGGAATGAACCGCTTCGCGTTATCCTGAACGGCCTTGGTAAGGACGCTGCCCAGATTATTTCCAGAATCAACGGCTTTACCTATGTACAGACCCAGTTTGATTATTATACCGGTGAACTGAAGATTGTTCGCGAAATTGCTTACTCTGACGGTGAACGCGCTCAGGTTCGCTGCTTTGGCGCTGATGACGTTCGTGAAGGCGTTGCCATCATGCATCATGAAGGCGTAGACGTTTCCATTACCGGTAACTCTACCAACCCGACCCGCTTCCAGCATCCGGTTGCAGGCACCTATAAGAAGGAATGCCTGGAACAGGGCAAGAAGTACTTCTCCGTTGCTTCTGGCGGTGGTACCGGCCGTACCCTGCACCCGGACAACATGGCTGCAGGCCCTGCTTCTTACGGCATGACCGATACCATGGGACGTATGCATTCTGATGCTCAGTTTGCAGGTTCTTCCTCTGTACCGGCACACGTTGAAATGATGGGCTTCCTTGGCATGGGCAACAACCCAATGGTTGGTGCTACTGTTGCCGTAGCTGTTGCTGTTGATCAGGCTCTGAATAAGTAAGTTATTACTATTGGTTGGCCTGGGTGGCATGGAAAGGCTTGTAGTGCGTTGCAATAGCAGACTGCGTACACGGCTGGCTTTTGGGTGCTTGGCTGTGGCGCTAGGTTTGTACATTCAGTTAAAGTACACGGCTGGCTTTTGGGTGCTTGGCTGTGGCGCTTGGCTGCAGTACGTGACTGGCTTTTGGGCTTGGCTGTGGCGCTTGGCTGCAGTACGTGACTGGCTTTTGGCCTTGGCACCGGGCTTTCAGTGCTACATAATTTTAAAAGTTTTAGAAGTTTAGCGTCGAGCGTTTGCTCGGCGCTTTTCTTTTTTGCTTATTGGTTTCTTTTGGCTTATTTTTTATTTCCTTAGTTTACGCGGCATATGGATCTTTCCTCTTGGCGGCTTGCTTTTGGGTACTTGGCCGTGGTATCAGGTTACAGTGTATAGTTGGCTTTGTGCATGGCTGTGGTGTTTGACTGCAGTACACGGCTAGCTTTTAGTGTTTGGCTGTGGCACTAGGTTTGTACATTCAGTTAAAGTACACGGCTGGCTTTTGGCCTTGGCACCGGGCTTTCAGTGCTACATAAATTTAAAAGTTCTAGAAGTTTAGCGTCGAGCGTTTGCCCGGCGCTTTTCTTTTGCCTTATTTTTCATTTTCTTAGTTTATGCGGCATTCAATCTTTCCTTTTGGCGGCTTAATTTACAACGCTGTAATTAACCGTACGGGCTTTACCAGAGATGATCTAAAAGCAGATTTTATTGAAAAGGGGTGTGGATTGGCTGATTTTGGGCTTACCACCATGACAAAATGCACTGTTGGAATGGCTGTTGGCAAAGAAAAAGGGTGGTGGTTAGCCGATTTTGGGCTTACCACCATGACAAAGTGCGCTGTTTGATGGGTTGTGACGGCAGAAAAAGGGTGGTGGTTGGCGGATTTTGGGCTTTCCACCATGACAAAGTGCGCTATCGGATGAGCTGTGTGCGAAGCAAGGGTGACTAAACACGGAGATCTTGAAGTTCAGTCATCACAAACAGGAGCACGAAGACTGGGATATTCCAGAGAAAAGGGTGACTAAACGTGGAGAACTGATGGTTTAGTCATCACAAACAGGAGCACGAAGACTGGGATATTCCAGAGAAAAGGGTGACTAAACGTGGAAATCTGGTAGTTTGGTCATCACAAATAGGAACACGAAGCTTGGAGCAGGCTTGGAAAAAGGGTGACTAAACGTGGAAATCTGGCAGTTTGGTCATCACAAATAGGAACACGAAGCTTGGAGCAGGCTTGGAAAAAGGGTGACTAAACGTGGAAATCTGGCAGTTTGGTCATCACAAATAGGAACACGAAGCTTGGAGCAGGCTTGGAAAAAGGGTGACTAAACGTGGAAATCTGGCAGTTTGGTCATCACAAATAGGAACACGAAGCTTGGAGCAGGCTTGGAAAAAGGGTGACTAAACGTGGAAATCTGGCAGTTTGGTCATCACAAATAGGAACACGAAGCTTGGAGCAGGCTTGGAAAAAGGGTGACTAAACGAGGAAATCTGGCAGTTTGGTCATCACAAATAGGAACACGAAGCTTGCAATAGGCCTGGAAAAAGGGTGACTAAACGTGGAAAGCTGATGGTTTAGTCATCACAAATAGAATTACAAAGTTTGAAATATGCCATGAAAAGGCGTGGAAAATCAGAATACGCGAAATCGGAAATCTATTGGTAATTTCTATTTAAGAAAAAATTCAACTTCTTATGGTAGGCTTACATTTGTAGGAACATTTTAAGAAAGTTCTACTTTTACTATGTCTGTGAATTTGCTTCAAATATGTTCTTTTGTGAAGAGCAGGTTCTGATTGAGGCTTGATGGGAAGCGCTTATTCAGAAAGTACACTTTTAGGGTACCTTCAGACAGCGTTTCTTCAGAAAGTACACTTTTAGGCTGCTGCCTTCAGAAAACGTATCTTCAGAAAATACACTTTTAGGATGTACCTCCAGACAGCGTATCTTCATAAAGTACTACTTTTGGACTGTGGCCTCCAGAGAACACACCTTTAGCAGACAATCCTTTAGAAGGCGCACCTTTAGCAGGCGCACCGTCAGGAAGTGTACTGTTAGAAGTTCAACAGAAAAGGCGTATTTGAAAATTACTTAGAAGAAAAATAGCAAGGAGAAAAACGGCTTACCCCATTTTTTGGAAGAATGTCTTTTTTAGAAGTAATAACGTTGCAGAAATAATTTTGGAAGCGAATAATTTTGGAAAGGAGTAGTTAAGATGTTGGGCTTACTTGCAAAACTTGGATGGTTTTTCGGCGTAAAGTTACCGGCATGGTTCCTGTTCAACCTATTCTTTGACTGGCCCTGGTAACTACTTGGCATTTCCCTGCAAAAGTTCCCTTGAGAAATCAAGGGGACTTTTCCTATGCAACATGCAATTCAGTAAGGATCAAACCTAAATTTGGGCAATACAATTACTATGAATACCGCTATAGAGATAGCCAATAGAAATGCATTCACAGGGGTAGATAACCACAAGGAAGCAATCATTGAAAGACCGCTGTAAAAAAGACATCTATAGGGAACAACTACAGGAAAACATCTTTGATAAGACAACTATGAGAAAACAACTACGAAAAGTCATTTTATGAGAATGCAACTACAAAAAGTCAGCTATGAGAATACAACTACGAAATACAACCACGAGAAGCCAACGGTAGGAATGCCACAGATAGTAGAATAATTGCAAAAAGACACGGTATTTACAAAAAAGCAATTACACGAAGGAAAGCTGTGAAAATCCTACTACAGGAAGGCATGATCCCATTCCGGAATGAAACATCAAGGACCCAGCACAAAAAAGGCTAAGGTGAAGCCCCACAAAGAAAAGGGGTATAGGTTCGGATGGGCAACCTTAAAAAGAATTACAGCAAAGACCAAATTCACAATGAGAAGAATGACGGCAATGAAAAATGAACAAACCACATTAAAGCAAACTATCTCAACAAAAAATAAGTAGGAATTATTCCTACAAATATGCTATACTGAATCCAGTTTGCAATGCGCTTGCAAAAAGTAGCTTGCAAATCCAGCTTACTAAAGTTTCTTGAAGGAGGACTTTTCCCATGCATATTACAAATGAAATTGCCTATGTTGGCGTAAATGATAAGAAGATAGACCTGTTTGAAGGCTTATATGATGTGCCGAATGGAATGGCTTACAATTCCTATGTCATCCTGGATGAAAAGATTGCCGTTATGGACTCGGTAGAAAAAGACTTTAAAGAGGAATGGTTCAGCAACCTGGATAAAGTATTGGACGGCCGCACACCGGATTACTTAGTTGTACAGCACATGGAGCCGGATCACTCTGCCAATATTGCTAACTTCTTAGAACGTTATCCGAACGCAACCGTAGTTGCTTCCAGACAGGCCTTTGCCATGATGAAAAACTTCTTTGGCACGGAGTTTGAAGATAGAAGACTGGTGGTAGGGGACAAAGACACCTTACAGCTTGGATCCCATGAATTAACATTTTATACGGCACCCATGGTCCATTGGCCGGAAGTCATCATGACCTATGACAGCAAGGACAAAGTGCTGTTTTCTGCAGATGCATTCGGTAAGTTTGGAGCACTGGATGTGGAGGAAGACTGGGCCTGCGAAGCCAGACGCTACTACTTTGGTATTGTCGGCAAATTTGGCGCCCAGGTGCAGGCGCTTTTAAAGAAGCTGGGCGGTCTTGACATTCAAACCATCTGCTCGCTTCACGGGCCGGTATTGTCGGAAAACCTGGATTATTACCTTGGCCTGTATAACACCTGGTCCTCTTATGGCGTAGAAACGGAAGGGGTCTGCATTTGTTACACCTCCGTTTACGGCAACACCAAGCAGGCTGTTGAATTGTTGGCAGAGGAACTGAAAAAAGCCGGTTGCCCGAAGGTTGCCGTAAATGACCTGGCCCGGGAAGACATGGCAGAATGCGTTGAGGATGCGTTCCGTTACAGCAAGATTGTCTTTGCCACAACCACTTATAATGGTGGTATCTTCCCATTCATGCATACGTTCCTGTACAAGTTAACGGAACGCAATTTCCAGAACAAGACCGTAGCGTTTCTTGAAAACGGCACCTGGGCGCCAACCGCAACCAAGGTTATGAAGGCCGCTCTGGAAAACAGCAAGAACCTGACCTATGCGGAGCACAACGTTACCATTCGCTCGGCACTGACAGAACAAAACAAAGAAGAACTTGCCGCCCTGGCGATGGAGCTTTCTAAATAAGCAAAAGCTGACTTCATTCCATAAAAAAGACCCGGAAAAGCAATTTAACCCTTGCTTTTCCGGGGGCTTTCCCTTATAATAAATCTCGCGCTTAGAAGCGCATTCATTTGACCGTATGGAGAGTTGTCCGAGCTGGTCGAAGGAGCACGATTGGAAATCGTGTAAACCGTTACAGCGGTTTCGAGGGTTCGAATCCCTTGCTCTCCGCCATACATCCACCGTAATTTTATTACGGTGGATTTTTTCTTGAGAGGAACCTTGCATTGGAAACGAAACTAGAAGAGAAACCAAAATTCGTGTGTCGGGGAGAACTGGCACTGCTACTGGCCGCTGTTATTAACAGCTTTGGTGCGGTACTGATGCTGTACTCCGGCTCCGGTATTTCGGCTATCTCCAGTGTACCGTTTGCTTTCTCAGAAGTGCTTCCCGTTTTGTCTTTAGGCACCTGGACCTATTTGTTCCAGGGCATATTGGTTATCAGCTTAATGATTCTGCGCCGCCGTTTTGTAGTGCAGTATCTTGGAAGCTTTGTGGTTGGGCTGATGGAGAAGGGTGACAGCAATGACTAAAATATTATTTGTTTGCCACGGCAATATTTGCCGTAGTCCCATGGCAGAGTTTGTTATGAAAGATTTGGTAAAGAAAGCGGGGCTGGCGGACCAGTTCCGGATTGCCTCTGCTGCTACCAGCACAGAAGAAATCGGCAATCCGGTGTATCCGCCAGCCCGGCGCAAATTAGCAGAGCATGGCATTTCGTGTGGCGGTCATGCAGCGCGGCAACTGACTCGCCAGGATTACGATGCTTATGATTATTTAATTGGGATGGACAGCGCCAACTTCCGCAACATGAACCGCATTTGCGGAGGGGACAGGGACGGTAAAATCTCTTTGCTGATGGACCACACGAACCGTCCCGGCAGCGTGGCAGACCCCTGGTACTCCGGAGACTTTGAAGCCACCTGGCAGGATGTCCTGGAGGGCTGTCAGGGCCTTTTAAAAGAACTAGTCGTGTAATAAGGCCCCCGCGGCCAGATAGGCAAAGGAAGCCGGAAGGTCAAAACCACAGTTGTGGTATCCCGGGAAATACAGAAGTGGTGCGGAAACCTGTTCCGCTAAGTCCAGGCCTTCCTGGTACAGGAAGGTATCTTTGCTGAGCTCGTTGACGGACATAACAAGGGGCGCCTGCTTTAAGGCGTTCCAGTCCGGACGGTAGCGCAGCAAAGAAGGCAGGTCATAGCGGAAAAAGGTTTCCGCGTCCGGAACAATGTTTTGCAGTTCCTCTTCCGTTGCCGCTCTGGCCCGGGGGTCCGGCTTGCTGAAGAAGGGGATAACCAGCTGCAAAGCAGCCAGCAGATTGCCTTCTTCCGCAAGCGGCATGGCTTTCTGAAATGCCTTATACATATCCGGATTTCTGGCTTCCGAAAAATCCCATGCCGGTTCATTCAAAAGCAGCTTCTTAATCTGTTCCGGGTGCCGGCTTGCCAGTTCCATGGCAACCACACCGCCGTAGCTGTGCCCGACCACGTAAGCAGGCTGGCTGCTGAAGTGGGACAGGAGGGCGGAGGCGTCTTTGGCATGGGTGGAGATTGCATCGCCCGTGTCAAGGGTCCCGCTGTGGACGTGTCCGCGGCGGTTATAGCAAATAACGTGGAACCACTGGGACAGGATTTCTGCCGTATCTTTGTAAAAATCAGAGTCCGTGCAGGCACCGTGAATTAACAGCAGCAGTGGACCGGAACCGGATTCCCTGCCATATAGTTTTGTGCCGTCAAAGCTGGTAAAAGTGAATTCCTGATAATACATAAACAGGCCTCCCATTGTTGTTTGCAAATTACTGAATACCGCTTGATTATAGCACAGTTTCGCCCGGTGGGAGCTTGGAAGAAACCGAAAAGTATGATAAAATAAAACCAGTCCGAAGAGAAACCCAATGAAAATATTGAGCCACTCTTGCGGGCTTTTTATTTTATTGTCCAAACCGCTTTGTAAGGGGAAGAAGGCTGTGCGGACAGGAAGGATGGTGAAGGAGTGAATCAGAAATTAAAAGAAAAACTAATTGAATCTGTTTCTGCCGTTTTACCGATTACAGGAATTGTCCTTTTACTCAGTGTGTTCCTGGTGCCGATTGACCTTGGCATCTTTGGCCTGTTCCTGACCGGAGCAGCCATGCTGATTGTAGGTATGGGCTTTTTCCAATTGGGCGCAGAAATGGCAATGATTCCACTGGGAGAAGGAATCGGTGTTCAAATTGCCAAGCGAAAGAAAATTTTAGTGGCCCTGGTGACAGGGTTCCTTATGGGTGTTATTATCACGGTATCGGAACCGGATTTACAGGTGCTTGCCAGTCAGGTGCCTTCCATCCCGAACCTTGTTCTTATAATTACAGTGGCTGTGGGGGTTGGCCTGTTTCTGGCCCTGGCCATTGTGCGGATTCGTTATCGGATCAGCTTATCTGTTTTGCTTATTATTTTGTACGGCATTATTATTGTGGTATCCTGGCTTGTTCCTAAACAGTTCCTGGCGGTAGCCTTTGACTCCGGCGGGGTAACCACCGGACCTATGACCGTCCCGTTTATCATGGCTCTTGGCATTGGTCTTACCTCCATGCACAGTGACAAAAACGCCTCCGGAGACAGCTTCGGCCTGGTTGCGCTTTCCAGCGTCGGCCCCATCCTTGCAGTCATGATTTTAGGATGTTTCTTCCATCCAACGGATACCGCCTATTCGTTAACAGACGTGGAATCGGCCATTACCACGCGCGATGTAGCCCGGATCTTTGCAGTAGGGCTTCCCTCCTATGCAGAAGAGGTCTTTATTTCCCTTTTGCCTATTATACTGATGTTCGTTGTCTTCCAGGTGGTAACCCATCGGTTCCACGGACGGCAACTAAGACGAATTATTGTCGGCCTTCTTTATACCTATGTGGGCCTTGTTCTGTTCCTTTGCGGCGCTAATGTCGGCTTTGCCCCGGTGGGCGCGTATCTTGGAAAGGCCTTGGCCTCTACGTCGTTCCGTTGGCTGCTGATTCCAATTGGTATGCTGATTGGTTACTTTATTGTAAAAGCGGAGCCGGCCATTCAGGTGTTAAACCACCAGGTAGACAGCATTACCAACGGCGCTGTCTCTGTTAAAATGATGAACCTTTGTATGTCCATTGGTGTTTCCATCAGCGTGGGCCTGGCCATGACACGGGTTCTGACCGGAATTTCCATTCAGTGGTTTGTTATTCCGGGTTACTTAATTGCGTTAATTCTGTCCCGCTTTGTGCCGGACATTTTTGTGGGAATTGCCTTTGACTCCGGTGGGGTTGCCAGTGGGCCAATGGCTTCCACGTTTTTACTTCCGCTCAGCATTGGTGTTTGTGAAGCCCTCGGCGGAAACTTAATGACGGATGCATTCGGCGTTGTGGCCTTAGTTGCCCTAACCCCGCTGATTGCCATTCAGTTAATGGGTCTTGTTTACAAATTCAAACTGTCCAAGAAGAAGAAGCCTACCGTTCTTGCGCTTGAAGAGGACAGTGACCTGATTGTTGATTTGGAGGAGAGTGAACCAAATGGATAAGGAAAAGAAATTGTCCTTTCGGTTGTTACTGTTGATTTCCACCCCAAAGCTTGCAGAGAAGGCAACGCATTTATTTCAAAAAGACAATCTGCCGTTGCAATACCGCTTTTGTGCAGAAGGAACCGCGTCTGATGAAGTTATGGACATGCTGGGCCTGGGTGGTACCGACAAAAGTATTTTAATGACCATGCTCCGCAAGGAGCAGGCGTCTGTTCTTATGAAACAGCTTCATTCAGAGCTAAAGCTGGATACCGTGAACAGCGGCATTGCGTTTACCGTTCCCCTGAACGGCGTAAATAACCTGATTTTGCGGTTATTATCTGCTCAAACAGAAGGGGCTGACTCGCCCCTGCCCGAACGAAAGGAAGAAGAATCCATGGTGGAAAAATATACCTTAATCCTGACTGTGGTAAACAGAGGATTCAGCGGAGATGTTATGGAAGCGGTGCAGGAAGCCGGTGCCAAAGGCGGCACGGTAATTCGCAGCCGCAGCATTGGAAATGATGAAAATGAAACAGACCTTTGGGGCCTTTGTGCGCAGGAAGAAAAGGAAATTGTCCTGATTCTTGCGGAATCGGAAAATAAGGTAGCCCTGATGAATTGCATTGGGGAGCACTGCGGTATGCATAGTCAGGCGCAGGGAATCGTCATGTCTGTACCGGTGGATACCGCCATCGGTTTATGATCCCGAAAGTGCGGCAGGCAGGTAGGATAACGCTGAACCAGACCACCAGGCGGACCGTTTTGTCTGTCCTGTTAACCATTCTGGCTGCCGTGCTCTGCGGAAATTTACACGGAGCTGCCTTTGGCTTCCTACGGGCGCTGTTATACATTGGGCTGTTCTCTTATTGGGGTATTACACTGTATCGCAGAGTCATCCAGACCCAGGTGCGCCGCGCGCTGACCTGGATTGCCTTCTTAATGGTGTTCTGGATTTTTGTGCGCACCCTGAAGTACCTGCTTGTCCGGGATCCGGATGTAATGCGGCAGTTATGGTACTTGTATTACCTGCCCATGCTGTTTATTCCGTTTTTGTCTGTCCTGGTTGCGCTTTCCCTTGGCGAGCCAGCCCATTACCGTCTTCCAAGCTGGTCTTTGTTCTGTGGAATTCCGGTCCTTGCTTTGCTTTTACTGGTTTTGACCAATGACTTTCACCAGTTGGTGTTTCACTTTCCGGAAGATGCAGTTATCTGGACAGATTACAGTAACTACACCTACGGCATAGGTTATGTGGCCGTTTTTGCGTGCATGGTGCTTTGCGCCTTTGTGGCTATTGGTATCATGCTGTACAAATACCGGGGACCGAAGGAACAGCCGTTGCGCTGGACTCCGTTTGTTCCTGTACTGCTTTCTGTAGTTTACAGTGCTTTGTATGCCTTTGGGGTGTTTCAATCAGGTACTTTTTTAGGACGCTTGTTTGGAGATTTAACCGTAGTCCAATGCTTGCTGTTTGCGGCCACGCTGGAGTGCTGCCTGCAAAGTGGACTGATTGCTTCCAACACCAGTTATGCCGGGCTTTTCCGGGTATCTTCCGTAGGTATGCAGATTACGGATCGGAATTACAACGTAAAATATGAGTCCATCTTTGCCACACCCTGGCCGAAAGAAATTTTGCAAAAGACGGAAGCCGGGGAATACCGCGTCAACGAAAGCACCATGCTGAAGGGGCGCACCATCCGGGGCGGACATGTTATCTGGCAAAAGGACGTGTCTGAACTGCTGAAGGTAAAAGATGCGCTGGAAAGCACCAGGGAAGAGCTACAGGATCGGATTGCCCTTTTACGGGAACAGTACGCCAGGGATGCCAAACGGCACAAACTGGAAGAACAGAACCGGCTTTATGATTTGGTGCAGCGGGAAACGCAACGCCAATTGAAGGAAATAGAGGCACTGTCAGACCAACTTTCAAAGGAAGCTGACAATCCTGTGAAACAGCAGGCATTGCTCCTTCGCATTGTGGTCCTTGCCACGTATATTAAACGGCGGAAGGATATGGTGCTGGCAGCAGACCGGTACAGCCTGCTTCCTGCCGGAATTTTGGAAAGTGCATTGCGGGAATCCTGCAGTAATCTGTCCTTTGCCGGGACGGAGGGAAATGTGTATGTACCGGACGGAAAGCTTAGCTTCCCTATGCAGGAAGTGCTTTCTGCTTATGAATTCTTTGAAGATGCATTAGAACAGGCTCTGGATGGAATTACCTATTTTTACGTAACCCTTTCGTCCGGAGACAACGGAAGCTCCGGATTACACTTTCACTTTGAATGTACAGCTGACTTAAGTAACCTGTCAGAAAAAAATACAGCGGCAACATTGGAACAGACAGAGGACGGATGGTTTATATCTTATCCGCTGACAGCAGGGGGGTATGTTTTATGACAGGAC
Organism: Paludibacteraceae bacterium; assembly: GCA_963647215.1. Taxonomy (GTDB): domain Bacteria; phylum Bacillota; class Clostridia; order Oscillospirales; family Acutalibacteraceae; genus RUG420. Next base: position 98,473 of record CAVIZK010000005.1, on the reverse strand, counting down.
TCTTCTCTGTTTTATGCCTTCTTTTGTTTTATCTGATTTGGACCTATGACTGCCGTAAAACGGCTCTTTGGATTGGAACTGCACTTTTTACTGTTGTCTTGTTTGTCTTCTTTGTGCTTTTGTATACCAATATGTTTCCGAACTGGCGGAAGCCGGCTCTGCTCTGGTCAGCAACCTTTTTGCTGGCCGGTGCAGTTTGTACTTTGCTTTTCCTGAACTGGAGGCGGGTACAGCAGAATCTTTCCGGAACCAGCATAAAAGAGGCCATGGACAACTTACCTATGGCAGGCTGTTACTTTCTGGAAAACGGCAGGGTAAAAATCTGTAACCGCCAGATGTATCAGCTGATTTTTTCCGCAACCGGACAGGAATTACAGTCTTATCAGCAACTGCGGGATACCTTGGACTATACCGTTCCCAAAACGGCGGACGGTTCGTATTTATTTCCGGACCAGACGGTTTGGAATTTTGCAGAACGGCAATTGCAGGAAGATGGCATTTCCTATACAGAGGCCATTTTGTTTAACGTAACAGACCTGTACTATGCCAATGAAGAACTGACTACGGAAACACAGGAATTACAACGCATTAATCAGAAACTGCAAAAGATGTACGCCCGCGCCGAAGACCGGATTCGGGAACGGGAATATCTTCATATAAAAATGAAAATCCATGATCAGATTGGAAAAAGCCTGACGGTTATCCGGCAATTTTTGCAAAAGGATTTGCCGGAAGAAACCATGAAAAAGCAGCTGCAAAACTTGTCTGTGGCAGTGGGCACTCTGGTTTATTCTCCGGATGCGGACAGCGCAGATCCGTATGATGTTTTACTGTCAGAAGCCGCTGATCTGGGCGTGGAAATTGTGCTGGATGGCATGCTGCCATTGGAACCATCCCTGTATGATATGACGGTTGCCGCTACACGGGAATGCCTGACCAATTGTGTTCGGCACGCTCATGGCTCTACGGTTTTCCTGTCTGTTCAGGGCTTGCCCGGCGGGTACCAAATTACACTCCGAAACGATGGCGTACAGCCCAAAGAACCCATTGTAGAGGGCGGCGGTTTGTCTACCCTGCGGCGGTGCGTGGAAAGCGCCGGCGGTGCAATGCAGGTTATTTCCATGCCGTCCTTTTTATTAAAGCTTACCTTTTTACGGGAGGAGATGGACCTTTGAAAACGCAAGTCCTGGTTGTGGAAGACAACAAATACATGCTTCATTTTTTATCGGAGCTGGTGCAAAAAGAGGATTCCTATGTCTTGGTTGGAGAACTGAGAGACGCAGACCAGGTTCTTCCGTTCTGTAAAAAGGAAAAGGTGAATCTGATTCTGATGGACGTACAGACCTTACATGGCCACTCCGGTCTGTCTGCTGCACAGGCCGTCCGGAAAGCCTATCCTGACATAAAGATCCTTGTAGTTACTTCTCTGGTGGACCCGGAAGTGCTGTGCCTGGCCAAGGAATATGGCGTTGACAGCCTTTGGTACAAAGACCATGGGGAAGAGGAAATACTGGATGTCATGGCGCGGACTCTGGCGGGACAGTCTGTTTTCCCGGACCGTTCCCCCAATGTGGAAATCGGGAAAGCCTGGTCAGATGATTTGTCTGACATGCAAAAGAAAATCCTGCGGCTTTATATTCAGGGAAATTCCTATGCCGCCATTGCCAGAAAATGTTTTATTGAAGAAGTTACCGTGAAATATCATATGGGACAGATGATCCAGAAGTGCGGTTTTCAGACCAAACAGCAACTGGTTGCTGCTGCCATAGACAGCACGCTGATTACCAATATTCCTTGCTCTTGACCACAAGATATGGTATCTTGAATAGGAACTATATTTTGTGAAAAGGGGTAGCCGTATGAAATGTCCATTTTGCGGATGTGAAGACAGCAAGGTAATAGATTCTCGCCCAACAGATGAAGGAGAACGCATTCGCCGTCGTCGGGAATGCACTGCCTGCGGGAAGCGTTTTACCACCTATGAAATTATTGAAACAGTACCACTGATTGTGGTTAAGAAGGATAATTCCCGGGAACAGTTTGACCGCAACAAGTTGTATAACGGCATTCTGCGTTCCTGTGAAAAACGTCCGGTCTCCGTGGATCAGATTGAGCGGATGGTAGATGAAATTGAAACCACCATTCAGAATTCCCTGGAAAAGGAAGTTACCTCCAAGAAAATCGGGGAACTGACCATGGACAAGCTGAAGGATATAGACGAAGTGGCCTATGTGCGCTTTGCGTCTGTATATCGTCAGTTCAAGGACATCAACACCTTTGTAGAAGAAGTCACCAAGTTATTACAGGAAAAATAAACACAAACAGGCCGGTTGTCATTGAATACAACCGGCTTTTTGTATAGAATGGATTTTATCCAAAAGGAAAATTTTAAAAAGTGAGGGACAGAAATGAAATCAAGTGTAAAATGGCCAACCAAGGAAGTCAAAAATCTTGGTGAAGAGGTCAATTTGGAACGGGTTTGTGACCATCTTTCCCATGCCATCCAATTCAAAACCATTTCCAGAGTCAATGAAGATGACGTGGACTGGAATGAATTTGAAAAATTCCATGCGTATTTGGAGCAGGCCTATCCGCTGGTTCACCAGAACCTGGAGCTGACCCATGTGGGCAGAGCCGGATTGGTTTATTACTGGAAGGGTAAAGATGAATCTTTGGATCCGGTAGCATTTTTGTCTCACCAGGACGTAGTTCCGGTAGAACCGGGCACCGAAGGGGACTGGGAACACGACCCATATGAAGGCTATAATGACGGTAAAATCATCTGGGGCCGTGGTGCACTGGATATGAAAAACCACCTGATTTGTGTTATTGAATCCGTAGAATGTCTTCTGGAAGACGGCTACCAGCCGGAACGTGGCCTGTATCTGCTCTTCGGTTACAATGAAGAAATTGTAGCCGGTGACAAGAACGGTGCTGAAAAAATTGCAGACTATCTGGAAGAAAAGGGCGTTCATCTGGATTCTACCGTAGATGAAGGTGGCGCCATGATTTCCGTCAACTTCAAGCCAATTGTTAATACTACCCTGGCCGGTATCGGCGTAGGGGAAAAGGGTTATGCTGACTACAAGGTAACGGTAAAAGGAAAAGGCGGCCACACTTCTGCACCACCAGCCTCTACCGCACTGGGCAAGCTGTCCGCCAAGATTGCCGAATTTGAAAAGCATCCGTTCCCTGCAAAAATTCCGCCGTACTTCCTGAACCTGATTCAGGAATTCGGCAAGAAACTGCCGTTCCCGCTTAGCCTGGTAGTTCGTAGCTTAGGCTTGGCCAAGCCGCTGCTGAAGAAAATTCTCTGCAGTATTCCGGCCAGTGCCTGCTTTGTTCGCTCCTGCTTTGCCGTAACCATGGCAGAAGCTTCTGACACAGCCAACCAGTTGCCACAGCAGGCTTCCTGTGTCATTAACTTCCGTATGTTCCCGGGCTTAACTGTGGAAGGCTGCGGTAAGTATATTCAGAAGTACATGGGCAAAGACGTAGAACTGGAAGTTTTGAAGAGCAAAGAAGCTTCCGCAATTTCGCCGACTGACTCGCGCGCATACAAGACCCTGGAAAAAATTACCAAGCAGATGGTGCCGAATGCCATTGTCAGCGAATTCATGGTTATGGGTGGAACGGACTCGTACCATTATGAAAATGTCTGTGAAAATATTTACCGCTTTGCTCCGTTTGCCTGCTCTCCGGATCTCCTGATGACCACACACGGCACCAATGAACGGATTCCGGTTGAACAGCTGGGCATTGGTGTAGCCTTCTTCAAGACCTACATGAAGGAAATGACCAAAGAATAATTTTGTTAGTAAGGAACTGCAGAAGAGGTGAGGAAATGGACCCGATTTATGTTACCGGCCACAAGAATCCGGACACGGACTCTATTGTTGCGGCAATTGCTTACGCGGAACTGCGCAACGCCTTAGGAGACCGGCAGTTTGTTCCGGCTCGTCTGGGGCACATCAGCAGCGAAACCAAGCGCGTGTTGGAACTGTTTGATGTCCAACCGCCCATGCTGATCAGCAACGTTAGGACGCAGGTTAAGGATTTGGCCTATGACACGCCGCCCATTTTGGATCGGAAGGTTACCCTGCGGATGGCCTGGGAAAAGCTCCAGTCGGAAACGGAACCCGTAACCGCCATTCCGGTTGTAGATGCGGACCAGAAGTTATATGGCATGCTGACCTCCGGGGACATTGCCGCCTTTACCATGAAAACCATTGAAGACCTCAGCCTTTATGATGTGCCGGTCTTCAATCTGTTAAGCGTGTTGGAAGGGCAGATTGTCAACAAGGTTCGTGAATTACCGGATGCCGTTACCGGCGAAGTACTGGTAGCCGTCCCTGTTGCACGGGATGACATGCTTTTCTCCAACCCGAACAGCATTGTTATCTGCGGTCAACAGCCGGATATGGTAAGACACGCTGTGGAAATTGGCGCTAAGGTAGTTATTGTTTGTCAGGCAGATGTTACGGAAGAAATGCGTAACATGAAGACGGATACCTGCATTATTTCCACACCGCTGGACGTTTGCCGTGCGGCCCGTTTAATCCATTTGGCTGTGCCGGTAGAACGTGTTTGCTCCCGGAAAAGCATTAAGTGTTTCCACCTGGATGACTATCTGGATGACGTAAAGGGTGCGGTTCTGAAATCCCGTTTCCGCGCGTATCCGATTCTGGATGACGAAGAACACGTGGTTGGCACGTTGGGCCGGTATCACTTAATCCGCCCCAAACGGAAAAAGGTGGTTCTGGTAGACCACAATGAAGCCTTCCAGTCCGTACCGGGTCTGAATCAGGCGGAAATTGTAGCCATTATTGACCACCACCGCTTAGGAGATATTCAGACCGGAAATCCCATCTTCGTTCGCAATGAACCGCTTGGCAGTACGGCCACCATTCTTGCCAATATGTATCAGGAAAACGGCGTTATGCCATCCCAAAAGATGGCCGGGCTTCTGGCGTCTGCCATTATTTCCGACACGGTTATGTTTAAGTCTCCAACGTGCACGGAAACCGACCGCATTATTGCGGAGCGTATGGCTCACATTGCCAACATCAGTCTGGATGCTCTTGGCGGTAAAATCTTTACCACGTCTTCCATGGACAAGCCGCTGGAAGAAACGCTCTTTACCGACTTCAAGGACTTCTCGGTTTCCGAAAAGAAAATCGGCATTGGCCAGGTTACCACGCTGAATTCGGATGACTTTGTCTGCCAGAAGGAAGCCATTCTGAAGACCATGGGTCAAAAGAAAGTGGATGGCGCCTATGACCTGATTATGGTCATGATTACCGACGTGTTAAAATCCGGCTCCACGCTCTTTTTCCTGGGCGATGAAGAGCTCATCCAAAACGCCTACGGCGTAGAACCATCTGACAATGAAGTGTTCCTTCCGGGCGTTATGTCCAGAAAGAAGCAGATTGTGCCGAAGCTGACGGAAGCGTTAGACTAAATAAAGCACTGGATTTAATAAAGAGAAAAGGACAGGCCATGTGGCCTGTCCTTTTTGCGTAGCTTTTCACTTATTTCATGGCTTCCAATTCTTCCAGCTGTTGACGCAGAATCTTTGGCAGGGTCAGTCTGCTGAGGCTGCTGCCGCTTGCGTTTAAAGCCGGGAGCGTGGTTATATTTTTCAGCCCGTAAAAGCTGTTATAGCGGCAAAGAATTTCATCTGCGGCCGCTTTCTTGTTCTTGCCGGGCTTTTTGTGGACTCCTTTCAGCAGTACGGTTACGTCTTTTGCCGGTGAAATCCTGATTTGTAAAGACCGGTCTTGATGGGTTCCGCTCTGCAACGTTGCAGTTGTAGTGACGTTTTCTTCCGGACCTATTGTCCGGCCATTAATTTGGATTTCCTCAGCACCTTCCAGGTTCCGGAAGGTCAGAAGGGTCTGCTTTTGTAGATTGGACGCGGTAAAGAGGAGGTTGTTTCCCTCTGCAGTAACCGTGAAATCAGTTAAGGTGTAATTTCCGTTTTGATAGGCATTGGTAACGCCGTCATCATCATACAGCCGGAAGCTGCCATTGCCGTTAAAAATCCAGAGTTCCAACTGGTCTTTATCTGGTCCTTCCAACGGAAGAATGGCACCTTCTTTAGCCAGTACGGGGATGCTTTCCGGGCCGCGGAACAGGGTTATCTTTTTACCGCCGGCGTAGACATCTCCGGTAAAAAGATCCGTCCAGTTCCCGGCAGGGAGCCATGCCATGGCACCGGAAACATGAGCGTGCTTGTCCAGCGGCTCTGTAATGGGAGCACAGAGGAGTTCGGAACCGAAGAAATATTCATTCGGTACCGTGTAAGCGTCCGGCTCCTCCGGCGCGGCATAGTACATGGGCTGGATCAGCGGGATGCCTTCGGTATGGCAACGGTAATTCATGGTGTACAGATACGGAATCAGCCGCTGCCGGAATTGCAGAGCCTGCACGGCAAGCCGCCTGGTTTCCGGTGCATAATTCCATGGCTCTTTTCCCGCAAGTGCGTTGTTGGAAGAGTGCATGCGGTTAATGGGGGAAAAGACGCCAAATTGTAACCATCTAAGGTAGAGGTCATCATTGTGGACGCCGCCCCGGTGCCCGCCGATATCATGACTCCACCAGGTGTACCCGATGTTGGACGCGGTGGCAGTAAAATACGGTTGAAAGCGCAACACGTTCCAGTAAACAGCAGTGTCTCCGGAAAAGCCCAGAGGATATCGGTGGGAGCCCGGTCCGGCGTACCGGGACAGGATCAGCGGCCTTGCACCGCTTTTCTGGCGGTCTAAGAAGTGGTAATGGTTCAGAGCCCACAAAGGATCCAAGCCTTCTACCTGGGACTTCTTTCCCTGTTGCCAGTCAATCCACCAGAAATCCACACCGTCTTTTTCATATCCGTGGTGTAAATAGTTGAAGTACCCTTCCAGAAGCTTCTTGTCAGAAAAGTCTAATGGAATGGGCTTTTTCTTTTTGGGGTCCATTCCCAGAAAAGCGGCATAGGCCGGATAGGCGTCTTCATAAAAGCGGCAACCTTTTGCAGGGTGCACATTTAACGTGACTGCCAGGCCCTGGCTTTTCAGTTCCCGCAAAAAGCTCTGGTAATTGGGAAACAGCTCCGTATTCCAGCTGTAGCCGGTCCAGCCCGGCATTAAATCCGTTGGAGAGTGGGGCAGTCCTTTCGGTCGGGCGGCCTTGCCAAAGCGTTTGGTAACATCGGTCCAGTGCCAGTCCATATCAACGGTGGCCACCGTTAATGGAATCTGCTCTTCCTGAAAACGCTTCATTAAGTCCAGATATTCCTGTTGGCTGTATGCGTGGTACCGGCTCCACCAGTTGCCGAAAACGTATTTCGGCAGCAGTGGCGGCATGCCGGTTAAGCGGAAGAAATCCCGCAGCGCTTCCTGATAGGCATGGCCGTAGGCAAAAATATAATAATCCTTTCCGCCCGGCTGCCGCCCTAAAGCGTTTTCGGCACGCAGGGGGAAGCCGTCTTCCCGTAGTACCAGGGACCGGCTGTCGTCCAAAATGGCAACGCCGTCCCGTGAAAGGATGCCGTCCTCCAACGGCACGGGCCCGTAGCTCATGTCAAGCGTCCGGGCCGTGCCCTTCAGGTTTCCTTTCTTAAAATCGGTTACGGTTTTCGGGTATCCGACCGGCTTGCCCCGGAAGATAACCTTCTCCAATTGCCCATCCTTCTTCCGCAGGACGAAGGATGCTTTTGCAGTTTCTACGGTAACGGCAGAATGCTTCTCTTTTACCGAAAAGGTTACGACCGGAAAATTCCGGTGCCAGACACTCTGTGTCGGCAAATCACAAAAAACAGAATCTGCCTGATATTCTACGCGTAAGAGGGATTCCGTTAAAATACTGACTCGCAACGGACCGGCCACAAAAGTTTGTGCTTCCGGTGTCCTGCTGTCCGTATGCAGGGAAAAGGTTTCTTCAAAGTAACTCATGGTAACATCCTCAAATCTTCATAGCAACGTCCCAGGCACGCCAGATTACAGTGCGCAGGTTGCCGACTTTGTTGCAGTCCCCAACGTAGTAGGTGTTGCCGGATTTCTTGGCAATTGGTGTAGGCGTATAACCGATGGAGTAAACCACATTGTCATACGGAATGTGTTCTTTTCTGCCGTTCTGGCCGACAACCACAACGTCCGTGTCCGTAATTTCCTTGGTCCTGGTATTCAGGTAAACCGGAACATGGTGGGCCTTGAAGTAATCCCGCAGGAAGGAGGAATTGGCCAGACAAAGGTTCTTGATGGACATCAGGTCATCCATCATTTCTACAATGACCGGATCCTTTCCTTTGCGATGCAGATCAAATGCAATTTCCGAACCGGTCTGCCCACCGCCAATGACAACCACTTTGTTGCCGACTTCGGCACCGTTCAGATAGGTGACGGCATCCATGGCTTTTTCAATGCCCGGAATAGGCGGTACTTTGGCTTTGGAGCCGGTGGCAATGACAATGACATCCGCGTCCAGCTGGGACAAATCGGTAATTTCCGTATGGAAGTGAACCGGAATATCCAGCTTCTTTACCTGCAGACGGAACCAGTCAATTAACTGTTTGTCATTTTCTTTGAAGTCCGGTGCGGCGGCAGGAATGAAAACCCCGCCAAGGACATTAGATTTTTCGTAAATAACCGGGTCATGGCCGCGGAGCTTCAGGACGCGGGCACATTCCATGCCGCCAATTCCGCCGCCGATTACGGCAACCTTTTTCGGGTGTTTGGTCTTTACAATTTTATATTTCTTAGACTGCATAGTAGTCGGATTGACTGCGCAGCGGCACATATGCATAGAGTCGTTCAAATCCTGGTCACATGCGGAGTGGCCGTGCTTGGCCATGTCAAAGCAGGCATTGTGGCAGCAGATGCAGGGAAGAATTTCTTCTTCCTTGTCTTCCATCATTTTGGTAACCCAGGCCGGGTCCGCCAGGAACTGGCGGCCAACGCCCATGGCGTCAATCTTTCCATCGGCAATGGCCTTGGCGGCCACGTCCGGCGTCATGCGCCCTGCGCAGACAACCGGAATGTCCACAAACTGGCGGATATGTGCCACATCTTCCAGGTTGCAGTTGGTTGGCATATACTGCGGCGGATGTGCCCAGTACCAGGCATCATACGTGCCATTGTCACAGTTCAGCATGTCATATCCCACATCCTGGAAATATTTGGCAGCCTTTTCTGCCTCTTCCATGGTGCGTCCCACTTCCGTGTATTTTTCTCCGGGCACAGCACCGGACTGGAATCCTTTAGTCTTTGATACAACGGAGAAACGAAGGGAAACAGGATAGTCCTTGCCACATTTCTTTTTGATTTCCTGGCAGATTTCCACCGGGAAACGATATCTGTTTTCAAAGGAACCGCCGTATTCATCCGTACGGTAGTTGGTGTAGGGGAGTGTAAACTGATCCAGCAAATATCCTTCGTGAACTGCGTGTACTTCCACGCCATCCACGCCGGCTTCTTTACAGAGACGGGCTGTCTCGCCAAAGGCATAAATAATGTCGTCAATCTGCTTCTTGGTCATGGCCTTGGTGGTGACGTCTTCTGCCCAGCGGTTCGGCAGTTCAGACGGCGCAGTGGTCAGATATTCCGGGTCCATAACGGGCTTGGCAATGGTGCCGATAACCTTGTTGTTAATCATCATGGTCATCATGGCAGAAAGGGCCATGGAACGGCCAAATCCGGCGGTCATCTGTACAAACAGCTTGGCCCCGGTGGCGTGCACTTCGTCCATAAATTTCTTCAGCTGGGCAAACTTCCACTTGTGCTGGTATAGCCAGGCGCCCATCATAATGTCCTTGACCGGCGCAATGCCCGGAATAATCAGGCCGACATTATTTTCGGCAATGGTTTTCAGCAGCTTTGCAGCCTCTTTGTCAAAGTGGTTGGGCTCTGTCCATCCGAAGATGCAGGTGCCGCCCATGGGGGCCAGCACAATGCGGTTCTTGATTTCGCAGTTCCCGATGCTCCAGGGGGTAAACAGCGCTTCATATTCCTGTTTCATGTGACATAACCTCATTTCTTCTATTTTGGAATTACGCTTCCTGTTAAAAAAATAACAGTCCTTCCCCTTAATAGTAGTCTATTTTGCAACTTCTGGCAATCGAAACTGTCTGACCGGTTTGCACGCAAAAAAGAAGGCGCTCCTGTAGAGCACCTTTCATTTTCCTGTTCATTTTTCAGGCGAGTCAGCTTTCTTTTGTTTCGTCCGGGTTTTCTTCTGCTTTTTCTGCTGCTTCGTCTTTGTCTTCTGCCGGCTCTTTTTTCTTGCGGAAGATGATGAGCTTGGAGAAGATGTAGTTCAGGATGACAACAAGGATGGAAACCAGGATTTTTGCCCAGGCGCCTTTAACACCGAAAATGGTCTGATCCATGCCGATGCCGACAAGGAAGGGAACACCGACCCATTCCAAAACGCCGGTGGCCAGACGGGCGGTAACAAAGGTAACAATTTCTTTCCAGACAATAGAGGGCTTCCAGGATTTGGATTCAAAGACCCAGAGTTTGTTGGTAACATAGGCAAAGGCTACGGCAAAAATCCAGGAAAGGACATTGGCAATGCTGACAGTGGAGGTTGTGCCAAGGTTTGTCTTTTCCAGCAGAAGGGCAAAGATAGCGTAACTGCCCCAGCTGACCACGGTGGTCAGAACACCGAAGATAAGATAGGTAATAATTTCTTTATATTTTGTCCAGAGTGCTTTCAGCTTTTCCATTATGGGATTCTCCGTTTCTGCTTATTTGTCGGAATTTAAGTCATACAGGGCTTTCAGGCCTTTTAACAGCAGGGACTTGTCTACTACCATGTCATGCTTGCAATAGTTGCAGATATCAGACAGGCCGCCGGTGGCCAGGATGGTTTTGGCCGGCGTGGGAAGCTCTGCATTCATGCGGTCAATTAAGCCGTCCAGCATATCCGCAGTGCCATACACTAAACCGGAACGCATACTGTCTACGGTGTTTGTGCCAATGGCACGCTTGGGAACATCCAGACTAATCTGGGACAGCTGGGATGCACCCTTGGCCAAAGCATCCAGGGAGAGGCGGACGCCTGGGGAAATGGAGCACCCAAGGAAGGCCCCGTTCTGGTCTATGACACTGATCTTGGTGGCAGTGCCAAGGTCTACCACCAGAGCAGGCAACGTGTAATATGCCTTGGCGGCAATGGCACCTGCCACCAGATCCGAGCCAAGACCGGCCGGGTCATCTACTTTAAGATTGATTCCGGTTTTCAAGCCCGGCCCAACTAAAAACGGGGCCGTTCCGGTGACCATTTCCACGGCTTTCCGTAACGCGGTGGTCAGCTCCGGTACAACCGAGCTGATGACCGCCCCGCGGAAGTCTGCCTTAGAAAGGCCGTACATTTGAAAAATGCTTTTAAAGGAAATAGCCAGCTGGTCTTCTGTCATGGTGGTATCCGTTGCCAGTCTGGCTGTAAAAATTAAATCATCTGCGTTATATACGCCAAGGGTAATATTGGTGTTACCCGCATCAATAGCAAACAGCATGGGAAAAAACCTTTCTGAAAAACAGTGTTAAAAACACCGTGATTATAATACAAAAGGTGCGGAATGGCAACGAGTGTCAATTGACTTGCCCTAAGGGTACGGTATAAAATATTCCTTGAGTAAAAATGCAAATTAGGAGGCATTTGAAATGGCAGTTATTAAAAAAGAATTTTTCTATCCGTCCTCTTGCGGGAATTGCAGCATTCATGCAATTTCCTGGAAGCCGACGGAAGAACCGAAGGCCGTAATTCAGTTTGTTCATGGTATGGCGGAATACGGAAACCGTTATGAATCCATGGCAAAGTATTTTGCGGAACATGGGTATGCTTTTTATATTAATGACCATCTGGGTCATGGCAAATCCATCAACGACGAATATGAACTGGGTTACTTCGGAGAAAACGAAAAGGGTCATGTCTTTGTTGACGACGCAAAGAAATTAACTGACATCATTAAGATGGAAAACCCGGGCAAACCGGTTGTTATCTATGGTCACTCCATGGGTTCCTTTATTACCCGTGTTTACCTGAGCAAGTATGGCAATGACGTAGACGCTGCTGTTGTTTGCGGTACCGCCGGCCCGAATCCGGCCATCGGCGTTGCCAAGTTCCTGACGTCCATGCTGAACAAGACCAGCCCGCATAAAGGCGGCAAGCTGATGAACAAGCTGGCCTTCATGGGTTGGAACGGCAAGACTGAAAAACGGACTACCTTTGACTGGCTGTCTGTTGACACAGAAAATGTAGATAAATACATTGCTGATCCGCTGTGCGGATTCCTGTTTACCAACAATGGTTTCCGTGCGCTCATTACCCTGAATGACTACATCAATGCTGCTGAAGTATATGAAGGCACCCCGAAGGATCTTCCAATTTACCTGATTTACGGAGAAGGAGATCCGGTTGGCGCTTATGGCAAGGGCGTTGCCCAGGTTAAAGAAGCCTATGACAAGTCCGGCCACACCAAGGTGTCTGTTAAGGGCTGGCCGAATGCACGGCATGAAATTCACAATGAATCCGCCATTGCAACAGACGTTTATGATGACGTTATGGCCTGGGTTGACGCTAACGTTTAAATTCTTATTTTCAAGATCATCTGAGGTATTACCATGGATAAGGATATTATCTTAAAAACATCATTCCGCGGGTTCAATAAAAAGGCGGTAATGGATTACATTGAAGAGCTTCAGAAGGAAAATCTGGCGTTAAAAACGCGGGTTGCCGAACTGGAGGAAATGATTCTTCAGGATGAAGTGGAAGTCAAAGATCCGTCTTCCGAAGAAACTTCGGCAGAAACCGTTGTTATTGATGCAGAACCGGCAGAAGAAGATACGGCTTCTACTACAGTAGAAGCTCCTGCACTGCCGGGTGCTGACTCGCCAAAGGACACAGATGATTTTGACAAAATGGAAGCCCAGCTGGACGAACAGTTCCAGAAGCTGGTAGACGAATACGCCGGGGAAGAAAAGACGGCGGAAGAGTCTGAAAAAACAAAGAAAGGCTTCCGCATTCGCGTAAGAGTAAAGGACTAAGAAACTATGGCTGAATATTCCTTAAATACCAAAGAACTGCGGGAAAAGGCACCCCTGCTTCATGCCGGGGACCGCGTATTGCTTTCCGGCACCGTTTATACGTCCCGGGACGCAGCGCACAAACGCATTACCCAGTTTTTGGAAGAGGGCAAAGAACTTCCGTATGATCTGAAGGACGCCACCATTTATTACTGTGGCCCAACGCCAACCCCGGAAGGGAAGGACGCTGTTATCGGATCCTGCGGACCCACTACTTCCGGACGAATGGATCCGTATGCCCCGCATTTTCTGGACCTTGGTCTGGTGGCCATGATTGGCAAAGGAGAACGGAAACAGCCGGTAGTAGATGCCATTATTCGGAACAAAGCTGTTTACTTCTGCGCCATCGGCGGTGCCGGTGCACTTGCTTCCAAGTGCATTACGTCTTGCAAGGTTATCGGTTTTGAAGACCTTGGCTGTGAATCCGTAAAGCGCCTGGAACTGAAGGATTTCCCGGTTTTTGTTGCCATTGATTGTCACGGTGGAAACCTGTTTGACCGTAAGGACTAAGGTGCTCCGGTAAGTGCAATCTACTCCGGCGGCACAATCCAACTGAATAAAACAAAAGGGCGGTTGCAGATTCTTCTGCAACCGTCTTTTGCTTGCTTTGGTAGAAACTTTTTGTCAGAAAACCCGCCGAGCCGGGATCGGTGTGTTATAACCTGCATACAAGCAGGTGGGTGCGGTCCGTCAGCTACCACGCGTCCTCCGTCCCGAAGGGGAGGCTTGCAATCCGCTTCCGAGGCATGCTCCCGTTTAAAAAGGTGTTGGGTTATAGAAACCGAAGTTGTCGAACCCGGCAGGCCTTCTAAAGGTCAAAATGCTTAGTTCAGGATTTCGTCTGTGCCTTCCACGTCTTCTTCTGTAATTTCAAAGACGTCGGACAAACGCTCTTCAAAGATTTCCGCTACTTCGTCAAACTCTTCGTCGTCTTCAATAGCGTACAGGAAGGTATCTCCGTCTTCTTCTTTCACGCGCAGGGGAATCAGTTCCGCATCTGCTTCCAGGAATTCCTCTTCGGTGTCAAAGGTGGGAAGTACGGCAATGTACTTTCCTTTGTCTGTTTCAATGCGATCCAGGACTTCAAAAACATGTTCGTTTCCGTCGTCATCGGAAACGGTTAATAAATCCGGATTATATTCTTTTTCTTCTGCCATGATGAATCTCCTTATGGCTTAATATGTGCGATTTACGCCACCCCTATTCTAGAATACGCGCCCTTTTCTGTCAATGAATCTTATGCTAAAATAAGCGGGAAAAGGAGGCTCTTTCATGGACCCGAAAACACGTATTGCCGAACTGGTTGCACTCCTGAATGAGTACAGCCGTCTTTACTATGATCAGGATGCACCTGCCGTAGACGATTACGAATATGATCAACTGAATAACGAGCTGAAGGCACTGGAAAAAGAACATCCGGAGCTGATTCTGCCCACGTCTCCAACCCAGCGGGTAGGGGGCACGGCCAGCAGCAAATTCAGCCCGGTAGAGCATGCGGTACGGATGGAGTCTTTGCAGGATGCCTTTTCGTTTGGGGAATTGGAAGAATTTGCTGCCAGGGTACAGGGCGCCTATCCCGGGGCCACCTTTGTGGTGGAACCGAAAATAGACGGCCTGTCTGTTTCCCTGGAATACCATAACGGCGTCCTGACCCGCGGATCTACCCGCGGCAACGGAGACGTGGGCGAAGATATTACCGAAAACTTAAAAACCATTACTTCCATTCCGCAACAGATTCCATCGGACATTTCTTTACTGGAAGTGCGTGGGGAAGTGTATATGCCACGGAAGGTATTCCTGGATTTAGTAAAAGAGCAGGAAGCCAGTGGGGAAAAAACATTCCGGAATCCCAGAAATGCAGCAGCCGGTTCCCTGCGTCAGAAGGACGCTGCCATAACCAAAGCCCGTAAACTGGATATTTTTGTCTTTAATGTGCAGCAGTATGACGGACCGGAAGATTTAACTTCCCATAAACAGTCCATAGACTACCTTGCCGCATTGGGCTTTCATACCATCCCGTCCTGCGTGCCGTGTAAAACCATTACCGATTGCCAGACGGAAATTCAGAAAATCGGAGAAGCACGGTACACGTTACCCTTTGATATTGATGGTGCCGTTATTAAAACAGACAACTTACAGTTCCGTACAGAACTGGGCTCTACTGCCAAGTTCCCCAGATGGGCTATTGCTTACAAGTACCCGCCGGAGGAACGGCAGACCAAACTGCTGGATGTGGAAATCGGCGTCGGCCGCACCGGCGTCCTGACACCGACAGCTGTCTTTGAACCGGTTCTGGTTGCCGGCTCTGTTGTCAGCCGGGCAACCTTACATAACCAGGATTTCATTAACGAAAAGGGAATCCGTATTGGAGACACCATTACCATCCGCAAAGCCGGAGACATTATTCCGGAAGTAGTAACCGTTATCTGCCACGAAACGGAAGGGGAACCGTATCAGATTCCATCGGTCTGCCCCTCCTGCGGCGGACCGGTTACCAGAGAACCCGGAGAGGCCGCCATGCGCTGTACCAATCCGGAGTGCCCGGCGCAGCTTTTACGGATTCTGATTCACTTCTGCTCCAAAACCGGCATGGATATTGACGGCCTTGGAGATGCCATCTTAGAACTATTAGTAGAACAAAAGCTGGTACAGAATCCGGCTGACATTTATGCTTTACAGGCGGATGACATTGCGGCTTTGGACCGCATGGGAAAAAAGTCCGCCGACAATCTGATTCAGGCTATTGCCAAGTCCAAAGAGAATGATTTGTCCCAGTTGCTCAGTGCGCTGGGAATCCGCCATGTCGGAGACAAGGCGGCTAAGGTGTTAGCAGAACACTTTGGCTCCATGGAGGCCCTGGAGAAGGCCACGGAAGCCGATATTATGGCGGTAGACGGCTTTGGAGAAATCAGCGCAAAATCCCTGGCGGACTTTTTCCACCGGCCGGAGACCCAGGACCTGATTCTCCGGCTCCGCCTTGCCGGAGTCAACATGACTTCCTTAAAAGCTGCGCCGGTGGACACCCGCTTTGCCGGTAAGACGTTCGTCATTACCGGGACGCTGTCCAAATACAAGCGCACGGAAGCCCAGGCTCTGATTGAACAGCATGGCGGCAAATGCGCCGGCTCTGTCAGCAAGAAGACCGATTATCTTCTTGCCGGGGAAAACGCCGGCTCTAAGCTGACAAAGGCCCAAGGCCTCGGTGTCCCTGTTCTGACAGAACAGGACCTGGAGGCCATGCTGGCAGAATAGCACTACACAAAAATGCCCGTTGCAGTCATCCTGCAACGGGCACTTTTATTGCCTTAATGTATGAGTTACTTCAGCCGGATGTTCTTATACATCCATTTCCAGCTGTTCATTTTCCTGTTCCGCAAGGTCTGCTTTATGCTTGGCCAGCAGCTTATTAATACGGGTGGCCGGGTCAAGCAGAGCGCCAATGGAAATGTCATGGTTGATGGCATCAATAATGAAGGCAGCAAACTTGCTCATGTCTACACTCCAGAACCAGTCTCTTTCCAGCAACTCCGGCTGGGTATAAACCAGGTTGGTGCAGAAAATCTTATTGATGATACCGTTCTTATAGTATTCATCAAACTGATCCAGGCCGTTACAGAACAGACCAAAGGAGGCAAAGACAAAGATACGGTTGGCACCCAGTTCCTTCAGCTTCTTGGCAACGTCCAGCATGGAGTCACCGGAGGAAATCATGTCATCTACTACAATGACGTCTTTTCCTTCAATGTTGGTGCCCAGGAATTCATGGGCCAGGATGGGGTTACGGCCGTCTACAACACGGGTGTAGTCACGACGTTTGTAGAACATGCCCAGTTCCACTTCCAAAGAGGTGGCGTACCGGATGGCACGGTTCATGCCGCCTTCGTCCGGGGAGATAATCATCAGGTGTTCTTTATCCAGCTGAATGTCCGGGAATGCTTTTACCAGGGCTTTCAGATTCTGATAAATGGGGGATACGTTTTCCATGCCGTCCAGCGGAATGGCGTTGGCCACACGCGGGTCATGGGCGTCAAAGGTAATAATGGAATCTACGCCAAGGGCTACCAGCTCCTGCAATGCCTGTGCACAGTCCAGGGATTCACGGCCGCTTCTTCTGTGCTGACGGCCTTCATACAGCATTGGCATAACAACCGTAATTCTTGCGGCTTTGCCGTTAACTGCGCCAATGATCCGTTTTAAATCGCAGAAATGATCATCCGGAGACATGGGAACCATTTCACCATACATTTTGTAGCGAACGGAGTGGTTAAATGCGTCCATTACAATGAACAGGTCATAGCCGCGAACGGATTGTTCAATGGTGCCTTTGGCTTCACCGGTGGAAAAACGCGGTGCGTCATACTTTACAACGAAAGAATCTTTCTTGTAGCCTTCCAAATTCAGGGAAGCAATGTTTTCTTCTCTCCATTTGGAAATGTATTGGTCAATTTCAGCTACGAATTCCTCGGTACCCTTCATGGCAATAATGCCGAGTTTACCGTGCGGAATATTAGTATAGCCTGAGTTTTCAGGAATTCCTGCTGTCATGTTGTTACCCCCAACCTGTAGTCTGTTAAATTGTAAAATCATGGAAAAAGCACAAAATACGTGCGTTCCCGTAATCCGTTAAGATTCTAACATAGGTGGTAGCCTGGGGCAACTTGGGATAAAGCATAAAACTTAGCTTAAAAGCCGGAGGGTTTTTGGGCTTTTTTGGATAGAACGCCAGTGAATGGCAATTCACTTTCATACGCAAAAGTGTTTTGGACAATTTCGAAAATTTGTCGTAGCTACAACACTTTTCCATAAAAAGCCGGTTTTTGGTCGGAAATCTTGGTACAACATGTGAAAAACTTGACAAAACGGCAGGCCTGAAAATGGCGTTGTTTGGTGGACTTTCACAGATGAGGTTGGTATAATCTAAGAGTTAGAATTTGACAAAAGAAAGGGTGAGACAAATGGCCTCTGAAATGATCAACCAGGTTCTGCAAGCAGAACAGGCGGCGGCAGATGCAGAGTCTGCCGCTAAAAATACGGCTGCTGAGCTGGTAAAGAAGGCGGAAGAGGAAGCCAAAGCAACCTCGGAAGCGGAAAAGGCGGCAGCTGCTGCCAAAGCACAGGAAATACTGGCGGTTGCCAAGAAGGAAGCCGACGGTATTTATGCCAAAGCGCGTGCCAAGGCTGCCTCCGGTCAGGAAGACCTGGTCAAACTGGCCGCTACTAAAGCGGAGGAATCCGTGGAAGCTGTTATCAAACACATTATTCCGTAATTGGTGTTATGGGATTTATGAAAATGAAATAAAGGAGGTGGTTTTGAAATGGCAATATTAGAGATGAAGCGCGTGGAACTTCTTGCAATGCAATCGGACCGGAAAGCAATTCTGGAAACCATTCAGCGGGATGGCCACATAGATGTCTCCGGTGTAGAAGAAGTGGAAGGTCTGACTTCCATGGACACCACATCCTCTGTCCTAACCTTTGAAAAATGGCAGGATACAGCAGAACAGGCACTGGAACTACTGAATAAGTATGCCCCAACCAAAGAAGGTGGCGGAATGCTTGCTTCCTTTGCTCCCAGACCGGATCTTTCCGTAACGGAATTTTATGAGAAGGTCAGCGGCACCAAGGAAACCATAGCCAAGTGCCAGGACATCATCGCGCTTTCAAAAGAAGTACAGGACAGCAAGGTAGAAGCACTCCAGGCACAGACCAAAATGGATTTGCTGAAGCCATGGTTGAATCTGGACATTGCGGAAACCTTTAAGGGAACCGCTACTACTGCTTGCTTTATCGGCAGTTTTTCACTCCCCATTACACGGGAAGAAATTCTTGCCCGGATTGCCCAGCAGTATCCGGAGCTGGATTGTGAAATAGAAATTGTTTCCTCCGGCAAGAACATGACCTGTCTTGTTGCTCTTTGCCATAAACAAAACGAAAAAGCTCTGGAACAGGCCCTCAGAAATCTCGGCTTTATTGCCCTGTCAGATCCTTCCAAAGAAACTCCGGCGGAGCGGATGGAAGAACTACAGAAAGAGGTAGAGGATGCCAATGCCAAAGCAACCGCAGCACAGGAACAACTGGCCGCCTGCGGAACTGCAAGAGCAGACATCAGATTCCTGGTTGACTACCTGGTTCTCAGAGAGGACAAGTACAGGGCGTTAAACAAGCTTCTGATGAATGACCGCGTCTTTATTTTGTGCGGGTATATCCCGGCAAAATATGCGGAAAAGACGCTGGAAAAACTGGATCGGAAATTTGACATTGCCTATTCCCTGGAAGAGGCAGATACGGAAGCGGAAGATGTTCCGGTTGCGTTGGAAAACGGTAAGCTGGGGTCTACCCTGGAAAACGTTACCAACATGTATGCCGTTCCCAGTCAGCATGATCTGGACCCGAATTTGGCCATGACCGTGTTTTATTACTCTTTGTTCGGTCTTATGCTTGGCGATGCAGGATACGGCCTTTTAATGGTCATTGCCTGTTTGTTTGTTAAGTTCAAATTCCGAATGGAGCCGCAAAAGGCACGTACCGTGAACTACGGACTGGGTTGCGGTATCGGTACCGCTGTCTGGGGTGCTTTAATGAACGGCTGGTTCGGAGATTTACCGCATTACATTGCCAACGGTTTAAAGGACGGGGACAAGCTGGACTTTATTACAGCCAACCATCTGTATTGGTTCTCCCCAATAGACAACACAACGCGGTTCTTACTGCTGTGCTTCTTCGTTGGTATTTTGCACCTGGGCTGGGGCGTCATTGTAAACATGATTAAGGAAATCAAGTTTAACAGTGTCTTTGAAGCCCTGGTCAACAACGTACCGCAGCTGTTAATTCTGGTTGGTGTTATTCCACTGATTAACAGCCAGATCGGCAACGGTGCCCTGGCAGAAATTCCTTCCACCAGATGGGTTGAAAATCTGATTCAGAACATTTCCACACCTTTGTACATTTGCCTGGCCGCCGGTGCGGCACTGGTGGTACTGGGTCCGGGACTGATTGCCATTAAGGACAGAAAGCCGTTTGGAAAAGTGCTTGGCGCAATCGGCGGCGGCCTGTACGGTCTGTACAATGCGGCATCCGGCTACCTTGGAGACATCCTGTCTTATGCCAGACTGCTGGCCCTGGGTCTTTGCACGGGTGTTATTGCAAACGTAGTAAACCAGCTCGCCGGAATGCTTGGCAACCCGGTCCTGTTTGTACTGGTTGCACTGATTGGCCACACCATTAACTTTGGTATCAACCTGATTGGTGCTTACGTACATACCAACCGTCTGCAATACGTTGAATTCTTCAGTAAATTTTATGAAGGCGGCGGCACTCTTTACAATCCGCTGTCTGCAAGATCTAAAACATTCAAATTCAAGGAGGAAACTCAATCATGACTATCGGTGTATTATTAACAATTGTTGGTGCTGCTTTTGCAGCCATCCTTTCCGGTCTTGGATCCGCCAAAGCAGTAGGCCTTGTAGGTAACGCCGCGGCCGGTGCCATTTCCGAAGACCCGACCCTGTTCGGTAAAGTACTTGTTCTTCAGATTCTTCCCGGTACGCAGGGCCTGTACGGCTTCCTTGCAGCCTTCATGATCATGAACAACATTGCAGCTGACATGACCCTGATGACCGGCCTCGGCTACTTTGCCGCCGCCCTTCCAATCGGTATTGTTGGTTATCTGTCCGCTATCCATCAGGGCCGCGTTGCCGCTTCCGGCGTATCCGTTGTTCTGAAGAAACCGGATCAGAACGGTAAGGCCATCATTCTGGCAGCTATGGTTGAAACCTATGCAGTTCTTGCCCTCCTGATCTCCATCCTTCTCATCGGTAAGGTTCTGTAAGCAAAACTTTCTGAAAGTAAGGAGAATGGTCTATGACAGGATTGAATAAAATCTTAGACCGCATTGCACAGGACTCCCAGGAAAAGTGTGACGCCATTCTTTTGGAAGCAAAAGAAGAGGCAGACAAAATCCGGGTGGCAGCGGCCACCAAAGATCAGGCAGAAACCGCAGCTGTGGTTGACAAAGCCAACAAAGAAGCGGCGCTGATGATCGGTATGGCAAATTCCGGTTCGGAACAGGAAATCAAAAAGCAGCTACTGGCTACCAAAGTCCACATTCTGGACAAGGCCATTGACGCTGCCATAGAAAAACTGAAGCAACTGCCGGATGCAGCTTATTTTGAAACACTTTACAAACTGGTAAAACACTATGCACAGGATGCGGATGCAATCATGTACTTAGGCAAAGCAGATCTGGACCGCCTGCCGGCTGACTTCTCACAGAAAGTCAACGAAGCCGGAAAGGGTAGCATTCAGGTATCTGCAGAGCCAAGAGACATTGCCGATGGTTTCATCCTCGCTTACGGCGAAATTGAAATCAACTGTACCTTTGAAGCGCTTGTGGAAGAATCCCACGACGACATCAAAGACGAACTGTACCAGATTATATTTGCCTAAACACAGCTAAAGGAGGTAAGACAATGGGTCGCAAGAAAAACGATCTGAATTATGCTTATGCCGTAGCGCGTGTCCGGGCAAATGAGAAAACCCTTTTAACGGAAAAGGACATAGAAACGCTGATTGAAGCGGACACCTATGAAGATGCCCTTCGGAAACTCAGTGAACTTGGTTGGGGAGAGCTGGATCAATCCACAGATTATGCAGCTTACCTGGAAGCATACTTTGCCAAAACCTGGGATCTTCTGGAAGAAATTCTGGAAGACGATATTCATGTACTGGATATGCTTCTGATTCCCAATGACGTACAGAATCTGAAGGCAGCGTTAAAAGGAAAAGTTTCGGGAAACGACAGTGATGATCACTATACCCATTCCACGGTTTATCCGGAAGAGGACATTCGAAAAGCAGTAGCGGAAAAAGACTTTGCCGCACTGCCGGAGTTTATGCAAAAAGCGGCGGAAGACGCCTATGACGTTCTGACCACAACCGGCAACGGTCAGGTGGCCGATGCCATCATTGACAAGGCCGCCCTGACCCACATGCGGAAGCTGGGTAAAGAATCCGGCTCCCAGGTGCTGGCTGACCTGGCAGAACGGAAAGTGGCTGCCGCCGACATGAAGATTGCACTCCGTTGTTCCCATACCGGTAAATCCGAAGAGTTCCTGGAACAGTCCATTGCTGACTGTGACGGACTGAAGCGGAAGAAGCTGATTGCAGCTGCGCAGGAAGGGGAGCAGGCCGTGCTTGCTTATCTGGAAAAGACCCCTTACGCTATGGGCGCATTGCAATATGAAGAAAGCACCTCTTCCTTTGAAAAATGGTGCGACGACATTCTGCTGGAATGTGTAACCTCTGCCAAGTTTACCGCACTCGGGACCGACCCGATTGTGGCCTACTATCTGGCACGGGACGCGGAACTGAAAACGGTAAGAATCATTCTTTCCGCCAAGAAGAACCATCTTGATGGTGACTTAATCAGAGAGAGGGTGAGAACGCTTTATGTATAGAGTTGCAGTCATCGGAGATAAAGACTCCATCTACGGTTTTGCATCCATTGGACTGGAAATCTATCCTTGTGAAGACCCTGTGGAAGCAGGAAAACAAGTACATCGCATGACAGAAGACGGTTACGGAGTTATCTTCATTACCGAAAAGCTGGCAGCACAGATGGAAAGCGAACTGGCCCGTTACCGGGAACTCCCTCTTCCTGCCATCATTCCTATCCCCGGTGTCAACGGAAATACCGGCCTTGGAATGAAGAATGTTTCCAAGTCAGTGGAACAGGCGGTTGGATCGGATATTCTTTCCGATGCATAAGCGCAGAATCGTATTGAAATTTAAGATAGCCGTAAGAAAGGCGTGATTAACTAAATGGCCAAAGGAACAATTACCAAGGTTGCCGGACCGCTTGTTGTTGCAGACAATATGCGGGATGCCAACATGTACGACGTAGTACGTGTCGGCGAAGAACGGCTGATTGGTGAAATAATTGAAATGCACGAAGACAGGGCGTCCATCCAGGTCTACGAAGAAACTTCCGGCCTGGGAACCGGCGCCACGGTGGAATCTACCGGTGCACCTTTGAGCGTAGAGCTTGGGCCGGGCCTGATTACCACCATTTATGACGGAATCCAGCGTCCGCTGGAACAGATTCGTCAATTAACCGGTAATAACCTGAAACGCGGTGTTGAAGTTCCCTCTATCAACAAAGAAAAGAAGTGGCACTTCACCCCGGTACTGAAGCCCGGAGACAAGGTCTCTGCCGGTGATATCCTGGGTACCGTTCAGGAAACCGATATTGTTCTGCACAAAATCATGGTTCCTCCTACGTTCAAGAGTGGGGAACTGAAGACCATCTTTGAAGGAGATTACACGGTTGAAGAAACCGTAGCCACCATTGAAGTCAAGGGCGGGGAAATTGAAGAAGTTTCCCTGATGCAGAAGTGGCCGGTTCGTGTAGGTCGTCCTTACAAACACAAAATTAATACTAACGTACCGCTGATTACCGGCCAGCGCGTTATTGACGCACTGTTCCCGATTGCCAAGGGCGGTGTAGCAGCCATCCCGGGTCCGTTCGGTTCCGGTAAGACCGTTACCCAGCACCAGCTGGCAAAGTGGGCGGAAGCAGAAATTGTTGTTTACATCGGCTGCGGCGAACGCGGAAACGAAATGACCGACGTTCTGAATGAATTCCCGGAACTGGTTGACCCGCACACCGGCAAGTCCCTGATGGAACGGACCGTACTGATTGCCAATACGTCCGACATGCCGGTAGCTGCCCGTGAAGCTTCCGTTTACACCGGTATTACCATTGCCGAGTACTTCCGTGACATGGGTTACTCCGTAGCCCTGATGGCAGACTCCACTTCCCGTTGGGCAGAAGCCCTTCGTGAAATGTCCGGCCGTCTGGAAGAAATGCCCGGTGAAGAAGGTTACCCGGCTTACCTGGGTTCCCGTATTGCACAGTTCTATGAACGTGCCGGTATGGTTTCCACCCTTGGTTCTGATGAGCGAGTTGGTGCGTTGTCTGTTATCGGCGCCGTATCGCCTCCAGGTGGTGATATTTCCGAACCGGTATCCCAGGCCACCCTTCGTATTGTTAAGGCTTACTGGGGACTGGATGCCGCTCTGGCACACGAACGTCACTTCCCGGCCATTAACTGGCTGACGTCTTATTCCCTGTATGCAGACAGACTCGGCAAGTGGTTTAACACCAATGTTGCCGATGACTGGACCGCACTGCGCGGCCGCCTGATGACCATCCTGTCCGAAGAAGCCGGACTGAATGAAATTGTACAGATGGTCGGCATGGACGCACTGTCTGATCCGGACCGTCTGAAGATGGAAGCAGCCCGCTCCATCCGTGAAGACTTCCTGCATCAGGACGCATTTGACCCGGTAGACACCTACACTTCTTCCACCAAGATGCATGACATGATGAACCTGGTTCTGCAGTTCTATGATCATTCCCTGGATGCACTGAATAAGGGCGCTTCCATCAATGACATTGTTAACCTGCCGGTTCGTGAAGCCATCGGTCGTTTCAAGTATGTGGAAGAGGCTGACATTGAAGAAAATTACAAGAAGATTCTGGACCGCCTGAACAAGGAGCTGGCTGAAATTCTTGCGAAAGGAGAGGACTATTAATGCCAAAAGAGTATAGAACAATACAAGAAGTTGCCGGTCCTCTTATGGTTGTACGGGACGTAGAAAACGTTACCTACAATGAACTCGGAGAAATTGAGCTGGCAAACGGCGAAAAACGCCGCTGTAAGGTACTGGAAGTAGACGGTAGCAATGCCGTTGTACAGCTGTTTGAAAGCTCTACCGGTATCAATCTTTCCAACT
This sequence comes from Paludibacteraceae bacterium, assembly GCA_963647215.1. Lineage (GTDB taxonomy): Bacteria > Bacillota > Clostridia > Oscillospirales > Acutalibacteraceae > RUG420. Next base: position 73,610 of record CAVIZK010000005.1, on the reverse strand, counting down.
CCAAGGTTCGCTTTACCGGCAGAACCATGGAACTGGGCGTTTCCGAAGATATGCTGGGCCGTGTATTTGACGGTCTGGGCCGCCCCATTGACGACGGTCCGGAAATTATTCCGGAAAAGCGCCTGGACGTCAACGGTAACCCAATGAACCCGGCAGCCCGCGCTTTCCCGGCAGAGTTCATTCAGACCGGCGTTTCCGCCATTGATGGTCTGAACACCCTGGTTCGTGGACAGAAGCTGCCAATCTTCTCCTGCTCCGGTCTGCCACACGCAGAACTGGCTGCACAGATTGCACGTCAGGCCAAGGTTCGTGGCACAGACGAACAGTTTGCAGTAGTATTTGCCGCCTTAGGTATTACCTTTGAAGAGCAGAACTACTTTGTAGAATCCTTCCGGGAATCCGGCGCACTGGACAGAACCGTTCTGTTCACCAACCTGGCAAATGACCCGGCAGTAGAACGTATTGCCACCCCGAAAATGGCACTGACCGCTGCAGAATACCTTGCTTTTGAAAAGGGCATGCACGTACTGGTTATCCTGACGGACATTACCAACTACGCCGATGCACTTCGTGAAGTATCTGCCGCACAGAAGGAAGTACCGGGTCGTCGTGGTTACCCGGGTTACCTGTACACAGACCTTGCAACCATGTACGAACGTGCCGGTCGTCAGCTGGGCAAAGATGGTTCCATTACCATGATCCCAATTCTGACCATGCCGGAAGACGACATTACCCATCCAATTCCTGACCTTACCGGATACATTACCGAAGGCCAGATCATTCTGGACCGTGACCTTCACCGGAAAGGCATCGAGCCGCCAATCAACGTATTGCCGTCTCTGTCCCGTCTGAAGGACAAGGGAATTGGCGAAGGCAAAACCCGTGAAGACCACAAGAACACCATGAACCAGCTGTTTGCCGCTTACTCCAGAGGTAAGGACGCAAAGGAACTCATGACCATTCTTGGCGAGGCAGCTTTAACGGATATTGACCTTCTGTATGCCAAGTTTGCTGACGAATTTGAAAAGAAGTACATCGCACAAGGATTTGAAACCGACCGTTCCATTGAAGAAACACTGGATATTGGCTGGGAACTCCTTAGAATGCTGCCGCGTACGGAACTGAAACGTATTTCCGACAAACTTCTGGACGAATACTATGACAAGCAGTAAAGCAGGTGAATGAAGTGGCAATTCTCAATGTAAATCCTACCCGGATGGAATTGAACAGCCTGAAGGGAAAACTGAAAACTGCTACTCGTGGACACAAACTTCTGAAGGACAAGCGGGATGAGCTCATGCGTGAGTTCATTGAGCTGGTCCGGGAAAACAAGGAAGTTCGGCGGGAAGTGGAAAAGGGCATTGAAAAAGCCAATGCGCATATGAGCATTGCTCGCTCCGTTATGAGCGATGAAGCCCTGAACACCGCCTTAATGCTTCCCATGCAGGAGATGAGCCTCCAAATTAGCGAAAAGAATGTCATGTCCGTTAACATTCCGGTTTTTGACGCCAAGTTTAAAACCGCCGATGAAAACGACATCTATTCTTACGGCTATGCATTCACTTCCTCTGACCTGGACGATGCAGTAAAAGCATTGTCTGACATTATGCCGCTGATGCTCCGTCTGGCAGAACTGGAAAAGTCCTGTCAGCTGATGGCAGCGGAAATTGAAAAGACACGCCGTCGTGTAAACGCGCTGGAACACGTTATGATTCCAAACTACGAAGACACCATCCGGTACATTCGTATGAAGCTGGATGAAAATGACCGTTCCACCACCACACGGCTTATGAAGGTTAAGGATATGCTGCTGGAAGAAGCTCACCACTATAATGAGCAGTAAAAGTTAATGAAAGACCCGGTGCAGTTGTGTGCTGTGCCGGGCCTTTTTCTGCGATTGATACGTGCTTAAGGTGCTACTTGCGAAGAATGTCAGGCATGACCTGCATAAAATTTCATTAAATATTCATGTTTGGGAGAATGGTGCATGCTATCATAAATTTAAGAGGAAAATTTTATAAGAGGGGATTTCGGTGAAATTACAATTAACGAAAAAAACAGGTCTTGGAATTGCGATAGGACTGATTTCTATCCTGCTTCTGGTGCTGGTTGGAAACGGTATTTATTATTTTTCATCCACCTTAAGTGCCTCTCAATGTGTGAACTTCTGTGTGGAGCATTCGAATGCAAACGCTACCAGTTTTGCCAGTTATTCAGATCCAAGATATACGCATACTTATTCCTATTTTGTTTCTAGTGACGGCGATGATAAACAAGAAGTGTTTGTTTTTCGCCAAGAGTACTTTGGCCCATTTCATTTGAACCGGTATAAATTGCTTTCCGGTTCTTCTGATGAGGGAACAAATACAACCTCTGAACAGGTAGGATCTTTATTATTTACGACAGTTAATGATGAAGGCCAAAAGGAAAATAGCAAGACGTTAGTTTGCTATGGAAAAACCAATGACGAAGGTCCCATCAAATACACATATACACTTACAAACGATGATGGCTCTGCTTCTTTTACTGGTTCCTGTAGCGTTCAGGATGGCTGTTGGATGATTCGCTTTTTTGACATTACTTCGGATTATGGTCATAAGAAAGTAATTTCAAATATCAATATATATGATAGTGAAGACCATTTGATTGGTACTGTTGAATAGCTTTTGGCTTGCTTTTTGGTTGCTTTACGACTGCTTGCCCATATGCATGGTAAAGGGTAGAACAGTTAATACAGAAAGGCCTAGTGCGGTTTGTTTATTGAACTGTACCGGGCCTTTTTTAATTTTTCTACTTTGGAAATTAAAAACGCCAAAGGGTGGGTATCTGCAGAAAACCAGCGAATACCCATCATAAATAAGCCCACGGAAAGGCTTGAAAGCCAGTTACAAGGGTGGGGATTTGCAGAAAACCGGCAAATACCCATCATAAATAAGTTCACAGAAAGGCTTGAAAGCCAGTTACAAGGGTGGGGATTTGCAGAGAACTGATAAATACCCATCATAAAATGTTCCCAAAAGAGTAACCTTGGTATCTAGGGGACGCTTCAACTCTGACAAACACGAATTGTGTATAGCCAGACACTGCTTTTAGCGTTTACCAAAGGGCGGAGTTTTGCTATAATACCGTGTGATTTGAGTCTCCCTGTTGACAGACAGGGGGAAGAGTAGTACACTTTAGCGTGTTAGCACGGTAGTATGCTACCAAGTTAAAATATTCGGAGGAAATTATGACCACTGAATCGCTGCTGAAAGATACCGAAAAAGCAATTCTGGAATTGCGCTCCCTTTACCGGGCTTACGGATATCTTCCCTATAAAATGAATAAGTTTGAAGAGTATGATTTCTATGCCAGGAACAAGGAATTCCTGGTTTCGGACGGCATTATCAGTTTTACGGATACCAACGGGAAGCTGATGGCACTGAAGCCGGACGTTACTCTTTCCATTATTAAGAACTACAAGGAAGAGCCCGGCTGCATTCAGCGGGTTTATTACAATGAAAACGTTTACCGGATTTCCGGTGACACCCATGAGTTTAAGGAAATCATGCAGACCGGACTGGAATGCATGGGCAATCTGGATGGCTTCAATATTATGGAAGTACTGACGGTTGCACTGAAAAGCTTGCAGACCATTTCTAAAGAGTTTGTTTTGGAAATATCCCATATGGGCTTCCTGGCCGGACTGCTGAAGGAAGCAGACAAAGGGGAAGACTTTAATAAAGGTATCATGACCTGCATAGGGGAAAAGAATCCACACGGCGTGGAAGCCCTTTGCAAGGAGCATGAAGTGGAAGAAGCGGTTGCCGAAAAGCTGATGAAATTTATTGGCATTTACGGGGAACGGCACGCCGTCCTGAAAGACCTGGCCGACCTGTCCGCCGGCTCTGAAGAAATGGAAGCCGCGTTGCAGGAACTGCAGCAGATTTCAGATCTGTTGGACCAGTCCCGCTTTGCCGACAAGGTGCGTTTTGACTTCTCCCTGGTCAATGACATGAACTACTATGACGGCCTGGTGTTCCAGGGCTTTGTCTCCGGCGTGCCGGAAGTCATACTGTCCGGTGGTCAGTATGACCGCTTAATGCACCGCATGGGCTATCAGTCCGGGGCTATGGGCTTTGCCCTATATCTGGATTTGCTGGATTATATCCGGCCCACCGGCATCAAATATGATGTAGACGCTGTTTTGCTTTATGAAGACGACTGTAATTACGCAGAGTTGAAAGAAACGCTGCGGGAGCTGGCGTCTCAAAATTATACGGTTTCTGTTCAAAGAGGCGTTCCGTCCGGCATCAGCTACCGGAAATTGCTGAAATTCAACGGGAAAGGGGTAGAAGTGCTTGAAGACAATGATTAACGTTGCCCTGCCGAAGGGCCGCCTTGGAGACAAGGTGTATGACATGTTCAAAGCAGCCGGGTATCCCTGTCCTGCCATGGAAGAAAAGGGCCGCAAGCTGATTTTTGAAAATCCGGAAGCGGGCATCCGCTTTTTCTGGGTAAAGCCAAGCGATGTAGCTATTTACGTGGAACGCGGCGCCGCCGATATCGGCGTCTGCGGCAAGGATATTCTGTTGGAACAGAATCCGGATGTTTATGAATTACTGGATCTGAATTTAGGAAAGTGCAATATGTGTGTGGCCGCTCCCACCGGCTGGCATGATGACAAAGACAAAACGTTGCGGGTAGCCACAAAATTTGTTACGATTGCACGGAACTATTATCATTCCCAAAGCCGGGATATTGATATTATCAAGCTGAATGGTTCCATTGAAATTGCTCCCATTCTTGGCCTTACGGATGTCATTGTAGATATTGTGGAAACCGGAACTACCCTGAAGGAAAACAACCTGCAGGTGTATGAAATCATTTTCCCGATTTCTGCCAGATTAATTGCCAATAAGGCCAATTTTAAATTTAAAACCGAAGCCATAGAGGATTTGGTTGCAGCCATGAAAGATCAGGTGAAGACAGATGATTAAAATTTACAAGTACGGGGAAGTGGAAGCTTCCGAACTGTTTTCCCGCGCGGATGTAAAAACCGGAGTGGAAGACGTAGTTGCTGACATTATTGCCAAGGTTCGTGCCGAAGGCGATGCAGCACTGCTGGCTTATAACGCTAAATTTGATCATAATACGGACCCTTGTCTGGAAGTAACAGAAGCCGAAATTGAAGAGGCTTTTTCCATTGTCGGAGAATTCCGCGGTGTATTGGAACGGGCCGCTTCCAATATCAGAAAATTCCACGAAAAACAGGTTCGCCCCAGCTTCGTTATCAATGACGAAGAGGGCATTGTTATGGGACAGAAGGTTATTCCGGTGGACAAAGCCGGCCTGTATGTCCCGGGCGGCACGGCTGCATATCCGTCCACCGTTTTGATGGATGCCGTACCTGCCAAAATTGCAGGGGTAAAAGAATTGGTAATTACTACCCCGGCCAACGCCGAGGGAAAGGTTAACCCGTATGTTCTGGCTGCCGCTAAGGTGGCCGGGGTAGACCGCATCTTTAAGGTGGGCGGTGCACAGGCCATTGCCGCCCTGGCCTACGGGACGGAAACCGTGCCCAAGGTCGACAAGATTGTCGGCCCCGGCAACGCTTTCGTGGCGGAGGCCAAAAAGCAGGTCTTCGGCGTCGTGTCCATTGACATGATTGCCGGCCCGTCTGAAATTCTTTGTGTGGCCGACAAGAACAGCAATCCAATCCACGTGGCCGCCGACCTGCTTTCCCAGGCCGAGCACGACAAAATGGCCACGGCAGTGCTGGTTACAGACAGCATGGATTTGGCCAACGCAGTGGCAGCAGAGATTGAACGCCAGCTGCAGACCCTGCCACGGGAGGAAATTGCCCGCTGCTCTATTGACAATAACGGTAAAATCATAGTAGCAGAGGACTTGCACGTGGCCATTGAAATTGCCAATGAAATTGCGCCGGAGCATTTGGAGCTTTGCATGGATAATCCATTTGATTATCTGTCTGAAGTACGGCATGCCGGTTCCATCTTTATGGGCCGCAACTGTCCGGAAGCGCTTGGAGACTATTTCTCCGGCGCCAACCACACGTTGCCGACCTCCGGCACGGCCAAGTTCTCCAGCCCGTTGTCTGTAGATGACTTTGTAAAGAAAACGCAATTTACCTATTACACCAAATCCGCTTTGGAAGAGGTTTACCAGGATATTGCCGATTTTGCCGATCATGAAGGACTGCACGGCCACGCCAGAAGCGTTCTCAGTCGCTTCTGCCCGGACGTGAATGAAAAATAAGAAGAAAGTAGGAAAGCTGCATGAGCCGTTTCTTTGCCGAAAAGTATCAGAATCTGAAGCCGTATGTTCCCGGTGAACAGCCGAAAGACAAAAAGTACATTAAGCTGAACACCAATGAATGTCCGTATCCGCCTACCAAGAAAAGTGCGGCAGACGCCAAGTTTGAAGCACTGGACTGTTATCTGTATTCGGACCCGGAATGCACCAAGCTGACCAATGCACTGGCGGATTTTTATAACCTGCAGCCGGACCAGGTCCTGGTAACCAATGGGTCAGACGAAGCTTTGGATTATGCCTTTAAAGCTTTTTGTACCAAGGAAACAGGAATTGCTTTCCCGAATATTACCTACGGATTTTATCCGGTCTTTGCGCAGGCCAACGGCGTTCCTTATACCGAAATTCCGCTGCAGGAAGACTTTACTTTAAATTATCAGGACTATCTTGGCATTCATAAGAACATTGTCTTTGCCAACCCGAATGCGCCTACCGGCATGGCCATTCCCAGAAGCCAGGTAGAAGAAATCCTGAAGAGCAATCCGGACAATGTGGTTATTGTAGATGAAGCCTATGTGGACTTTGGCGCAGAAAGCTGTGTTCCGCTGATTGATCAGTATGACAACCTTTTGGTTACCATGACCTTTTCCAAGTCCCGCTCTATGGCCGGAGCCAGAGTTGGCTTTATCATGGGCCAGGCCCCTCTGATTGCAGATCTTAGAACATTGAAGTATTCTACCAATCCGTATAACGTAAATCGCATGTCACAGGCAATGGCACTGGCCGCTGTGGAAGATCCGTCTTACTTCCGCAATAACTGCCGCGCCATTCAGAACGAACGGAAGTTTACCGATGACGAACTGACCAAACGCGGATTCCTGGTACTGCCTTCCCAGGCAAACTTCCTGTTTGTACAGCATGCCAGCATTCCGGCGGAGGAATGGTATCGCCTGCTGCGGGAAAAGGGCATCCTGATTCGTCATTTCAGTCGCCCGGAAATTGCCAACTGGAACCGCATTACCATTGGCACCCAGCTGGAAATGATTAAACTAATGAAAGCCATAGATGAAATCCTGGAAGAAAAGAGGAAGCACCATGAGAACGGCTGAAATTAACCGCAAAACAGCGGAAACCGATATTCAGCTGCGTCTGAACCTGGACGGTACCGGCAAGTCTGTCATTGACACCGGTGTCGGCTTTTTAGACCATATGCTGACCCTGTTTGCCAAGCATGGCCGCTTTGACCTGGACGTACACTGTGTTGGTGACATTCAGGTAGACGCACATCACACCACGGAAGATATCGGCATTGCGCTTGGAGAAGCATTTGCGGAAGCGCTGGGGGACAAGCGTGGCATTACCCGCTACGGCAGCACCATTCTGCCAATGGATGAAACTCTGATTCTGTCTGCCGTGGATATTTCCGGCCGCTCTTATTTAGGGTACCAACTGGATATTCCCTGCGCTAAAGTAGGCACGTTTGACACAGAACTGACGGAAGAATTCTTCCTTGGCTTTGTACGCAAGGCGGAGCTGACCCTGCACATCCGGCAGCTGGCCGGCACCAACAGCCATCATATCATTGAGGGCACGTTTAAGTCTGTGGCCCGTAGCCTGAAAACGGCTGTGGCCATTGATGAACTTTATAAAGAAGAAATTCCTTCCACCAAAGGATTGCTTTAAAAATCAAAACTCCTGGGCTGTTCCCGGGAGTTTTCAAGTTGAGGTAACATATGATTGCAGTAATTGATTACGGGATTGGAAATGTCTTTTCCCTGGTCTCCTCGTTAAAGAGCCTGGGCCAGGACGTGGTTTTTACCAAAGATAAGGATCTGATCCGAAAAGCAGACCGTGTAATTTTGCCCGGTGTTGGTGCCTTTGCCGACGCCGCCGCACTGCTGGAGTCCACCGGCATGGGACAGCTGGTCAAGGAACTGGCTGCCGAGGGAAAGCCCCTTATGGGAATCTGCCTTGGCATGCAGCTGCTGTTTGACCGCTCCTTTGAATACGGGGAACATCAGGGACTTGGCCTGATTCCCGGCGATGTAGTTCCCATGCTTGGCACAGTAGACGCCAAACTGAAAATTCCGCAGATGGGCTGGAACAGTCTGCACTTTGAACAAACGGACTGTCCGGTATTTGCCGACACCAAAGAGGGGGACTATGTTTATTTTGTCCACTCCTATTATGCAACCAACTGTGCGGAATCCGTTGTCTGCACCACGGATTACAGCCTGCCGGTAACGGCTGCGGTTTGGAAGGACAATGTCATTGGCTGTCAGTTCCATCCGGAAAAAAGCGGTGAAGTGGGCTTACGCATTTTGAAAAATTTCTGTGAAATGGAGACCCGTGAATGATTTTATTTCCCGCAATTGACCTGATTCAGGGAAAAGCAGTCCGCCTGTTCAAAGGGGACTATGCGCAGATGACGGTTTACAATGAAAACCCGCTGGAGGTGGCCAAAGACTTTGAAGCCTGCGGCTGCACCCATATTCATATGGTGGATTTGGAAGGGGCCAAGGACGGCACCACGCCAAACTTTGAAACGGTATGCTCTGTTATTCAGAATACCGGACTGTTTGTAGAAATCGGGGGCGGCATCCGCAGCATGGATACCGTGGAACGGTATCTGCAGGCGGGAGCCGGCCGGGTAATCCTGGGGACGGCAGCCGTAACGGACGAAGTGTTTCTGCAAGAAGCGGTTAGCCGTTATGGCAACCGGATTGCCGTTGGCGCCGACGTGAAGGATGGCCGTGTGGCCATTAAAGGATGGCTGGAACAGTCAGACTATACGTTAGATGAGTTCTGCCGGAAAATGCAGCAGCTTGGCGTATCTGCCATGATTTGCACGGACATCAGCAAGGACGGCGCCATGGCAGGCACCAACCGGAAGCTGTACGCCGATTTAAAAGAAAAGTATCAAATGCAGATTACCGCATCCGGTGGGGTTTCCCAGATGGAAGACATTCAGGCGCTGACCGCTCTTGGGTTGGATGCCTGCATTATCGGGAAAGCCTACTATACCGGAGATATCAACTTGAAACAGGCGGTTGCCGTTGCCGGCCCGCAGGGGGAAACAGTATGATTACAAAACGGATTATTCCTTGTCTGGACGTCCGTGACGGACGGGTTGTAAAAGGAACCAATTTTGAAGGAATCCAGGACGTCAGCGATCCGGTCAGCTTAGCTCATTTTTACAGCAACAGCGGTGCCGATGAACTGGTATTTTATGATATTACCGCTTCGTTTGAAGGACGAAAGTTGTTTACGGACGTCCTGACCAAAGTGGCCTCCCAGGTCTTTATTCCGCTGACGGTCGGCGGCGGCATTAACACCCTTGAAGATTTTGACCGGGTGTTAAAATGCGGCGCCGACAAGGTGTCCGTCAACAGCGGCGCCATCCGCAATCCGTCTTTAATCCCGGAGGCGGCCAAGAAATACGGAGACCAGTGCGTTGTCCTTTCGGCTGACGTGAAGCGCGTAAACGGCGCTTTTCACGTCTTTGCCAAAGGCGGACGGGAAGACACCGGCATGGACGCCATCCAGTGGATTAAAAGCGGTGTGCAGAATGGCGCCGGGGAAGTGGTTCTGAATTCCATAGACACTGACGGCGTCAAACAAGGATTTGATTTGGAAATGCTGGACGCCGTCTGCCAGGCCGTCCGGGTCCCGGTCATTGCTTCCGGTGGCGCCGGTTGTAAGGAAGATTTTATTACGCTGTTCAAGGAAATCCCTGACGTGGACGCCGGACTGGCGGCCTCCATTTTCCACTACGGCGAAGTAGATATTAAAGATTTAAAGAAGACCCTGCGGGAAAACGATATTTTAGTACGCCTGTAACCGCGTAATAGGACTGTAAGGAGAACACCATGGCAAACATTGACACCCTGCCGGAACAATTGAAGTTTGATGAAAAAGGCCTGATTCCGGCCATTGTACAGGATGCAGTAACCGGAAAGGTATTAACCCTTGCTTATATGAACCGGGAAAGCTTACAGATTTCCCTGGAAAAGGGCCTGACCTGTTTCTGGTCCCGTAGCAGACAGGAGCTTTGGCTGAAGGGGGAGACCAGCGGCAACTATCAGCATATTGTCAGCATTACAGCGGACTGTGATCGGGATGCACTGGTTGTTTTAGTCAACAAAGACGGCCCTGCCTGCCATGAAGGAACAGATTCCTGCTTTCATCATCTGATGCTAGGGGACGAACCCTCCGGTGGTTTGGAATAAGGCAGAATAGGGCAAAATACAGCAAAGGAACTTGGACATGAAATACTGCAATTATCATACCCATACCACGTTTTGTGACGGTGCCAACACAGCAGAGGAAATGGTGCTGGCCGCCATTCAGGACGGCTGTCCTGAACTGGGCTTTTCCGGCCATTCTTATTTGTCTTTTGACCCCTCCTGGAATATGTCACCGTCTACCATGAAGGAATATCAAAAGGAAGTTCTGCGCCTGAAAGAAAAATATAAGGATCAGATTTCTATCCGCTTGGGACTGGAATATGATATTCAGTCTGATTGTGTTAATCCGGCAGAGTATGATTATCTGATTGGCGCGGCCCATTGCGTCTTTAAAGACGGCCATTATATTCCGGTCGATTTAGGTTATGACGAATTAAGCCAGGCTCTTTCCATCTGTTACGACGGGGATGTCTACGCATTTGCAGAGGACTACTATAAGGAAGTGGCCAAAATTTATGAGAAGACCCACTGCCGGATTATTGCCCACTTTGACTTGGTTACCAAGTGTATTGAATGTGGCCTGGCTCTGGACATCCGGAATCCGCGCTACCGCGCCGCGGCAGAGGCGGCCCTGGACACCCTGCTGAAAGCACCGGTGCTGTTTGAAATTAACACCGGAGCCATTTCCCGCGGATACCGCACAACGCCGTATCCGGATGAAATGCTCCTGGCCCGCATTGCCGATGCCGGCGGTAGCGTCATTCTGGCTTCCGACAGCCATGCCACAGACACCATTACCTATGGATTTGATGATGCCATGAAGCTGGTAAAAAAGTACGGCTTAAACTTAGTTTCCCGCCTTGATTGAAACGCAAAAGTGTGTTACTATACTTCACGTGCCTAAGGCCATGCTGGTGTGGCGGAATTGGCAGACGCAAGGGACTTAAAATCCCTCGCTGGCAACAGCGTACCGGTTCAAGCCCGGTCACCAGCACCAAGGAACCTGCTTTTTCAGCAGGTTCTCTTTTTTTGTCTACCGCAGGCGTGGCGCTTTAAGTATGGCAAAGGTTTAGCGGGTATGGTATCATTAAGTGAATATTCTCTAGGTTTGTCTCTTTTGATAGAAACAGGCCTTTTCAGATCCAAAGTGGAAGGAGAAAAAGCATGGGCTTTTTTAAAAATACGGTCTACAACGGTGGCGCCGAACAGGCGGAACCGGATTTCCAGACGTACCGGGAAACCTTTGCCAAAAAACCGGTTCTGGTTATGTGTGACATGAATTATATTCACTATTTGCCCTGCATGGAGTTGCCGGCCTGTATCAAAATTACCATGGAAGTGTATGTGGACGAAACCCGGCCTGATCTGATTTCCGGAGCAGAAATGTCCCACCTGTCAGATCTGCGCAGTATTCTCCGTCAGCACATCGGTGGGCGCTTTGTCGGACAGGGCATTATTGCGTCCCAAAGCATGGCGTTTCTGATGTTCTATTGCACGGATCATCAGGCCAAGGCCGCCAAACGGATGTTACAGGAAACCTTCCTTGGATCCTTCCGCCAGTCTGAAGTACAGGTGGTTTATGATCCGGAAGGAAATGAATATAAAAAGTTCCTGTATCCGAAGCCGGTAAAGCAACGCCAGATCAGCAATGCAAAAATGGCACGAAAGCTTTCCGGATACGGAGATGACGGCACAAAGCCGCGGAACATTACCTTCCACATGATTTTCACCAGCCGTACCGGCGCCATGGATTTCTTTTCCAAGGCTTCCCTACATGGCTTCCAGTACCAGAATCTGGTAAAGGAGCCGGCACCGGAGGGAATGGTGCTGCCGCGCTTTCATTTAACTATCAGCAAAAACATGCCTTTTACGATAGATTTGCTGGAAGTGGTAGATGCGTTTCTGCTGGAACAGGCAGAACAGTATGAAGCCGTTTATAAAAATATTGAAACAGATATTCTCAGTGAAGAATAACAACAAAGGAGATACCATTATGGTCAATCAAACCGCAGCCCCACAGACAGGGGATACCGTTGCAACTATTAACACTACCCTTGGAACCATCAAGGTCAGATTGTTCCCGGAAGAAACTCCAAAGACCGTGGAAAACTTTACCACACACGCCAAAAATGGCTATTATGACGGCATTATTTTCCATCGCGTTATTCCTGATTTCATGATTCAGGGTGGAGACCCTGACGGTACCGGTATGGGTGGAGAATCCATCTGGGGCCATTCCTTTGAAGATGAATTTGATTTGCACTTACATAACCTGCGCGGTGCCCTTTGCATGGCAAATGCCGGTCCAAACACCAATGGCTCCCAGTTCTTTATTGTGCAGGCGGATACCTGCCCGGAACAGATGCTGGAGCAGATGGAACAGCTGACAGACAGAGGATTCCCACAGGATTGTATTGACCAATATAAAGCCCTTGGCGGCACCCCGTGGCTGGATTACAAGCACACGGTATTTGGTCAGGTTTATGAGGGCATGGATGTGGTAGATGCCATTGCTACTGTTCCAACCGGTCCAAACGACAAACCGCTGGAAGACGTAAAAATCATCAATTTGGAAATTGATACCCTGTAATTGATAGAAATCAGTAAGAAAGCAGACAGCAATTTGTAAGAAAGAGGGCATAGCATGAGAATCGGGCACGGATATGACGTACATCGCCTGGTAGAAGGGCGCAAGTGCATTATCGGTGGCGTACAGATTCCCTATGAGAAGGGGCTGCTTGGCCACTCAGATGCCGATGTACTGTTGCATGCCGTTTCTGATGCACTGCTGGGTGCTGCCGCGTTAGGGGACATTGGAAAATGGTTCCCGGACACGGATGACGCTTATCTGGACGCAGACAGTCTGGTTCTTCTTTCCCGGGTGGTTTCCGAATTGGAACAGCGCGGGTATGCTGTTGGCAATATAGATGCTACTCTGTTAGCACAGCAGCCAAAGATTGCTCCTTACACAGAGCAGATGCGGGAAAACATTGCCCGTGTCTGCCACGTTTCCGTTGACCGGATTAACGTAAAGGGGACAACAGAAGAAGGCCTTGGATTTACCGGCGCCGGAGAAGGCATTGCCGCCCATGCAGTAGCCTTACTTATGGAAGGAGGAGAACGGTGATAACGGATCTTACCAATTTATTTAACCGCACTATCAGCATATTCTCCACTTATGATTTGGTAGGGGATACGCTGGATATCATCTTTCTTGCCGTTCTGGTGTACTTTGTTCTTAAGTTATTTAAGGATTCCCGCGCACTGACTTTGGCCAGGGGCCTGGTTGTTTTTGCCATTGCCTATGCCTTGGTTAACATCCTGGAAATGAAAGCCGCCACCTATTTATTCCGCATTGTGCTGGATAACATCCTGGTTATTCTGGTGGTTATCTTTGCTCCGGAATTACGAAAGGCGTTGGAAGCCCTGGGTAACCGCCGGACCTGGAGTTCTTTGGCAGGCCTGTTCAGCAGAAGCAGCGCCGCCCAGAAGGCATCTGCTTATAATGACGAAGTCAGCCGCTGTGTTAACTCCGTTTGCAAAGCCGCCAATGACATGAGTGACAAGCGCATTGGTGCCCTGATTATTTTTGAAAAAGATACTCCTTTAGGAGACATTATTGAAACCGGTACCAAGGTAGATGCCCAGGTATCTTCCACGGTACTGGAAAACATTTTTTATCCGGGGGCACCGATGCATGATGGTGCCGCGGTCATCCGCAACAACCGTCTGATTGCAGCCGGTTGCATTCTGCCGCTGACCTCCCGGAACAATGACGTGGCCAAAGAACTCGGGACCCGGCACAGAGCCGCCATCGGCATGTCGGAACAGTCCGACGCCATGATCCTTGTGGTTTCGGAAGAAACCGGCGCCATGTCCATTGCCGAAGGCGGCATGCTCCTTCGGGACCTGACAGATGGGGAAATTCGGGAAACCCTCCTGAACTTCCTACAGATTGGAGGCGAAAAGCATGGAAAATAATCCACGTAATTTTACGCGCAGTCTGTTAAACAACAAAAAGGTATTAATGGTTTTGTCTTTAATCCTGGCCATTTTCATCTGGATTGGATTTACCATGAATGAAGCCGAAGATTCTACCCGCATTATTGAGGGGGTTCCGGTTACCATTGATTCCAGCATTGGTTCACAGGCCGGACTGGAAGCCTTCGGAACGGACGGCCTGACAGCCGACGTTAAGGTAACCGGAAAACGGTATCTGATTGGGCAGAACGTACTCAGTGCGGATGACATTGAAGTAAAGGCCACTACCAGCCAGGTAGAACTGCCGGGAAGTTATACTTTGTATCTTAGTGTCAGCTCCAAAAAGGATAATGCCAACTATACTTTGGAACTAAGCTCGCAGAATTATGTTTCCGTCTATTATGATCGTGCGGTAACCCAAACCGTGCCGCTGACCGTTTCCCTGAAATCGGAAAGCAGCAACCTGGTTTCGTCGGAATATACCACTTCGGATCCCATTCTGAACATGGAAAGCATTACGCTGACCGGTCCGGCCAATCAGATGGATGAATTAAAAACCGTCTATGCTGTGGCCAGTACAGAAGGTAACCTGAAGAAAACCACCGTCTTAAATGCCACTATCAAGGCAGTCAATGAAGACGGGGTACAGCTGAAGTATATTACGGCAGAGAATGCAGATAAGGTTACCATTACCGTTCCGGTTTATACCGTAGAAGAACTGCCGTTAACCGTAGATGTAGATAATCTGCCCACGGGAATGAAAGTATCAGACCTGGACATTGAAATTTCTCCCAGCACCGTACAGGTTGCCATAGATGTCAACGAAGCAAAAAATCTGACAGCCATTACCCTGGGAACCCTGGATTATGAAACCCTGAAAGAAGGGGAGAACACCTTTACCTTCAAGTCGGAAGACATTACCGAAGGACAGCCGCAGAACCAGGACGAAACCTATACCGTAACGGTTCGCCTGCCGGAAAGCAGCTAAATCGCAGAGCAAAAAGAAAAATAACAAAACAACAACGGAAGGAGGGCAAAGCCTATGAAGCGCGGTATCATACTGCTTTTTACAGGGGCACTTGCACTCCTTCTTGTCATCTTCGTTACCATTTCCCAGTTAAAATCTGCAGAGCAGCTGATGTCTCCGCCCAATAACCGCGGGGAAGATGCCAAGGTAACCCAGGCTCTGAAAAATTACCTCGGGTCCGATTACAAAAAGATGTCTTTGAAGTATCCAACGGAAGGCAACTACCGGACTGCTTATATTAAGCAGGATCTGAATCATGACGGCACCCAGGAAGTGCTTGTTTTCTATACACTGCAGTCGGATACCACAGTCAGATTTACCATTTTCCAGCAGCAGGACAGCAAGTGGGCCGTTGTTTATGATCAGGCAGGATACGGAAACAGCATTCTGTCCGTGCAGTTTATAGACATGAATGGGGATTCTTTGCCGGAAGTGCTGCTCAGCTGGTCTCCGTTTGACAATTCCACTGCAAAAACTCTGTCGGTACATTCCTGGTCACAGGAGGACGGGGGCGGCCTGAAAACCCTGGTAAACCAAACCTATGCTTATATGTCCCCGGTCGATTTAGACCAGGACTCTTTAGAAGAAATCCTCTTAATTAAGTCGGATTCGTCGGCCGCAACCCTTTCCGCCAGCTCCGGAAGCAATTCTTCCTCCGGTACACCAACCAGTACCGTAGCCTATGCGGAATTGCTGAAAATGACCTCGTCCAATACCATTGCCACCATTGGCTCGGAAGTGGCGGTAGACGGCTCGGTTTCTGCTTACGGGAACCTGACGTTGCAGCAGCAGGGGGACACACCCATTGCCTTCTTAGACGCCTACAAGGGCACGGATGCCATGGTAACAGAAATTTTCTGGTGGGATACCGAACATCAGAAGCTGCGGGCTCCGTTGACCTCCCGGGACTCCTTAAATAATTCTTCTACCCTTCGGTCACCCGCCATTCCGTCCTCTGATTTAGATGGAGACGGATACGTGGATATCCCGGTTGGCGTAACTACTGGGAAGAAATCTTCCGGTGGCACGTCCTCTTCCGGACAGGTAGGACTGACTACCTGGTACAACTATACCGGAACCGATTTAGGCCCAAGACTGGAAGCGCACAGCTACGGCTTTGTAGATGAAACCAACAGCTATTGTATTTTAATTCCAATCAGCCAAAAGGATTCCCTACTGGCTTTCCGGAACACGGAAACCAATGTTTTGACCATTTACTCCACAGAAGACGGAACCACGGTTGGAAATCCGTTATTCAGTCTGGTTACTACAACAAAAGCAGACTTTAAAGAGAAAAATCCGGACTACAGTTTTTATGTGGAAGGAAAGAACAGTGTGGTTTACGGCACCCTGACCGGAGACGGTTCCGCACTTGGCTTTACCAATGAACAAATTGAAAAATTCATTTATTTTTATTAAGGAGGCAGTCGGATATGAAAAAAGTATTGGTAGTAGAAGATGAAGCTGCCATCCGTGAATTTATTGTCATCAACCTGAAGCGTTCCGGTTATGATGTGCTGGAAGCCGGAAACGGGCAGGAAGCATTACAGCTGTATGACAGCAATGAAGATGTTGATGTTGTTTTGCTGGACATTATGATGCCGGTCATGAACGGCATGGAAGCCTGTAAGGAATTGCGGAAGCGCAGTTCTACCGTTGGCATTATTATGCTGACGGCCAAAACAGAAGAAATGGATAAGGTCAACGGGCTTCTCAGCGGGGCAGATGACTATGTTACCAAGCCCTTCAGTCCGTCGGAGTTACTTGCCAGAGTAGATTCCGTATATCGCCGCGTTTCCATGGTCAAAGGGGTCAAACCGGATCAGGATGTAATTACACTCGGGGAATTCTCCTTAGATACCAGAAGCCGCACCTTGCTTCGGAACGGAACGCCAATTGAACTAACCCAGGTGGAATACCAGATTTTGGAGTATTTATTCCATAGTCCCAATTCGGCAGTGAATCGCGCAGACATCTTACATCACGTCTGGGGAGAAGGTTATTTTGGCGAAGAAAAAATAGTAGATGTCAATATTCGGCGCTTGCGTATGAAGGTGGAAGAAAATCCATCTGCCCCCAAACATTTAATGACCATTTGGGGCATTGGCTATAAGTGGGTGGAATAACCGCCCTGCTTCAGTAGCGCAGGAAGAGTAGGAAAGGAGGGAATGCAAATGGCAGAAGAAGCCGTAAAAAAACAGCCAAGAGTTTCGCTGAAAGTGCGGCTGAAGCGGTGGTATACCGCTACCTTTTCCGGTATTTCCGGCCGATGGCTCAGCTATACGGCCCTGGTCTTTGCCGTAGCGTTCCTGGCTTTTATGCTGACGTCCTTTTTTGTGGCACGTACTTACCTGTATAACGCAGTGGACACTGCCTTGCAGGAGGAGTACAACCAGGGTGTAGATACCTTTTTTGCGTCCTATCTTGGCCGCGGGGACGACATCTTCCTGGATGGCGCCATTGAATATATTTCAAGCTTTTCTGATAAAGACCAGATGGACGTCTGGGTTATCAACAAAGACGGGGTCATTGTGGCTTCTTCTTCCGGATTTGCCATCTCAGATTCGGATATGCCGGATTACCAGGAAGCGCTTTCTTCTGACAGCAAGTCTGCCGTTTACAGCGGAAAAAACCAGTACGGTGAACATATCCGTGCGGTTACTTATATTCTTGGCTCTTCTGTAACCGATACGGGGTATGCGGTTCGCTATGTTGTTTCTACAGAGCAGATTCGTGCAGAATTATTCTGGATTGTCATGTCTTTCCTTCTGGTTTTCTTAATCCTGATGTGCATGATTATTTATCCTTCCCTGTACTTTATCCGTTCGGTTGTTACGCCGATTATGGAACTCAGTAACGTAACCAAGCGGATTGCCGGAGGAGACATGAGTGCCAGGGCATCTGCCGGAAACGGGAAAGATGAGCTTTCCGAACTGGCACGCAATTTGAATTCCATGGCGGATGAACTCAGCTCCACGGATAAAATGAAAAACGACTTCATTTCCACGGTATCCCATGAAATGAAGACCCCGCTGACGGCTATTAAAGGCTGGGCGGAAACCCTGCTGACCGTCGGGGACACAGACCCGGATTTAACCAAGCGTGGCTTGGAAGTCATTGTAGATGAGTCTTCCCGGTTAACCGGTGTGGTAGAGGATTTGCTGGACTTGTCCAAAATCTCCAACGGCCGGTTAACGTTAAAATATGCCAAGATAGACCTGCTGGCAGAACTGGATGACACCATTTTTGTCTTCAAGGACCGCTCCATGCGGGAGGGCATAGACCTTTCCTATAATGCACCGTCGGAACCTGCCCCTGCCGAAGGCGATGCAGCCCGTATCAAACAGGTATTTGTCAACGTTTTGGATAATGCTTTCAAATATACGGAGCAGGGGGGCTCTGTTACCGTTCTGGCAACCCGGACACCACCGGCAGAAGGAGCGGAAAAGGGCTGGCTGACCGTGCAGGTAGAAGATACCGGATGCGGGATTTCCGCAGAAGAACTACCCAAGGTCAAACGAAAGTTTTATAAGTCCAACATTTCTGTCAAAGGCAGCGGCATTGGCCTTGCTGTCTGTGACGAAATTGTAAAAATGCACGGGGGCACCTTAGACTTACAGTCTGAACTGGGTGTCGGCACCTGTGTTACCATTCGTCTTCCCATAGATTATGTGGAAGTAGAAACAGCTATTGTGGATGAAGCAGTCCTGGAACAGACACAGACTGCGGAACCGGAAACGGAGAACGAAGAGATTGTCAAACAAGATTCATAAAACAAGCATCGGGGGCCAGGCCCTCATGGAAGGTATCATGATGCGCGGCCCTTTGGGTGCCGCCGTTGCCTTACGGCTTCCGGACGGGTCTATTGACGTAGAACCGCAGGAAGAAAAGCACTTGTCCCAGAAATATGCCTTTGCCAAATGGCCGATTGTCCGTGGCTGTATTGCGTTTTTTGAAAGCCTTTATTATGGCTATCGTTACTTAATGCTGTCAGCGGAAAAAACGGCATTGGATGGGGTAGAGCTGGAAGCAACCGAAGAAGATTCCAAATTTGACCAGTGGATGGCGGCTCATCTGGGAGAACACATGATGAAAATTATCAGTGTTCTTTCCGTCATTCTTGGAGTAGCTTTGGCACTGTTCTTATTTCTGTATATTCCCATGTGGCTGGTTGACCTGTTTGACAAGTATGTTACCGGCGGTGTCCTGGAGGCACATAATTTACACGCCTTACTGGAAGGCATTCTGAAAATTATTATTTTGATTATTTACATGAAGGTGGTTTCCCGTACCAAGGAAATTAAGCGCGTCTTTATGTACCATGGTGCGGAGCATAAAACCATTTCCTGTTATGAAAATGGGTTAGAGCTGACCGTGGAAAACGTCAGAAAACAAACCCGTTTCCATCCGCGATGTGGCACCAGCTTCATTTTTGTACTATTACTGATTGGCATCCTGATTTACACCTTGTTATCCTTCCTGATTCCGGGAATCGGGACCCACAGGGCCCTCTGGATGTTATTAAAACTGGTTCTTCTGCCTCTGATTATGGGCTTTGGGTATGAGTTTATTAAATGGGCCGGCAGAAGTGATTCTGTTTTAGCCAAAATCGGTTCTGCGCCGGGTCTGTGGATGCAACGCATTACCACAGCGGAGCCGACCGATGACATGATTGAGGTCGGCATTGCCGCATTCAACGCAGTGCGGACCGACAATCCGGAGGATGATAAGCTTTGCTGACCTATCGGAATCTGCTGAAAGAGGGAACGGCTCGGTTACTGCCTGTCTGCCCGGAAGATGCCGCTTTTGATGCGCGGCAGTTATTACTGCTGGCATCCGGATTGTCCCAGACCGCACTGCTCCTGAATGCGGACCAGGCGGTTCCGGCTACCGTGAAAGACCAGTATGCCCAACTGCTACAGCAACGGGAAGAAGGCATTCCGCTACAATATTTGCTGGGGGAATGGGACTTCTACGGAAACACCTTCTTTGTTGGAGAAGGTGTCCTGATTCCAAGACCGGAAACGGAAAGCCTGGTAGAGTTTGCGTTAGACTATATTCATCAGCAACAGGATTGGCAGACAAGGTCCTGGAACATACTGGATCTGTGTGCCGGAACCGGCTGCATCGGCATCAGCTTGTTGCTGCAAGTGCCTACTGCAACAGTGTTTTTCTTAGAAAAGTCGGAAGCGGCCGTCTCTTTCCTGCGCCGTAACGTGGAACAATACGGGCTGCAGGACCGCTCTGTTATCCGGCAGGGCAGTTTGTTTGACGGCTTTTCCGCTGCTTCCTTTCCCGTGCCGGATCTGCTCCTGTCCAATCCACCGTACCTGCGTACGGAAGAATTGGAACAGTTGCAGACAGAGCTGAAACGGGAGCCCGTATTGGCACTGGACGGCGGAAAGGACGGCCTGTCCTTCTACCGCAATTTGCGGGAACAGTGGCTTCCGCATCTGCCTTCCGGCAGCTTTTTTGCCGTGGAAGGCGGGGAAGACCAGGCCCCGCAAATTGCCGCATTGTTTTCCACTGTCTGCCAGCAGACAGAACTGCAACAAGACCCCTACGGAATGACCCGCTTTGTTTTGGGGATAAAATAAGTGAAAAAGCCTTTTTCCATTGACGAAAATAGGCTTTTTTAGTATCCTACTTATATATGAATTTCTGTTTATTTTGAAAGAAAGAGAGTTGGCTTCATGCTTATTTCTGCCCTCCTCAGTGGTGACAAAATCACCATCTTTGCTTCGTTGCTTGCCAGCCTCTTTTTAATTTTTGTCGTTGTTCCCGTTCATGAATTTGCACACGTCTGGTGTGCCACAAAATTAGGGGACAACACCGGAAAGATGCTGGGCCGTTACACCTTAAATCCAACGGCACACATAGACCCTCTGGGTGCAGTGCTGATTTGCCTCATCGGTTTTGGCTGGGGGAAACCGGCACCCATTAATCCCAATAACTTTAAAAACCGGAAGCTGGGCATTGCACTGACTTCCTTTGCCGGTCCGTTTGCCAACTTTTTGTTAGCCTGGTTACTGTTGTTCCTTGGCTCTTTATTTGCCAATGTCGGACCTGCTGCAGGAACTTACCTTGCTTCCTATGTTTACACATTCTGTTATATTGCCGCAGAAATCAGTTTGTACCTGATGGTCTTCAATTTAATTCCGGTACCGCCGCTGGACGGCTACGGTATTATTGAAGGACTTCTGCCGCCTAGCTGGTCGGAATGGCTGAACACCCATCAGCAGATTATTTCCATTATCTTTATTGCCCTGCTGTTTACCGGTGTCCTGTCCAGACCCCTCAGCGCCTTGGCAGGTCTGATTTTAAATGGTCTTGGAACGCTTTGCGCGTTGCCGTTCCATTAAGCGGAGGCCCTATGGAAAAAGAAAAGCTTTCCTATAAACTGGAAGTTTTTGAAGGCCCCATGGACTTGCTTCTGTCCCTTATCAGCAAGCACAAGCTGGATATTTATGACATTCCCATTGTGGAACTGGTAGACCAGTATCTTGCTTATGTTCGCGCCATGCAGGCAGAAGACATGGAACTGGCCTCTGAATTTCTGGAAATGGCAGCCCGCCTGGTTTATTTAAAAACCGTCTCTCTTTTGCCAACCCATGAAGAAGCGGAGCAGTTAAAACAGGAACTGACCGGTGAACTGCTGGAATACCGGGACTGTCAGATTATGGCAGAAAAGCTGAAACAGTCTGCCACCGGATTTGATCTTTACACCAAAGACCCGGATACCATAGAAACGGATTCCTCCTATGACTTGCTGCATGAACCGGAGGAACTCTACCGTGCGTATCGTCTGGCACTGGGTAAAGGGCGGCGCAAGTTACCGCCGCCGGTGGAATCCTTTACCTTTATTGTAAAAAAGACCGTTGTTTCGGTCTCTTCCAAAATCTCTAAAATTATGGCCCAGTTCGGCACGCGGCGGCGCCAGAGCTTCCGCCAGCTGATTGCCCAGTCGGAATCCCGTTCCGACATGGTGGCCACATTCCTTGCCATTCTGGAACTGATTAAAGACAAAAAAGTAAAAACAGAAGGCACAGGAGAAGATCTTGAAATTACCCTGAAGAGGAGCTGACCCAATGGAGGAAGAACGTCTGCAGGCTGCAGCGGAGGCCGTTTTATTTGCCTCTGGCGAGCCACTTCCCATCTCTCGTCTGGCAGACGCTTTGGAACTAGGTATCCCGGATGCACAGAAGATACTGAATCGCCTGGCACAAGCCCTGGATGACCGCGGTAGCGGTGTCTGTTTAAAACAGCTTGGTGACCGGTACCAGCTTTGCACCAGAGTAGAATATGCCGAAGAAGTTCGCTCTGTTTTGGAATCCCGGCGGAACACGCCATTGTCCCAGGCCTCTTTTGAAGTGCTTGCGGTGGTGGCTTATAACCAACCGGTTACCAAAGCCTTTGTGGAACAGGTCCGGGGGGTTGATTGCTCCGGCGTCATCAGTACGCTTTGCCAAAAGGGCCTGATTGAAGAACGGGGAAGACTGGATCTCCCCGGCAAACCTATTGTTTATGGCACAACGCCCGCTTTCCTGCGGTGCTTTTGCATATCGTCATTGGAAGAACTGCCACCACTTCCGCAATCGGAAGAACCGGCAGAACGCGAAGAATCCGCTTCTGCCAATGACGCTGAGAACGAATCTAATGAAATGGGAGGTGTTGTTTTTTGATCATCCTGAAGATCATCATGTGGATTTTTGTCATTTGCCTGGCACTGACTCTGCTGGCTATTCTGGGAATCCTTTGTGCTTTGCTGGTCAAAGTACAGCTGCACTTTGATTACGATGGAGAAGAAGCAAAGCTGAAGGTAAAGTATGGCTTTATCGGTATCAAGCTGCTTCCGAAGAAACAAAAGACGGAAGAAGAAATTGCTGCTGCCAAGGCCAAAAGCCAGAAAAAGAAGAACAAGAGAAAGTACAGAATGGAACCTCATGTTCGTAAGGCAGTCAACAAGACCAAGGAATCCGTGGAAACCAAGGTTGACAAAAAGGCTGTGGAACGGGAAATCCTGGAACAGGAAGACCTGCTTCTGGAAGCCAACCGCATTGAAGAGGAAGAAGCAAGAATCAACGCAGAAATGGAAAAGACACAGGCGGAACTGGCTGCAGCAGAAGCTGCCGAACAGGCCGGAACCCCGTTGCCGGATGTGGTGGATAAATCTCGCTTCCAGAAGCTGCAAAGCATTCGGGATTCCTTCCATGCTTTGGACTTTGAAAAGGGTTACAACACCGTTATGAGCTTTGTAAACGGCTTTGACTTTGCTTCTGCCCTGGCATTAATTAAATTTGCCGGAACCGAAAGCAAAGGTGCGCTTGGCAAAGTAGGAAAACGGATTGTGTTCCAAAATGTAGATGTTACACTGGGTGTTCACGGACCGAACACCGCGGTTACTGCTTTGGCTTATGGTGCTGTTGATTCCGTAGCTGTACCGGCTTTGGAAAAATTCGTCAGCACAGCTAACGTTAAGAAGTCTTCCATTGATATTCATCCGGAATTCCTGGATGAAAAAGACAATGCAGAAGTACACGTAAAAGTGGGACTTCGTCCGCTTTATGTAGTATCTCCTCTGGTACCGCTTGCCGTTAAGGTAGGAAGCAAGGCAATTCCGTTTGTTTCCAAGACCAGCAAGCAGATTCAGAAGAATAAAGAACTTCTGGAAAAGAAGACGGAAGCCAAGTTAAATCAGCAATATGCTGAAATGGATTAACAGACAGGACTGACAAACCATGGCAAGTCAAAATCCCGCAGATCTGCTGGCATCCAGCTTTGAAAAGATCAAGCAGGCAATCAACGTAAATATTGTTATGGGGGAACCCCTGGATACCGGACTCGGTATGACTGTTATTCCGGTTTCCAAAGTAACCTACGGGTTTACTTCCGGGGGAGCAAAAAGCAGTTCCCATAAGGCAGATGAAGAAAGCGCCAGCGGCGGCTTCACCATGGAGCCGGTTGCCTTTCTGATTGTGCAGGACGGAACTGTTACGGTAAAGCAGATCGGTCAACCGGATTCTTCCGGATCCAAAGCAATGGAGCTGGTCCCCGGTATGTTTGACAAAGTAACCGAGTTTGTCAAAAAGTAAGAAGTATCATATTGCAGCCATCCGACTCCCGGCCGGATGGTTGCATTGTCGTTCTAATGGAGTATTACTATGGCAGCAGAACTAGTCAGATTACAAAAGTATATGGCTGAGTCCGGTGTGGCATCCCGCCGTAAAAGCGAAGAGCTAATCAGTGCCGGAAAAGTCAAGGTAAACGGGCAGGTTGCCCACATCGGGGACAAGATTGATCCCAAACACGACAAGGTAACAGTGCACGGTAAACCAATTCAAAAGGAATCTGAGTTGTATTATGTTATGCTGCACAAGCCACGCGGTTTTGTTACCACCATGTCCGATGAACAAAACCGCAAGTGCGTAGCGGAACTGGTAAAGGATGTGCCGGCAAGGATCTACCCGGTCGGCCGTCTGGACCGGGAATCCGAAGGAATGTTACTGATGACCAATGACGGAGACTTTGCCAATCAAATGATGCATCCGTCTAAGCATGTGCCGAAGGTTTACCGGGTCACCGTTCGTCCTGACGTAACGGAGGACATGGTAAACCAACTGATGACCGGTATGATGATTGACGGCCGCCAGACCCTGCCGGCAGAAGTCCATATTGTCAGCCGGGAACCGAATCGCGTGGTTATGGAATTAACCCTGGTAGAGGGCAGAAACCGGCAAATCCGGAAGATGTGCGAAAGCCTGGGCCTGGAAGTGGCCCGGCTGAAACGAATTGCCATCGGTCCCGTTAAACTGGGTATGCTGCAACAGGGAAAATGGCGGTATTTAACGCCGCAGGAAGTCAAGTCCCTGAAGCTGGAAGCAAAGCAGAATGCAAGGGAACGGGGACGCCGTTAACGTGCCTTTTGCTTCGCCTGCGGCGGTTGCAGGAACCTATAAAAGCTAGTATAATACTTAGGATAATTTATGCCCTTGAAACGGAGATATAGTTTATGATCAAAAGCATGACCGGATTTGGTCGGGCACAGTGCGCTACGGAAGAATGCAGTATCAGTGCAGAACTGCGCAGTGTCAACCACCGGTATTTTGAATTAAGTACCCGTCTTCCAAGACAGTACTCCTTCCTGGAAGAAAAGGTAAAATCTTACCTGCAGGACCGGATTTCCCGCGGTAAGGTGGAATGTAATCTTTATATTGAGCTTTATCAGGACGCCAATGTCAGTGTTCGGGTCAATCAGACCTTAGCCGCCGGTTATCTTGCTGCTTTGGAAGAACTGTCGGAATCCTTGTCTGTTCCCAATACCATCAATGCCCTGAATCTGGCAAAGTTCAATGACGTTCTTTCCGTGCAGAAGGAAGAGGCCGATGAAGAAGCCGTTTGGGCTTTGGTTCTTCCGGTTCTGGAAGAGGCAACCAACCGGTTCCTTGCCATGCGGGAACGGGAAGGCCAGAAGCTGAAAGAAGACGTTTTGGAAAAGGCTGACTCTATTCTGGAAGATGTCCGCTTTGTAGAAGCGCGGTCTCCGGAAACCGTAAAGGAATATCATGAAAAACTGAAAGCCAAGGTGCAGGAGCTTTTGGCAGACGCTTCCGTAGATGAAGGAAGACTGTTAACAGAAGTTGCCATCCATGCAGATAAAGTGGCCGTAGACGAAGAAACCGTCCGGCTGCACAGCCATATTGACCAGCTGAAAGCCATGCTGGAGGAAGAAGACGCCGTTGGCCGTAAAATGGACTTTCTGGTACAGGAAATTAACCGGGAAGCCAACACCATTGGTTCCAAAGCATCGGATCTGGAAATTACAGCCAGGGTCTTAGATATTAAGGGAAAAGTAGAAAAAATTCGCGAGCAGATTCAGAACATAGAGTAAGTATTTTCTGAAGTGGGGGTTTTCTCTTTGAAGTTAGTAAACATCGGCTTTGGTAATGCGGTAAACGCAGACCGTGTCATTGCTATGGTCAGTCCGGATTCGGCACCCATCAAGCGAATTGTACAGGATTGCAAGGAACGGGGTACCCTGATTGACGCTTCCCATGGCCGGAAAACCAAAACCGTTATTTTAATGGACTCAGATCATGCAGTCCTTTCGTATCTTCAACCGGAAAATTTAATACATCGGATGAACGAAGACGAAGAGGAGGCAGCAGAATTATGAGTGAAGGGTTCCTGCTGATTCTTTCCGGACCCAGCGGCTCCGGCAAAGATACCGTTATTGACTGCCTGCTGAAACGGGATAATCAGATTGTTTGTTCGGTTTCCATGACCACACGGAAACCACGTCCCGGAGAACAGGACGGCGTCAATTACTTCTTTGTTTCCAAAGAAGAATTTGAGCAGAAAATTGCACAGGACGAAATGCTGGAATGGGCCAAGTATGGGGAAAACTATTACGGTACTCCCAAAACTCCCATCTTGAAATGGATTGGGGAAGGCAAGACCGTCATTCTGAACATTGAAGTCCAGGGTGCCGGCAAAATTAAAGAGCAAATGCCGGAAGTTCGTACCATGTTTTTAATGCCGCCGTCTGTTCAGGCATTGCGTGCCCGCTTAAAAGGGCGAGGTACGGAATCCGACGAAGAAATTGAAAAGCGGATTGCCATTGCCAGATATGAAATATCTCACGCATATGACTATGACTACATTATTGTAAATAACCGCCTGGAAGACGCCGTGGAAGGCGTCCTGGAAGTAGTGAACCGCAACCGTGCCATGTTGCGCGGAGAACCAGTCAACAACAGTTACCTGTTTGAATAAAGAATTTAGTAAAGAGGGATTATATTATGTCTAAATACGGATTTAACCCGGAATTAACCGAACTGTTAAAGGGCGAACATGGAGAACGCGTCAGCCGTTACTCCTTAGTTAGTGCCACAGCAAAACTGGCCAGAGAAATTTCCGATGACGCTGCCCGCAGAAAGGAAATCTTAACCGAAAAGCCGGTTTCCATGGCACTGGAAAAGCTCCTGGATAAGGACTATACCATTGTGGAGCCGGACGAAATTAAGAACCTTTAATTCGTCTGACGGAATCAGGGGGATCCTATGGCTGAAACGGTACTTGCCGGCGTTGCCGTACAGAATTTGTCCTATTCTGTAGACAAACTCTATACCTACGTTGTGGGGCCGAAGTTTGCCGACACCTTGCAGGTCGGCTGTCGTGTCATGGTTCCCTTCGGACGCGGAAACGCTTGGCGCCAGGGCATTGTTCTGTCTTTGCATCGTGCGGAACAAGCGGAAGATTATATGAAAGAAATTGCAGCGGTGCTGGATCAGGCACCGCTGCTTGACGTAAAGCGGCTTTCTTTGGTCACTTATTTAAAAGAGCGGACCTTTTGTACGCTGTTTGATGCCGTCCGGGTCATGTTCCCGCCCGGCATCAACCTGAAAACCAGGGTGGCCTACGCGCTGAAGCAGTTTCCGGATCCGGAAGCGGAACCGCAACTGACAGCCGACCAAATGCAGATTTTGGAATATCTGCGTCACCGGAAGGGCTACGTAAAGAAAACAGCTATTTGTGCTGACCTTGGACTGGATTCTTCTTCCGAGGTGCTGGAGCAGTTATATAAAGCCAACTATTTACTGCGGGACTATGACGCCATTCGCAGCGTAGGGGATGCTGCCGTTCGCATGATTCGTTTAGCGGATGCCTATCAAACAGAAGAAGCGTTGGAACAGTATCCGGAAAAATTAACAGCAAAGCAAAAATCGGTTGTAGAAGAATTACAACGCTGCGGAGCCTGTTCTGTAAAAGAGCTTTGTTATTTTACCGGTGTAACAGAGGCCGTTCCAAAAGCGCTGGTCAAAAAGGGCCTTGCCGTTACCTATGACAAGGAAGTATATCGCCGTCCTTATGAAAAGGATGTAACAGATACCACACCCATTTGTTTAACAGAAGAACAGCAAAACGCGTTTGAAGGCTTGTTGCAGAAAAGTCAGCAGGGCGGCGGGGCAGCTCTGTTGTATGGCGTGACCGGAAGCGGAAAAACGCAGGTGTATCTGAAACTGATAGACGCCCTGTTGCCGACCGGGAAAGGAATCCTGGTTATGGTACCGGAAATTTCCTTAACACCGCAAACGCTGCATCTGTTTTATTCCCGGTACGGCAACAAAGTGGCTGTGTTCCACAGCGCCTTGTCCCAGGGGGAACGTCTGGACGAATGGAAACGCGTTAACCAGGGGGAAGCCCAGATTGTGGTAGGTACCAGGTCCGCCGTGTTTGCTCCGTTTCCGGAACTTGGCCTGATTATTATGGACGAAGAACAGGAACATACCTACCAAAGTGAGCAAAGCCCGCGGTATCATGCCAGAGACGTGGCCAAGTTCCGCTGTGCCCAGGACAAGGCACTGCTGGTACTGGCTTCCGCCACGCCCAGCTTTGAAAGCTACACCGCCGCCCTTTCGGGACGGTATGACTACTATGAATTAAAAAATCGCTACGGAACGGCAAAGCTGCCGGAGGTTACTGTGGTAGACCTTTGCAAAGAGCGCCGAAACGGAAATACCAGTCAGATCAGTAAAGTGCTTTATACGGCCTTGGCTGAAAATCTGAAAGAGGGCCGGCAAAGCATTTTATTGCTGAATCGCCGGGGATACCAGACCTTTGCAGAATGTACCTCCTGCGGTGCGGTAGCCACGTGTCCCAATTGCAGCATTTCCCTGACCTATCATCAGGCCAACCGGCGCCTTATGTGTCACTATTGCGGATATTCTGTTCCCTTTACTAAGCATTGTTCTTCCTGTGGGCAGGATGAAGTGCGGTACACCGGTAGCGGGACCCAAAAGGTAGAAGAAGAACTACAGGAATTATTCCCAACGGCATCCCTGCTCCGGATGGACACGGATACCACCATGCAGAAATACGCCTATGATGAAAAGTGGGCCGCATTTCAGCAGGGTAAGTATGATATTATGATAGGGACGCAGATGGTGGCCAAGGGACTGGATTTTGAAAAAGTAACCCTGGTTGGCGTTTTAAATGCAGATAAAGAGCTTTATAATGACGACTATAAAAGCCTGGAGCGTACCTTTGACCTGATAACCCAGGTGGTTGGGCGTGCAGGCCGTGGACAATATGCCGGTAAAGCTATTATCCAAACCCTGAATCCGGAAAATGAAGTTATTCAGTTGGCGGCCAAACAGGATTATCAGGCTTTTTACCAAACCGAAATTGCCATCCGGAAAGCCATGGCCTATCCGCCGTTTTGCACTTTGGTATCCGTTGGATTCCAGGGAAAACAGGCGGAAACGGTACAACGTGCTTCGGCATTTTTCCTGCAATTGCTGAAAGAAAAAGCAGAAGCCTTTCCGGAAGTAAAGCTGATTGCCCTTGGTCCCATGGAAGAACGGGTATTCAAGCTGAATGGAAAATACCGGTACCGCCTGCTGATCAAATGCAAAAATAACCGGATGTTCCGAAACTTACTTTCTGCTTTACTACTGGACTTTTCCAAAGACAGAAAAAGCAATGGCATACAAACCATTGTTTCGGTGGAAAGCTGAAGTAACGCTGGGATAGTACATCGCAGAAAAATAAAAAATACAAAAAGACAGAAGAAAGACTACAAATAGAAACAGAGGATTTAAGACTTATGGCACTTCGTAAAATCATTACCAAAGAAAATTCCATGTTGCGGAAAACCAGCCGCCCGGTTACCAAATTTGATGACCGCCTGGCCATGCTGCTGGACGATATGGCAGAAACCATGTATGCGGCGGACGGCGTCGGCCTGGCTGCGGTACAGGTTGCCACCCTGCGTCGTGCCATTGTCATTGATGTCGGCACCGGACTGATGGAACTGGTCAATCCGGAAATTGTAGAAAAAGAGGGGGAACAGTGTGCTGAAGAAGGCTGCCTGTCCATCCCGAACGAATATTATGAAACCATTCGCCCGGAAAAGGTGAAGGTAAAAGCCCAGGACCGCCATGGCGAATGGCACGAATATGAAGGAGAAGGACTGCTTGCCAGATGTTTCTGTCATGAAATTGACCATCTGGACGGTGTCCTGTTTATTGATCGGAAAAATCCGCATCCAACCCAAACAGAAGATGTGGAACTTGAGGAAGACGCAGAATGAGACTTGTTTTTATGGGAACCCCGGATATTGCATCCACGGTTCTGGAACGGCTGATTGCAGACGGCCACGATGTGTGCGGGGTATTTACGCGGATGGACAAGCCGCAGGGCCGCCACCAGGTTCTGACGCCGCCGCCTGTAAAAGTAACCGCTTTGGAACATAATATTCCGGTTTATCAGCCAAAGACCCTAAAAAATGGGGAAGGCATGCCTATCCTGGAGGAGTTGCAGCCGGAGGTTATTGTGGTTTGTGCCTATGGCCTGCTGCTTCGGTCAGATGTACTTCACTTTCCGAAGTATGGCTGCTTAAATGTGCATGCATCCCTGTTGCCAATGTACCGGGGCGCTGCTCCTATTAACTGGGTTATTATAAACGGCGAAACCGAAACCGGTATTACCATCATGCAAATGGATGAAGGCCTGGATACCGGGGATATGCTGTATCAGAAGAAGATTTCCATTGACCCGGATGAAACCGCCGGGGAATTGTTTGACCGCATGGCTGCACTTGGGGCAGAGGCCATGTCGGAAGCCCTGGTTAAGCTGGAGGCCGGGGAATTACATCCGGTACCACAAGCGGGGGAAAGCTTTTATGCCTCTATGCTTTCCAAAAAAGATTCCCCAATTTGCTGGGCCAGAACTGCACAGGAAATTCACAACCAGATTCGTGGATTATCTCCGTGGCCGGGCGCCGCAACTACCCTAAATGGGAAAACCCTGAAAATTCATCGGTCCTCTTTGGCACCGAACCGCGCTACACGCAATGCTTTGCCCGGTACGGTCTTTACGGAGCAGGGGCATCTGTTTGTTACCTGCAAGGAAGGACAACAAATAGAGTTGCTGGAAGTACAGGCACAGGGTTCTAAAAAGATGAGTGCAGCAGATTATCTGCGCGGCCACGCCATTCCGGACGGAACGCGCTTTACCTGGGAAGAGGAGGAGACAACCGTATGACCCCTTATGGCTCCTATTATGTAGGTTCTTATCAGTACAGCATGGAAAGCATGCTTTCTCTGGTACTGGTTATTTTATGTGCCATTGCTGCCGCCATTGCTTCTGCTAAGGTCAGCAGTACGTATAAAAAATATGATCGTGTTCCGTCATCCAGACGCATTACCGCAGAACAGGCGGCACGCATGGTTTTACAACGGGCCGGTATTATGGATGTACAGGTACAGCACATCCAGGGCAATCTGACAGATAACTACAACCCAAAGACAAAGGTGCTCAGCCTTTCTGACAGTACTTACGGACACAGCTCTATTGCTGCCATCGGGGTTGCCTGTCACGAAGCAGGGCATGCCATTCAGCATGACAAAGGCTACCTGCCTATAAAAATACGAAACGCGCTAATTCCGGTTTGCAACTTCGGTACGTATGCCGGCATACCGCTGGCCATTATCGGTGCTGCTCTTGGCCGGGAAAGCATTGTGGTCTTCGGACTGCTGTTGTATTCTGCCATTGCCATTTTTCAGCTGGTAACACTTCCGGTAGAGCTGAACGCAAGCCACCGTGCCATGGAACAGATGCAGGAAAGTGGTCTGCTTACCGGAGAAGAATTAAAAGGTGCGCGGAAGGTACTGACCGCAGCAGCCATGACTTATGTAGCGGCCGTTGCCAGCGTGCTGGCCAACCTGCTGCGTTACACGGTCTTACTGTTGGGCCGCAGCCGGCGGAACAATAATTAAAGGAGAAGCCCATGAGCTCTGCACGTCAGCAAGCTTTTACCTGCTTGCTTCATATGCAAAAAAATCAATCGTATTCCAATTTGGCTATTGCCGGTGTTCTGAAGGAAAATTCCCTTTCGGACGCCGACAAAGCGCTTTTTACGACTCTTGTTTATGGCGTGGTAGAGCGCAGGCTGACGCTGGATTATAACCTGCAGCTTTATCTGAATCAGCCGCTGAAGAAGCTGAATCCTAAGGCCTATATTGCATTGTTGCTGGGCACATACCAGTTACTCTTTCTGGATAAAATTCCGCCCCATGCGGCCATTAATGAAAGCGTAAAACTGGTCAAATCCAACGGCGCAGCGTTTGCCTCCGGACTGGTGAACGCCGTTTTGCGCAAAGTGGCTTCAGTTGGCCTGACGTTTCCGGAATTGCCGGAGAACGGCACGGCGGAAGACAAACAAAAGTGCTACAGCATACAATACTCCGTACCCCTCTTTTTGGTAAAGCTCTGGTGGGACGCTTACGGAGAAGAGACCGCGCTTGGCATTATGCAGGCTTCTTTAGGCGCACCGCCTCTGTATGCAAGGGTAAATACTACTAAAATTACAGCGGAGGAACTGACTCGCCAATTAAAGGAAGAAGGGGTTACGGCGGAACCCTGCAGTGCCGTAGAAGATTGCCTGCTGCTGACCGGGGCGTCCGCTGTGGAAAAATTACCTTCCTTCCAAAAAGGGTTGTTCCACATCCAGGATTTGTCCTCGCAGCTCTGCTGCGCCAGACTGGACCCTTCCCCGGGCGATGTAGTCCTTGACCTATGCGCTGCTCCCGGCGGCAAAAGCTTTACAATGGCGGAGCGGATGCAGGGGCAGGGAACCGTGTATTCCTTTGATTTGCATCCGCATCGGGTCAAACTGATTGCCGACGGAGCAGCCAGGCTGGGGCTGTCCAATGTCCAGCCCCGCCAAGGAGACGCCACCCTGTTCAACAAGGACATGGAGCCTGCGGACAAGGTGTTGGTAGACGTTCCCTGTGCTGGCCTGGGCATTATCGGAAGAAAGCCGGAAATTCGGTATAAGGATGCGGCTTCAATTGACGATTTGCCGGCCCTGCAATATAATATCTCTGATATTGCTTCCTCTTATTTGAAACCGGGAGGAAGACTGGTTTATTCCACCTGTTCTCTGAACCCGGCGGAAAACGAAAAAGTCGTGGAACGGTTTCTGCAGGAACATCCGGATTTCCGTCTTGTCCGCATGGAAACCGTATTCCCACAGACGTATCACGCAGATGGTTTCTTTATTTCAGTATTGGAAAAAATGGAGAACTGAGCTTGGAAAAACTAGATCTGAAATCCATGACTCTGCCGGAATTACAGGAAACGCTGAAGGAACAGGGACTGCCGAAGTTCCGTGCCGGACAGATTTACTCCTGGCTACATCAAAAGCAGGCAGAATCCTTTTCGGAAATGACCAATCT
This sequence comes from Paludibacteraceae bacterium, assembly GCA_963647215.1. GTDB lineage: Bacteria > Bacillota > Clostridia > Oscillospirales > Acutalibacteraceae > RUG420. The sequence continues at coordinate 39,924 of CAVIZK010000005.1, read as the reverse complement.
TTCCAAAGACTTACGCAGCTCTTTGGAAGAACAATATGAGCTTTACAATTGCCGGATTTTACAAAAGCTGGTTTCGCAGTTGGACGGCACTATCAAATATCTGTTTGAACTGAATGACGGGGAAACCGTGGAAACGGTGCTCATGAAGTACAAGTATGGATATTCCATTTGTGTATCCAGCCAGGTCGGTTGCAACATGAAATGCCGATTCTGTGCTTCCACCATAGATGGCTGCATCCGGGACCTGCGTGCTTCTGAAATCCTGGCCCAGGTTTATGCCACCACCAGAGACACGGGAATTCGGATTTCCCACCTTGTTATGATGGGCATGGGCGAGCCACTTATGAACTATGACAATGTGCTTCGCTTTCTGCAGCTGATTACTGACGAAAAGGGCTATAATCTTAGTGCCCGGCATATCAGTATCTCTACCTGCGGTATTGTGCCTCGCATTTATGATTTAATTCAATTGCATCCGCAATTTACTTTATCTGTTTCTTTACACGCACCGAATGATACCGTCCGAAATCAGATTATGCCGGTCAATAAAAAATGGACCACAGAAGAATTGTTACAGGCCTGCCGGGACTACACCGCGGCAACGTCCAGACGGATTTCCTTTGAATACGCCATGATGAGCGGCGTCAACGATACGGATGACTGTGCCAAAGAACTGGCCGGAAAATTAAAGGGAATGCTTTGCCACGTCAATTTAATTCCGGCCAACGAAGTGCGGGAAAATGATTACGTACGAAGCTCTGCAGAGCGGTTACAGGCATTTTCAGACATTCTGGAAAAACATGGTATTACCACGACCGTGCGCCGAACGCTCGGATCTGACATCAACGCTTCCTGCGGACAGCTCCGCAGAAAAAATAAAGGAAAGGAGGAAAGCTCATGAAAATCATTGCAAAAACGGACATCGGGAAATCCCGTTCCACAAACCAGGATTCTTATGCAGCCGGGGAATTTCGTAACGGCGTTGCCTGGGTCGTGGTCTGTGACGGCATGGGCGGAAACGCCGGCGGCAATGTGGCCAGCTCCACAGCGGTCAAATATATTTCCGAACGTATAACCGGCGCTTACCGGGAAAATATGAGTTCTTCCTCTATCCGCAATCTGTTACTGACCGCTATTACCAATGCCAATTATGAAATCTTTGACCTGGCCATGGCGCGGGAAGAATTGCAGGGAATGGGGACTACGGTAGTAGCTGCCATTATTACGGAAACCACTCTGTTTGTGGCCCATGCCGGTGACAGCAGAGCGTATATCATATCCGATCATAGCCTGAAACAGGTTACCAGAGACCACTCCATTGTGCAAAACATGGTGGAACGTGGTGAAATTACCGAAGCGGAGGCCAGTACGCATCCGCGGAAGAATCTGATTACCCGGGCTTTGGGCGTGGATGAAAATTTGAAGGTGGACTTTACGGAAGAAGATACTTCCCCGGAAGATATTTTCCTGTTCTGTACGGATGGATTAACCAATTTCGTATCAGACGAAGCCATTTTTGATTTGGTTCGTAAGGATCCGAACCCGGATCTTGCCAGTAAGCTGGTGGCTGCTGCCAACCAGGGCGGCGGGGGAGACAATATTACGGTTGTCACCATTGCTTATTGACACACCCTATCGGATTACAAGGAGAGAAATTAATGGATAATTACGTTGGAAAGCGATTAGACGGACGCTACGAAATCCGTGAAATCATCGGCGTTGGCGGAATGGCTGTGGTTTATAAGGCCTATGACAACATTGATGACCGGATTGTTGCCATTAAAATCTTAAAAGAAGAATTTCTGGCCAATGAAGAATTCCGCAGACGTTTCAAAAATGAATCCAAGGCCATTGCGGTTTTATCCCATCCGAATATTGTAAAGGTGTATGACGTCTCTTTAGGGGACAAACTCCAGTACATTGTTATGGAGTATGTGGAAGGCATTACCCTGAAGGAATATATTGAACAGCAGGGCGTCATCAACTGGAAAGAGGCCATTCATTTCTGCACGCAGATTCTGCGTGCGCTGCAGCATGCCCATGACAAAGGAATTGTTCACCGGGACATTAAGCCGCAGAACATTATGCTGCTTGCCAACGGCACCATTAAAGTAACAGATTTTGGTATTGCCAGATTTAGCCGCGGGGAAACCCGTACTATGTCTGAATCGGCCATTGGTTCTGTTCACTATATTAGTCCGGAACAGGCCCGTGGTGAAATTACGGATGACAAAGCAGATATTTACTCTGTTGGGGTTGTCCTGTATGAAATGATTACCGGTCGTCTTCCGTTTGAATCTGACAGTGCAGTTTCCGTTGCCATTATGCAATTGCAAAGTGAGGCCACACCTCCACGGGAAATTAACCCTGACATTCCGGTTGGCCTGGAACAGATTACCCTGCATGCCATGGAAAAAAGCACCAAAAACCGGTATCAGTCTGCAGCAGAAATGTTGCTGGACCTGGATGAATTGAAACGAAACCCGGCCATTAAATTTGATTACAGTTACTTCATTGATAAGGAACCAACCAAATTCATTAACCGGGACGCTATTTATAGCGGGGTAGCTTCGGAAGCTTCCAAACAACAGCCGGTTCGTCCTATTGTTATTCCGTCCAACAGCACAGCCGGAAAACAGACCCAGAGTGCAGCTGCCAAGGAAAAGGCAGAGCAGCAGAGAAAGGCAGAACAGAAAAAGAAGGCTATCATTGGCAGTGTAATTGGTGTTTTGGTTGTTCTTCTGATTGTTGCCCTGGTTCTGATTCTGAAAGACTCCGTTGGCGGCAATAAAGTAGAAGTGCCGAAATTTGTCGGCATGAACTATGCAGAAGAAGTCCAGGGACGCTATGACGACTTTGAATTTGAAGTCAATTATGTACAGTCCACGGATTACGCCAAGGGGGTTGTTTGCAAGCAGTCTCCAAGAAACGGAAAACGCGTTTCCAAAGACTCTACCATTACGCTGGAAGTAGTTTCCAACGGTCTGAGCGTTACCGTAGAAGATGTTTCCGGTAAAACGGAATCACAGGCTACCCGCATACTGAAACAGCAGGGCTTTGTAGAAATTAATGTAGAGACAGAGTACAACACAGATGTCACCAAGGGAACGGTTATCCGTACGGATCCGGAATCCGGCACCACAGCAGATACCTCGGACCCAATTATCATCTACGTTGCAACAGACGTAAATGAAAATGAACGGGAAGTACCGGACGTGGTCGGCCTGAACTATGTAACAGACCAGACTTCCGTAAAAGCATTCTTTACGGAACAGGATTTGAACATTGGAGAAGTTACTTATAAGGACTCCTCTAAGGCGAAGGGCTATATTATTTCTACGGATCCGGAAGCCGGAACCAAGATTGATGCCGGCTCCACGGTCAACCTGGTTGTCAGCTCCGGCCAGCAGTCTTTGGATATTACCGTAACCCTGCCGGTAGACATGAAGACCAGAACTTATAAGCTGTATGTCAACAATGAACTGGTCAAGGAGACATCCGTTCTCTGTAACGGCAGCAACTACACGTCCACCATTAGCGGCAGTGAAGACGGACAGTCCGTAGAGGTTACTCTGGACGGCACCACCATTTATACGGGAACTGCTAACTTCGGTTCGGATCCCGCTAAAATGAGCAATGTCAGCCGGAAGAGTTACACTATTCAAAACCTATTTTAAGGAAGAGAACAGGAATAGGAAACGGTGACCAAGTTGAATCAAAACCAAGTTCAAGGCACTATTATTAAAGGAATCGGCGGCTTCTACTATGTGGAAGCCGCTGAACGAGTTTATGAATGTAAAGCGCGCGGCAGTTTTCGAAAAGAGCGCATGACGCCACTGGTAGGAGACCACGTTATTGTAACTTTAAGCGGGGATGACTCCTATCATGCCATAGAAGAAATCCTACCGCGAAAAAACAGCCTTCGCCGGCCGCCGGTGGCCAATTTAGACCAGCTGTTTATTGTGGTTTCCAGTTGTGAACCTTCTCCGAATGCACTGGTCATTGACCGCTTAACAGCAATGGCCGTAAAGGCACAGATTGCGCCTATCATTCTGCTGAACAAAGCAGATTTAAAAGCAGTGGACGAATGGGAAGATGCCTATCAGAAAGCGGGATTTCCGACGCTGGTTGTCAGTGGAAAAACCGGACAGGGCACGGCGGAAATCCGCAAGCTGCTGGCTGGCAAAACCAGTGCGTTTACCGGCAACTCCGGGGTCGGGAAGTCCACCCTGCTGAATGCACTGGACCCGTCCCTTGGACTTCCGACCCAGGCAATCAGTCAGAAGCTGGGCCGCGGGAAGCATACCACACGGGAGTGTACGTTGCTTCACGTGGCAGACGGATATGTTGCCGACACGCCCGGCTTTGCCAGCCTGGAGTTTGACAAGTCAGACCTGATTCTAAAAGAAGCGTTGCCGGACTGCTTTCCGGAGTTTGCGCCTTATGTAGAGCAGTGTCAGTTTTATCCTTCCTGTCGGCACTTAAATGACAAAGGCTGTGCGGTCAGAAAGGCAGTAGAGGAAGGGGAAATTGCCGCTTCCCGATATGGCAGCTACCGCCTCCTTTATGAAGAAGTGAAGGACATTGCCGAATGGCAGTTAAAATAGACCAACTTTAAAAACCGAACAACCAGACGTTGTAAAGAGGCAATATTCCCATAAATAAAGGAAAAATATTGTTCGCTTTTGCCCAGCTAATTCTTTTGACTTAGCTGGGCTTTTCTTTTAGAATTGAATTGTATGAAGATGTTCGAACAACTACAGTTTCGGACAAAAGTGACGGTTTCTATTTTGCATTAAAAACAGTAAGGAGAACAGAAATGACAGACTACAAAAAATATCTTGCAGAAGAAAGGATTCCAACAGATGTACCGGAAGACGTGGTAGATGAAAACGGAAGATTTTACCATGGTACCTATAAACAGGAATTTGAAAACATGAATTTCCTGCATGCTGACCGGCCCCGCGGAAATCCCAACTTCTTCAACAAAAGCATTTACACCACCTGGGAAGCGGCAGAAGTGGTCTTTGACGACATTGCCATTCTGACCGCAGTATCGCCCATGTTCGGCGGCATGGTCGGTGTTTGCCTGACCCTGCTCTTTGACCGCAAAGAAGGTAAAAAGTATGCCTGGATGGGTCTTAGCCCCAAACCTTCTTTTGCACCAAACCTGTTACGGAAGAATGTAACAGAAGGAAAGAATCCGCTGAATCACGTAAAATTTGTCAATGAATATGACAAGGATAAAGCGTATCTTAGCGGAAAAGGCAAATCCGGCGCCGGTTCCATTTCCTATGACCTGGAATTTACCAGAGCCTCGTTACCGTCTAACGTGCTGATTCCGTTCCACAAGAACTGCACCCTGTACAGTCAGAAAGACATTTGGTCTGTTACCGGATCCCTGCAGTGGAATGACAAGGTTTATACTGCCAATGAAAACACCTTTGCCACCATTGATGACCACCGCGGATTTTACCCATTCCATATGCATTATGACTGGGTTGCCACCATGGGCCGTCTGGAATATGACGGTGCCCTTCGTCCATTCGGCTTTAACCTGACACGGAATCAGTCGGTAGATCAGGACCGATACAATGAAAATCTGATTTTCCTGGACGGAAAAACCTCCCGTCTGCCACCGGTTGTCTTTGAACATGTTACAGAAACCAAATGGCATATTACAGACGAATATGGCATGGTTGACGTGTATTATCACATTCAGGACCGCCATCTGACCAAAATTCCACTGATTATGGATTATTCCATTTTCTTTGGTACTTTGGAAGGGTATCTTCTGGATGAAGACGGCAATAAATATGTGTTGGATGGCATGTGCGGTTTGGGCGAAGACAAGTCCACCAACATGTAAGGAGAAAATAAGGGCAGTCCCTGGGGCAGTTGCCTCAGGGGCTGCTTTGCTTTCTCCGGAAACAGGCTTTTCTTTTTGCCTGATTTTGTTATAATTTACTTCTGTAAAATCCAAGAAGGAGGGAAGTCCGTGAAACAGTCTCGCGCCCATGTAACAGGAACCGTTTTTGGCCTGTTTTTCATTTTGCTGCTTTTACCGTTTCTGGTGTTCAATTGCACCACGCTGGTAAGGGGCTATTTTTCCGGCCAATCTGCAGTAGAACTAAGGGAATACCGCTTCTTCCTGGTGTCGGATACCCGTTCTTCGGAGGGCATAACGGAACTGGAAAAAGGAGATCTGGCTATGGCCAGACAGGTTGATGTTAACTCGCTTCAACCGGGTAATTTAATTGCGTATCGCTCCGGGAACACTACGGTTGTCGGCAGCATTGCCGCTGTTAACCAGAGCTCTGCGGATACAGAGCCTACCTTTTCAGTTAGCTCTGCAGACGGAAAAAGTACGGCGTATTTACTGCCTACCCAGATTGTCGGAGCATATGTCGGACGAAACCAAAGTCTTGGGAAAGTAGTGCTGTTTCTGGATTCCACTTTGGGAACCCTTCTTTGTGTCGGCATTCCGTGTCTGCTCTTTTTACTTCTGTTTGTTCTGTTAGGACAGAAAAACCGCAAGCAAAAGAAAGAAGCCGACTCGCCGGAGAAACAGAAGACGGAAGAACAGCCAAGAACCACTCCGCCAATTCCGTTAATTTCGGAAGAAGAAAAGAAAAAGCTGGAAGAGGCCGTTGCCTCTTTTGAAGCATTGCAGGCAGAATTGCCACCGCTTCCGAATCCGGCCGCTTCTGCACCGTCAGAAGCAAAAACGGAAACTCCACAGGCCGCTTCAACCGTACCGGAAGAAGCAGAAGAAGTTGCAGTGCCTGCAGAACACTTGGAAGCCAAGCCAAAAACAGAAGAACCGGTTGTTCCGAAACCGCCTGCACAAAAGACAACGTACGTCAGAAAGGTGCAGCTAAAGGAACTGCAGGAAAAGGATGACCATGTGGTCATCATCCGGAAGGGGGAACGGTCATGAAGAAAAATGTAGCGCTTCGCGTGGCCGCCGTTCTCTTCCTACTGGTTATCATTAGCCTTTGCTTTGTCTGCGAGTTAATGGTTTCCAATGCCGGCCTGGAGCATACTTTTTTGCCACAGCTTGCCGTTATCCGGCCGGAATTCGCATTATCCCTAGGAGGCCTTTATGCAGGATAAATTGTTACAAGATACCTTGGATCTGTGTACCAAAACCTTGGCGGCGGTTACCACAGAGCTCCGAATAGAACAGGCTGAGGTGCCGCAGTCGGCGTCTCATTTAATCATGGTTAATCTGTGCATGACATCGGAACAGTCCAATGCGGACCCGGTTACCTTGCAACAGCAGATTACGCGGACACTGTCTTTGCGGGATCAGCTGCTGGAACAGGTTAGCGTTAAAAACGTATTGCCGCCGGAGGTGCAATGGGCACCGGCCGGGCCGGCAGATTATGAAGAAAAGTTAAAAGAGCTGGAAGAAAAGACCGCCAATAAACAGGATGCCAACGGGCTCCGCCAGCTGATTCTGTCTGCCCTGAAAGGGGTGGCGCAGATTTGCCTGGCTGCGTATGACGTCGGTTATGAAGATGATGGTATTTCCCTGTTTATGGAGCGGCTGCTGCTTCGGACGCTGAAATATAATTTAAGTGTCGGTCTGTTATTTAATCTGGCACTGGAAGTGGGCGGGAATGCCTACCGTGCCATGAACCTGCTGGATCAGGCCTGCCAGAACCGGTACGGCACGGCACGGCTGGTCAATGTAGAACTGGGCGTGCGGAGCCATCCGGGCATTCTGGTTTGCGGTCAGAATATTGCCGCATTGGAAGACATTCTGAAGGCTACGGAAAATCAGGGGATAGATGTCTATACCCACGATGATTTATACTTTGCCCACAGTTATCCGGAATTGCAGAAGTATGACCATTTTGCCGGCAATTACGGCGGTGCCCGTTTCCGTCAGAAAGAAGACTTTGCTTCTTTCCACGGACCCATTATTGTCACCTCCGGTGGCATTGAAGCACCGGAAGAAAGTTACAAGGATCGGATTTATACCATTGCACCGGTCTTTTATCCGGGTGTTCCCAATCTGACCAAATCCGACTATGGAAAGGTAGCAGAGCAGGCAAAAAGCTGCGCTGCTCCGGAAGCCCTGCAACAAGGAGAGCATATTTCCGGCTTCTCCCGTGAAACACTGCAGCAGATGTCAGACAACCTGATTTCTTCCATGAAGGATGGCACCCTTTCCAAACTGCTTGTTCTGGTAGGGGACGACGAACCGGACGCGGTTTACTTTACGGAGCTTTGCAAAGCACTGCCGAAGAATGCTGCCGCCATTACTGCCGGTTCTGTTAAATTCCGCACCATGGGCTTACAGCTTGGCACCTTGCGGGGAATGCCCCGTGTCATGGATGCCGGTGGAATTACAGATCTGTATGGTATTTTGACAGCTGCCATGAAATTCCAGGAGGGTCTTGGCAAATTTGACATTAACGGAGTTCCGCTTGCCTTCTTTGTTTCCTTAGACAGTAATCTCAGTTATGCAGCGCTGTTAGCCATCCTTTATGTTGGCACCAAGAACGTTTATCTCAGTAAACTGCCGGAATTCTTTACGGAATCCGTATTCTCCATTTTCCAGAAGAATTTCGGATTACATGTTATTACCACTCCGGAAGAAGATACAGAGGCACTCTTTACGGCTCATCCTGTAAAAGAGGGTAGTATTGATGTCAACATGCTGATTATTGACATTATTGAAAAGTATCCGGAAGCAGCTGAAATTTTAATGAGCTGCGGTATGAGCTGCGTTACCTGCGGCTCCGCACTGTATGAATCTTTGGCGGAAGCCTGCATGGTACACGGCCTGGATCCGGAAGATGTCAAGGAAGTACTGGATCATGAACTGGGTCTGGTAGAAGACGACGAATAAAGAAAAGGGCGCGTTTCAAAAACGCGCCCTTCCGTTTTAGCAGATTTTGTTTTAGCGGATGCTTTCATTACTGATAGCGTTTGGACCAGGCAACTGCCAGTGCGTCACAGCGCTCATTCTCCGGATGCCCGGCGTGGCCTTTGACCCAATGAAATTCATATTCGTGGCGGGACAGCTCCGTCAGGAGCTGATCCCATAGCTCCGGATTCAAAGCCGGCTTATTGTCTTTCTTGCGCCATCCGTTGGCCTTCCAGGAAGCGGCCCAGCCCTTGGTAATACCATTTACCACATATTGGGAATCTGTGGTAATGGTAACATGGCAGGGCCGGTTCAGGGCCCGGAGGCCGCTGATAACTGCCATTAGTTCCATACGGTTATTGGTGGTTTCTGCTTCACCACCGGACAATTCTTTTTCCACGCCGGCACAGCGGAGAATAGCGCCCCAGCCGCCTGGGCCGGGATTCCCGGAGCAGGCGCCGTCTGTAAACAGCTCTACCTGGGTTAATTCAGTGCTCATGAGATACCTCTTCGTCTTCTTTTAGCTTATTTTTCAGTTGTCATTTTATCATAGCACAGGTTGGCTCTCAAGAGGCGTAAAATCGTTGACCCTGCGGGGTTATTATCTTATAATATAGTATCAATGTTTAGCTCCCTACGTCGTGAAATGGCAATGTTTAGCGACCACGTACGGTGGATGAATATTGCACTGAAATAAAAACAAACAGAAAGGATTTTTTATGGCTCGAAGAAAAAAGGCCCAGAAAGAACTGGTCGGTTCCCCCGTCAGCATTTCATTTCTGGGCGGCTTAAACGAAATCGGTAAAAACATGACACTCTTTGACTATGAAGGGGACATGTTTATTTTGGATTGCGGACTGGCATTTCCGGAACCGGATATGCTGGGCGTAGATCTGGTTATCCCGGACTTTACTTACGTCAAAAGAAATGCCGAAAACATTCACGGCATTGTTATTACCCACGGCCACGAAGACCACATTGGCGGACTGGCTTACTTACTGAAAGAAATTAACATCCCGGTTTATGCAACCTCGTTAACCATTGGCCTGATTAAGGGCAAGCTGGAAGAACATGGTTTGCTGGAAACGGCAGAATTGCACGTTATTAAACCGGGAGACCATATAAAGTTTGGCGCCTTTGACCTGGAGGCCATCCACGTTAACCACAGTATTCCGGATGCCCTGGCCTTTGCCATTCATTCTCCGGCCGGGGTCATCATTCACAGCGGTGACATGAAAATTGACACCACGCCGATTGACGGCAACATGATTGATCTTGCCCGCTTTGCGGAACTGGGGAAGGAAGGGGTACTTTGTTACCTGGCCGACTCCACCAATGCCATTAAGCCGGGTTACTCTGCTTCTGAAAAGACCGTAGGCGCTTCTTTTGAACGTCTGTTTGCCTCTGCCGGTAAGCGGCGCATTATTGTGGCAACCTTTGCTTCCAATATTCACAGGGTACAGCAAATTATTAATGTTGCTAAATCGCAGAAAAGAAAAATTGCCCTGTCCGGCCGCAGCATGGAAAATGTCATGGCAATTGGTGCAGAGCTTGGGTATCTGAAAATTCCGGATGGTGTTCTGGTACCGCTGGATGACATTAAGAATTACCCACCGGAGCGGCAGCTGATTATTACCACCGGATCCCAGGGTGAACCTATGTCTGCCCTGACACGGATTGCCTTCGGCGAACACCGCAAGGTCAATATTACGGCCAATGACTATGTTATCATTTCTGCAACGCCAATCCCCGGCAACGAAAAGTCCGTCGGCAAGGTAGTAGACGAACTCCTGAAGCGCGGCTGTGAAGTCATTTATGAACGCATGTATGATGTTCACGTTTCCGGACATGCCAATCAGGAAGAATTAAAGATGATGCTGGGCCTGATTCGCCCGAAGTACTTTATTCCGGTTCACGGCGAACAAAAACATCTGGCCAAGCACAAAGAACTGGCAGAGCAGATGGGCATTCCGTCCGGCAATATCATCATTACCGAAATTGGGCGCACGGTTGCAGTCCATGAGTCCGGGATTGAAGTAGTAGGTACCGTTCCGGCAGGCAAAGTCTTTGTTGACGGCTACGGTGTCGGCGATGTAGGTGCTGTAGTTATGCGGGATCGTACTCGTTTGGCACAGGATGGCCTGGTTACCATTGTGGTTACCATGGACCAGGAAACCGGAGAAATCATGGCCGGTCCGGATATTGTATCCCGTGGTTTTGTGTATGTCCGGGAATCCGAAGAACTCATCCAGGACGCACAGGAAATTGCAGCCTGGGCCATTGAAAACTGTCTGGATCAGAACATTCGCGAATGGTCCACTATTAAAAGTAGAATCCGGGATGAAATTTCCCGCCTGATTTATGAGCGCACCAAGCGTTCCCCAATGATCTTACCAATTATCATGGAGGTTTAAGTCTTGTCTGTCTGGGTTGTTGCTGCCGCTATTGCAGTCCTTGCTTTGCTGACCGGGTTTTTGTTTCATTACAGCCTGACTGTCGGCCTGGTTGCTTTGGTCTGCTCTTTTCTGGTAGCAGGAATGGCCATTAAGGCATATTTGGACCGAAAGAAATATCTGAAAGATCAGGTGGAAAAAATCAATCTTTATTTTTCCACCCAAGGCGGAAGACAGACCTATCCCATGCCGGTTGTGGTAGCGGATCATAAAGGGGTCATTCTTTGGTACAACCGTCTGTTTGAAGAAGAAATGGTGCCGGATGGCACATTACCCAAGGATCAACTGTCCCAATATCTGGGAAAGGTTTCCGCAAAAGAAGTGGCCGGGAAGCGGGAAGGTTATAACCTGCACCTGCAGGACCGGCAATATACCGTCTATGCCAGCCGCATAGATCTGGAAGAAGAAAGTCCCTCTTATGCGCTGTTTTTCTTTGATGATACCGAATTAAAAGAAGCAGCGGATAAATATAATCTGAGCAAGCCGGTTGTCATCAAAATCCGGATTGACAATTTAGACGAGGTTTATAAAAACTTCAAAAACAGTGAATGCGAAGTCATCAGCGGGGAAATTGAAACTCTGCTGGATGAATGGGCAGCACAGTTTCCATGTCTGTTCCGCCGGATTAGCGGCGGTGGCTATATCATGGTAACCGAAGAACGCTCCTTGCAGGTTATGATGGAGCACCAGTTTGAAATTTTGAATCGCGTCCATGATTACCGCTACAAAGACAAGCCCCTTGCCATCAGCCTGAGTATGGGCATTGGCCGTGGCTTGAATTTAAGCCAGAATGACCAGCTTTCCAAGCAGGCACTGGAAATCAGCCAGTCCCGCGGAGGGGACCAGGTTACGGTAAACACGGATGGGCAGCTGACCTTCTTTGGCGGAACCGTGGTTTCCACAGCAGGTTCCAGCCAGGTCAAGGCCAGAATTATGGCCACCACCATGGCAGATCATATTAAGGCAGTAGATGTTGTTTTTGCTACCGGCCATGCGTTCTCTGATTTAGACAGCATTGGCGCCTGTGTTGGCGTCTGGGAAATGGCAAAGGCCCTTGGAAAACCGTGTTACATTCTTTGTGACAAAAGCAAAAGTATGGCAAAGAGTCTGCTGACTCGCCTGGAAGACGGGCCATTGCATGACTGCTTTGTAGACCGCACGGCGGCGCTGAACCTGATGCGCGGCAAAACAACCCTCCTGGTGGTTGTGGATACCCATAGAATGGATTCTTTGGAATATCCGGAGCTGACGGACGGCTTTGACCGGATTGCCATTGTAGACCATCATCGGCGAGTTGCGCACGCCATGGAAAATGTAGTTCTTTTTTATGACGAGCCCAGCGCTTCCTCTGCCTGTGAAATGGTAACAGAGTTAATTCAATATTTACCGGTTGTTATCAACCTGGAATCCTGCTCGGCGGAAGCCCTGCTGTCCGGTATTATGCTGGATACCCGTTGCTTTGTTTTAAGCACCGGAACCAGGACCTTTCAGGCGGCGGCTTTCCTGAAGAGCCATGGGGCGGACACCGTTGCGGTAAAGCAGATGTTCTCCAATTCCCTGGACGCATACCGGGAAAAAGCCAAAATTTTAAGCAGTGCCGAAACCTACGAATCCTGTGCCATTGCCGTGGTAACAGATCAGGATCAACAGGAAATTCGCGCCATTGCCTCGCAGGTGGCAGATGAACTGATGAATGTCACCGGCATCAAATCTTCGTATGTCCTATTTCAGGACAACGGCTGTATTAATATTTCTGCCCGCTCTCTGGGGGAAATGAATGTACAGCTTTTAATGGAAAAAATGGGCGGGGGCGGCCACTTCACTATGGCGGCAACCCAGCTTTACAATACAACAATGACGGAAGCGGTGGACCAACTGAAACAGGTTATCCACAACTATCCGGAAAGGGTGTAACTTATGAAAGTAATTTTAAAAGCAGATGTAAAAGGGCTTGGAAAGAAAGGCCAGTTGGTCAACGCTTCCGACGGATATGCCAGAAACTTCCTGTTTCCGAAGAACCTGGCCGTTGCTGCCGACGCGCAGAACGTAACCGAAATGAAAAATGCGGAAGCGGCCAAGCAATATAAGTATGATACCGAAAAGGCACAGGCAGAAGGCTTTGCCCGCACCATTGAGGGCAAGACCCTGACCTTTAAGTGCAAAGCCGGCGCCGGCGGCAAAATGTATGGCTCGGTTACCGCCAAGGATGTGGCCGCCAAAATCCGCTCCGAATTCAGCGTGAATGCGGATAAACGAAAGGTTACGGTACCGGAAATCAAAGCCTTTGGAACCTACACCGCTACGGTGAAGCTGTTCCAGGGTGTTACCGCTGAAGTTAAAGTACAGGTTTCTGAAGAATAAGAGTCCTTTAAATAAGGATTTTTCAGAAGAAAAGAAGAAAGGAATGCAAGATGCCGGATATGACTGTTACCGACTACAATCTGCCCTACAGCATGGAAGCAGAGCAGGCGGTTTTAGGTTGTCTCTTAATGGATCCGACCAGCCTGACCCTGATCCAATCCCAGGGCTTCCGTGCGGAATATTTTTACCTTCCGCAGCATAAGGCCATTTACGGGGCAATTGTACAAATTGAAACCTCCGGCCGGCAGGCGGATGTTCTTTTGGTGGTAGAAAAACTGAAAGAACAGAAGGTCTATGATGATGCGGCAGCCAAGACCTATCTTGCCCAGTTGGCACAGGTGGTTCCCACAACTGCCAACCTGGAAGCCTATGCCAAAATTGTCAGAGACAAGTTCTATAAGCGGGATTTAATTGCGGTTGCCAAGCAAATTGAACAGGATACCGCAAATGAAGAAGCAGATGCTGACATTTTACTTGATTCCGCAGAACAGAAAATTTATGATATTCGCCAGGGGAAAAGTACCGGGCAGGCCTCCAAACTGGGGGACATTATCATGGACAAGGTCTATGATCGCCTGAACAAACTGAATTCCCCGGACCGCGAAAAATATTTGGGATTCACCACCGGCTGGTCCGAACTGGACCGCACCATTGCCGGGTTGAATAAATCAGACCTGATTATTGTCGGCGCCCGTCCGGCTATGGGTAAAACGTCCTTTGCTTTGAATATGGCCAGAAATGCGGCCGTAATTGCCGGCAAGAAAGTGCTGTTCTTCTCTTTGGAAATGACCAAGGAACAGCTGGCACAGCGTGTTATCAGCACGGAAGCCCGGATTTACGGGCAGAAGATGCGAACCGGCGCATTAGACGAAAATGATTGGCTGCGCTTATCCACAGCAACCTCTGCACTTAGTACCGCAGAATTGTATTTTGATGATACCTCCAACATTACCGTCAATGAAATGAAGGCCAAAATCCGCCGCATGAAAGATGTAGATCTGGTTATTGTGGACTACCTGCAGTTAATGAAGTCCGCAACTCGCACGGAATCCCGTGTCCAGGAAGTGTCCGACATTACCAGAAATCTGAAGCTGATGGCAAAAGATTTAGAGGTCCCGGTTGTAGTCCTGGCGCAGTTGTCCCGTGGAACCGAAGGCAGAGGCAAAAGCCATGAACCGCAGTTGTCTGACCTGCGTGAATCCGGCTCCATTGAGCAGGACGCAGATATTGTCCTGATGCTGTATCGAGAAGATTATTATTCCGATGGCAGTACAGATGCTGAAACCATGGAAAAGGAAATAGATAAAGTCCAGATTAAAGTGGCCAAAAACCGTCACGGTCCAACCGGAGACATTTACCTTGGCTGGAATGCCGACTTTACGCTGTTTTCTACCATTGAAACAAGACATGATGATTTCTAAGGTACAAGCGTTCCTGGAGCAGGAACAGTTGCTGCAACCCGGACAATGGGTTATCCTTGCCTTGTCCGGTGGAGCAGACTCCGTAGCCCTGCTTTCTATTTGCAAAGAATTGCAGAACGAATATGACCTGCATCTGCTGGCTGCTCATGTAAACCACGGAATCCGCGGGGAAGAGGCAGACCAGGATGAGGCTTTTTGCCAGTCTTTCTGTAAACAGCAAAATGTGGAACTTCGTGTTTTGCATGCGGATGTTCCCGCTTTAGCCAGACAGAACGGCGTTTCGGAAGAAACCTGCGGCAGAAAAGTCCGCTACCGTTTTTTTCAGGACCTGGCAAAGGAACTGGAAGAAACCGGCGTGCCGGAACAGCAAATCCGCATTGCCACGGCCCATACGGCACAGGATGCGGTGGAAACCATGTTGTTCCACCTGGCCAGAGGCACCGGGTTAACCGGACTCTGTGGAATCCCTGCTGCCAGAGGAAACATTATCAGACCGCTTCTTACCTGCACGCGTGCAGGTATTGAAGCTTACTTACAAGAGCGGCAATTGCCGCATAGGGAAGACCGTACCAATCAGGACGTTTCCTATGCACGCAACCGCATTCGCCACCAGGTAGTGCCGGCATTAGAAGCCTGCAATGACGGTGCTCTCCGGAATATGCTTCGTTGCATGGAACTCCTGCAACAGGATGAAGCTTATCTGGAAGAACAGGCTGACCTTCTTCGCGCTTATGCAAAAGTAGCGGGGAAAGAGGCCTACTATGCAGACCGGCTGTCTGCAGCGCATCCCGCTGTTTTAAACCGTGTGCTGGCGTCCATCCTGACCGAAGTCTGCGGTCAGGACCTGACTGCCGGACACATTGCAAGGGCGGCTACGCTGCTGACCACAGGCGGTCAAATGCAAATTCCCACCGGAGCCTACGTCCGGGTTCGGGATAATGAATTTTGTGTACTCCGGCAATTGCCGGATACCCATCCGGTATCTGACTTTGCCGTTACCGGTGCCGAAGAGGTAATCTTACCCGTCGGTACCTTTCGGTATCGGGTTTTTCCGAACCCGGACCGGGGGCTCCGCCCCAATGCAGCGGCGCCAGCCTATGCGTGCCGGCTGGATTTTGATAAAATCGGGCCGTTCACGCTGCGCAACCGCCGCCCCGGAGACAGGTTTACCCCTGCGTTCCGGAAGGTGACTAAATCGCTGAAATCCTTATGCAACGAAGCCGGAATTCCACCGGAAGACCGCTCTGGTATTCTACTGATGGAAGCTGCCGGTGAAATTGTCTGGATGCAGGGGTTTGGCCCATCGGAATCCGCCCGTGTTCGGACGGAAACCGAAACCATTATGGAAATTATACTGAATTAGGAGGCTCACAATGGCAAGTGAACAAATGTCAAATGACATTGACCGCATCCTGTTATCCGAAGAACAGATTCAGGAAATTGTGAATCGTGTCGGTCAGCAGATTACAGAAAATTACCGCGGCAAAAAATTGGTACTGGTGTCCGTACTGAAAGGCTCCGTAGTCTGGATGGCAGATCTGATGCGTGCCATTGACCTGCCGGTAGAAATTGACTTTATGGTGGTTTCCAGTTATGGAAAAGGAACCACTTCCGGTCGTGTCAAAATCATCAAGGACCTGGACCTGGATTTATCCGGCCTGGACCTGCTGATTGTAGAAGACATTCTGGATACCGGCAATACACTGTATTCCTTAATGCAGTTACTTTCCACCCGTAATCCGAAATCCATTAAAATCTGTACCTTCTTAGACAAGCCGGAACGGCGGGTAGCCCCCATTACCGCGGACTACGTTGGCGCAATTGTACCGGATGAATTTGTTGTTGGCTACGGACTGGATTACGACCAAAAATACAGAAACCTTCCGTATCTTGGCGTTTTAAAGCCGGAAGTATACGGAAAGTAAGGAGGACCACTACCTTGGACCAGAACAAAACCCCCGGAAGCCCAAATCAGGATCCGAAAAAGCGCAGCAATCTGATTCAGACCATTATCTGGATTATTTTACCGCTGCTCCTTGTGGTTTCCATGTACTTTACCTTCAACTCCAGCTCCACCAAGGATTCCAAGAAATACTATGAAGTCATTTCTTATTTCCAGCAGGGAGAAGTAACGGAGTATACGCTGAATATTTCCACCGGAAAGCTGACTTATACGCTGGATGGGGAAAGCGAAGCCCGCACCTACAACGTGCCATCTGTAGATTTATTTGTAAATGATACCCATGACAGCATCATGGAATATAACGAAGAGCATCCTGATAGCCCCATCAAGGTGGACTACCAGGTAACCAAGTCTACCAGCTGGCTGTCCCAGTTGCTGCCGGTTATCTTCTCTACGGTACTGATTATTGTGGCCTGCATTTGGATTATGCGCCGCATGAACACTACCATGATGAACGAAAACAACCGTGCGCTTGGCTTCGGCAAGGCGCGCATTAAAAAGGGCGATGAAGTTTCTGAAAAGAAGACCTTCGCTGATGTAGCCGGTGCCGACGAAGAAAAAGAAGAACTGAAGGAAATTGTTGATTTCCTGAAAGACCCGCACAAATATGATGCTCTTGGCGCCAGAATTCCGAAGGGCGTTTTGCTGGTGGGCCCTCCGGGTACCGGTAAAACCCTTCTTGCCAGAGCCACCGCCGGAGAAGCAGACAGACCCTTCTTCTCTATTTCCGGTTCTGATTTTGTAGAAATGTACGTTGGTGTCGGTGCTTCCCGTGTTCGTGACCTGTTTGACAACGCCAAGAAAAACGCACCTGCCATTATCTTCATTGATGAAATTGACGCCGTTGGTCGTCACCGTGGTGCCGGTATGGGCGGCGGACATGACGAACGGGAACAGACCCTGAACCAGTTGCTGGTTGAAATGGACGGCTTTGCCGGAAACCTGGGCATTGTTGTTATTGCAGCAACCAACCGTCCTGACATTCTGGACCCGGCCCTGCTTCGTCCCGGCCGTTTTGACCGTCAGATTACCGTAAACTATCCGGATGTTGTCGGCCGTGAAGCCATTCTGAAGATTCACGCTAAGAACAAGCCAATTGCTCCGGACGTAGACCTGAACGTCATTGCCAATGCCACCGCAGGCTTTACCGGCGCAGATTTGGAAAACCTGTTGAATGAATCTGCTTTGCTGGCTGCCAGAAAGGGCAGAAAGGCCATTACTGCTGCCGATGTTGGAGAAGCCACCGTCAAGGTTATGGTAGGCCCGGAAAAGAAAACCAAGAAGATGACAGATCAGGAAAAGAAGCTGACCGCTTATCATGAGGCCGGTCACGCTGTTACCAATTTCTATCTGCCGTTACTTGATCCGGTTCACGAAATCAGTATTATTCCGCGGGGCTCTGCCGGCGGTTATACCATGAGCGTACCTACCGAAGACAAGTCTTACATGACCAAGAACACCATGCTGCAAAATCTGGTTAGCCTTTTAGGCGGCCGGGTTGCAGAAGCCCTGATTATGGGTGACGTATCTACCGGCGCATCCAACGATATTGAACGTGCCACCAAGATTACGCACAACATGATTACCCGCTACGGCATGAGCGAAAAGCTGGGTACCATTTCTTACGGTTCTGACAGTGACGAAGTTTTCCTGGGTATGGACTATGGTCGTAAACGGGATTACTCTGAAGCCACTGCTGCCGCCATTGACCAGGAATCCAAGCGCATTATGGACCACGCTTATCAGGAAGCAGAACGTCTGTTAAAAGAGCATTCTGACAAGCTGGATAATGTTGCCAAGTTCCTGATTCAATATGAAAAGATGGATGGCACCATTTTCCGTCAGATTATGGAAAGTGACAACTTTGATATTGATGCCTTTATTCGGGAACATGGTGAAAAGCTGAAGCGCCACACCATGACACCGGCTGAAATGATTCAGGCTGCCAAAGATGCCAAGGCTGCCAAAGAAGCCCAGGTACAAAAAGCGGCTGATACGGAAGCCAATACCGAAGAGGTTCTGTAATCTCCAATCAAATGCAAGACCTGCTGCCCACATGGGTAGCGGGTCTCTTTTTTAGACGAATTTCATCTGCGCAAGACACGCCTGAAAAGTCGGAAAAACCGCATATTTATGGGCCGTTTCTTGACAGAACCCAAGATGCAGTGTAAAATTTTACGGTAAAAAAATAATGGAGGGTACTATGGCAAAGACTGCGAAATATACAAATGACAATATTTCCCAGCTGAAGGGCGCCGACCGGGTTCGGAAAAGACCGGCCGTTATCTTCGGCTCAGACGGTATTGAAGGCTGCCAACACTCTTTCTTTGAAATTCTGTCCAACTCAATTGACGAAGCCAGAGAAGGCTTCGGTAATAAGATTATCATTACACGGTACCTTGACCAAAGCCTGGAAGTGCAGGACTTCGGCCGGGGTATTCCCATGGATTACAACGAAAAAGAAAAAGAATACAACTGGAAACTGGTTTTCTGTGAACTGTATGCCGGAGGAAAATACAATACCAACTCCGGAAACGGAATTTATGAATTCTCCCTGGGCTTAAACGGCCTTGGCCTTTGTGCCACACAATATTCCTCAGAATACATGGATGCTGAAATTCATCGGGATGGCATCTGCTACAAAATGCAATTCCAGTCAGGCAATCCAAAAGGAAAATTAAGCAAAGAGGAAACTTCCGGTAAGGAAACCGGCTCCCGCATTCATTGGAAACCGGATCGCCAGGTATTTACCGACATCAATATTCCGCTGGAATACTTCAAAGATACGCTGCGTCGCCAGGCAATTGTTAATAACGGTCTGCTGTTCCGCCTGAAGGACGAAGTGGCTCCCGGAAAATTTGAAGAATACGAATTCTGTTATGAAAACGGAATCCAGGACTACATGAAAGAAGTGGTCGGTGCCGATGCCTTTACGCAGCCCATATTCTGGACAACGGAACGGGTTGGCCGGGACAGGGAAGACCTGGAAGACTATAAAGTCCTGATGAATGCGGTTGTCTGCTTCTCCAATAAGCAGCAACTGAAGGAATATTATCATAACTCCTCCTGGCTGGAGCATGGCGGTGCACCGGAAAAAGCGGTGCGCAGTGCCTTCGTTTCCCAGATTGATGCTTACCTGAAGGCCAATAACAAGTACACCAAGTCCGATAAGAAGATTACGTTCCAGGACGTGGAAGACTGCCTTTGCGTTATTATTTCGTCCTTTTCTACCCAGACTTCCTATGAAAACCAGACCAAGAAGGCCATTAACAACAAATTCATCCAGGAAGCCATGACGGATTTCTTCAAGCACTCGCTGGAAATTTATTTCATTGAAAATAAAATGGACGCCGACCGGATTACCGACCAGGTTCTGATTAACATGCGGTCCCGGATTCGTGCGGAATCCACCCGTCAGAATCTGAAAAAGACGCTGACCGGCAATATGGACATGGGCAACCGTGTTAAGAAGTTTGTAGATTGCCGAACCAAGGACGTCAGCCGCCGAGAGGTCTTCATTGTGGAAGGGGACTCCGCACTTGGCTCCTGCAAACAGGCAAGAGACTCCGAATTCCAGGCGGTTATTCCCATTCGCGGTAAAATCCTGAACTGCCTGAAGGCGGATTATGACCGTATTTTTAAGTCAGAAATTATTACGGATCTGATTAAGGTCCTTGGCTGCGGGGTAGAGGTGCAAACCAAGAAAAAGGACATGAACGCCTTCAGCCTGGACAACTTACGTTGGAACAAGGTTATTATCTGTACGGATGCCGATGTAGACGGCTACCAGATTCGTACCCTGGTTCTGACCATGATTTACCGGCTGATGCCGACGCTGATTACGGAGGGTAAGGTGTTTATTGCCGAATCCCCATTGTATGAAATCCAGTGCAAGGACCAGGTTTGGTTTGCTTACACGGAACCGGAAAAGACCCAGGTCCTGGAAGAACTGGACGGCAAGAAGTACACCATCCAGCGCTCCAAAGGTTTGGGTGAAAACGATGCCGACATGATGTGGCTGACCACCATGAACCCAAAGACCCGTCGTCTGATTAAAGTCACGCCGGATGACGCCGAACTGACCGCCAAAACCTTTGATCTGTTGCTGGGCGACGACCTTGCCGGCAGAAAGCAGCACATTGCGGAAGACGGCCACTTGTATCTTGATATGACGGACGTCAGCTAAGGAGGGAAATGAATGGCTAAAAAGAAAACAGGGCCGGACATTGCCCGTGAAGAAAACAATCCGAATGCGCACATCATGGGCGCCGGCGAGGTAGTGGACCAGCGCATTGTAGAAACCCTGGAAATCAACTACATGCCGTATGCCATGAGCGTGATCATGTCCCGTGCCATCCCGGAAATAGACGGCTTTAAACCATCCCACAGAAAACTGCTGTATACCATGTACAAAATGGGACTGCTGACCGGGAACCGGATTAAGTCCGCCAACATTGTGGGCCGGACCATGCAACTCAACCCCCATGGCGATGCAGCCATTTATGACACCATGGTACGTCTTTCCCGTGGCTATGGTGCTTTGCTGCACCCCTATGTAGATTCCAAGGGTAACTTTGGTAAAGCCTACTCCAGAGACATGTCCTGGGCTGCTTCCCGGTACACGGAGGCCAAGCTGGAAAAGCTGGCATCGGAACTGTTTCGGGATATTGATAAGGATACCGTAGATTTTGTAGATAACTATGATGCCACCATGAAGGAGCCGACGCTGTTGCCGGTTACCTTCCCAAGCATTTTGGTCAACAATAATACGGGGATTGCGGTTGGTATGGCCAGCTCCATTTGTTCCTTTAACCTGAAGGAAATCTGTGACACTACCATCAACCTGATTAAAGACCCGGATTATGATATTATGGACTCTTTGCAGGCACCGGATTTTCCCGGCGGCGGCCAGATTATTTATGACCGGGCCAAAATGCAGGAAGTGTTTGCCACCGGCCGCGGCGGCATTACAGTTCGTTCCAGGTATCAGTATGACAAAGTAAACCATTGCATTGATATTACCGAAATTCCACCGACCACCACGTCGGAAGTCATTATTGAAAAGATTATTGAAAAAGCCAAAAGCGGCAGCTTGCGGGAAATTTCCGATATCAGGGATGAAACCGATAAATCCGGTCTGAAAATTACCATTGACGTAAAGCGTGGAACAGATCCGGACGCACTCATGAAAAAACTGTTTAAGTCCACTTCTTTGGAAGAGGCTTTTCCGTGCAACTTTAACGTTCTGATTGCCGGCATGCCACGGGTTTGCGGTGTCAAAGAGCTGTTGGAAGAATGGATTGCTTTCCGCACCGAATGCGTCCGCAGACGGGTTTACTTTGACCTGAACAAAGCCAAGGAAAAGCTGCATTTGTTACAGGGCTTACAGAAGATTCTCCTGGACATTGATAAAGCAATCAAAATTGTCCGGGAAACCGAAGAAGAAGCAGAAGTGGTTCCGAACCTGATGATTGGCTTTGGAATTGACCAAATCCAGGCTGAGTATGTGGCTGAAATCAAGCTGCGCCATTTAAACAGGGAATTCATTTTAAAGCGCCTGCAGGATGTTACCGATTTGGAAAAATCCATTGCAGACATGCAGGACACCCTGAACAGTAAGGCCCGAGTTAAGAAGATTCTGGTAACCGAACTGGAAGACGTGGCAAAGAAATACGGTCAGCCACGGAAGTCGGAAATCATTTACGCCACAGATTTGGAAGAAGATCTGGAAGAAGAGGAGATCGTGGCAGACTATCCCTGCACCTTCTTCTTTACCCATGATGGTTATTTCAAAAAGATTACACCACAGTCTTTGCGCATGAGCAGTTCCCAGAAGCTGAAGGAAAACGACTCCCTGCGGCAGACGGTGGAAGCCAGTAATGCAAAGGAACTGCTGTTCTTTACGGATCAGGCGCAGGTTTATAAAGCCAAGGCCTCGGATTTTGAAGATTCCAAAGCTTCTGCATTAGGCCAGTATATTCCAACAGAGCTTGGCTTTGACGAAGGCGAAAAGCCGGTTTACATGGCGGTCACTGACAACTATCAGGGCTATATGATTTTTGTCTATGAAAACGGTAAGGTTGCCAAGGTGGAAATGTCTGCTTATTACACCAAGACCAATCGGAAGAAGCTGATTAAAGCCTCTTGTGAAAAGTATGCTTTGGCAGATGCCTTATACTTACCGGAAGACACGGAGCTGGTACTTCGTTCCTCCGGAGGACGGTTGCTGTTGCTGCATACCGGATTACTGACAGCTAAAACCACAAAGAATACCCAGGGTGTTTCTATTATGCGGTTGAAAAAAGGACAGCGTGTGGAAGAAGCCAGACTGTATCAGGAAGGCGAATTTGCAAAGCCGTCCCGGTATCGTACCAAGAGCCTTCCGGCATTAGGTGCATTCCCCGCAGCAGAAGATGTGGCAGGGGAGCAGTTGACCCTGGATACCGTCACGGATTAACCCTTGAAACTCCCTTCGTTATATGCTAAAATTTCTAAGCATTCTCTTATAGGAGGAACCAATATGTCCACTTTAGAAATGGTTTTAGCCATTGTTACCATCATTCTTGCCATTGCGGTTACCGTTGTTGTGCTTTTACAGAAGAGCCGGGAAGCAGATGCTTCTGCTGTACAGGGTGGCTCTTCCAACCAGTTCTTTGACAAGACTGCCGGACATCAGAAGGATGACCTGCTTGCCAACCTGACTAAGATTTTAGGCGGCCTGTTTTTCTTAGTTGCCCTGGCCACTGTTTTGGTAACGCTGTTTGTAAAATAAACTGATTTTTTTGTTGTGCCCTGTTTCGGCAGGGCACAATACTTTGCAAAATTCCTTGACTTTATGCCGCTGGTAAAGTATTATATACGGGCGCCAAAAAATTACATGACTCATTAGCTCAGTCGGTAGAGCACTTGACTTTTAATCAAGGTGTCCGGGGTTCGAATCCCCGATGGGTCACCAACAGACCTGAACCGTTTGGTTCAGGTCTTTCTTTTTGCAATTTCGGCAATTTGTAGACGTAAAAATGAAGTAAAACAGTAGCTTTTTCTGAACAAGTTCGTATAGAATGAAAATTAATAGGAGGTTTTGTATTATGCCGACAACTTATACTCATTACAAATTTGCTTTGGAGGTCAGAGAGGCTCTTCCAAAGGACATTCAGAAGATTACGGAGCGCCATCCTGATCTTTATTATATGGGCGCCATGGGACCGGATCTTTTGTTTTATTCCCTGCCGTCCATGCATACGTTCAATGTTTCTTCTTCAACACACAGAAGAAGCGGCAAAGACTGGTTCTCCTTTATGGGAAACCGTCTGTTAAACAGCAATCTGGATGAACGTCAGCTGGCCTATATCTATGGCTTCCTGACGCATTATGCAGCAGACCGTGCCTGCCATGCGTATATTAACCAGTGCGCAGACGAAGGAAAGGGCTCCCATTACCTGATTGAAGCAGAGTGGGACCGTTATTATCTGGTACGGGACGGCTTTGATCCGCTTCACAAGAAGCTGACGGACCACATTAAGATTAGTTGGAAAAACGCCAAACTGATTGCCGGATACTATCCAATGCTGACGCCGGAATGGATTTTTGCCTGTATGGTAGGATCCCATATTTTACTGGACGGTCTGGTTATGACTTCGGAAGTAAAACGGTTTGGACTGCATCGCATAGCAGATTTAGCAGACAAGGTAGTTCCGGGTGCCGGAGATCAGTGCAAAGATATGGCAATTGCCAAAGTGCCGGTGGCATCCTGCCAACCGGTTTGCCAGGAATTAGATGAAATGCTCTTCGGACAGGGATTCCAGGATGCATTAGAGTTTATAACGGGTTTTCTGGATACCATTCAGAACAACAAAGAGTGGGACCCTCGGTATGACATTAACTTTGAGGGCCTTGCCGAATAACGGAAAGGAGTTTCCTTTATGAGTAAGCCGAAAGAAGGTAAGTTAACCAAGCTGGAAAAAAACTGGATTTTGTATGATGTAGCCAATTCTGCCTATGTAATGTTTGCCTGCACGCTGATTCCCATCTTTTTTGATTTAATCAGCGAAGACGCAGGGCTTTCGGAACATCAATATCTGGCCTATTGGTCTTATGCCGCTTCCATTGCCACCGTCTTGTCCATGTTTGCCGGTCCGTTCTTTGGGGCACAGGCGGACAAAAAGGGGAAGAAGAAAGGTGTTTTCCTGGGCACCCTGATTGCGGGGTGCATTGCGTGCGCTGTCTGCGGCTTCTCTTATCACTGGGTGCTGTTCCTTTGCATCTTCATTTTGGGCAAAGTGGCGTTTAACATCAGCCTTGTGGTGTATGACTCCATGTTAGGGGATGTTACCGACGACAGCCGTGTAGATGAAGTCTCCTCCCATGGCTACGCCTGGGGCTACATTGGCAGCTGTATTCCGTTTGTTGTATGCCTGGTCATTTACGTTCTTGCCATGCTGGAAGTGGTTCCCTTCAGCGAAGAGATTGCCATTTCCATCGGCTTTATTCTGACCGCCATCTGGTGGTTTGCGGTCTCCATGCCGTTGTATAAAACCTATCAGCAGAAAAATTATATTTCTACGGAAGAAGCCAAAAAAGAAGCAAACCTTTTTACGCAGGTTGGGCACAGCATTAAAGAAGCAGCCAAGGATCGGAAAATCCTTCTGTTCTTAATTGCGTTCTTCTTTTATATTGACGGTGTTTATACCATTATTGAAGAAGCTACCGCCTTTGGAACATCCCTTGGCCTGGATTCCATTGGTTTGCTGTCTGCTCTTCTGGTAACGCAGATTGTGGCCTTCCCAAGTGCCATTATTATTGGAAAGCTGTCTAAGAAGTATTCGGTAGAAAAGCTGATTATTGTCTGCATTATTGCCTATTTCTGCGTAGGTGTTTATGCTATTTTCCTGCACACATTAGCGCAGTTCTGGATTCTGGCCTGCTGCGTTGGCATGTTCCAGGGAGGCGTGCAGGCACTGTCCCGCTCGTACTTTACCAAGATTATTCCGGCAGAAAAGTCCGGAGAACTCTTTGGTCTTTATGATATTTTCGGCAAAGGTGCCACGTTCCTTGGCACGTTCCTGGTTGGGGCTGTAACGCAGGCCACCAACAACCAGAATATCGGTGTTGCCGCACTGACCGTGTTCTTTATTATCGGACTGATTATTTTTATCATCTCCACCAAGCAGGGGAATCCATCCAAAGAAGAGCCTGCCAAAGCAGAGCCGGTTCAGAAAGAATCTTAAAAACCTTCCTTTTTTCTGCGATTCAGCTTGTTCCTTTTCGGTCAGACTGTTACAATAGGGCATATTTTTGGAAATTCCAAGGAGAACAAGCCCATGAACAACATTATTCTGATTGGTATGCCAGGCTGCGGGAAAAGCACCCTTGGTGTACTGCTGGCAAAGAATTTAGCCTATCATTTTCTGGATTCGGATTTGCTGATTCAGCAGAAAGCAGGGAAAAAGCTGCAGGATATCTTGGATCAGGATGGGAATGAAGCTTTCGGAAAGCTGGAAAATGAAGTAAATCTGAGCCTGGATATTCAGAATACGGTGCTGGCTACCGGTGGTTCCGCTGTTTACTGGGAGGAATCCATGCAGCATTTAAAATCCATCGGGCTGGTTGTTTATATCCAGGTTCCGTATGAAGAGCTGAAAAGCAGAATTACCAATATGGATTCCCGCGGCATTGTCATTCCGGAAGGCAAAACCTTTCGGGACATTTATGAAGAACGGGAAGTTCTGTATTTGAAATATGCAGACCTTGTTCTAAATGAACAGGATGGGCAGGATTTATGGACCAATTGCTGCCGTATAACAGACGCAATTCGTGCCTATGAAAATAAATAAGAAGAAGGCTTTAAAATGAAACAAGTAAAACGAGTTATGGCTGTTGTCCTGTCGTTGGTTATGGCCGCAGTGCTTTTTTGCCTTCCGGCTTCTGCCGCGGGCAAGAAGAACTATGATAAGTACAAAGTGTACACGGTCATTGGAGACTCGGTTGCCACGGGTTACGGGGAACTGAGCAACAATGAAAACTGTTCGTACATGCGGCTGAAAGGTGCCTACAGTGACCTGGTTGCCAAACGTCTGGGAAACATTAAACTGAACCCGAAAGCGGTTAACGGAGAACGTACCGTAGAAGTTCGGTATCTTCTGGATGAAACCTATAAAGGAGATGCCTACCTGGGCAAGTACATTAATTCGGTACAAAACCTGGATGCAAAAGACCGCGCCAGTTACATCAAAGCAATTAAAGAAGCTGACGTTATTTCCATCGGCCTTTGCTCCAATGACATTTTTACTATCCCGGCTGACGTCCTGAAAGACCGCATGAGTGATTTCACTGACACCTGGGATAAGGCCAAGGACAATGAAATTTCGGAACTGCTGTTGCAGAACAGAGTGTTTGAAGCCATGGAACGCCTGTTCTATTATGCCGGGGCAGCCGGAGTGTTAAGTCTTGCTGTACCGGAGTTCATGAAGAACATGATGGTTGGCCTGGAACAGTTCAAGATTAATTATAACGTCATTACAGATAAAATTTATGTGCTGAATCCGGATGCTACCGTCATGGTTATGAGCATGTGCAGTCCCATGGGCAAGATGCCGCTGTATAAGGGCGGAAAGGAACTGGGTTCTGTCATTAACGGCGGAACAGAGCTGATTAACCAGTACCTGAAAACCGGTTGCAAGAACGCCTACAAGTACACCTATGTAGACGAAATGGACATAGATTCTCCGTATCAAAACTTTGATTCCCTGATTGACTATGCCCTGGCTGACAAAGGGGACAACTATCCTGACGTAAACCATCCGAATGCTTCCGGCCATAAATACATTGCCGACCAGTTTATGGCGGCATTACCGGAAACCCAGTTCATTGACCTTGCCGATGCTAAGAACTATGACGCCATTGTCCGCCTGTATAACGCCGGCATTATGATTGGCGATGGAGCGGTAAACTTTAACCCGGACACCGAAGTTACCGGGAAGCAATTGGCGTATGCACTGTATCGCCTGGCAGGAAACAAGAAAGGATCCTATGCAGACGTTAAGAAGTGGTGCAGCAAGAATAAGATTTTGGATGTAAGCAAGACAGAAAATACCAAGCTGACCGAAACGCAGGTTTCTACGGCCGTGAAGGCCTATGCCAAGAAGATGGGGACCAAGGCCTATTATTCTTCCAAAGGCACTTCTACGGTCACCAGAGACGCTCTGGCGGGCATCTTGGTTAACTACTTGAAGTAAATCTGGCTTAGCCACAAGTGGGCAGACCCCAACCATAAACAAAGAAAAACCTGCTGACAGGAAATCCTGTTCAGCAGGTTTTTGCTTTTATTAGTTGCTTTACAAGCGCATTGTTATTTGCTGAAGTTGTCTTTCAGCATAACGTCATGGGAGCCGCCTTCTACAATGGAAACTTCGGAAACCAGGGTCAGCTTGGCTTTGTCCCGCAGCTCCGGAAGGGTAAGGGCACCGCAGTTGCACATGGTAGAACGAACCTTGTACAGGGAAGCGGTAACACCGTCCTGCAGGGATCCGGCATACGGAACGTAAGAGTCAACGCCTTCTTCAAAGGCAAGCTTGGTAGCGCCACCAAGGTCATATCTGGCCCAGTTTCTGGCACGGTTGGAACCTTCGCCCCAATACTCTTTCATGTAGTTACCGTTGATGCGAACCAGTTCGGTTGGGGATTCATCAAAGCGGGAGAAGTAACGTCCTAACATCAGGAAGTCAGCACCCATGGCAAGGGCAAGGGTCATGTGATAGTCATGAACAATACCGCCATCAGAGCAAACCGGAACATAAATGCCGGTTTCCTTATAGTACTTATCCCGTTCCTTGCAAACGTCAATCAGAGCGGTGGCCTGGCCGCGGCCAATGCCCTTGGTTTCTCTGGTAATACAAATGGAACCGCCGCCGATTCCGACTTTAACAAAGTCAGCACCGCAGTCCGCAAGGAAGCGGAAGCCTTCTGCGTCTACCACGTTGCCGGCACCAATGCGTACCGTGTCACCGTAGGTTTCGCGTACCCAGCGGATGGTTCTTTGCTGCCATTCAGAGTAGCCTTCAGAGGAGTCAATGCAAAGCACATCCGCACCGGCTTCCAGCAGGGCAGGAACGCGTTCGGCGTAGTCTCTGGTGTTGATTCCGGCGCCGACAACATAGGACTTGTGTTCGTCCAGCAGTTCCAGTTTGTTTTCTTTATGGGATTCATAGTCTTTCCGGAAGACTAAGTAACTTAAATGATCATGTTCATCTACTAAGGGGAGCGCATTCAGCTTGTTGTCCCAGATAATGTCATTGGCAAGCTTTAAAGAGGTGGTATCCGGCGCCGTAATCAGTTTTTCTCTTGGCGTCATGAATTCTTTAATTTTGGTGTTAGGATCCATACGGCTGACACGGTAGTCTTTGCTGCCGACAATGCCGAGCAGAAGGCCGTTTGCGGTGCCGTCGTCGGTAATGGCAACGGTGCTGTGTCCGGTTTTTGCTTTCAGGTCAAGGACGTCGGCCAGGCAATCTTCCGGTGTCAGATTACAGGTGGAAACAACAAAGCCTTTCTTGTAGCTTTTAACGCGGGCAACCATGGCAGCTTCATCAGCAATGCTCTGGGAACCGTAAATGAAGGAAATGCCGCCTTCCTTGGCAAGGGCAATTGCCATTTTGTCATCAGAAACGGACTGCATGATGGCGGAAACCATAGGAATATTCAGCGTAATGGCTGAGGTTTCTCCCTTTTTAAACCGTACCAGCGGAGTCTTCAGGTCAACTGCATCCGGAATGCACTGGGAAGAAGAATACCCCGGGACAAGTAAGTATTCACCAAAGGTATGAGAAGGGTCCGGGAAAAAATATGCCATAATAACACGCTCCTTTTGCTTTTGTTCTTCAAGTTATTTTTTCTTATTTTAAAGATTTCTAAGGGAAAGTCAATGACTTCCGGGAAAGAAAAGAGACGGATTTTACTCCGTCTCTTTTTTTACGTTAAGAAGCAGTGGAAGAGGAGGCAGACATGTTTGCCAGCGTCTTCTGTGCATAGCGGTTTTCGCGGCGGCGAACCAGGCTGATGCAGTGCTTGGATTTAATCTGATATTCGTCTGCGTCAGCAGCGGAATCATAGAAGTCATTGTAGGCTTCTTCGCCAAGTGTGCTGCGAATGGTGGTTTTCCACTGTGGTTCGGTGGCTACGGAAACACAATACATAATGTGGTAACCATATTCGGTCTTGATGATGCCGCTGTCTCCGGCCTTTCTGCCGTCGGCAAAGCACCAGTCAAGGAATTCCTGAACGTAGCTGGAAGACGGGGTAATGTCTTCATACAGGCCTTCGTTGTCGGATACGCTGGAGTCTTCGGAATGGGCAACCACCAGTTCCTTGAAGCTGTCATCTGTGGCGTCTCCATCTTTCCATTCCTGGTAATACTTCTCTGCCAGCTCTTTGGCTTCCGCATCCGTATGGGTAGTGGTGGAGCTGTCATCCGAAGAGGAATCAGAGTCAGAATCGGAGTCAGAAGAGTCATCGTCATCCGATACCTGAATCAGCAGGTGGCGAACGGTAACCGGATACACTTCCTTCAGCGTGGGCTGTTCGGTAACCAGAATGGCGTAATAGGTTGCCAGACCGGTGGTATCCGAAACCTTGGTGAAGAGTTTCTTGTCTCCTGCGGAAGCTTCGTTTTCAATCCATTCGGTGGCTTCTTCCGTGAAGTAGGAGTTCAGCGTGGATTCATTGGCATCCGTCAGGGTAGAGTAGGAATCATTATCTTCGTAGTAGGACTTATAGGCTTCGTCAACTACATCATAAACCTTACTGGTCCAGTTGCTGTCATCTGCTTCGGCGAGGAACGCTTCTGCTTTTGCTTTGGCTTCTTCATTGGCTGCTGTAATTTCTTCATCCGTTGCGTTGTCGGTGTCATCTACGGAAGCACTGAAGTTGTAATACCGGAGAGAAGCAGTTTCATATTCTGCTTTGTGTTCAGACAGGTAGGTGTTGATTTCATCGTCTGTTACGTCGGCAGAGTACTGTTCCTTTTTGTCATCGGAATAGTCAGAAGCCAGCGTCTGTTTGATGTAAATTTCCTGCAGCAGGGCCTTGTTCATGCCTTTGCCGTAATTGTTGCGGATGTAGGCATCCAGGGAATATTCATTTTCTTCGGCGTTGCTCTTCAGTTCGTCAAAGAATTCATTCATTTCGGTGGTTTCGTCATCCGTCATTTCATAGCCGGCGTCTACTGCCTGTTCATAAAGGGCAGTGTACAGCTGTGCGGTTTCTACTGCAGCCTGGCAGAAATAATCGTCCCAGGTGGCTTTGTCGCCCTTGATGTATTCGTCGTCTACCTGGAAATCATCCGAGGTGGAAGAGGAGTCAGAGCTGGAATCAGAATCCGAGCTGGAGCTTGGCAGTTCCTGATCTGCCGGGGCTTTGGTGTAATCAAAGCCGGTCAGGGAAGCACCCGCTCCGGTGCCATAATAAGATGAGTAGTAGGACTCATACTGATAGGACATATTGTAATAATAGTTGTACATGGAGCGGTAGTAGTATTCATATTCAGCAACGGATACCTTGCTGCCGTCCTGCAACTTAATGGCTGTGGTATGACGATCATAAACGCCGAAGTAGCCTAAGAAGAAGAGTACCAGGGCAAGAACCACTGCAGCAATGGGGGTAATAATGCGAATCCGCTTTTGCTTCTTGGTCAGTTCTTTCCGCTTTCTGGCTTTTTCTTCCTGTCTCTTTTGAGACTTTTCCATGTCCGCTTTTCTTTTTAAGCGGGCTTCTTCTGCTTTGGAAACGCCGCCGGGGGCAATGTCATGCATTTCTTTCTTTGCCCGTTCCTTTTGCAGCTTTTCCTTGGCTTTTTCTGCTTTCTTTTCTGCTTTGGCGGCAGCCTTAGCTTCCTTTGCAGCAGCTTTGTCTGCGCCTTGGTCGGCAGGGGTTACTTTCTTTTCTTCATCCATAGGGAATGTCCTCCATAAGGGTTTTAAACTAACTTGCTTATTTTAGCGTATTCAGACTGGTTTTACAATGAGCTTAATGCCCTCAATCCGAACAATTTCTGCTTTGGCACCGACCGGAATAGAGGGGGAGTCCGGATTTTCCAGACGGGCGTCCCAATCTACGTCATTCATGATGACGGAGCCGGTATCGGTACGGACTTCTTTGGTAACCAGTACCTGTTGTCCAATGTACGTATCTTTATTGGTTGGCGTGTCAGCTCCGCTTTTTAATTTCTTAACCAAGGGTTTGGTTAAGGCTAACGTAATTGCGGTAACAGCAACAAAGGACACGATTTCTGCTACAAGGGACTGGTCGTGGGTAACCAATGCGGCAACCCCGCCGGCCAGTGCGCCGACAGCAAACCAGATAGAGACCAGTTGTACCGTACAAAGTTCCACAACGGCAAAGAGCAAAAATAAGGCAAGCCAAACCATCCAATGAGCGAAAGGCATAGAGCTTCCTCCTCTCAGTCACAATATAATTTAGGTTTTCACATTTAAATATACTTCAAAACATGTTACTATATCAACGTCAGAAATGCTTATCGAGGAGATTTTTAAATGAAAGATTTCAAAGATCAGCTGAATCGCGCACAGAGCATAGCGGACGAAGGAAATAGTAAAAGGGGAAGTTACTATAATAAGCCGGCCATTGCCGTAGTCACCGCAATTTGCCTCGTGATTTTAGCCATGGTTATTGTCATGCTGGTCATTTTCGGGAAGGCGTGTAACACCGCTGCGGATGTCCTGTTAGATGACAGCAGTAACAGCACGTATGCCAATAACATTTATTCCGGTCAATACAGCGGATATTCCGGAAATTACCAAACCAATACGGCGGAGCAAACAGAAAAGACCAATGCGGCACCGGCCGATTTTTCCTATGGCGTGGTTGCCGGCACCAATTATGAAAGCTCCTTTTCCGGCCTAAAGTTTTATGGACCCAGCGGATGGATTCTGCAGGACCATTCCGCATTAGGCAGCAGTTCCAACGGAACCCTGTATGATATGGCGGCACAAAGCGCTGATGGAGAAACCAGTGTGGCCGTACTGTATTATCCGTTGAATAGCAAATACAAGTCGGCCACTGCCATGTTAAAGGCCATGCAGGCCAACACAGACGGCACTATTCTGAATGACAGCGTTTCCATTCGCAAGGGTGGCAACAGCTTTACCGGATACATTTATACTGATACGGAAAGCGGAACCACAACGTATAGTGAAGTCATAGGCACAGAAGTAGATGGCTATGTTCTGTTAATTCAGGCCAAGGCAATGTCGTCCAATGAATTGTCTGCAGCCATTGCCTATTTCAGATAAGCACCTTTGAGCCCCTTTTTAGAGAAGAAGCGGAGGACACTTCTTTGAAAATTTGTAATTACTGCGGAACCGGAATGGACAACCGGGCACACAAATGTCCTTTCTGCGGACAGGATATGACCGTTCGCGGCGCCATCAAATATGAAGATAATTTGCCCTTCAATGGGTCTATGGAGGTTTATTCCACCAAGCACCTGCGGAAGGACCCGGCTGTAGAAGATAAGAAAAGCTGGCTTGCTGCGCTTTCCGCAAAGAAAACGCAGTACAAGAAAAGCACCGGCGCTACGTATGACACTGCTTATACAGAAGGAAAGCAGATGCAGGAGAAATATGCTGCATCGCAACAGGAAAAAGAAACAGAAAAACAAAGACAAAAACAGAGGCAAAGACAGACGCAAAGGCCAAAACGGCAGAGCAAAAAGTCGGCCAAGCGGAGCGGAATCATTGCCGCAGTCATTGCCTTCTTTGTTGCCGTCTCCACCATGATGGCGGTTTGTGATGACGCTGACAACCTGGATTGGGCCCTGGACAGTCCGTTTTTCTATAATAATGAAATCATGAATTCCGGATCCCTGACAGATAATGCGTATAACAACGCTGTATATGCGGTGGCAATTACTTTGCCATCGGACTGGACTATGTCGGTGCCGGATCTGCCGTCGCAGGATGCCGTTTGTTTCACGGATTTGGAAGGCAGCAATGCAGACTCCACGGTTCGGGTTACGTATGCAGCAGAAAGCGTAGACTCCTTTTATGAATCGGATTATGAAGCAGATGGATTTCCTACCGTCTATGACAGCGCCAATTCGTATCTGGTTTCGGAGAAGGCAGAGCTGGACGCCACCGGAAATTACGCCACCATGGAAGTGGAAACGGCGCAGCTGAATGGGAAAACAATCTATCTGCTGCACTATTCCACCGCAGGTCAATACTTTGTTCAGGTGGCAGCGGAAACCAATGTTGCGGATGTTTATGTGGTAATAGAATTCAGCAGCAGTAATTTCTATGCCATTAATGAACTTCTTTCGCACATTTCTTTTACCGATTAAATTAGCCCATTTTAGGAGGAACTCATGTCAATACAGGAAGAACTGATTGCAGGTCTTCAGGAAAAGGCACCCAGTGCCAAAGTGTATCAAAATATCAGTCTGGACTCTAAGCGGGGAAAGGGCCGCAAGGCCGATCTC
Organism: Paludibacteraceae bacterium; assembly: GCA_963647215.1. Classification (GTDB taxonomy): domain Bacteria; phylum Bacillota; class Clostridia; order Oscillospirales; family Acutalibacteraceae; genus RUG420. The sequence continues at coordinate 5,354 of CAVIZK010000005.1, read as the reverse complement.
CTGATTCTGCACAAAACCGGGGTATATCCCATCTTTATACGGGAATATGACGGCATGTTGTATGCAGAAGAAGATAAGCGGTATTGGATTCTCCGAACCAATGCAGGGGAAGGGGATTACTTTGAAAACCCCATTTTGGAAGCAGCTAAGGCAGCAGAGTCGCTGGCACTGAAATGCCGAAGCGCGGCAGAATTTATCCAGCCGGTTGTGATTTACGGAGAAGCAACCAAAATTGTGGAATTGAAACGCACCAAGGATCAAATTCTGTTCTGTGGCAAGGATTACTTCCTGGCCACCATGATGTGCAAAGAATATGAAGAAGAACTGATTGGCCCTGCCATGCGGGACACGCTGGTAAAGCAGTTTACCATGCTGCAAATGCTGTCTAAATAAATGAATAACCCCGGTTGCCGGAACCATGGGCAATCGGGGCTTTCTTATTGCTTCTTTATTTTCTGCCTGGCGAGTCAGTTTTTGAACTTGCCTGTAGCCTTCCTTGTGAAAGAGTTTTTTAACTCCTGCCGACGTAATTTCCGCAGGTACCGGAATCCGGCGGATTCTCCCTGTTCGGCAAACAGGGTCAGGATTTCTTTCAAGCTGGCTTCCGTTTCCGGATGCATTAACTGGGAGTAATCATGCCGGTTGGCATATTCCAGGGCAGAGGAATCTTTGTAATTTTCGCCAAGATAGGTTTTGCAGGCGGCTAAACGGTCACAGATCATTTCAATCAGGTATCTGGTCGGCATTTTCACCGGAACCATGGTGTAACCGTTGGGACTGTTGTCAAACCAGTATTCAAAATGATGCTTGTTTTTGCCTTTGTGGTGAATCCAGGCATAGGAAACGCCTCTGTTTTTTCGTTCTACCACATTAGGACTGAAGGTTCCCTGATAGTATTTGGCACCAACTAAAAATTCCGTAGGAGAGTACTTGGATAAATCATGCACCAGACCCTGCAGGGGAATGCCGGCGCGGAAGCAATGATACATAACCAGGTGCCTGTGATGGGTAATGGTACGGAAGTGATGGTAGGCGTTAGACAAATACGGTTGCAATGCAGGTTCCTTCTTTCTAATTCAATGGATTTATTGTATCATATTTTGGGAAAGGAGGACGTCAAACATGGAATGTTATCCGATTGTTTTCGTCCACGGATTTAATAATATGGGGGAAACCTTTGCCCCGGCTGCCACCTACTTAAATGGCCTTGGATATGAGGCCTATGCACCGCATATTGCACCGTTCACCAGTGCCTGGGACCGGGCGTGTGACCTATATGCCATGCTGTTTGGCGGTACGGCAGACTACGGGAAGGCCCACTCTAAAAAAGGAAAACATAAGCGGTACGGTTTGCACTATGACGGCCTTTTGCCGGATCTGGGGCAGCCGGGCGCACATGAAAAGGTAAACCTGGTCGGTCACAGCTTTGGTGGGGAAACCATCCGTGTATTGCTGCATCTGCTGGCATACGGAGATGAAAAGGAACGCGCCGTTACAAAAGAAAAGGATCTGTCTCCGTTGTTCCGCGGCGGCCAGGAGCAGTTAATCAATTGTATCTACTGTCTGGCGTCTCCGTTAAACGGAACCACGCTTTGCACAGACCTGGACAGGATGACCCGACTGTTATCCTTCGGTCAACTGAAAAAAGCCAATCAGCTCAGTGGCAGCGACGACCCCTATGCCGCTGTTATGCTAATGGATCAGTTCGGCTTCACCTCTGCAGAAAAGAAGCATATTTACAAACCGGTTTCCATTTTACGGTTCCTGTTTTCCAATGACAGCTGTTACGGAGATTTAAGCCTGAAAGGCGCAGCCAAGTGGAATGCCATTCTGGATACCGTGGATTCGGTTTATTATTTTTCCCAACCGGCAGATATCACTGCCAAAAAGGGATTGCTGACCGTTCCGGCAGAAGGCGTGCTGGATCGGTACAAGATTTCTGTATCCTTCATGGGGCTGGTACACGCACGGCAGGGCAAAGCCTGGGCTGCCAGTGACGGACGCGTAAACACCATCTCTGAAACAGCTCCCTTTGATGAGCCCCAGGTGGATTACACGGATTCCATGACCTTACAAAAGGGAATCTGGCACGTTATGCCGACACAACCGGTCAACCACACCTTTTATGAAGGCGAGGAAGTACCAACGGAAGAATTTGAAGCTTTTTATCGGAATTTAGGTGCTCTTTTGGAGCGGATTTCCGATACAGAATAAAGGAGGAATTGGTTTTTGTTTAATCGGATTTATTTGAATGACGACTGGACGTACTACCGGGCAGACCAACCGGAAGAGCGGAGTGCCGTACGGTTACCGCATACCAATGTGGAATTGCCGTACAACTACTTTGATGAAAAGTTGTACCAGTTTGTCAGCGTTTACGAACGGGAGTTTTTCCTGCCGGAGGAGTATGCCGAAAAGCTGTGCTTCCTTCGCTTTGAAGGGGCAGGACATATGGCGCAGGTTTATATTAATGGAACTTTGGCAGAAAACCATTACTGTGGATATACAGAATTTAAAGTGCCACTGAACCAGTTTGCCAACTTTGGCGGCAAGAATACCGTAAAGGTGGTTCTGGATGCCAGAGAAAGCTTAAATGAGCCGCCGTTTGGCCACGTTATTGACTACTTGACGTATGGCGGACTGTATCGGGAAGTTTCTTTGGAAGTTTACGAAAAGAACTATATCGCCGATGTGTTTGTCAAGTGCAGAACAGTGGAAACCTCTACCAAAACCCTGGAAGTGGAAACCACCATTCATGCGGACAACCTTGCCATTCGTCCATTCCATTTAACCTATGATATTTATGATGGGGAAACCTGCATTCAGACCTATTCCGTGGAACACGTGGAAGAGGTTAATACCAACACGCTGTATTGTGCCGGACTGGAAAACTGGGATGTAGACCATCCAAAGCTGTATGAATTGCATGTCAGACTGACCGAAGGCCAGGACAACGGTACTTCCTGGGATTTCCACAAGGTAACTTTCGGCTGCCGTACCGTGGACTTCCGTGCAGACGGATTTTATCTGAATGGAAAGAAACTGAAAATCCGCGGTCTGAACCGGCATCAGTCTTATCCTTATGTAGGTTATGCCATGCCGAAATCCGTGCAGGAAAATGACGTTCATATTTTGAAGAACGAACTTGGCCTGAATGCCGTTCGGACTTCCCATTATCCGCAGTCACAGTATTTCCTTGATGAATGTGACAGAGCCGGTTTGCTGGTCTTCACGGAAGCACCCGGTTGGCAGCACATTGGCAATGACGCATGGAAGAAAAAGCATTTGCAGAACGTAAAAGATATGGTTCTGCAAAATCGGAACCATCCGTCTATTGTGCTGTGGGGTGTTCGCATTAACGAAAGTCAGGATGACAATGAACTGTACCGGAAAGCCAATGCAGTAGCGCACCAGTATGATGATACCCGTCCTACTTCCGGTGTTCGTTTTATGCAGCTCAGCAATCTGCTGGAAGACGTATACGCCTATAATGACTTCAGCCATACCGGACAGAATGCCGGTGCACAGAAGAAATGGATGGTAACCGGACGTCCGAACGCACCGTATTTAATTTCGGAATATAACGGACACATGTATCCGACCAAAGCCTTTGATGATGAGTCCCACCGTTTGGAACACGCTTTGCGTCATGCCAATGTAGTGAACGCCGCCGCGGCTCCGGATAACGGAATCTCCGGCAGCTTTGGCTGGTGTATGGCTGACTACAATACCCATAAGGACTTCGGCTCCGGAGACAAAATCTGTTATCACGGGGTACTGGATATGTTCCGGAATCCGAAGATGGCGGCGGCGCTGTATGCTTCGCAGGCAGAGGACACGAACGTTCTGGAAATCAGCTCTTCCATGGATATCGGCGAATGGCCGGCCGGCAAGCTGGGAGACGTCTTTGTCTTCACCAACGCCGACTACGTAAACCTGTATAAAAACGGGGACTTCGTCCGTCGTTTTTATCCGGATACCGAAACCTGGCCAAATTTGAAGCATGCTCCCATCCGGATTGATGACCTGATTGGAGAATTACTGGAAAACAAAGAGGGCATGAGCCCCGAAGGCTCGCTTGCGTTCCGCAAAGCGGTCAAGGGCTTCATGACCGACGGCGTTGGCGGCGTCTTAAAGCCGAACCTCCTTGCCGGCCTGGCCAAGACCTTTGTCAAAGATAAGCTGTCTGTAGAAAAGGTATTTGACCTGGTTTACACGTACGTAACCAACTGGGGATCCGATGCCACCATTTACCGCTTTGACGCAGTCAAGAAGGGCCAGGTAGTCAACAGTATTACCAAGGCTCCCATGAATGAAGTGGTTCTGAATGTAAAAGTAGATCATACGGCTTTGCGTGAAACCTCTTCTTACGATGTAGCCTGCGTCCGCATTGAAGCCGTTTCCAAAGAAGGAAACCATCTCTTCTATCTGAATGATCCTATTATGCTGAAGACCAGCGGCTGTCTGGAACTGATTGGGCCGTCCTGTGTACCGCTTCGTGGCGGATATGCCGGAACCTATGTAAAGACAACCGGAAAAGCAGGAAAGGGAAAACTGGTAATTTCTTCTGAACGGACGGAGCCAATTACCATTCCGTTTACGGTAGATATTGAAGAATACTAAGGAGTCTTTTCATGAAAAACACCACTCTGATCTACTTGGAGCAGGACCAGAATTATCTGATGCTGCATCGCACAAAAAAAGAAAATGATATCAATCATGACAAGTGGATTGGAGTGGGTGGAAAGATGGAAGAAAACGAAAGCCCCGAGGATGGTGCCATACGGGAAATTCTGGAAGAAACCGGACTGACGGTGCTGCCGGAAAATTTGCAATATCGGGGCTTAGTTACTTTTGTATCTGACCAGTCGGAAGGGGAATACATGCATCTCTTTACCGCACAGCAGTTTTCCGGAACGTTAAAGGAATGTGACGAAGGAGACCTTTGCTGGGTTCCAAAGAAAAAAGTGCTTGCCCTTCCTACCTGGGAAGGGGACCGGCTTTTCCTGGAACGCATTGCCGGGCCGAATCCGTTCTTTGTTATGAAGCTTGTTTATGAAGGGGATAAGCTGACTTTTTCCTCTGTAAAAAATGTTTGAAAACTCTGCCGGAAAACGCAGAAACTCCCTTGACATTAGTGCTGTGGGTAGATATAATATCCAAGTGACTTGGGAGACCAATTGCGGACCATTAGCTCAGTTGGTTAGAGCAGCCGGCTCATAACCGGTGGGTCCGGGGTTCGAGTCCCTGATGGTCCACCATTTCTTACAGACATGTAGGGGTATAGCTCAGTTGGTAGAGCAGCGGTCTCCAAAACCGCGTGCCGAGGGTTCAAGTCCTTCTGCCCCTGCCAA
>CAVIZK010000004.1:101315-180045 GCA_963647215.1 Paludibacteraceae bacterium | reverse complement strand
TCGAACCTGTGACCCTCTGCTTGTAAGGCAGATGCTCTCCCAGCTGAGCTAAACTCCCACATCAGACCGCCGCCGGTCTGTATCGGCGACGTCTTATAATATACACTACATCGGCTTTTCTGTCAACAAAAAAAGCATATTTTTTCAGACTTTTTTTGCAAGGCTGAAACTGACGTAGGTACGTGCTTTCTACTTGGTTGCTTCCGCCAAAATCTGCTTTATTTCTGCTTTGTTAAAATGGTATTTTCTATTACAGAAATGACAGGTTACTTCCGTGTCTTCGTCCTGTGCCATTTCCTCCAGTTCCTTTTTTCCAAGGGAAATTAAAGCAGTGGTAACCCGCTCTTTAGAGCAGTTGCAACGGTAGTCTGTGGACTGGGTATCCAGTACTTCCAACGGGAATTCCGGCAGGGCGGCACGGCAGATTTCTTCCGGGCTCATCCCCTCTACCAGCATGGTGGTAACCGGCTTCAGGTTTTGCAGGCCTGCTTCAATTTTGTCTATGGTGTCCTCTGTAGCGGTCGGCAGCAGCTGGATTAAAAAACCACCGGCAGTAATAATATCCTGCGTTTCCGGAGCGCACAGCACGCCCAGAGCGCAAACAGACGGAATCTGTTCACTGACGGCAAAGTAATTGGTTAAGTCTTCTGCAATTTCACCGGACACAATGGGAACCTGTCCAATGTAAGGTTCCTTCAGGCCCAGATCCTTCATAACAGTTAAGGTACCGGCGGTTCCGACGGCGCCTTTTACATCTAATTTTCCAAGATCATTTTTGGGAATGGACACGTCCGGATTGGCAATGTAGCCGCGGACGTTTCCCTTCCAGTCACTGACGGCAATAACGGCGCCGGCAGGGCCATCTCCGTTCAGCCGTAAGGTGACGGAATTGTCTTCTCCTTTTAAAGAGGCGCCCATCAGGGACGCGCCGGTCAAAAGACGGCCAAGGGCGGCAGAGCAGACATTGCTTGTACCATGAATGGCATGGGCTTTCCGTACCAGTTCGGTGGAATCCGTTGCCATACAGGTCAGCTGTCCGTCTGTGGAAATCATACGTACTAAATTATTTGTCATGTTGTTTCTCTATTCTTTCAAAAGCAATGTCATAGCCGCCTTCCCCGTAGCTTAAGGAGCGGTTTACCCGGGAAATGGTAGCGGTGGAAGCACCGGTGGCAGTGGCAATGTCACTGTATACCCGGTTTTCCTTCAGCATTTTAGCTACTACTACCCGTTGGGAAATGGATTGCAGCTCATTAACCGTGCACAGGTCCGTAAAGAACTTGTCACACTCTTCCTGGGTTTCTAACGATAAGATGGCCTCATACAAAAAACGGATGTTATCCGAATTATGCTGCTTCTGCATGAGAAGACCTCCCTGTTCCAAGTTTTGTTTTCATTCGTCTTTATTCTAACACCCTGTTTTCGTATTGTAAAGCGTTGAAGTCCAACCATTCATAAGGAGGAATTTTATTATGATGAGTCTGATGGGAAAACTAGTCCACGCCTTTCTGTACCGCTCTGCCAACCTAAATCCGGAGCGGGTCAAATCCGGTATTCCGGGGGCTTCCGGATTGAACATTCTGTTTTGGAAAACACCAAATCGGGAGTTCAGGCATCGGGATGGCATAACCAAAAGCGGCACGAAATATGAAATTTATGAGCCCAAGGCCGGAGCACATCCGGACAATGTTGTTTACTATTTACACGGTGGTGGCTACATTGGAAAGCAAAACTGGATTTACCGGTATCAGTCCCGTTATTTCAGTCAGGCCGCCGGCGGCGCAGCTGTAGTGTACGTGGACTATGACACCGCCCCGGAAGCGGTTTATCCCACCCAGTTAAATCAGGCACTGGATGTCTGGGAAGAAATGACAGAGGTGCTGGGATGGAAACCGGAAAACATCATCTGTGGCGGAGACTCCGCCGGAGGCAATCTGACACTGGCACTTATGCTGAAGCTACGGGACACCGGGAAGTCACTACCTCGCGGCGCATTCTGCATTTCCGCCTGGACTGACATGCTGGCAGCCGGAGACTCCTACCGGTACAATTATCAAAAGGATGCCATTTTCGGAAACCGAAAGCACCCGTTAAATGAAGACGTCAAACAGAAACTGCTGGATTTTGATCTGTACTCCTGGACCAGGGGCGCAGACCGTGCAGATCCTTATGTTTCCCCGGTATATGCCGATTACCATGACTTCCCACCCATGTTCTTTACCGTGGGCTGTCTGGAAATGCTGCGCTCGGATACCGAAACCATTGTAGATAATCTGCGTAAAAACAAGGTACCTGTTGGCATTCACCGCGGGAACGGTATGTGGCACGCCTTTGCTATTTATCATGGCATTGTGCCGGAAGCCACCGCCGCCTTTTCTGATATCCTGAATTTTATCAGTTCCAGCTTCGGCACCTATGATTATGTGTATCCGGGAAGGAAATATCGTCTTTCCTGACCACTGTAAGCGTTTTCAATCATGACGAAAGCCGTCTGTCCTTGAAAAGACAGGCGGCTTTTTCTTGCAGGCGTTCCTTTCGGAAGCTTACCTGAATCTTATTTAATGGCGTTTTCCATATAGGTGCGGATGGTATCGGCACCCGTGCCTTTGGTGGCAGAAAACGGGATAATACCCATGGGGCCAAACGCGGCAATTTCATCCGTGCGCTCGGCAAGACAGCGTTGGAAATCTGTCTTGTTAAGCTTGTCACACTTGGTCAGGGCAACCACAAAATGGGCATTGCACTGGAATAAATAATCCAGCATTTGCAAGTCATCTTTGGTTGGTGCATGACGCATGTCAATCAACTGCACAATCAGCTTGATGTTGCGTCCGTCAGAGAGATATTCGTCAATCATCTGTCCCCAACGGTCCTTCTCCGCCTGGGAGGCTTTGGCATATCCGTAGCCCGGCAGGTCAACCAGTTTAAAGCCATCTCCTTTAAAGAAGTTGATGGTAATGGTTTTGCCCGGCTGTCCGGAAACCCTGGCCAGATTCTTCCGGTTCAGGACCTTATTGATAAGGGAAGATTTTCCCACGTTAGAGTGTCCGGAAAAAACAATTTCGGGCACGGTAGAAGCAGGAATTTGGGCATAGACTCCGTAGGAGGCCTCAAAGCTTACATTGTCCAGTCTCATGGGTTAATGCCTCCTTTTACGGCGCGTTTCCAAACCTGATCCAGTGCGCTGACCGGCAGGAATTCCAGATGTTGTTTTACTTCCGGATCCACGTCTTCCAGGTCCGGCACGTTGTCGGCAGGAATAATAACGGTTTTCATGCCGGCTTTATAGGCTGCCATGGTCTTTTCCCGGAGGCCGCCGATTGGCATAACGCGACCGGTCAGGGAAATTTCCCCGGTCATGGCCACCTTGCTGTCTACCGGCTTTCCGGTTAAAGCGGAAAGCAGACTGGTGGCAATGGTGACACCGGCGGAGGGGCCGTCCTTCGGCACAGCACCTTCCGGCACATGGATGTGAATGTCATTTTCTTTGTAGAAATCTTCCTGGACACCCAACCGGTCTGCGTTCGTCCGCAGGTAGCTGACGGCGGCCTTGGCGGATTCCTTCATAACATCCCCCAGCGAGCCGGTTAATTGTACTGCTCCGGTACCCTTCATAACGGCAGCTTCTACCTGTAACAGTTCGCCACCGACCGAAGTCCAGGCCAGTCCGTTGGTAACCCCGATCTGATCCTTGCCGGGATGCGTTTCCTTATATCTGGGACTGCCCAGCAAATCCTGCAAATCGGCAATCTTGACGTTCATCCGGTAGTCCGGATCTTCTACCACGTGCATGCAGCACTTACGGCAAAGGTCATTAATCTTCCGTTCCAGAAGACGAACACCGGCTTCCCGGGTATACTGACTGATGATATGATGCAGGGCTGCATCCGTAATCTTCATCTGCTTTTTGGTCAGGCCATGCTTTTGAATGGCCTTTGGCACCAGATGTTCCTTGGCGATGTGGAATTTTTCCTCTTCGGTGTAACTATAAAGGTCAATGACTTCCATACGGTCCAGAAGAGGTGCCGGAATCTGGCTTTTATCATTGGCAGTGGTAATGAACAGAACTTTGGAAAGATCAAAGGGAATTTCAATATAGTGGTCCGCAAAGGTCTTATTCTGTTCCCCGTCCAGTACCTCCAGCATGGCTGAGGCAGGGTCTCCGCGCATGTCGGATGCCATTTTGTCAATTTCATCCAGCAAAATCAGCGGATTATTGGAACCGGCGTCCTTCATGGCAGCCATAATCCGGCCGGGCATGGAGCCAATATAGGTTTTTCTGTGACCGCGGATTTCGGCTTCGTCATGAACGCCGCCCAGCGCAATCCGTGCATAATTGCGCCCCATGGCGCGGGCCAGGGATTGCGCAATGCTGGTTTTTCCGACGCCCGGAGGGCCTGCCAGACAGATGATCTGTCCGGTAATGTCCGGGGCCAGCTTGCGAACTGCCAAAAGCTCTATAATCCGGTCTTTGACTTTGTCCAGGCCGTAATGGTCTTCGTCCAGAATACGGCGTGCTTCGGCCAGGTCTAAGGAGTCTTCTGTGGCAGTATCCCACGGAAGGTCCAGAACGGTATCCAGGTAAGTACGGATAACGGCTGTTTCTGCAGCCGCCTGATTGCCCATTTTGGCCAGACGGTCTACTTCCTTCATCAGTTTCTTCCGATCCCGGTCAGAGAAGGCCTTAACCGCATTAATCTTGTTGCGGTAATCATCTAATTCAGTCTGTTCTTCATTGCCATCCAGCTCTTCGGAAATGACACGCATCTGCTCCCGCAGATAATATTCCCGCTGGTTGTCGTCCATGCTCTTTTCTACTTTGTTGGAAATTTCTTCCTGCAGCTGCAGCACGGCAATGACTTCGGTCAGCGCATCATTCATCAGTTCCAGCCGTTTGGTGGTGTCATACTCTGCCAGAATATGCTGTTTGGCTTTGTATTCCAACGGCAATACACTGGCAAGATAGTCGGCCAGTACGCCGGGCTTATCTTCTGTTTCCACGCGGCGAACCACATCCGGTGGTGCCGTGGTGGCATTTAATTTATTAAATTGTGCAAAAAGCGCTCTGGTTCTTTGTACCAGGGCAGCCGGATATCCATCATAGGCGTCCTGATCCTCCGGCGCTTCTGTAACGCAAAGATCCGCCTCCAAAAAATCATCATGGGAAAGATGACGGATTTCAGCCCGTCTGTCCCCTTCCACAATGACTCTGAGGTTGTGACCATCCGGCAGGTTAATAACCTGGCGGATATCGGCCAGCATGCCCATCAGGTAGAGATCAGTTACATCCGGATCATCTACATCCGGATCCCTCTGGCAGGTCAGAAAAACCTGTTGTCCTGTGGAAACTGCAGTCTCTATGGCTTTAATGGATTTGGTTCTTGCAACGTCAAAATGCAGCACCATACCGGGGAATACGACTAAACCCCGCAGTGCCACGGTTGGAATTGCATAAACAAGATCATCCATTGACTGTCTTCCTTTGTTTTTCTTTTTTGCGAACCAGCAACGGTTCCGCATGATTTACTACGGTGTCTTCGGTAATAACCACCTTCTCAATGCCCGTATCCGAAGGGCACTGATACATAATGGGCTGCAGTACGTTTTCCATTACGCTGCGCAGTCCTCTGGCACCGGTTTTCTTTTCCAGGGTCTCTTTGGCCATGGCCTGCAGAGCTGCATCTTCAAAATCCAGTTCTACATTATCCATATGGAACAGAGCCTGATACTGCTTGGTCAGTGCATTTTTCGGTTCCCGTAAAATGCGAACCAGTGCATCCTGATCCAAATCTTCCAGCGCGGTAATGACCGGAATACGGCCAACCAGTTCCGGAATTAAGCCGTATTTTACCAGGTCCTGCGGAATAACTTCCGCATAGGCTTCGGAAAGCTCCATTCCCTTGGCATTCTTCAGTTCGGCACCAAAACCGACCCCGCCTTTGCTCTGGCGTTTGCCGACAATTTTGTCTATGCCGTCAAAGGCACCGCCGCAAATGAAAAGGATATTAGAGGTGTCTATCTGAATAAACTCCTGCTGCGGGTGCTTCCGTCCGCCCTGTGGCGGAACGTTGGCAACGGTTCCTTCCAGAATTTTCAGCAAAGCCTGTTGTACGCCTTCGCCGCTGACATCACGGGTAATAGACGGGTTTTCGGATTTCCGGGAAACCTTGTCAATTTCATCTACATAGATGATACCCATTTCTGCTTTTTCCACATCAAAGTCGGCGGCCTGAATCAGACGAAGCAAAATGTTTTCTACGTCTTCACCAACATAACCGGCTTCTGTCAGGGTAGTGGCGTCTGCAATGGCAAACGGCACGTCTAATGTCTTAGCTAAGGTCTGTGCCAGCATGGTTTTACCAACACCGGTCGGCCCCAGCAGTAACACATTGGATTTTTGTAATTCCACGTCGGTATTGCCGCTGTAGAAAATACGTTTGTAGTGGTTATATACCGCTACTGCCAGCGTCCGTTTTGCCTGATCCTGGCCAATAACATATTCATCCAGAACCTTCTTAATTTCTTCCGGTTTCAGCAGGGGCTTTTTTTCTGCTGCCTTTTTCCGGCCCTTGGCAGGAGGAAGCATCATTTCTTCATAAAGCATGTCACTGCAGAGCTCCACGCATTCGTCACAAATATAGACGCCGGGTCCTGCAATCAGCTTCTGTACTTCATCCTGGGTCTTGCCGCAAAAAGAGCAGCGAAGTTTGTTGTCTTTAGGCAACACTAACACCTCCGGTGGAATTTATCTGTTTTGAATAACCTGGTCAATCAGGCCATAGTTCATGGCTTCTTCCGCGGTCAGCCAATTGTTCCGATCCGTATCCCGTTCTACTTCTTCAAAGGTCTTGCCGGTGTTTTCGGCCAGGATCCGGTTCAGTCTGTCCTTGCTGCGCTGCATGTTCTGCGCAGCAATCTGCACGTCAGAGCACTGACCGCCAATGCCGCGGTCACCGCCGATGAGCGGCTGATGAATCATAATTTCGGCATTCGGCAATGCAAAGCGCTTGCCCTTTGCGCCGGCAGACAGTAAGAATGCGCCCATGCTGGCCGCAAGGCCGACACAGATAGTGGACACATCGCATTTTACATATTGCATGGTGTCATAAATGGCCAGGCCGTCGGAAACAGATCCGCCCGGGCTGTTAATGTAAAAGCTGATGTCTTTATCCGCATCCTGACCTTCCAGATACAGCAGTTCAGCTACTACAATGCTGGCAGTAGCTGAATTGACTTCGTCTGAAAGAACAATAATACGGTCATCCAGCAAACGGGTAAAAATATCCATGGAACGTTCTCCACGGCTAGTGGTTTCAATAATGTTTGGTACCAATGGCATGGGAAATCCCTCCTTTATTACAAAAAGCGGCGAGTATAAACCCGCCGCCCTCCATTTGGTTTCCTGGTTTCTTATTTTGCTGCTTCAATGGCTTCAATCATGGCAGCCTTGGTCATGGAAGCTTTTACTTCAATGCCTTTTTCAGCAGCATATTCCTGCAGCTGTGCCTTAGTCATACCGGAAAGGTCAGCATCTGCGGATTCTGCCTTGTCAGCCTTGTCTGCTTTCTTAGCGGCCTTCTTCGGAGCGGCTTTCTTTGCTGCGCTCTTCTTTTCCGGCTTGGCTTCTTCCAGCTTGGCAGCGTCCTTTACAATCTGCAGGGCCTTAGTGGTCTTCAGATCAGCAGCAACGTCATCTGCGGTAATGAACTGCTTAATCTGGTCTACTTCCATACCGTAGTCTTCAGCCATTTCAGCATATTTAGAGTCAACGTCTTCGTCAGAAACTTCTACCTTTTCCAGTTCGGCAATCTTTTCCAGAGCCAGACGGCATTTTACCTGCTTTTCAGCCTGGTCACGGAAGGTTTCACGAAGCTGTTCTTCGCTTCCGCCGGTGAAGGAAAGATAGGTCTTCAGGTCAATGCCCTGTGCCTGCATGGAATAAGAGAATTCGTTAATGGAGTCATCAATCTGACGTTCATACATGCATTCCGGAATGTCCCCTTCTACCAGTTCGGCAAGAGCTTCATAAACACCGTTGGAAACAGCGGTATCAGCGTCTTCTTCCTTCTTCTTGGTCAGGTCTTCCTTGGTGTGCTTCTTCAGTTCATCCAGGGTATCATATTCGGAAACGTCCATGGCGAATTCGTCATCCAGTTCCGGCAGTTCCTTTACCTTAACAGCATGCAGTACGCACTTGAAAGTAGCGTCCTTGCCTGCCAGCTCCGGAGCATATTCTTCCGGGAACGTAACGTTAACGTCAAAGTCTTCGTCTACCTTCTTGCCGACAATCTGTTCTTCAAAGCCCGGGATAAACTGGCCGGAGCCCAGCTGCAGTTCATATCCTTCGGCCTTGCCACCGTCAAACGGCTTACCGTCAGTAAATCCTTCAAAGTCAAGAGTAACCATGTCTCCGTCTTCAGCGGCACGGTCTACTTCCACGAATCTGGCCTGGCGATCCAGCAGGGTCTGGATTTCCTTGTCTACATCTTCATCAGTTACTTCCGTGGACGGCTTGGTAACAGCAATTCCCTTGTAGTCCTTTACGGAAACTTCCGGCTTGGTAGTGCATACAACGGAGAAGGTCAGACCGTCTTTATTGATTTCGGAAACATCAATGTCTGTCGGATAATCAACAATTTCCAGTTCAGCTTCTTTAATGGCAGCTTCTACTGCATCCGGATAAAGTTCTTCAAAAGCATCATTCCAGAATACGCCTTCACCGTAATAACGTTCTACCATACCAAGGGTAGCTTTGCCCTTACGGAAGCCCGGAACCTGAATGTTCTTCTTCTGTTTGTTGAATACTTTCTGAATGGCGGCCTGGAAGGTGGCACCGTCTACTTCGATTTCCACCTTATAGCTGTTGGTGGCCAGTTTTTCTGTGGATTTCAAACTCATGTTACGAGTCTCCTCTCAACTAACTATTAAAGCTATGACATTATATCAGACTTTCTCTGATTTTTCTACTGCTTTTTCTGTCTCTTTTTTCTTATCCATCCGATTCCAGAAGAAGCGGACAAAAGTGCAGGGCATCCGCGGAAACAAGCCGAAAAATCATGCCGTCCCGCTCCCCTTGAAACGCGTGCGGAATGACGTTCCCGTGCAGGTGGGCATAGTACACTCTGCGAACGCCGCTTTCCCGGAGCACATCCATAATCGGCGTGCATTCTTCCCGCTGCGTAACGGGCGGGTAATGAAGAAACACCAGCGGCTCTTTTCCGGTTTCTTTGGCAGCGGCAATGGCCGTTTGTAATCGTCCTACTTCGCGATTCAGTACCTTTTCGCTATGGGGCGTATCATCGTCAAAAAACCAGCCCCGCGTGGCACAGATAGCGTAATTACCAACTACATAGGCGTTGTTGTGCAGAATGTGCAACGTGGTAAATCCGTTTTCCGCAAAGAATGCGTTCATTTTGGTAACGGTGGTCCACCAGTAATCATGGTTGCCCTTGCTGATGAGCTTAGTACCGGGCAGACTGTCTAAAAAGGCAAAGTCTGCCCTGGCATCTTCCAGGCTCATGGCCCAGGAGATGTCTCCGGGGAGAACCACTACATCGCCCGGGGTAACGAGCCGTTTCCAGTTTTCTTCAATCCGTTCCTTGTGGTGTTCCCAACCCGGAAAAATATCCATGGGCTTATCCAGGCCGATGGCAAGGTGGGGATCACCCAGGGCAAAGAGGGACATAAGAGCCTCCTTCTATGCGTTTCTTGTGCTTATACACCAAGCATGGTGTAAACCTGCTGTTCCATGGCAGGGATTTCGCAGACGGTGGTAAAGCGAACCGGTTTGTCCTTCAGGCCAAGCAGTTGTGCCGGTGCCTGCGTGTCGGTTGCCTTAGCCAGTTCTTCGGCCATGTCAAATTCGTCTACATCCGGTGCCTGGCCGAACAGTGCGGTCAGAACGCTCTTCGGGAACTTGTACGGAGATGCGGTGGACGCAATAACGGTTGGCGTCTGGTCGCCGGTCTGTTCCCGGTATGCTTTATATACATTGATGGCAACCCCGGTATGGGTGTCAGCCAGATAGTGTTCTTTTTCAAAGGCGGTCTTGATGGAACCGGCGGTCATCTTGTCGTCTGCACAGCCGGCAGCAAACAGGGACTTGATTTCTGCGGCAATGGACGGGGAAACCGTGTACTTGCCGGTGGTGTTCAGTTCCTGCATCCAGTCCCGGATTTGTGCGTCGTCATCTCCGGTAAGGTGGAACAGAAGACGTTCCAGGTTGCTGGAAATCAGGATGTCCATGGACGGAGAGGTGGTCATGTAGAACGGACGGTTCTTATCATAAGTACCGGTGGTTAAGAAATCCGTCAGAACGTTATTGGCATTGGAAGCACAAATCAGCTTGCCAACCGGAACGCCCATGCGCTTGGCATAGTAGGCGGCCAGGATATTACCAAAGTTACCGGTCGGAACAACTACGTTCATGGGTTCGCCGGGCTTTACCACGCCCTTTTCCATCAGGTCACAGTAAGCGGAGCAGTAATAAACAATCTGCGGTACCAGACGGCCCCAGTTAATGGAGTTGGCAGAGGAGAACATCATGCCGCCATCTGCCAGCCGCTTTGCTACGGCCGGGTCCGTAAAGATCTTCTTGACGCCGGTCTGGGCATCATCAAAGTTCCCTTTAATGGCGCAAACGGCAACGTTGTCCCCTTCCTGGGTGGCCATCTGCAGCTTCTGCATAGGAGAAACACCGTTTTCCGGATAAAAGACCAGAATGCGGGTCTTCGGAACATCTTTAAAGCCTTCCAAGGCGGCCTTGCCGGTGTCTCCGGAGGTGGCTACCAGAATAACAATTTCCTTGTCCGGTGCTGCCTTTCTGGAAGCAGTGGTCAGCAGGTACGGAAGCAGCTGCAGTGCCATGTCCTTAAAAGCACAGGTTGGGCCCCGGAACAGTTCCAGGACTTCTACGCCGTCTTCCAGAGTTACCAGCGGAGCTACCTTTTCCGAGCTGAATTTTCCGGCTTTGTAAGCGCCTTCCACACAATAGGAAATTTCTTCCTCCGTAAAATCCGTCAGGTAAAGAGAAAGCACCTTCTTAGCGCGTTCAATATAAGAAAGCGGCATCATATCCTGCAAAAACTGCAGGCTGATCTGCGGAATTTCGCAGGGAACAAACAGTCCGCCCTCTTCGGAAATGCCACGGGTAATGGCTTCGGATGCTTCCACTTTCAAAGTCTTGTCTCTGGTACTTGTGTACAGCATGGTCTTCTCCTTTAAAATGCATTTTTCATTAGTACTAAACCACATGGCAGGTTCTGCTCGTCAGCATAGACTTCAATACAGTCAAAACGGGGTTGTTTGTCTTGACCCCGTCCCCCGGCGATGTAGTATTTTGCCGTTTGGACCAGTTTTCTTTGTTTTTCGGCGGTGACCCATTCTGCCGGTCTGGCAAGGGCACCGTTTCCTCTGGTCTTTACTTCTACAAAACAGAGAAATCCATCTTTCTCTGCAATCAGGTCCACTTCCCCGAAGCGGCAGTAAAAATTCCGTTTCAGGATGTGATACCCTCTGTCCTCTAAAAAATAAGAGGCCACTTCTTCGCCCAACACACCTAGTGATTTTTTATTCACCGGTGGTCTCCTTTTCTGCTTCCTGAATCCGTTGGATATTGGCATCCAGTGTTTTTAAGAAGCTTTTTCTATGAATTTCGGATACGCCATACTGCGCTAACATCTGGTAGTGCAGCTTGGTACCGTAACCTTTGTGTTTTTCAAACTGGTATTCCGGATACAGCTTTGCCATTTCCAGCATATAGCGGTCCCGGGAAACCTTGGCCAGGACGGATGCCGCCGCAATGGACATGGAGCGGGCATCTCCTTTGACTACGGTCTTTTCCGGGAGGGAAAGACCGGGCTTCCGGTTGCCGTCTATCAGGGCCATATCCGGCCGGACGGCCAGTCCGTCCACGGCACGGCGCATGGCCAGAAAGGTGGCCTCCAGAATATTCAGTTCATCTATTTCCCGCTCCGATGCCGAGGCAACGCTATAGGCAACGGCTTTGTCCAGAATGACGTCAAACAGCTGTTCCCGCTTTTTGGGGCTTAGCTTTTTGGAGTCATTCAGAACCGGAATGTTACAATCCGGCGGTAAAATAACGGCGGCGGCGAATACCGGTCCGGCCAGGGGCCCGCGACCCGCTTCATCTATGCCGCAAACGCAGGGATATCCGCTGCGGTAACAGGCGTGTTCCAGTTCATAATCCGGAAAGGTTTGTTCAGCCATGTCAGCCTTCCTTTCGTGGAGCGTCCGGTTCCGGACGTTCCAGCGTCAGTTTTCCAAGCTTTCCGCTGCGGTACTCATCCATAATGGTATTGGCGGTTCGTTCGGTGTTGATTTCCCCGCCGCGGATTAAAAAGCCGCGTTTGCGGCCAATGGCTTCCAGGATTTCATAGGCTTCCCCCTGACACTCCTCTTCGGTCAGCTTGTAGCGTTCCTGCAGCCGGTCCGGATAATCTGCTTTTAATACTTCCAGCAGGCGGACAGCAATGGTTTCCATGTCCATAATTTCGTCTTTGACGGAACCAATGAACGCCAGTCTGTCTCCGACAACAGGGTCTTCAAATTTGGGCCAGAGTACGCCCGGAGTGTCCAGTAATTCTATGCCGTTACCGGCTACCACCCATTGGCTGGTGCGGGTAACGCCGGGACGGTCTGCCGCCTTTAAGCGGTTTTTCCCGGCCATGCGGTTAATAAAAGTAGACTTTCCGGTGTTGGGAATACCAACTACCATCAGGCGGAGGGCCCGCCCCGGCATGCCTTTCCGCTGGTTGGATTCTATCTTTTCCTGCAAAGCCTTACGGACTAAGGCGTCAAAGCCGTTCAGGCCTTTTCCGGTTTTGCAGTCACAGGGCAATACATAATACCCCTTTTGTTCAAAATACTGTTTCCAGCAATGGGTGGCATTGCTGTCCGCAATATCGGCTTTGTTTAATAAAATAATCCGTGGTTTGCCGGCCGTCAACTCATCTAATTCCGGATTCCGGCTACTGGATGGAATCCGTGCGTCTACCAGTTCTACCACGCCATCTACCAGCGGTAAATTCTCTTTGATTTTCCGGCGGGTTTTGGCCATATGGCCGGGAAACCACTGCACGGTCTGTTTTTGAAATTCCGGCATGGCTGCCTCCTCCGTTAATACCGCTGTATTCCGTCTCCGACGGACAGTTTGACTTTTCCTAAAATGTATTCATTCCGGATGCATCCGATTAAAGAGCTGCGGCTGTCCGTGCTGTCATTGCGGTTGTCCCCCATGACAAAGACGTATCCTTCCGGAACCGTTAACGGGAACGTAACCCCGTCATCAAAATTCAGATAAGTAGGTGCCGCCGTATAAGGTTCGGTTAGTGCTTTTCCATCTACGTAAACCACACCGGCGTCAAAATCTATGTCTACGGTCTGTCCGCCGGTGGCAATAACCCGTTTAATAATGACTTCATCCAGTCCATTGGGCTGGGAAACCACAACTATGTCTCCGTATTCCGGCGTATATTCCGTACCAACCTGGCTTAAGATAACCCAGTTGCCGTTGTGTAAAGTCGGCTCCATGGAGCTGCCAACCACCCCGGCCATCCGGGCAAAAAAGGTGAAAATAATCAGAATAATCAGTGCGGCAGAAAGCAAAACCGAAGCCACTTCATAGGCAAACGGCACAAAGCCCTTTTCTTCCGCCGCCTGCGTATCTTTGGTTACTGCTAATTCCGTGCCGTCTTCGGCTACGGTTGCAACAGCCAGTTTTTCCGGTTCCTGCTGCGCCACTGTTTTCTGTGGAGCCTCCGGCTTCTGCGACGCAGTTGTCCGCTGCGCTTCTGCC
This sequence comes from Paludibacteraceae bacterium, assembly GCA_963647215.1. Classification (GTDB taxonomy): domain Bacteria; phylum Bacillota; class Clostridia; order Oscillospirales; family Acutalibacteraceae; genus RUG420. Next base: position 166,229 of record CAVIZK010000004.1, on the reverse strand, counting down.
TGCTGCTGTAAGTATTCCGCAACTGTTAACTTGTTCCGTTTCAGCCGTCTTCCGGCGGAATTCTTTTTCTTCATAAAAAGCCTCTTTATTCTGTCTGCCGTCAGCCGGCGTAGTGTCCAAAGTTCCAGGCCATTTTACCAATAATGGATTGTACCGGAATCAGTCCTACTTCTCCGCTGCGGCTGTCTAAAGAATCATTGCGGTTGTCCCCCATAACGAAGGCATATCCGGTTGGCACGGTTACGGGAAAAGTGGGCCCGTCTCCGTAACTTAAATAAGTGGGCTCAGCTACGTAGGGTTCCTGCAGCAGTTCCCCGTTTAAGAAAACCTGCCCCGTTTGGAAGTTGATATCAATGGTATCCCCTTCCATGGCAATAATCCGTTTAATCAGGGTCTTTTCTGAGCCCCGACCAATGACCACAATGTCTCCGCGCTGGTATTGGTTTGTCAGGTTGACAATCAGCAATTGGTCCTGATCCGAAAGGGTCGGGCTCATGGACTGTCCGGAGACCCGGGCACTTTTCCCGACAAAGCAGACAATGATACCTAAAATCAGAATGGTAACCACAAATGTGGTGACAATGTCATACAGCCAGGCAGCCGCACTGCGGTACTGCGCTGACTCGGCAGTGTCTTGAAATTCCACGTAGCGGTACTTCATGTCTGGAAACCCTTTCTGGAGCTGGAATCACTTCATTATACTATCAAATACCTTAAAACAAAAGAAAAAGAGACAAGCTTTTGCTTGTCTCTTCCGTGCGTTTTGTTTAAACGGTGCCCTTAACCTTGGCAGCCTTACCAACGCGGTCACGCAGATAGTACAGCTTGGCTCTGCGAACTTTACCGCCGCGAACCTTGGTAACCTTGGTTACGTTCGGGGAGTTAACCGGGAAAACACGTTCTACACCTACGCCGTAAGAAACACGACGAACGGTGAAGGTTTCGGAAACGCCGGAACCGCGCTTTGCAATGACAGTACCTTCAAAGGCCTGAATTCTTTCACGGTTGCCTTCCTTAATTCTTACGTCTACCCGTACGGTATCACCGATGTTGATTTCCGGCTTGTCTTCTTTGACCATGCCTTCAGTAATGACTTTTAATGCGTCCATTCTAAATATCCTCCATTCTTTTTCAGACCGTTCATACACGTAATACGTCAGAGGACCGCTCCGCTTTAACTCCGGCTTTGGCCGGACCTTAAACCCCTTGCCGGAACAGCAAGGAACAAATGCTTGACTATAGTATCAGATTTGCCGCCGTCTTGCAAGTGTTTTTTGCAAGAAAACAGCTACCGTACGGCGCTTTCGCCTGCATTGAGTTTCCCCGCTGCTTGTGCTAAAATGAAACCACTTTTACGTAAGGAATTTTGAACTATGCGAATGCGTCATAAAAAGAATCTGGAATCCCGCCTGGAAGCCGTTTCCGACTGGCTGCTGGATTGCACGGAGCAGGATCTGAACACGGAAAACAACGAAGAAAACCTTCGTTATTATAACCTGGAACAGATTTTTGGCAACACCAACCCGGTTTATTTGGAAATCGGCTGCGGCAAGGGACAGTTTATCAGAGAACTGGCTGCCCGGCATCCGGAAAACAACTACATCGCCTGTGAAAAGGTGGCCAATGTCATTGTAACCGCTGCGGAGCACGCAAAAGAAGACCACTTAACCAACGTCCGGTTCATGAAATGCGGTGCGGAATACCTGCCGCGTTTTTTGCCGCCGGCTTCCATCTCCGGCATATACCTGAATTTTTCCTGTCCCTACCCGAAAAATTCTTATGCCAACCACCGGCTGACCAATGAACGGTACCTGGAATCCTACAAAAAGTTCATGGCACCCGGCGCGGAAATCCACCAGAAGACGGACAACATGCATTTCTTTGAATACTCCATTGCATGCTTTACCGCCTGTGGATTTGCACTCAAAAACGTTTCCCTGGATCTGCATCACTCCGACTTTACGGACAACATTGTAACGGAATATGAAGCCCGCTTTTCGGCACAGGGTCTTCCCATTTACCGGTTGGAAGCCTATCTGCCAAAGCAGCCGTCCAAGGAGGAAACCGCATGATTGCACCCATTATTGTAACCGTCCTTTTGCTTGCCGCCATTATTGCACTGGAAATTTTTGCCTGGAAAAAGGAAGACAAGCTCTACTGGGTCGGCACCTTCCTTCTGGATGTAGCCGGCAACGTGGCACTTCTGGTTTTTGCCATGAAATACTACAGCCGTTACCTGCAGCTGGAGCTGGGTAACCTGACCATGATCAGTCCCCCACCCTACACCACCTATGCCATTGTCTGCCTGTTCCTGTCCTTCGTTTTCTTTGTCAGCACAATCATTTCCATTGTACTGTGCGTTGGGCGGCACGCCATTAACAAGCAAGAGGGCCCGCAGGCATACTAAATCTAAAAGTAATATGCAGAATACAAAATCCCATGGACATTGCACCAAGATGCTCTGCCATGGGATTTTATTATTTAGAAAATCAGTTAGGATTGTACACCCCTGCAAAGGTTGCCCCTCGGCGGGAATCGTAAGCAGAAAAAGCGCCATCTGTATCCGAATATCCTGCTAATGCAATGGTTCCCCACCACATGCCGGTCGGCTTCCAAACAATCTGCTCCGTAACGTTTGACGTATTAAACCAGGTTTTGTTGTTGTCATCCACTTCCAAAGTCAGAACCCCATTTTTATATAGAATTCCCATTTTGGATACTGCTTCCTGCGGATCTTCCCCAAACTTAAGAACGTCTACCAGAACATTAAACAATCGGCTTGGAATAATATTACCTCCCGGCGTTCCAATTGCCAAAAGGTAGCCGTTATCACCGGTGATAATGGTAGGCGCGGTATAGGTTCTGGATCGCTTTCCAGCCTCGTAGGTATTAATCCCACTTGGGGAAAAGTTGGTGTTAGAGTTATTCAGAAAAACACCATCCACTGCAATTCTGGACCCCCATAGGCGAGTCAGTGTATTTGTTGCCGTAACCACAAGCCCGTTTGAATCTACAATAGAATAACTTGTTGTTTCTATACTTTCCGTATCTTTATCGTATCCTTCGTCTTCATAATTCTGATTCAACAGATTCTTCACATAGGTTTCACTTACCAGATTTTGCGTATCAATTTTATAAAAGGAAGGGTCTCCAATGGTTGAATACCGGTCTCCATATGCAGCGGCCGTAATCTGTTTTACCTGGGAAAGATACGTTTTGGGATCAGACTCAGGATTAGCAATATCCACCATATCCGCCATTTCCAGCATTTGTACCAAGGTAACGCCTGACAACGGAGAATTTGCACTGTAGACGGTGTAACCTTGGAACATGCCCTGAATTGCCTCTCTCTTGTAGACTTGGTAATCTGCCAGATCTTTCATGGTAAGCGAGGTAGTTCCCACAATGTCTTCCGCAATCCATCCTTTATAAAAAGCATCCGAGCCGTCAGAAGCAATTGCCTGAATTACTTTTGCCAATTGCGGCTGACGCAGTACATCTCCGGTTTCTAAGTAATTTTTATTATCGTCATAAAACCAGGAATACTTGCTTAACTCATCTTTATTATAATTCAGGCGGTATCCCAGATTTTCATTTATGGTAAATCCATTTTCCGCATAATAAATAGCCGGATCTAATACATCAGATAATGACAAGCTTCCATAATCTTTGTGCAATGCATCCAGACCAGCCACAAATCCCGGTACGCCAATATTGTCTGACGCACTACTGGCAGAGCCGGCTGTTGCACGGTAATCATAAAAGGTGCAATTTCCGGAGTTGGAATCATAAATCAGTAATCCTCCGCTTCCACCTAATCCACTGGCATACGGTTCTACTACTGCAAGCGTATAGCCAACCGCAATTGCTGCATCTGCTGCATTTCCGCCGGCTTCCAGAACAGACATTCCGACTTCTGTTGCAAGATCAGAAGGCGTACTGACAGAATAGCCGCGCTCTTTATTGGTAGAAGTTTTCACACTGGATTGAGGATTAAATTGGTACTTGTCTTTCCCTTTTATTTTCCAGTATTGCCAGGCCGCAAAGCCACCAATGCAGGCAATCAGCAAGACAATGGCAATCCCGGCTTTTACTTTTTTCTGCTTCATACGCTACCCTCCTCTTGGGTCGTTACGGTGAAGTTAAACGGAACCTCAACAAAGCCATTTTCATCCAATGAAAAGCTGCTTTCTTCCATCTGTTCGGTTAAGGTTTGTGTTATCCGTGCCTGATAAAATTGTTTTGTGGTAATCATCGGCACCCCATCGCTAATCCGGATTGGATAAATACAAAATGTACCGTTCCCATTCTGATCTGCCGTATATCGGATCATAATAGAATCACGCGCATAGGTATTTCCTTGGTCAAAGACAAAATTTCCAAGACTGTAAAAGATAATTCCATCTTTGTATAGCTCTGTCCTTTGGACAACATGTGGATGACTTCCAACCACAATATCTGCACCGGCATTAATTAACTGATGACCCAAAGAAACTTGGGCATCGCTGACAGTTTTTTGGTTTTCAACGCCCCAATGCACATAAACAATGGTCATGTCCGCACTCTTGGAAGCCTGATTGACCAGCTGATTATAGTCTGCATATGCCGTTGTAAGAATGCCGCCCTGGGATTCTGTGGCCGCAGAATATTTATAATAAACATCTGTTATTGATAAGAACGCAATTCTTACTCCATTGTGTTCCAAAATACGATAAGTAGCTGCCTCGCCTAAAGAACTTCCAATACCGGCATAAATGACTCCGTTTTTCTTAAAGTACTGTTCCAGTTCTAACACAGGCCGTTCGCCATAATCAAAAGCATGGTTATTGGCGCAGGCAAAAACATTTACACCTGCTTTTCTTGTCAGTTCCAAGCCATCATAATCTGTCCACAAATGTAAATTCTTTTCACTTTCCTCGTACGAAGAAAGCTTGTCCTGCAACACTGCTGATTCCAGATTTGCAAAAACAAAGTCTGCATCGGTCCAAAAGTCACTTACATTTTCATAAATGGCATCATAGCCAAGAACCGAACCTTGTTTCTTTATGCCTCGACCAAGAGCAATATCACCGACAAAATATAGTTCCATTTCGTCATTTGATTTTTTGTTTGCCTGGTACGCATAACTTTGATTGGGCAGGATGGACACAAGCCAAATAAGAGAAAATAATACGCAGGCACATCCTGCACAAAGACGACCGGAAAGCGGTTTCACACGTCGGATTCTGGCTTGCATTCGTTGCTTTTTCGTTAACTCTTTTGTTGGAGCGGAATTTTTCATTTTCTAAAGCGCCCCCTTAAAACAGCCAAAACAGTAATGAGACAATGCCAAACGTAAGGTAAGATGCTACTAAAGTTGCCGGAATAGTGTATTTAAAACCCTGCTTTGCATAACAATTGGCAATCAGGCTTGGTGTGATAACACCAATTCCACGAAATTCCAACGTAGCAAACGGAAGTACCGGGAAAACAAGCTCCAAAATTAATTTAATAATTACCCCCACAATTAAGGTTGCAACAAATTTTCTTCTACCAAAAAGAATGACAAACTTCGGCAAAATGTAATTGACAATCAAATAGACAACCACGCTGATGGCAAAAATCAAAAGCAGTTGCGGAATATCATCGCAAATGATGGCTAAGTATCCCGGTACGATCATGCTCCCGGGCACCACTCCGATGTACTCTGCCATCAGTAAGCTGATGGCCATGCCAATAACCAGTGCCATGTAAAAATAGGTTGCTTCCATTCTTTTCTCCCTTTTCTTTTTCGTCCGCATTTTCTTCAGGGTCATTCAAAAGAGCATTTACAAAATCCTCTCCTATACCGTGAATATTGCCTACTCCAAAAATAACGCGTCCCGCCATAACGCTTTCCAAATATTGCATAATGGGTTCCAAATCTGTACCCTCAAAACACTGAAACTCCACAACGTTAGGAAATGCACCTTTCTTATATGCTTTCTTACAATCCGACGTACTTTCTCCTATAATTACCAACGTCAGATTCGGAATCAGCGGAAAGAAATCTTCAATAAACTGATGTGTCCTGTCCACCCGGTCCGGGCGGCAGTTCATTACTACAATAGGATTCTGACTTGGATAGTTTCCATGCTGAATTAAATCCCAGATTTCCAAACTGGAAGATGGCTCATTTGCTGCAAAGCCATTGATAAAATACGCATCTTTCCGAATGGGATGAATCCGCAAAGCACCGGGGTCAGGATGTGCATTCAACATACCGCGAAATGCTACCTCGTCCGGGATACCAAGGGCTCTGGCCGCCGCCAGCGCCACCGCACAATTATGGTCAAACAATTTATAATCAAAGGAATCCACATATTCTTGGGATATTTCTTCATCATTGACAATTACGTATTTCGTCCGTCTTTGCTTGGCTACCTTAATAAAAGAGGAGGTATATTCGCAATCCGGAAGAACGACCAGACCATGATAGGGAATCGTCTCCGCAAAGGCCATTGCAATTTCTGTTGTAGTTGGCCCCATTTCATCCAAATGATCTTCCAATACATTGACAATTACGGTCAGAGTGGATTTCAGCATTTGATGCTGGTATACCTTTTGATATTCCGGTCGAACAGCCATGCATTCACAGACCAAAGCGTCTGCCCCTGCAGACGCCGCTTCATTAATTACTCGGATTTGTTCATTTAATGAAACGCCCAACGGACGCCGCTTAATTTCTTTTTCTTCCTCCCGGTCCCAGTAAATCATTCTTGCTGCTGTTCCGGTAGTTTTGCCAATTACTTTGTAGCCGGCTTCTTGTAATATGGCTGTAATTAATCTGGTAGCAGTAGATTTTCCCCGGATTCCATTTACATTTACCCGAATTGGAATTTGAGAAAGATTTTTATCATTTCGCCGTTTTTCCCAAAAACCCAGTGAAAATAGAACTGCAAAAACAACCAGAGAAACGATTAATGCAGACAGTGAACTCACGTACCAATGTGCCCCTTTCCACAGCGATAATTTGCTAAAATAAGCATATATGTTTTATTTTACCGGGGGGGGGTAACAGTCAAGTACTTTTTGAAAATAAGGTGCGTTAGGCAATAAAAAAAGCTCTGACTTTTACAGTCAGAGCCGTTTTCTTTTCTGAAATTTTTATTTTTCCTTTTTCTGGCGATGTGGCAGTTTGGCTTTGGCGGAGCGGACACCGGATTTCAGCTTTTGGTGGCGTTCCTTCAGGCGTTTGGTTCTGCGGGAAGCTTTGTCCATTTCACCGGAAAGATAGATGGCGGTGCCGGCAGCGCCGAGGCTGACCTGGCCCAGTTCCTTTAAGTGGTGGCGTAGGAGTTCCTTCCAGATTTGGTCATAGTCTACGGAGGCAAGCATGTTGTAAATCTGGTCTCCGTAATTTTTACTGAGATAATTTTCTACCTGGCCTTTGCCAATATAACGGTCATACAGGCCGTCTATTTTTTCTTCCATGACCGGGCGAGGCAGGTTCATTTTGGTATCTAAGAAGTACGGCAAGGTCATGTCTTCCAGGTGCCCAATGGCATCAAACAGGCGGTTGACCATTTCATTGCCGAATTCCGTACTCATGAATTTTTCTACCACGTTGGAAACGGTTTCTTCAATCACCTTCAGCAAATGAGAGCTGACTAAGACAGATGCAATAGGACCGGAAACCAGGGCACGTAACCCTGCAATAATATTGTCCGTCAGGTTGTTGACGAAGGTTTCCCTGTCTTCTTCACTGTTCAGGACGCTGTAAGCCCAGTCCCGGAAAGCAGCGGTAAATTTGTTGCGGTCCAGGAAAGAGGCCTTTTCAAAGAACCGGGTAAAAAGGTCATTTAAGGAATAACGGTCTGCTTTAATATAGACCGCGTCCAGGAATTGCTCTTTCAGGAGCTGATAAATTTTAATTTTCTGCAGCAGTTTGTCCCCCAGGGTAATCATGTGGGGAACCGTTTCATTTAAGAAATGGCGCGCCGCTCCGGCAATTGGTTTTTGGAATGCCGGAAGGAGACCCTGTACGGTCAGTTTCTTTCCCTTTGGAAGGGGTATTTGTTTTTTAGGTGCCAAAATTAAGGCTTCTACCGCCACGCTCAGCAGGGCGGCACCGGCACCGATTTTTAATTCGGAAACCGTATATTTCCGGATATTCTTTCCCAAGGGAAAGCACCTCACTTTCATCCGTTTTATCCTAGCAGAAAAGCAAAAAAAGGGCAATAGAAAGCGGCTGCCGAAGCCTTCGGCAGCCGCCTTATCTGGTTTTGTTCAGAAACTTATCTTCTGCCGCCTCTGCCACGGTTTCCGCCGTGACCGCCGCGGTAGCCGCCCTGACGCGGACGACGAGCCGCTTCTTCTTCGGCAAGATCATTTTCCGGAACGGCGCCCTCTACTTCAATCAGAGCGTCTCTTCTGGAAAGGTTAATACGGTTCTGGTCATCAATTTCCAGGACCTTAACAATGATTTCGTCTCCAACGTTAACAACATCTTCTACCTTGTCGGTGTGTTTGATGTCCAGACGGGAAATGTGAACCAGACCTTCTTTGCCCGGTGCAATTTCAACGAAGGCACCAAAGCTCATCAGGCGGGTAACAACGCCCTTATAAATGGCGCCGATTTCCGGATCATTGGCAATGGTTTCTACCATGAAGATGGCACGTTCGGCGTCCGCCTGGTCAATGGCAGATACAAATACCTGACCTTCGTCATTCACGTCAACCTTGCAGTTGCACTCAGCGCAGATCTTCTGGATAACCTTACCCTGCTTACCGATAACGTCACCAATCTTTTCCGGATTGATGGTGGTGGTCAGCATCTTCGGTGCATACTTGGACAGCTGCGGACGAACTTCCGGAATGGCCTTCAGCATGATTTCATCCAGAATGTAAAGTCTGGCTTTTCTGGTCTTTTCAAAGGCTTCCTTAACAATAGCCGGAGTCAGACCATGAACCTTCAGGTCCATCTGAATGGCGGTAATACCTTCATGGGTACCGGCCACCTTGAAATCCATGTCTCCGTAGAAGTCTTCCAGACCCTGGATATCAACCATGGTCATGAAGTCTCCGTAAACGCCTTCATCGCCCGTAATCAGGCCGCAGGAAATACCGGCTACCGGTGCTTTAATTGGAACGCCGGCTGCCATCAGGGACAGGGTGGATGCACAAACGGAGCCCTGGGAAGTAGAACCGTTAGAGGAAAGTACTTCGGATACAACGCGGATGGCATACGGGAAGTCTTCTACGCTTGGGATAACCGGAAGAAGAGCCTTTTCTGCCAGTGCACCGTGACCGATTTCACGACGGCCCGGTCCGCGAGGTGGCTTGGTTTCGCCTACGGAGTAGGACGGGAAATTGTAGTGGTGGATATAACGTTTTTCCGTATCTTCGTCAATGCCGTCCAGCTTCTGGGAATCAGAAAGCGGAGCCAGGGTGGTTACGGAAAGAACCTGGGTCTGTCCACGGGTAAACATGGCGGAACCATGGGCACGCGGCAGCAGGTCTACTTCTGCGTTCAACGGACGGATTTCATCAATGCCACGGCCGTCTACACGCTTGTGTTCATTCTTCAGCCAGTTGCGAACTACGTGCTTCTGGATTAAGTACATGATTTCATCCAGCTTGCCTTCCTGGCCTTCAAACTGTTCATCATACTTTTCATGAACCATGTCATAAATTGGCAGAAGGGCTGCATCGCGTACGCGCTTGTCATCGGTATCCAGAGCCTTCTGTACGTCCGGGGTAACCCATTCTTCAATTTCAGCAAGGATGCCCGGTTCCGGATCATTGGAAGTGAATTCAAACTTCGGCTTGCCGATTTCATCCACAATGCTCTGGATGAAAGCAACAATCTTCTTGTTTGCTTCATGTCCGGCCATAATGGCGTCAAACATAACGTCTTCTTTAATTTCGTTACCGCCGGCTTCAATCATGGCAATCAGGTCGGCAGTGGAAGAAACGGTCAGCTTCAGTTCGGAAACAGCGCGCTGTTCCAGGGTCGGGTTGATGACGATTTCACCGTCAACCAGGCCAACATTTACGGAAGAAATAGGACCGGCCCACGGAATGTCGGAAATGGCAATGGCGCAGGATACACCGATGGCTGCGGCAACTTCCGGGCTGCAATCCGGGTCTACGGACATAACGGTAGCCACTACGGATACGTCATTTCTCATATCCTTCGGGAACAGCGGACGGATAGGACGGTCAATGCATCTGGAAGCCAGGGTGGCCTTTTCGGAAGCCTTTCCTTCTCTTCTCTGGAAGGAACCCGGAATGCGGCCAACAGAGTACATCTTTTCTTCAAAATCAACGGAAAGCGGGAAGAAATCAACGCCTTCACGCGGCTTGTCGGAAGCCGTTACGGTACAAAGTACAGCGGTTTCCCCATATCTGGCCATAACAGCGGCAGAAGCCAACTGTGCCATTTTGCCGGTTTCCAGTTTTAACGGGCGACCGGCCAGTTCGGTTTCATAAACCTTGTAGTCTTTAAAAAACATAGACAACCTCTCTTTACAAATTTTTTATTGTACGGGAGGTCTTGGCTTAGCAATAAATCAATGACCCGGAAAGCCCGGATACTTGATTCACTGCTAACCCGAAAAGGTTCCTCCCGTTTTTACCTAAAAAACGAGCAAGAGGCAGACGGCCTGAGCCGCCTGCCTTAGCGTTTTCTTACTTACGAAGACCCAGCTTCTTAATGAGCGTTCTGTAACGTTCAATGTCTTTCTTCTGGAGATATGCCAGAAGGTTTCTTCTCTGACCTACCAGCTTCAACAGACCTCTGTTGGAGTGGAAATCATGCGGATGCTCTTTCAGGTGAGCATTCAGGTCATTAATTCTTTTGGTCAGTACAGCAATCTGTACTTCCGGAGAACCGGTGTCTCCTTCGTGGGTAGCATATTCGGCAATAATTGCCTGTTTTTCCTGCTGTGTCATTTCTTTCACCTCATTGATAAATTGCAATTCTCTTAGGGGAAGGTCGGTGAAGACTCCAGCCTCCAAGGGAAAAGCTTACAGTATAGTATCATAAACCGCTACGGAAGTAAAGGCACTTTTCAGGCCTCTGCTTTGGCAACGGCAATGTCCTTTTGGATTTGCGCTTTCAGTGCGGCAAAGCTTTCAAACTTCTGCTCCGGACGCAGAAAACGCAGAAGGGAAACTTCCGGCCGGGTGCCGTATAAGTCTCCGGAAAAACCAATTACAAAGGTTTCTGCTGAAAGAGCCTCCCCTTCCCGCACCGTTGGCCGTACACCAATATTGGTGACCCCTTTATAGTGAATTCCGTTTACGCAGACATCGGAAAGATAAACGCCCTTTTCAGGAACCACTAGTCCTTCCGGATACAGCTGATTGATGGTGGGGATGCCCCAGGTGCGGCCACGGCCGTCACCGTGGGTAACCGGGCTTTCAAAAGAGAAGGCACGGCCCAGCATTTTATTGGCCAGGTCCACGTTGCCCTGTTCCATGGCGGAACGGATAACGGTGGAACTGACGGTAACACCGTCCAGTGCCTTGGCAGGCACTTCGGCAAACGCAATTCCGTTTGCCTTGCAAAGGGATTCCAGCAGTTCCGGCGTTCCCTTTCCGCCTTCACCGAAGGAGTAGTTGAAGCCACAGCAGACGCCCTTGGCGTGCAGCTGTTCTAATAATACTTTTTGAAAAAAGAGCTCCGGACTCTGATCTTTAATTTCCGCAAAATCCAGGAAGTAAACGTCCAGTCCGCTTTCCTGAAACAGGCGGTCTTTGACCGCCCCTTGGAACAGTGCCGGCGGAGCCTGGCCGGTTAACACTTTTAACGGATGTTCCCGGAAGGTACAAAGAACCGGTTCTGCATGCAGCTGCCATGCCAGCTCTTTTGCCGCGTCCAGCACAGCCCGGTGACCCAGGTGAAGGCCGTCAAAGCTGCCCAGCGCCACCACCGTTCCGGCGGCGTCAATTTTATTCAATGCCATTCACCTTCCTACAAAAACCCGTTTAACCGTTAACAAACCCGCTTCCGGGTCTGCCTTTCCCAAGCCAAGGAACGACCCGTCAGGGTCAAAAACACGAAGAAGGGAATCTGCCTGCGGAGCTTGTGCCCGGAGCGCAGGAATGCGGTCCAGATTCAGTTCACCGCCGTTCCGGAACCGGGTGGCCTGGGCCCCGCTGACAGTAACTGCAGCGAAGTGCTGTAAGGCCTCCGGAACCGAAAGGATCCGTTCTTCTAACTTTTCCTGTTCTGCGGCCCGCTCCAATTCTTCCAGCGTAACCGCTTGTTCCAGGAGGAAATCTCCTACCTGGGTGCGCACCAGTTGGGTCATGACTGCACCGCAACCCAGTGCGGTTCCAAGGTCATCAATCAAGGTGCGAATATACGTTCCGGCAGAGCAGGTGACATCCAGGCAATATTCCTGTTCTGTCAGCGGTTGCAGCGTAACGCCCGCTTCCTCCGCCTGCTCTTCCGTTACCAAATTCAAGTTGTAAATAGTAATGGGCCTTGCTTCCCGTTCCACTTCAATTCCCCGGCGAGCCAGGTCATACATTCTTACACCATCCTTCTTGATGGCGGAGTACATTGGCGGAACCTGGAGCTGTTCGCCCCGAAAAGAGGACAGTGCCTGTTCCACGTCTGCACGGGTGCAGGTTACTTCCTGCTCCTGCAGTACCGTTCCGGTACTATCCAAGGTATCTGTTCTGATGCCCAGGCGAAAAACGGCAAGATACCGTTTGGGACTGGTGGGAAGAAATTCCAAAAAGCGGGTGGCGCCACCCAGGAGTATGGGCAGGACGCCGGTGGCCATGGGGTCCAGCGTGCCGGCGTGACCGGCTTTCTTTTCCCCGACAATTCGTCTGACCCGGGCAACCGCAGAAAAGGATGTCATGTCCTGCGGTTTGCTTAGACAAATGATTCCTGTCACGTTAGGAAACCTCACAGTGTAATTGTTCCGCCGTCCATTCCAACAGCTTGGAAAGTGCGGCTTCTTCGTCCGTTACCACGCCGGTACCGGCCGCTCTGGCATGGCCTCCGCCACCTAAGAGCCGGCCCATTTCGGATGCGTCTAACGGTTCATGGGTCCGCAGTGAGAACTTATATGTTCCGTCTGCGGTTTGTTTCATGGTAATTCCGGCTTTCACGCCGGCAATCTGGCGGCTCATGGGGGCAATGGCGTCCAGCATATCCTCTGTGGCGCCAACCTGTGCCATCATGTCCTGGGTTACTTTAAATACCGCCACCTGTCCGTTGCAGTACATCCGCAATCCGGCCAGCACCGTCTGCAACAGACGGAAGTAGGCCAGGGACTTGGTTTCAAACATGCGGACATTAATGTCGGCATGGTCGGCGCCTGCGTCCATCAGATCGGCGGCTGCCCGCATTAATTCACTGGTGGTGTTGGAGTAACGGAAACAGCCGGTATCCGTTGCCAGACCGGTATATAAACTGGTGGCAATGGCCGGTGTTACAGGCACATCCATAAGCTGTAATACACGATACAGTGTCAGTGCAGCCGCGCCGTCTGCCGGACGGCAAAGCAATTTGGCTGCATAGTGTAAATTGGACGGATGGTGGTCTATGCAAAGGTCTACCCGGTCGGCATAAACAGAAAGCTTATCTCCCAGTAATTTAGGGTCTGCCACATCAACGGCAATGATATACTCCGGCGTAAACTCCGTTGCAACCAGGCCGTCAAACAGATAGGTGTACTTTGCCGGGATGACATCAGAGTTTTCTACCCGTGCCGTTTTTCCCAGGCTCTGCAGAATCCGCCACAGCGCGGTTCCGGTGCCAAGGGTATCCCCGTCCGGGCTCTTATGCGTCAGAATTAAGATCTTATCTTTTTCCAAAAGAATTTCTTTTACCTGTTCTTCCGTAATCAGTTCTGCTTTCCCCTGCATTAACTCACCTTCTTATCCTGTCCTTATTCTTCGCTTAAATCTTTCAGCTTCTGTGCAATTTCCATGCCATGGGCAATGGAATCATCTGCATAGAATTTTAATTCCGGTGCTTTTCGCAAATGCAAATGCTGACCGATTTCCCGACGGATATACCCCTGGGCACCGTTCAGCGCCTTGGCGGCTTCCTTTGCACTGTCCATTCCTGCCAGGTCGGAAACATAAACCTTGGCATAGGAGCAGTCACCGGAAACCAGGACCTTAACAACCGTCAGCATCTTTCCGGCTACCCGCGGATCCTTGATATCGGAAAGAATGGAAATAATTTCCCGCTTGATATCTTCGGCAGTCCGTTCGGTTTTATAACCAGGCATAGTGCATCCTCCTGTTAATCTTCTCTGTATTCTTCGGTAATGTAGGCTTCAAAGATGTCGCCTTCTTTAATGTCATTGAACTTGTTCAGACCAATACCGCATTCATAACCGCTGGCAACTTCCTTCACGTCATCCTTGAATCTGCGCAGGGACTGCATTTCATCTTCGGCAATGATAATACCGTCACGGACAACGCGGATTTTGGCGTTGCGGACAATCTTGCCATCGGTTACATAGGCGCCGGCAATGGCTCCGACGTTGGAAATCTTGAAAACAGAGCGGACTTCGGCACGGCCAATGTCCACGTCTCTGTACTTCGGAGCAAGCATACCCTTGATAGCGTCCTTAACATCATCAATGGCATCGTAAATAACACGGTAGGTACGGATTTCTACGCCGTCCCGCTCCGCATTGGCAATGGCCACCGGATCCGGACGGACATTAAATCCGATAATAACGGCGTTAGAGGCGTTAGCCAGCATAACGTCGGAGTCCACGATTCCGCCGGCGGCGCCATGAATTACACGTACCCGTACTTCGTCGTTGGACAGCTTTTCCAAAGACTGTTTAACAGCTTCCACAGAGCCTTGAACGTCGGCCTTAACAATGACGTTCAGGTCTTTCATTTCGCCTTCCTTCAGGGAAGCGAAGAGGTTGTCCAGGGTAACCTTGGACTGGGCGTTAAACTGTTCTTCCTTAATTGCCTGACGGCGCTGCTCTACCAGTTCTCTGGCCAGACGTTCATCGGAAACGGCGTCGAATACATCGCCCGACATAGGAACGGAGTCCAGACCGGTAATTTCTACCGGAACAGACGGGCCGGCCTTCTTCTGGGTCTTGCCGTTTTCATTGGTCATAACACGAACGTGGCCAACAGCGGTACCGGCAACCACAATGTCGGATTCCTTCAGGGTACCGTTCTGTACCAGCAGGGTTGCTACCGGGCCACGACCCTTATCCAGGCTGGCTTCAATAACAACGCCGTGGGCGGCACGGTTCGGGTTGGCTTTCAGTTCCTGCATTTCAGCAACCAAAAGTACGGATTCCAACAGCTTGTCCAGGTTCATGCCGGTCTTAGCGGAAACAGGAACACAGATGGTGTCACCGCCCCACTCTTCCGGAACAATTTCATGTTCGGTCAGCTGCTGCATAATCTTGTCCACGGAAGCTTCCGGCTTATCCATTTTGTTGATGGCAACAACAATGGGGATTTCGGCAGCTTTGGCGTGGTTAATGGCTTCAATGGTCTGTGGCATGATACCGTCATCTGCGGCAACTACCAGGATGGCAATATCGGTTGCCAGTGCACCTCTGGCACGCATTTCAGTAAAGGCTGCGTGACCCGGGGTATCTAAGAACGTAATGCGCTGGCCGTTTACGTTAACGCGGTATGCACCAATGGCCTGGGTAATACCACCGGCTTCTCCGGAAGTAACCGAAGTGTGACGGATGGCGTCCAGAATGGAAGTTTTACCGTGGTCAACGTGACCCATAACGCAGACAACCGGATCCCGCGGAAGCAGATCTTCTTCGGCGTCTACAGCGTCATTAATAATCTGATCTTCAATGGTAACTACGTTTTCTCTTTCAACGGTAGCACCCAGTTCTTCTGCCAGAATGGAAGCGGTGTCAAAGTCAATGACATCGTTGATGGTGGCCATCTGACCCAGGGAGAAGAGCTTCTTAATAACTTCGGCAGCCGTCATACGCAGTTTTTCTGCAAATTCACCAACGGTAATTTCATCGCCCATCTGGATAATCCAGGTCTTCTTGGCGCGTTCTGCCTTAATTCTCTTCAGACGCTCTGCTTCGGTTTCACGCTTCTTGGAACGAACGCCCTTCTGACGGCGGTACTGCTGGGACTTCTGCTTCAGCTTCTGCTTGTTGCTGGAAACCCGGTCATTGGTTCTGGCTTCCGGATTCAGGTTGTCATACTTTTCATTATATTTATCCAGGTTAACGTTCTGGACGCGGGTATCCACCGTTCTGGCTTCGCCCTTGGTACGGGACTGCATTGGGCGGTTGTCTTCCTTTGGTGCCTTCTTCTGGAACGGATGCGGATCCGCATTTACCTTCGGCTTTGCCGGAGCTGCCGGCTTAGCGGCCGGTTTGGCAGCCTGTTGTTTTGCGGTTGGTTTTGCGGCTGTGTTTGCTGCCGGCTTGGCAGGAGCCTCCTGTTTCTTACCCGGAACCGCTACCTTTGGAGCGCCTTCCTTCTTACCAGGAACAACAACCTTCGGGGCGCCTTCCTTCTTGCCCGGAACAACCACCTTCGGTGCACCTTCCTTCTTACCAGGAATAACTACCTTCGGGGCACCTTCTTTTTTGCCCGGCACTACCTTAGCCGGCGTCTGCTCTGCCGGAGCGGCAGCTTTTTCTGCCGGCTTTGCCGCTGCCTTCGGTTTTTCCGCAGCCATAGCAAAGTAAGCGTCAAAATTCGGCACCTCATGCTTCTTCGTGTAGTATTCAAATACCACATTCAGTTCGTCATTGGTCAGGGCCGTCATATGCTTTTTGGGGTCATCAAAGTATTTGGCCAGCAGGTCTACTACCTCTTTGCTTGGCTGGTCAAAATCCTTGGCAACCTCGTGTACTCTATATTTAATCTCCATTTATCTGTCCTCCTTCGAAAGAAGCTCATTGAGCTTTGCGGCAAAGCCGTCATCGTTTACGGTAAATACCGCCGTCTTTTTTCCGACGTGTATTTCCAGGTCCTTCATGCTACAGTCCAACTCCGTCAGGGGAATGTTTCGTCCCTGATAACGGGTGGTTTCCCGGAACTCCTGTTTCAAACGGTCCGAGGCATCTGCAGTCAAATAGCAGGCTTTTGCTTTGCCTTTTGCAATTGACTCGAATGCGGCGTCATGGCCTCCGGAAAAGCGCCCGGCTTTCCGGCACAGACCCAGTAGGTTAAAAAACTTAGGATCCATCTTTTTCCAGTTCGTCCTCCATTCGGTCAAATATTTCAGCGGGGATCTGCATGGAAAATTCTCGTTCAAAACGTCTGGCTTTTTGCGCTTTCCGAAGGCATTCCACGTCATGACAGACATAGGCTCCCCGGCCCGGCGCCTTTCCGGTCAGGTCCAAAGAAACTTCCCCTTCCGGACTGCGGACAACCCGCACCAGTGTTGGCTTCGGTTTCATTTCCATGCAACCGCAGCAACGTCTCATCGGAATTTTTTTTGCCATGCTTTCCCCTCCCTGTTTTCAGAATTAGTCTTCGTTCGAAGTTTCTGCTGCTTCTTCCACTGCATCTTCTGCAGTTTCTTCGGCCGGAGCCTCATAGAAGCCACTTTCCGGATTAATGTCAATCTTCCAGCCGGTCAGCTTAGCAGCCAGTCTGGCGTTCTGTCCTTTATTGCCGATGGCAAGGGACAGCTGGGTATCCGGTACAATAACCTTGCAGGACTTTTCTTCTTCGTCCAGAATTTCCACACTGATAACGTCTGCCGGAGCCAGTGCTGCGGAGACAAACTGTGCAGGGTCTTCACTGTATGGAACAATATCAATCTTTTCGCCGTGAAGCAGATCTACTACCTTGCTGACACGGGCACCGCGCGGGCCGATGCAGGCGCCGACGGCATCTACGTTTTCATCTGCGGAGTAAACGGCAATCTTGGTACGGGAGCCGGCTTCGCGGGAAACTTCCTTAATTTCTACCGTACCGTCATAAATTTCCGGTACTTCGGTTTCAAACAAACGGCGAACCAGTCCCGGATGGGTTCTGGAAATCATGGCCTTCGGGCCCTTTTCCGTTTCCTTAACATCTACAATAAATACCTTAATCAGGTCCCCTTCGGACAGCTCTTCGCCCGGAATCTGTTCCCCGTGTGGCAGGAGCGCTTCTCCGCGGCCAATTTCCAGAGTGGCATTGCCGTTCATTGGGTTAATGCTCTGTACCTTGGCAGTAACAATTTCCTGATTGTGGTTTTTGAATTCCTGCATGGTCTGTCCGCGTTCGGCTTCCCGGATGCCCTGACGAATGACGTGCTTTGCCGTCTGGGCGTCAATGCGGCCGAAGTTCTTGGTATCCAGCGGGATTTCAATAATATCTCCCGGTTTGGCGTTGCTCTTATATTGCTGTGCGGCATCTACCAGGATGTCCGTGTCTTCATCGCTGATTTCTTCTACTACATTTTTCCGGAGGAATACATTCAGTTCCTTCTTGTCCGGATCAATTTCACAGAAAACAACGTCCTTGCCGTTGTACTTTCTGCGTTCGGCAACAACAAGAGCGTTGGCAATCTTTTCATATAAAAATTCTGCCGGGATTCCCTTTTCGGCAGCCATTAGGCCTACTGCATCAAAAAATTCCTGGTTCATACTTCTGGTTCTTCCTTTCCGTCGTCTTCAAAAGTGTCAAAGTCATCCAGTTTTACATAGGATGCCTCTTTTTTAGAAAATACAAAGGTTTTTCCTGCGTCCGTCTGGATGGTAGCGTTGCCATCCGTGTAGTCCAGCAGGATTCCCTTAAATTCCCGTTCTCCGTCTAACGGGCGAATCAGCTTTACTTTGATTCTGTCACCGATAAACCGTGCAAAGTGTTCGTCCCGGGTCAGCTGGCGTTCTGCTCCGGGAGAGCTGACCTCCAACGTGTAGGGAACGGATATGGGATCCGCTTCATCTAACGGGGCGTCAATGGCGTGGGTCATGTCTACGCAGTCATCTATGCTTACCCCGCCTTCTTTATCAATAAAAATGCGCAGGTAGTGCTCGGCGCCTTCCTTTACAAAGCGAACGTCCCAAAGACTGAGTCCCAGTTCCTCCGCCAAAGGTTCTGCCAGAGCGCGCACAACAGAAACTACGTTTCCGCCCTTGTTTTTGTTTGCCATAGGCCAACTCCTTCATTTTCTTCAAAAAGAATGAAGAGCGGCCCGGCGGGTCACTCTTCATACCTTACTTTCTTAACTTACTATGGTATAGTAGCACGCAAGGTTCCGGAAAGCAAGGGTTAAATCTTATTCTACCGTAACCGATTTGGCCAAATTACGTGGTTTATCAATGTCACACTTTCTGGCCTTTGCGGTGTAATACCCAAGTAACTGCATTGGGATAACTTCCAGGGATGCCTGGAACAGCGGTTCCGTCTTCGGAACAAAGATGCATCTGTCTGCTACTGCCGGTACGCTTTCATTGCCTTCACAGGCAACACCCAGCACCTGCGCGCCTCTGGCCAAAACTTCTTTGGCGTTGGACACCGTCTTTTCTACCAGACGTTCGCAACAGCAAAGGGCAATAACGGAAGTACCGTTTTCAATCAGGGAAATGGTGCCGTGCTTCAGTTCGCCGCCGGCGTATGCTTCCGAATGAATGTAGCTGACTTCCTTCAGCTTCAGGGAAGCTTCCATGGAAACGGCGTAGTCCAGGTTGCGGCCAATGAAATAAGCATGTTCCAGGAAGGCAAAGGACTGGCCGATTTCCTTAATTTTGTCTTCCTGTTCAAAGATCTTTTCTACCTGATCCGGCAGCTTCTGCAGCTTGGCAATGTATTCCTGGGAAAGTGCTTCGGAAACGGTGCCGTTCCCCAGGCCCAGGCGAATGGCCAGCAGGTACATCATAACCAGCTGCGTGCTGTAAGCCTTGGTGGTGGCAACCGAAATTTCCGGGCCGGCCCAGGTGTACAGAACATCATCGGATTCGCTGGCAATGGAAGAGCCAACCACGTTAACAATACTCAGGGTTCTGGAGCCGTGGCGTTTGGCTTCCCGCAGAGCTTCCAGAGTGTCGGCGGTTTCTCCGGACTGGGAGATAATAACCGTCAGGGTCTTGTCATCCACAATCGGGTAACGATACCGGAATTCAGATGCAATGTCACACTCTACCGGAATGCGGGTCATCTGTTCAATAACGTACTTGCCGATCATGCCAACGTGATACGCAGAACCGCAGCCAATAATATAAACCTTATTAAAGGAGCGAATCTGTTCGTCCGTCAGTTCCAGATCATCCAGCTTGATATGTCCGTCTGCCGTAATTCTTGGCGAGATGGTTTTCCGCAGAGCGTCCGGCTGCTCCTTAATTTCCTTAATCATGAAATGTTCGTAGCCGCCCTTTTCTGCAGCGTCTACGTCCCAATCCACGTGGAACAGTTCCTTCTGAATGGGGTTCCCGTTTTCATCAAAGAAAGAGACGCTGTCTTTTTTGACGATGGCTAACTCGCCATCCTGCAGCTTATACATTTCCCTGGTGTACGCCAAAACGGCGGTAATATCGGAAGCAATGAAATTGCCCATGTCGGAAACTGCCACAATCAGCGGGCTGGATTTCTTGACGCAAATCAGCTGGTCCGGCATGCTCTGATCCAGAATGCCGAGCGAGTAAGAGCCCACCAGTTGCTTTGTGGTTTTTAATACGGTTTCAAAGAAGTTGCCGTTGTCATTCTTGTCAAGAAGCATGGCAACTACTTCGGTGTCTGTGTCGCTATGGAAAACGTAGCCTTCCTTTTGCAGTTCAGCTTTCAGCTCTGCAAAGTTTTCAATAATACCGTTGTGAACAACAGCAAACTTGCGGCTGGCGCTGTAGTGCGGATGGGCGTTTTCATCTGAGGGTTCCCCGTGGGTAGCCCAGCGGGTATGGCCAATGCCAATGGTGCCCTTCGGCGTATGGGTCTTGACCATTTTATCTTCCAGGTTTTTGATTTTTCCTTTGGATTTGACAATGTCAATTTCACCGTCTTCCAAAACGGCAATGCCGGCGGAGTCATAACCGCGGTATTCCAGTTTTTCCAGGCCGTGAATTAAGAGTGGTGCTACATCCTGTTCGCCGGTGTAACCGATAATTCCACACATAAGAAAGTCCTCCATGAATCATAGGATTAGTAGGGGTCTGCCATAGCACCAGAGCGGTGCTACATTGGTAAACATTTTAGCATGTGCTACCTGTTCTTGCAATAAAAACAGCTGGTGACCACCTTGTAAGAAAGCCATTCTTCCAGACGGCCGGAGCCGTAAGAAGAATGGCTTTTATGGTTAATATGCTTTGCCCCAGAGCACCATGGTTCTGGCCGGTTTGCCGCAGCAGACGCAAACATCGGAAATGGCTTCCTGGTCAAAGGGAATGCAGCGGGATCCGGCGCCGGTCAGTTCCTTCACCTTGTCTTCACATTCCGGAGAACCGCACCACATGGCACGGATGAAGCCGTCACCCTTTTCCGTCAGGGCCTGATTAATTTCATCAATGGTCTTGCAGCGGTAGGTTTTGGCTTCCCGATTTGCCAGGGCCTTTTCATACATGGCGTCCCGGACAGCGTTCAGCTTCTGCTCCAGTTCCTCTTCCAGGTTATCTAAGGAAACGAAGGTCTTTTCGCGGTTAACACGGTCTACCAGTACGCACTGGTTGTTTTCCATGTCCCGCGGGCCAAGTTCAATGCGAACCGGAACACCCTTCATTTCATATTCTGCAAACTTCCAGCCGGCAGAGTTGTCAGAGTCATCCAGCTTCACGCGGAAACGTTGCTTCAGCCGTGCCTCCAGCTCTGCAGCCTTTTCCAGCACACCCGGTTTGTGGGCGGCAATCGGAATGATGACCGCCTGGATAGGAGCAACGGCCGGCGGCAGTACCAGGCCGTTATCATCACCGTGGGTCATGATGATGGCACCGATGGTGCGGGTCGTCATGCCCCAGGATGTTTCGAAGGGGGCCTGCAGTTTATTTTCTTTATTAGTGAATTCAATGCCGAAGGCCTTTGCAAAGCCGTCCCCGAAGTAATGGGACGTACCGGCCTGCAGCGCTTTGCCGTCGTGCATCAGCGCTTCAATGGCGTACGTGGCTTCGGCGCCGGCAAACTTGTCACTTTCGGTCTTGGCACCCTTTACAACCGGGATAGCCAGATCCTTTTCGTAAAAGTCTGCGTAAATATTCAGCATGCGTTCGGTTTCTTCAATAGCCTCTTCTGCAGTTGCGTGAATGGTGTGGCCTTCCTGCCACAGGAATTCCCGGGACCGAAGGAACGGCCGTGTAGTCTTTTCCCAGCGAACAACGCTAACCCACTGGTTGTAAAGGCAGGGAAGATCACGCCAGGACTGAACCGTGTTGGCCCAGTGTTCACAGAACAGGGTTTCGGAAGTCGGGCGAACGCAAAGGCGTTCTTCCAGCTTTTCATTTCCGCCGTGGGTAACCCAGGCTACTTCCGGCGCAAAGCCTTCAATGTGATCCTTTTCCTTTTGTAACAGACTTTCCGGAATAAACATCGGCATATTTACATTCTGATGGCCGGTGGCTTTGAAATAGCCATCCAGCAGGCCCATGATGTTTTCCCAAATTGCGTAGCCGTACGGTCGGATGACCATGCAGCCCTTGACGCTGGTATAGCCAACCAGTTGTGCTTTCTTAACAATGTCGGTGTACCATTTGGCAAAGTCCACATCCATGGAAGTAATGTCGTCTACCATCTTTTTCTGATTTGCCATAAGATGTTCTCTCCTGTTTCCTGTTTGTTACTTTATTTTGTTACTTATTACTTTAAAAGGTTGTTCTTTTTACAGCGCAAAAAGTATAGCGCAAAAAGGGACCCGCGTCAAACCAGCGAGTCCCCGTTTTATAAGGATTTTAGATGTTTGCTTCAATATAATTAACGGCATCGGCAATGGTAGTCATGTTTTCCAGAGCTTCGTCAGAAACTTCAATGGAAAATTCATCTTCAATTGCCATAACCAGGTCTACTACGTCTAAGCTGTCTGCGCCCAGGTCGTCCAACAGGCGGGATTCCATCTGAATGCTGTCCGGATCCAGGTCTAACTGTTCTGCTAAAATGTCTCTTACTTTTTCAAATACCATAATTCATACCTTCTTCGGTGTTAATTTCTACCATTATTTATAAATAAAAAAAGCGCTTTGTCAATATGAAAAACGGAAGAAAATAAAAGAAAAAGGACAAGCGGAAACCGCTTGTCCTTTTGTCATCAAAAGTAAGGCGAAATTAGTCAGCTTTGCCGAGAAGTTTCATAACCTTATACAGGCCGCCTACAAAGTACTTGTAAGCCGGATCAAGAATGCAGGCTGGGATTGGATCCATAAGGCCAAGATACCAGGTGTTCTTAATCTTGTAGTTTCTCTTCGGATGCTTAGCATAGATGGCATCCATAACACCGTTAACCAGGTACTTCTTGTCATGTGCAGAGGACATGGCAATGGTCATCAGCGGGCTGAGTACGGACAGAACCGGCTTGTAGTACTTGGTGGAAGCAAGAAGCTTTGCATAACCGGCGTTTGCCTGGCCGTGCATGCCGGTCTTGAAGGAACCCGGCTGAATCTTGATTACCGGAATGTCTAAGAAGAGCAGTTCGCGGCGAAGACCAATGGTGTAACCTTCAACGGCCCACTTGGTAATGGCATACGGGCTGTTGAACGGCTGCGGCTGTTCCCAACCACATTCAGAAGAGAAGTTGATAACGCGGGAGCCCTTGCTCAGGTACGGGAACAGAGCTTCGTTTACGCGGATCATACCCATAACGTTGATGTTGATCATTCTTTCCATGGTCTGGGTTGCGCCCGGTTCTACCAGGGAAGCCATGGTGTGGATACCGGCAGCGTTTACGATTACATCCAGATGATCGGTGTATTCGCCAACCTTGTCGGCAGCAGCCTTAACGGAATCTGTGTTAGAGATGTCAACAGCTACCGGAATAACGTTGTCACCGCACTTTGCAGCAAATTCCTTCAGTGCATCTTCAGCATAGTCTGCTGCAAATACAGTCCAGCCGCCGCGAGCCATGAGTTCTTCTACACAGGCACCGGCAAGGCCGCCGGCAGCGCCGGTAATAAATGCATACTTCATTTTCATTTACCTCACTTTGCAATATTTTTTAAAAATGGGTCGTTTTCATTTTCCCATAATGAACATGCAAACGCAACTATTTTAGAAGAACTGCCTTGGATTGTCAAGAAAATAACAGACTTTGTGGTGCCTGCCAGCTTGTTCCGCTACCTCGCCGCGCTACACGGTACTCCTCAATTTGCTTAGCCCTAGGTAGCCAGGCTTCCTGTTCCTTGCGGTTTCGTTCTGTACGGACTGGATCTGTATAGTCTCACTTTATAGTCTCCCTCTGGTAATTTTGCTCTGTGCGGTCTGGCCCTGTTGCAAATCTACTCTGTGCGGATCCTCTTTATGTGATTCTGCTCTGTGAAATCCGGCTCTTCGCCGCCCTCACCGGTGGTTGAAAACTGTCTTTTTGCGGTGGAAACTCTGTTTTGTCCGTTTTCGTAGGATGTCAGCTTATCTTTCATCTTCAAAACCCGCGTACCTATCTGCTTTTTCTTTCCTCCTCCTCTGCGATTCACGCCCCATTCCTTCCATTCCGCGCTTCTTTTGTTCTGGTTTTCCAAAAATGTAAAGCGGTTCCCGTTTACCCTGTTGAAAACCAGGTCAGAATCGCGGAAAAGTGTTTTTATCTTCGGTTTTAGAAATAGAAATTTCAGAAAACCTTCAGAAAACGTAAAGAGTTTTACTTGCCTTCCGCCGAGTTTTTGACAATAATTCCAAATTAGAAAAATATTTTATTTTCCCAATTCAGAAAATAAGTTGCATTCTCGTCAAAAGTTTTCCTGTGGAAAACTCTGTTAAAAGCGTCAGCAACTTTAGTTCTTCTTTCCTCTTTTCTCCTCTTCTCTTTTCCTCCTCTTCCTTTCGCTTTTGCTTAGTCAGCAAAAAAGCATACCTTTTCCTGCCTCTGGCCTCTATTTGCGGCCTTTTTTAGAAAAAAGCATACCTCCGATCACGTTTAAGCCAAAATGGTATGCTTTTATTTCTTTTGTCTTGCAAGGTCCCGTATGCGGGCAAGAGAAAAGGCATACCTTTTTCCATTCGAAAGCCTAATTTGCGGCTTTTTTTAGAAAAAAGCATACCTCCAGCCCTATTTTAGCCAGAATGGTATGCTTTTATGTTTCTTTGCCCGGCGGAGCCCCTTATTCAGAAAAAAAGCCCGCTGCAACAGCAGCGGGCCCCATATCTGGTTACCATTCTTTATTGACGTATCAATGTATTGACTCAATGTACTGACTCAATGTATTGACGTCATTTTATTTACGCAATTATTCTACGTTCTTCTTCAGGGTTTCCAGGTTGTCATACAGTTCCTTCGGAACGGTGTTGCCAAGGCTTGCATAGAATTCTTCAATGCCCTTGGCTTCTTCTTTCCAAAGAGCCTTGTCCACGTTCAGCATAGCGTTGAGCTTTTCAACATCAACTTCGCCTTCCAGGCCTTCCAGGTTGATATCTTCTGCCTTCGGCATGTAACCGATTTCAGTTTCAACAGCGTCTACTTCGCCGTCACAACGCTTGATGATCCATTCCAGAACACGAAGGTTGTCACCGAAGCCAGGCCACATGAAGTGTCCTTCGTCATCCTTGCGGAACCAGTTAACATTGAAGATCTTCGGAGCCTTGTCCGGATCCAGGGAAGCACCAATGTCAAGCCAGTGCTGGAAGTAAGTGCCGCAGTCATAACCAATGAACGGACGCATTGCCATCGGGTCACGACGAACTACGCCAACAGCGCCGGTAGCAGCTGCAGTGGTTTCAGAGGACAGCGTGGAGCCGATGAATACACCGTGGTTCCAGTCTCTGGACTGATATACCAGCGGAGCAAGCTTTGCACGACGGCCGCCGAAAATGAAGGCGCTGATAGGAACGCCGGCACCGTTTTCAAATTCAGAGCTCAGGCACGGGCAGTTCTTGGCAGGAGCCGTAAACCGGCTGTTCGGGTGAGCACCCGGAGTGGTGGCAGTTTTGCCGTTCCAAGGCTTGCCGGTCCAGTCAATGGCGTTTTCAGGCGGATTCTTGTCCAGACCTTCCCACCATACGGTGTTGTTGTCCAGGTTCAGGCAAACATTGGTGAAAATGGTGCCCTTCTTAGTGGAGGCCAGTGCGTTCGGGTTGGACTTATCATTGGTACCCGGTGCTACACCGAAGAAGCCGTTTTCCGGGTTAACAGCATACAGTCTGCCGTCCGGTCCCTTGCGGATCCAGGAAATATCGTCACCAACGGTCCATACTTTGTAGCCCTTGGACTTGTATCCTTCCGGCGGAATCAGCATGGCAAGGTTGGTCTTACCGCAGGCACTTGGGAATGCAGCGCAAACATACTTGGTTTCACCCTTCGGGTTTTCCAGGCCAAGGATCAGCATGTGTTCTGCCTGCCAGCCTTCTTTCATGGCCTGGTAGGAAGCAATACGAAGAGCAAAGCACTTCTTGCCAAGCAGAACGTTTCCGCCGTAACCGGAGTTAACGGAGTAAATGGTGTTGTCCTGCGGGAACTGGCAGATGTAACGCTTTTCTTCGTCAATGTCACACTTGCAGTGGGTACCGCGAACCCAGTCATCGGAATCTCCAAGAGCATCAAGAACAGCCTGACCTACGCGGGTCATGATGGCCATATTTTCTACTACGTAAATGGAGTCGGTTACTTCCAGGCCGATCTTGGAGAACGGGGAACCTACCGGGCCCATGGAATACGGAATGATGTACATGGTGCGGCCCTTGTAGCTGCCGCGGGCGATGTCATCCAGCATTTTATAAGTAGCTGCCGGTTCCATCCAGTTGTTCAGAGGACCTGCCTCTTCTTTGGTCGGAGTACAAATGAAAGTACGTGCTTCTACACGGGCAACGTCATTGGTTGCAGTTCTGTGAAGATAACAATCCGGGAGCAATTCATCATTCAGTTTGATGAGTTCTCCGGTGGAGCAGGCTTCTGCCTTTAAAGCATCCAGCTGTTCCTTTGAACCGTCAATCCATACTACTTTGTCCGGAGTTAAAAGAGCAATCCGCTCATCCAACCACGAAAGCACAGACTTGTTAGTTGTGTAGTTTTCCATGGGAAACTCTCCTTTATTTTTAGAATTGCGGCGAGCTGGCTCGCCACTGTTTTTACCTTGGTTTTTGCCATAAATTAGCAAATGCGAACTGATAGAAGAAATCCTCCTCTACCGCTTACCGATTATACTATCAATCTGCGGAAAAGTCACGAGACAGAACGGTCTTTTTGTTCATTTAAAGCACTATTGACGAGATGCAGTATAATGTTAGCAGAATGTCAGCTTTATTATGCAAATACACCATAAAAAACACTTAAAAACGGCTTAGCAAAAGCCGGATTACAGGAGTCTTTCAATGAAACTTTCACTCATTATCCCTTGTTACAATGAAGAAGGAAATGTGCAACCCATGTATGAAAAGGTGGTTAACACCTTTTCCGGCAAAATGGACAGCTATGAATTTGTTTTTGTAAATGACGGCAGCTCAGATGCAACAGCCACTAAGCTGAAAGAAATTTACCAGTCGGCAGAACAGCCGGTTAAGGTTGTTAACTTCTCCCGTAATTTCGGCAAGGAAGCCGCCATTTACGCCGGTTTGCAGCACGTCAGCGGAGACTATATTTCCATTATTGATGCCGACCTGCAGCAGGATCCCGCTTATGTTTTACAGATGGTGGACTTTTTGGAAGAGCACGAAGATTATGACAGCGTGGCCGCTTTCCAGGAGGAGCGCAAAGAAAGCGCGTTTATGACCAAGACCAAAAATGCGTTTTATAAAATTATCAATAAAATCTCTGATACGGAATTTGTCAGCGGAGCTTCCGACTTCCGCACCTTCCGTAGCCGGGTCAAGGATGCCATTTTGCAAATGTCCGAATATCATCGGTTCTCCAAGGGCATCTTCTCCTGGGTCGGATTTCAAACCTACTACATGCCATACAACGTGGATGACCGTCTGACCGGGACCAGCAAATGGTCTTTCTGGAAGCTGATGAAGTACGCCATTGAAGGGATTGTGGCCTTTACCACTGTGCCGTTGAAGCTTTCCACCTGGATTGGATCGCTGACGTCCCTGGCGGCGCTGATTTATATTATTGTGGTTATCATCCAGAAGCTGGCGTGTGGTATTGATGTTCCCGGTTACGCCACTATTGTGGTTCTGATCTTATTCCTGGGCGGTATGCAACTGTTGGCCCTTGGCATCATCGGAGAATATCTTTCCCGCACCTACATCCAGTCCAAAAACCGGCCAATCTACCTGGCACGTGAAGTTCTGGATAACCAAAAGAAGTAAGCTGTTTTTCCCGGGCGAGTCAGCCACTTTCATTCGTTTAAAGAAATGAGCAAACAGACAGCACTACAAAAGTAGCGCTCTCACAAACATAAAAGACGAGCTGTTGCCAAAAGGCAATGGCCCGTCTTTTTTGTGAATAAAGCAAGGAAAGCAAAACTGCCGCCAAGCAATGCGTATTTTGAGCGGCAGGGTTTGGTCTCCTTGCTACTATTTGCTGTGGAAGCATTTGCCCCAAAGTCTGGAGTGCTGGTTAAAGCAAGTGGCTACGTGGCACCGCTATGGACAAAGCAAGGAGAGCAAAACTGCCGCTAAGCAACGTGGATTTTGAGCGTCAGGGTTTGGTTTCCTTGCTACTATTTGCTGTGGAAGCATTTGCCCCAAAGTCTGGAGTGCTGGTTAAAGCAAGTGGCTACGTGGCACCGCTATGGACAAAGCAAGGAGAGCAAAACTGCCGCTAAGCAACGTGGATTTTGAGCGTCAGGGTTTGGTTTCCTTGCTACTATTTGCTGTGGAAGCATTTGCCCCAAAGTCTGGAGTGCTGGTTAAAGCAAGTGGCTACGTGGCATTGCTGTGAATAAAGCAAGGAAAGCAAAACTGCCGCCAGGCTACGTGGCATTGCTGTGAATAAAGCAAGGAAAGCAAAACTGCCGCCAGGCTACGTGGCATTGCTGTGAATAAAGCAAGGAAAGCAAAACTGCCGCCAGGCTACGTGGCACTGCTGCAGTTTTAATCGGTGAAGAGGGTGCGGGCGCGTTCGGCGCGGTAAGCGTCCCGCTTTTGCCGCTCCATGTCTATGCCGGCGGCAGCATTCAGCGTGGCCGGTTGCAAGGTGAAGATCATTTCATTGATCTGCTCCATGTTGCCGGGGATTTCCCCGGAGGCAACACCGATGCGGACCATGGAAATGGCTTCCATGAACTCCTTGAAGGTCATGACTCTGGCATTTTTCAGGGTGCCGAGGGAGCGGTACAGTAAGTCCTGAAAGCGGAGATTTTCCAAAAGGGCTTTTCTGGCTTCCTGTTCCTGTTCAATTAAAGAAAGGGCAATGTTGTTTAAGTTCTGCAATGCCATTTCTTCGGAGATACCTAAGGTGACCTGGTTAGATAATTGATAAAGACTGCCCGGCGGGTTGGCTCCCGCTCCGAAGGCACCGACCAGAGTCAGGCCAAGCTTGGAAACCGTGTTGGCCAAATGATGCAGCCGGCCATGAATATGCAACGCCGGCAGCTGCAAAAGGACGGACGCCCGCATGGCGGTACCAATGTTGGTGGGGCACTGGGTTAAGTAGCCTAATTTTTGATCAAAAGCAAAGTGTAAGGACTCATCTAAAAGGCTGTCTAAGTGGTCTACCAATTCATAGGCTTTGAACGGTTCCAGACCCGGGAGTAAAGCTTGTAGCTTTACATGATCCTCTTCGCAGATCATCATGCTGAGGGTTTCATCCGGTGTCATGGCAAGAGAGCGTCCTTCCGATGCACTGACAAACTCCGGAGAGACCAAATACCGCTCAGCTAGTGAGATTGCCTGGCTTTGCGTCAGGTCCGACATGGTAATCATCCGGAATTTTCCGGGCAGTTTTTCCTCTAAAACGGCCTGGATTTCTTTGGCTAACCGGGCCCGTTCCGGCAGGGAAAGATTGACTGTAAAGACTTTTCCCTTTACATTTCTTGCCAGGGCAATTTTGGTGCAGACAACCACATCATTCTGGGCTCCGGCCAGTTGATACCATTTGCTCATGCCCGGTTGCCCCCTTTCAGTGCGTTCAGCTCATCCCGGATTTCTGCTGCACGTTCAAAGTTCTGTGTTTTGACTGCTTCATCCATTTCTTTTTGCAGAGACAGAATCTGTTCCCGTAAATCCACACTGTGGTCCACGGAAGCTGCTTTCTTTCCGACATGGGAAGCCCGTCCGTGAATCCGGTTCAGAGACGGACGCAGTTTTTCATAAAATACGCTGTAGCAATCGGCACAGCCCATCATCCCGGTACGGACAATTTCAGAAAAAGTACATCCGCAGGTAGGACAGCGTTCTTCCTCTTTGGGTTCTGCTTCCGGCAGGACAGCCGAAGGGAAGAATTCCTGTAAAAAGCTGCTTAAATTAAAACCTGTTCCGGAGAACAGATCCGTATATCCCAAATGGGCGGCACAGTTATGGCACAGATGCAGGGAGACCCGCTCCCCGTTGGCAATTCGTTTAATGTGGGTGGTTGCTTCGTTCTTTCCGCAATTTTGACAAAGCATACAAACACCTCCTCCGGTTCCTTATTTTAGCACTCTCCTAAGGTGACTGCAAGAAGGGGAACGTTGCGGTTTTATTCATTGGTTCGCAATCCTTCCATTGATAAAAACTTGTCATGATTTTTCCGTGCTTTTCCTTGGTTTTCATTGAACCAAAGGGCATTTTTTTATATAATCAGTGGGATATGACTTGCGGTTACTATAATGTAATAAGCAAGCTGTTCCGGGAGGGTCCTTTATGACACAGCAAAAAAAGAAATATCTCTTTTCTGTTCTGGCGGTCCTTCTGGTAGCGCTTCTGATTGCAGGTATTCTGGTGTTCCGTGGCGGGGTACATCGCACGGGAAGTAAGCATGAATATTTATCCATGGGAACCACAGTTTCCGACCAGATTTATGCAAAGGAAGCAACCGCGGACAGCGTTTCCGAATCCATCCAGACCCGGCTTAGCCAATTGGACGCCAATGAATTGTCCTGGCGCATCAGTGCTTCCTATGTTGCCAAGTTAAATCAGGATTACGCTGTTGCCGTAGATGACAGCATGGCCGACTGGGTGCAGACCTGCCTGGATGTTTCCAAGCAGTCCGGCGGTGTCTTTGACATTACCGTTGGCAGTCTGTCTACTCTGTGGGGCATTGGAACGGAAGACGCCCGCCTCCCCTCTGACGAAGAAATTCAGGAAGCCAGGAAAAAGATTGGCTGGGAATCCGTTTCCGTCCGGCCGCTGGCGCAACCGGAAAACGGGAAAACGCAGGAAATCCGCATTGGGGACGGACAATTTGTTGATCTTGGGGCCGTTGGGAAAGGCATTGCGTGCGATGAAGCCTATACCATCCTAAAAGACTCCTCCGTAGACAGCGCCATTGTTTCTGTTGCCGGTTCCATTTTATTGTACGGGGAAAACCCCAATTCTTCTGACGGCACCTGGTCCGTCGGCATTCGGGATCCACAAGGAGACGCCAATTCCTACTGCGGCATTTTAACGCTGACGGAAGGCTTTGTTTCCACCTCCGGAAATTATGAAAAGGTATTGGAAGTGAACGGAAAGAAATACCATCACATTCTGGATCCCCGCACCGGATATCCGGCAGAAAGCGGATTATCCAGTGTTACCGTAGTGGCACCAACCGGGCTTTTGGCAGATGCCCTTTCCACTGCCTGCTTTATTCTGGGTTACTCGGAAGACAGTCTGCAGTTGCTGGAACACTATCAGGCTTCTGCCGTCTTTATTACCTCGGACGGAACGGTCTACACCACCGGCAACTTAGGCTCCTGCTTACAGCTGACCCAATCTGCTTATACCCTTGGAAAGGAGTCTACCTGACATGGGCAAGTTCGTCCGGAAAGCAGATATCTTTTTGCTGGTCGGCCTTCTGATTCTCTGTGCGGCAATCCTGTTGCCGTCTTATTTTGCGGCTTCTTCCAAAAAGGATCTGACTGCCGTTGTCATGCAAAACGGAGAAGAAGTCAAAGAAATTGCATTATCCGAAGTAACAGAAGCCTATACCTTTACATTGGACACAGACCCTTCTGTTACCATTGCCGTGGAACCGGGGTGCATTTATTACGCCTCTGCGGATTGTCCCGACAAGGTCTGTGTCAAAACCGGCAAACTGACCAAGGCCGGTGACACGGCGGCCTGCCTTCCCTCTAAAACACTGATTGTCATCAGAGGTACGGCGGAAAAAGGGCAGCCGGATATTTTAACTTACTAATCCACTATCTGACAGGAGTTTACCATGAAGAAGGATACCGTTTCCGCCCGTACCAAGCGGGTTGCCCTGCTTGGCGTTCTGGGCGCACAGGCACTGGTTCTTTCCTTCCTGGAAAACCTGATTCCGGCCATCCCCGGCCTTCCGCCGGGCGCCAAGCCGGGCTTATCCAATATTGTTACCATGTTTGCCGCCGCAGCCATGGGCCCCGTAGACGCTTTGCTGATTGCCGTCCTGAAGGCAGTCTTTGCAGGGCTGACCCGCGGGCTAACGGCCGGGCTTATGAGCCTTTCCGGCGGTCTCCTCAGTACCCTGGTCATGGTGTTGCTGCTTCGTTGGAAGCATAACCCCTTTGGCATTTTAGGGGTCTCTATTGCCGCTGCCGTTGCCCACAACGCGGGTCAGCTGCTGGTTGCCTGCCTGCTGTCCGGCACAGCCTCGCTGCTTTGGGGTTACGGGCCCCTGCTGCTGCTCTTCGGCATCGCAGCCGGCGCCCTCACCGGCATTTTCTTAAAACTGCTCTTCCCGGTTCTCTTAAAGCAGAGCCGTTACTTTGGGTTTCAGATTAACCTACAACAATAATTTGTTGTGTTAATACATAATCTTAGGGGCTAACGCCCGTTAAGGAGTTGAATGAATGACGAACACATTTATGGCACAGGCTCTGAAGCCGGTTGCCAAGGGACACGGCGGTGCTCATGTACAACACCACAAGAACACAGCCGGCCTTGCGGTAGAACGCATCCCTTGTCCTGCTTCCGTTACCATTCCCATGAGCATGTGTATCGGCGCACCTTGTACTCCCACCGTTAAGGTCGGAGACGAAGTGAAAGTCGGCCAGGTTATTGGCGACACTGACAAATTTGTCAGCGCCCCGATTCACGCGTCCATTTCCGGTAAGGTAACCGCAGTAAAACCGGTCAAAGTAGCCGGTGGTGGCATGGTCAACGCTGTCACCATTGAATCAGACGGTAAAATGGAGCTGTATGAAGGCTTGGAAGTACCGTCTATTGAAACAAAGGCAGACTTTTTGAAGGCCGTTCGCAATTCCGGACTGGTTGGTCTGGGTGGCGCAGGATTCCCTGCCCACGTTAAGCTGGCTTTCAAGGAAGACGCCGGTGTAGACACGCTCATCATCAATGCGGCAGAGTGCGAACCGTATATTACGGTTGACCACCGCGAAATGCTGGACCACCCGAATGACATTTTATTCGGTGTTTCCAAAGTCAAAGCCGTTTGCGGCTTCCAGCATGCCTACATTGGCATTGAGCGCAACAAACCGGACGCCTTTGAATCTCTGGAAAAAGCCATTCAGGAGCATGACGAATGGAAAGACATCCAGCTGATTTGCCTGAAGGATTCTTATCCGCAGGGCGCAGAAAAAGTGCTAATCCAGTCCGCTACCGGACGCCAGGTTCCGGAAGGCAAGCTGCCTTCTGATGCCGGCTGCGTTGTAATGAATGTACAGTCCGTTGCCACCCTGGGCCGGTATCTGCAAACCGGCAAACCGCTGGTAAGCCGTTCCCTGACGGTAGACGGTTCCGCTATTGCCGAACCGAAGAACCTGCGAGTTCCCATTGGTACCTCCTTCCAGGATATCGTGGATTACTGTGGCGGATTCAAAGAAGAACCGTACAAGGTTCTCTCCGGCGGCCCCATGATGGGTATGGCGCTGGCTGATCTGAATATTCCTCTGGTCAAAGCCAACAATGCGTTGCTGGCCTTCTCCAAGGGTAGTCTCCCGGTAAAACCGTTGCGGGATTGTATCCGCTGCGGCAGATGCGTAGAAGCCTGCCCATTCTCCTTAGTGCCGACTCGCCTGGAAAAAATGGCCAGACTCGGTAACGTGGAAGAATTGCAAAAGGCCCACGTACTGGACTGCATGGAATGCGGCACCTGTGCTTATTCCTGCCCGTCCGCCCGCCCATTGGTACAATATATCCGCATGGGCAAAGCCATTGTGAAGGAGGCTAATGCAAAATGAGTGACGTAAATAAACTAACGGTCTCTGCATCGCCTCATGTTAAGTCGGCAGAAACTACCACCGGCATTATGTTGGATGTCATCATTGCCCTGGTTCCTGCAGGCATTGCTGCCGGAATCATCTTTGGCTGGCGTGCCATTGCCGTTATTGCGGTTTCTGTTGCTTCCTGTGTGCTGGCAGAGTACCTTTCCCGTAAAGCCATGAAACGGCCGCAAACCATCGGGGATCTTTCCGCTGTGGTTACCGGTATTCTTCTGGCTTATAACCTGCCGTCCACCATACCCTTCTGGGAAGTGGTTTTTGGCGGCGTTGTTGCCATTGTTGTGGTTAAGCAGATGTTCGGCGGTATTGGCCAGAACTTCTTAAACCCGGCACTGGCTGCCCGTATCATCCTGATGTCCGCTTTCCCAAGCAGAATGTCTGCCGGCGCTTTTGCCGACACCAACCTGGTTGGCTGGGCTGTAGACACTGTTACGGGCGCTACCCCAATGGGTTACACCAGCTTGGAAGGGGTTGCAGACGGAGCTCCTACTCTTCTGCAGATGTTCCTTGGAACTACCTCCGGATGTATTGGTGAAGTTTCCTGCCTGGCTCTGCTGCTTGGCGGAATTTACCTGATTGTCCGCAGGGTTATCTCTCCCATCATTCCTTGCGTTTACATTGGTACCGTCTTTGTATTCGTCTTCCTGGCAAGCGGATTTGACTGGTACAATGCCGTTTATCAGGTACTGGGCGGCGGCCTGTTCCTGGGCGCCATCTTCATGGCTACCGACTACACCACCTCCCCCATCACCAAGAAGGGCAAAGTTATCTTTGCTGTCTGCCTTGGTTTACTGACCTGCGTTATCCGTCTGTGGGGCTCTTTACCGGAAGGCGTTTCCTTCTCCATCATCCTGATGAACATCTTTGTACCACGCATTGAAAGCGCTACCGTTCCGAAGCCGCTCGGCTACATTAAGCCGGTCAAAGAAAAGAAGGCAAAGGAGGATGCAGCAAATGAATAAAAAGCTTAATCCGAAGGAAGTTTTAATTCCTACCGTTGCCTTGTTCTTAATTGCTTTAATTGCAACCCTTTCTCTGGCAGTTGTTAACATGATTACCAAAGACAAGATTGCGGAGCAGGACCTGGCCGCCGCTGAAGAGGCCCGGCAAACCGTTATGGCGGACGCCGACCACTTTGACGAAAAAACAGCAGGTGACTTCTCTTACTACGAAGCCATTGACAAGTCCGGCAACCTGATCGGCTATGTCTTCACCTGCGTTGGTGACAAAAAGGGCTACGGCGGAGACGTTTCCGTTACCGTCGGCGTAGACACCAAAGGTGTTGTTACCGGCATTGTACCGGGAGACCTTTCCAATGAAACCCCGGGCCTTGGCCAGAACGCACAGAAGGAATCCTTCAAGAAGCAGTTCGTTGGCAAGTCCGGTCAACTGGCCGTTTCCAAAGACGGCGGTGACATTCAGGCTCTGACCAGTGCCACCATTACTTCCAGAGCTGTTACCAGTGGTGTTAACAAGGCTCTGTCCCAATATGAAACTGTTACGGGAGGTGCAAACTAATGGCAGAAAAGAAAACCTCTCTTGGTCATGAATTTACCAAAGGTATTATTGCCGAGAACCCGGTTCTTCGTCTGGTACTTGGTACCTGTCCTACCCTGGCGGTTTCCACCTCTCTGGAAAATGCCATTGGTATGGGCATTGCAGCAACCATCGTTCTGACTCTGTCCAATGCCTTTATCTCTTTATTACGGAAGGTTATTCCTTCCAAGGTCCGGATTCCGGCCTACATTGTTATCATTGCTGCTTTCACCACCATGCTGCAGTTACTGGTTAAGGCCTTTGCCCCGTCCCTGAATGACGCTCTGGGCATTTACCTTCCCCTGATTGTAGTTAACTGCATCCTGCTGGGCCGGGCAGAAGCATTTGCTTCCAAGAACTCCGTTCTTCCGTCTATTCTGGACGGCCTCGGCATGGGCATCGGCTTCACCGTAGCCCTCAGCCTGATGGCAACCATCCGTGAATTCTTCGGTTCCGGTAACCTGACCCTGAAGGTTCTGGGTCACGGTACCACCTTAACCGACATCTTCGGTCTTGGCGAAAGCAACGTTCTGTCTGCTCTTCACATGGAACCGATTATTATCTTCATTCTGGCTCCGGGCGGATTCTTTGTCTTCGGCCTGCTGATTGCGCTGTCCAACAAACTGTCCCGCGCTATGGGCAAGAAGGAAGCCGTCAACAGCTGCGAACTCTGCGCACTGGCCGATGAATGTTCCATGGCCCAGGGCGAAGGTGCTGCCGATGCCTGCAAGGTAGAAGTACCGGTAGTAGACACCGAAGCAAAGCCGACTCCTGTTGCAAAAGCAGAAGCTCCGGTAGCAGAAGCTGCTCCGAAAGCAGAAGTAGCTGCATCGCCTGTGGCAGAAGCAAAAACAGAAGAAAAGGAGGGCGCTGACGAATGATCTATTTAACCATTATCTTTACCGCCATCCTGACAAATAACTTTGTTCTGTCCCAGTTCTTAGGCATTTGTCCGTTCCTTGGCGTATCCAAGAAAACCGATACGGCTGTCGGCATGTCCGCCGCTGTTATCTTTGTTATGGTCCTGGCATCCGCAGTTTGCTGGCCCATCAACGAATACCTTTTAGTCCGCAACGGATTTGAATACCTACAGACACTGGTATTCATCCTTGTTATTGCCTCCCTGGTTCAGCTGGTTGAAATTATACTGAAGAAGTATATCCCTGCCCTGTACAACTCCCTGGGCATTTATCTTCCGCTGATTACCACCAACTGTGCCGTTCTTGGTGTTGTTACCCTGAACGTTTCCAACGGTTACGGCTTTGTTGCCTCTGTCCTGAACGCTCTTGGCGGCGGACTTGGCTTCATGCTGGCCATGGTTATGTTCTCCGGTGTGCGGGAACGCATGGAAGGCAATGACATTCCGAAGTTCTGGCAGGGTCTGCCCATTACCTTAGTGGCTGCTGCCCTGGCTGCCTGCTCCTTCCTTGGATTTACAGGCATTGTTGATAATCTCTTCGGAGCTTAAGAAAGGTGGCATAAAGAATGAATCCTATTGTATTAGCAGTCATTATTGTTGCCGCCATCGGACTTCTGCTCGGCTTAATGCTGGCAATTGCCTCTATTGTTATGGCGGTCCCGGTAGATGAAACTGCCGTGGCCATTGAAGAAGTACTGGCCGGCGCCAACTGCGGTGCCTGCGGCTTCTCCGGCTGCTCCGGTTACGCATCTGCCCTTTCCAAAGGCACCTGCACCGACTGCACCCTCTGCTCCCCGGGTGGGCAGGATGCCATTGACGGCATCTCCAAAATCCTGGGTGTTGCATCTGCGGAAAGTGTACCGCAGACTGCCGTTGTTCTTTGTAACGGCACCCATGAAAACGCAGAACAGATGATGGACTACGCAGGTGTTCTTTCCTGCAAAGCCGCGTCCCAGCTGTATGCCGGCGGCAAGGCCTGTTCTTATGGCTGTCTTGGCTACGGAGACTGCGTCAACGCCTGTCCTTATGATGCCATTCACATCAATGAAGGCGGCGTTGCGGAAGTAGACTCCCTGCGTTGCAAGGCCTGCAAAATGTGTATTAACACCTGCCCGAAGGGCATCATTGATCTGGCACCGCTGTATCACCAGGAAGCCGTTGTACGCTGCAAGAGCCACGACAAGGGCGCCCAGGTACGCAAGCAGTGCAAGGCTGGTTGCATCGGCTGTATGAAGTGTCAGAAGACCTGCCAGCATGACGCCATTCATGTCAAAGACTTTGTGGCTTATGTGGATCAGACCAAGTGCATTGGTTGCGGCGACTGCGTAGAAGGCTGCCCGGCCAAGTGCATTACCCTTGATACCTTTGGCCAGGTTGTTTATGTAGACAATCCAACTGCTGCAGTGGCACAATAAGCGCTGAAAAAAGCATTACGGTGCGGTTCCTGTCTGGAGCTGCACCGTATTTTTTCTGTTTCTTTGTTATGAATTTGTCAATCTTTTGCGAGTCAGCTCCTATTCTACTAAAATAGTTTGTTAAATGCTTGACAATTTGTTGACTTTCAAAAATGCATTTTACTATAATGAATCCAACGCATTTTTGAAAAGGAGGCCGCTTTATGGCTAGAGTATTTAATTTTTCCGCAGGACCTTCCATGCTTCCCGAAAGCGTGTTAAACCAGGCCGCTGATGAACTTCTGGATTACCACGGTACCGGAGAATCCGTTATGGAAATGTCCCACCGGTCAAAGGAATTTGATGCCATTATTAAGAACGCGGAAGCCCTGCTCCGGGAAATCATGGAAATTCCGGAGAACTATCAGGTGCTCTTCCTGCAGGGCGGCGCCTCTACCCAGTTTGCCGCCATCCCGCTGAACTTCATGAACGGCAGCGGCAAAGCAGACTACGTGGTATCCGGCAACTGGTCCAACAAAGCAGCTTCCGAAGCAAAGAAATACGGAGACGTCAAAATTGTTGCTTCTTCCAAGGAAGATAACTTTACCCATGTACCGGAATTCAACAAAGCAGAATTCCGCCCGGATGCCGACTACTTTTATATTTGTATGAATGAAACCGTATACGGCAACATTATCAGAGACCTGCCGGACACCGGAGACGTGCCGCTGATTGCAGACGTTTCCTCCTGCTTCCTGTCGGAGCCGCTGGACGTTACCAAGTTCGGCATGGTTTATGGCGGCGTACAGAAGAACATTGCCCCTGCCGGCATGGCCATCTGCATTATCCGGGATGACCTGCTTGGACATGCCCGCCCCACTACCCCGTCCATGCTGGATTACACCATTCAGGCAGAAAACCACTCCCTGTATAACACACCGCCCTGCTGGAACATTTATATGGCCATGCTGGTCTTTGAATGGATTAAGCGGATTGGCGGCTTAACCGAAATGAAGAAGCGCAATGAAGCCAAAGCTAAGCTGCTGTATGATGCACTGGATGAATCCGATCTCTTCCACGGCACCGTAGTTAAAAAAGACCGTTCCATCATGAACGTTCCGTTTGTAACCGGCAATGCAGACCTGGACGCCAAGTTCATTCAGGGCTGCACAGAACACGGCCTGATCAACATCAAAGGCCACCGTTCCGTCGGCGGCATGCGCGCCTCCATTTACAACGCCATGCCAATGGAAGGCGTAGAACGCCTGGTAGCCTATCTGAAGGAATTTGAAGAAGCCGAAAAACAGGAAGCGTAAGGAGAATCCCATGTACGAAATTTTAACCTTAAATAAAATCAGCCCTGCCGGTCTGGACCACTTTGACCCGGCAAAATACCAGTACGGAGAAGACATTGCCAACCCGGATGCCATCATGGTGCGTAGCGCCAAAATGCATGACATGGTGCTGCCGGAAAAGTGCCTGGCCATTGCCAGAGCTGGCGCCGGCACCAATAACATCCCCATAGACAAGTGCACCGAAAAGGGCATTGTTGTCTTCAATACGCCGGGCGCCAACTCCAATGCCGTAAAGGAACTGGTTATCTGCGCCCTGTTAATGACGTCCCGTAAAATCGTGCCCGGTATTGAATTCGTCAAGACCTTAAAGGGCAAGGGCGATGAAGTCGGTAAGCTGATTGAAAAGAGCAAATCCGCTTACAAGGGTCCGGAAATCATGGGCAAGAAGCTGGGTGTTATTGGTCTCGGCGCCATTGGTGTTCAGGTGGCCAACGCCGCCCGCTCCCTTGGCATGGAAGTTTACGGATATGACCCATACCTTTCCGTAGACGCCGCCTGGAAGCTGTCCAGCGCCATTAACCATGCCTCCAGCCTGGATGATATCTTTGCCAAGTGTGACTACATTACCATCCACGTACCGCTGACACCGGACACCAAAGATACCATTAATGCCGAAGGCCTTGCCAAGATGAAGGACGGCGTCCGCATCCTGAACTTTGCCCGGGGCGGTCTGGTTGACACGGCCGATCTGCTGGCGGCCTTAAGCACCGGTAAAGTAGCGGCCTACGCCACGGACTTTGTAGAAGAAGACCTGATTAACGTACCCGGCGTCATTGCCTTCCCGCACCTGGGTGCTTCCACCCCGGAATCGGAAGACAACTGCGCCAGAATGGGTGCCTTTGAATTAATTGACTACCTGGAAAACGGGAATATTAAAAACTCGGTCAACCTGCCGGCCGCCGACATGGGTCCGGTTAAAGGAGACCGCCTCTGTGTCATTCACAAGAACATTCCCAACACCATTAACCGGATTACCGGCGTCTTTGCAGACAACAACATCAGTGACTTCATGAACCGTTCCAAAGGGGAAATTGCCTACACCATGCTGGACGTAGAAAGCCCCATTACAGATGACTTAGTAGAAACGGTCAAGGAAGTAGAAGGCGTCTTCCGTGTCCGGGTACTGCGCCCATAAAAAGCAAGAAAAGCAAAACAGTCCCTGCGGAACAACTCCGCAGGGACCTTTTTATTCAGATTAACTTTTAAAGCAA
The DNA here is from genome assembly GCA_963647215.1 of Paludibacteraceae bacterium. Lineage (GTDB taxonomy): Bacteria > Bacillota > Clostridia > Oscillospirales > Acutalibacteraceae > RUG420. Next base: position 125,573 of record CAVIZK010000004.1, on the reverse strand, counting down.
TGTTGCCAGTGCCACCATGGACGGGATGGTAATTAAGGAAAACAGCGTACCCACGCTGACCATCTGCGCCGCCAATTGGGAATCCCGGTTAAACAGCGCCGCAAACATGGCGGTGTTGGCCGCCGTAGGAGCACAGCTGGCAATAACGCAAACCAGGATGACGGTTTGGTCCAAGTGCATGGGCCACATCATCAGCAGGGTCAGGCCCGGAATGCAAATCAGTTTCAGCAGCATGGAAAGGTACTGCTTTTTGTTTTCCACCAGGTGATGCAGCTTCAGGTTGCCCAGGTAGTATCCAATAATAATCATAGGCAACGGCGTATTCAAATCTGCCATAAAACTGATGGGTTCCTGAAATACTGCCGGCAAAGAAATCCGGAACAGGAACACAAGCAGCCCGGCAAGGGTACCCAGGATACCCGGGTTCAGCACAATCTTCTTCCAGGAGATATTCTTTCTGTCCCCGCTCATAACGGCAAGACCGTAGGTCCATACAATCAGGTTGAAGGCTGCAATGAAGACGGCTCCGTAAAAGACGCCATCTTCCCCCAGCAACGCTTCCTCTATGGGCAAAGACATGAAGCCACAGTTTCCGAAAACAGCGCCGAATCGCAGAACCAATTCCTTGGATTCATCCTTGTCATGGATACACAAATTGGCAAGCACAATGCCCAGGATATACGAAGCAAAGGCAATTCCCATGGTAATCAGCAAATTCCGAATCATGGTGCCGTTCGGTTCCCGCTGAAAGGACTCTACAATAACACACGGGGTAACAAAATAAAGAACCATTTTGCTAAGGCCCTTCACTTCCGGTTCCCCAAAGAAACCGGCCCTGTTACAAATGACACCTACCAGCATCAGCAGGAACAGCACAACAACCTGCTGCCCCACCAATTGAAACGTTGCTAACATAAAATCTCCCTTGCTGCTTTTCTTTTCCCTTTAAAATAACCCCTGACGAAGGGTCAGGGGTTATTCTGCTGTTATTTCAATTTAAGATCTTGTCTTAGTCCGGCCAGATTGGATCTTCATCCTCTGCATCTTCTGCACCACTGTCTTCACCGGGAGCACCATCCGGGTCTACCGGTTCATAGCCATCATCTGACGTTGTGCTTTTTGTAGTCTTATCCGTTGAGTTCTTTGTGGTCTTGTCACTTGTCTTGGTTGTATTCTTAGACTTTGTAGCAGTGGTGGTAGAACTCTTCTTGGTTGTGGAATCCTCTTCTTCCGTAGTAGTAGAAGACTTCTTGGTGGTGGTAGTAGTCCGGTTTACGGCGGTCTTCTGTTCGTCACCCAGCGTGTACTGTTCCGTGTCTTCCTTGGTCTGCTGAATGTTCAGCAGGTTCTGGAAGCCTTCGGCTACGTTGCCGCTGTCACTCTTGAAGTAGGAAACAATGAAGAGGGTTACCATGGCAAGCAGTGCTACCAAAAGCACAATCATAACAACCATCATTTTCTTGTTGCCACCGTTATCTTCTTCAGTGTCATCATAGTCCCCGTCTTCCTGATATTCTTCGTCCGGTTCCTGGTTGATGTCATTGTTGTAGTTGGTATAAGCCTGACCCTGCGGGTTTTCATAGTAAACTTCGTTGGGGTCATCTATATACTGGGTTGGGTCATTGTCTACCGACGGTTCCGTATGCTTGGCAAAGTAACTGGTCTGCTGCGGCGTTCCGCCATAATAAGATTCATTACTGCCGGCATAAGGATTGTTGTCTATGGGAGCATTTCCCTGTTCCGGTACATTGCCATAGTCCTGACCGTAGTAGTTCTGATTGTCATATGGTTCACTCTGAGCCTGGCGATACGCCGGCTGCTGTACCGGGTCCGTATCATAAATGGTTTCCTGTGCCTGCTGTGGGAGCTTGCTTGGGTCCGTTACAAACAGCCAGTCCCCGTTGACTTTTACCCAGCCCGGGCTGACTTTCTGCTGATTCTGATCCAGATCCGGAGACGAGGTCGGCGTAACCGGGTTCGGGAAACCATTGGTATTTCTGTTATCCATTTTCATTCCTCTTTCTGTTAACTGCTTTTAGAGGTTCTTCCTATTTCTTTGTTTTTGTTTTTTCTTTGCGATTCAGTTTTTATTCTCCCGCCTGATTTTCCTCTGGCGTAGGTGTAGGCTCAGGTTCAGGCGTAGGTGCTGTTGTAGTAGTTGTAGTAGTTGTTGTGGTGGTTGTTGTCGTTGTATTCTTGGAACCATTATTGCCGCCAGAATTATTACCTCTGTTGTTATTGCTTCTTCTGGTAGTAGTTGTGGTTGTGCTGGAGTACCGGGAAGAAACGCTGGAGGAAGATGTGCTGGTGCTGCTTTCCGAGGTGGACTCCGTAATGGAGGAAGACGTAATGGAAGAGCTGCTGGAGCTGGAGGATTCGTCTTCTACCGGGGAAACGGTGTGAATATTGATTTTGGCAATAACTGCAATCAGAATGCAGATAACCAGTGCAATGGCAATAAACAGACCGGTCCATTTCCAGTTAACCTGCTTGGGAGGCTTTGGTGCAAAGTCTTCTTCAAAAGGAGCTTCCGGAAAATCTTCGTCTATTTGCGGAAGTGGCTGGGTGTCTTCGGTTACTTCTTCCGGCTGTGCATCCGGATCAAATTCATCCAGTGCAATGGTATATTCTTCAAACTTGATGTTGTTCTTTTTCATACTGAGAGGCTCCTTTACTTGTGATACTTTCCGCCGCTTTCAATCTGGAAGCAACGGTAGAGCTGTTCCAGAAGCATAACCCTGGCCAGCTGGTGGGGAAAGGTCATTTTAGACATGGAAAGCTTTGCGTTGGCCTGTTCCTTTACAAAAGGAGCCAGTCCGTAGGAACTGCCGATTAGAAAAGTTATATTTCCTTTTCCCTGAACGGCTAAGTCTGCCAGTTCCCGGCTGAGCTGTTCCGAGGTGCGCTGCGCACCTTCTATACACAAAGCGTAGACATATGATCCTTTTGGAATAACATCCAAAATACGCTTACCTTCCGCCGCCAAAGCCGCCTGAATCTGGGCTTCTGAGGGGCTTCCCGGAAGAGATTCCGGAGTAAGCTCTATTATAGTATGTTTGCAAAACGGGGTCAATCTCTTTAGATACTCCTGGCAGGCGTCTGTCAAGTACTTTTCTTTGAGTTTACCCAAGCAGATAATGGTTATGTTTTTCATGCGTGTACCTTTAAGGAAAGTCCTTCGTTCCGGGGAGCCACCATCAGCTGCAGATCCTGTCCAACCACCGCGTGCAGCTCCTGGACTTTGGCGGCGGAGCTTTGCAGGGCCAGCTCCGGCAGATTGTTTTCCCGGCTTAAATGCCCCAAAACAATCTGCTTAGTGCCCGCTGTCAGCAGGCGGCCGACCATATCTGCGGCAGTGTCATTGCTGAGGTGACCGCGGTCTCCTAAGATGCGCCGTTTCAGCGGATACGGGTACGGGCCGTTTTGCAGCATGGCCACGTCATGGTTGGATTCCAGCAGAACCGTGTCTGCTCCTAAAATGCAGGCTTCCATTTCCGGGGTTATGACCCCTGTGTCCGTGGCCGTGCAGACCCGTGCCCCGCTTTCCAGCGTAACGGAATAACCGAGGCCTTCGGCGCAGTCATGGGAGGTGTGGAAGCATTCCACGTGGAGTGCGCCGATGTCGGCGTAATCCTGCATCTGGTAGACCGGGAAGTTACCGTCCAGATGACCTGCCGCATCCAGTGCGTCCAAGGTGCCTAAGGAGGCATAAACCGGAATGTGATGCCTTTTGCAGAAAACCCGCAGTCCGGCAATGTGGTCTGAATGTTCATGGGTAAGAAAGACTGCCTGTATCTGTTCCGGCTGTAAGTCCAGTGCAGCCAGTGCCAGTGCCGTCTGCTTGGCGTTCTTCCCGATGTCTATCAGGATGCCGCCCCGCTCCGTGCCAATGTAACTGGCATTTCCGGAACTGCCGGAATACAGGGTACAAAACCGTTCCATCTTACCTGCCCTTTCTGGTCATAAGAAAAGGGGTGCATATCTGATAACGCACCCCTTCCGTGTTCTTCTTTTGCCGTTTCCCGTCCTTGCGGTTAACCGGCGTTAGCTACATTGTTCGGGTTATCATCATAGGTTTCCCGGTGGATATCTCCGCCAATGGCAGAAAACTTTTCTACCACGTCTTCATATCCGCGTTCAATGTAGACAATGTTTTCAATTTCCGTTCTTCCGACGGCGGCCAGGCCGGCAATAATCATGGCGGCGCCGGCACGAAGGTCATCCGCTTTGACAGCGCAGCCCTTCAGGTGGTCTACCCCCTGAATAATGGCAACCTTACCGTTAACTTCTATGTTAGCGCCCATACGGAGCAGCTGATCTGCATATTTAAAGCGGTTATCCCATACGCCTTCCGAAATAATGCTGGTTCCTTTGGCCAAGGCCAGTACAACTGCAATCTGCGGCTGCATGTCTGTTGGGAAACCCGGATGCGGCATGGTTTTAATATTGCACTTATTCAGGTTGCGGTCGGAAATGACACGAACGTCGTCGTCCCCTTCTTCTACCGTAACCCCGATTTCCTGCAGCTTTGCGGTAATGGATTCCAGATGCTTTGGAACCACATTTTTAATCAGGACGTTGCCGCCGCAGGCAGCCGTGGCAGCCATATAGGTACCGGCTTCAATCTGATCCGGAATAATGGAGTAGTCACAGCCGTGCATTTCCGAAACGCCACGGATTTTAATAACATCCGTTCCGGCGCCGCGTACATCAGCGCCCATGGAGTTCAGGAAGTTGGCTAAATCTACAATGTGGGGTTCTTTAGCGGCATTTTCAATAACGGTCAGGCCGCGTGCTTTTACTGCTGCCAGCATAATATTAATGGTGGCACCAACGGAAACCACGTCCATGTAAATGGAGTTACCGGACAGGTGTTCTGCTTCTGCATGAACAATGGCATTTTCTTCCATGGTAACCGTGGCACCCAGCATTTCAAAGCCTTTCAGGTGCTGGTCCATGGGACGGATGCCGCCGAAATTGCAACCACCCGGCATGGCAACCCGTGCCTTATTGCTACGTCCCAGTAAAGCGCCCAGCAAATAATAAGACGCCCGCAAATGCCGCGTCTGATTGTAAGGTGCCGTATGGGAAACAATGTGCGTGGTATCAATTTCGTAGGTATTTTTATTGACGGCCCGAACGGTGGCGCCCATGGCTTGCAGCATTTCAAGCATTACGCGGACATCACTGATATTCGGGATGTTTTCTATTCTACAGAGACCTCTTGCAAGAAGGGTGGCCGGCAGAATGGCCACAACAGAGTTTTTTGCACCGCTGATGGAGACTTCTCCATGAAGCGGATTTCCTCCGTTTATTACATATTTCTCCAAGGTTTACACTCCCTAATAACATTGTATATGAAGAGAAAGGGGCAGAAAGACCCCTTTGTGGTTTTCAATCTTGTACATTATAGCAAAGGGCCTCCTCCTTGAAAAGCAAAAAGAAACAAAAAGCACACCCTTTCGGCAAAGTTTAGTTAAAGTGCCAAAAGGGTGTAATTGTTTTTCCTAAAATTGTGTTATTTTGTAATTGCGCCTATTTTAGCCACAATATCTGGTAATTCCAAGCGGTCTGACAAAGCTACAAAATCCGCAGGAAATGGCGCTTCCAGACAGATTTTTTCACCGGTATACGGATGAAGAAACGTTGCCTTTCCGCAGTGCAATGCCTGGTGCTGCATTTCCGGAATAGGCGTGCCGTAAAGATAATCTCCAACCAGTGGCGTGCCCAGGGAAGCAAAGTGGACCCGGATCTGGTGGGTACGTCCCGTCTCCAATTTTACTTCCACCAGCGATGCAGTTTCCCCCGTTGCCAAAGCGGTCCAGTGCGTAACGGCGTGGTCGCCGCGCGGGTCCACGGTCCGGATGGTTTTGATGGGGTCCGGCCGGTAGATGGGCGCGTCTATGGTGCCGCTGCCCTCATAGCGGCCGGACGGAATGGCATAATAGGTTTTGTCTATCCGGGCCTGCAGCCGCGCGGCGGCATACGCGTTAAGGGCACAAACGACAATGCCGGAGGTGCCCTTGTCTAAACGGCCAACCGCCCGGAAGACCGCCTGTTTTCCCTCTTTGGCCAGATGCGCTGCCAGCAGATTGGCCAACGTATCTCCCTGATGATTGTGAGACGGATGAATGGCCAGATCTGCCGGCTTGTTTACGGCAATCAGGTCATCATCTTCATAAAGGATTTCCAGCGCATCCGGGTCAAAGCCTTCGGCGGAAACCATGTTCCGGTCTTCCGGCAGGTTGACCGTCAGTGTGTCTCCTGTATGAAGTAAATCTATGGTCCGTGCGTGCTGTCCGTTCAGAAGGATACCGTTATCTATAGTCTTTAAGCGGCGAATTAATTTAGTGGAAAGTCCCGCACTTCCGCGAAGGAAGTGCAGGACTTTTCTGCCGTTATAGTCCTCTGTTACGGAGAAGGACAGGGTTCTCATAGTATCGTTCCTTTACTTGCGCCGCAACAGGCGAACCAGTTTCATTTTCAAGTGCTTGGCGGTTGGCATGAGTTCCTTATAAATCCAGTACCGGAACGGGGATCCAATCAGAATATATTCCCCAATATACTGGGTAAACTTTGCGCCGAAGCTGAGCTTGAAGGAGCAAATGCCTTCAAAGTTTTCCCTTGGAACCAGCTTTGGTAACGTACCGTCAGCCTGCAGCTCTGTTGGATTCTGACAAAGCACATATCCAAGGTCATGGAAGTTCATGCCTTCCTGTATGCTTTCGCAGATTCTGAGGTAATTCAGGTAATGGCTGGAACGGGTCTGGTTGCGAACAATGTTCTTGGTTCCGCCAAAAACACAGGAGGCATAGCCGCCATAACGGATGGTCAGGCCGCCTGCCACAACAATGCGGGCATCCTCCGGATAATCCGCCGTTTCCGCCATGCGTTCTTCGTAATTTTTGGTGTTGCTTTCCAGCACTTCCAGTTCGTTTTTAATGCCTTTGATTTTCTTTTCCGGTGCCGTTAATAATTTGCGAGCCAGCTCTTCTTTTTCTGCTTCCCGCTCCTGCTCCAGCTTGGTATCTAACGCCTTATCATAATAAACCAGGGAAATATCCGTATAGTCCTTCAGGGTTTCTGCCAGAAGGGTAACATAGTCTAAGTCTCTGCTGACAAAGCTGTTGCGGTCTGAGGTATCCCCCATAACCGACATGAAATCTTCCAGATACTTGGGATTCTTTTTCAGGTCTTCCCAGGTATGGCGTTCTGCTTCCAGGCCACGTCCGGTGCCAACTCGCACAGAATAACGAACGCCCTTTTCACAGTGTTTCAGGATATCCTTGGCGGGGATCAGATTGCCGTCTGCGTCCCGGAGAGGAATCATGGTCTGCACCGGATGTTTATAGGTATAGGAATCCAGATCCGTGTTCAGCTTGTAGCCGATGTCCGTCAGCAGGTGATGAACCTGATGGCCCTCTTCCCTGTCTTGGTCATCTACAATCAGTTCCACATTCGGGTCAATAATGAAGCAAAATGCATGGTGCTGCTTCATCTGTTTCTTCATGAAGTTGGCAAACTCCAGCTGCAGGGCGCCGTTTTTATAGTCACAAACCGGGCCATAAGGAGCATACCAGAGCTTTCCGGCCAGCGGCAGGTTCCGTTCCAGAACCAGGCAGGTCAGAACCAGTTGGTCCTCTTCATAGGCACTGAAGAAATAGGGTTTCCATGCCGTTTTTACCTGCGGCCATAAAGAGCACTGCTGGTACTGACCGTGATGCTCTTCTACAAAACGGTCAAAAGCAGCGTAATCCGTTTCTGTCTGAAATGAATACATAATTTATTGGTTCTCCTTTTGCTTCAGCGCTTCCAGCAGGGTGGCTTCTTCATCAAACGAATACTTGATTCCGTTGCGCTTCATAAACTTTTCATGGCCTTTTCCAAGGCAGAGGAGGAAATCTCCTTTTTGCAGAATCTGCACGGCATAGCGCAGGGCCTGGTTGCGGTTGGGAATAACCGCATATTTTCCGTGGCCGCCGTTTTGTTCCATGTAGAACGCAATTTCTGCGGCAATTTTATCCGGGCTTTCAAAGCACGGGTCGTCTTCCGTAATAATGGTAAAATCAGAAATCTGCGCCGCCAGGGTACCCAGTTCTTCCCGACGAATCTGCGCACGGTCTCCAACGGAGCCGAACAGCGTAATAATCCGTTTCGGGTGGTATGCCCGCATGGTATCTACAATGCTTTGGAAGCTGAGGCCGTTGTGGGCAAAGTCAATAATAATACCGTAGTCATCCGACATGGAGACCACCTGGGCGCGGCCCGGTACGGAGACCCTGGTTAAGGACGTTTTAAATTCCTCCGGTTCATAACCCATCAGCTCCGCTACCGCCAGCGAGCCCAGGGCATTCAGCACGGAGAATTCACCGGGCTGACTGATTTCAAAAGTGCCGGCCGGCTTCCCCTGCCGCAGCAGGTCAAACTGCACGCCAAGGAAGGAGCCGTGCTGCGTTGGTGCCGTGTGGTCGGCACGGAAGTCAGCCCCGTCTCCGTGTCCGTAAAAGAGCTTGGTACCGGGAACCGCTTCCAGCATGTCCGCCGAGGCCGGGTCGTCATAACAGCCGACCGCCTGCGGGCACATGCTGAAGAACGCTTTCTTCCAGCCGTAATACTCTTCAAAGGTTTTATGTTCTTTGCCGCCGATATGATCCGGCGAGATATTGGTAAACATACCGCAGAAGAAGGCAATGCCATCTACCCGGTGCCACTGCACACCAATACTGGACACCTCCATGGCAACGGCTTTCATACCGTGGTCTGCCATTTCCCGCAGAATTTTCTGGGTTTCATAACTTTCCGGTGTGGTGTTTACGGTGGGCACCTGCGTGTCCCCGTAAAAGGCACCGTTGGTGCCAATGACACCGGTAGGGCAGCCCGCGCCGTTCAGCATGGTCTGCAGGATATAGGTTGTGGTGGTTTTACCTTTGGTGCCGGTAATACCGATGACCTTCAGGTCCCCGGAGGGGTGACCAAAGAATATATCCGACATCATGGCCAGTGCGTGACGCGTGTTTTCTACCGTAATAACGGTCAGATCAGCATAGCCGTCCTGCCCTACCGGCAGGTCGGCAACCTGCTCTGACCCCTTCTGCACCACAACCATCCGGCAGCCCTGCTGCACGGCGCTGCGGGCATACCGGTGTCCGTCCGTGTCCGCTCCGACCAGGCACACGAAGACCGTCCCCTCTTTTGCTTTCCGGGAGTCATAGACAATGTCGTGTACCTCTGCCGTAGGAGCGGCCCCGGCACAGGTGTATTCCACATTTTTTAAAAGGCTTTCCAGCTTCATTTGATTCCTCTTTCTTTCCGGACCGGTCCGGTTCCGAAGATACAGTGAAATTATAGGAGTTCCGCCATGGATAGTCAACAAAAGAGAGGCGGGCTGAATCGCCCGGTTTGTGCCACGTTTCTATTGAATTCAACTAGGCTTAAATGTATAATTGAGCAAATTGTTTATGAAAGCAAACCGATGAAGGAGCGTGCTTTATGAAAGAGCTTGCAACAAAATATAATCCTTCTGAATTTGAAGATCGGATTTACGACTTCTGGCAGAACGGAAATTATTTTCACGCAAATTTAGATGAGCGGAAAAAGCCGTATACCATTGTTATGCCTCCGCCCAACATTACCGGCCAGTTACACATGGGTCACGCCTTGGATAATACCCTGCAGGACATCCTGATCCGGTATCATCGCATGAAAGGCTTTGACACCCTCTGGGTTCCGGGCACGGACCATGCCTCCATTGCCACCGAAGCCAAAATTGTAGAAGCTCTCCGCAAGGAAGGCGTTGATAAATTAGACCTTGGCCGTGACAAATTCCTGGAACGCGCCTGGGAATGGAAAGCACAGTACGGCGGACGCATTGTAGAACAGCTGAAGAAGCTGGGCTCTTCCTGTGACTGGGAAAGAGAACGCTTTACCCTGGACGAAGGCTGCTCCAAGGCCGTACGGGAAGTGTTTGTCAACCTGTATGAAAAAGGCTTAATTTACCGCGGTGAACGCATCATTAACTGGTGCCCGCACTGCATGACCACCATTTCTGACGCGGAAGTAGAATATGAAGAAAAAGCCGGCTCCTTCTGGCACGTACGCTACCCGCTGACGGACGGCTCCGGTTATCTGGAGCTGGCCACCACCCGTCCGGAAACCATGCTCGGCGATACAGCCGTTGCCGTTCATCCGGAAGATGACCGTTACAAAGACTTAGTCGGTAAAACCCTGACCCTGCCGCTGGTAGGACGGGAAATCCCGATTATTGCCGATGAATATGTAGAACGGGACTTTGGTACCGGCGTTGTTAAAATTACCCCGGCCCATGACCCGAATGACTTTGAAGTTGGCCTGCGCCATAACCTGGAAGTCATTAACACCTTTACGCCGGACGGCCACATGAATGAAAAGTGCGGCAAGTATACCGGCATGACCACCCTGGAAGCACGGGAAGCCATTGTGGCCGACCTGCAGGAAGGCGGTTTCATTGTAGAAATTGAACCGTTTACCCACAACGTCGGCACCTGCTACCGCTGCGGCACCATTGTAGAGCCGCGGGTTTCCAAGCAGTGGTTTGTTAAGATGAAACCGCTGGCAGAACCGGCCATTGACGTTGTTAAAACCCATAAGGTTAACTTCATTCCGGACCGCTACAGCAAGACCTATTACCACTGGATGGAAAACATCAAGGACTGGTGCATTTCCCGTCAGCTCTGGTGGGGTCACCGCATCCCGGCCTGGTATTGTGATGACTGCGGTGAAATTACCGTTGGTAAGGAAGACCCGACCGTTTGTGCCCACTGCGGCAGCAAGAACATTCACCAGGATGAAGACACCCTGGACACCTGGTTCTCCTCTGCCCTCTGGCCGTTCTCTACCCTGGGTTGGCCGGATAATACCCCGGAACTGCAGCACTACTTCCCAACCAACACCCTGGTTACCGGTTATGACATCATCTTCTTCTGGGTTGCCAGAATGATTTTCTCCTCCTGCGAACAAATGCAGGACATCCCGTTTGAAAACGTGTTCATTCACGGTATTGTACGGGACGATCAGGGCCGCAAAATGTCCAAGTCCCTGGGCAACGGCATTGACCCTCTGGTTGTTATTGACCAGTACGGTGCAGACGCGTTGCGCTTTACCCTGGTTAACGGTAACTCGCCGGGAAATGACATGCGGTATTCCAATGAAAAGGTAGAAGCATCCCGTAACTTTGCCAACAAGCTCTGGAACGCTTCCCGTTTCATTCTGATGAATCTGGACGGTTCCGAACAACCGGCCCACCTGCCGAAGGCAGAAGACCTGGCCACCGAAGACAAGTGGATTCTGTCCAAGTTCAACACCCTGGCAAAGGAAATCAACAGCAACATTGACAGCTTTGAACTGGGCACCGCCATTGCCAAGCTGTATGAATTTGTCTGGGATCAGTTCTGTGACTGGTACATTGAAGTAGCTAAAATCCGTCTGCAAGAGGGCGGTGCCGCGGCTGAAACGGCCAAGACCGTACTCATTTATGTTATTGACGGTATCCTGAAGCTGTTACATCCGTTTATGCCGTTCATTACCGAAGAAATCTGGCAGGCCCTGCCGCATGATGGGGAAACCATCATGCTGACGGCCTACCCGGAATATAAGGAAGAACTGGACTTCTCCGCAGATGAGGCCGAGTTCAGCCGCATTATGGAAGCCATCCGGGCCATCCGGAACCGCCGCGCGGAAATGAATGTTCCGCCAAAGAAGAAGGCTGCCGTTTATGTAGAAACCGCTTACGAAGACACCTTCCGCGCGGGCATTCCGTATATCCAGCGCCTGGCTTCCGCTTCGGATGTAATCATCGGCAAAGACCTTCCTACTGAAGGTGCCGTTAACGTAGTTACTCCGGATGCCAAGCTCTACATTCCAATGGCCGAACTGGTTGACTTTGCCGCCGAAAAAGAACGGCTGCAAAAGGAAAAGGACAAGACCCAGAAGGATCTGGACTTCTTCCTGAAGAAGCTGTCCAATCCGGGCTTTGTTAACAAGGCACCGGCTGCCGTTGTAGAAAAGGACAAAGCGTCCGCTGAAAAGCTGAAGGAAAAAATTGCCAAGCTGGAAGAAAGCCTTTCCAAGTTAGGCTGATTTCACTGCTTTTCGTAAAATCAGGAACTCTTTTAAGCCCCGCAGTTTTGCGGGGTTTTTCCCTTGCCTACTTTCTTTGGCAACTTCATTGAAACTAATTTCTTTTATGCTATAATGAGCTGATTGAAATGGAGGTATCTTTATGCTTCTGAATAAAAAGGAACGGGTCATTATTGTCGGTTGCGGACGCTTTGGCGGACGGCTGGCAGCCCGGCTTTCTGACAAAGGTTATCAGGTGGTTATCATTGACAACCGGGAAGAAGCCTTCAACAAATTGCCGGATAGCTTTGGCGGCTTTCCCATCAAGGCAGACGGCATTGAACTGGACACCCTGCGTTACGCTGAAATTGATGACGCATCCGTTTTTGTTGCCGCTACCGGAAATGACAACATTAACAGCCTGCTGGCCCAAATTGCCAGCCGTGTGTTCGGCGTACCCAATGTCTATGTCCGTTTTGACGATGTAGACAAAGGCAAACTAATCAGTGGTTTTAATATCCAGACTATTTATCCATTTAAACTTTCCTTAGCACAGCTGGAAACCAGCCTGTTTGGCGAAACACCGGAGGAGGATGAACTGGAATGAGAATTCTGATTGCCGGCGGTCGTACCCAGGCCGACTTCTTAATTGGACAGCTAAAGCAAAAGAAGCACAAACTGGTCGTCATTAATGAGGATCCGGTTTATGCTGACCACCTTGCTGCAACCCATCAAATTCCCATCATTTGCGGAGACTCCAGTAAATATTTCATTCTGGAAGAAGCCGGCATCCAGGACTTTGATGTTGTGGTTGCCTTAACCCACCGGGATGCGGACAACCTGGCCATCTGCCAGTATTGCAAGCGCTGCTTCGGTGTTAAAAAATGTATCTGCATTGTGGCAAACCCGAAGAACGTGGAACTGTTTAAGGAACTTGGTGTCAACACGGTTATCAGTGTTACCCACATGGTTTCCCAGTATATTGCGCAGGCTACTTCTGTAGAAAACTTAATTAAGACCTTCTCTATAGAAGACGAAAAGGTCATTGTAAGCGAAATCATGATTGAACCCACGTATGCCTGTGTTGGACAAACTTTGCGGGACATTGAACTACCACACGACACCATTATCGGTTGTATTCTTCGCAAAAATAAGGGCATGACCATTCCCTCCGGCTCCACGGAAATTCGTGCCGGAGACAAGCTGATGGTACTGACCGCACCGGAAAGCCAGAAAAAGGCCATTGCCATCATTACGAGGCAGACCGTATGAAGCAAAACGAATCTGAGATGAAATCGCTTTACCAGGCCATTCTCAGTTGTCTGAGTTATGATCTGGTTCTGCTTGGCATCATTATTATGGTGCCGGTAGCCATTTTACCCTTTTACCCGGAAGAACGTTCCTATGCCCATAGCTTCATTCTTCCCGGGGTCTTATCCATTCTGGTTGGCTATATGTTTATGATCCTGACCAAAGGATCTACCTCGCGTACCTTAAAGCGGAATGAAGGGTCCTTTATTGTCCTCCTGATCTGGGTGGTTTCCATTTTGGTTGGTTCCACCCCATTCCTTTTAACCGGAGGATATACCTTTTCCCAGGCGGTCTTTGAAACCACCAGCGGTTTTACCACCAGTGGCCTTACCATGACCGATGTTACCCAGGCATCCCACTTATTATTACTGTACCGCTCTACCCTGCACCTGTTTGGCGGGGTCGGCTTGATCCTGATTTTAAGCACCGTCCTTTCTGAAGTGTACGGTATGCAGTTGTTTACGGCAGAAGGTCATAATGACGTAGTGGCACCCAGTCTGCTCCACTCCGCCCGTACCATTCTGACCATTTATATGTCCATGATTTTATCCGGGACCATCCTTTACATTCTGTTTGGCATGAGTCCCTTTGATGCCATCAACCACTCCATCTCCGCCGTGGCAACGGGTGGATTTTCCACCCAGGCGGACAGCATCGGGCATTACAACAGTGTTCCCATAGACATCATTACCATGATTTTAATGATTATGGGCGCCACCAACTTTATGTCCTCCCTGATGCTGATCCGGGGAAAATTCAGGGAATTTTTCTGCCACGCGGAAACCCTGGTTATGACCTGCTTAATTGTGTTCTTTACCCCAATTTTGACTGTCATTTTCATGGTCAACCACATTTCGGAAGACACCCTGCATGCTATAGATGACGCTGCTTTTCAGGTCGTTTCCAGCGTTACCACAACCGGGCTTTCCACCGTAGACAGCACCTGGCTTACCATTGGTGTCTCTATGGTGCCGGCCCTGGTTTTAATGCTGGTTGGCGGCAACACCGGTTCTACTGCCGGTGGTGCCAAATCATACCGCTTTGCCATGGCAATCAAGGAAGTCTATTGGACCTTCCAGGACCTGATTGATACCAGTCACCTGCATCGCCAGCGGGAAATCCTGCGCTACGGCAACCGGGTTACGGTATCCCCGAAGGAACAACAGGAAAACAATTCTTTCCTCTTCCTGTATTTCAACATTGCGTTGCTCGGCACGTTTGGCTTAACCGCCTGCGGATATGACTTCCGGGATTCCTTTTTCGAGTTTATTTCTGCTCTTTCCACCACAGGCATTTCCATTGGTCTGGTCAGCAGAAGCATGCCGGTTCCGGCCATGTGGATTATTACCATTGGTATGCTGATTGCCCGTTTGGAAGTTTATATTATTCCGTTGGGCATCTATCGCTTCGGGGAAGACATGGCAGAACTGACTCGCCTGGGAAGGGACAAAGTCAGGGAATCTTCCAACCGCAAAGAAAAAATCCGGCAAAGACGGGAAAAACTTCAGCAATTGAAGGAGGCAAAAAAAGATGCAGGACAATAAAAAAGATCTCCTGAAAAAAATCTTGTATTCCATTGCCGTTATTTTGGTCGTTTACTTATTAAGCACGTTACTTGGATACACGTTCCTGACCCATGGGGTGCAGGCGCCGTATCTGCTGCTTATTTACCTGCTTGGCACCGTTGTGGTGGTGTTTGAAACCAGTAGCTTTGTGGCAACTATCTTTTCCTCGCTGCTATTCATTACCTCCCATGCGTTCCTGTTTGTGGAACCGCGGTACTCCTTTGTTATTCACCAGAAGAGCTTTATTCTGACCATGATTATCTTCCTGATGGTGGCCATTTTCGTCAACATTCTGGTGGTTCGGTTAAAGCAGCAGACCAAGCTGTACCAGCGGGAAGCCCAGATTCACAAGGAGCTGTACCAGTCCATTGAAGGCTTACTGAAAATTCAGGAGCGGGACCAGATTATTAAATTTGCCAGCCGCGCCCTTAGTCAGATTGCCATGACGGACACACAGTTCCTGGTAGACATTCCCAAGGACGAAAGTAACAAAGCCGTAGACTGGTGCTTCCGCAATTCCTCTCCGTGCGGCCACGGGGAAGCGGAATTCCCGGACAGTGACTACAAGTACATTCCTATCCGGATGAACCGGAAAACCATTGGCGTTGTTTCCATTGACTGTACCATTTCCGAACCGGATCAGGTTACCATGGATGCCATCCATGCGCTGATTAACCAGATGACACTGGCCCTGCAGCGCTGCCGTTTGGAAGAACAGGCCAAGAAAGACGCTTCCCAGTACGCACGGGAAAAGATTAAAGGCACCGTTATGAAGAGCCTTTCCCATGACATGTCCCCGCGCGTTACCACCGTCCGTGACCTGGCCCAGGAATTACGGGACGAAACCGACCTTACCAAAGAGGAAATTAACCAGCGGCTGGACGTCATTGTGAAAGAAGCCAACTACCTGTTTGATACGGTAGACAACATTCTGGATATTACTAATAAATAAAAGGAACCCCCGCGCTGTGGCGCGGGGTTCCTTTTTGTTTTCGTCTGTTTCAGCTGTTTGGTTAGCCGAGGTACTTGTAGCCGGCATCTTCTACCGCTTTCTTCAGTTTGGCTTCTTTTACGTCACCGTCCAGCTGTAAGGTTACGGTACCGGATTCGTGGTCTGCCGTAGCGGATACTACATGCTTGACTTCTTCCAGCGCCTTTTTAACAGAGGCTTCACAGTGGCAGCACATCATGCCTTCTACTTTAATTGTCTTTTCATTCATGGTAATTGCTCCTTCTTTCTTACGCGTGTTACCGCGTGGTTTATCGTGTTTGGTGTTCCGGATCTGGAACAGATTCAGCCGTAAGGCGTTCATGACAACGCAGAAGCTGGACAGGCTCATGGCGGCAGCGCCAATCATCGGATTCAGGTCCAGGCCGAGGCTGTGATAACAGCCGGCGGCCAAGGGGATGCAGATGACGTTATAGAAGAACGCCCAGAACAGGTTCTGCTTGATGTTCCGCAGCGTCTGCCGGCTAAGGCGGACGGCAGCGGAAACATCGGTTAGTTTGCTGTTCATCAGGACTACGTCAGCTGCATCAATGGCAACATCGGTACCCGCTCCGATGGCGATGCCCATATCTGCCATGGTCAGCGCAGGGGCATCATTGATGCCGTCGCCCACCATGGCAACTTTACCGTAGCTCTGCTGCAATTGCCGGATAACTTCGGCTTTGCCGTCCGGCAAAACACCGGCAATGACTTCGTCTACCCCGGCGGATGCGGCAATGGCATTTGCCGTCAGCTGATTGTCTCCGGTCAGCATGACTACATGAATTCCCATGTTCCGCAGTTCCTGGATCCCTTTATAGGAATCCTCCTTGATGACATCGGCCACGGCAATGATGCCAAGCAGTTCGCCGTCAGCAGCAAAGAACATTGGTGTTTTGCCCTGACCGGCCAAAGCCTCTGCCTTTGCCACCACGTCATCCGGAATCGGATACGTGGTGTTCCGGCGCATCAGCTCCAGATTGCCGCCAAGTAAGCGTACCCCGTTCAAAGTGCCGCTCAGGCCATTGCCCGGCAGGGCCGCAAAGTCCGTCAGGACGTTTCCGTCTGCGCCGGACTCGTCTCCAACATCAAAGTGCCAGGAAAGGCCTTCTTCCACAATGGCCTTAGCCAGCGGATGTTCGCTCTGGCGTTCCAGCAGATACGCCATCTGCAACAGTTCACCTTCGGTAGAATCATTCAACGGAATCAGGTCTGTTACCTTTGGTTTTCCTTCGGTAATGGTGCCTGTTTTATCCAGTGCAATGGCGGCAATCTTGCCGGTCTCTTCCAAGGAGACTGCCGTCTTGAACAGGATGCCGTTTCGGGCGCCCTTTCCGTTGCCCACCATAATGGCAACCGGTGTTGCCAGGCCCAGGGCACACGGACAGCTGATAACCAGCACCGAAACGGCCCGCGTCATGGCAAAGGCAAAGCTTTGGCCAAGTAACAGCCAGATAACAAAAACCAGTAGTGCAATGCCGATGACTGCCGGAACAAAAACGCCGGACACTTTATCGGCAATTTTGGCTATAGGCGCCTTGGTGGCAGCTGCATCGCTGACCATTTTAATAATCTGGGACAGCGTGGTGTCCTGTCCAACCCGCGTGGCTTTGCAGCGCAGGAACCCGGACTGGTTCATGGTGCCGGCCGACACCGTATCTCCATCCTTCTTGTCCACAGGAATGCTTTCCCCTGTCAAAGAGGATTCATCCACCGCACCGGAACCTTCCAGCACAAAACCATCTACCGGAATCTGTTCCCCGGGCCGTACCACAAAGACGTCTCCGGAAACCACCTGGTCTACCGGCACCTCCAGTTCCTGTACGGCACCGTCTACGGTTCGCTCCACATTGGCCACCTTCGGCGCCAAAGAAAGCAGACCTTTTAATGCATTAGTTGTCTTTCCTTTGGAGTAGGACTCCAACGTTTTTCCTACGGTAATCAGCGCAAGAATCATAGCCGCCGATTCAAAGTAAAAGCTGTTCATATACGGCATGGCCGCTTCCGACCCGCCGTCCACCTGTGCGCGCGTCATGGCAAACAAAGCATACGTGCTGTACAGGAAGGACGCCGCGGAGCCCAGCGCCACCAACGTATCCATGTTCGGTGCCCTGTGCCACAGGCTTTTAAACCCACTGATAAAGAACTTCTTATTAATGATCATTACCACAATGGCCAGCAGCATCTGCGTCAGCCCCATGGCAATGTGGTTATCCGTGTAAAAGGACGGCAGCGGCCATCCCCACATATGCGCGCCCATAGAAAAGTACATCAGAATCAGCAGGAAGCCAACCGACCACCCAAGCCGCTTCAGCATCTTCGGCGTTTCGGTATCCTGCAAAGACGCCTGGGCTTCTTCAATAAAGTGGGAAGCTGACTCGCCAGAGCCATTAGTCCCAGAGCCCCCTGCATCGGAGCCACCCATGCCTTTCTGCGACGCACCATATCCCGCGTCTTTCACCGCCCGAATGACGTCCTTCGGCTTTGCGTCCCCTTCCACGCCCATGGAATTGGTCAGTAGGCTGACAGCCACCGACGTAACCCCCGGGACCGCACTGACAGCCTTTTCCACCCGGGCCTGACAGGCTGCGCAACTCATTCCGGTTACATTATATTGCGTCATTTCTGTCACCTTTATTTCATCATTTTCTGCAGCGTGGACAGAAGTTCGTCCACCACTTCGTCATTGCCTTCGCGGATATCATGTACCACGCAGGTCTTCATGTGCTTGCTTAACAGCTCCTTGCTGAAGGAGTTCAGCGCCGAATTCACCGCGGAGGCCTGCACCAGGATGTCCGGACAGTAGGCGTTTTCCTCTACCATTTTCTCCAGGCCCCGTACCTGCCCCTCTATTCTTCTTAGGCGATTCAGCAACGCCTTCTGCTCCTCAGCCGTCCTATACTTCCGCTTTCCACTGCCTTCTGCTTCCGCCACTCCGGCAGTACCATCCGTGTCTTCCACACCACAGCAACAGCACTTCTTTTCGTTTGTGTCACCCATTTTTACCTTCTCCTTTCCTCTGCGATTCAGCTTTTCCATTCATCTTACTTATCTTGCCACATACCCCTCTGGGGTATCTTTTTTCGCCACCATACTATACCCCGCCCCGGTATTTGTCAAGCACTGCTTTAGAGCCTTTTGAAATGTATCAAAATTTCAAATGTCTGCCACATTATTTGTTCTATTTATCCATATCTTTTCCCTTTGAATCATGTTATATTGTGGGTGGCAAAGGAAGTAGTTTTGTACTAAATTCTGTATCTTACTATTTTTAAGGAGGCACCCCATGTATCCGAAAAAACTATTCGCTATGTTAGGCGCTGTTCTTCTTTTACTTTCCAGTCTTTCCCTTAGTGCCTGCTCCCGTACTACAAAAGAGGAGCAGGCCATTCAGGATGTTATTCAGGAGTATTATGACCGTTCCTATCAGTCTTGGTTAACTTTGGAAATGGAAGATTTTACAGATCTTCTCTGTGCTGATTCCATTCAGATGGAAAACTATGAAACAGCACTGGAAGAAAACATATATCGATGGGAACAAATAAAAAAATATGACCCTGAACAGGTTGCTGCCAGAAAGCGTTACACCATTTATTATGACTTTGAAAACATTACCTTGAATGAAACCGCCACAACAGCCACAGTATCCGTCACACTTTCCGGAGAAGCCAAAGGAGAACCGGCTTATCCGGCCTTTGTAGTACTTGGTCCAAACACATTTACACTGAAAAAAGAAGGCAACCTTTGGAAGATTTCGTCCCATGAATATGAAGATGCCACTTTATTTGAACAATCACTGACAGAGCGGATTTCATTTGACAAAGAAGCTATTGAAAAAGAAGTTGCAGAAGAAAACGCCTCATAAGACAAGCAAAAAGACTGTTGATTGCTACACCCGCAATCAGCAGTCTTTTCTTACTCTTAGCTTTTTATTAATAAGGACACGCACGGACACCGCTAAGGTCAGCAACTATTTCGCCGGCAATCAGCAGGCCGGCCACCGCCGGCACAAAGGCGGTACTGCCGGGAATGTCCCGGCGGTCCACGCATTTGCGCTCGGCGCCCGGCGGGCAAATGCAGTTGGTCCGGCAGCTGATGGACATATCCTCTATCGGCCGTACCGGCTGCTCATCCGAGTAAACCACCTTCAGCTGCCGGATGCCCCTGCGTTTGCACTCGCGGCGCATGACCCGGGCCAGCGGATCCACCCGTGTTTCATAAATATCCGCTACTTTCAACCGGCCCGGGTCCAGCTTATTGCCGGCGCCCATGGCACTGATAATCGGTACCCCTTTATCCTGGCACCGCTGAATTAATTCCAGCTTTGCGGTTACCGTATCCACGGCATCTACCACATAGTCATATTCTTCAAACGGGAACATATCCGCGTTCTCCGGTAAAAAGAAGCACTGATGCATGGTGACCGTTACCGTCGGGTTAATGTCCAGCATCCGCTCCCGCATAACTTCCACCTTATGTTTGCCAACCGTCTTTCGCGTAGCAATAATCTGCCGGTTCAGATTGGTCAGACAAACGCGATCATCATCAATTAAGTCAAAGTGCTGCACCCCACTGCGTACCAGTGCCTCGCAGACATATCCGCCCACGCCGCCGATGCCAAACACTGCCACCCGCGCATTCTGCAGCCGTTCAATGCCTTCCTTCCCCAGCAACAATTCGGTTCTGGAAAACTGATTCAACATGCGGTTCCACGCCCTTCTTTTCGCAAGTAATGCAGCTATTATACACCGCCGTTCAGAATTCGCCACCACATTTCTGCTTGTCCTCCGGCACCCAGACCAATTTCCCGGTTTTGACCGCTTCCTCATATCTGGAAATCTTATAGGCGAGTCGGTTCATTGTCTTTTCAATCTGCTCCTTCTGTTCCTCCAGTGTTATCATCTGCTCTTGCAACAGTTGTAATCTGGCCGGTATGGTGGAGTCCCCTTCCTGAAACAGCCGTTGATATTCAATTAAAGCTTCAATGGGAAGACCGGCACCTCGCATACAAATGGCATGCTCCACCCAGCCAAGGTCACTTTCCTGATAATTGCGGATGCCCCCGGCGGTTCGGGTAACCTCCGGAATGACCTTTACCCGCTCATAATAGCGAAGGGTATCCTGCGAGATTCCATATTTTTCTGCTACTTCTTTAATCGTCATACGCGTTCTCCTTAAAGAATTTCTTTTACCTCTTTTATCCAAGCTTCAATTTCTGCAGTTGGCGTTTTCAGTTGGCTTCCGCCGGTCGAGTCAAACTGAACCTGCATGCTACAGCACGTAGCTGCGCCCTTACAGGCTTTTTGCATATCCTTAATAACGTGGCCGGGCCAACCGCCATTCGTTGCAAACGAAATTACCGTTTTCCCGCTAAAATCATTTTGATGCAAAAACGTACGCACCGCCGGTGCCATGGTATACCACCAGGTCGGCGTGCCTACTGCTATTACATCATAGTCCGCCAATATACGGCCGTCTACCGGATTACGCGCTTCCGGATTGTCCGACGCCACCTTGCCCGGTGTTTCTTGATTCAGCGTTCCTCCATCAAGAACATCCTTTCCCGACTCCTGCATCAGCAACTTTATTTCCGGCTCATAGCCGCGTTGCACCTCATCCTGCCCCTGATTCACCACATCATCATAACTTCCGGCATAAGGAACTATGGTCTCAATCCTTACCAGATCTCCACCAGTCTCCTCCTGAAGCATTTTGGCAATCCGCTCAGTGTTTCCATTTGACCAAGTGTAATATACAATCAGTATTCTTTTCATCTGTAAAACCTCTTCATCCGTAAGCCCTCTCTGCTTTGTTTAAAGCATAATACTTGAGTAAAGCCCTCATTGCTTTGTTTAAAGCATAATACTTGGAGTTAGCTCCAAGTCAAGAATTTTTCCGTAAAAAACCTTTTCCGCCAAAATCCCTCTTCCCTGCTCCTTCTTACTTCTTACCCAGCTCCATAAGTGTTCCTGCACTGTCGTTCCATATCATACTGTACCCACATCACGCGGCACCAAAATCATGCGGTACCAAAATCACGATCATGCTAATCTAAAAGTTGTGACTCCTAGCCCTGTTTCTAGCCCCACTCCCATGCTTCTGAACTTGCGCCAAGTCTATGCTTCTTACCTTGCACCAAGTCTATGCTTCTTACCTTGTGCCAAGTCCATGCTTCTCACCTTGAGCCAAGTCCACGCTTCTTACCTTGAGCCAAGTCCATGCGTTGCACCTAAGGGTGGGTATTTGCCGTATTTCCAAATGCACCCACCCCAGAAAACATCTTTTCCACTACTAAAATCACGCCAAAAGGATGGGTATAGGCCCGTTTCCCTACAGTAACCATCCTTTTTCTTATCTGCCGTTAGCTTTGATTCCTTCTTTTATGATGGGTATTGCTCAAAAATCCGCAAGTCCCCACCCTTTTCCCTGACAGCAGTAGTCTTCCTCAAGTGCTTTTTGTGATGGGTATTCTTCGTTTTTTCGCAAACACCCATCCTTTTTGTTTGCTTATATCGTCCTCCACCGGCATTTTTATGGTGGGTATCTGCCCAAAATCTGTGTATCCCCACCCTTTTGTCATACAAAATGATTTTCACGTAGCGTTTGTGATGGCTGAACTGATTTCCCAAAGTTCTGTGCTTGGGCACTCTTTTTCCTGATTTTCTGTATCTTTGGATTACTACATCTTGGCTTGCTACATCTTGGCTGCCTACATATTTTGCCATTGCCTCTGTGATGGCAGTTCCCAAAGAATCCCGTACTTAGTCACCCTTTTGCCTGATTTGCTGCACCTTCCACCGGCATTTCTATGATGGGTATCTGCCAAAGACCTTTGTACACATACCCTTTTGGTCCCGCAAAGTAATTTTCAAAAAGCGTTTGTGATGACTATTTGCCAGATTTCTACAGTTAGTCACCCTTAAAATGAACCTTGTGCGCTATTAGAACCCGTCAAAAGGGTGACCTACCCTCCAAATTCTTTGGAATGGTCACCCTTTTCAGTTACCTGCACTTAACTCCATTCCGCATTTTGTGATGACTACTCCCCGGAAAACCCGTGTTTGGTCACCCTTTTGGCTAACTTAATGCACCTTCAGCCGTTGTTTCTGTGATGACCAATCCCCAGAAATCCCGTACTTGGTCACCCTTTTGCCTGACTTGCGGCACCTTGGATTGCTGCATCTTGGCTGCCTACATCTTTTTCCTTTGCCTCTGTAATGGCTATTCCCAAAAATTCCGCACTTGGTCACCCTTTTGGCTAACTTAATGCACCTTCAGCCGTCGTTTCTGTGATGGCTATTCCACAGAAAACCTGTACTTGGTCACCCTTTTCCCTGATTTACTGCATCTTGGATTACTGCATCTTGGCTGCCTACATCTTTTTCCATTGCCTCTGTAATGGCTATTCCCAAGAAGCCCGTACTTGGTCACCCTTTTGCCTGATTTGCTGCACCTTGGATTGCTGCATCTTGGATTGCTACATCTCCAACCAGCTTTTGATGGCAGCCGTCTCAGCAGTATTTGCAGTAACGCCAGTACCTGCAGTAACATCAGCATTTGCAGTAACGACAGTATCTGCAGTAACAATAATATTCCATCTTTGCGATTCAGCTTTGTTCATATTTTAGAAGTTGTTCATGTTTTAGAAGCCACTGATTCTATTCCCGGCGGAGCCCCTTCTGGTCTAATCCGGCGGAACGCCCCTTATTTACACGGGTTGCAGTGTAAATAGTGCAGAGCTGGTTGTGGTGGACGGGCAGAAATACGGCGATTTTTCATGGTGGCACCTGCAAAACTGGTGCTTCCACCTCCCCTAAAACAAGGATGTGAGTCCGCAAAAAGTCAATAAATTCATGGTGAAAGCAGTAAAATTTCTATGTCCACCTCCCTTAATTCACTGCTGCTGCAGCATTTTGAAGTGCCTTTTATTGCCTTCAAGGGAGGTGGAATATGGTGAAAGCACATCTCCACCATGATTTTGGGCTACCTGCGGATGCTTTTTTCCTTGTTGCAAGGGGCGCGGAAAAAGGATGTGGAGAATGAGAATTACCTCATATTATGCCGGCAAGCCGAATATGAGGTAAATTGAGTAACCAGCGCTGTTCTGGGACGAAAGATACTTTCGTAAAGTACCGCAGATTTAATGCCTAGAGCTAATATGAGGTAAGCTGAGACAGAAATTACCGCAAATTGTGTCAGCAAGCCTGATATGAGGTAAATTGGGTGAGCAGGGCAATTCTAGGATAAAAGATACTTTCGTGAAGTACCGCAGATTCAATGCCTAGAGCTAATATGAGGTAA
>CAVIZK010000004.1:0-101215 GCA_963647215.1 Paludibacteraceae bacterium | reverse complement strand
CGCAGATTTAATGCCTAGAGCTAATATGAGGTAATCTGAGACAGAAATTACCGCAAATTATGCCGGCAAGCCGGATATGAGGTAATCTGCGATAATTGCACAGTAAACGCATTCTGCTTATAATAGTTCGGGTTTCAGTTTTAAAGAGCTCCATCTGAAAGAGCGCCGGCTGCCGGAACCACAATTGTAAGGGTTCCTACTGCAGAAGGTCTAACTGCAAAAGTTACAACCGTAGGAGCTACAACTGCAGAAAGTCTAACTGCAAAAGCCAACTACAAAAGTTCCAACCGTAGAAAAGCCAACTGCAGGAGCCCCAACTGTACAGGATCTAACTGCAGGAGTTCCAACCACAAGAACGCAGCCACAAGAATTCCAACTACAAGAGCTCTAACCGCAAAAGTTCCAACCGCAGAGCTCCTGCAAAAAGGATACAAGCTAAGAAAAAAGGAGTGGGCATATGGCCACATTAAATATTGTTTTGGTAGAACCGGAAATTCCGCAGAACACGGGGAATATTGCGCGGACATGCGCATGCACGGGCGCGCACCTGCATATTGTAAAGCCAATGGGCTTTACAGTAACCGACAAACAGCTAAAACGCTCGGGTTTAGACTATTGGCACTTCCTGGATTTAACCTATTACGAAAACCTGGATGACTTTTTTGCAAAGAACCCGGATGGTCATTTCTTTTACTACACCACCAAGGCGCTGCACAGGCATACGGATGTCCCTTATCCGGACAACTGTTTCCTGATGTTCGGCAAGGAGACCAAAGGGCTCCCGGAGCCCATGCTCCTTGCCCATCCGGAACGCTGTGTCCGGATTCCGATGATGGACGAGTGCCGCAGCCTGAACCTTTCCAACTCCGTAGCCATCGGCGTTTATGAAGTGCTGCGGCAATGGGACTATCCGGAGCTCCTGTGCAGCGGCGAATTACACAACTACAAATGGACCGACGCCAACCTGTTGTAAGGTACAAAAAGGTGTCTTAGCCACGGGGTTTTCCCGTGGCTTTTTTTGGCAAAAACAGAGAAACTAAAAACGCCTGTGAAAAAAGCTCGTTAACATTTTGACACTACTCTTTTTTTCGTTATAATTTACTGTGGAAACGGAGAAACTCTCTATTATCAAAGCTTATGCAGAAAGGGACTTCAATATGACTCTTAACAAGAAAACCGTAGATGACATTAACGTCAAGGGCAAGCGCGTACTGGTACGCTGTGACTTTAACGTTCCACTTAAGGAAGGCAAAATTACCGACGAAAACCGTCTGGTTGCTGCTCTGCCAACCATTAAAAAGCTGGTTGCCGACGGCGGCAAAGTAATCCTTTGCTCCCACCTTGGCAAACCGAAAGGAGAGCCGAAGCCGGAACTGTCCCTGGCACCGGTTGCAGTCAGACTGTCTGAGCTGCTTGGCCAGGAAGTGAAATTTGCCGCTGATGATAACGTTGTCGGCGAAAACGCAAAGGCCGCCGTTGCTGCCATGAAGGACGGGGACATTGTTCTTCTGCAGAACACCCGTTACAGAAAAGAAGAAACCAAGAACGAAGAAGCCTTCTCTAAGGAACTGGGTTCTCTGGCTGACGTTTTTGTAAATGATGCATTTGGTACCGCTCACAGAGCTCACTGCTCCACCGTTGGTGTTGTAGATTACGTAGACGAAGCTGTTTGCGGTTACCTGATTGAAAAAGAAATCAAGTATCTTGGCAATGCTGTCAATGATCCTGCCCGTCCGTTCGTTTGCATCCTCGGCGGCGCTAAGGTTGCTGACAAGCTTTCCGTTATTGAAAACCTGCTGGACAAGGCCGACACCCTGATCATCGGCGGCGGCATGTCCTACACCTTCGCTGCTGCAAAGGGCTATCAGGTAGGTAAGTCCCTGCTGGACGAAACCAAGATTGACTATTGCAAAGACATGATGGAACAGGCTGCTGCCAAGGGCGTACAGCTTCTTCTCCCGGTCGATGTAAAAGTAATCAAAGATTTCCCGAATCCCATTGATGCTCCGGTAGATGCTCAGGTTGTAGACGTAGACAAGATTCCAGCCGACTGCGAAGCCTGTGACATCGGCCCGAAGACCGCCGAACTGTATGCAGAAGCAGTCTCCAAGGCTAAGACCGTTGTTTGGAACGGACCTATGGGCGTATTTGAAAACCCGACTCTTGCCCAGGGCACCCTGGCTGTTGCCAAGGCTCTTGCTGAAACTGACGCCGTAACCGTAATCGGTGGTGGTGACTCCGCAGCTGCTGTTAACCAGCTTGGCTTCGGTGACAAGATGACCCACATTTCCACCGGCGGCGGTGCTTCTCTGGAATTCCTGGAAGGCAAAGAACTCCCGGGTATTGCTGCCATGGCAGACAAAGACTAAATCGCAGAGAAGAAAAATAAAGTAAATAAACTCAAAAGAGGTAGTTATCATGAATAAAGCACTTCGTAAGGCAGTCATTGCCGGTAACTGGAAAATGAACAAGACTCCGGCAGAAGCCGCTGCTCTGGTTTGTGACATCAAGCCGCTGGTAGCAGATGCTGACTGTGATGTTATTGTTTGCGTTCCGTATGTAGATCTGGCAAACGTAGTTGAACTGACCAAGGGTACCAACATTAAGGTTGGCGCTGAAAACGTACACTGGGCAGAATCCGGCGCTTTCACCGGCGAAATTTCCGCAGCCATGCTGAAGGAAATCGGCGTAGAGTATGTTGTTATCGGCCACTCCGAAAGAAGAACCTACTTTGGTGAAACCAACGAAACCGTACATGATCGTGTTCGCGCTGCACTGAATGCCGGTCTGAAGCCAATCCTTTGCGTTGGTGAAACACTGGATGAACGTCAGAAGGACATTACCTTTGAAGTTATCTCCACCCAGACCAAGATTGCACTTGCCGGTGTTTCCGAAGAAGAGCTGAAGAACATCATCATTGCTTATGAACCGGTTTGGGCCATCGGCACCGGCGTTACCGCCACCGATGATCAGGCTGAAGAAGTTAACAAGTACATCCGTGACCTGATTGCTACCCTTTACAACAAGGATGCCGCTGATGCTTTTGTTGTTCAGTACGGCGGATCCATGAATGCCGGTAACGCTGCAAGCCTTCTGGCCAAAGAAGACATTGACGGCGGTCTGATCGGCGGCGCCTCCTTGAAGCCGGCCGACTTTGCTGCCATTGTTGCCGCTGCATCCAAATAATTCATCCAATTCCGTTCAGCTCTCCGAACACGGGGAGCTGAACTTTTGAAAGGGATATCACTATGAAAAAACCAGTAGTATTATGCATTATGGACGGCTTCGGCTGGGTGCCGGACGCAACCTACGGCAATGCCATTGTAGCCGCCAAAACTCCCAGACTGGACAAAATTATGTCCGAATGCCCACACACCACCATTGGTGCTTCCGGCCTTGACGTAGGTCTGCCGGACGGCCAGATGGGCAACTCCGAAGTCGGCCACACCAATATCGGCGCCGGTCGCATTGTTTATCAGGAACTGACCCGCATTACCAAGTCCATTGAAGATGGAGACTTCTTCCAGAACGAAGCGTTCCTGGCAGCAGTAGAAAACTGCAAAAAGAATGACTCCGCACTGCACCTGATCGGCTTACTGTCCGACGGCGGCGTGCACAGCCATATTAAACATCTGTTCGGTCTGCTTGACCTTGCCAAAAAGAACGGTCTTACCAAGGTTTATGTTCACGCTATCCTGGATGGCCGTGACGTACCGCCGACCTCCGGTGCTGACTACGTTCAGCAGTTGCAGGATTACATGGATAAAAACGGCGTTGGTCAGATTGCAACTCTGACCGGACGTTTTTATGCCATGGACCGTGACAACCGTTGGGAACGTGTCAGCAAGGCATACAACGCCATTGTCAAAGGCGAAGGCAACCATACAACCGACCCGGTTGCTGCCGTAAAGGCTTCCTATGACGTAGTAGATGAAGATGGCAAGCACCTGACAGACGAATTCGTTCTGCCCACCGTTTGCATGGATGGCGGCAGAGTACAGGAAAATGACAGCGTTATTTTCTTCAACTTCCGTCCGGACCGTGCCAGAGAAATTACCCGCTGCTTTGTGGATCCGGAGCTGGATGGATTCCCGCATCAGTATTTCCCGGTTACCTATGTTTGCATGACGCAGTATGACGCCACCATGCCAAACGTACACGTAGCCTTCAAGCCGCAGGAATTACACAACACCCTTGGCGAATATCTTGCCGCTAACCACATGACCCAGTTGCGGATTGCCGAAACCGAAAAGTATGCTCACGTAACCTTCTTCTTCAACGGCGGCGTGGAAACCGTCAACGAAGGGGAAGACCGTATTCTGATTCCAAGCCCGAAGGTTAGCACCTATGACCTTCAGCCGGAAATGAGCGCTCCGGAAGTTACGGACAAGCTGGTAGAAGCCGTTCTTTCTGACAAGTACAACGTTATTATCATCAACTTTGCCAACTGTGACATGGTTGGTCACACCGGCGTCTTTGATGCCGCTGTGAAAGCAGTTGAAACCGTTGACACCTGCGTTGGCCGGTTACAGGACGCCGTTGAAAAAATGGGCGGCGCCATCCTTCTGACCGCTGACCATGGCAACGCCGATAAAATGTATGAACCGGATGGGTCCGCCTTTACGGCGCACACCACCAACCCGGTTCCATTCGCTGTTATCGGCTGTGGCAATGTAGAACTCCGGGAAGGCGGCCGCCTCTGTGACCTCTCCCCGACCATTCTGAAGATTCTCGGCCTTCCGCAGCCTGCAGAAATGACCGGGGAATCCCTGATTAAATAAGCTACTTTAGTAAAGTACTAACAGTTGGCCGGACAGTTCCAAAGACTGTCCGGCCCTTTTTTGTTAGATGACGTTGTCCCTTAAATGTCACAGTTTCTCTAAATTACTTTTTCTTCTTTGCTTTGCATGCTATAGTGGATTTGCATTAACTATTCAATTCCGAAAAAGAAAGGGGAATTTTCATGAAAAAAACAAGTAAACTGTTCGCTCTACTTTTAGCACTATCTTTGGTAGCGCTGTCTTTTACCGGATGCTTCAAGCAAAAGCCGGATGCCTTTGTAGAGGATGTTTTAAAAGGGGTACAGGAATATGATGAAGATACTATCAGCACCTATTTTCCTGACAATGATTTAGAAAGCCAGCTCGCCTCCGGTGAAGGGGAAGATGATCTTCAATTAACAGACGAGCAAAATGCTACCCTGAAAGAAATCATAAAAACTATGTGCACCGGTATGACTTATGAAATCAAGGAAACCACACAGGACGGAAACTCTGCTACCGTTCAGGTTGCTATTACAAACAAAGATTTAACTGCTGTCATGAATGCCATGCTGTCTGAAGTGTTCAGTGCTGCTCTTGCTTCTGCATTCTCTTCTGACGAAGAAATGTCCGATGAAGCCCTTACCACTTTAATGATTGACAGCATTAAAAAGAACCTGGCCAGTGACAGTATTTCCACAGTAACCACTACCGTTGATTTAAAACTGATATATCAGGACAAAGCCTGGACTATTCAAAACCGGGATGAACTGGAAACAGCCATCATGGGTGGCTTCAATGCTGAAACCTGGGCAGAAGGCATCAACCAAGCAACAGAAAGTATAACCAGCTAAAAGTCGCATAAGTAAGCCATTTCCATGGCACAGTAGAGGGCATTCTCCGCACAGGAGAGTGCCCTCTTCGTCTTCGTAGAAAACGGTAGAAGCCACAAAAGCAGGAATAGAGTGACTCGCAAAAGAAAAGGCGTTACACTTTCGGCGTCAAGGGAAAAGCAAGCAAAAAGCAGATGACGAAAGGACGTGACAGTATGGCAGAAGCAGTCCTCAAAAACAGGGCTTCCAACAAGCCGTCCACAAAGAATAAAAAACAACGCAGAATTGATATGCCCCGCACACCGGTTAAGGAAAGAAAGTTGCCGGTCTACACGCACGGCGAAGAAGTCTTTAATATGGTTAGCCACATTGTCGGTGGTGGCCTGGGCGTTCTTGCCATGATTGGAGTCATTATTAAATGTGCCCTGACGCACAATGTCTGGGGAATGGTATCCGGCATTCTTTACTGCTTGTCCATGATCCTGGTGTACACCATCTCCAGCGTATATCACGGGCTGGATCCGGTGAAGGACCGATACGCCAAGAAGATTATGCAGATTCTGGACCACTGTGACATTTACACCCTGATCTGCGGCACCTACACCCCTATTGCCATGGGTGCCTTACGGGAGCAGTACCCCGCCCTTGCCTGGACCACCTGGGCCATTGTTCACGTGGTTTGCATTGTCGGCACGGTCTTCACCGCCATTGACTTCCACAAGTACGGCCCGCTCTCCTACTCCTGTTACTTTGTTGCAGGGTGGAGCGTTCTCTCCGCCATCTGGGCGATGTGGCTTGTTTACTCTCCCTGGTTCATCCTTCTTTTTGCCGGTGGTGGCGTAATTTATTCCCTTGGCATGATTTACTTTGTACGCCAGACAAAGGGCTATAAGTACAGCCACTCCATCTTCCACCTGTTCATCCTGGGTGGAACCATCCTGCAGTTTGCAGCCATCTTTGCTTACTGTATGTAATAGTCAGGCAGTAAGTGGCTACTTCCCGAAAAGGGTTACATTTTTGCAGATTTGTAACTTTGTACAAATTGAATCTTTCTTTTTTAACAGTATTTTCCCCTATCTCTTTATTGCATACCGCAAAAAAGCAGACGTAAAATAAATACGGAAACTCCGCAAAAGCAGAAAGCCCACCCTGGTCTTTCTGCTTAATTTTTTAAACAGGAGTTTTCTTGAGAGAGGAGAATAAAAAATGTTTGACAAACTGTTAGCGTTTGTCCATGAAGTGCTAGGGGGCTTAACTACCCATCCCGGCGTTCACTGGGGCAATTTGGAAATGATGAAGCCATATGACGAATGGTATGACTACATTCGGAACATGTTTTCCAACCTTGGCTGGGGCACCATCTTTCTGATTGTTGCCAGTGCACTGTTATGGACTGCTGTTTACCTGATTATTATTTACCGGCTGCACAAAGACCATGCGCCGTCCATGCCCTGGGTCTGCCTGTGCATGAACTTCTCCTGGGAATTCCAGTTTGCGTTCTTAGTTCCGTATCCGGAACCCATTACGCGCTGGGGCATTTACCTCTGGGTTGTTTTTGACGCCGTCATGTTCGTACTGGACTATAAATATGGCAAGATGTTCTATGCCAAACGCTTTGCCGGTTATGACTGGGGTTATCCTTTCATCAAATTCGGTATGTTTGCCATTATCTTTGTTACCATCCTGATGATGAACCCGCAGTGGCCTACCCTTCCGGACTCCCCCATGTTTGCAGCTTACTTAATGAACGCCATCATGTCTGTTCTGTTCTGCCAGCATATGTTCCATAAGGAAACCGTAGAAGGTCTGTCCATCTGGGTTGCCTGGTGCAAGTTCCTTGGTACTCTGGCACCAACCTGCATTGGCCTTTACTGGATGCCGGGTCAGTACTTCGTATACTGCCTTGCCGCCATCTGCGCCATCTTTGACATCTGCTACATCACCCTTCTGACCAGACGCTTCCACCAGTTCGGTCTGAACCCATACACGCACAAGCCGTTAAAGGGTAAGGAAGAAGAAGGCCAGAAGACTCTTGCCGCCGTTGAAGACTACAAGAAGAGAAGCAGTGAATTCAAACTGAAGAGCTTCAAAGAATGCAAAACCTTCCTTGCCCAACAGGCAGAAAATCGTTTAAACACGAAATAATAAAAGAAATCGGCTCTCTGCGTAAAGCAGAGAGCCTTTACAGCAAAATATAGCAAAAGGAGACTTTTTCATGCTGGATACCATTATGAATATCTGCCATTTTCCGGAATTCGGTCTGGATGCACGCGTATTCCTTTTTGCACCCATTGCCGGAATTGGCTGGCTGATTGCGTATATTGATTTAATCCGTCTTGGCTTTAAGCAGAAGACCTATGGCATGCCCTTTGTAGCACTGGCCTTTAATATTGTTTGGGAAGGCTTGTACGCCTATATGTACTGGGCGCATGACGGCATGTTCTATGGTGGTTATATGATGGCCATTGTTAACTCCGCCTGGTTTATTGCCGACTGTGTTATCCTTTATACCCATGTTAAATGGGGCAAAAAGGACTTCAAAAAGTTTGCTCCGGAAAAATACTTCTGGCCTTGGTTTGCCGTGGTTATGGCCTGCGCCATCTGCGTGGAAATTACCTGGTTACAGGCCTATGGCGTTCGAGCAAACGGATGCACTGCCATTGTTCAGAACCTTCCAATGTCCATGCTGTTCATCTTCATGCTCTTTGAACGGCAGTCTACGGAAGGGCAGTCCATGAATATAGCCATCGGTAAAATGCTTGGCACCGTTGGAGCCTGGGTTGCCATTGCGGTATATCCGTCTTTGCAGGACCCGCTCAACATCTGGTGCGGTGTTTTCTGTACGGTATTTGATCTGATTTATTGCGTCCTGTTGTATAAGCAATTCCGCGCAGAAGGAAAGAACCCGTGGTTTCCTTCCCGCCCTGCAGATCCGGAAAAAGCGGACCCAACAAAAGCGCCAACTTATCACAATTGAGTACATATTCAAAGCTACCAAAGAAAATCTAAATTATTTGTTGACATTGCATGGCTCTGTGTTAAAATACTCCTAGATTTAATAAGTATATAACTTATTAATAAAGGCGTTGACGAAGACAGAGCCTGCTTTTGTTACTTTTACAGAGAGTCGGAGACGGTGTAATTCCGATAAAGTGCTGCAGAACCTCCCATCCCTTCCGAGCCGGAAGCCCCAAAGGTTCTGACACCCAGTAGACGTTTCCCGTGTTTGCTACGTTAGTGCATAGAAGTTGCTAGACTTCAAGAGGTGGCGGACAGCATGTCCGCAATTTGAGTGGTACCGCGAGTGAACTTGATAGCACCCGTCTCAAAGCAAGCGGCTTTGAGGCGGTTTTATTTTACCTGAAAGCTCGTTTTCCGAAAAAGAGAAGTCTCTTGAAAGTAATTGAAAGGTGGAATAAGAAAATGCTATCTCTTGATCAGGTTTTTGACGCACAGTCGGTGCTGAAAAACATTGTCCGTGAAACCAAACTGGTAAAGACCTACGGTATTGTTCCGGACTGTGAACTTTATTTAAAGCCGGAAAACCTACAGATTACCGGATCCTTCAAAGTCAGAGGATCTGCTTATAAAATTGCCATGCTTTCCGAAGAGGAAAAAGCCAAGGGCGTTATTGCCTGTTCCGCAGGTAACCACGCACAGGGTGTGGCACTGGCAGCAACCAAAAGTGGCATCAAATCCCTGATTTGCCTGCCGGACAGCGCTCCTATTTCCAAAGTAGAAGCCACTAAGGCATTTGGCGCAGAGGTTTGCCTGGTAGAAGGCTGTTATGATGATGCCTATGAAAAGGCCCTGGAACTGAAAGAGCAGGAAGGTTACACCTTCGTTCATCCGTTTGATGACGAAAATGTCATTGCCGGACAGGGAACCATTGCCCTGGAAATTCTGAATGACCTTGACAACGTAGACGCCATTGTAGTTCCGATTGGCGGCGGCGGATTAATTTCCGGTATTGCTTATACCGCAAAGCACATTCGTCCTTCCATTAAAATCTACGGTGTACAGGTTGCAGGGGCACCCAGCATGTACAACTCCATTCACCATGACTGCATTGAATGTCTCCCCTCTGTTTCCACCATTGCCGACGGCATTGCAGTAAAACAGCCCGGAGAAAACACCTTTGAACTGGTCAAGGAATACGTGGATGAAATTGCCCTTGTCACGGACGATGAAGTATCCAGCGCCATCCTGGCTCTGATTGAAAAACAGAAGATGATTGCAGAAGGTGCCGGTGCAACCGCCCTGGCTGCCATCATGGCCAGAAAGTTTGACCTGAAAGGCAAGCGCGTAGTTGCCGTTGTATCCGGCGGTAACATTGACGTTACCAGCCTTTCCCGTGTCATTGACCGCGGCCTCTTAAATTCCGGCCGTTCCTCCAGCTTCTTAATTGAGCTGATTGACAAGCCGGGCCAGTTAAAAGAAATTTCCCGCATCATTGCCGATTGCGGCGGCAATGTTACCGGTGTTCACTATGAAAAGGGCAACACCGAAAGCGTTAACGGCTGCTTCCTGAGAATTGAAATGGAAACCAGAGACTTTAACCATGTTAATCTGATTACCAAAGCCATTCAGGATGAGGGCTTCAAGATTGTCTAACGCCGTATCCCGCATCTCTAAATTTTCCAATAACCATTCCAAATAAATTTTTATTGAAAGGGGTTTGAAGTTATGAGTAGCAAAGTTCAAACAAACCAAGCTCCGGCAGCAATCGGCCCGTATTCACAGGCCATTGTAACAGGTAATCTTGTCTTTACCTCCGGACAAATCCCTCTCAACCCGGAAACCGGGGTTCTTGAGGGCAACAACATTACAGAGCAGACCCATCAGGTCTGCAAGAATCTGGAAGCGGTCCTATCTGCTGCAGGCAGCTCGCTAACCCAGGCCGTAAAGACGGTCTGCTTTTTAAGTGATATTAATGATTTCTCCGCTTTCAACGAAGTGTATGCCCAGTATTTTACCGAAAAGCCGGCTCGCAGCTGCGTAGCCGTTAAGGATCTCCCGAAGGGTGCATTGGTTGAAGTGGAAGTGGTTGCAGAAAAGGAGTAAATAAAACCAATGATGGATTCCAGTAAATACAGAGTGGGATATTACCCGGTAGATCATAAGTACAACAAATGGGTAGAAAAAGATCACATTGAAAAAGCACCGGACTGGTGTAGTGTGGATCTGCGTGACGGCAACCAGAGTCTTGTTATTCCAATGAGCCTGGAAGAAAAGCTTGAATTTTACAAGGTACTGCTGGATGTCGGCTTCAAAGAAATTGAAGTTGGCTTCCCCGCCGCCAGTGAAACCGAATATGAATTCCTGCGTAAGCTGATTGACGAAAATCTGATTCCTGACGATGTTACGGTACAGGTTTTAACCCAGTGCCGCGAACATATCATCCGCAAGACCTTCGAAGCCTGCAAGGGTGCCCCAAGCGCAATTATTCATTTTTATAATTCCGTCAGCGTGGCACAGCGGGAACAGGTCTTCAAGAAGAGCAAGGAAGAAATCAAGAAGATTGCCGTTGATGGCGCTAAATTAGTCAAGAAGCTTTCCAAGGAATATGAAGGCAACTTCCGTTTTGAATATTCTCCGGAGTCCTTTACCGGAACCGAACCGAACTATGCACTGGAAGTTTGCAACGCCGTCCTGGACGTGCTGGAACCTAGTGAAGACAACAACGTCATCATTAACCTGCCGGTTACGGTAGAAATGAGCCTTCCACATGTTTATGCATCGCAAGTAGAGTACATGAGCGAAAACCTGAAGTATCGGGAATTCGTTACCCTGTCTCTTCATCCACATAATGACAGAGGAACCGGCGTAGCCGATACCGAACTTGCCCTTCTGGCCGGCGCTGACCGCGTAGAAGGAACCCTGTTCGGCAATGGCGAACGAACCGGAAATGTAGATATCATCACCCTGGCACTGAATATGTATTCCCACGGGGTAGATCCCAAGCTGGACTTCTCCGACATGAACTACCTGACCGCAGAATACGAAAAGTGCACCCGCATGCAGGTTTATGAAAGAGCCCCGTATGCCGGAGCACTGGTCTTTGCAGCCTTCTCCGGTTCGCATCAGGACGCCATTGCCAAGGGCATGAAGTACAGAAGAAAGAACAAGCTGCACGAATGGACCGTTCCGTACATTCCCATTGACCCACAGGATATCGGCAGAACCTATGATGCCGACGTCATCCGCGTCAACTCCCAGTCGGGCAAAGGCGGAATCGGCTACCTGTTGGAGCAGACCTACGGATACAACCTTCCGCCGAAAATGCGGGAGCACTTCAGTTACCTGTGCAAGGACGTTTCCGACCACGAACACAAGGAACTGAAGCCGGAAGAAATTCTGAAGCTGTTCACAGACAATTATCTGAACCTGAAGGGTCCTGTAGAAATTACCGATTTTGAATTTTCCAGAGAAAATGACAAAGTCAAAATTGATATTACCTTCCTGAAGGATGGACAGGAAACCGAAATGGAAGACGAAGGCAACGGCACACTGAATGCCATTAACCATGCCCTTCGTCAGTTCACCGGAGAAGAATACACACTGCAGGTATTTACCCAGCACAGCATGCAGGGCGCCGGCTCCAGAAGCGTCGGTGTTTCCTACATTGGACTGGAACGTGCCGACGGCACTCTGTATTGGGGCGCCGGCAGTGACACCGATATTCTTACCGCAAACACCAAAGCACTGTTAAGTGCCTTCTATAACATGACAAAGGCAGGTGACTAACATGGGCATGACAATGACACAGAAAATCCTTGCCGCCCATGCCGGTCTGGACAAGGTGGTTCCGGGACAGTTAATTAATGCCAAATTAGACATTGTTCTTGGAAACGATATCACCACGCCGGTTGCCGTCAACGAATTTAACAAAGCAGGCTTCCAGTCTGTCTTTGATAAAGACCGTGTTGCCATTGTTCTGGACCACTTTGTTCCGAACAAGGACATTAAGGCAGCCGAGCAATCCAAAACCTGTCGTGAATTTGCCGGAGCACACTGCGTCAGCCATTTTTATGACGTCGGCAAAATGGGCATTGAACATGCCCTTCTGCCGGAGCAGGGTGTGGTTACCGCCGGTGACTGCATCATCGGCGCGGACAGCCACACCTGCACCTACGGCGCTCTTGGAGCATTCTCCACCGGCGTAGGCTCCACAGACATGGCTGCCGGCATGGCAACCGGCATGGCCTGGTTTAAAGTACCGTCCGCCATCCGGTTCAATCTGACCGGCAAGCTGCCTTCAAATTGCAGTGGCAAGGACGTTATCCTGACCATCATCGGCATGATCGGCGTAGACGGCGCCCTGTACAAGAGCATGGAGTTCACCGGAGACGGCGCCCATAGCCTTTCCATGGATGACCGCCTTTGCATTTGTAACATGGCCATTGAAGCCGGTGCCAAAAACGGCATTTTCCCGGTAGACGACGTTACCCTTGCCTATCTGGACGGCAGAAGTGAACGCGCCCCGAAGGTCTATGAAGCAGATCCGGATGCCGAATACGAAAAGGTCATTACCCTTGACCTTGGTAAGCTGATTCCGGTCGTGGCCTGCCCGCATCTTCCGGAAAACACGCGCCCGGCTTCTGACTTACATGACATTAAAGTAGACCAGGTAGTTATCGGTTCCTGCACCAACGGCAGACTGGAAGACCTGGAAGCTGCTTATCAGATTCTGCACGGCAAACACATTGCCGACGGCATCCGTTGCATCATTATCCCGGGCACCATGCAAATCCTGCGGGAATGCGTGGAACGCGGCTGGTACACAGCGTTTATAGACGCCGGTGCCATTGTGTCCACTCCAACCTGCGGACCGTGCCTTGGTGGTTATATGGGCATCCTTGCAGCAGGAGAACGCTGCATCGCCACAACCAACCGGAACTTTGTCGGCCGGATGGGTCACGTGGACAGTGAAGTTTACCTGGCTTCGCCGCAAACCGCAGCAGCCAGCGCACTGACCGGTTATATTACCGAGTATAAGGAGGCCTGACCACATGAACACAAAAGGAACTGTTTTCAAGTACCCGGATAATGTGGACACGGATGTTATCATCCCGGCCCGTTACCTGAACACCCCGGATGCCAAAGAGCTTGCCCTGCACTGCATGGAAGACATTGACACCGAATTCGTAAAACGCGTTTCCCCCGGCGATGTAATGGTAGCCGGTTGGAACTTTGGCTGTGGATCTTCCAGAGAACACGCTCCCCTGGTCATTAAGACCTGCGGTACCGGCTGTGTTATTGCCAAAAGCTTTGCCCGCATCTTTTACCGGAACGCCATTAACATTGGCCTTCCCATTCTGGAATGCGAAGAAGCGGCAGAAGAAATCCAGGCCGGAGACACCGTAAGCGTAGATTTTGATACCGGTATCATTACAGATGAAACCACCGGTAAATCCTATAAAGCACAGCCCTTCCCCCCGTTCATTCAGAACATTATCAAGTGCGGCGGGCTGTTGAATTCCCTGAAAGAAGGCGAAACCAATGGATAAAAATATTGCCGTCATCCGCGGTGACGGAATTGGTCCTGAAATTGTAGAGCAGGCACTCCGCGTCCTGGACAAGGTTGCTGCGCTTTACGGACACACCTTCCACTATACTGATGTTGACATGGGCGGTTGTGCCGTTGACAAATACGACGATCCCCTTCCTGAAGCAGAGCTGCAGAAATGCCTGCAGTCTGACAGCGTTCTGTTAGGCGCTGTCGGCGGAGACAAATGGAACAGCGTTCCGGGCCCGAAGCGTCCGGAAAAAGGCTTACTTCGCCTTCGTGAAGGCATGGGCGTTTATTCCAACAACCGTCCGGCCAAGATTTGGCCACAGCTGGCGGAAGCCTCCCCATTAAAGCCCTCCATTGTAGAACAGGGCATTGACTTCATCATTGTTCGTGAGCTAATTGGCGGCATTTACTTCGGCGAACACAAAACCGAAGGAGACACTGCCACCGACATCATGAAATACAGCCAGTCCGAAGTTGAGCGAATTGGAAGAATCGGCTTTGAAACCGCAAGAAAGCGTCATAAAAAGCTGTGCTCCGTAGAAAAGAGTAACGTTCTGGATACCAGCAGACTCTGGAAATCCACCATGCACCAACTCGCCAAGGAATATCCGGATGTAGAACTGACTGACATGCTGGTAGACAACTGCGCCATGCAGATTGTCAAGAACCCGGCTCAGTTTGATGTCATTGTCACCGAAAACATGTTCGGCGACATTTTGTCCGATGAAGCATCCATGATTACCGGATCCATCGGTATGATCCCATCCTCCAGTCTGGGCGCCACCACCTGTGGCCTGTATGAACCCATCCACGGTTCTGCACCGGACATTGCCGGACAGGATCTTGCCAACCCGGTCGGCACCATTCTTTCGGCTGCCATGATGCTTCGCTACAGCTTTGACATGAGCGAAGAAGCAGATGCCATTGAGCAGGCTGTTTCCGCTTATCTGGATGCAGGATACCGCACCGCAGACATTATGAGTTCCGGCAAGGAACAGGTTGGCTGCAAGCAGTGCGGAGACTTAATCCTGCAGAACTTAAGAAAGGAGTAATGGACTATGCTTCTTTCCGGCGCAGATATCCTTGTAGAAACTTTAATTGAACAGGGCTGTGACACCGTCTTCGGGTATCCGGGCGGACAAATCATTAACGTTTATGACAGCCTGTACAAATACCAGGATCAGATTAACCACATCCTGACGGCACACGAACAGGGTGCCGCTCATGCCGCAGACGGGTACGCCCGTTCCACCGGTAAGGTTGGAGTTGTTATCTCCACCTCCGGACCGGGCGCCACCAACCTGGTTACCGGTATTGCAACCGCATACCTGGACTCCGTTCCTATGGTAGCCATTTGCGGCAACGTACCAACCTCCCAGATTGGTACCGACAGCTTCCAGGAAATTGATATTACCGGTATTACGCTGCCAATCACCAAGCACAACTACTTTGTTGGCTCCGTAGAAAACCTGGCTGACACTATCCGGCAGGCCTTTGTTCTGGCCATGTCCGGCAGACCGGGCCCGGTTCTGATTGATATCCCGAAGGATGTTCAGGTTGCCATGTGCGAATACACCCGGCGGAAACCGGTTCAGGAAGAACCGCCGCAGGCAGCCAAAGACATTCGCATTGCAGAAGCTGCAGAAATCATCAATGCGGCAGAACGCCCGTTCGTTTACTTCGGCGGCGGTGTTACCATCTCCGAAGCCCAGGATGAACTGGTTGCCCTGGCCAATAAAATTGACGCCCCCATCGGCTGCTCTTTAATGGGTCTCTCCGCCCTCCCGACGGACACCCCAAGATTCCTCGGCATGCAGGGTATGCACGGACACTACACGTCGTCCATGGCCATGCACAACGCCGACCTTATCATCTCCCTTGGCGTCCGGTTCAATGACCGCGTTACCGGAGACCGCAGCAAATTTGCACCGCATGCCAAAATTGTCCACATTGACGTAGACGGGTCTGAATTAAACAAGACCGTAAATGAAGCCTGCGGACTGCGGGGCGATGTAAAACTGACCCTTGCCAAACTGCTTCCTCTGTTAAAAGAGGATCAGAAGCCGGAGTGGATGGCAACCGTAAAAGCCTTTAAAGAAAAGGAAGATGCCATCTCGGATCACCGCACTACCATGACTCCGAAGAATGCCATTCAGACGCTGAACAAGCACCTGAGCCCCAACACCCCGGTTTGCACCGACGTTGGACAGCACCAGATGTGGACGGCGCAGAACATTCACTTGGAAAAGCCCAGACGCTTTATTTCCAGCGGCGGACTCGGCACCATGGGATTCGGCTTCGGCGCTTCCATCGGTACCGCATTTGCCACCGGTGAACGCACCGTTCTGGTCAGTGGTGATGGTAGCTTCGGCATGTGCATTCAGGAACTGGCCACTGCCGTTACGTATAACGTACCGTTAGTTATTCTGGTTCTGAATAACGGTGTTCTTGGTATGGTTCGTCAATGGCAGACGCTGTTCTTTGACAAGCACTATTCCAATACCGTACTGAATCGCAAAACCGATTTTGTTGCCGTAGCCAAAGCCTTCGGCGCAGACGGGGAAGCGGTTTCCACCCCGGAAGAACTGGATGCCGCACTGGGCAGAGCCTTCCAGAGCCAGGGACCGTACATTGTAGATTGTCAGATTGACAAGGATGAATTTGTTCTGCCAATGCTGCCGCCAGGTGGCAGTATGGATGATATTATTACTTCGTTGGAGGTGGACTCATGACTCGTTATACCATAGCTGTTCTGGTTCGAAACCAGTTCGGTGTCCTGAACCGTCTAACCAGCATGTTCCGCAGAAGACAGTTTAATATCAGCTCTATTTCCGCCAGCGAAACAGAAACCCCCGCCCTCTCCCGTCTGACCTTCAGTTTTGACGGCGACGAAGACGGTAAGAACCAGCTGATTAACCAGCTTTACAAGCTCCCCGACGTCTACTCCATTAAGGAACTGACCCCGGAAAACTCCTTAAGCTGCGAAGTTATGCTGATTAAAATCAAGAATGACTCCGCCAACCGTGATGATATCATGGCTGCTGCAGAGGCCTTCAAAGCAGAAACCCGGAACTACTCCCGTGACTCCATTGTGTTCCGGTTGGTCGGCACCGCCGCCAAAATGGAAGAATTTATTTCTCTGATGCGGGACTTCACCATTTTAGAAATCTGCCGTTCCGGCACTGCCTCTATTGAAAAGGGCAGCTCTACGCTTCGACAGAATTTAAATTTATAACCATAAAAAATAATTATTAAGAAAGAGGTAATTATTATGGCAAGAATTTTTTATCAACAGGATTGTGATCTGCAGAAACTCAGCGGCAAGACCGTAGCAATTATCGGTTACGGCTCCCAGGGTCATGCTCATGCCCTGAACCTGAAGGACAGTGGCGTTGATGTTGTTGTTGGTCTGTACGAAGGCTCCAAGAGCTGGGAAAAGGCAGAATCCCAGGGTCTGAAAGTTATGACCTCCGCAGAAGCTGCCAAAGCTGCTGACATCATCATGATTCTGATTAATGATGAAAAGCAGGCTGCTCTTTATAAAGAATCCATTGAGCCGAACCTGACTGCAGGCAAGACCCTTGCTTTTGCACACGGCTTCAATATCCACTTCGGATGCATTAAGCCGCCGAAGGATGTTAACGTTATCATGATTGCCCCGAAGGGCCCGGGCCACACTGTTCGTAGCGAATACCAGGCCGGCAAAGGCGTTCCCTGCCTGATTGCTGTTGAACAGGATGCTACCGGTGACGCCTGGGATCTGGGTCTTGCTTATGCCCTTGGCATTGGCGGTGCCCGTGCAGGCGTTCTGGAAACTACCTTCCGTACCGAAACTGAAACCGACCTCTTCGGTGAACAGGCTGTTCTTTGCGGCGGCGTTTGCGCCCTGATGCAGGCTGGTTTTGAAACTCTGGTAGAAGCAGGCTATGACCCGCGCAATGCTTACTTTGAATGCATTCACGAAATGAAGCTGATTGTTGACCTGATTTATCAGAGCGGCTTTGCCGGCATGAGATACTCCATCTCCAACACCGCTGAATACGGTGACTACACCTCCGGTCCGAAGATCATCACTGCTGACACCAAGAAGGCCATGAAGGAAATCCTGAAGAACATCCAGGACGGTACTTTTGCAAAAGACTTCCTGCTTGACATGTCCTCCGCCGGCGGCCAGGTACACTTCAACGCCATGAGAAAGATTGCTTCCGAACATCCGTCTGAAGCAGTTGGCGCTGATATCCGTAAGCTGTACAGCTGGAGCGACGAAGACAAGCTCATCAACAACTAATGGAATGAACTGAAGGAGGGTATCCCTATGCCGAAGAAAAAAGAATCGGTTGTAACCGGTGTACAGAATGCACCGCATCGTAGCTTATTCCATGCACTTGGACTGACGGAAG
This sequence comes from Paludibacteraceae bacterium, assembly GCA_963647215.1. Classification (GTDB taxonomy): domain Bacteria; phylum Bacillota; class Clostridia; order Oscillospirales; family Acutalibacteraceae; genus RUG420. The sequence continues at coordinate 82,704 of CAVIZK010000004.1, read as the reverse complement.
AAGAACAGTCCCGTCCGTTAATCGGCATTGTCAGCTCCTATAATGAAATTGTTCCGGGTCACATGAACATCGACAAGATTGTGGAAGCAGTCAAACTCGGTGTTGCAATGGCAGGCGGCACACCTATTGTCTTCCCTGCCATTGCCGTCTGTGACGGTATTGCCATGGGACACATCGGCATGAAGTATTCTCTGGTTACCAGAGACCTGATTGCCGATTCCACGGAAGCAATGGCCCTGGCCCACGGCTTTGACGGCCTGGTTATGGTTCCGAACTGTGACAAAAACGTTCCGGGCCTGCTGATGGCAGCAGCCAGAGTCAATGTTCCCACCGTTTTTGTCAGCGGCGGACCTATGCTGGCCGGCCGTGTTGACGGCAGAAAGACCAGCCTTTCCAGCATGTTTGAAGCCGTTGGCTCCTACAATGCAGGCAAACTGTCCGACGAACAGCTGAAAGAGTTTGAATGCAAGACCTGCCCAACCTGCGGTTCCTGCTCCGGTATGTATACCGCTAACTCTATGAACTGTCTGACCGAAGCCCTGGGCATGGGCCTGCGTGGAAACGGCACTATCCCTGCTGTTTACTCCGCCCGTCTGGAGCTTGCAAAGCACGCCGGTATGGCAGTCATGGATCTGGTTAAGAAAGACATCCGTCCGCGTGACATCATGACCAAAGAAGCACTGATGAACGCCCTGACTGTAGACATGGCTCTGGGTTGTTCCACCAACAGTATGCTGCACCTTCCGGCTATTGCGCATGAATGCGAAGTAGACCTGAACCTGGATATTGCCAATGAAATCAGTGCCAAAACACCGAACCTTTGTCATCTGGCTCCTGCCGGCCGTACCTATATGGAAGACCTGAACGAAGCCGGCGGTGTTTATGCCGTCATGAACGAGCTGACCAAGAAGAACCTGCTGCACACCGACTGCATGACCGTAACCGGCAAGACAATTGGTGAAAACATTGCAGGCTGTCCGAACCTGGATCCGGAAATTATCCGGCCAATTGACAACCCGTACAGTGAAACCGGCGGCATTGCTGTCCTGAAGGGCAATCTTGCTCCGGAAGGCAGCGTAGTAAAACGCGCAGCCGTATTGCCGGAAATGCTGGTACACGAAGGTCCTGCCCGTGTATTTGACTGTGAAGAGGACGCCCAGGCGGCCATCAACGCAGGTAAAATTGTTGCGGGCGATGTAGTGGTTATCCGCTACGAAGGCCCGAAGGGCGGCCCGGGTATGCGTGAAATGCTGAACCCGACCTCCGCCATTATGGGCATGGGTCTTGGCAACAGCGTTGCGCTGATTACGGACGGTCGGTTCAGCGGCGCAACCCGTGGTGCCTGCGTCGGCCACATTACTCCGGAAGCCGCCTCCGGCGGACTGATCGGCGTGGTGGAAGAAGGAGATATTATCAGCATTAATATTCCGGAAAACACCATTGAACTGAAAGTGGACGAAGCAGTTCTGCAGGAGCGCATGAAGAACTTCGTACCGAAAACCAAAGAGCTGTCCGGTTATCTGAAGCGGTATGCCGCACTGGTATCCGGTGGCGCATCAGGAGCAATTTTAAACTGATATGAACGGATTAAAAGAAAAGCTGGACACTCTGTGCATTTTCAGAGACCTGCTGACGGATCCCGTCATTTCTGCTTTAAGCGTTCTTTTAGAAGAGCCCACAAACTCGGCGTATGCCGGGTTTGTGGCTGCGCTTTATCAGGCAAACGGCGGCAACATCAGCAACCATGTAAAATCCCTCTGTGATGACAGCAGTAACATTTACGTGCAGACCATCGGGAAAAAGGAAGCGGTACCGGAGTACCTCTCCTCTGCCCTTCTGACCGAACTGCAAACCCTGCAGGAGGTTTCGGATTTAACCAAGGAAACCCTTTGCCAGGAACTGGGGGAAGCCCTTTACAACCAGGATCTTCTGCCGGCGTTTGCCACGGAAGCGTTTGATGTAAAAGAGCATTATCTGCATCGCACGGCTAACATTGGCAAATACGGTTACGGCATCTACGCCAAGAACCGGATGTTCTATGTGGATGAACAGGACCAGATTGTTCCTGTCCAACACCCGGATCAGACCCGACTGACTGACCTGATTGACTACGAACGGGAACGGAAGATTATTCTGGACAACACGAAGGCGTTGCTGGACGGGAAACCGGCCGCCAACATCCTTCTGACCGGAGATGCCGGCACCGGCAAATCCTCCACAGTCAAGGCTATTGGCAACGAACTGTACCAGGAAGGTCTTCGTATTATTGAAGTACGAAAGAACCAATTGCAGGCCATTCCGAAGATTCTGGACGACCTTGCAAGCAACCCGTTGAAGTTTGTCCTGTTTATAGATGACCTTTCCTTCTTAAAGGATGACGACAACTTCAACGCCTTAAAGGCTGTTCTGGAAGGTTCCGTTACTGCCAAATCCGGTAACGTGGTTATTTATGCCACCAGTAACCGTCGTCACATTATTAAGGAAACCTTCTCTGACCGGGAAGGTGATGATATCCATAGAAATGACACCATTCAGGAGTTAATCTCCCTGTCAGAGCGCTTTGGAATTCACATTACCTTCTCCAAGCCCAACAAAGAAACTTTCCTTCATATTGTGCACTACCTGGCAGAAGAAAACGGCATTGCCATGCCGCAGGAGGAACTGGATCTGCTGGCCGAGCGCTTCGCCCTGGAACGCGGCGGCCGCTCCGCCCGCATTGCCCGTCAACTCATAGACGGCCTCCTTGCCGCCCCTGCCCAGTCCTAATCCACAAGTAGAAACGAACCCCCGCGTGCAACGCGGGGGTTTCTGCTTATGAAAAGGCCCCACCTGCGTGGGGCCTTTTTTATTGAGCATCCCGAAAAGGCAGATACTCAATGAATTTTTCTACAACCGGTGTGATATGCTTTTGATTTTTGACTGCCAGGCCAATTGACCGGTAATAAGGTTTTTGCAGGGAACGGATTTCCACTTGATACGGAATCCGTTGCAAAATCATTTCAGGCAGGATGCTGACACCCATCCCCTTTTCCACCATTGCCATAATTGCATAATCCTCCCATGTGGTAAAGCGAATATCCGGTTGCACATGAGCCCGTTCCAACAGGTCCGAAACTTCTGTTTTTCCGCCATGTTCCAACAGTAGAAAGGGTTCGTTACGCAAACTTTCAATGGCAACTGTTTCTTTTTCGGCAAGGCGGTGTCCTGCGGGAAGTACCAGTTTGTATTCATCCTGTTTCAGCAAAATTGTATCAAACCGGGAAGCGGTAGGAAGGCGCAAAAAGCCGCAATCCACACGTCCCTCCTTAATCCATTGCTCTACCTCATCATAATCTCCAAGCAGAATTTCATATTCTATTCCCGGATAATCCTTTTGCAGGACAGCAAAGATATTCGGAAGCCAATTGATTGCTACACTGGCAAAGGTACCAATACGAACCACCCCGGACTCTATCCCGTTCATTCGGCAGATCTGTCCCTCCAGTTCCTGATGATCATTCAGAATCTTACGCAGAAGCGGTAAGACCTGCTCCCCGACAGAAGTCAGATAGACTCCATTTTTACTCCGTTCTAACAGTGTCATGCCCCATTCATTTTCCAAATCTGCAACCATCTTGCTGATGGAAGACTGCGCGTAATCCAGTTCCCTTGCCGCACGGGTAAAACTTCCCTGCTCTACCGTTTTAACAAAAGCAAGATATTTCAATAAAGGATTTTCCATTTCTTATCAATTCCATTCTTCGATTTCTATTATCTATTATATTCGTTTTTCATATTTTACGTCTTCTTGTATGATATTGCAAAACGGATTCAGGAGCGGGCAAATATGAGCTTAAAAACTGCAGATATGGATATGTTACACGGGTCATTGACCGGAAAATTACTGCTTTTTACGCTTCCCATTGCTTTGAGCAGTATGGTTCAGCAATTGTTTAATGCGGCAGATACTGCCGTTGTAGGTTATTTTGGAAACCAGAATGCACTTGCAGCGGTAGGAACAAACACGGAAATTATTGCGCTGATTGTTACCATCTCCTCCGGCTTGTCCATTGGTGTAAATATCCTGATTGCAAATTATATTGGGCAGAACAAGATAGCTAAAATACCTGCCGTCATACAGACATCTATGCTCCTGGCATGCCTGGTTGGTATCTTTGGTCTGCTTTTGGGGCAGGTTACAGCAGCCCCGCTGCTTCAGCTCATGCAAACGCCATCCGGCATTTTTGAGGACGCAAAACAGTATCTGCAAATCTACATGCTGGGCTATCCCTTTTTTCTGTTATATGACTTTGGATCCGCCGCATTAAGGGCTCGTGGAGACAGTCGTTATCCATTTCTTGCATTACTGATTTCGGGAATTGCAAACATCGGACTTAACCTGCTTTTTGTAATTGTGTTCCATATGGGGGTTGCCGGGGTTGCAATTGCCACCGATATTGCTACTCTGCTTTCTGCACTTATAGTGCTGCATCGCCTGGTATACGACAAAATGATTTCCCTTACTTTCCGCAGATCAGAATTTGCTCTGCGGACTGCATGGAACATTCTGAAAACCGGTATCCCATCCGCTGTGCAAGGGGCTGTGTTTTGCTTTGCCAATATCTTTGTGCAGTCGTCAATCAACCGCTTCGGAGAAGCCGCAATTGCCGGAAGCACCATTGCCATGAACTTCGAATACTTTACGTATTACATTATTACGGCATTTGGACAGACAGCAACCACCTTCACCAGCCAGAATTACGCGGCCGGACAAAGAATCCGATGCAAGCGCATTTTTTGGCTGTGTCTGGGTTTATCTACCCTGTGCAGTTCCATTCCGATATTTCTTATCTGTCTGTTTCGAAATTTCTTTTCCGGCATGTTTACAGCAGATCCCGTAGTAATGGAAAGTGCCGGTATACGGATCCTGTGCATTTTGCTGTTTGAGCCGCTTTGCAATTTCTATGAAATACCCGCGGGCATTCTGCGAGGTAGTGGACATGCACTCTATCCGGCTATCAGCACTATGGTAGGGACCTGTGCGTTCCGCATTGTCTGGATTTATACGGTATTCCGAGCTAATCCTACCCTCCCCATGCTATACCGCGCATTTCCGGTCTCCTGGATTATCACAATAGCCTTGATCGGGCTTGGTTTTATCTACTTATCTTTTTTCAACAGAGTTGGCGTCAGTGACTGACTGGTGGTTGTTGTATAGGGGTGGCAAATTTGGCTGTCACTACTTTGTTTGCCACACGTAAGTGGAGTTTGTGTGGCAAACTATCAAGGAGCTGCTGATTTGCCACACGATCAGGCTTGGCGCAGTCAGGGCCTGGCCGACGGTTGCTATATTGTGTGGCAAATCTGGTGGTGCCACTTTGTTTGCCACACGTAAGTGGAGTTTGTGTGGCAAACTATCAAGGAACTGCTGATTTGCCACACGATCAGGCTTGGCACAGCCAGGGCCTGGCCGGCGGTTGCTATATTGTGTGGCAAATCTGGTGGTACTACTTTGTTTGCCACACGGAAGTGAAATTATAGTGGCAAACAGAGGTGACCCTGCTAAATTTGCCACCAAAAATAAAAATTGGGCCGCAAACCAGAAAAGCTTTTCCAATTTGCGGTCCAACAAGAGTTGCTATTGTGTAGTTGCTACACTGTAGTAGCTATACTGTAGTAGCTATACTGTAGTTGTTATGCATTAACCACCCATTGTGGCGGGTTGCCAAAGAGGTGCAAAAAAGGGTGGCTTAGCCGTGGAGGCGGCGGGAGCGGTCGGCACGGAAATGCGCACCGCAGTTCACCTTCTCTTCTACCAGTGTAACAATGTCTGTGGCAGCGTCACGGTTAATGTATTTCTTTTGGTTGGCAATCATATCGGCGGTCAGGTCCTGGTCCTGCAACTGCTTTAAGCACTCCAGCAGCTCCAGGTTAATGGACTTGGCATACAGGGCCATGCCGTGTTCCTGGAAGAAACCGATATTCAGGATTTCCAAGCCGCCCGGAATGGGGCTGATAAAGATAATGGGCTTTCCAAGGGCTGCTGCCTCCGTGGAAGACAGTCCGCCCGGCTTGGTAATAACCACATCTGCGGCAATCATATATTCTGCCATGCGGTCCGTGTGTTCCATCAGGATGACTTTGCCGGAGAACAGCTTTTTCATCTGCTTGTACAGAAATCCGTTAGAGCCGCAGATGGCAATAATGGAAACGTTGCTGTCAATCAGGAATCGTCCCGCCATCAGCGCCACGCTTTCCAGCAGTTTGCCGGACCCGACCGAACCGCCGGAAATCATAATGTAGCGTTTGTCCTGTTCCAGGCCCAGCGCTTCCCGCGCCTCCGCCTTGGTCATTTCAGTGCGGAACTCTTTCTTGACCGGGATGCCGATTGGATACAGCTTATATTCCGGAATGCCGTAGCTGACGTATTCTTCCAATAAATCAGGCGATGCAATGATATAGTTGTCTGCCTGGCTTTCCCTGGTTAATGGGATGCAGTGGTAATCTGTGGAAATCCAGAAGGTTGGCGGAATATGATGGTCTCTGGCATGAATGGCTGCCAGCATTTCGCTGGGATACGGATGGGTACAAAGGATGGCGTCAAACTGCTCTTTCCGAATATACTTATACAGCCGTTCTGCCATGGTGTAGTTGCTATAGTAAACCGGGGTACGGATAGGGCCGTCCTTGATATATTTACCAAGTAGCTCGCCGCAGTGATAAAAGAAACCGAACACCTTCGGGATTCTTTGCACGCTTTTAATGTAGGTCTGATTGATAATGGTGCTGGTCAGCTTTCCTAAGTGCTTTCCTTTCAGGGAAAACGGATCAATCATGACGGCTTCGCGGCCTTGCTTCTGGAACTCTTCTTTTAAGGCAAGGGCGGCTGAATTGTGTCCGCCACCGGTTCCGTTGGACAGTAGGAGTACTTTCATGTTTGTTACCTCAAATCGTGTTTCGGTTTTTGGTTTTTTACTTCTTTGGTTGCGACTGACTTACAGATTCATTCTATCAGCTTTTCCCCTCTTTTACACGGAACAAAAGGAAATATTTGCAAATCAATCTGCGTGCAGATGTGGGAAAACCTGATCAAAGCGTTCATTAATAACCAGGTCAGCCTGTCCATCCAGCGGAGTGGCGTCACGGTTAATCAGAACCAGGTGGGAACCGTTAAAATAGCGGAGCAGTCCGGCTGCCGGGTAAACTACCAACGAGGTACCAAGCACCACCATGACATCTGCCCGCCGGATGGCGGTAACGGCCTCCTGCAGAACCTGTTCCGAAAGGCCCTCTTCATATAACACCACGTCCGGTTTTACCGTGCCGCCGCACTTACTGCAGTGCGGCACGCCGGCAGACTGCGCAATCCACTCAGCGGAGTAGGCTGCGCCACACCGCTGGCAGTAATTGCGCAACACCGAGCCGTGCAGTTCGTATACCTTTTCGGAACCGGCCTTCTGGTGGAGGCCGTCAATGTTCTGGGTAACCACACCCAATGATTTTCCGCTCTTTTCCATGTCCGCTATAAAGAAATGTACCGCATTGGGTCTGGCATCCAAATACAGCATTTTATCCTTGTAAAAGCGATAAAATTCCTCCGGATGTTGCACAAAGAAGTGATGGGATATGATCTCCTCCGGCGGAAAATCATAGGTCTGCGCATACAATCCGTCCTGGGACCGGAAGTCCGGAATCCCGCTGTCCGTAGACACGCCCGCTCCGGTAAAGAAAACCACGCTTTGGGCCTGATCCAAAATTTTCTGCAGCTGCTCTATTTTTTCTGCTGTATTCATATCTGACCATTCAACTCCTTCCGAATCTGTTTCCACTCCGGCATATACTTACTTTCCAATGCATGAAACTCTTTCCCATGGTTGGGAACAACCGTATGGCAAAGCTCATGCAGAATGACATACTCTAAGCACCGCTGCGGATAGCGGGACAACTGTGCGTGAAAGGTTAATTCCTTGGTTCTGGTGTTACAGCAACCCCAGCGGGCGCGGTATTGCCGGACATTCCAGTCGGCGCACGTCAGGCCCGTATAAGCCATCCACTCGGGAACCAGTACATTCAGACGGGCCTCTGTCTGCTGCCGATACCAGCGCAAAAAGAAACGTTCTTTTTGCGCCGCGGTTGCACCTTCCGGCATCGTCAGCACCGCTTCACCAACGGTTGTTTCTGCAGCACCAACGGCAACTTCTGCAGCACCAACGGCAACTTCTGCAGCACCAGCGGCAACTTCCGCTTCACCAACCACCATATCGCCCACAAAGTAATCCTTTGCGGAGGGCTCCGGGGAAAGCGTCAGGCTGAATCGCCGGGAAGAAGCATCCGTTTGTACCCGCAGGCGATATTTCTTTCCCCAAACCGGGATTTCATCCCCATCTTCATACCGAAGCTGCGTCAGGGCGCTCTGCTTCTGCACCCGCTCCACGTGCTCCAAAATCCAGTCTTCCTTGGACTGCACAAACTGCCGGATTTCCCGGTCAGAAACAAAGGTAGGGGCGGTTACAAGAACCGCCCCCTCCGGTGGCTTAATATAAATATGGATTCCCTTAATTGGTTTCTTTTCTACCTTAGCGGTGACCGTTCCGATTTTAATCTGATCCATTTTTGTCCTCTGCGTCATTGCTCTTTTCTGAGCCACGGTACTCCTCTGCACCGCTGTCTTGCTGTGCATTACGGTGCTGTTTTTTCTTGCGGAGGCCGCTTACCCCCCCCCCCGAATTTTTGCTGACTTTCGGGGCTTTATGGTTTTCCTCTGATGGCAGGGTTACCACAAAACAGGTGCCGGTTTCATCCGAGTAATCCAGGTACAGCTTCCCGTTATGGGCATCCATAATGTTCTTGGCAATGGGAAGGCCCAGTCCGTAGCCGCCCGGCGTCTGGCCATCTTTCTGCCGGGAATCCTCCACACGGAAGAAGCGGTCAAAAATATTTTGCCGCCGGTCTTCCGGAATGGGTGCCCCGTCATCATAAACGGTCAGCACTACGTTCTTTTCCGCATTCTTCAGGGTAACAAAAATGTTGCCGCCCGGTTCGGTATATTTCAGGGCATTATCTACTAAAATCATGACCACCTGCCGGATTTTTCCAAAGTCAGCCACCACGCTCAGATTGGATTGAATTTCCGATTTCAGGGTAATTTGCCGTTCATAGGCCAGCGATTCAGCAGACAGAATGGCATCATCTACCAGGTCACTGAAGTTGACAGCCTGGTAAACCATCAGCTTTTGTGCCTCTTTCCCTTCCGTGCGGGAAAGGCTGAGCATATCCGTAACCAGGCCCGTCATCATCTTGGCCTCTTCCTTGGTGCTTTCCAGCCACTTGCGCTGCTCTTCCGGGGCCATGTCCGGGTTGGCCAGCATAATATCCATGTTGGCCAGGATTACCGTCAGCGGCGTCTTCAGTTCATGGGAGGCGTCCGCAATAAACCGGCTCTGGTCCTCCATGGACTGCTTAATTGGCGTAATGGAGCGCTCCGACATATATTCTGCCATAATGTACAGCATGCCGAAGGCCATCAGCGCCGCCAGGACATACATGATTAACTGGAAGTAAATGTTTCCTTTTTCTTCCGTTAAATCTGCCAGGGCGATGCAGTTATATTTTCCTTTTTGGGTTTTCAAAAACCGCATACTGTAATTGGGAATGCTTCCCTGCGATTGATTGGCATTCACAACATAACGAACGGCACGGGTAATAATAGTGGCGTCATCCAGTTTGACAGAGGAAGACGCAAATTCAATATTCCCATCCGTATCCGTTATAACCACAATAATATTTCCGGTGTACATGGAGGCAAAGCCGCTCTGCAGAAAATCTACGTCCAGACTTCCGTCCTCTGTCTCTTTAACGGAGACAGAATTTGTGGCCGCTTTCATAGCATCTAAGGTGCGAGTCTTATAATAAGACTCGGTTACCACAAACAATACAAATACGCCCACCAGAAGGACAATGAAGGTCATAATCATGCTGTCCAGAACAAAGCTTCGCTTTAGTTTCTTCAGCAATTAGTCCTTCACCTCCAAGCGGTAACCAACACGGCGGACTGTGGCAATCTGTACACGATCAGACAGCTTGGCAATCTTCTTGCGCAGGAAGGAAATATAGACCTCTACATTATTGTCTTCTACTTCTGCTTCTGCACCCCAGATTTTGACTAGGATATCCTCTTTGGGCACAATAACATTGGGGCTTGAAATCAGCATCCGCATAATTTCAAACTCCTTCGGTCCTAAGCTGAGATTTTTGGTAGGGGATTCCAACGTGTAGTTGGACAGATTCAGCTTCAGATCTTCAAATTCCATTTTGTTCAATACCACCGGACCCTGACGCCGCGAAATGGAACGAATGCGGGCCAGCAATTCATCCGGGATAAAAGGCTTTGCAAGATAGTCATCTGCACCGGCGTCCAGGCCGGCAATTTTATCTGCAACACCGTCTCTGGCAGTCAGCATAATGATAGGGGTCTGATTGCCTTCCTGCCGCAGTCTTCTGGTGATATCAAGGCCACTTAACTTAGGCAGCATGACATCCAGTACAATGGCATCATAAATGCCGGTGGATGCATTGTCATATCCGGCTTCACCATCATGAACTACGTCAACCGTATACTTCTGACTTTTCATGATTTCCCGAAGGGCTTCTGCCAGACGGACCTCATCCTCAACAATAAGAATTCTCATAGGGGAAACCTCCATCTAGGTCTTTAGAAAAATTATAAACGGATTGACACTAAAAAACAATTATGTTACGCTATTTCAGCGCTTGGAGAGGTATCGAAGCGGTCATAACGAGGCGGTCTTGAAAACCGTTTGGGGGCAACCCCACATGGGTTCGAATCCCATCCTCTCCGCCAACGAAAGCCACGTAACTACGTCAGTTACGTGGCTTTTTCTATGTCTTGACGACAAATTTGACGAAAACAGGGCCCTTTTTCGTACCTTTACTCCTGTAGCAAAGGGCTGTTTTCTATGCTAAACTGAAGGCAATCAGGCCTGTTCGTCTGCTGCTTTCATGGAAGCGGTCAGCTTCTTGGCAACAAAGACCAGTGCAATTGCGGCAGCCGCCAGGATGGCAGAGCCAATGTAACCGGCCACATAAGAACCTGTACTGTCATAGAAGCTGGCGCTGATCTTCGGACCAACAAAGGCACCAATGCCGTAGCCAATGAAGATCAGGCCGTAGTTCCGGTTGTAGAACTTGGAGCCAAACACCGTCTTAACAATGGGAGCAAAGACTACCAGCAGTCCGCCGAAGGAGAAGCCTACCAGGCAGATGCAGACAATGAAGTACGGCAGGTTGTGCGCCACCGTCAGCATGCACATGGACAATCCGTTGATTGCCAGAACAAGAGCAAGGGAATACCAGCCCTTCAGCCTGTCATAAATGAAACCAAATCCAATCCGGCCAAGCATATTGGCAAGGGTCATAATACTAACGCACATGGCCGCCGTCATGGAGGACTGACCAATCTGATTCTGTGCAATCGGCGAGGTAGCACTAACCATCATGGTACCGGCCGCATTTGCAAAAATAAACATCACTAACATTACCCAGAATACCGGAGTCTTTACCATGGCAGGAATGTTGTAGTTCTTGGTGTTAAGCTCACTCGCCTGGGTTGCAGTCGGGGTCCAGCCTTCCGGAATCCATCCCTCCGGACACGGAACAATCATCCATGCCACGGCACCAACGCCAATCAGGAAAATGATAGCCAGAATACGGCAAGCGGACTGAGCACCATAGGTGCTGATCAGCCACTGGGCAACCGGAGACATAATGAATGGGCCGCAGGAGGCGCCGGCCTGAACCAGGCCGGAAATAGAACCGCTCTTATCCGGGAACCACTTCAATGCGGTTGGCAGACAGGCCGGGTAAATGGTGCCTGCACCGGCGCCGGCCATGATACCGTAGAACAAATACAACTGTGGAATAGAAGAGGCAAAACCGGTCAGGAACCAGCCGGCAGCAAAGAAGGCCAGACCCAGGTAAATTGCCACACGGGGTTGCAGCTTTTCCGCCAGGAATCCACCTGCAAAGCCCACAGCACAGTAAACAAACATATAAATGGTGTAGGCCATACTGAATTCGGAACTGCTCCATCCGAACTGCTCTGTCAGCGGAAGGGCAAATAAACTAAAGAATGCGGTAGCAGAAGTAAACAGGCTTTGAATCCAGACGCCCGCAAATACGCGCCAACGGGTTTTATTGGTAATCTTCATAATTTTTGTTTCCTCCTTACTGCTGCAATGTGCCAAGGTCAAGGCCAAGGTCGCGTCCGCTGAACTTCCCTGCGGCGCGGCTGGTACCCAGCCAGTAAACCATATCGGCAATATCTTCTACTTCCAGGAACGGAACGCTGTCATACATTTCCTGCCAGTTTTGGAAATTCTTTCCGGTCAGGTCATTAATAAACTGAACATAACTGTCCGTTTCGCACATCGGTGTTTTTACCTTGGTTGGGCAAACGTTATTGACCACAATTTCCGTATCTTTCAGTTCCTGCGCCAGCGTCTTGGTCAGGCCGCGAACGCCCCACTTGGCCATGCAGTAGGTAGCCAGTTTTGGTGTACCGTACATGCCGGAGGTAGAGGAAATATTAATAATCCGGCCAAAGCCCTGTTTGCGCATATAAAGCGCTGCATACTTGTCCGTACGCCAGGTGCCAATCAGGTCAATGTTGATGACTTTTTCCACCTGTTCATCGGTCAGTTCCCACGTATAGCCGAAATTGATTACTCCGGCATTGGCAATGACAACATCCAGGCGGCCAAAGGTATCCCAGGCTTCCGCAAAAAGCTTTTGCATATCCTCATCCGAGCAGATATTGCATTTAACGGCCAGTACTTTTGCACCGGTTGCTTCAATCTCTGCTGCGGTTTCCTTAAAGATTTCTCCCGCCGGATCCTGCATATCGGCCAGCACTACATCAAACCCATTTTGTGCATATTTCAGGGCATGGGCTTTTCCCTGCCCCATTGCACCACCGGTAATTAAAACCACTTGTCGCTCCATCTGTTTATCCTCCTGTCTCTTTTGCTTCATTCTCATTCGTTATTTTTTTAACGAATTCTTACAAAATCATTATAGGGCTCTTATTTTTCCGGAACAAACGGAACGTTTTTATAGAATCAATCCATATTTTTTATGAATCCTGGAGGTGTTCATCTGTGAACCTGGACCATCTGCGCTATTTTGAAGCTTTGGCTCATTTGCAACACTACGGCAAAGCGGCAGAGCAACTTCATGTCAGCCAGCCCAATCTAACCTACGCCATTTCCAAAATAGAGCAGGAATTAGGGGTTCCTTTATTTGAAAAAACCGGGCGCTGTATCCGGCTAACCCGCTACGGGCAGGAATTTCTGTATACCGTGCAGTCTTCCCTTACGGCGTTGGACAACGGCACCCGCATTGTGCGGGAAGCAGGACATAACGGAGGCCTTATTCTGCTTGGCAGTATCCGCACATTGGGAACCACACTGGTGCCTTCCCTTATGCGGGAGTTTCAGGAACAGGCCGTACCCGGGGTCCGTTTTCAGCTGCACAGTGGAACCGGTCTTAGTCAGAATCTACTGAAAGCGGTAGAGGAAAAACAGTTGGATTTCTGCTTTACTTCCGCTGCCGGAGATCCAACCATTATGGAATCCATTTCCTTTCACCGTGCGCCGTTTGTGGTCATTGCACCACCGGATCACCCATTAAGTAAAAAAGGAAATGTTACCCTGCAAGAGACGCTCCCCTACCCGCAAATTTTCTTCACCTCCAGCTCCGGTCTGCGCAAAAAGGTGGATGCACTCTTTTGTGAAATCAATGCTGCACCGGCCATTGCCATGGAAACGGAAGAAGATGCGGTCATTGCCGGTTTGGTGGCTGCCGGGTTCGGTATTGCCGTCCTGCCGGATGACCCGGTGTTCCGGACTCTTCCACTGTCGGTTTTGCCGATTACCGACCCGGACCCAACGCGGATTGCCTATCTTTCCCGGCGACGCGGTGCCTTTCTGCCGGATACGGCAGAACAATTCTGGGAATTCTGCTGCACACAGCTTTCAAAGCAATAAAAACCGACAGTTTTGTTGAAATGACACAAAATTGTAGATGGAAATGAAACTGTTGCAAGACAAAATAACGATATTGTATAATGAAGCTGTTATTTTTTAACGTATTAAAGGAGAGGATTTTTAATGGAATTTAAAACCAATTATCCGTATGTGCTGGTACACGGTATGCTCGGTTACGGCAAAGATGAACTTGCCGATCTGTTTGTACCGTATTGGGGCATGTTAGCCGGAAGCATGCCTGCTTTTCTGAATGACCAGGGCTTTGAAGTCTATGCCCCGTCTGTCGGAAAGTATTCCAGCGCCTGGGACCGTGCCTGTGAACTTTATGCACAGCTGGTGGGCGGAACCGTTGACTATGGTGCAGCCCATGCAGAAAAATACGGTCACAAACGGTACGGCAGAACCTATGACAAGCCACTGTTTGAAGGCTTTGGCCCGGACAAGAAAGTAAACCTGTTCGGTCACTCCTTTGGCGGTGCCACCATCCGTCTGTTTGCCACATTAATGGCTTACGGTTCTGAAGAAGAAAAAGCTGCCACTCCGGAAGGAGAGCTGTCTGAGCTCTTTACCGGCGGCAAGGCAGACTGGATTTACTCCATTACTGCAGTTGCTTCCGTTCATGAAGGTACTACCCTTCTGTACTCTGCCAAAGACGTTATGAGCAAACTGGAAGATGTTACCTATATGCTGGCCAACATCTCCGGCAATAACCTGCTTGGCAAAATTTATGAAAGCCATATGGAACAGTGGGATCTGATTGAATGTGACAAACCGGGTCACGTAAAGAGCCTTCCGTTCTCTAAAGAAAAGCAGCAGAAGATTAAAGCTGCCCATGACAACGTTTGGTATGACCTGACCATGCAGGGCGCCAAAGAAGTAAACGCACTCATTAAGACTTTGCCGAACGTTTACTACTTCTCCTGGCCGTGCTGCAAGACCACGCAGAAATTTGCGTCACTGAAGCCACGCCAGACTCCGCGTCTGTCCATGTGCCCGCTCTTCTGGCCAATGTCCCGCTCCATTGGTAATTACAGCAAGAACACCGTAGATGATTATCCAATTGACGAACACTGGCTTCGCAATGACGGTCTGGTTCCGACCATTTCCGAAACCGCACCGCTTGCAGAACCGCATATGGATCTGCATGACCTGAAGGGTGACCCACAGCCGGGTATGTGGTATGTTTATGACACGCTGCCCTATGACCACCTTGGTGTTGTCGGCGGATTCCTGCCTCCAACCAACGCAAGGGAACTGCAGCCACTGTATCTGAACCATTGCAGAATGATTAACCAACTGGAAGAAAAGAAATAAGCTTTTCTAAAAAACGAAGCCCCGCGTGCAACACGCGGGGCTTCTGCTTACAGAAAAAAGCGGCCCGCCCCGGGCCGCTTTTTAATTTCTAATGACAAACACCGGATTTTATAACGAGTCCGCTTCCAGATCCTTCATAACAATCTGAAAGTCTCTGCCATCTGTTTCCACCAGCTTCAGTTCCGGAAGCAGAATCTGCTTGCCTTTGTTTACTACAAAGACCGTAACCGCATCTTTGGTACAGGAAACCTGAAACTCCAGTTTGACACAGTTATTTTCCAGATATTGGAAAGATTTTCCATCATCTGAAAAGAATTTAGCTGTAAAGCTACCTTCCTTTACAGGATAGACTGTAAACACCGTTTTCTCTTCTGCGTGATACGTGCAAAGCCCAGTATCTACTGGGAATACGGCACCTGCTCGTACAAAGTACGGGACCGGTTGGTCAGCCGGAACCGGCAGGGTTACGGTCTGTCCGCCGGCGTAATAGGTTCCGTTGGACTGTAAGTACCAGTCATCCGCTTCCGGCAGGTAAACGGAGACGCCGGCGGCTCCTTCGTCAAGGACGCAGGAGGCCAACAGGTCCCGTCCAACAAGGAAGTCCGTGGTATTTACGTCTATGGCTGCATCGCCATAATAAAGGAAGGTTGGCGCCTGCATGGGCACATCTTCTTCCACGCTGTTGTAAGCACAGTTGTATAAATACGGAATCAGGCTGCGTCTTTGCCGCAGAATGGCTTTGGCGCCGGGCAGCGCGTCCGGATAACTCCAGGGCATGGTTGCCGAGCCGTCTCCATTCCAGGAATGAATAGTAAAGCGGGGTTCAAAGACACCGTGCTGCATCCAGCGAAGCAGCAGTTCTTCCGATGGCATGTTGCCGGAGAAACCGCCAAGGTCATGCCCGTAGAAATAAAAGCCGGACAAAGACATGGTCATGCCCACATAATGGCAAAAACGCAGGTCATGGAAGGACGTAAAGTTGTCCCCGGACCAGGTTTGTGCCAGACGGCGTACGGCGCTGCTACCACTGCGGGTAGACAGGAACGGACGGTTTTCCGGATCCTTTTTCCGCTGTGCCTGATAGGACGAAAGTACCATCAGATAGGTCAGGATGGGACGAATCCGGCATGCCGGAACCGCTTTTCCGTTAAAGCCGTAAGCTACGGCGTTCGTTGCTTTAATATCAAATTCGTTGTTGTCATTCCAGGTGGCATCAATGCCGAAGTCCAGCAGTTTTTCCTTTACCTGGCCGTTCCAGAAGGCAAAACCTTCCGGGTTGGTGAAGTCAATGTAACTGCCTACCCCATCCCAGAACTGCGTAACATAGGGCGTGTCATCCGGATTTTTCACAAACAGGCCCTTTTCGGCAAGCTCCGCATACATGGGATGCGAGGTTAAAAAGGCCGGTTTAATATTCGGAATCAGATGGACGCCTTCCTGCAGGTAGGAAGAAATGAAAGCCTTGGGGTCCGGGAATTTTTCGTAGTTCCAGTGGAAAACACATCGCAGATTGTCAATGGAGGTGTAACCGGAGGAAAGATAAAAGGCCTGACAGCTGATATCCAGTTCCTGCAGCTTGTCTAAGAAGCCCTGCATCTGCTCCTGGGCATCCGGCGCATCCGTGTAAGCCATGGTGCTGCCGCAGTAATCAAAGCTCCACTTCGGCGGGAAGGCCTGCTTTCCGCAAAGGCGGGCATACTGCTGCAGAATGGACAGCTTGCTGCCAAAGAACACATAGTAAACCAGGCAGTCATCTTCGGTTTTGAAGTACTTGAAGTGGCAATAGTAGTTGTTAATTTCCCGGCCGAAATCCACGAAGGACGTGTCTGACGTGTCATAGTAAATACCATAGGCGCCTACGGAATTTTCGCAGAGATAAAACGGTACGTGCTTATACAGCGGGTCCGTGTTGGCCGCGTCAAAGCCCATACTGTCCGCCGTTTCAATGCGGTAAACCTGACCGGCTTTGTCTATAGGGCCGCTCTTGTCCCCCAGGCCAAAGATATGTTCCCCGTCTTCCCTGGCGATGTAGTGGTAAGACCCGTTTCCGAACTCTCCTTCCAGATTATAGGCAAGGGGCGCCCGGTCCGAAAACAGAAGGGCCTCCTCTTTTTCATAAGACAAAAGGAAATTGGTTAAATCCAAATGAACGGTTATGCCGCAGTCCAATAGAAAATGCTCTTTTCCCGCTTCTGTTTTCACGGCGGGCGCCACACACTGCAGGCCCTGCAGGGACAGACGGTCCCTGCCGTGGGGCAGCAGGTCATTGTCCGGATCTACGGTGAACGTGGGCAGCAGTTCAGCGCCATCCCGGAAGAGGGCAACGCGCATGGCACTGCCGCTGATAAAATCCAGATGGGCGTTCATGCCGTCTGTATGATACTCTCTGTGGGTATCGGTCTGTTTGGTCAGTTGAAACACATGATGGAATTTCATTAGATTGATGCACCACCGTTTACTGTATTTTTCAGAAGTTCTTTCTTATTCCATGGTTCTTCTTTTGTGGTTTCTCCAAAGGACATAACCTTTTTGGCGCCCGGTTCCCACTGCGGAATGGCATTGCAATTCGGGTTGCCGGTTCTGGCAAAGGCCATGAAGGCCTCCGCCAGCTGATCCGAAATCTGGTAGTCCACGTCTTCAAACGGGCGCCAGTTCCGGTCTAAGGTAGAAAAGGCATACAGCAGATCCGAGGAGTGCCATGCGCCCTTTTCATCTCCGGGCAAAGAGCGTGCAAAGTAGTAAATATAGCAAGGGCTGGCCTTGTCTGCCGCCACCCACTTTTTGTCTATTTTCTGCAGAATAATGGGAACCATATCATTCTTGGTAACCCCAAATATCTTCGGCAGTTCCGGAATGGTGTGCTTGTTAAAGCCTTCTTTGGTAATGATGGTGCCGTCACAAACCGGAAGGGTATACAGCATGCTCATCATCTTATAGTCTTCCTTGCAGGCTTTATTCCAGGCGCGGTACAGCACTTCCTTGTCCGCTGCCTTCAGTTCAAAAATGTCCTTACAGCCGGCGTTTTCAATAATCTTGTCCCAGAAAGCCCTGGTCTTTTCCGGCAGCAGCGGCTTGGCTAAGAAGCGCTGCATACCCGCGCCGCTCATCAGGACGGCACCGGAGAACCAGCCCTTGCAAAGCGGATTGGAAAGGTGAATGTCTACGCTCATGGCACCCGCGCTTTGCCCGGACAGCGTAATCTTTTCCGGGTTGCCGCCGAACGCGGCAATGTTGTCCTTAATCCAGCGAAGGGCTTCCACCTGATCATACAGGCCAAAATTGCCGCAGCGCCCCTGTTCGTCCGTCAGATCCGGATGCGAGCAGAAGCCGTACGCATTCAACCGGTAATTCAAAGAAACAAAAAGAATGCCGTTTTTGGCAAAGTGACTGCCGTCAATCTGTGCTTCATTGGAGCTGCCGCCGGTAAAGCTGCCGCCGTGAATATACACAAAGACCGGACAGTTTTCCGCCTGCTTCGGCGCGTAAATATTCAGGTACTGACAGTCTTCGCTGTAGGTAAATTCCAGGCCGTCCCGGAATTCATAATGATAAAACGGGTTAACGGTGGCATCGTCATCAAAGCCCCGGTGCTGATAGGAGCAGTCTTTAAAATAAGTGGCATCCAAAACGCCGTCCCAGGAAGTAACCACTTCCGGATATTCCCAGCGCCCGGCGGTTGCGTACCGAATGCCCAGGAATTCCCGGTGATCTTCCAGGTCCAATCCTTTCAGCGTTCCGCAATTCGTCACAAGTTCTACTGTATTCATAAATCCTTTTTTCCTCCGTAAAAAATACATACAGATATATACTACACAGGCCGTTCCTACAGCGTCAATCAGAGCATTTGCCAAAATTTGTACCTACAATTGTACGAAAAGAACGCTTGACAAACAGGACAGAAAAAAGCCATGGCAGAAGGCCCGGTTTCAGGGCGTTCCACCATGGTTATGCTTGTCTTTTTTATCCTTTTTTCAGGCGATGCAGCTCTTAGATGACTTCCGAGTACGCACCCAGGAAGGTGAAGTCAAATTCGTCATCAAATTCACCAAGGAGCTTCAGTACCCGCTCATCGGCTACACTGGCATCCAGGTCAAAGTAGAACAGGAATTCAAAGTCTTTTCCCGGTACCGGACGGCTTTCCAGCTTGGTTAAGTTCAGGCCAAGCGCAGAGAAGCGGGACAGCACGCTGTACAAAGCACCCGGCTTATGGGACAGGCTGAACATCAGGCTGACTTTGTCCGCACCCGGATAAACCAGCATGTCTTTGGCAATGCAGATAAATCTGGTATAGTTGTTGTCATTGTTCTGAATGTCATCTGTCAGGTTGGTTAAGCTGTACAGGGAAGCGCAGTTCTTGGAAGAAATGGCAGCCACATCCGTGCGCGGACTTTCGGCAACCATCTTGGCGGCTACGGCGGTGTTTTCACAAGCCGTGATTTTGACGCCTTCCAGGGACTTTAAGAAGTCACTGCACTGGTCAATGGCCTGCTGATGGGAGAAGATTTCCTTTACGTCAGACAGCTTGGTGCCCTTCTTGGCCAGCAGGTTATGGTCAACCCGCAGTTTAATGCTTCTGGCAATGTAGAAGTTGTGCTTTTTCATCAGGTCATATACTTCGTTGACCGAACCTGCGGTACTGTTTTCAATTGGCAAAACGCCAAAGCGGCAAAGGCCCTGTTCTACCGCCTGGAAAACACCATGGAAGCTGTTCACATACAGAATGTTCGGCAACGTAAAGAGCTTGTCACAGGCATTCTGGGAATGGGCCCCTTCAATTCCCTGGCAGGCAACAATGGCACGGCTTGGGAACACCGCCTCCGTCTTTTCCATGGCTGCCGTAATTTCCGTCGGCAGCTTGGAGCCGGAACCGATAATCTGCTGCTGGTATTCCCGGCTGACATCAAAGATGGCATGGTATAAAACCTGTACATAACTTTCCAAATCCGTTCCGGCTAAATCGCAGACGGAATTTAAAATTTCCCGCTCCCGGCCACGGTTATATACCGGCAGGTTCTGTCCCTTTTTGGCAACGGCAATTTCCTTGGAAAGCTCCATTCTATCCTGGAACAGCTTGACCAGCTGCTCATCAATTTCATTAATCTGATTACGTGCGTCCTGTAACTCCATGGTTCTACTCCTCTCGTTTTGGAAGAAACAGTTTTTGTTAGCAAAAACTAATGGGCTAATTTTAACATATTTATGCCATTTGTAAAAGTTTTTCTGTTGGGAAAAAGCAGTCTTTATGATATAATCGCTTTGAATTGAAATCTTTTGATAAGGATGTGAAATTGTGGGCAACAAAGAAGAACGGATCCAGAAAAAACTGGATCAAAAACAATCCAAGTTGCTGAAAGAACAGGAAAGGAATTCCCGCCGGCTGGAAAAGAAGCAGGTCAAGTTGGAAAAGAAGCTGGACACGCTGGAAGAAAAGCGGGTCAAGATTCTGGAAGAAAGCAATGAACTGGGAATCTCTATTGCAGATTCCATAGAAACGGAACAGGCCATTGCTTCCAAGGATCTGGAAAAGCTGCCGAAGAATACGGCAGACCAGATGACCATGACCACCTGGAAGTACTTCAAAAGTCACTTCTATGACCGCGGGGATCCGGAACGCTTAAGCGGATATGAACTTTTCTGGATCCTGGTTATCTGCTCCATTATCGGCTATTGCATTGAAATGGTCTTCGGACGGATTACCAACGGATTCTGGGAAAGCCGGCAAAGTCTGGTATACGGGCCGTTTGGTCTGGCTTATGGCTTAGGTGGTATTGTTCTGACCCTGCTTTTGCACAAGGACAAAAATGCTCCTATATGGAGAGTCTTTCTGAAGGCCTTCTTCTGGATGTCTTTGGCAGAATACATTATGTCCCTTGGGGAAGAAATTGTATTCGGCAGCGTCAGCTGGGACTACTCCAACATGCCACTGAATATTAACGGCCGTATCTGTGCCCTGTACTCCTGCTTCTGGGGTATCCTGGGTGTTGTCTGGGCCAAGCTGATTTCCCCGGGCATTACCAAGTTAATTGACAGTGTACCCATCAAGCCGGGCAAAATTGCTTTCATTATTATGGCGGTCTTCCTGGTTTATGACTCCATCAGCTCGGCAGAAGCCATGGTTCGTTACAATGAACGGCAGGAAGGCAAACCCGCCACCACGGCCATTGAACGTTTAATGGACAAACAGTTCCCGGATGAATATCTGGAATGGGTTTACGCCAACGCCATGAAGGTAGATGATGACGGCAAGGTCTCTGACCAGACCATCTCCGGCAGACAGGCAAAGGACTATAATGTGGAAACTACCGTCGCGGACGTTTCCACAAATTAATCCGCATTTTTGCTAACAATTTAATCAAAAAGAACAAAAAAGTCGGGATTTCCCAGTGTGAGTTTTTACTCACTCTGAAATCCCGATTTTTGTTGTACTTTAGCGCCTGATTGTTGCTTGACAGGGCTTTTTTAACGGGTGTAAAATTGCTGCACTGAAGGCAATGGGGTCTTTGAGTCTGACTCAAAGGCCCCGTTCCGTCTATTACGCCTAATTTCTTTTCTGAAAAGCCAAATCGCAAAACGGAACAGAAAAAAAATACAAGAAAGAATGTTTGAAGAGTGATGCCTATGAAGAATCAACCGTACACCCCCGAACAGCAGGAACAGTTCTACCGCGGACTTACCACGGACCGGGACGCCTGCGGAATCGGTGCTGTGGTCAACATTGACGGTCACCGGGACTATCAGGTGCTGGATGACGCCCTCCACATTGTGGAGAAGTTGGAGCACCGCGCCGGAAAGGACGCCACCGGAAAAGTAGGTGACGGCGTCGGTATTCTGACCCAAATCAGCCATAAATTCTTTTTGAAAGCGGCAAAGAAAGAAGGCATCCGCCTGGGTTCCCACGGGGAATACGGTGTTGGTATGTTCTTCTTCCCCAATGACAAGCTGAAGCGGACCTTTGCCATGCGTATGCTGGAGGTTATTGCTGCCAAAGACGGCCTGACCCTCCTTGGCTGGCGTACCGTTCCGGTAAACGAAGATGTGCTTGGGGACCTTGCACTGTCCACCATGCCCTGCATTATGCAGTGCTTCATCAAGAAGCCGGACGATGTAGAAACCGGCATTGAATTTGACCGCCGCTTATACGTAGTGCGCCGGGAATTTGAGCAGTCCAGTGAAGACACGTACATCTGCTCCCTGTCTTCCCGCACCATCGTTTATAAGGGCATGTTCTTAGTTGGACAGCTTCGGAAATTCTATCAGGACCTGCAGGACAAGGATTACGAAACGGCCATTGCCATTGTGCACTCCCGTTTCTCCACCAACACCAACCCGTCCTGGACACGGGCCCATCCGTACCGCATGATTGCCCACAATGGTGAAATCAACACCATCCGCGGTAACATTGACCGTATGCTGGCCCGTGAAGAAACCATGTCCTCTGACGTGTTCCAGAATGACATTGATAAAATCTTCCCGGTTATTACCGCTACCGGTTCTGACTCCGGCATGCTGGATAATACCCTGGAATTCCTGTATATGAACGGTATGCCGCTTCCGCTGGCCATGATGGCCATTGTACCGGAGCCATGGAAGCACAACCGCTTCATGGAGCAGGATAAGAAAGACTTCTACCATTACTATGCCACCATGATGGAACCGTGGGACGGTCCTGCGGCCATCCTGTTCACCGATGGTGAACTGCTGGGCGCCACGCTGGACCGGAACGGGTTGCGGCCATCCCGTTATTACATTACGGATGACAACCGCCTGATTTTGGCCTCCGAAGTCGGGGTCCTGGATATCCCGCCGGAGCACGTGGTACAGAAATCCCGACTGGAGCCGGGCAAAATCTTATTGGTAGACACCAAACAAAAGAAAATTATTACGGATCAGGAATGCAAGAGCCGCTACGCGGGCAGTCATCCGTACGGTGAATGGCTGGACCGCAACCTGCTCAGACTGTCCAAGCTGGATATTCCTAACAAGAAGATTCCAACCCATGACCAGGTTCTGCGGGATCAGTTGTATAAGGTCTTTGGCTACTCTTATGAAGACGTTATCAGCCACATCCTGCCCATGGCAGAAAACGGCATTGAAGCCACTGCTTCCATGGGACATGACGCTCCCCTTGCCGTCCTTTCCTTACAGCATCAATTATTATTCAACTACTTCAAACAATTATTTGCACAGGTTACCAACCCTCCCATTGACTCCCTCCGGGAGCGGGTTGTTACCGACACCACGGTTTACGTCGGTTCCGATGGTGACCTGCTGCATGACAAAGCAGAAAACTGCCGCGTACTGGAAATTAACCACCCCATCCTGACCGGGGTTGACCTGATGAAAATCAAGTCCCTGGATCAGCCGGGCTTCCATGCCGTTACCATTTCCCTGCTTTATTACAAGAACACCTCTTTGGAGCGTGCACTGGATCAGCTGAACATTGCAGTTGACCGGGCCGCCGCCAACGGAAAGAACATCATTATTCTTTCCGACCGTGGCGTAGATGAAAACCACGTTCCAATCCCATCCCTGCTGGCTGTATCCGCGGTAGAACAACATTTGGTTCGCACCAAGAAGCGCACCAAGGTTTCCATTGTTCTGGAATCTGCCGAACCACGGGACGTTCATCAGATGGCCACCCTGCTTGGCTTCGGTGCCCGTGCCATCAACCCGTATCTGGCCCATGAATGCATTGCCGAATTAATTGACAAGGGCATTCTGGATAAGGATTACCACACCGCCATTGATGACTACAACACAGCCCTCCTGCACGGCGTTGTTAAGATTGCCGCCAAGATGGGTATTTCCACCATTCAATCTTACCAGTCCGCCCGTATCTTTGAAGCGGTCGGCCTGTCTGAAGAAGTCATTCACCGGTACTTCACCGGCACGGTTTCCCGCGTCGGCGGCATTACCCTGAAGGAAATTGAAGAAGGCATTGCCTTCCGTCATGACCACGCTTTTGACCCGCTGGGTCTTGGCACTGACACCACGCTGGACAGCGTTGGTTTCCACTGCCTGCGCAGCGGCAAAGACAAGGAAGACCACTTGTACAGTCCGGAAATCATTGTTACTTTGCAGCGCGCCGTTCGCGAAGGAGACTTTGAGCTCTTCAAGAAGTACTCGGATCTGGTCAATGACACTGCTCATCCGCATACCCTTCGCGGATTGATGGGCTTTGTATCGCAGGAAGAACCCATTCCGCTGGAAGAAGTAGAGCCTGTAGAAGAAATTGTTAAGCGCTTTAAAACCGGCGCCATGTCCTACGGATCCATTTCCAAGGAAGCGCATGAATGTCTGGCCATTGCCATGAACCGGTTGGGCGGCAAGTCCAACACCGGGGAAGGCGGCGAAGACCCGACCCGCTTCAACACGGAACGCAACTCCGCCATTAAGCAGGTTGCTTCCGGGCGATTCGGTGTTACCAGTGCTTATTTGAACAGTGCCGTTGAAATTCAGATTAAAATGGCACAGGGTGCCAAGCCGGGCGAAGGCGGACACCTGCCGGGCATGAAGGTTTATCCGTGGATTGCCAATACACGGTACTCCACCCCGGGCGTATCCTTAATTTCCCCGCCTCCGCACCATGACATTTACTCCATTGAAGACCTGGCACAGTTAATTTATGACTTAAAGAATGCCAACCGTTATGCCCGCATTTCCGTCAAGCTGGTTTCGGAATCCGGCGTCGGCACCATTGCCAGTGGCGTTGCCAAGGCCGGTGCCCAGGTTATCCTGATTTCCGGTTATGACGGCGGCACCGGTGCTGCACCATATTCGTCCATTCACCATGCCGGCCTGCCGTGGGAACTCGGCCTTGCCGAAGCCCACCAGACCCTTTTAGCCAACGGCCTGCGGGACAAGGTGTGCATTGAAACGGACGGCAAGCTGATGACCGGACGGGACGTTGCCATTGCGGCCCTCCTTGGCGCCGAAGAATTCGGCTTTGCCACCGGCCCGCTGGTTTGCATGGGTTGTATGATGATGCGTGTCTGCAACAAGGACACCTGTCCTGCCGGCATTGCCACACAGAATAAGACCTTACGTGGACGCTTCTCCGGTAAACCGGAATATGTTATGAATTACATGCGCTTCATTGCCATGCAGCTGCGTGTCATCATGTCTAAGCTTGGCTTCCGCACGGTAGACGAAATGGTCGGCCGCACGGACTGCTTAAAGCGCAGGGACAACCTGGTTACCAGCCGGGCAGAAGAAGTAGACCTGTCCCGGATTCTGGATCCGGCTTATGCCCACGCAGAAGATTCCCACTTCAACAGGGAACACGTATATGATTTCCACCTGGAAAAGACCAAAGATAAAACCGTTTTGCTCCCGGTTCTGCAAAAGTCCCTGAAATCGGCCGGCATTTCTGTTCCAACGGCGGAAGCCGGTGCAGAAACCACGCTTGCCGGTACCGGGAAAGCCCCGGCCGACATGCCGTCCAACAAGGCACGTAAGGCTGCAGAAAAAATGGAACAGCAGGAAGTATCCGTTACCGTTTCCAGCACGGACCGTTCCTTCGGCACCATGCTTGGTTCGGATATTACCCGTATCTTTGGACAAAACCTGGCAGAAGATACCTTTGTGGTCCGTGCCACAGGCGGTGGCGGACAGTCCTTCGGGGCCTTTATCCCGAAGGGACTTACCATCCGCCTGACCGGAGACGCCAATGACGGCTTCGGCAAGGGGCTTTCCGGCGGCAAGCTGGTTGTAGTGCCTTCCGAAAAAGCCACCTTCCGTGCAGAAGAGAACATCATTGTCGGCAACGTAGCGCTGTACGGCGCCACCTCCGGTAAAGCCTACATCCGCGGCGTTGCCGGTGAACGGTTCTGTGTCCGCAACTCCGGCGCAACCGCCGTTGCAGAAGGCTGCGGTGACCACGGTCTGGAATACATGACCGGCGGTCGTGCCGTCATCCTCGGCCCAACCGGCAAGAACTTTGCAGCCGGTATGTCCGGCGGTATTGCCTACGTTCTGGATACAGACCACTCCCTGTACCGCAAGATGAATAAGGACATGGATACCATCCAGGAAGTGACAGATAAATACGACATTCTGGAATTGAAAGCCATTCTGGAAGATTACGAAAAAGAGACCGGCTCCACGCTGGCCAAAGAAATCCTGGCAGACTTTGAAGCCCGCCTTCCGGATTTCAAGAAGATTGTACCGAATGACTATCAGCGTATGCTGATTGCCATCAGCCGTTATGAAGAGCAAGGCGTCCCGCACGAAAGTGCCGTACTGGAAGCCTTCGAGGAGGTGACACGCAATGGGTAAACCAACCGGATTCTTAGAATATGACAGAGTCAACAATACCGACATTCCACCAAAGGAACGGTTACAGAACTTTAAGGAATTCCACAAGCCCCTTTCCGAAGCCAAGCGTCGGGAACAGGGTGCCCGCTGCATGAACTGCGGCGTGCCCATGTGTCAATCCGCCTTAAAGCTGTCCGGCATGGTAACCGGATGCCCGCTCCACAACATGATTCCGGAGTGGAATGACCAGATTTACAACAAGCATGACGAACACGCACTGTCTCGCCTTAGAAAGACCAGCAATTTCCCGGAATTCACCGGACGTGTCTGCCCTGCTCTGTGTGAAAAAGCCTGCATTAACGGTCTTTATGGCGATGCAGTTACCATTCATGACAACGAACTCTTTGTCATTGAAACCGCCTTTGCCAAAGGCTATATGCAGCCGCGGATTCCTACCGTCAGAAGCGGAAAAAAGGTTGCCGTCATCGGCAGTGGTCCTTCCGGACTTGCCGTTGCGGACGAATTAAACCACCGCGGCCATCAGGTTACCGTTTATGAACGGGATGACCGGATCGGCGGCCTCCTGATGTATGGCATTCCTAACATGAAGCTGGATAAAAGTGTCATCTACCGCCGTCAGAAGCTCATGGAAGCAGAAGGGGTTACCTTCCGCACCGGCGTAGAAGTCGGGAAGGACCTGTCTGCCGACGAACTGTTAAAAACCGCAGATGCTGTAGTACTGGCCTGCGGTGCCAAGCAAGCCCGTCCGCTTGCCGGTGCCGACACCAACGCCATCAAAGGCATCTACTATGCCGTTGATTTCCTAAAAGAAACCACCAAAAGTTTACTGGACCACGGTCTGGAGGAAACCACCGGCACCTGGAAAACGGAAGAAGCCAGAGACACTGCCACGCTCCTGAAAAATAAGGATTTCCTTTCTGCCAAAGACAAACACGTTGTTGTCGTTGGTGGTGGGGACACCGGCAATGACTGCATTGGCACCGCTCTCCGGCACGGCTGTAAGTCCATCACTGCGCTGGAAATGATGCCACAGCCACCCAAAGAGCGCAGTACTTCCAACCCGTGGCCGGAGTGGCCAAAGGTTCTGAAAACGGATTACGGCCATGAAGAGGCCATTTCCCGCTTCGGTACGGATCCGCGCCTGTTTGAAACCACGGTTAAGGAATATCATTGCAACAAAAAAGGAGAACTGAAGGAAATTGTCATTTCCAAAGTCACCTTCCAGGATCGCCAGCTGAAATTAGTAGAAGGCACAGAGCAAACCATTCCCTGTAACCTTCTCCTGATTGCCGCCGGCTTCACCGGCTGCGAACCGGCCACACCGCAGGCCTTCGGCGTCACCTTAAACGCCAGAGGCACGGTTCAGACCGAAGACGAAGACACCTTTGCCACCAACATTCCGGGCGTCTTCACCGCCGGTGACATGCACCGCGGTCAGTCCCTTGTTGTCTGGGCCGTCTCCGAAGGCCGCCGTTGTGCCCACGAAGTAGACGAATTCCTCATGGGTTACTCCAACCTCCGCGAAACCTAACTCACCCGGCCTAGCCGTACATAAAACAAGCAAAACACCCTGCAAGCAACCATCCGTTGCCTACAGGGTGTTTTATTCTGTTCATCTTTATTTGTCCTAATTTGTCCTAGTCTATCTCCACCACTACTGCCCTTTTTTCAAAATCTTCAACTACAGAGGAGTCACTACTGTAAAGCGCATTTGCAACCTCTTCAAAGGTCATCTTTGAATCATCTGTCAAAATAACAAAGGTACTGTCTTTTTCTGCGCTATGCATTCTTCCCGTAAGGATAAGTCGGTAAGAATAGGTTTTATCTTTGCACTGCCAAGTGCCATCTTCCATTTCATAATAAGTGTAAGTCGGCCCATTCTCCGCTGCTTCATAGGTCTTTTTAATCCCATCTTTGTTGCTTCCGCAGCCAGTCAACAGAAAAGCCAACGCTACCAGTACTAGTAGGAACGGACTTTTCTTAACATACATATACCCTCACCTCTTCTAAAAAATTAATACTAAAATGAACGAACAGCGAACCGGACCTTTTCCAATTTGTTTGTATCATAAATTCATCTAACTCGCAAGCACATATTTTTAAAAAAGGCACCTCATGCCGGCAACAATCTGCCGATATGCGGTGCTTTTGTGCGTTTCTACATTTCACAGCCCAGTTCTTGCTGACCTTACCTTAGTCGTGTGGCAAACTTGTCACTGTCACTCTGTTTGCCACACGAGCCCCATTTCAGGACGGCAAATAACGTAATCTCCACAAATTTGCCACCACAATCAGCAGTCTCTGGCACTTCCTACACTGGCGCGCCTATTCTTGTGTGGCAAACTTGTCACTGTCACTCTGTTTGCCACACGAGCCCCATTTCAGGACGGCAAATAACGTAATCTCCACAAATTTGCCACCACAATCAGCAGTCTCTGGCACTTCCTACACTGGCGCGCCTATTCTTGTGTGGCAAACTTGTCACTGTCACTCTGTTTGCCACACGAGCCCCATTTCAGGACGGCAAATAACGTAATCTCCACAAATTTGCCGTCCAAGAACTTCAAAGCTTACAAACGAACCATCGGCCAATTAAATCTGGTAATATTCATTGCTAATTAAAATAGTTCATATTTTTCTCTTTGGCCGCCTTTTGCCACAGATTATATTGGACAATAAGTTGCTGTATGACTTCGCTATTTTCGTTCAAGAGGTCTTCCTGAAAAGGTTCGTAGGACAAACCAGCAATCATTTCGCCATCTTCATTAATCATTAGTGGATATTCCATATTCTTGTCTGACAATAAAACACATATCACATCGCTTTTTTTATATTCTTTTACAACCAGCAACAGGTTACCTGCTTCATCAGATATTCCCAGGTTTCCTTTCAAGGATAATTCTTCTGGTTTATTAACAGAGAAAGAATATCCGTCTTTATAGTTGGAATACTCTCCTTTCAAAATTGAATCTTCCGTAATTGTCATATATTCCTGGAAAGATTCTTTAATGAAATACGTCTGCTGTCGTTTTCTGGCAAATATGATTATCAAGGATAAAAGAACAACAGTGGTTATCACAACTAAAAGTATTTTCTTTTTATTGAATTTCATACTCAAGCTTCCCTCTCCCGAAAAGTTGTGAATCATGAGTTACAAGAACTATTGTTTTTCCTTTTTCATTAAGACCATTCAATAGATCAAAAACCATATCTGCATTTTTTCTATCAAGCGAGCCAGTTGGTTCATCAGCAAGAATGATATTACATTTTTTCATAATAAGTCTTGCTATAGCAACCCTCTGCTGTTCTCCACCTGACAATGTATAAACTTTTTTGTTCAGAACATCTTCTGACAAACCAACGAACGAAAGGGCATCTTTCATTTCAATATTTTGTCTGTACTTTTTCTTTACAAAGCTAAGGTTCTGTTTTACTGTCTTTTCCTCAACCAAAGCAAAGTTCTGAAACAGGAAACCGACCTCCTCACTCAGTATTTTTTGTCTGTCCCTCTTCTTGGATGTATCATAACCGTTTATTACCACCGAGCCGGAGTCAACATCCTCAATCCCACCTATCATGTTCAGAAGAGTTGTTTTCCCGCAGCCACTGGGTCCTTTAAAAATTACAAAGTCACCGTCTTCTATTGTCATATCAAGTCCTTTGTATAATTGTCTGGAGTTAAATGATTTATTTAAATTTGAAATCTTAATCATAACGCTGCTCCCTTTATCAATCTTACTATCTTTGCTTTTTCAACCTTATTAACAAAAAAGACAATTGAAATAAAGTCAACCGCAGTCACTAGGGCAAACGCCGTTAAGACATATTTATATTCCGTGTGTATGGCGTTCCCGAATTCAAGTCCTACTGCCAAAGCAATTATCAGAGTCATAAATTCAATGAAAACCACAACCCAGTATTTTTCTGCTTTTGTATACCCCAAACTGCTCTTTATTGCAAATTCTTTTGCCTTGTAGGTCATTTCGGATTTTATGAAAATATATTGCATCATAACCATCAACAAAATAGCAACACACGATTCTATGAGTTCCACAGTAAAATCATGTGACATTGACGAGTACCTGTAATTATAATCATCAAGAATATTGGTTTTGAGTACCGAGTCAACAGAGGGATCAAACCCAAGTGCAGATAATTCTTCGTCAAGATTTATCTTTGATAAATCATACATAATGTGGCTGTTAGCATTTGTTATGTTTACATCACCTGTTATTTCATTTTTTATTCGGCCCTCATCAGTCGTATTCAAAGCTACAATCGGATCTTTATAAAGCTCACTAGTTGCCTTTCTTTCTCCATTACTCATAGCTATTAATCTTATATTTTCCGGATAGTAAATGGTCTCATAGTTGTAAGTCAGTCCCTCCGAAGAATCAATTAAAAATGTTATACTTTTATTAAAATCAGCAATCTGTGTATCTGTCAGCTCTGTTTTGTATTTCTCAGGTATAAAAGTATAAATCGTTCCATCTTTCAGGCTGAATGTTTCCATTTTTAGGTTTTCAAGCAGGTACTTTTCCGCATTCTTATTAAAATAAAGTACACTTTTATTTCCGAATGCAAAGTCCCCGTCTAACTTTAACTGAATACGCGCATTGGCCTTACTAAAAACATTTCTGTAAAAATTCAATTCTTTTTGTGACAAAGTAAGACCTTCTGAATCAGCCTCGCTCAAAAAGCCTGATACATAGCTATAATTTTTATTTTCTTCAAAAAAATCCTTTTGGTCAGAAAGGGAAGTAAATGATGTCAGCGAAACCATAAAGTCAGATAAAAGAATCATGCTTACAGACATGACGAACACTTTTGTCATCACACCGAAAGCCAAAGAACTTTTATTTATCTCTTTTCCCTTAATTGAGTTTTTTATGTCTGAAAGAAGCAATGTCATCCAAAAAATAGAATTTACAATACAGACTGCAGTCAAAATCATGAAAGATTTTGTATACATAAATGTACAGGGTGTAACAAATGAAATCAGTTTGCCAAGAACAATATAAAGGCCTATAACGGCCATAAAATCCGTCACTATATTGGTTGCTATGGTCCTTCCTCTGCTCTCACCAAAGCACCATCTTACAGAAAATTCTTTTTTCTTGGAAACAATTTCAAAAATCGTTAAGCTTAAAATAATTATTCCTATAACCGTCCATATAAAATATACTTCTGTCTCTTGGTTTGATATCCTTTTGGAACACGATGCATACGAGAAGAAATTATATTTTTTTGTAACAGCATTTACGAATTTGTCAACATCTTTCTCAGCACCAACAATATTAAATGAATATATTTTTTTAATATCCGTCAAATTATCAAAAGACTTATAGGAAACAGAAAAGTCACCTGACAGAAGACTGCCAAAAACGCCCTCTCTTACATAGTTATCTTCATAGAGCTTTTCTTTTACGGCATCATTTGACAGGTATAAAGTGTGCTTGTTACATGTTTTTGAATTACTTTCGTTACATTCTGAAAACAGTGCAACATTGAATTTTTCTGATTCTTTAACAAGGTCCTTTATTATGGATTCTGAATCATTTACCTCAACTTCATCGTATTGCAAATAAAGACTGGGATAAATTGCTTCTCCCAGAGAATTTATGTACGACTCATATTCTTCTCCCTGAAAAACCAAACCTAGAGATATCAGCAGTACACAAATAAGTATTTTGATATATTTCATAACTGTTATACCTCAAAAAAAGGCGGAGAGGCCGGTATACCAGCCTCCCCCCAAAAATTTAGTAAAGCAATTTCCAAACAGGTTTTGCTGTATGCCTTACAAATATAGTTTTTGTCCACGCACCGGCGCTAGCAGAATATGCTTTCTCATCTTGTCCGCTACCATGACTTATGGCAGCTTGGTGCGATTTACTAGAATGATACGTACTACAATAATCTTCATTCAAATAATGTGTATCAAATCCGTATTTGATTTTACCCTTCCCTCCATCAACTGTAATTGTATGTGACCAGGCACCGGCATAACTTACATTTGATGTATAGGATGTAGCAGAACCGTTTTGATATCCTCTAATTGATCCGCCGCCATTATCTCTAACTTCGTATTTATACGCAGAAGCAGAAACCATCAGAGACGTTATCAATATTGATACAGTTAATATCAACCACGTTATTTTTAATATTCTTTTCATTATGTTCCTCCTTTTCATAAAGTGGGGGCACTCCATAAGTAGTCTGATAAAAACTTTAACTCAACCCAAAGGTATAGTCCTAACTTCAATTTATTTGTATCATAAATTCGTCTAACTTACAAGTATATGTTTTAAAAAAAAGCACCTCATGTCGGCCAAAATCTGCCGATATGAGGTGCTTTTCTTTTGTTACCGCAGATTTGGCTTAGCCATGTCTATATGCGGTAATTCGAAGTCCCATTTACCGCATATAGCGTTGGGACAATAAATCTGCGGTAATATGTGAAAACATCTTTCGTGCAGGGGGTGCCCTATTGGTTCCAATTACCGCAGATTTGGCTTAGCCATGTCTATATGCGGTAATTTGAAATCCCATTTACTTGCTCTCCTTCAGAATCTGCACAATTTTCTCATGTGTCAGCGTCTTGTAGCCGCCGTCCAGGATAAAGGAGCCATCGGCAATGCCTTCCAGCATGTCGTCGGTAACACCAAGGTCTGTGATGTTCATGACCAGGCCAATTTCGGTCATCCAGGCTTCCATGCGGGAAAGACCTTCAGCGGCAATCTGTTCGTCGGTTTTGCCGGTTGGGTCAACGTCCCAGACCGCCTGTGCGTAACGAACAAACTTTGGCAGGCCATATGGGCAAATGTGGCGGTAGTAAGCCATGGAAACAGCGGCCAAAGTCATGCCGTGCGTAGCGTTGGTGTAAGCGCCAATGGACTGGCCAATCATGTGTACCATCCAGTCTGTGGTTTTGCCCTTGGCCACCAGCGTATTCAGTGCCCAGGTAGCGTCCCACATGATGTTACTGCGTGCTTCGTAGTCCTGTGGGTTCTTGACCGCAATGCGGGAAGAATGGATGACAGAGCGCATTAGCCCTTCCATCAGGTAGTCGGAAGTGTTGTCGTCACTGTCGGAAAAATACTGTTCCGTAATGTGGTTGAAAATATCATAAATACCGGCCACCATCTGGGTCTGCGGCACCGTATAGGTGTATTCCGGATTCAGAATGGAGAATTTCGGGAAGACATTCGGACCAAACACGTGCCCAATTTTCAGCTTGGAGGTGTGGTTGGTAATAACAGAACCACCGTTCATTTCGG
The DNA here is from genome assembly GCA_963647215.1 of Paludibacteraceae bacterium. Taxonomy (GTDB): domain Bacteria; phylum Bacillota; class Clostridia; order Oscillospirales; family Acutalibacteraceae; genus RUG420. Next base: position 48,791 of record CAVIZK010000004.1, on the reverse strand, counting down.
AGCCGGTGCCTACCATAGTTAAAATGCAGCCCACCGGAATGATAGGATTGTCCACGTCTTCCATGCGCAGGAAATACTTGTCCCATGGATCTTCCGTGCAATAGGTGGAAACCGAAACTGCCTTGGCGTAGTCACAAGTGGAACCGCCGCCGACGGCCAGAATCAAATCCACCTTGTTTTCCCGGGCGATTTGGCAACCCTCATACAACTTCTCCACCGTTGGATTCGGCATAACACCGGGGTCTTCAAACACGTTCTTGCCGGCCTCTTTTAATACGGCCAGAACGGCGTCATAAATGCCGTTCTTTTTAATGGATCCGCCGCCGTAGCTTAATTGCACATTCGGGCCGTACTGGTCCAGTTCAGCCTTTAAAAACTCCAGCGCGTTCTGGCCGAAGTAAAGTTTTGTCGGATTGTAGTAAGAAAAATTACCAAGCATATAAGGGTACCTCCTGGGGAATTGTTTGCAATCTTTATTGCGCAGTTCCTATTGTACTGGTTGAAGTTCACTCCAAGTCAATAGGTAATATTGTCAGTGGTAATCATGGTTACGCCTAAATCCAGCAGCTTTTGCATGGTATCTAAGTCGTCAATGGTCCAGGCGCCCATGGAAAGGCCTGCTTCCTGTGCCTTTTTGATAACAGCAGCGTTGTTGTCATAGTTTTCTTCGTTGTTCCCATCAAAGTCAATGCCGCAATTGGAAATGCTTTGCGCTGTTTTAATGGCATCTTCATTCAGTTCACTGCAAAGGTAGTAAAGCTCTGCCGAGCTGACGGAGCGCATAGCCTTCAGGCAATTTTCATAGAAGGAAATATAAACTACCTTTTCTACTCCGGAAGCTTTAACAAGGTCTTCTACTTCCTGATAGTATTCCGAATTATTTTTGCTCTTCAGCTCAATGACCGGCACCATATCATATTCTTTACAGCAAGTCAGATACTCTTCCAGGGTGCAGATTTTCAGATCCGGATACCGGTCAATATTTACACCGTTGTTCACGGTGTGCTCTTTCAGCTCTGCATAGGTGGACTTTTCAATTTTCTTGTTGCAGTCCATCATCCAGGTGGTAATAAAGTCGTGCTGGATGACCCAGACGCCGTCGGCGGTGCGATAAATGTCACATTCCGCGCCCCGGAAACCGGCCTTCCCTGCCTGCTCAAAGGCAGGAAGCGTGTTTTCCGGCGCCACCGCACGATACCCGCGGTGGGCAATCAGGAAGACCTCTTCCTTGTCTATGCCCTCCGCGCTTAACAGTTCATAGTCTTTTGGCGTAAAGAAGTCCTGCAGATACATTGCACCGCCGCCAATCAGGGCCACCAGTAATAAAGCAATTAACGCTGCAATCCATTTCTTATGGCTCTTCTTTTCCGCTACCACTTCTGCCGGTGCCTTCCCGGCATTCTTCGCTTCGTTCAGTTCTTTAGACATAACCTTTTCTCCTATTCTATTCATCTAAATCGGTAATTGCTTCATAATCCACGCCCTTGGTTTCCTTTACCTTCAGAAACAGCAGGATAGTGGAAATGGTAACACACGGGACAGCAAAAATCAGGCAGGTCAGCCAAATTGGCAGGAACAGAATGCCGACATTAATAAAGATGTAACCGATGGCCATGCCAACGCCGACTAACAGTCCCTCTGCACCAATAATGGAGGCCCGGATGCCGGTCGGCACCATTTCAGTAGAGATAATCTCCATGTAGTCCCGTCCAATCCAGTATCCGCCTAAGTACAGACCGTAAAACAGGCCGACCAGGCGCGGTTGCCACAATCCGTTGGTGCTGACAATGAAGAACACAAAGGCAACCGCACAAATGGAGCCGAAAAGGACAATGGTCTTTTTTCGGCCGATGTGGTCTGCCAGCACGCCGGAAAGCATGACCGAGATACAGTAAATAACAGGAAAATAAAACTCTGCCGTTGTAATTTCCGCTGTGGTCATTCCGGCCTTGTGCATAATGGATTCAAAGTTCGTCATGGCCACAATGGCCGCATCAAACAACAGCTTGATTAAAATCAGCACCCGCAGTTCCTTGTGCCGGAAAATATATTTCATGGCCGGAATGACGCCGCTCTTTTGCTCAGCCTTTCCGGCGGCTTTTTCAGCCTGCCGCTTTTGCAGCCGTTCCTCATACGGAACGGACAGTTCCTTCACCCGTTTATCTACATAAACGTGGGTATCTTTCCCGAAGATCAGGACCAGCAGCATAATCCCTAGGCCGCAAAGGCCGGGCAGCCGGTACACATTTCGCCAAAGGGTGGCATCATTGTGCATCAGCGAGGTACGCATCATCGGAATCAAAATAGACGACAATCCGCCAAGTCCTTTTACAATACTGTAAATGGTAGCTCGCCGGTTACTGGGCGCCTCTTCCAGAATATACAGAATCTGAATATCATGCCCCAGGAAAAAGGACGTGGTAAAGCTACCAATCAGGAATACCGGATAACTCTTGCAGAAATAAATAATCAGCAGGCCGAAGGCCATTCCAAAGGTAGAAAACACAAAAAGCGGCTTCCTGCCGAACTTGTCTGCCAGTGCTTTGTAAAAGGGCGACAGTAAAGACAACGCATACCCCAGAATGCTGATGGTATTGTGCAGGGAAAGCCCCTCTTCATAGGTGTAGCTTCTGCCAAAGACCTGTCCGTTTACAAAGAACTCCGTAATAAAGCAGGATGTCATATTTCCTGACATACTGGTGGTTAAATTATCCAAAATATCCACCAGAAGGATTAAGGCTAAGATGACAAGTAAATACCCTTTACGCCTTTCCTTTTCCGCAGTAACACGCAGTTTCTGGTACTGTTTCTCTTCCCAGCGCTTCTCCCGCTCCTGCTTTTTGGTTAATGTCATAACTCCCGTTTCCTCCTTGCTAAAAAGTAGGACAAATGCTGTTTTCATTGTCCCTTATTCCGTACAGGCTGGCAATGGACAAGCTAACCAAAAAAGCGAAGGGAAATTCTCTGCCGCCGTGGGCGCAAGAAAAGCTACAAAAAAGAGCACGCAGATACCTCTATCTGCGTGCTCTTAAATAACAGTATTCTTTTTTGACAAGCGCTTATAACGTGTCCAGATAAAAGGCACCTTCCTGAATTAAATCATCCAGGGTAACGCTGTCCAAGTAGTCATTAATCAGCGTGTCCAGCTTTTCCCACATGGGACGGGTCCGACAGTCTGCTTCCTTCGGACACTCCTCCGCGTTGCAGCTTAAACAGGGAACCGGAGAAAGGTCACCTTCCGTCAGGCGGAGAATTTCCCCCACCTTATACTGATACGGAAAACGGGTCAGCTTGTACCCGCCGCCCTTTCCGTGAACGCCTTCAATCAGTTTGTTCTTGGTCAGAATGGGCAGAATCTTCTCCAGGTACTTCAGGGAAATATCCTGACGGGCGGCAATATCCTTCATGGGGATATACCCGCTCCCATAGTGCTCTGCCATATCAATCATGACGCGCAGAGCATAGCGTCCTCTGGTGGAAATCAGCATAACTGCTCCTTTGGATTTATGGCTACATCGCCAAAGATAGGGGCAAACAAATTAGTCGGCAAACAGCGGGGTGGACAGATATCTGTCTCCGGTATCCGGCAAAAGAACCACAATGGTCTTGCCCTTGTTTTCCGGGCGCTTGGCAAGCTGGATGCCCGCATACAGAGCTGCGCCGGAGGAAATACCAACCAGAACGCCTTCCTTGCGGCCGATTTCTTTGCCGGTGGCAAAAGCGTCTTCGTTGGAAACCGGAATAATTTCATCATAAATGGTGGTGTCCAGAACATCCGGAACAAAGCCTGCGCCAATGCCCTGAATTTTATGGGCACCTGCAACGCCGGTGGAAAGAACGGCAGAGGTAGCCGGTTCAACAGCAACCACCTTTACGTCCGGGTTCTTGGACTTCAGGTACTTACCAACACCGGTAACGGTTCCGCCGGTGCCAACGCCTGCAACAAAGATGTCCACTGCGCCGTCCGTGTCTTCCCAGATTTCCGGGCCGGTGGTTTCAAAGTGAGCCTTTGGGTTATCCGGGTTAACAAACTGTCCCGGAACAAAGCTGTTCGGAATTTCCTGTGCCAGTTCGTTTGCCTTGGCAATGGCACCCTTCATGCCCTTGGCGCCTTCGGTCAGAACCAGTTCTGCGCCATAGGCCTTCATTAACTGTCTGCGTTCAATGGACATGGTTTCCGGCATAACAATGATAATGCGATATCCTCTTGCCGCTGCAACGGAAGCCAGGCCAATGCCGGTATTACCGCTGGTCGGTTCAATAATCACGGAGCCCTCTTTCAGGATACCCTTCTTTTCGGCTTCGTCAATCATTTCCTTGGCAATTCTGTCCTTTACGGATCCGGCCGGGTTGAAGTATTCCAGCTTGGCAACCAGTTTGGCTTCCAGGCCTTCTGCCTTTTCAATGTGGGTAAATTCAACAAGCGGGGTGCCGCCGATCAGCTGATCTGCAGAGGTATATACTTTAGACATAATCTTATCTCCTTTTTGTTCTGCGATTTGCCGATATTCGTTCCGGTAAGTCGTATTCGTTCTACTAAGTATTATAGCAATTTTTTCAGATGATTAAACTGCATCAAAGCCCTTTTGCAGGTCTGCAAGGATATCATCAATGTGTTCCGTACCGATGGACAGACGGATGGTTGCCTGGCTGATGCCCTGATCTGCCAGTTCTGCGTCAGTCAACTGGGAGTGGGTGGTGGTTGCCGGATGGATAACCAGGGATTTTACGTCTGCAACGTTTGCCAGCAGGGAGAAGATTTCCAGGTTGTCAATGAAGCGGTAGGCTTCGTCTTTTCCGCCTTTGATTTCAAAGGTAAAGATGCTGGCGCCGCCATTCGGGAAGTACTTCTTGTACAGTTCATGATCCGGATGGTCCGGCAGGGACGGGTGGTTTACTTTAGCAACCTTCGGATGGTTGTTCAGGAATTCTACTACCTTTGCGGTGTTTTCCGCATGGCGCTCCAGGCGCAGGGAAAGGGTTTCCGTGCCCTGCAGCAGCAGGAATGCGGCAAACGGGGAAATGGTTGCACCTTCGTCCCGCAGGAGGATGGCGCGGATATAAGTGGCAAATGCAGCTTTACCGGCAGCTTCCGTAAACTTAACACCATGATAAGATGGGTTCGGTTCGGAAATCCACGGATACTTGCCGCTGGCAGCCCAGTCAAAGGTACCGCCGTCTACAATGACACCGCCAAGGGTGGTGCCGTGGCCGCCGATGAACTTGGTGGCGGAGTGAACTACAACGTCAGCACCGTGTTCAATCGGGCGAATCAGGTACGGCGTGCCGAAGGTGTTATCAATAACCAATGGCAGGCCATGTTTGTGAGCCAGTGCAGCAACTGCGTCAATATCAGGAATGTCACTGTTCGGGTTGCCAAGGGTTTCAATGAAAATTGCCTTGGTGTTGTCCTGAATGGCAGCTTCGGTTTCTTCCAGATTATGGATGTCTACGAAGGTGGTGCTGATGCCGTTGGACAGCGGCAAAGTGTGGGCTAACAGGTTGTAAGAGCCACCGTAGATGGTCTTCTGTGCAACAATGTGCTCCCCGGAGCTGGCCAGTGCCTGAATGGTGTAATTGATTGCCGCTGCACCGGAGGCAACAGCCAGGCCGGCAACGCCGCCTTCCAGTGCCGCAATACGGTCTTCAAATACGCCCTGGGTGGAGTTGGTCAGACGACCATAGATGTTACCGGCATCGGCAAGACCAAAGCGGTCAGCTGCGTGCTGGGAGTTATGGAATACATAAGAAGTGGTCTGGTAAATCGGCACGGCTCTGGAGTCGGTTGCCGGGTCTGCGTGTTCCTGTCCTACGTGAAGCTGTAATGTTTCGAATTTATAGTTTGCCATGATGAATTCCTCAATCTTTCTTTTATTTTAAATTAGTTTCTACAGGTACAACAGCCGCACATTCGTCCGTTTCCGTAAAGGGTGTTTGCTGTTCTTGGCTGTTTTCTAAAAGAAAGTAGCATGGTAGTTCTCCTTTGAAAGTTTTACCTACCCGCTTGGTAGGTTGGCAATATAATAATCCAATCAACCTACCGCGTCAAGGGGTAAATAGAAAAAATTTCAAAAAAAGAACCGCAAGCGGGATTTTCCCATTTGCGGTCCAAGTTGCGCTCTATTTGCATAGGCGTTCTTATTCAGTTTCTTCTCCTACCAGGTGAACGGTGGTGTAGTCGTGGTTCACTGCAGGCAGGAACTTCTGAAACAGGTCCTCTGTTTTCAGGCGAAGCACACTGGTATTTACACACGGATGTACGCCAATGGTGTCATCCTTTAGCAGGTCTTCGTCTATCAGCAGACGGACATGGTTGTCATGGTCATTCATTAACCCAAGAATGGAAACTGCGCCCGGCTTAATGTCCAGGTACTCTTCCATGGCGGCATCATCTGCAAAGGAAAGACGGGCACTGCCAATCTGACTGGAGATTTCCTTTGTTTTGAACTTCTTGTCATGCCGAATCAGAAGCAGATAGAAATCCGTCTTCTGCCGGTTACACAAAAACAGGTTCTTACAAATAATAGTCGGCGCCAGGTACTTGTCCAGCTCCAGGCAGACTTCCATGGTATCCGCTTTCGGATGGTCCATCTGCTCATAAGGAATCTGCAGGCTGTCCAGTAAATCATAACAGCGGATTTCTTTGTCTTCCCGACCGTCCGGGCAATCCGGACGGCCGAGTTTTAATTCATAATATGCCATACCTTATGCCTTGTGCCATTTTACACCCTGCGGGGTATCTTCCAGAATAATGCCCATGGCCTTCAGTTCATCCCGAATGGCATCTGCTTTGGCAAAATTCTTTTCGGCACGGGCGGTCTGCCGTTCCTGAATCTTCTTTTCTACATCCACATCCAGGGTTTCCTTCTTGCGGTTGTAAATCAGGCCCAGAACGCTGGTCAGTTCGTCAAATTCTTCAATGGCATAGGTCAGAAGACCTTCGGAAGCCTTGCCGTCCAGCACCTGGGTATTAATGTCTCTTACCAGTTCAAAGATGGCTGCCAGGGCATCTGCCGTATTCAGGTCGTCATCCATGGACTTTACAAAATCAGCACGGTGCTTATCCAGGGTCTTCTTGACGTCAAAATCGGTAGGACGGTCTTCTACACTGGCGTTTTCCAGTGCAAAGTCCAGGTTGTCACGGCAGGTGTACAGACGCTGCAGGGAAGCCTTGCACTGTTCAATGCTGTCCACACTGTAGTTGATTGGCATTCTGTAATGAGAGGAAATCATTAAATAGCGGATGGGCTCGTAGCCATACTTTTCCGCTACATCGCGGACGGTAAAGAAATTGCCCAAAGATTTGGACATCTTGACATTGTCCACGTTAATGTAGCCGTTGTGCATCCAGTAGTTGGCAAACGGCACACCGTTGCAGCATTCGGACTGCGCAATTTCATTTTCATGGTGCGGGAAAATCAGGTCCTGGCCACCGCAGTGAATGTCAATGGTTTCCCCAAGGAAACGGCGGTTCATGGCAGAACATTCAATGTGCCAGCCCGGACGGCCATGGCCCCAGGGAGATTCCCAGTAAGGTTCGCCCGGCTTGGCAGCCTTCCAAAGGGCAAAGTCCATTGGGTCTTTCTTGACGTCCCCAATCATGATGCGGGCACCGGCTTCCAGATCTTCCAGTGGCTGGTGGGACAGTTTGCCGTATTCGTTGAAGGTATTGGTGCTGAAATACACGTCTCCCTCTTCCGTGGCGTAGGCGTGGCCCTTTTCAATCAGGGTGGAGATGATGTTGATCATTTCGTCAATGTTCTCCGTGGCCTTCGGATTGGTGGTGGCTTCCCGTACGTTCAGACCCTTGGCGTCTACCCAGAATTCCTTAATGTACTTTTCGGAAACGGTTTTGTAATCCGTGCCCTCTTCATTGGCGCGCTTAATGATTTTGTCATCAATGTCCGTGAAGTTCTGTACAAAGTTGACTTCGTATCCGCGATATTCCAGATACCGGCGCAGTACGTCAAATACGCATAGGGGTCTGGCGTTGCCAATGTGAATGTAGTTGTATACCGTGGGGCCGCAGGCGTAAATTTTCAGCTTGCCTTCCTCCATTGGTACCAGTTCTTCTTTCTGGCGAGTCAGCGTATTAAATACTTTCATGGTGGTGATCTCCTGTTAGTTTTCTTTGTTTTTCTCCTGTTCCAAAAGAGCGGTCAGCTCATCAATCTGACCTTGCAGGCGTTCAATTTCTTCCTGTACCGGGTTTGGTACATGAATCTGATCCAGATTGTCAATCCGGACGCCGTTGCGGCGCACTACCTGGGCAGGCACGCCCACGGCGGTGCTGTTTTCCGGAATGTCCTGCAATACTACGGCACCGGAAGCCACATTGGTGTTGGCCCCGATGGTAATGGGGCCAAGCACTTTGGCGCCGGCTCCAATCATGACGCCATCCCCGATGTTCGGGTGGCGCTTGCCGGTTTCCTTGCCGGTACCGCCAAGCGTAACCCCCTGATACAGGGTAACGTCGTCTCCGATTTCTGTGGTTTCTCCAATAACCACGCCGTGACCGTGGTCAATAAAGAACCGCTTGCCGATTTGGGCAGCCGGATGAATTTCTATGCCGGTTGCTTTTGCGGCGTGCTGCGAGATGGCGCGGGCAAGGAAAACCATGCCGCGGTTCTGCAGCGCATGGGCCACCCGGTAATACCAGATGGCGTGAAGGCCCGGGTAAAGCAGCAGCACTTCCAGTTTGCCGGAAGCTGCCGGGTCCCGTTCCCGTACGGTGGCTACATCTTCCTTAATCAGGGAAATGAAGCGGGTCACGCCCCGAAAAAGGATGGATAAGCTTTGTTTCATGCCTGTTCCTCCAGTCCAAACCAAAGACCGTGAAAAAAGCCTCCGTTGCCCTGTTTGGCAACGGAGGCGAAAAGGTTCCGCGGTTCCACTCCGGTTTGTAACTTGATACCTGGTAACGGTGGTGGCCGGATGAAGATACTAAGCTGTCTGTTCCCCTCATCTGCTCATGGGTGCATTTCCCTGTTTTCCGTCACCGGAAGGGCTTCCAGCCGATGGCCCTTCTTCTCTGTTGTGCGCCTGAAAACAGCTACTTTCCCAGTCAACGCATTTCCTGTTTCATACGTATTCTTATCATAGCAGTTTACTTTGAAAAGTCAATGATTTTCGCGCCTTCCACCAGGTACAGAATACCGGAAATCAGGGTCAGTGCGGCACAGATTCCAAGCGCAATGTTAGAGAACAAAGCCAGCGGGAATGTGGCCGGAATAACGCCGAAATCTTCCTGCAAAGAAATAATCAGCATAACCAATGGGGTCAGCACCATCATGCTGGCGGTTTTAATCTTGCCCCAGATACCGGCGGGAATGACAACCCCCTGCGAGGCAGCCACCAGCCGCATGGAGCTGACGCCGAATTCCCGGAACAGAATAATAAAGACAATCCAGATGTTGCAGTAGCCCATGGTCATCAGGCCAAGGAAGGCTGCGGTAGTCAGCATTTTGTCTGCCAGCGGGTCCGTAAACTTGCCGAAATTGGTAATCAGGTTTTCTTTGCGGGCAATATGACCGTCCAGTGCATCCGTTACAGAGGCAATAATGAAAACCAGCATGGCCCATAAATAGTGGTAAGGGATGGCCTGCACTGTGAAAAGAATCAGGAACACCGGCGTCAGAACAATTCTGAGCAGGGTCAGCTTATTGGGTAAATTCATCATAGTACGTAATCCTCCTGTGCCTGTCCTATGAGATCATATTCTTCCGCAGCGGCAATTTCCACCGGAACAAAGGTGCCTGGTTCCAGGTCCACGGCAGAGCCGAAGAACACCACGCCGTCAATTTCCGGAACATTCCGGTAACTGCGGCCCACATAGCATTCCGCTTCCGGATCAAAGCCGTCTACCATAACCTGCAGGGTCTGTCCTACCAGTTTCTGGTTTTTGGCCAGTGCAATGGGGTATTGCTGTTCCATAATCAGGTCCCGGCGATGCAGCTTGATTTCGTCTTCCAACTGCCCATCCATGGCAGCAGCGGCGGTGCCCTCCTCCGGGGAGAACGCAAAGCAGCCCAGGTTGTCAAACTGCGCTGCCTGGACGAAGTCCGCCAGCGTGTTGAACTGGGCTTCGGTTTCGCCCGGGAAGCCGGCCATTACCGTAGTCCGGATACAGATATCCGGTATTTTTTCTTTAATATGTTTGATGAGTCCCAGAAACTGTTCGGCATTTCCAGGGCGGTGCATGGTCCGGAGGACGGTGCCGTCCGCATGCTGCAGTGGAATGTCCAGATAATGGCAGATTTTTTTCTGTGCTGCCATAGTATCCAGCAGTTCATCCGTAATCCGTTCCGGATACGTATAAAGGAAGCGGATCCATTCCAGTCCGTCTACTGTACAAAGACGGTTTAACAGTTCGGCCAGTTTCAGGCTGCCGTATAAGTCCTTTCCGTAAAGACCGGTATCCTGACCTACCAGGATAACTTCCTTTACACCGGCATCCGCCAGATCTTTTGCTTCCTGCAGAATGGATTCCATGCTTCTGCTGCGGAATTTCCCGCGAATGCCCGGAATGGCGCAGAAGGCACAATTATTGGAACAGCCTTCCGAGATTTTCAGATAAGCCCAGTAATTAGGCGTAGTTAAAACGCGCTGCCCTTCCAGCGGAAGCAAAAGCTTGTCCGGATCCGCATAGGCTGCCGGGCCGTGGTCCTCCAGCACATTGCGGACAATGTCCACAATGTTGCCGTCGTCCCCAAGGCCGACCACGCAGTCCGTCTCCGGCAGGTCTTCCATAATCTGGTCATGATACCGCTCTGCCATGCAGCCGGTTACAATGATTTTTCCGACCAGGCCGGCAGCTTTATACTCTGCCACTTCCAGGATATTGTCTATCCCTTCCCGCTTGGCATCATCAATAAACCCGCAGGTATTGATGATGACAGCGTCACAGCCGGCCATTTCGTCGGAAATGTGGTACCCGGCTGCACTGAGCTTGGCCAGCATCAGTTCTGCGTCTACCTGGTTTTTCGGACAGCCAAGGCTGATCATGCCAATGGTTTTTGGGTTGCTCATGCAATAACTCCTTAATAGGATTTCTTAACAAAGTTTTCTACAAATTCATAAACCTTCTGATTGTTTTCTGCGCACTGGCCGGTTTCCATCCAGTTAAACATAAAGCAGTGGTTCATCAGAGGATTGGTGCTGTGATACTCTTCATAGGGGCAGCCATACGCATCCAGCTTTTTCAGCAGATTCTGTGTCTGGCCAAAGCAAAGGGCATCATACTTGGCATAGGTAAAGAAGGCTTCTTTCGGGAAGTCCTTGGTTACATAATGAATAGGGCTGCAGTGGTACGCATCCGGATGGGTGTCAAACTGACGCTTCCAGGCGCCCATGGTATCCTTGGAAAGGACGCCGGCTACCAGGCCAATAACTGGCGTATGCAGCATCTTGTGTAGGTCATAAATACCGCAGTTCAGATAAGAACCGGCAAAGTGCAGCTTTACTTCGTCTACGCCAATGACCTTCCGGTATTCAGCATTATTGGTCAGGTTAATACAACCAAGGCCCATGTAGCCGCCGGAGGAATCACCACCGACCATAACACGGTCTAAATTAAAGTTGTATTCCTCTGCGTGGTCTGCCACCCAGTTCATACCTGCCGCTAATTGTTGCAAAGATTCTTTAAAATTAAAATAAGGGGACAAACCGTATTCCACGTTAACAACGCAGATGCCGGTTTTGGCCAGCCAGGTGCTCATGCCGCGGCGGTACTGTTTTCCACCGGCGTCAAATCCGCCACCGTGGATATAAAACAGAACCGGCTGCTTTTGTTCGGATGGAATCCGGAAAATATCAAAAGCACAATACTTGCTCCATTCCGGATTGGTGGTATAAGGGATATCCTTTTGTACCTGTACCGTTCCGGCCGGGTCCTGCAGCATCGGCTGTTCATTTTGCGCGCCGTCCAGCAAAATGTCAACTGCACGGAACACCAAAAAGCCCAAAGATGTTTTTGCTTTCAGTTCTTTTAAAGTCATATCAGTTTCCTCCTGTCGTGTTATTTTTCACGATTTCATAACGTTCTAATTATAATACAACAGTCCCTAAAAAAGAATACCTGCCCCGGTTCCGCCATAGGCGGCTTATGGGACAGGTGTTCTTTTGTATCAGTATGCAGAATCTGACTATAAAGTTAGAATTCTTCTGTAGTTAAGTCCGGAAGGACAGCGTAGATATCCGCCGGTTGGTAGCCCATTCGTACTAGGGCCGCAACAGTACGGCGACGGTCTTTTTCATCCTGCAGGTTCCGGTTTTGAAACTTGCCTTGCAATAAAGCGGCAATGGATTCTTTTTCATCCAATTCCAGTTCCTGTAAAACCAGTTCTACAGTCTGACTGCCCACGGATTTTTCCCGCAATTTATTCCGGATACCGGCAGCTCCCAGATGCTTGGTGCGTACCAGTTCTTCCGCATAAAGCCGGGCAAAGCGTTCTTCGTTTAAAAGCCCGTTTTCTTCCAGCTGATTGCACACGGAAACAGCGTTGTTACGCAGTTCTTCATAGTTTACCGACTTACCTGTTAAGGCATTTCCCTTTACAGAGTTGCCATCAGCGGCATTTGCGCCGCGGGTTTCCGCTATGCCCGCATCCGGATTTTGGCTTAGTTCTGCCGTTTTCCGTTGTTCCTCCTGGCGGAACTTATCCTGCTGGCGGCGCGCTTTTTCTGCCATCTTCTGCACCAACTTGTTTTCCAGTTCTTTTCTGGAATAATCCCGTGCAGTCAGCAGCGTCAGGGCTTTGTCATACATCTGCCGGTACGCAATCTGTTCCAGCAGCTGTTCCAGCTCTTCTGCAGAAAGAGCAGCATTATTTTTCAGACCAAGCGAGTACCAGAAGTCCACCGTTGTGGTGGCCGTATAAACCCCGTCCACCAACAGGTGTACCTTTTCTCCGCGCCCTTTTCTTGCTTGTAAAATCATGTGTATAGAGTCCTGAGGATGGTTATTCGTCATCTACCGTAATGTCCAAAGCGGCTTTGGCAGAAGCGGCAGAAGTCCGCGCCGCAGGGGCGGCCGGGGCGCTTTTAACCGGTTCTTCATGCATCTTGCCGCCGCGGTAGGACGGTTTCATCTGCTCTACCAGTTCTGTCTGCCGTTTCCGTACTTCCTGTTCAATGGTATCCATTAATTCCGGATGGTCTAACAGATACTGCTTGGCGTTGTCCCGGCCCTGGCCGATCCGTTCTTCCTGATAGGAGTACCAGGCACCGCTCTTATGGATAATATCCAATTCTACCGCGGCGTCCAGGATTTCTCCTTCTTTGACAATGCCACGGCCGTACATAATATCAAACTCTGCGGTCCGGAACGGCGGAGCCACTTTGTTCTTTACAATTTTAACCTTGGTCCGGTTGCCGACAATTTCATTCTTACTGTTCTTCAGCTGTTCGGACCGCCGTACGTCAATACGCATGGAAGCGTAGAACTTCAGCGCCCGGCCGCCGGTAGTAACTTCCGGATTGCCATACACTACGCCAACCTTTTCCCGCAACTGGTTAATGAAGATAATAATGCAGTTGGACTTGGAAACGGCACCGGCCAGCTTCCGCAGGGCCTGGGACATTAACCGTGCATGAAGACCAACGTGGGAGTCTCCCATGTCTCCTTCAATTTCTGCACGCGGTACCAGAGCCGCAACAGAGTCTACAACCAAAATGTCCAGTGCACCGGAGCGAACCAGCTGTTCTGCAATTTCCAAAGCCTGTTCCCCGTTGTCCGGCTGTGCTACCAGCAGGGAGTCTACGTCTACGCCCAGGTTGGCGGCGTAAACCGGGTCCAACGCGTGTTCCGCGTCAATGAATGCGGCTTCCCCGCCCTTCTTTTGCGCCTCTGCAATGGCGTGCAGAGCCAGGGTAGTTTTACCGGAAGATTCCGGTCCGTAAATTTCAATAATCCGGCCCTTCGGAAGGCCGCCGATGCCGGTGGCGGCATCTAATGTTAAGGATCCGGTGGAAATGGCTTCCACCTGCATGTTTTCATCTGCGCCCAGGCGCATAATGGCGCCCTTACCGTATTGTCTTTCAATTTGTGCAATGGCGGTATCCAATGCTTTCTGTTTGTTGTCTGCCAAGGTAATTTCCTCCCAAAGAATAAAATGCGTTTGCCTGACACAAAATGCGTGCCGAACAAAAGCGCACAAATGTTCGGTTCGCTATCATTATAGAAGAACCCCCGTTAAAATGCAAGCCGCTTTTTTCGCAAAAGCAAGGCACTTTCATGAACGGTCCCATTTTTGGTACAAGCGGTATCTTTTGCCGAACAGGCGTAAATCGCCGGGCAAGAGCAGCCACAAAGAGACCCGCAAAGAACAAAAAAAGAAGAGCAGCCACCCCACGGGGAACTGCTCTTCCGGTCTTTTCTTTTACTAACCGGCCAATCCAAATGGCTTAACACATCATCAAATTACGTCTTCGTCTGCAGTTGCTTCTACAGCAGCTTCCGCAACCGGAGCTTCAGCAACTTCCGCAGCCTCTGCAGCAGCTTCTACAGCCGGGGCGTCCTCTGCAACGTCAGAAGCTTCCGCAACTTCTGCGCCGTCAGCCGGAGCATCGGTTTTCTTTTCCTTCAGCAGCCAGAACTTCTCCAGCGGGAAGATAATAATGAACTGCAGCATACCGGCAGCTGCTGTTGCAATCAGTCTTGCAATACCGTGAATAAATGCATTGTCCACTCTGGTGCAGGCGCCGTATACCAGGCCCTGAATCCAGGTGCTGAACAGAATCAGTGCCAGCAGGATAACCAGATAAATAACCACGTTCTTAGTCGGGGTATCCGATTTAAAGGTGGTCTTCCGGTTCTGGAAATAACCGTAAATGTTGGCAATCAGGTTGGACAGCAGGAATGGAAGTACGTAGCCCCAGGTTACAACTCCGCCGACAACATACTTGGCAATGCTTTCCGCGCCGTCTGCCGTGCTGGCATCAAAAATAACGTTCGGATCAAAAATAGCGGCCAGGAAACCCGGCAGGGTGGCAGTTACACTGTCAAAAATCAGCGGCAGCAAATAGGCTAAACCAATCTGAATAATGCTAACCAGCCCGCTGACAATGGCAAATTTAATCAGCTGCCAAAGGGTTTTGGCGAACGAGCCCTTCTGGCCCTTCTCTTTTGTTTTTTCCATAGGTCTTCTCCTTTATCTTCCATGGCATACGCCACAATAATACCATTCATAATACCGCTACTATTGTACTGGATTACCCGTCTGAGTTCTATTAAAAAACCGCACTTTTTGCCTGCTTTTTGTCCATATTTTCATAATTTTGTCTGATTTTCCCTCTTTTTCTCTTTTTTTGCGAGTCAGCGCTCACCCTTTTCCCCGGGCTCTCAAAAAAGTCCGGCAGTCTGAAAAATTTTGCTTGCTTTTTATATGGGTAAATGATAATATATCTTTTGCTACATCGCATTAGAGACGCTTTGCGTCATTACTTATATAAGGAGGTGCCGACACATGGCTAAATGTGCTTACTGCGGTAAGGAAGTAAAGTTTGGAAACAAAGTTTCCCATTCCCACAGACGTTCCAACAGAGCATGGAAACCAAACCTCATGAGAGTTAAGGTTGTTGAAAACGGAACTCCGAAAAGAGTTTATGTATGCTCCCGTTGCCTGCGTTCCGGCAAGGTGAATCGCGCTGTTTAACGGCACACCTCTCACAAATGGAATATCGGGGAACCTTCCCCTTTATTTATTTGTAGCGGTATAGTGTAACGGTAACACGACTGACTCTGACTCAGTTATTTTAGGTTCGAATCCTAATACCGCTGCCACAAGACCCGCTGACCAATCGGTCAGCGGGTCTTTTTTCTTGTTCTTTCTTGTTCTTTACAGTCTGAAAAATTGCATCATACACAAGTTATGTTTAAAATTATTTACATTTCTATAACTTATGTTTATAATATTAAGCATAAGGAGTGATGAAGATGGGCAAGAAAGCTGTTGAATTATTACCTCAAACTATGGAAATATTAGAAACCATGGGAGAACAAATCAAACTGGCTCGCCTACGAAGAGATATCTCTGCCGAGTTAGTAGCCGAAAGGGCTAACATCAGCAGAGCAACCCTTTGGAGCATAGAAAAAGGCAGTCCTTCTGTAGCAATCGGAAATTATGCAGCGGTTCTTCATGCACTCAATAACATGGATAAAGATCTGCTTAAAATTGCACAAGACGATGAGTTCGGAAAGAAGCTCCAGGAATTAAATATTTCTACCAAAAAACGGGTCTCGAACAAGGAGAAATAAGTCATAGAAATTTATGTTTATGAGTGCTTCAGTTCTTCCGAGTCAAAATTCATGGGTACGCTATTTGTTGATACAGCCAAAAGGAAGGAACATTATTCCTTTGAATATTCGGACAGATGGTTGAAGCAGCTAATACAGCCCGGTTCTTCCCTTGGTGGTGCACGACCAAAGGCCAACGTTGCAGCACCTGATGGTAGCCTTTGGATAGCAAAGTTTCCGTCCAAAAGTGACGCATACAATATTGGTGCATGGGAAAAGGTCACGCATGATTTAGCAAAGATGTGCGGACTTACTGTGCCCGAATCAAAACTTGAAACGTTTTCTAAATTAGGCAGTACTTTTTTAGTAAAGCGCTTTGATTGGGACGGGGTAAAAAGAATACACTTTTCATCTGCCATGACTATGCTTAATAAAACAGATGGTGCAAGTGCAGATGACGGAAGTAGCTACCTGGACATTGTTTCTTTCCTTAAAGCATACGGCGCCAAGCCCAAGCAGGATATTGTTGAGCTAATGTGAATGATAACGACAATAGAATTTCTGTTGATTTAGCCATTCAATCAGCACCCTATTACAATCTTAAAGAATCGGAAGCAATGGCATACGCCAGTCAGATTATCCATACAGTAAATTCTAATTGGGAGAAAATTGCCACAAATTATGGATTAACCAGACAGTCCATTGAATTTATGCGGCCAGCATTCAGCCTTGGGTGAAACACCTAAAAGCTCTTGCTTACCTGCAGGGCTGAATCAGCTGCTGTGGTTGCGGTCAGGTGGTCTTCTTCCCCGTATTTCTGTGCAATGACTTCTGTAATGGCAATGGTCCGCTGCAACGTGGCTGTCAGCAGCGCCAGCGTCTTCATGTCAGGGTCAAAGTAATAGTAGTTTTTGGTGGCTTCCCTGCGCACCTTCAGGATACCGGCCCGCTTCAAAATTTGAAGATGATGGGACACAGCGGGACGGGACAGGTGGGTCATTTCCGTAATTTCATTGACCCGCATGCCGTCACACTTTTTGCTTTTCATCATTTCCAGAATCATGTGCTGCCGGTTGGCATCGCCAAGGGCTACCAGGATATCCCGGCATTGTTCAAATTCTGTGGCAAGCGCCTCTACTTCATTTATCATGTCCATTTTACTGCACCTCATGTCCGGAAGCTTTCCGATTTGTTTCTTCTACACAACGGTTAATGGCTTCCCGCTTTTCCTCTTCAATTGGGCGGTCTGTGTATCGGCGAACGCTGTGGCGTTCTTTCATTAATTCCATCAGGTCCATATCTTTGGTCCTTCCTTTCGTTTAATTGTTTAAACGAATTATAGCAAAAGAAGAGCAAAAAGAAAGCTTGGGAAAGAAAATCAAGACGAATGGTTCCGCCGCAAATAAGAAAACCAAATAAAAAAAGAAACACCGGACATCGAAAAACGATGTCCGGTGTCTTTTCGTGTTAGTACAGTTCAGTACCGTTACCAGGCAATGGTCCAATACTGTTCCAGAGAGAATGCAAATGCATCAGATCCGGAGGTAACGTAGGTCGGCATCTTGTAGTACAGAGATACCAGGTTGCCCTTTTCGTCAATTTCGCCCTTCAGCTTAACGCCCTTGCAGGTCCAGGTTCCGATTGGAACGCTGATGGTGGAAACACACTTGCTGGATCTGTCATAAGTACCGGCAGTGTCATCCTTTACGGTAATGTTAACAATCTTCTTCTTACCGGAAATGGTTACGGTTGCAGACTTAATGTCAGATGCGGAAAGATTGCAAACATAGTCCTTGCCTTCTACGCAGAAGTCACTCTTCAGCTTGGAACCGGAAACGGTCTTCTTTTCGGTGTTGGTTCCTTCTTTGAAGCCGAAGGTGGAATACATGGACGGAATTTCACCATCAATGGTGGTGATTACTTCCTTGGTTCTGGTAGCAACAGCCTTGGAGCCGGAAGCCTTTACCTTATTGGCAGCGGTCTTGTACAGGTCCAGAGCTTCTGCAGCAGTGTAGGAAGTCTTTTCGGAATCAGAAGACTTTTCGTCTTTGGAATCCTTGTCATCATCCTTGTCTTCGTCCTTGTCAGAATCCTTGTCATCGTCAGAGTCTTTGTCGTCTGCGTCCTTGTCTTCATCCGTGGCTGCATCGGCATCAGCAGCATCAGAAGCAGAAGCGTCAGAAGCAGAGGCATCATCGCTCTTTCCACAGGAGCAGGATGCAAGACCCAGCAACATACCAAGGCAAAGGATGATGGCCAAAATACTGGTCAGCTTTTTGTTCATGATCATGAATCTCCTTTTTCTATTTATGGGATATCTCCCTTTTTACTAAGGTTCTATTTCCGGTTTTTACCGGTTCCATTATAAAGGACAACCCTTGTCCGGAGCAAGCCCATTTCTCTAAAGCAGGCCTGTTTCTCCGGAGCAGGATTATTTTTCCCGGAGGAAATTTATTTTTCCTGGAACTGTCCTTCTTCCAGCTGTTTTACAGCATCAGAATAAACAATCTGCTTTACAATGTTGCGGCAGCAGCGATCAATGTCTACCGGGTCATTGTAAGAAAGCTTGCAGCCAATGACTGCCTGCAAGGCCTGGGTTGGAAGACCCGGCATATGCAGGTCATTGCCGGCACGCATGCCCAGAACCGGGTTGCCGTTGAAGACAGAGCCGAACCAGTCAGACATAACTACGCCGTCAAATCCCCATTCGTTCCGCAGAAGAACGGTGCAAAGGTCATAAGAGTTCGGCGGGTTAACACCGTTTACCTTATTATAAGAAGTCATAACGCCGGTGGCCTTGCCTTCTTCAACGGCAATGCGGAAGCCCTTTACGTAAATTTCACGCAGCGGACGTTCGTATACATTGGAGGATACAAAGTTCCGGTTGTCTTCCTGGTTGTTGCAGCAGAAGTGCTTGGCGGAAACATACAGGCCCGGGATGGACTGTACACCGGAGATAATGGCAGCTGCCAGCTTACCGGACAGAATCGGGTCTTCGGAATAATATTCAAAGTTACGGCCGCACAGCGGGTTTCTGTGAATATTCAGTGCCGGAGCCAGCCAATAGGTTACGCCGAATTCCTGCATTTCTACAGCAACGGCTTCACCGATTTCATACAGCAAATCCAGGTTCCAGGTCTGTGCCTCTGCAATTTCTGTCGGGAATGCAGTTGGATACTGGTAAGCAGTCTTGGATTTATTCGGGTTGGCATACAGCACCTTCTTCAGTGCCGGAACCATGTTCAGGGCAAGGTCAATGCCGCCCATCATGCCTTCCATGGCCTTTACTTTTCCGTTTTCATAAACGCCGACATAGCGGGTAATACGAAGACCGGCAGGACCATCGGAGAATTCTACACTTGGCAGGCCATATTTCTTCCAGAACTTGGAAGTGGAGTGACCTACAGCACCTTCAATCTTAATGGTACGTTCACCGGACATCATAGAGGCGCCAACGCAGACTTCGGCCTTTTCTTTCAGGCTCATCTGGTCAACAATGGCATCTACCTTCGGGTCATGATATGGCTTTGGAATGCTGTAGTCATGATATACGGTGGTGAAGTTTGCTGCGCGCATCTTGACAACAGGAACGTCAGACAAATCTTCGTCCGGGTGATCCGGAATTTCCATTTGCTCAAAGTCTTCCAGAACCGGGCAGATATTCTGTGCCTGTTCAACTACTACATATTTATCCAGCGCAATAACGGCTGCCGGAGTGGTATTGCGGGAAGAATTACCAATTCTGACAACGTAGTTGCCTGCATCCAGAATGAACTGGGCGCCGTACTCTTTGTAGCTGGCTACCAGAGTCATTGGGAAAGTCAGGGTAATTTCTTCGGAAGCACCCGGCTCCAGAACACCGGTCTTGGCAAAGGCTACCAGGCTTTGGTATTCCTTCTTCAGAACGCCGTTCGGGCAGCTGACATACAGCTGGACAACTTCCTTACCGGCGATGGAACCGGTGTTGGTGACTTTTACTTTAGCGGTAACATCCGTTTTCTTGACGGTAACGGATTCGGTTTCTACGGAGAAAGTGGTGTAGGAAAGACCATAGCCAAACGGATACAGCGGTTCCACGCCGTAGGAATCAAAGTACCGGTATCCAACCAGAATACCTTCCTTGTAGTATTCCTGTTTCAGGTCTCCGTTCAGGTAAGACCATTCTCTGGCATAAGGAATATCATCATATTTTTTTGCCCAGGTGTCCGTCAGCTTGCCCGACGGGTTAACATCGCCGGTCAGAACGTCAGCAAAAGCATAACCACCCTGGGAGCCAAGCTGCGCAATGAAGAGGACGGCGCCAATACCGGGTACCTTTTCCAGGAAGTCCATGTTCATGGAAGAACCAATGTTAATAACAAGGACTACGTTTTTGTAAGAAGCTACCAGACGCTGCAGGCTTTCAATTTCGCCATCGGTCAGGTCGTTTTCGCCGCGTTCAATTTTACGGTCTCCGCCTTCCCCGGCCTGCCGGGAAACAACGTAAACTGCGGTGTCAGCCGGTGCCTTCTGAATGTCGTCCTTAAGAACGTCCATATCCGGCAGGCTGGCAGTGCCCATGAACATAGCCATAGCATCACCAAGGTTGAAATTCTTGAAGAATTCTTTGGCGGTTGGGTTGGCAGCTGCCTGCGCAACTACATCGTACTTTTCAAGCCAGTCTTCCGAGGTAATTTCAAAGCCTCTGCGTTTCATGCCTTCATAAATAGAGATGTTTTCCCGGTTGTTTACTTCACCGGATCCGGATCCGCCCTTGATGGTGTGTTTTGCACCAATACCGAACAGGGCCACCTTCTTGTCTTTCAACGGCAGGCAACCGTTGTTTTCCAGCAGAACAATGCCTTCTGCTGCTGCGCGATAAGCAATTTCATTGTGCTTGATTTCCCGTTCGGAAACAGCATTACTGAAATTGTGTCTGATATACTGCTTTGCCATTTTCTCACTCCTCTTTTAAAAATCAAAGCTGAATAAACCTGTGAAACATTCTTATCCAAGCATACAATATCGTATTAATGATACACGATTACCGAACAAAAATTAGCATTATTTTGATTTTTATAAAAAATAAGCGACCAAATGTTTTCATTTGGTCGCTTTTCGCTTTTTTGTATAAAAATGTGTTTCCGGTTTTGTGAGTTTTAACTCACCCGTGGTATCCGTGCTGCACGCTCTTATTCCACAGCGCGGGTTCCAAAGCGGTTCCGGTACTCCAGCGGCGTCATGCCGGTGACGGTCTTAAACTGCTTGGCAAAGTAACTCTGGCTGGGAAAGCCGAAATAATTGGCAATTTCCTGGATGCTCTTGTTGCTGTAAACAAGGGATTCCTTTGCCGTCTCCATTTTGCGAATCCGGATGTAATCCCCCACCGTCAGATTTTCATAAGACTTGAACAAACGGCCAAGGTAAGAGGCGGAGACGTTGATGGCGGAGGCTACATCGCATAAAGAAACGGGTTCATAAATGTGCTCGGCGATGTAGTATTTTGCCTGTTCCACCAGGCGGTTATGTTCCGCAGTCTGATTCAGAATTTGTAATTGCCGCGTAAATTCCAGAATGCAATCGGTTTCAGCTTCCTGCATTTCTTCCACGGTGTGACACTCTGCAATGCGTTGCAGGCAGATGTCACTAAAGCGGAAGGCCTCTGTTCCGGGCATGCCGGAAAGAATGGCAATTCGCGTTGTTACGGCCACGGCAGACACGGCCAGATACTCGTATGTTTTCAGTTGGTTGTTGTCAATAATCTGGTAATCTACGTCCGCTCCGGCCTTTAAAATTTCCTGTACCTTATCTACTTTGCCGTCAGAGATTGCCGTAGACAGTGCCCATTCGTCACTTTCCGTGTGGTTGGCGTGAAAGCCATCCAGTTGTTCAAATAAATAGCGGAATTTTTGTCGACTCAGTTGATCCTGCTGTTCCATAGTTAAATCTCCTTAATTAAAAGAAAACTCCTTTGATCCAGATTTCTAAACCGATGCCGATCAGGATAACACCACCCAGGATGGATGCCTTTCCCGCCAGTTTTACGCCGAACTTCCGACCAATCAGGACACCACAGAGACAGATGGCAAAAGTAACAACACCAATGATAACAGACTCTGTAATGGCTGCCGGGGCCGAATAATCAGCAATGGTAAAGCCTACGGACAAAGCATCTATTGCAGTGGCAATCCCCTGAACCAGCAGCGCTTTAACGTGCAGGGGCTTGTGCGTAACTTCCTCCGGCGGCACACTCCGGTTCTGGATGCCTTCCTTTAACATACTGCCGCCAATGTAGGCAAGCAGCAGAAGGGCAATCCACGGAATGAACTTCTGGAAGGAAGAAAATAACTCTACTATAGTATGAACGCAGACCCAGCCGATTAACGGCATGGCAATCTGGAACAGCGCAAAGGTTCCGGCAATGCCCATCATTTTGCGCTTATGCATCTGCGGTTCATTCAAACCATTTGCCATAGAAACCGAAAACGCATCCATAGCCAGCCCGACTCCCAGCAGAATGCTATTCAGCAGGAAATTAAATGATAAAAAGCTCCATGACATAAAGAGAAGACTCCTTTTGGGGATTAGTATAAACCCCATCTGTAGTAAGGCCCCTATCTGTACCGAACTATCTGCAGAAGCCCGGCATACAAAGCTTAGCATGCAAGGACTCCGCATACACGGGCCTGGTATGCAAGGACTTAGAGCACCAAGTCCAAAGCGCCAAGCTATGGACGCTAAGTCCAAAGCGCCAAGCTCCGGACGCTAAGTCCAAAGTGCCAAGCTCCGGACGCTAAGCCCAAAGCGCCAAGCTCCGGACGCTAAGCCCAAAGCGCCAAGCTCCGGACGCTAAGCCCAGAGCGCCAAGCTCCGGACGCTAAGCCCAGAACAGGGGCAAAAAGAAAGAGTGCGCCACGTACAATGCTGTACGTGGCACACTCTTCTTTTTCTTCAACCATGTATAGCACTGCGGGTATACATGAGTCTCGGAATTTAAAGCAAGCCAGACAAAAAATGTCGGGGCTGTTGACTTACTACACTGTCGTGCTTCCTACTCCCTCATGGGCGCTCTTTTCAGCTTTCTTTAACTTTTTGTAGTTTACAAAAGTTTTTTCAGCTTGTCAATATAACGACAATGTAAAGAAATGTAAAAGTTTTGTGACAATTTGTTTTCTGTGTTGGAGCACTAAACCTGTGCTGGAGCACGAAAACTGTGCTGGAACGTGAAGTCTGTGTTGGAGCGCGAAATCTGTGTTGAACACAAAAACTGTACAGGAACACTAAACCTGTGTTGAATGCAAAAACTGTACAGGAACACTAAACCTGTGTTGAATACAAAAGCTGTACAGGAACACTAAACCTGTGTTGGAAAACTAATGTCTGTGGTTACACTTCTGCACATACAGCAGTTCACTAACTCGCAAAGGAAAACAGGGCGTTTCCGCTCATGTTATTTCCATTCAGAGAAACCCCACTCAGAGTATCCCACTCAGGCCGGTCCCGCTCAGGCTGCTCCTGCTCAGGGTCTTTCCGCTCAGGTTCTTTCTTTGCCCCAGAAGAACAGTGCAATGGTGCCCTGGCCGGTGTGGGATCCGATGGTAAAGCCGACGTTGCTCATCTGCACCTTGCCGCGGGTCTTCGGGAAGCGCTTCTGAATTTCAGCAATCACATATTTGGCATCTTCTTCGGAGTCGGCAGAAGACAGGAATACCTTGCCGTCATACCGTGTGCCGTTGTCACAGAGTTCTTCCATCTTGTCTACCAGGGCATTCAGGGAAGCGCGACGGCCTCTGGTCTTCTGCCGCAGGGCAAGATGTCCATCCGGATCTACGTCCATAACCGGGCAGATCTTCAGCATAGTGCCAAACCAACCGGAAGCCTTGCTGATACGGCCACCCTTTACATAGTAGCTCAGGTCTTCGGAAGTAAACCAGTGTTGCAGGTTCCGCTTATGGCTTTCCAGCCAGGCGGCATTTTCGTCAATGGACATTCCGGCGTCCCGGTTATCGGCAGCCGCATCAACCAGCATGCCGTAACCGGTGCTGGCAGCCAGGCTGTCCACTACAACTACTTTCCGGTCCGGATACTGTTCCGCCAGCAGCTGGGCTGCCGTTGCGGCGGAATTGTACACGCCGGAAATGCCGCTGGAAAGCGTAATATGTAAAACATCTTTTCCGTCTTCCAGGAACGGAGTGAAATAGGCAACGAATTCTTCTACGTTTACCTGGGAAGTTCTGGTATCGCAGCCTTCCTTCAGCTTGGCATAGAACTCCGGATAAGACATGGTCTTACCGTTGTCATCCAGAAATTCCTGGTCGTTCATA
Organism: Paludibacteraceae bacterium; assembly: GCA_963647215.1. Classification (GTDB taxonomy): domain Bacteria; phylum Bacillota; class Clostridia; order Oscillospirales; family Acutalibacteraceae; genus RUG420. The sequence goes on along the minus strand of CAVIZK010000004.1, from coordinate 24,254 downwards.
TAAAAGTGAAATCCAATATAGTGGATATCACGACTTGCTAAAAATTCATTGCTGAGATCTGCCGGGGAGCAGCAGCTTAATACATAATTTGCCATAAGGTCCTCCTAGGGGTATTGGAATATTTTTTGCTTGAGCAGTTTGGGCTGAGCTGTTTGCCTGAAAGCATTGTACTAAAAGCCTTGCGCCAAACGCACCCTACTTCAAATTTTGCTGCTCTACTCCCGCTCTACCACCATTCTCCCGGTTCTCTCCCCAAAGTAGAATCTGCCAAGAGCAACGTAACTACGCCATTTTTGAAAGTTGCTTCTTTTTTATATCATTCCCTGGCGGAGCCCCTTATTTTTCTGATATTACAGCTTTTCTTCTTAACGTTTTCCCTCTTTTCTGGCCATTCAGCTACTTCGGTTTGCACTATTCTTTCTTCGGTCAGCTGAGAAAAGCATACCATTTCCCGCCTGAAGCCCTGATTTGCGGCTTTTTTTAGCCAAAAGCATACCTCCAACCCCATTTCAGCCGAAAAGGTATGCTTTTATTTTTTCCTCCTTGCCGGGCACTTTACCCGGCTAAAGTGAAAAGCATACCTTTTCCCACCAAGCAGCCCAATTTGCGGCTTTTTTAAACCAAAAGCATACCTCCGACCCCATTTCAGTCAAAAAGGTATGCTTTTATTTTTTCCTCCTTGCCGGGCACTTTACCCTGTTAAAGTGAAAAGCATACCATTTCCCGCCTGAAACCCCGATTTGCGGCTTTTTTAAACCAAAAGCATACCTCCAACCCCATTTCAGCCGAAAAGGTATGCTTTTATTTTTTTGCCCGGCGGAGCCCCTTATTCAACTCGGCGGAGCCCCTTGTTTTCTTAACCCGAGCCCCTATTTTCTATCGTTCCACTCCAAACCGCTCACAAAGCTTTCCCCGAATCCAATCAATGTCAAACGGTACCCGCTCCGACTCAAAGGAAAACAAGAAGTCCTTTCCTGCCATAAAACCGGCCTTCTCATAATTCACTATCTTCAACAAAGCCGCTGCTCGGTAATCTTCCTGGTCCATCAGCCCAAAATGTTCAAAGTACACTTCCGTTCGTGACGCAGTATCCAAAATAGTAAAATCCGGAAAAACGGTTTTACCGTTTAAACGAAGTGGCTTTTCGTATTGGTAAGGTAACTGCATCGCAAAAAGAAGGTTGGCAATCATCATTTCGGATTTGGAGCGAACCCGTTCGCCGTTGTCTGTGGAATACACCAGATTTTCCGGATGCCAGTCGCCATGCTGACCATCCCGCCCTGCTTGCCATTCTCCTTTTCGGCCTACTTGTTTTTTCCCATCAACCAGCCACTGCTCCACAAAGTCCGCCGTCGAAGAAAAAGGTGCAGCAATATATGGCTGAAGACTCACCGGGATTTCCAACATAGCACTTTCCGGATCCAGACCTTTTTGCAGGGATGAAATTACATCATTCCAAATGTTCAGATTATTTTCGGATATTGAAAGCAGTGCTTCCTCATATTTTTTCTGAACAAGTAGCCGCAGTGCTTCCGGATTTTTCTTAGGAAGATAAGTTCGCCCTCCTGCTCCCGCTCCGGTGCGGCAATAAAACTGCGTCCGCCCATTGCTACAGGCAACCAGAAGTTTTCCGTCCGGCGCCGAGGACAAGCGTTTTCTTAGCGTCCTTGCAATTTGCAGTTCCTTCTCCCGCTCCTTTTGCAGCTGGTCAATCAATGTGGTCATTTCCGCGTGCGTCATGGGTACCTCCTGTGTTTCTGCATTCTTGTCTTTTTCTTTTCCCCGGCGATGTAGCGGCCTTGCCATTAAAAGGGAAAATTTATAAAAAGTTTGCTAAAAGTTCCTACTTCAACAATACCATTTTGGAAAGCAGAAAACGATAGAATGGTATTTGCGCCAGTACCGCCAAACGGTGCAAATTACGTTCGTCAGAAGCAGCCGCAAAGCCAGTAGTTATGCGCAAAAATCCTGCAAGGCGGGGACCCTGCAGGATTTTTGCGGTTTGTTTTTGGACGTTTCGTTATCTTATCTTAACTGTGGAAAATGATTTGCTTTTAGAAAGATACTGATTAGTCAGTACCCAAGAAGTGAATTAGCCAATGGCAAAGAGCCAATCAGTCAGTGCCCAAGAAGCGGATTAACCAATGGTCAAGCGCTAATCAGTCAGTGCCTAAGCGGCAGAATTGCCGGTGTCCGAAAGACTGCGTTAGCCAGTGTCCGGGAGGCAAATCTGCCGGTGCCCGGGAGGCTTGGTTAGTCAGCGTCCGGGAGGCTGTTGGCGCGTTCAACCATGGCGCGGAAGTCGTCATAGTAGGTCTGCTTCTTTTCCAGGTAGCCCATCCAGGAGAAGTGGTCCTTGTGTTCTACCGGCATGTTGTGCCATACGCCCGGCTTAATTTCCATGCCGTCTTTCCAGTCGACGGCCGGCTGTGCCTTGCCGACGAATGGACCACGGCAGCAGATGGTATTAACCGGGCCGTCCGAGGCAAACCAATCGGCGTTGACGCCGAAGTTTTTCTTTAAGGACGGGCTGTTAAACCAGCCGGTAACCAATGCGGAAATGTGCGCAATCGGGAAGCTCTTCAGTTCCATCAGCTGGATGTTGGTGTTGCCGATTTTCTTGGAACGGCAGGCGCAGTGGGCAAAGTAATACATGTGCGGGGAAATGGTCAGCTGCTTGTTGATTTCCGCCTGCGTTTCCACGGACATTTCCCGCATAATGTTGTCTTCGTCATTGGCGATGTAGGCTTCAACGCCTTCGCGGCACGCGGTTGGTTTGCGCAGATGCCAGCCGGTAATATCCTTTGGATCCTTGCTGATGCCAAAGCGATCCATACGCATGTCCCAGATCTTCATAACAGGTGTGTCACCGAAGGTGGTGGAAAGAACACCTAACAGAAGCCAGTTTACTAAATCGCCAATCTTATTGCGGGCAAAGGACGCCATGGTGGTGCCGTTGTTGGTGCCGGAAAGGGTGGTTGCCGTGTGAACCAGATTGCCGTGTCCACCGGCGAACAGCGGAGACAGTTCCTCTGCAGGAGTGCCTGCGCGCTCTTCTTCCGAGCCGGCTTCCATCAGGGAAGTAAAGCGGCAAACGGTTGGGCCGCCAAAGGAGTGGCCGATGATGTTGATTTTTGCGTGCTGGCCGGGTTCACCCCAGTCTTTGATCAGGCCGGGATAGGTGCGACCGTAGCGGGCATGGTGGTGCTTTTCCGAGTGCACTTTACCATAGTCAACGGTGCCACCTTTGATGATAGCGTACAATTCGCAGGAACGGTCCCAGGAAGAGTTCCATGGGCCAACGGACGGACAATAAGCTTCATATCCCTGGGACATGAGATATTTGTCAATTCCCTTGTTTCCGATGCCCCAGTAACCGCCGAAGTAAGGAGCGGCCTTGTTGATAAGGTCACTGTCACCCCAGCCAAAGAAGCCGTGAACAATAATGGTTGGATACCCTTTGTAGTTCATAGTATTTCCTCCTAAAAAATCAGAATAAAGTCAACACTATTTTACGCTCCTGTGGGAGCGTTGTAAATAATTCGGGCTCATGTTAGAATGTAGAAAAACTCAGTAGAAGGGTATCTAAAATGACGATTTCAGTGGCTTTGGCGGCCTATCAGGGGCAGCAGTTTATAGCGGAACAGCTGGACAGTATTCTGCCGCAGCTTGGGCCGTCGGACGAAATTATTGTGTCCGACGACCAGCCGGGTGGCGCAACCGAAACGGTGGTCCGCGCCTATGCCGGCCGGGACCCCAGAGTCAAGTATTTTGCCGGCCCCGGGGACGGCGTAATCCGCAACTTTAATGCGGCAATCAGCCGCTGTTCGGGAGACGTCATCTTCCTGTCGGATCAGGATGACGTCTGGCTCCCGAACAAAGTGGAACGGGTCATGGCCGCCATCTCGGCAGGCGCGGACCTGGTGCTGCACGATGCCGCCGTAACAGATAAGGATCTGCACATTACAGAGCCTTCCTTTTTTGCGGCCCATGGCAGCAAACCCGGTTACTGGCAGAACGTTATTAGGAATTCGTATATGGGTTGCTGCATGGCTTTCCGTGCCAGCCTCCTGCCATACCTGATTCCGATTCCGGAAAACGTACCCATGCATGACCAGTATATTGGTTTGCAGGCGGAAAAATATGGGAAAGTAACTTTCATAAAAGAGCCGCTGATTCTGTATCGCGTCCACGGCGGCAACGTCACCGGCCGCGCCACCAGGCTGTCTGAAAAAATCCGGTGGCGTTTGGAAATTTTATCGGCCACCCGCTTTGGGAAGACACAGAAGCTGTTGGTTCCGGGCTTGCTTTCCAGGCCCTTCATTGGGGCGGAAGAACCGCAGGACTGTGCGGTTTCTGCCTGTATTGTCACCTACAATAACGAAGACAAAATCGGGGACTGCGTTGCCTCCATTCTGGAAACTGTAAAGTTAAACAACTTTACTCTATATATTGTGGACAATGGTTCCACGGACCACACTTGCGCTCTGATTAAGGAACGCTTTGCAGACGACTCCAGAGTGGTTCTTTTAGAAACCGGAGAAAACAACGGCTTTGGTGCCGGACACAATAAAGTGCTACCACTCCTGCAGTCCGAATACCACTGTGTCATTAACCCGGATGTCTTGCTAAAAGAGGATGTCATTACTAAAATGGTAGCCTATCTGAACAACCATCCGGATGTGGTACAGCTGTCTCCGCGCATTTGCTTCCCGGATGGCACGGACCAGATCTTAGGAAAGCGGATTCCGCATATCCCGTATCTTTTCGGAAGCCACTTCCGTAAGAAAGACGCGCCTCCTAACTTCCTGCTTCGGCGGTATGCCATGCTGGACCGCGGGTTCTCCGCACCGTTTGCCATTCAGAACGCCACCGGTTGTTTCATGATTTTCCGCACAGATGCCTTTTTAAAGGTAGGCGGCTTTGATAACCGTTACTTCATGTACTTTGAAGACTGTGACATTACCCGGGAAATGAATCACTTAGGAAAAGTGCTTTATTATCCGGCCGCTACGGTATATCATGCATGGGAACGCGGCAGCATGACCAATCCAAAATTACGGCAGATTCATGTCATGAGCATGTTAAAATACTATATTAAATGGTATGCCGGTCCATTCCAGCGCCTGCTGACCAAAGTGTTAAGCCACTTTGACGTAACACCCTAATGCAACAGCATTCACATCTTGGCAAACAGCCCGATACCATACTTAAAATCCACTAAAAGGACAACTCCTACTGATAAAGGAAGTCAGTTACATGAATGTAAAAGAAACCATAAAAGATGCCGCTTTTCACTTTTACGGCATGCTGTTTTCCGCAGCCGCAAAGTTGCCGGTCAAAGAAAACAGAGTGGTTCTGTTTTCTTTGCATGACGCCAACTTTACGGACGGACTTGGGGAAGTGGAGAAGGAACTGCGGCGGCGCGGCGGCTATGACATCCTCCGGGTAGACCGGCAGGACCTGTTCCGCGGCAGGAAGGCCTTATTGAAGTTCTTCTTTGCGGACAACCTGAAAATGGCCCGTGCCAAAACCATTTTCTTAAACAACAACTTCTTCCCCATGAACTACATGAAGTTTAACAAAGACACCACCGTGGTCCAGGTTTGGCACGGCCAGGGGGTTTTTAAAAAGTTTGGCTTAGACATCCCCCAGCCCCCGCGGGAGCGGCGGCTGGAGCAGGGCGTCTACGCCAAAACTGATTACGTGGTCTGCTCTGCCCCCAGTTGCAAACCCATTTACATGTCTGCCTTTGGCCTTCGTGCCGACCAGGTCCTGCCCATTGGCAACCCGGTACAGGACCAGTACTTCGGCAGCAATGTCAGCGCGGGAGCCTGTCAGGCCCGCCGCGCCGCCTTCAACCGCACCTATCCGGAATGTGCCGGCAAGTACCTGGTTTTGTACAGCCCCACCTTCCGGGACGACGGCAGCTCCGTCCTATCCCATATGCAGCTGGATCACCTGAAAGAAGCGGTAGACAAGGGCTTACAAAACGCCGGCATTCCGCAGGAGTGCCAGATTTTACTGCGGCTCCACCCGCATGATCCGGAATCCGCACGCACGGATTCCGCACCGTATTGCACCAACGTCAACCACTACCCCAACTCCAATGACCTCTGCTTCTTAGCCGACGTCATGATTACCGATTACAGCTCTATTTGCATGAACATGGCCCTGCTGGACAAGCCCATGGTCTTTTACGCCTATGACTTGGACAGCTTTGCACGGGATTTCTACTTCCCGTATGACACGGTCGGCGGCCCCATTGCCAAAACAATGGACGAGCTTTGCACCGTTTTCACCACCCGAAACTTCCAGGAAGAAAAGCGTGCCCACTTCCGTCAGTTGCACTTCGGCACGCCCACCCCGGGCGCCACCGCCCGCCTGTTAGATTTTTTAAAGCTCTAGAAAGGAACTCCATGGCAGATTTAAAAGCAAGTTTCAGCACCAATTTGCAAAGCCTGCGCAAAGGAGCAGGCATGACCCAGGCAGAGCTTGGGGACAAGCTCAACTATTCCGACAAAACCGTATCCAAGTGGGAACGGGGCGAGGCAGTACCCGACATTACTGTACTTCGCCAGATTGCAGAAGTCTTTCAGATTTCTCTGGATGACTTACTGTTAGACCCCAAAGAAAAGAAGAAATCCTACAAAGCAGAATCCGCCTTGCAAAAGCAGGCAAAGAAGCAGGCCAAGAAGGTGGCCGAATCCGCAGAAGACCTTGCCCATGTCGGCAAGGTACATAAGCTGATCTGGAGCATTGTTATCCTGTCCTACTGGACCGCCATTGCGCTGGCCATGATTGTTATTAATTTTGTTCTGGGAATTAATTTCTGGCAGCTTCTGGTATACGCACTTCCGGTGCATTTCATTTTGCACATTGTGTTCTGCGCCCTGTGGTCTGACCACAAACGGCTGTCCGAATTCTTCAGTATCTCCTGCTTCTGCGGCTCCGTCCTGGCTGTCATTTATGTAGCCCTGCTACCAAGCAACTTCTGGAAGCTGTTCCTACTGATGATTCCCATTCTGGTCATTGTCGGCCTTGGCGTAAACATTTCCAAATACAGAAAGCTGTTAAAGAAAAGCCACTCCGGCAAGGACAAGCCGGACGCCGCTGAAGCAACCGCGCAAACAGCCACCACTGAAGCAAACGCGCAAACAGCCACCCCTAATGCGGACGCACAAACAGCCACCCCTGAAGCGGACACACAAACAGCTACCCCTGAAGCAAACGCACAAACAGCCACCCCTGAAGCAGGGTCCCCCAAAGAAGACGCTTCCCAAACCAGAACCAACACTACTGAAAACTAAGCGAACAGCGCTATAGCGGTCACTGAAGCCCAAACAACTAAGGTACAGGCAGTCACAACTAGCGGAACCTGTTTGAAATTTCTAATTTAGAAAAACTTTGCGCTCATTCTGGACAAAAAGCCATAAAATGCGGCTTTTTGCAGTCCTAAAAGCCGCATTTCAGGCCGTGGCGGCAGAAATGAGCGCATTTCTAAAGTACCCTATTTTTACAATTTTCTGTTTTAGAAAATTATTGCGCTCATTTTGAGATCAGGCACGTAATATGCGGCTTTCAAAGCCGCATTTCAGGGCCTGACAACAGAAATGAGCGCATTTCTAGGATAGCCTGTTTTTGGCCATTGCCCAGAGGACGGCAAATTGGGGATCATCTTCCCTTTTGCCACACATCTTTCGTGTTAAGACCGCAGCTGTAGCAGTACCACTTGGATTTGCCGTCCAATTTTAGTTTGAGACACAAACGAACCCCCGCGTACAAAGCGGGGGTTTCTAATTAAAAAAAGGATCCCCACGTAAAACGTGGGGTTTTTCTTTTGCGGGCATAGCCCTTGCTCCTCGCAGATGCGTACAACGCATAAATGCGGTCTGCCAGTCGCGTAATGCCCTCTTTTATTTGCTTGCTTTTTTAAAAGCTCCTGTATCCGAGAAACTTAATTGGTCACTTAGCTTGTCCTCTTCCAACTGGTTCTTTATGTATTCCGCAATTCGGCGTGTGTTCTTTCCTGTCGTGTCGACGTAATATCCTTTACACCAAAAGGACCGATTTTTATATTTGTATTTCAACTCGCCGAATTGCTCATATATCATCGTGCTACTTTTTCCTTTTAGATATCCCATGAAAGATGAAACAGACATTTTGGGTGGAATTTCAAGAAGCATGTGTACATGGTCTGGGCACACTTCAGCTTCTATTATATTGACACCTTTCCATTCGCAAAGCTGCCTTAATATTTTTCCTATTGCAATTCGTTTTTCTCCATAGAATACTTTCCTTCGATACTTAGGTGCAAAAACTACATGGTATTTGCAATTCCATTTTGAGTGCGATAAACTGTGAATGTCATTTAGACCCATGATTTCCTCCTCCTAGTGCTTTGCAGTTGGCAGACCGCAATAGCAGTTTACTTGGTGGAGGATTTCTGGTCAAATGCATAGCTTAACGGAACCCCCGCGTACAAAGCGGGGGTTTCTAATTAAAATAAAACGCCTGCAGGAGCAATGCTCTTGCAGGCGTTTCTGTTTGCCAGGCCAATATCTGTGCAGGAATAAAAAGGATGGCCCCACAAAATGAAGACTGAATTTTTGGCGGTTTTCTTGCAGTTATTCTGACTGCTTATTCTACTTCAATCTCTTTAATGTTAAATTCATTGCCCTTTAGCAGGTAAGTGTTTTCACTTCCGCAGTGCGGGCAGATTTTGCCGTAGGTTACTGTAGGATAGGTCTGCTGACAATCTTCACAGTAGGTAACGGCAGGTAAGGTTTCTACCACTAATTCCGCGCCATTGAACAATGGGCGCTTTGCAGCGGCCCACTGCCAACAGTTTTCCAAATAGGAAGGGATTACCGTGGAGACCTCACCCAGTTCCAGTACCACTTTACGAACGTGTTCCACCTGATTTTCGGCGGCCACTTTTTCCAAATGGTCCATGATGGTAAAGGTAACACCTAATTCGTGCATAAAGGCCTCCTATGGAAATCAATTATTTATTCTTGCGGAACTTCACCTTAATGGACTGTTTTGCCATGTTCGGAAGAATGTACTTCAGCTTTTCTTCGGAAGTACGCATGGTGGAGCAGCCAGGAAGGTCACGATGCAGATGGATGGCATCAAATACGCACTTGGTGGTACAGATACCGCAGCCAATGCACTTGTTCGGGTCAACAACGGATGCGCCGCAGGACAGACAACGGGAAGTTTCGGTCTTAACCTGTTCTTCGGTCAGGCTGCGGGACAGATCACGGAAGGTTCTGGCCTGATCTTCGGCAGAAGCGTGGTTCGGGATCTGACGCTTGGACGTGTCATAAGCACCGTAAGAGATGTTGTTCTTATCCAGTTCAATGAAGTCACGGCGGTTACGGCCAATGGTAAGGGTGCAGTTTTCGTGTACATAGCGATGCAGGGAAATGGCACCTTCGCGGCCGGCTGCAATGGCATCAATGGCAAATTTCGGTCCGGTGTAAATGTCACCACCGACAAATACGTCCGGTTCAGAGGTCTGATAGGTCAGCTTGTTGGCCAATGCAATGCCGTTCGGACGACATTCCACATTGAGGCCATCCAGCAGGCCGCCCCAGGCAGCCGCCTGACCAACAGAGAAGATGACATGTCTGCACGGTACGGTTACCGTGTCATTTTCGTCATACTTCGGTGCAAATCTGTGCTGGTCGTCAAATACGGACAGGCACTTCATGAAGACTACGCCGGTAACCTTGCCGTTTTCGGAAAGAACTTCCTTCGGGCCCCAGCCGCAGTTTACGGAGATGTTTTCTGCTTCAGCTTCGGCAATTTCTTCCACGCTGGCCGGCATTTCGGCACGCTGCTCCAGGCAGTACATGGAAATCTTGTTGTTGGTGCAGCGGCTGCTGATTCTGGCTGCGTCAATAGCTACGTTACCGCCGCCGACAACAACTACATCGCCGGAGAAGGTGAAGCTTTCCTTAGCCTGTGCTTCCCGCAGGAAGTCAATGGCAGCATAGGCGCCGTCTGCGTCCTGACCCGGGATACCGGGCTTTCTGCCGCCCTGGCAACCGATGGCAAAGTAGAAGCCCTTGTAGCCCTGCTTCCGCAGTTCTTCAATGGTAACGTCCTTACCAACTTCAACGCCGCACTTGATTTCTACGCCAAGTTCGCGGATGATGTCAATTTCTGCAGCAAGCAGATTCTTTTCCAGTTTATAGGATGGGATGCCGTAACGGAGCATACCGCCCGGTTCCTCATTCTTTTCAAAGATGGTCGGCTTGTAACCGGTCAGTGCAAGATAGTAAGCACAGGACAGACCGGCAGGGCCGGCACCGACAATGGCAATCTTCTGGTCAAAGCCACCCTTCAGGGAAGGAATGGTTGCCTTCGGAACGTAGCGGGTTTCCTTGTTCATATCCAGTTCGGCGAGGAAGCGCTTAACGTCGTCAATAGCAACAGCCTGGTCAATAGTGCCGCGGGTGCAGGCATCTTCGCAGCGGCGGTTACATACGTGACCGCAGACTGCAGGCAGTGGGTTGTCCTTCTTAATTAAGGCAAGGGCTTCTTCGTAACGGCCTTCCTTGGCAAGCTGCAGGTAACCCTGTACGGCAACGTGGGCCGGGCAGGCGGTCTTACAAGGAGCTGTACCGGTGTCATAGCAGTTGATGCGGTTTACGTCACGATAATTGTGAGACCACATGTGTTCGCCCCATGGCTGATCTGATGGCAGCGGAATGCGCGGATAGGTAACTTCGCAGCCTTCCTTGTCACACAGCTTCTGGCCAAGCTTAACAGCACCGGCCGGGCAGGCTTCAACGCACTTGCCGCAGGCAACGCAGTTGGCCTTTTCTACCTTGGCAACATAGGCCGAGCGGGACATGTTCGGGGTATTGAACAACTGGGATGTACGCAGTGCATAACATACGTTTACGTTACAGTTACAAATTGCAAAGATCTTGTTGGCACCGTCAATGTTGGTAATCTGATGAACAAAGCCGTTTTCTTCGGCCTGCTTCAGAATTTCCAGAGCTTCTGCTCTGTCAATGTAGCGGCCGTCTTTCTGGGTTTCTACAACGTAGTCGGCCATGTCGCCAACAGCAATACACCAACCGTCCGGGTCATCAGCGCAGCCTTCGCCGTGCGTCAGGCGGGAGCGGCGGCAGGAGCATGGGCTAGCGGCATATTTACCGTCATACTTGTCCAGCCAGTGGGAAATGTGTTCCAGGTCAATGGATTCATTTTCCATTTCAATGGCCTTTTCTACCGGGATAACGTGCATGCCGATACCGGCGCCGCCTTCCGGAACGAACGGCGTAATGGCTTCCAGAGGAAGACGGGACATGTGTTCAAAGAAGATACCCATTTCCGGGTTTTCCTTCAGAACAACCGGGTTCATGTTGAAGAATTCTGCGCAGCCCGGTACGTACATTGGCAGTACATACTGCTTTTCATGGGCTTCGTTTTCCCAGTTGTATTCCAGAAGGCCTTTGCGGGCCATTTCTTCCAGCAGGGCTTCGCATTTTTCTTCCGGCAGGCCGGACAGTTCAACCATCTGCTTTAAGGTCTTCGGCTTACGAACGCCCATCTTCAGGGCAAGCTCTGCTTCTTCGTCCGTAATAACACCGGCAAGTCCCCAGTATTCCGGATCTTCTCTGGTCAGTTTCTTCAGACCCAGCTTCTGCGGAATGCGGTCAGTGATCATTTTGCCAAGCTTGGCAATGGGTTCACGGAACGGTTCGTTTGGATCCGGGCTGAAATGCGGATATTCATAATCCGGATACAGTTCTTTGTCTAACTCTTTAGCCATAAAATTGCTCCTTTAGTAAAATAAACACAAACTTCTTATTTATTGCTTACGCCTTCCAGTTTTGAACCTGGGTGCGCAGCCAATCGGTCCAGGCATCCATGCCTTCGCCGGTTTTGGCACTGATTGGGAATACCACTGCGTTCGGATTTCTCCGGGCGATGTACTCTTTTACTTTGTCCAGGTCAAAATCAAAATACGGCAGTACATCAATTTTGTTAATGAGGACTGCATTGCAAACCTGGAACATTAACGGGTATTTCAGCGGTTTGTCGTGTCCTTCCGGAACGGAAAGGATCATGACGTTTAAAGCGGCGCCGGTGTCAAACTCTGCCGGGCAAACCAGGTTGCCGACATTTTCCAGAATGGCAAGGTCCAGGTTGTCTGTCCCTAAGCCGTCAACGCCCTGGCGTGTCATGTCGGCATCCAGGTGGCACATGCCACCGGTATGCAGCTGAATGGAGCGAACGCCGGTTTCTGCAATGGTTTTAGCGTCTACGTCAGAGTCAATATCGGCCTCCATGACGCCAATGCGGAGATCCTCCTTCAGGGCGTTAATGGTGCTGACCAGGGTGGTGGTTTTTCCGGATCCCGGAGAGGACATCAGGTTTAACAAAAAGACACCCTGGTCCTTCATTTCCGCCCGCAGCTGATCTGCCTGCCGGTCATTGTCGGCAAAGACGCTTTCCTTAATTTCTAAAATTCTTACTTCTTTTTCACTCATACCTCAGACCGTTTAATTCCTTTCATGATAATGGCAATCATTTCCTCTTTCCCCTGTTCATAGGTCATGTGGTTTTGTACCAGCACATTGCTGGTCAGGAACTTCTGTACGGTTCCTTCTACCATGGCCATGACAATGGGGATGGGAACGTTCTGAATTTGGTTTTGCCGGATGCCTTCTTTCAGATACTGTTCTACCAGTTTCCAGCCCTGATTAACGGCTTTCATTAAATGCCGGTAGGTTTTGGGGTACTTCCCGGCAAGATCATAAATGCCGCTGAGGCCGATGTTGTAATACCGGTTCGGCAGGGCCAGCAGAAGGCGTTCAATTTTTTCCGTAATATCCAGACTGTCATCGGCTTCAATTTCCTGCTGCATGGAACGCAGATCCGTGGCGTAACGGTCTCCAATGGCGTTCAGTACAGCCTGCTTGCTGTCAAAGACAGTGTAGATGGTTTTTTTACTGATGCCGAGCCGGGAAGCTACGTCATTCATGGTAAATTTCAAACCATGCTCCGTAAATTCCGCAATGGCGGCATCTATGATTTTTTCCTTCATTTTTTCATCCTCAAACATAAGGAAACCCGGAAACCCGTTTTGGGTTTCCGGGTTTCCAGTTAATGGTACCACCCGTTTTTCCAGTTGTCAATTATTTAACAGGGCTCTTTTGCGCTTTTTCACAGATGTTTGGAAATGTTAGCTTGCGCTAACATTTCCATGCCCGAAAAAGCGCATCCCCTGGCCGTTTCCCAACTGTTTTCAGTCCGCATTTTCAGTCCTTCTTCTGGCACTGGTGCTCCCAGAAAAGGCAGGCATACATCAGGTGCCGGGACGGCCGCATGGCAATGCACAGACGGGACGGTCCGCCCGGCACTTTCAACTTCAGCAAAGCCTTTTTCGGCGTCAGATGATCCATGAATTTGGCGTTATCCTTAATGAAGGAAATTTTGTTGGGAAACGGCACATGAGAGCCGTACATTTTTTTGTAGCCTGCAGCTTTGACTTCCTTATAATAGGCACGCTCCTGCGCTGCGTAGTCATGCAGATTCAGCTCGGGATTCGTGAAAGCCCAGAAGCCCATGTTGCATGCATCGCCCGCAAAAATCAGTTTGTCGTCCGGGTCTAACAGCGTAATAGAGCCCGGCGTGTGGCCCGGGAAGTCTTTGACAATGAGCTTGTGGTTGCCGAGATCCAGTACATCGCCATCATGAAGCGGGTAATACTGCGTGTCGCCCGGTTTGGTCATCAGGGCTTTGTCCACCACTTTGCTCAGCAGGCTTTGCAGGTGCTTCTTTCCCTCCAGTTTGTCCAGGACGGCAGTGGAGATGTCACTAACCAGTTTGAAGTAACAGTCTTCCTCCGTGAAGGTCGGCAGGTCCTTTTCCCCAATGAACACCGCGTCAAAATGGTGGTTTCCGTTGGAGTGGTCCGGATGGAAGTGGGAATTGACCACCATGACATCCTCCCGCCCGGTCTTCTTTGTAATCTGCTTTTTCAGGTTAAAGAAGTCCATACCGGTGTCCATCAGGACGGTCTTGTCTGAGCCCTGAAAGACGAACTGCGAGGTAGTGTACTCGTTGTTGTTAAAAATCCAGTTGTTCAATTTTTTGTACTGATAAAGATTCATTTCCATTTCCCCTTGTGATAAGATAAGTACGAAACCGTCCGCTTTCATCATACCATAAAGCGGCAGGAAAGCGGCAGAAAAAAAGGAGGCAGTGTTTTTATGAAGATTCTTGTTATTAACGGCCCGAATCTGAACATGCTCGGCATCCGGGAACCCTCCATTTACGGGGACAGCACCTTGGAGGATTTGGAGAACCGCATTCAGGAGAAATGCGCGGAAGATCATATTAAAGTGGTTTTCTTCCAGTCCAATCACGAAGGTGACATCATTGACAAAATTCAGGAAGCTTACGGCATTGCCGACGGCATTATCATTAACCCCGGCGGATACACCCATACGTCGGTGGCCATTCTGGACGCGCTAAAGGCCGTTGCCATTCCCACCATTGAGGTCCACATTTCTGACATAGACGCCAGAGAGCCGTTCCGGGAACACAGCTATATTTCCCTGGTGGCTAAGGCAACCATTAAGGGGCATGGCTTCCAGGGGTATCTGGAGGCGGTTGATCTGCTAAAGGAAATTGTAAAGAAGTAAATAAAGGGCCCGCACAGTGGTAAACTGTGTGGGCCTTGTTTTGTTCTGTTCTGTTGGGGGCGAGCGCAACGCTTAAATGCTGTACTGTTCCTTGAAGGCGTTGTACATATCCTTGAATTCCACGGATTCAGCCTTTACTTCATTAATGTATTCATGCTGGCTGTATTCTTCGTTTTCGGATTCAATAATGGCAATGGCAACGTTGGAGCAGTGGCCGCTGATTCGTTCCAGAGCGGTCAGCAGGTCAGAAAGGACAAAGCCGACAGCTACGTCTGCGTCTCCGTTCATCAGGCGTTTTACCTGGCGGTTTCTGAGCTTGTGAATCAGGTGGTCAATAACGTTGCGCAGCGGTTCTACGGTTTCTGCCAGTTCCTGATCATTCTGGGCAAAGGCAGTGGTGGTTCTGTCCATCAGGTCTTCTACTGCGGTGTACAGAACGCTCAGTTCCTTTTCGGAGCTTTCCGGGAACACAATGTCCTTTTCGGTCTTTTCCTGGGAAACCTTAATCAGGCCACAGGCATAGTCTCCAATTCGTTCAAAGTTGGAAATGGAGTGCAGCATACGGGTAGTCCGTTTAACGTCTTTGTCTGCCAGTTCCAGCTTGGAAACTTTAACCAGGTAGGTCTGCAGCTGGTCTTCGTAATTGTCCAGTTGTTCTTCTGCTACGGTAATTTCATCGGCTACGTCTTCATTGTACCCGTTCATTAAGCCAATGGCGCTTTTTACAGACTGGCTGGTCAGCTGTGCCATGCTGGTGGTTACCTGCAGTGCACGGCGAACGGCAAAGGCCGGAATGCCAAGAAGGTGTTCGTCCAGAAGAGCAGTCTTCTTGGAACCTTCCCGAACCATAACGCGGGCCAGTTTGCCCAGCTTCTTATAAAACGGAGCTACCATAACAGTGGTTACAATGTTAAATACGGTATGGATGATTGCAATATGCGCCGGTTTTACAGACGCTTGCGTCAGCCAGTCCATATCCAGAAGAGAAGTAACCAGCAGCCAGATGGAAAGCAGAATAGCGGTACCAATGACGTTAAACATAACGTGTACAACGGCAACCCGCTTTGCGTTCTTGTTGGTACCAATACAGGCAAGGATTGCGGAAATACAGGTACCAATATTCTGGCCCATGATAATGGGAACAACCTGTCCGTAGGTCATAACGCCGGTAACAGAAAGTGCCTGCAATACACCAACGGAAGCTGCGGAAGACTGGATTAAAGCGGTAAACAGGGTACCAACCAGAACACCCAGCAGCGGGTTGTTAAACATAGTCAGGATATTGTTGAAGGACGGCATGTCGGCTAGTGGAGACATGGCGTCTGACATCATAACCATGCCGTACATTAAAATACCAAATCCGGTCAGGATGCTGCCGACGTCCTTTTTCTTCTGCGTTTTGCCGGCCATGGTCATGATGACGCCGGCCAGTGCAAACAACGGAGCAAAGTTCTTCGGCTTTAAGAACTGCATGGCAATGGAGCTGGAGCTGATACCTGCCAAAGACAGGAACCATGCAGTAATGGTAGTACCAATGTTGGAACCCATAATAACCGGAATAGTCTGTTCCAGTTCCATAATGCCGGAGTTAACCAGGCCGACCAACATAACCGTTACGGTGGAAGAGGACTGGACTACAGCCGTAATGCCGGCACCCAGTGCCATACCCTTTAAGGGGTTGGAGGTCATCTTCCGGAGCATCTTTTCCATTTTACCACCGGCCAGACGCTCCAAGCCGTTGGACATAACACCCATTGCAAATAGGAAGAACGCTAGTCCTCCTAACAACAGCACAATGTTGAACACGTTAAAGGTTGATTCCATAAACACTCTCCTAATCCAAGAAAACGGATTGTAAAAACGCGTGCAAAATCAGTATATCTATTTGCCTTTTCCATAGCAATAGTTTTTTTACGTCATTTTTACGCAGATTTTACCGTCTTTTTTGCAGGATTGGAAACCGTTATAATGGATGTAGCATTTCCCTATTACTTTATATAAGGAGATTACTGCATTGACTGAAAAGACTAAGAATGCTCTTGGCATCAGCCTGATTGTCCTGGCTGTCGTTGCCATCCTGGTTGCCGCTGTTTTGGGCGTATTTGAACACTATTACGGGAAGCTGAACTTCCAGAATTTGAAAACAGAAACCTCCGTGGATTCCGATGATCCTGACCTTGCCGAATTCTTAGCCTACTTAAAGGAAAACGGCATTTCCACTTCGGATCTGGAGTTTGATGACAACAATGTACTGAATATTTTATTGGTCGGTACCGACAACCGGTCTGCGGGCAGCAGCGCCCGCTCCGACTCCATGATTATTGTTTCCATTAATCAAAATACAAAGAAAATTATCCTGACCTCTTTGCTCCGGGACTGTTACGTCTACATTCCGGGCCACGGGTCAGCAAAGCTGAACGCCGCCTATTCCTATGGTGGCATTTCCCTGCTGTTGCAGACTATTGAATATAACTTCAACATTCCCATCAAGAACTACGCCAGCGTAGACTTTGAAGCCTTTAAGGACGTGGTAGAAACCATTGGCGGCGTTACGGTTAACCTGACCCAGCCAGAAATAGACTACATAAAGGCGGAACTGCCGGACCATGAAAATGAAAATTTACAGGTCGGCAGTTCCACCTTAGATCCGGAGCAGGCGCTGTCCCATGCCCGCAACCGCCATGTCGGCACCGACTTTGAACGGACGCGCCGACAGCGTGACATTGTGCTGGCCTCCATGAAGAAGGTCAAGAACTTAAGCTTAATGGAGCTGAACTCCTTAATTAACGTCCTTCTTCCGGACGTAACCACCAATGTCACACGGAGCCAACTGGTCGGCGCCCTCCTCCACGCACGCACCTACAGCAAATACACTGTGGAATCCTACTCCGTTCCCCAGGCAAACACCTACACCAGCAAAACCATCAACGGCCAGGACTGCCTGATTGTGGACTTTGCTTCTAATGTGCAGTTTTTGCATGAGAAGATTTACGGGAATTAATAGATCTTACTAAAGCTGAAAGGAATCACACCATGAAAAAACACGCCTTTCTGATTATGGCACATAATCAATTTGACTTACTGGAAATGCTCATCAAATTATTGGATGACCCCCGCAATGATATTTACCTTCATATAGACCAAAAGGTAGCAGACTTTGACTTTCAAAAATTTTCCAGTTTAACCCAGCATTCCCCTGTCTATTTTACGGAACGAAATAATGTGACCTGGGGCGGGTATAGTCAAATTGACACAGAGCTTCTTCTGTTAAAAGCTTCCACTCCAAAGCATTATGACTACTACCATTTGCTATCGGGTGTGGATCTGCCCATCAAAACTAATGATGAACTGCATCGCTTCTTTGACGAACATCAAGACACCGAATTCATCCATTTCTGCACTCCGGAATTTTCCGCAGAAGAAAGCACTAGGTCCCGCATCCAGTATTATCACTTTTTTCAAGAGCAGATCGGGCAAAAAAAAGAAGGCCTGCCCTATTTCTTAGAGCGAGCCAGCTTAAAACTGCAAAGGGCACTTCACGTCAATCGATTAAAAACATTAAACGGCATCCCGCTCTGCGGAGCCAACTGGTTCAGCATTACGCACAGTCTGGCCGCCTATGTGCTGCAAAATGAAACCTTCATCAAAAAGCATTTTGGAAACAGCTGCTGCGCAGACGAATTGTTCCTGCAGACTCTGGTGGCAAACTCAAAATTCAAAGACCGTCTATATCTTCCTAACAATGACAGCAATTACGAAAGTTGCGTCCGCTACATTGACTGGCAACGTGGTGACCCTTATGTTTTCCGCACGGAAGATTTAGACACACTACTTTCTTCTCCGTGTCTGTTTGCAAGAAAATTTGACCTGAATGTGGACCGTACTATCTGCGAGCTACTTTACCAGCATTTAAAGAAATAACTTCGAACAAAAGTATTCCGCCGAGGCTTGGAATCCAAGCCCCGGCGGTTTTGTGTTATTTCAGGACGATTGCCTGTTGATACAAAAGTTTGTATCTTGCTTCAAAGGTACTTCTGGAAAATGTTTTGTTGACTGCGCCATAAACATCCATCATATAAACGTTATTGGCATCATACCCAGTCAGAACAGTAACATGTGTTCCACGCGGATAACTAAAGTACTGATAAGAGCCATCCGACTGCTTGATGTACCATGAGTTTACCGTTTTCGGATTCTGCATATTGTAAGTAGACCAAACAATAACCGGTTTTCCTGCCATTAAATAAGAATACACGGTAGAGATGGACGAACCAGAAAGGTCATATGCCCGCAGGCTGCTCCCTTTCCGCGCCAGAACATTGTTCATTGCCTTAGTTACAACAGGTGCAAAAGCACCATATCCAGGACTGGAAGAGGTATATCCACCTTTGGGATTGCCAACAAACTTCTCATAGATGCTGGGGCCAACTCGCTTTCCATTCTCTGTCCTAAGGTCTTCTCTGGGAATAGCATTAATCATTTCATCAAGAGATACATTAATTCCATAATATCGAAGCAGAGTTGTTGCTGCAGCACCTTCGCATCCTGTCGGATAAGTTGGCGTCTGGCTGGTTCCAGGGACGTTAAATTTCACACCTACTGCTCCTGAATTTCGGATGGTGTAGGTTCCGCCATTGGCATAAGCAATACCGTTGTAAGTAAATGTAATTCTACCCTTTTGCACATACCAGGTTCCGTTTCCATTAGAGCAAATTCCAGTGTAGTTCCAGTCTAAACAGTTCCTATTAAAATAGTACCAAGCACCGCACCAAGCCAATCCGGTATAACTAAAGTCTATGGTGCCCTTGACGACATACCAAGTGCCATAGGAATTGGTAGATAATCCGGTGTAGTTCCAATCCAAACAGTTTCTGTTGAAATAGTACCAGGCACCGCACCAGGCTAACCCGGTATAACTAAAGTCCACAACACCATTAATTACATACCATGTTCCATAAGAATTGGTAGACAAGCCAGTGTAATTTAAATTACGACAGTTCTTTTCAAAATAATACCAAGTACCATTGCAATAAGCCAAACCTGTGTAATCGAATTGAATTCGTCCGTCTTTCACATACCAGGTTCCATATTCATTGGTAGCCAGACCGGTATAGTGCCAATCTAATGCACTGTTTTTGACATAACGCCACTCGTCATACCATACTAGCCCATTGTAATCAAAAAGGACCATACCATTTTTTACATACCAGGTACCGTACTCGTTGGTTGTAAAGCCGGTATAGGACAAATCCATCTTATTGTTCTTGAAGTAGTACCAGTCTCCAGACCAAGCCAGGCCAGTATATTGGGAATCCACAATACCATTTTGTACATAATAAGTGTCTTCCCCGTCCTTTACAAAGCCGGTATAAGACGATGCTACCTGGCCATCCTGATAATAAGTCCACTGATCATCTTCCTTTAGGAATCCATTCTCTGGAACTTCAGGCTGTTTCTGTTCTTCTGGATCAGTCTGCTCCGACGGTTCTGACTCAGGTTCTTCAACAACATCTGTTGCATCTTCTTCAGGACTTACATTCTCGGCTTCTGTTGTCTGTTCAACTTCGCTTACTACCGTTGTTTCATCAAGGGAAGCCGCTGTAGTAGTTGATTCTGCAAAAACTGGAACAGAGGTACTTAACAAAGCAATACATAAAGCCGTAATTCCCAAGCCAGCTTTTTTGCTTCCAAAGTTCATTTCATTCGCCTCCTTTCAAGTCACCAATTTTTTGATTATCGGAATCTTCTTTAACAAGAAGGTAACCGCAAAACAAATCAAGAAAATTGCTAAGGAATACAGCAGGGCACTTATCATATACCCCAAGTGGCACTGCTCCCGAAGTACAACTACAATTTGAGAAGTCTTTGTTGTCATGAATAAAATATGGAGTAAATAAACGCCAAAGGTACATCCACCGACAGTTTGAATGCATTTTTCAACCCATTCCGGAGCCTTGTGCTTTATAAACAGTTGCTGACAGGTAACATATACCGCTGAGCTATTAAAGATTACAAAGGAGGAAAAGAAAGTTTGAGAATTTCCTTCATCGCAAAGGCCGGTAATCTTTATCTTGTAATAGGTCATTGCACAAGAAATCAGAATAGTTACTACATTAATCAGCCATAAAAGCAGTAATCTCTTACTAGTCCATTTTTCCTTGATCCGATGCTCCAAGAAGTATCCGCATAACGGAAAAATAAAGATGTTACTGCAAATCCAGGTTAAATTAAAACTGCTGTTTACAGTATGGTTTCCTTGCCATAACAAATATTCCGCCATTGGAAGAACCGCGGCCAAAAAGACATATAAAGCAAACAGATAAAGATACTCTTTGTTACTTAATGCTTTGGCAAACCTTTGTAAAAGAGGCAAAGAAATCAGCATTGCAACGTAAGCATACAAATACCAAAAAGCATAATTCCATTCACTTTCATAGAAAGTCCTTGCAAAGTCCATAAAACGGAAGGCCACATTATTTTGATGGATACTCAACAAATAGTAGAAGAAGGACCAAAACAAAAGGAGCAAGGCCATTTTCAATATTCTATGTTTCCACAATCTTCCCAGGGGTTCCGGATCTCGATTTAGTAACAGTGCTCCGGAAATCATAAAGAACAGCGGAACAGCAAGCTTGCAAAAGACAGAAATAAATAAATCTACCCAAAAAGCAAGGCTACCTAATTCATGATAGGTAAATAAAAGAAACCCATCCGGTCTGGTGTGATTAAACACAACAAAATAGGCAGCCAAAATCCGCATTAGTTCAATGTCACAACGTTTCCTAGTTTCCAACCATTTCCTCCATCCGTGTGCTATTAGGAAGAAAAGCTCCACGTAAATGATATGTACCCCCCCCCCGCAAAAACACAAAACACTCAGTATTTTTGCGGAGGGAGGTACATTTAACAACGCGTTTTCAGCTTTTTAAGCTGCCCAAAGCACACGTCTATTTCTGCCTTTATTGTACACTTGTGTAACAATAAAAAACAATTGTTATTTGAGAAATTCTTAAAAAAATCTTAAAGATTGTTCACCTGTTTTGATTGGAAATGGATTTTGATTTTGAATTGAAAAACTTTTGAAGCGGTTGGTCTATAAATTTAGTCAAAACAATAGAGATAACCAACAACCCGAAGAAGCTAACAACAAAATTACCTAAGAAAGAATTAACAGTTATAAATCGTCCATAGTTATTAATCCAAATGAACTGGAACAAATAAATTCCGTAAGAATACTTCCCGCACAATCTGAAAAACGGATTATTAATAATCGGGCAAGCATGAATTGCCTGACTAAGAAGCAAGACAAAGAACCAGACTCCCCAAGTGGCATTGTTTGATAACAGAAACAATTGACTTTTGGAATAGAGCTGTCCATACATCATTATTACAGCAAAAGCCAATAATTCATATGACAGGAACATTTTGCCTTTCGGCGATTCGGCACTTTTGCTTTCTTGGAATTTTTGAATTGTAAAAAACAACGTGATACCAAGGCAATAGACAAACAATTGATTTATCGGGCCAAAGTTTTCTAAGTACGCTTCATAAATATAGGAATCACTGTCAGCCGGAATCCACATTTCAATTATAGCGTTTACATAAGGAACGATTATTTGAACTATGATCAGAAGAAAAAATGATTTCTCCAAAGAATTTATAAAATAATAAAGTACTGGTGTAATAAGGAAAAACATTGCAAGAACGCCTAAATACCATTCAACGCCCAAGACGCTATCTGTATAGTGTGGAAACAAACCATGTACAAAAAAGATATGTGTAGCCACATTTTTTACAGAAACAAGCTCTTCATTTCCAAGCCAATACGTACTCCAACTTTTTGTAATCATTGATATTAAAATTGCAATATAAAACAGAGGGAACAGCCTAATATACTTTTTCACATACCACTTCAAAATAGATTTTAAATTCATTCCCTTGTACCCCGGAAACATATGACGCAGAGACAAGAAGGAAAGATACCCTGACATAACAAAGAAAAGCTGAACACCATGATCCCCACTATTTCCAATTGCCCCCCAAATTCCAGACAAGGCTCCGCCACCTGTGTGGATAAGTGTCACTGCAAGAATTGCAATTCCCTTCAACGCATCTAAATATCCAGCATGTGATGCACCCTTACCATTCCAAAATTTTACAAATTCGCTCATTTGCATCTCCATGAATAATATGCCATATAACGTTTCCGGCCGAGGTTTGGACACCAAACCTCGGCAAAAACTTTCAACTATCAGTTCTTTGCTTTTACTGTTTCAACGCCATAATAAGCAGCCATAGAATCATTGGGCCATGACTCTGGATCAGATTGATCAAGATATTGTAGCCCATAGGACGCCGTATATTTAGTGTTGGGATAAACATAAGAAATTTCGGCAGTATCTTCACCAGCCTCTGCGCAAGCTATCATTTCCTGCTCATTGTTTATAAAAGCATAATAACATGTATTAATGTCATTTATTCCTGTAAAGAGATAATACGGAAGTGCTAAAAGAACTAAGCAAATCATACAAAGCAATTGCGTATTAAAAGAATCAAATAAACTATTTATTAAGATACAGCAAACAAAAACTAAAAGTACAATGGTAAAGAAGAGACTACGCTCCGTTATATAACTGCCAAAAATCAAGCAAACGCCGGCTGCAAGCGCTGTCAAAGTTATTACTATTGACATAAGTAAAGTTTCCTTCTCCACTTTAGAACAAAAAGCAACCACTAGCAAAATGCCTACCATTGCCCAAAGTAACCAAAAAGATTGAAATTTGGTAAACAAGTCGGAAAGCATAGCCAGTAAATTTCCAAGATTTAACTCGCCCGTCTTATTTTTTAATTCTGCAGGAGCCGTAGCCATCAGCAAAAATCCAGCCAAGGTAAATTCAAATGAAAGAATGGCAATAAGCGGTATTTTCCTTTTCTTTACCACTTTAAGCAAACAAATGATCGCAATTTCAAAAAGCAGAACAGCACCACCAGCATTTTCACACCAAGCGCCAACAATAAAGCTATAAATTAAAAATCCAATTTTCCCCGGAAGATTCATATGGTAATCATCTTTACGGTACATTTTAAGGTAAATTCCCATCAAGCCAAGACTTACTACTGCTGCCCAAAGGTAATTGATAGATCCGTCCAGCCATAAGTTTACTTGCCCAAATACCGGTTGAAAAATCCAAACCGCCGCAAAAGAGAACAGTAGCATAACTGGCTTTCTCTTCTTCCGTTTTTCTACTTTTATAAAAATAGAACCAAGCTCTGTAAGCAAAACAATTTCCAGCACAAAGACACACGAATTCAAAACGTCAAAAAGCCAGGATGGCAGCATAACAAATAATTGCACAAAGAAATGTGCAACAATCCGACCATTCAACGTTAGCCTATGTCCATTCATGGACGAAAAAATATCTGAAACGGTTTCTATTCTTTGCTTTTCCCCTGTTGAAGATTGAAAGCTAAAAGCATATGCATAGTCATCTACCAAAAGAGGTGTCCGCAAGTTACAAAAAAGAAGAATTAAGAAAATTGCAGCACAAATAGCAACATATATCCAAGAATATTTCTTAG
>CAVIZK010000003.1:0-217201 GCA_963647215.1 Paludibacteraceae bacterium | reverse complement strand
TTGGCGGAGACGGAGGGATTCGAACCCTCGAGCCCGGTGAAGGGCTAACGCATTTCGAGTGCGCCCCGTTATGACCACTTCGATACGTCTCCGGATAGCTTACAAATTGTATCAAAGAGGGCGAATAAAGTCAATTGCACGGCGGTTTTTGTTGGAGTATAATGTGCTGGAAATAATCTGCTTTTTGGAGAAGGCGTGTATTATGAAATTAACAGTTATTTTGTATATGGATCATTGCGAAGACACCGCACAGGCAATTGCGGCGCTGAAACAAAACCATTGTTTTGCTTCCACGCAGTTCCTGATTGTTGACCCGTTTTGCACGACGGAATCAGCCGCCGCGGTGAAAGAAGCTTCTGCAGCGGAAATCATTTCTATGGAAGGAGCTTCGGTAGGACAGGCGTACCAAACGGGTCTGGACAAAGCTACCGGAGACGTAATCCACTTTACCTTAGGTTCCTCCGTGCTGTCCCGGGGCGCACTGGACGCCGCTTTGCGCGCCATGCGGAAAAAGGATAGTACCGGCGCACCGGCGCGGCTGGTTGCCCTTCGCGCAAAAGGCATCAACAACGTGAATAACGCCGGCAGCAAAGTAAACTATAAAATGCAGGCCAAGCAGCGTGGGTTCAGCAACATTCGCTTTGAACCGGCGCAGACCAATCTGATTTTGCAGTCCTATTTTATTGAGGCTGCCTTAGCAAAGAGTGTCAGCTTTGAACCGGATCTGGGGTCTACTGCTGTGCACGCTTATCTGCTGAATGTATTAGCCAATTATTATGTGGTTTATTCCCTGCAGAGCAAGACGTATACCTATTCTGTCCTGCTGGAAAACAGCGCATCTTCCTGTGACTTTGCGCGGGATAAAGACTGGTACACACCGGCAGTCAAGAACTTTTATACGCCGTTCCTGCATCGCCTGAAAGAGGCGAACGGAACTGCACCGCTCTTTTTACAAATTGCCACCCTGTACCTGGTATGGGCCAAGTATAATTGCAACTTCTTTGACCGGGACCGGGAGGTCCTTTCCAAGGAAGAGGCCGAAGAATTTTATGATGCCACCTGTGAATTTCTGAGCTACGTTAATGACAACGTTATTTTCCAGGATATTCCGTGCAACTACACCATGGCAAGACAGCTGAAAATGCTCTTCTACAAGGGCAAATGTAAGTATCTTGGCATGGAACCGTGCAACGCCACGGTTATTCCGGAGGGTGCCTTTGAAAACCAGCTGGTACTGAACAATGACGTTTATCAGACCTATGATGCCCACACGCTGCGGCATGTAGACGGCCGTGCAGACGCCCTGGATCTTTGCACCATGGGTAAAATTCAGAACCAGAGTGTTCGCATTATGGTGCTGGATTACATTGACGGCAAAATTGAAATGGATTATGAAGTGGTTACCTATTTGCTGGAAACCTCAGATTATGAGCTGTTCCTGAAAGTAGGGGACGACAAATACTATGAGCCAAAGCCAACCGAAGTATATTCTCTGGTAAAATATTTTGGCCTTACCATTGACAGAAGAAAGACCTTCCATGCCTCCATTCCGGCAGAAGATTTGCTGGATAAGCGCTTAGTTTTTGGTGTCCGTTTGGATGGACAGGAATACGAACTGAACCTGCAGTTCCCGAAAATGGCCTCTAAGCTGCTGAACAGCAATGCCTCTTACTGCATGCTTGGAGACGACAAATATATAGCCGTTCAACAGCATGGCCTGACTGTAAGGAGGAAAAAACCGGGGCAGCGCTTTTTTTTGGAAGCAAAGTTCTTTGCTTACCGAATGGCAACAACCCCGGTACCCCGAAGACTGATTGTTAAGTACCTGTTTTTGCGCTTGCTTTACTGGCTGGTTTATCCAACCTATCATAAGAAACGGATTTGGATTACCTTTGACAAGCTGTATAAAGCAGGGGACGACGGGGAATATATGTTCCAGTACTGCCGGAAACAGGATGACGGCATAGAAATCTACTACGTCTTAAATAAGGACGCGGCAGATTATGAACGTCTGAAACAGCAGCACGGTAAGTATGTCCTGACACAGGACTGCATGAAACTGAAACTGCTGGCCCTGTACAGTGAAGTCATTCTGGCGTCCCATGCCACGGTTCCGAACTATATTGGATTCACCCCAAAAACCAATATCTTTGTTCGTGACCTGTTTCATGGCATTATTGTCTGCATCCAGCATGGCTTGACCATTCAAAAGATTGCGCAGTATCAGAACCGTGTTTTTGATAACACCAGACTGTATACTTTGGCCTCTAAATATGAAAAGGCCAATGTAGAAAAACCAATCTACGGTTACTTCGGAAAAGAACTGAAGCTGACCGGCCTGGCCCGTTATGATGGCCTGAAGAGCAATGACCAGAAGCAGATTCTGATTACGCCAACCTGGCGCAGAAACATTGTAAATCAGAGCATTGCCTTTGTTAAAAAGAGTCATAATGACACCTTTAAAAACAGTGAATACTTCCGGATTTACAATTCTTTAATTAATGACCAGACCCTGATTGACTGTGCCAAACGTACCGGATACAAGCTGATTTATCTGCTGCATCCGGCCATGAGCTCCCAGGCAGAAGACTTTGACAAGAACGATGCCGTAGAAATTGTACAGGCCACCGGAGACATGAGCTACGAAAAGATTCTGACCGAATCTTCCTTAATGGTAACAGACTACTCCGGCGTACAGTTTGACTTTGCGTATCAAAGAAAGCCAATTGTTTATTACCATCCGGACAGCCTTCCGCCCCATTATGAAGAAGGCGGCCTGATTTATGACACCATGGGCTTTGGCCCCATTTGCAAGAATCATGACAGTGTAGTATCTACGCTTTGCACGTACATGGAAAACGGCTGCAAGATGCCGGAGGAATATGTCAAACGTGCGGATGATTTCTTCTACTTCAATGACTTCAATAACTGTGAACGGATCTATCATGAAGTTTGTGCCTTCCTGGAGGATCCCAAAAATTTCTAAGGAGACCGCATGAAAAATCTCATCTACAACAAGTCTTTGCTGACAGATGAGCACGGACGGGAGTATTACCTGGACAACGCCAAGTTCATCCTGATTTTCTTTGTTGTAATGGCGCACCTGTTTGGTACGCTAAAACACGCGGATGTAACTTACGTCAGCTACATTGCCACGGCTGTTTGGAATTACCTGAATACCTTCCACATGGCAACCTTCATTTTCATTTCCGGTTATCTGGCCAAGCGCTTTGTAAAGAAGGGGTATACCCTGCAAAAGCCGGCCACGTATTTCCTGATTTATGTTTTTGCACAATTGCTGTTTACCTTCTGTGAAAAGTACTGGTGGTCCGGAGATCCTGCTTCGGAAACCGTCAGCATTTTCAAAGCGGAAGGCTCCTTATGGTATCTGCAGTGCCTGATTATCTGGTACCTGCTGCTGCCCATGCTGGATCAGGTAAAGCCGAAGTACATGATTGGCGGCGCCATCCTGATTGCGCTGGCCGTTGGGTATGACACCAAGGTTAATGACTACCTTAGCTTCTCCCGGGTACTGGTCCACATGCCATTCTTTATGGCAGGATATTACACAGACAAGGCCCGGCTGGATAAGTTAAACCAGACCAAAGTAAAGTTTGGTGCATGGGCTGCACTTCTTATCATCTTTGTTGCAGAGTTTTGCCTGTACCGAAATATCCCGGGCAACCTGCTCCCGTGCAATAGTCCCTATCGCTACTGTGGATTGAAAGGACCTGCCGGAGTGTGGTGGCTGTATCGCCTGGCATTTTACCTGGTGGTATTTGTCATGATCTTCTCGTTCTTGGCAGTGGTGCCACGGTGCAAGACCTTCTTCTCTAAGTGGGGGTCCAGAACCCTGGCAGTTTATCTGTTCCACCGGATTTTCTACCGTTGCTTTGAAGAATACGGTTGGTATGAAGCCTTCGGGAACTCCTGGCTTGGCCTGATTGCCCTGTTCTTTGTGGTTGCAGCGGTTACCTGTGTCCTTTCCCTGAAACCGTTCAGTGTGCCGTTTGACCTGATTCAAAAGATTAAAATTACGGGATTGCTGAAGGACAAAAAGGCTGCAGAAAAGTAAATAAAGCAGAAGACTCCCTTTTGGCTGGCAGAAAATGACTGACTCGCCGGAAGGGAGATTTTTTGCCTTTTTTCACATTTGATAAAACTTTAACAAAGTCCTTGACGAAGGGGCACCCTCCTAAGGTATAGTAGGCTTGCAAGGCAAAAGCATTGCAAAAAACAAGAAAAGACTTTAGTTTCGGAGGTGTCATTATGGACAGAAAAGTCAGAGTAGTACAGTACGGTTGCGGAAAGATGGCAAAATACATTATTCGTTACCTGTACAATCACGGAGCAGAGGTAGTTGGCGCAATTGATGTGAATCCGGATGTAGTAGGCATGGACATTGGTGACTTTGCGGAACTGGGGTATCAGACCGGCGTTCGGATTTCCGACAAGGCAGAGCAGGTGCTGGACGAAAGCAAGGCGGATGTTGCCATTGTAACCCTGTTCAGCTTTATTAATGATATTTATGAGCACACGAAACAGTGCGTTTCCCGCGGCATTAATGTCATTACCACGTGCGAGGAAGCTATTTACCCCTGCACCACAGCCAAAGAACAGGTAGAGGAGCTGGACGCTATTGCCAAGGCAAACAATTGCACCATTACCGGTTCCGGTATGCAGGATATTTTCTGGATTAATATGGTTGCGTTGGTTGCAGCAGGCTGTGACAGCCTGAAGAAGATTAAGGGCGCCTACAGCTACAACGTAGATGAATATGGTCTGGCTCTGGCAAAGGCGCATGGCTGTGACCTGACCGCAGACGAATTTGAAACGCAGATTGCACATCCGGACGCTTTTGAGCCGTCCTATGCCTGGAATGCCAGCGAAGCCATTTGCAACAAACTTGGCCTGACCATTAAGACCATTGACCAGAAGCATGTTCCGTATATTGTGGACCATGACGTATACAGTGAAACCCTGGGCTCCACTATCAAGGCCGGCCGTTGCATTGGAATGTCCGCCGTGGTTACCATCGAAACCGAAGAGGGCATTACGGTGGAAGAGGAAACCATCGGTAAGGTATACGGCCCGGATGATGGAGACCAGTGTGACTGGTGGCTGACGGGTGAACCCAATGTAGAATATCACGTAGTAAAACCGGCTACGGTAGAACACACCTGTGCTACTGTTGTAAACCGGCTGCCGTCCCTGATGAAGGCACCGGCAGGCTATGTAACCTGTGACCAGCTGGAAGAAGTTGCCTTCCTGACGGATTCTATGGAAACCTATTGCTGAGTAAATAAAAAGTCCCTGCATGACGGTAAGTCGTGCAGGGACTTTGTTTTGTTTGTTTAAATGTTCAGATCCAGCAGGTGGCGTAAGTCGTCCATGGAGGTATGGGAAGAAATATGTTCTGGCGAGGCAGCTTCCTGCGGTTCCGGTATCGGTTGCTGTGCAGTAGCAGCTTGTTGCTGCTGTACTTGCGGCTGCGGTATCTGATTCTGCTCCTGAAGTGCCTGGAACCGTTGCATGGAACGGGCAATTCCGGATTTCAGAATGTCAGTAGCACGCTGGGCGGCTACCGGATCCTCTTCCTGTAAGCGGTCTATGTGAAGCCGTTTGGCAAGCAGGGTATTGGCAAATGCAATATTTTCCGGAATACCGCTGGATTTCAGACCCAGAATGATGTCTGTGGTAACAATCTGGTCTACCGTAATGCCGGCGTTCGGATTGAATGCGGCAGCGTGTACCGTAGTACCAACAATGGGTTCCGGTTCATGTAACCGTTCCCGTTTCCGGATTTCCTGCTGCTGGGATTCCAGTTGGGAAACCAGTTTTTTGCCATCCCGTTTGTTCCGCTTTTCTTCTTTCCTTTTTCCGGGCTTGGTAATCCATTCCAGGGGAATGGAGAAGCAGGGAAGAGAGAAGAGGAGCGTCAGACCCAGGGAAACGGCAAGCATAAAGATGCAGCAGTTTTTCAGGGAACTGATGGCAAAGCGGTGGAAGACGCCAACATTCATAAGAACAGTGGCAATTGGCAGATGCCAGAAGTAAATTGCCAGGGTTCTGGAACCGGCCGTGGTCAGTGCAAATATTTTATGCTTTGGTACCAGAGCCAGGAAGGCAAACATGGTAACAAAGGTAATAACCAGGGTGGCAAAGCGGTACACCGGAGCTTCCATAAACAGACGTAAGCTGTTGGCGTAGTGATCTCCGAACAGGACTTTGTAACTGTTCTGGCCGGTAAAGAATTTACGGAACCAGTAAACGCCGTGGTCTATGGTTAAGAAAAGTGCTACCCCGTAAGCAACCAGCCAAAACGGAGAAATGATTTTCAGAGCTTTGTTGTCCAGAATCTTGTTGATGTGCTCTAATTTTGTGGAGTAGCCAAGATAAAAGAACGGATAAAAGACGGCAATACGGGAAAGGGCAAAGTTACTGCCGATATTACTGTCATATCCGGCCAACAGGGCAAAGGCAACGGCAATCAGAAGAACGTTCTTCTTCGGGAAATCCTTGATAAGCCAGGTCAGAATATAAAAGACAAAAAGGACCCATAAAAACCAGCTGACACCGTCCTGCTTCATTAAGTGGAAATTCTTTCCGCGGTCAAACAGATACAGGCTGAAATTGCGGAAGAAGTTCAGAAAGATGCAAAGAACCGGATACGGAATAAGGCGTTTCCAATTCAATTTTTCCTGTTTAACCAGGTGCTTGGAAAACAGACCGGAAATAAACAGGAACGCCGGCATATGAAAGGTATAAACATAAAGGAATAAACAACGAACACCGGCATAAAAGTCACAATAATTATCGGCCACATGGCCAAGGACTACCAGGAAAATCAGAAGGATTTTTGCGTTATCAAAACGATAGTCCCGTTTTGCAACAGCATTCATACAGTCTGCTCCTTTTTCATACTTTCAATGGTTCTGCGGAACATGGTGGGAAGGTCGGTGGCCGGAGTCCAGCCAAGGGAAACCAGCTTGTCGGCATTCAGGCGGATGACCATCTGTGGATTGTATCCAAAGGAAGCAAGGTCTTCCGGAATTTCAATGCGGACAGAAATGGGCTTTTCCGGATTCAGTCCGGCAACCAGTTCCGCCATTTCACGAATGGAGCAGGCCGTACCCGGATTGGTTACATTGTAAGCCTCTCCGGTAACACCGTCCTGTAACAGCGTTAACAGAGCGGTAATGGCGTCTGCCGTGTAACAATAGGTACGAACTGTGGAACCGTCCGTATGCAGAACAATGTCTTTGCCTTCAATGGCGCAACGGGCAAATTCTGCAAAAACACGGCCGTCATGATATTCTACGCCGGCACCAAAGGTCTGGGACAGGCGAGCAATGCAAACCGGAACGGCAAACTGGCTGGCATAGGCAACACAAAGATTTTCTACCATGCGCTTGCCTTCTGAATAACTGCTACGTACGCTAAGCGGATTAATGTATCCGTAATCCTCTTCGGAAATGGTCTCTTTGCTGCCATCCGGGGTACCGTAAACCTCCAGGGAAGAAAGATAAACCATCTTTTTTACCTGCTTTTCTGCAGCAAAGCGAAGGACACGGTCAGTGCCGTCTATGGCGGTTAAAATGGTTTCTACCGGTTTATTGACAAAGTCCTTGGAGCTGGTAACGGAAGCGCCATGGACAAGGTAATCAACCGGTCCGTCATAGGAAAGATCCGCATCCAGATTGCCGACAACATAAGTCAACCCGTCCTGATATCCGGCAAAGACTTTGTCGGCCTTTTCCGGATTCCGGAGATAGGCAGCTACGGTAATGTTGGCGTCATACAACTGATTGCATTTAACCAGGGTCTTGCAAAGCTGGGAGCCAATCAGACCGGTGGCGCCGGTAATGAAGAAGCAGGAGCCGTTCAGCGCCGGCCGGTAAATGGCCTTGGCTGCCTGCAGAATATCTTCTTCTAAAATAGGATCTGTTTTCATGATTCTTTTCCTTTGTTTTTGTAGCGATTCAGCCGATTTCTGTTACCATTGGTAATTCCGAATCCAAAGGCCTGTTCATTTTCCTGATATTGCAGCAGGGCACGGAAAATATAAACGTCTTCCGGTGTGGTAACTTTAATGTTGCCGCGGTTGCCTTCTACCATGTGGACCGGAATGCCAAGGGAGACGCAGATGGTACAGTTGTCTACCATGTTTTCGTATCCGGTTGGTGTGGCACGGATTTTGTCGTGTGCGGCAATAATGTCCTTCAAAATGAAGGTCTGTGGTGCCTGTCCGGAGTAGGTTTCCTTGCGGAACGGAACAGAATCTACGTGGCTGCCGTTCTTGGAAATCAGAATGGTTTCAAAGCAGGGAGTCGTGGTAATGGCATTGCCCTTTTCCAAACAGGTTTCAATGTTGCGGGTAATGACATCATAGGAAATGAACGGACGGACACCGTCACTTAACAGAACAACGGAGTCTTCCGGATTTTCTTCCGCACCTTTAATCAGGCAGTTGTAAATGGAATCCTGTGCGGTGGCACCGCCGGGGATAACGGCGGCAACTTTGGACAGGTGATATTCTTCCACCAGAGACTGTACATACGGGATGTAGTCTTCCAGGGTGGAAATATAAATTTTGTCAATTAAGTGGTGGTATTCAAACTGCTGCACGGAGTGCACCAGAATGGGTTTGCCGTTGATTTCCAAAAACTGCTTTGGAATACCGGCACCCATACGAACGCCGGATCCGCCGGCAAAAATCATTGCTATATTCATACAGAACCTCCTACGGAGTTAAAATCCATTTCCAATAAACGTTTATTTTCTGTTGCTTTTGCGTCCAGCGCCTGCTGGAATTCCTCCGGTAACGGGCCGACAATCAGCCAGTCAATGACGCGGTCAGACGCACCGGCGTCTGTGTGGTCAAAGTGGACGTCTACGTATTCTTTGACCTTTTCTTCTTCAAAGTCTTTGGTTTCCAGGGCTTCCATTAATTCCTGGAAGGTGTGACAGATTTTGCCCGGTGCAGAGCTTTGGTAATCCCGATGGAATCCTCTGGAGAAGGCGTATTGTACCTCGTCAAAGGCAAAGAACAACATGGGCTTCAGATTTAATGAGTATTCAAAGATGTTGGAAGAATAGTCGGTAATTAAAAGGTCGGTAATATAAAACAGGTCATTGATGTTGGGGTAAGAGTTAACATCTAAGAAGCGGTCTTTCTGCTCTTCTTTTAAAGGCACCGGATCTGCAACCCAGGGATGCATCTTGAAAAGCACCACATATTCGTCTGCGCAGAAGTCATACAGGCGGTCAAAGTCAATCAGTTCATATGGATAATGGGCATCTTTATGATTCCGCCCACGGTAGGTTGGCGCAAACAGGATGACCTTTTTGCCGTTAATGATTGGATATTGCTTCCGCAGTTCGGCTTCTTTCTGCTTGCGGTGCTCCGGACTTAGGTATTCGTCCATACGCGGCATGCCGGTCGGCAGTACCTGTTCGGTGTTAATGCCCCAGACTTCGGAGAAGAAGTGGGCAATGCGGCGGCTTCCGGCAATACCGTAGGTGTACTGCCGATGGGCGCCTACCGGCGCCGGGCTGGAAATATGGCCCCAGCGGCTGTAACCGGAAGACTTGAATCCAGCCCCGGCATGCCAGATCTGGATGAGCTTCGTGTCCTTGGTCAGCTTCAGCCAGTCCATCATAGGAGCGTGGTCATCTACAATAATGACGTCAGCGATGCCCATTTTATGGAAGACCTGTAACCAGCTTTTCATACCGTATCCGGGATGCTCTACAATGGAGCGTCCACTGAAGAGGATATTCCAATGGTCTTCCATGCCACGCTCTTTCATGCGGTTGGCAACGGCCATCATGTTGGTGCCAATGGTTTCATTCTGTTCAGACAAGAATAAGATATTCTGCTTCCGCTTTGGGTTCAGCTTCTTTTTGGTCTTTTCTACGGAATGGCAGAAAAGGTAGAAGTCTTTCAGGACGATCTTCTTTAAGCGGTCAATTTTGCGTTGCTCCCGCTTGATTGGCTTTGGAACCTTCGGCGCCAGCGGATTCGGATTCAGAACCGGAATGCCGGTTCTGCTCATTTCCTGGGCCGTAATGACCGGTACTAAATCCTCTACATCCTCGGCTACGGAAAAGTCAACGCTGTAGCCTTTATTTTTTTGATGGTGTAAGAAGGTACGGGACTTATCTGCCAGCAGGGGAACCAATTCCATGCAGAGCTCCGGCTTGCAAAGGATGTTGTTGCCCTGGCAAATATAAACGGTATAAGATCCGGTCGGCAGACACATAACGTAACCCGGATTGGAAACGTTAATGGAAAGGTGATAGGTGCCGCCGCCCAGATCTTCGGAAGCAAACTTTGCGTTGGCTTTTCCGTAAGTGGTGACCAGATAAAAGTCCAGCGGCTCCTCTGCCTGAAAGTTTGTATGATAAGTAACCTGTACTGTCATGTGGCAGATGATCCGCTCCCACTGGATGTCAGTAATTTGCGCGGAAATCTGCTGCTGCTCCAGCAGGTTTTGCATCAGAATTTCGGTGTTTTCCATAGGAGAACAAAACCTCCCTAATACTTTAAAAATACTTCTTTCAATATACCATATGTAGCATGGTAAAACCAGTTCTCTTACCCTATATTCGATTTAATGTTACAAAACTTTGACAAAGTTTTCGGAATCCCAAAAAACCTCTTACAATGGTTTGTGTAATTTTTAGGCTGTGTGCTATAATGAGTTCCGTTAAGAAAGGGGGAGGACCCATGAAACGAAACCTTCTGATTATTGCTTTGGCATTTGCTTTGCTGTTTTCCTTTGCTGCCTGCAGCTGCAGCAAGAATAAAAGCTCGGACACCAAGGGCGTAACAGAAAAAGGTACCATTGACAGTACAGACGACGTAATTGCCCAGCAGGAGTCCCTGGAAGACGGGGAAGTCAAGCTGGTAAAGGATAAAGACAAGC
This sequence comes from Paludibacteraceae bacterium, assembly GCA_963647215.1. Lineage (GTDB taxonomy): Bacteria > Bacillota > Clostridia > Oscillospirales > Acutalibacteraceae > RUG420. The sequence continues at coordinate 206,270 of CAVIZK010000003.1, read as the reverse complement.
TTTGCTACGTTTCTGATACCGCAACCATGGTTTACTACTATGAAGGAAGCAAGATTACGGGTTACGAAATGTATGTAGATTACGGCAGTGAAGAAGCCGCCGGTTATGCTGTCCAGGGTCTGGAAGAAAGCAACCAGGCCGGAGACGACTCTTTAGGCATTGACTCCATTACCCAGGATGGCACCTATGTCATTATTAAATATGATAAGTCCCAATATGAAGGCCTGACCGTTGATGACGTGAAGGAACAGTATGCGGACTTTAAAAATTTAGCAACCCCGACAGAGTCCAAATAAGGAGGTCTTTTCATGAAAAAGGGGATTAAAATCTGCATTGGCCTGGTTGGCCTTGCACTGATTGTCTGCGGTATTATTTGTGTTATTTCGCCGCTGACCGCCATGTCTACGGTTTCTACCATTATTGGTATCATTTTGCTGATCTCAGCCGCAGGTTCTGCGCTGATTTTCTTTGTCAGCGGGAAGTTCTTAATTCATTCCTGGCTGGCCCTGGTAAACTCCTTTATGGATGCAGTAGCCGGTATTCTGTTCTGCTGTTATTCAGACAGCTTTGGCCCGGTTCTTGCCGTTATCCTTGGTATCATGATCCTGATGGTAGCCGTTATTGTTATTCCGGTCATTCCTATTACCAAGAAAATGTTTGCAGAAACTGAAAAGGACAAGGTATGGCTTTGGCCGTTAGGCATTGATATCCTGTTATTTGTGGTAGGTATTTGTGCCGTTAAGAACGCAGGCACCTTCGGCGTAGCCCTGATTACCGTTCCGGTTGGCATTATCCTGCTGGCCATTGGCGCCGGTTACATTGCCATTGCGGTAAACCTGCTGAAAAACGGCAACCAGTCCGCCTTCCTGAAAGGCTCTGCCGTAGATGACGACAACGTCATTGATGTTGACTATACCGACGTAGACTAAGAAGAAAACGAAGAATTCACTTAGAAAGACAGATTGTAATGAAATACGTTTATAATTGCCAGGGTACCTGTTCCCGGCAAATACGCTTTAATATGCATGACAACGTGGTTTCTGACGTAGAGTTTATTGGGGGCTGTCCCGGTAACACCAAGGCAGTAGCGGCGTTATGCAACGGCCGTACAGTGGAAGAAATTTCCTCTCTCCTTGGCGGCATTACCTGCGGACCCAAGCCCACCTCCTGCGGAGATCAGCTTGCCGAAGCCGTACAACAGGCTTATGACGAAGACTTTGACTCTAATGACGAATAAGACCAAGAACAAAAGACCCGATGCAGAATTTTCTGCACCGGGTCTTTTCCATTCAGTTTATTTACTTTGGACTTTTCTGCTACTGTTGCGGAAGATGCGGTCTTCATACTTCAGGAGGACTTTGTAAAGGAAGAGTCCTCCGAAGGTGGCAACCACTAACTCGCCGAGGGCAACGAACAGGAAGGAATAACCAAAGCCGACAAAGCGGGTCCCCTCCGGCAGGAAAATGGCAATTTCCAGGCCAACAATCAGTCCGTTGGACAGCGTTGGCATCAGGGAGGACAGCACCGGCAGGCCTTTGAACTTCACGTTTCGAAGGAAGTAAGCGGCAAGGGCTGCAATCAGCGTGGCACCGGTACCGAAAACCCAGTCAGCCCATCCCATGGGGCTTAAGAAGTTGGACAACAGGCATCCGACAACCAGGCCGGGAATGGCGGCGGGCGTAAACACCGGCAGGATACAGAGCACCTCTGAAAGGCGGAATTGCACCTGGCCGTAAGCAAGGCCAACCGAGTTGCTGACAAGGGTCAGGACAAAGTAGAGTGCGGCAATGATGCCGGCTTCCGTTAAATAGTAAATATTCTGTTTGTTTTGTTTCATGTTTTTAACTCCGTAGTTTTATTTTGTGTCAGGATGGTCACGAACTGACAATTTTGTTAGACCACGCTGTAAAGCAGGTCTGTGTAGGTCGGCAGCGGCCAACAGTCTTTGGCGGTTAAGAGCTCCAGCTGGTCGGCGGTCTCTCTTAACTGGTTCATGTTGGTCAAAACCGTATCCTTGTAGAAGTCTGCCTTTTCCTGGGTGCCCTGGATGCTGTCTGCTTTTTCCAGTGCATCGGCCAGAGCGCGTGTCTGTTGCAGCAGGCTGTCAGACAGGCAGGACAGGTCCCGCAGAAGCTTGGTTTCCGAAGCCATTGGCAGGTTGGCGCCAACGGACTGCTTTACCTGAATGTTCTGCGCCAGTTCGGTGGTGTACCGAACTACGGCCGGATAAATGGCTTTCTTGGCCATGTTATTCATGGTGGCGGCTTCAATGTGCAGGGTCTGGCAGTAGTTCTCCATGGAGATTTCATACCGGGATTCCAGTTCTGCACGGGTGTAGATTTTGTGGTGCTCAAAGAGGGCTACGTTCTTGTCTTCCAGGTAGGCGGGGAAGGCGTCTGCGCAGGTGGGAAGATTGGTTAATCCTCTGCGAGCTGCTTCTTCTTTCCATTCCTGAGAGTAACTGTTGCCGTTGAAGATAATCCGGTTGTGCTCTACAAAGGCATCGTGGGCAATGGCATATACTTCCTGCTCCACGTTTTCTGCCTTTTCCAGGCGCTCTGCAAATTCGGCAAATTCTTCTGCCATAATGGCATTCAGGATGGTGTTCGGGCCGGCCAAAGAGGCAGAGGAACCCACCATGCGGAATTCAAATTTGCCGCCGGTGTAGGCAAACGGGGAAGTACGGTTCCGGTCAGAGTCGTCCTTGTTGAAACGCGGAATGACTTTAACGCCGGATTTCATTACCTTGCGTTCATTCTTGATGAACTCGTGTTCGTTTTCCAGAGCGTCTTCCAGATTGGCAAATTCGTTGCCAAGGAAGATGGAAAGAATGGCGGGCGGTGCTTCGTCTCCGCCTAAGCGGAGGTCATTGCCCGGAGAGGCAACACAGACACGAAGCAGATCCTGATATTCATCCACACCCTTGACAACGGCGGCAAGGGACAGTAAGAACAGTGGGTTATGCATCGGGTCTTTGCCAGGCTTGAACAGGTTAATGCCTGTGTCCGTGGTCAGGGACCAGTTGTTGTGCTTGCCGGATCCGTTGACGCCGGCAAACGGCTTTTCGTGGATCAGGCAAGCCAGGTTGTTATGGATTGCCACGGACTTCATGGTTTCCATCATTAACTGGTTCTGGTCTACGGCCGCATTTACTTCGGTGTAAACCGGGGCCAGCTCATGCTGCGCCGGAGCAACTTCATTGTGCTCCGTCTTCGCAAAGATGCCCAGCTTCCAAAGCTCTACGTCCAGGTCAGACATGAACTTTTTAACGGTTGGCTTAATGGTGCCGAAGTAATGGTCTTCCATTTCCTGGCCCCGGCTTGGCTTGGCACCGAAGAGGGTGCGGCCGCAGAGCTTTAAGTCTTCCCGCTTATTGTATAAGTCCCGGTCTACCAGGAAGTATTCCTGTTCTCCGCCAACGCTTGGAACAACGTGCTTTGCACCGGATTCATTCCCCAGCAGGTTGATGACCTTCATGGCCTGCTTATCTACTGCCTGAATGGAACGAAGGAGAGGGGTCTTTTTATCCAGAACCTCTCCGCCGTAAGAGCAGAAGATGGAGGGAATGCAAAGGGTGTTATCTTTGATAAAGGCATAGGAGGTTGGGTCCCAGGCCGTATATCCTCTGGCTTCGAAGGTGGAGCGAATGCCGCCGGTCGGGAACGAAGATGCGTCCGGTTCCGAGCGAATCAGTTCCTTTCCGGAAAAGTCCATAACAACGTTACAGGAATCTACCGGACATAAGAAGCTGTCATGCTTTTCTGCCGTTAGGCCTGTCATTGGCTGGAACCAGTGTGTAAAGTGCGTGGCACCGTTTTCAATTGCCCAGTCTTTCATGGCAACTGCCACAGCGTCGGCAATGTCCAAAGTCAACGGCTGTTTCTGGTCTACACAATTATGAATTTCGTCATACACCTTCTGGGAAAGGCGCGCTTTCATAACATCGTCATTGAATACCAGAGAGCCAAACAGTTCCGGCACATTTGTTATTCCCATGGGAAGCCTCCTTTAAGGATGTTTTTAGGATCCGTTGTAATAATAAGGTATGGATTCAGGCCGGTTCAGAGCCTAAACACGCGACTATTTTAGCCTAATGGTTCTGGAAACGTCAACGGCCCTTTGTCAAGGCTTTCCGTGAAATTGTCTTTTTTGTGAGTTTCACAAAATGCCAGGGTTAAAATCTTGATTGCTTTGTGCAAATGGGTTAGAATGAAGTCAGGAAATAAGCCTTCGGGTATTTTATTTATTGGAGGAACACAATATGGTTTATCTTATTATTGGTCACAAAGGCTCCGGCAAGACCACTCATTTAATAGAGGAAGTAAAGCAGGCAGTAGACGCCTCTCTCGGCAACGTTATTTGCGTAGAAAAAGGCACCAAACTGACCTACAATATTGACTCCAGAGTTCGTCTTGTAGCAGCTGATGACTATGCAGTTTCCGGTTATGATGCTTACTATGGCTTCCTTGCCGGAATGTGCGCTTCCAACAGTGACATCACAGACATCTTCGGAGACGGTACCCTGAAAATCGGCGGTACGGATTTTGCCCAGCTGGCTTCCTTCCTGGACAAAATCAAGAACCTTGGAGATGCCACAGACACCAAATTCACCTTTACCATTTCTGCTGATGAAGCAGAGCTGCCGAAGGAGATTTTTGATCTTTGTGAAGTCCTGTAACAGGACGGTTCGCTTAAGTGCGCTCGGCCCCGAAAAGAAGCCTCTTTTCGGGGCTGTTTTTTGTTGACAAAGCAAAATCAGGTTTGTATAATATAGTCCGCGTGTCGCCGTACAGGCTTGACAATGGAAGGTGATTGACATGTTTGAACTGCAACTGGAACCTCTGTTCCTCAATGAGGGTCTCACGCTGGACGTTGATCATGAAGTAACCTGCACCGAAGTTGACGAATTCGGTAAGCTTCTGTTTCCACATCCGTTCAAAGTGACCGGTCAGTTCCGCAATGAAGCCTCTGTTGTTTCCCTGGACGCTACCATCAACGCAAACCTTTACACTGTTTGTGACAGATGTGCCACAGAAGTGGTCCTTCCGCTTTCCGTTCCTATGGAGCATACCTTTGTAACAGAGCTCAACGGAGAGGACAGGGACGAACGCTTTGTGCTGGTCCCGGATCAGATTCTGGATTTGGACCGCCTGGCAACGGAAGATCTTCTGTTGAATTTACCAACAAAGATTCTCTGTAAAGAAGATTGTAAAGGAATTTGTCCCCAGTGCGGCAAGAACCTGAATGAAGGTCCCTGTCAGTGCCAAAAGGAAATAGATCCGCGCTTTGCAGATCTGCTGTCTTTACTGGAGGACAGGAAATAAATCTTGTATTTTAAGTGGGAGGGTAAATCAAAATGGCAGTACCAGCAAGAAGAGTTTCTAAAGCAAGACGTGACAAAAGACGTTCTAATGTTTGGAAAATGAATGCACCGGAACTTGTTAAGTGCCCGCAGTGTGGCGAATACAAGAGACCACACAGAGTATGCCTTGCATGCGGTTACTACAACGGCAAAAAAGTCATTGATGTTGACTAAGCAACCGGCAAAGCATCTTAAGATTGCAGTATGACAGGTAGAGGTGGAGAAGGAAATCCTTCCCCACCTTAATTTTTCTTTTTATAATAGGTTAAGAATTACAATGTAGGAGGTGGAAGCATGTCAAAACCGGTTGTAGCCATTGTCGGCCGTCCGAATGTGGGAAAATCCACATTGTTCAATAAATTAATCGGGGAACGGCTTTCCATTGTAGATGACACGCCCGGCGTTACCCGGGACCGGATCTACGGGGACTGTGAATGGCTTGGACGCAAAATGCTTCTGGTGGACACCGGCGGTATAGAGCCGTATTCGGATGATATCATTCTGACGCAGATGCGGCGGCAGGCCGAACTGGCCGTGGAAACGGCAGATGTCATTGTTCTGGTAACAGACATCCGGGACGGTGTGGTGGCCACGGATATGGAAGTTGCTTCCATGATGCAAAAATCCGGCAAGCCGATTGTCCTGGCAGTAAACAAATGTGACAGCATTGGAGAAATTCCGGCTGATTTTTATGAGTTTTATAATTTAGGCCTGGGAGATCCCATTGCTATTTCTTCCGTTCACGGCCGCGGTACCGGAGACCTGCTGGATACCGTGCTGTCCTATCTTCCGAAGGAAGACGGGGAAGAAGAGGATGACAGCAAAATTACAGTTGCTGTTATTGGCAAACCGAATGTCGGAAAAAGCTCCCTGATTAACGCCATTTGCGGCGAGGAACGCACCATTGTTTCCAACGTGGCCGGCACCACCCGGGATGCCACCGATACCTTAGTCTCCAATGAATACGGAGACTTCCTCTTCATTGACACGGCCGGCATCCGCCGCAAGTCCAAGGTAGATAACGCCATTGAAAAGTATAGCGTTATCCGGGCCCGCATGGCGGTGGAACGTGCCAACGTCTGTGTTATTATGATTGACGCACTGGAAGGCTTTACAGAGCAGGACAGCAAAATTGCCGGCATGGCCCATGATATGGGCAAGGCCTGCATTATCTGTGTCAATAAATGGGATGCCTATGAAAAAAATGATAAGTCCATGCAGGAGTACACCACTAAGCTGCAGCATGACTTTTCCTTTATGTCCTATGCACCGTTCCTGTTTATCTCTGCCAAAACCGGCCAGCGGCTGAATAAACTGTTTCCGCTGATTGTAAAGGTAGACAACCAGAACGCCATGCGGATCAGCACCGGTAAGCTGAATGAAGTGCTGGCGGATGCCACCGCCCGCGTGCAGCCGCCGACAGACCGCGGCCGCCGCTTAAAGATTTTCTATATGACGCAGGCGTCCACACGCCCACCAACCTTTGTGTGCTTTGTCAACCGTAAGGATCTGTTCCATTACAGTTACCAGCGGTATATAGAAAATCAGATTCGCGCGGTCTTCGGGCTGGAAGGCACACCCGTCCGCCTGATTATCCGTGAACGGGAACGCGAAAAAACAAAATAAAAGAGCATAGCCGGGAGCAGGACCATGTCCTGCTCTTTTATGCTATAATGTGGAAAAGCAAGGAGGCTTGAGCATGAATATTACGGTATATTGCGGAGCAAATCCGGGCACCAATCCGCAGTTTGCGGAAGGCGCAACTGCGCTGGGCACCTGGATTGCCGAAAGTGGAAATACATTAGTATACGGCGGCGGGTGTAACGGCCTGATGGGCGTGGTGGCAGACGCCTGCCTGGATCATGGCGGGAAGGTCATCGGCGTCATCCCCGATTTTCTGGTAGATATGGAACAGATGCATCCCGGTACCACAGAAATGATTCGTGTTAAAACCATGTCGGAACGGCGGAACCTGATGATTGAACGGGGAGACGCCTTTGTTGCCCTTCCCGGCGGCGTGGGTACCCTGGAAGAAATTTCCGAAATTATTTCCCATGTGCATCTGCACCTGATTCAGGGCTCCTGTATCCTTTATAACCAGAACCATTACTATGATCCCATGAAGGCTATGCTGGAAAATATGGCTACCTGCGGCTTCTATTCACAGACCGATTTCCAGTCCATCTGCTTTGCCGAAAATATAGCGCAAATAGAGGCGGAACTTTGTAAGAAGTTCTAACGGTAAATTCGTTGACGCACTTACCCTGTATGAAGTATAATCTCTGCAGAAAAAAACAATATGTGGAGCAGGATATCATGACTTTTTCCAAAGCAGAACTGTTAGCGCAGGCAAAGGCAATTAATAAAGCAGGATTTGACCTTGGTGGATCTCGTGTTTCCAAAATGAAACAGGTATTTTTATTTCCCGGTTTCTTTGACGTGCATGTGCATTTCAGAGAGCCGGGTTTTTCTTATAAAGAAACCATTTTCAGCGGAAGCCGGGCGGCGGCCCACGGTGGATATACCGGGGTCTGCACCATGCCGAACCTGAATCCGGTGCCGGATTCCGTAGAGCATCTGAAAGTGGAACAGGACATTATTCAGAAGGATGCCTGCATTTCCGTTTTGCCCTATGCCTCCATTACCGTAGGAGAAAAGGGCAAAGAACTGGTTGACGTAAACGCACTGGCACCGCATTGCTTTGCCTTTTCGGATGACGGCGTCGGCATTCAGGACGAAGGCATGATGCGGCAGGCCATGGAGCAGATTAAGGACTCCGGCAAAATTCTGGCCGCCCACTGTGAAGTCAATGATTTGCTGCACGGCGGGTACATTCATGACGGAGACTATGCCCGTGCCCATGGCCACCGGGGCATCTGTTCCGCCAGCGAATGGAAAGAAATTGAGCGGGACGTAGCCCTGTCGGCGCAGACCGGCTGCCCTTATCACGTTTGTCACGTATCAACCAAGGAAAGCCTGGAAATTATCCGGAACGCTAAATCGCAAGGGGTCAACGTAACCTGCGAAACCGGACCCCATTACCTGGTCATGGACGACAGCATGCTGCAGGAAGAAGGCCGCTTCAAAATGAATCCGCCCATCCGCGGAAAAGAGGACTATCAGGCGCTGCTGGAGGCCATTCAGGACGGCACCATTGACATGATTGCCACGGACCACGCACCCCACTCGGCAGAAGAAAAAAGCCGCGGGCTGGAAAAGAGCCCGTTCGGGATTGTGGGCCTGGAAACCGCCTTCCCACTGCTGTATACGCACCTGGTAAAGCCGGGGGTTATCACCCTGGAAAAGCTGATTGACTTAATGGCGCTTGCCCCTCGCCGGCGATTCAGCATTCCGCTTTCGGAGGACGACTTCTGCGTTTATGACTTGTCGGAAGAATATGCCATTAATCCGGAGCAGTTTTTAAGTCAGGGAAAGGCCACCCCGTTTACCGGCTGGAAGGTATACGGCAAATGCCTGCTGACAGTGCATAACGGAACAGTAGTTTGGCAGGATCCGTCGGTAACTCTGACGGACTAAGAAAGGAGCTTCCATGAAACAGGGAATGTACCGCATTGCGGAAAACAAAGCACTGACGGACAGTGTCTGGTTTATGGCACTGGAAGGGGATACTTCTGCCTGCACGGCAACCGGTCAGTTTATCAACCTGAAATTAGACGGGCTGTATTTACGGCGGCCTATTTCGGTTTACGATTGGACAGAAAATCAGATTCAGATTATTTATAAAGTGGTTGGCAAAGGCACGGAGCAAATGAGCCGCTTGCCGGTGGGTGCCACGTTAGACGTACTAACCGGACTGGGCAACGGCTACCGCACAGAAATCAGCGGAGACCGGCCGGTGCTGATTGGCGGCGGGGTCGGTATTCCACCTCTGTATGCGCTGTGTAAGCAGCTGCTGAAAGAAGGAAAACAGCCAAGCGTTATTCTTGGTTTTAATACCAAACAGGAAGTGTTCTGTAAGGAGGCCTTTGAAGACCTGCTAGAAGGAACCGGCGGTAAGGTATATGTTACGCTGGTAGACGGCGGGGAAGAACCGGGTTATTATCCCGGCTTTGTTACGGATGTGCTGCATAAGCTGGACTACACGTACTTTTATACCTGTGGCCCCATGCCAATGTTCCGGGCCATTGAAGGCTGCGCCAAAACCAGCGGCCAGTTCAGCTTTGAAGAACGCATGGGCTGTGGTTTCGGCGCCTGCATGGGCTGTACCTGCAAGACCAAATACGGAAACAAACGGATCTGCAAAGACGGACCGGTATTAGAACGGGAGGAGATTGTATGGTAGACCTCAGTGTTACACTGTCCGGTGTACAGCTGGACAACCCGGTCATTCCGGCCAGTGGAACCTTTGGCTTTGGCTACGAATTTGCCGAAGTGTATGACCTGGATATCCTGGGCAGCATTGCTTTAAAAGGAACTACAAAGGATCCCCGCTTTGGGAATCCGACCCCGCGCATTGCCGAATGTACGGCCGGCCTGATTAATTCGGTCGGTTTACAAAACCCCGGTGTAGAGCAGGTCATTGCGGAAGAACTTCCGAAACTGAAGCAGTGTTTCCACAAACCGGCCATTGCCAATGTGTCCGGGTTTGCGGTAGATGACTATGCTTACACCTGCGAAAAATTAGATAAAGAAGAGCAGATTGGACTGTTGGAAGTCAACATCAGCTGTCCCAACGTCCATAACGGCGGCATGAGCTTCGGCACCAATCCGGACAGCGCCTATGAAGTCACCAAAGCCGTAAAGGCGGTTACTTCCAAGCCGGTTTACGTTAAGCTGACACCGAATGTAACGGACATTGTGCCAATTGCCAAAGCCTGTGAAGAGGCGGGGGCAGACGGCATCAGTATGATTAACACGGTCATGGGAATGCGGATTGATCCGAAAACCCGGAAACCGGTTATCTTCAATAAAATGGGCGGCTTTTCCGGCCCGGCCATTTTGCCGATTGCCATTCGCATGGTTTATCAGGTATATGAGGCCGTTTCCATTCCCATCATTGGCCAGGGCGGCGTTTCGTCGGCAGAAGATGTCCTGGAAATGATGCTGGCGGGTGCCACCGCCGTAGAGGTTGGAGCTGCCAATCTGGTAGAACCGACCGCCTGTAAACAAATTATAGAAAACCTTCCTGTTGTCATGCAGAAATATGGCATGACCAGTCTGAAGGAAATCATAGGAGGAGCACACAATGGGTAAAGACGTAATTATTGCCTGTGACTTTGCAGGAAAAGAACAGGTCATGGAATTCCTTGACCGCTTCGGAGACGAACGCCCGTTTGTCAAGATTGGAATGGAGCTGTACTACGCTGCCGGTCCTGACATGGTACGGGAATTAAAAGAAAGAGGTCATAAGGTATTTTTAGACTTAAAGCTGCATGATATTCCCAACACCGTAAAGAAATCCATGCGTGTGCTGTCTACTTTAGGTGCGGATATTGTCAATGTCCATGCTTCCGGCACCTGTGCCATGATGGAAGCTGCCGTAGAAGGCGTAACTCGCCCGGATGGCAGCCGCCCTCTGGTCATTGCCGTAACACAGCTGACCTCCACCAGTGAAGAACGCATGCAGCAGGAGCTGCTGATTGGCGCTTCCCTTCTGGAAACCGTACTGACCTATGCAGAAAATGCCAAAAAATCCGGCCTGGACGGCGTGGTTTGCTCGCCGCTGGAAGCCGGTGCCATACATGAACGCTGCGGAAACGATTTCTTAACCGTTACGCCGGGCATCCGTTTTGCTGACGGAGACATCGGCGACCAGGTCCGCGTAACCACGCCGGAAAAGGCCAGGGAAATCGGCTCCGACTACATTGTAGTCGGACGCCCCATTACCGAAGCCGCTGATCCGGTGGCGGCATGGAAACGCTGCGTTGCAGAATTTACAGACTAATAGGAGGATTTTCCCATGCAGAAACAGATTGCAAAAGATTTATTATCCATTCAGGCCGTATTCCTGCGGCCGGAAGAACCGTTTACCTGGGCCAGTGGCATCCACAGCCCCATTTATTGTGACAACCGCCTGGTGCTTTCTGACCACAAGGTGCGCACGGACGTGGAAAACGGCCTGATGCAGCTGGTTAAGAAAGAGTATCCGGACGTAGAAGTTCTGATGGGTACCTCCACCGCAGGCATTGCCCATGCCGCCATTGTGGCACAGATGATGGAACTGCCAATGGGTTATGTCCGCGGCGGCAACAAGGACCATGGCCGCCAGAACCGCATTGAAGGCAAGCTGAGTGCCGGACAGAAGGTTGTTGTAGTAGAAGACCTGATTTCCACCGGTGGCTCTGTTATTGAAGTAGTAGACGCCCTGCGGGAAGCCGGTGCAGAAGTCCTTGGTATTGTCAGCATCTTTACCTATGGTATGCAGAAGTCCGTAGAACGCCTTGCTGCCGCCAACGTTAAGAATGTCAGCCTGACCAATCTGGATACCGTTCTGGAAGCAGCCGTAGAAGAAGGCTACATTAAGCCGGAATGGGAACCGAAGATTAAAGCCTTCCGGGATAATCCATCTGACGAAAGCTGGATTCACTAATAACAAACCCAAAAGAAGGAGCACAAAATGAAGAAAGATCTGCTTGATATCCGGGATTTAACCCCGGAAGAAATTGGAGAACTGATTCAGACGGCCAAAGACATTGCCGACCATCCGGAAAAGTACGCCGAAAAGTGCAAGGGCAAAAAAATTGCCACCCTGTTTTATGAACCATCTACACGGACCCGTCTCAGCTTTGAATCTGCCATGATTGAACTGGGCGGACAGGCCATCGGCTTTTCCGATGCTACCAGCAGCTCTGTTTCCAAGGGCGAAAGTGTAGCGGATACCGCCCGTGTAGTAGAATGTTTTGCTGACATCATTGCCATGCGTCATCCCAAGGAAGGCGCTCCTTATGTGGCAGCAACCAATGTAACCATTCCGGTTATTAATGCCGGAGACGGCGGACATAACCATCCAACCCAGACCCTGACTGACCTGCTGACCATTTCCCGGGAAAAGGGTCATCTGGACAACCTGGTGATCGGCTGCTGCGGAGACCTGAAATTCGGCCGTACCGTACACAGCTTAATCAGTGCCATGTCCCGGTATGAAGGGGTCCGCTTTGTCCTGATTTCCCCGGAAGAACTGAAAATTCCGGAAAATGTCAGAACAGAAATTCTGGACCGGAACCACATTCCTTATGTGGAAACCGCTTCTTTGGAGGAGGCCATGCCGGAACTGGATGTTCTTTACATGACCCGCGTACAGAAAGAACGGTTCTTCAACGAAGCGGACTATATCCGTCTGAAAGATACCTATATCCTGACTACGGATAAACTGCAGTCTGCCAAGAGCGATATGGCAATTCTGCATCCGTTGCCAAGAGTCAACGAAATTTCCACGGAAATTGACAAGGACCCACGGGCCAAGTATTTTGCCCAGGTACGAAACGGAAAATACATTCGCATGGCGTTAATTATGAAACTCCTGGGGGTAGAAGCATGATTATTGGCAGCATTGTAAACGGCTTGGTAATTGACCACATTCCGGCCGGAAAGGGCATGGCCCTGTATCATTACATGAAGCTGGATGAAATTACCAGTGAAGTGGCCATTATTAAGAATGCTACATCGCACAAGATGGGAAAAAAGGACATCATCAAAATTAACGAAGTCATTGATGTAGACTATGACATCCTGGGATACATAGACTCCAACATTACGGTCAACATCATTGAAGACGGGGTCCGCACCACCAAACTGCACCCGGTATTGCCGGAGACCATCACCAACGTGATCAAGTGTAAAAACCCGCGCTGCATTACTTCCATTGAACAGGATCTGCCGCATATTTTTAAGCTGACAGACCGGAAAAAGGGAGTATACCGCTGCGTTTACTGCGAAGCACGGGCCAAAGAACCACATTCTTTTAAAATTAAATAGGGTGCTTTAGAAAAGCATCCTAAAAAGAGGATAAAAGAGTCAGTTTTTTTCTGCACATAGACGAAAAATAACAGAATGAAAGTCCCTTGGTGACATTCTTTTTTCCTTTTGTTATACTAGGTACCGAATTGAATAAGCATCCTTGTAACTGACGGATGAAAGCAGCGTATACTGCGGAGGAGCAAGGGTGTCTTTCATTGCCGACCGTCTGGGCGCATCTGATTCTGACACGGAATTAGGTGCGCCCTTTTGTCTTTTGTAAGATTTTTTGTTTAGATTTTTCAGCAGCGCAAAAACGCTGCAGGGAGGAGTTCCTAATGAAAAAAGTAGGCTTAATTATGGGAAGCGATTCCGACCTGCCGGTTGTCAGAAAAGCCATGGACCTTTTAACGGAGCTGGACATTCCGTTTGAAGCCCATATTTATTCTGCCCACCGGACGCCGGAGGAAGCGGCCAAGTTTGCAAAGGAAGCCAGGGAAAACGGCTTCGGTGTGCTGATTGCCGCCGCAGGCATGGCAGCGCATCTGGCAGGCGCCATTGCCGCCAACACCACCCTTCCGGTTATCGGAATTCCCTGCAAATCCGCTGCGTTTGACGGCATGGACGCCCTGTTGTCTACCGTCATGATGCCATCCGGAATTCCGGTGGCAACGGTTGCGGTAGACGGTTCCAAAAACGCTGCCCTGCTGGCGGCGGAAATCCTTGCAGTAGAAGACGCAGACCTTGCGGAAAAGCTGCTGGAAAGAAGAAAGGCGGATGCAGCAGCCGCCCTGGCCAAAGATGCCAAACTTGTTGCAGAATACAGCCAGAAATGATTCCGCACAAACCGGGATCGTTTTGATATTTAAGGAGGACTTTATCATGGAAAAGAAAGAAATGCTTTATGAAGGAAAGGCCAAGAAAGTTTTTGCTACCGATGATCCGGAAGTACTTTTGGTCAGCTATAAAGATGACGCCACTGCATTTAACGGCCTGAAGAAGGGCACCATTTCCGGCAAGGGCGCCATTAACAACCGCGTTACCAACTACATGATGCAGATTCTGGAAAAGGAAGGCGTTCCGACCCACTTTGTAGAAGAGCTTTCCGACAGAGACACCCTGGTAAAGAAGGTTACCATTGTTCCTCTGGAAGTTATTATCCGTAACATTTCTGCCGGTTCCTTTGCCAAACGCTTCGGTGTGGAAGAAGGCATTGTTTTTGACGAACCGACCATTGAATTTTCCTATAAAAACGACGACCTTGGAGATCCGCTGATCAACGACTACCATGTTGTTGCCCTGAAGCTGGCCACCAAGGAAGAAATTGAAACCATTAAGAAGCTTGCCTTCAAGGTAAATGACGTTATGAAGGACTACTTCAAGAAGATCAACGTAGATCTGGTAGACTTCAAGCTGGAGTTCGGCAAGACCTCCGACGGCACCATTGTTCTGGCTGACGAAATTTCTCCGGACACCTGCCGCTTCTGGGACAGCCGCACCCATGAAAAACTGGACAAGGACCGTTTCCGCAGAGACCTTGGCAACGTAGAAGATGCCTATCAGGAAATGATGAAACGGATTTTAGGCGAGTAAGCTCTTTACCGCTTTTGGATGAATCTTAATTTTGGAGTTAGCCTATGTCTAATTTAAGAGAAGAATGCGGTGTATTCGGCGTCTATTCCCCAACCAGCAGGGACGTGGCCAGAGATGTTTATTATGGTCTGTTTGCCCTGCAACACCGGGGACAGGAGTCCTGTGGTATTACCGTAAACGACGACGGCCTGTTTAACACCTACAAGGATATTGGCCTGGTCAGCGAAGTGCTGACCCAGGACCGGATTGAAGCCCTTGGGGAAGGTACCATGGCCATTGGTCACTGCCGTTACGGCACTACCGGTGACACGGACCGCAACAATGCACAGCCCATTGTAGTCAACCATATTAAGGGTAGAATGGCACTGGCTCACAACGGCAACTTAGTCAATTCCTATGAGCTGCGGGAAGAACTGGAGCTGAAAGGGTCCATCTTCCACACCACGTCAGATACGGAAGTTATTTCCTATATTATTACGGACGAACGCATTAAAGCCCATTCCATTGAAGAGGCGGTTAACCGTTCCATGGAGCGGATTAAAGGCGCCTATTCCCTGGTTATTATGTCTCCAACCAAGCTGATTGCCGTACGGGACCCGAACGGATTCCGCCCGCTTTGCTACGGGAAAACGCCGGATGGCGGATATGTAGTGGCTTCGGAAAGCTGCGCCCTGGATGCCGTTGGCGCGGAATTTGTAGCTGATGTAGAGGCCGGTGAAATCCTGGTCTTTGACAAAAACGGCGTACGCAGTATTAAGGACCATTGCGGTAAGGCAGAACACAGAATGTGCGTGTTTGAGTACGTTTATTTTGCCCGTCCGGATTCTATCATTGACGGTTGCAACGTACATGAAGCCAGAGCCAGAGCCGGTGCTTACCTGGCCCTGGAAAATCCGGTTCATGCCGACATTGTCATCGGTGTTCCGGATTCCGGTCTGGATGCCGCCATCGGATATTCCAAACAGTCCGGTATTCCTTATGAAATCGGATTTATTAAGAATAAATACATTGCCAGAACCTTTATTTCTCCGGGACAGCAAAGCCGTTCGGATAAGGTTCGGATTAAGCTGAACCCGATTATCAGCACGGTAAAGGGAAAGCGCATTGTTCTGATTGATGACTCCATTGTCAGAGGGACCACCAGCGCCCGCATTGTAAAAATGCTGCGGGATGCCGGTGCCAAGGAAATTCATTTCCGGGTTTCCTCGCCGCCGTTCATGAATCCGTGTTATTACGGTACGGACATAGATTCCCGTGAACATTTAATTGCCTGCCACCACACGGTGGAAGAAACAGCGGAAATCATTGGCGCAGATACGCTTGCCTATCTTTCCGTAGATGCCGTAAAGCGGATTGCCTGCGGCGTAAAGGGAAAGGGCTATTGTACCGCCTGCTTTGATGGCGATTACCCCACGGAAGTGCCGTCTGCACCACAGAAAAGCCGCTTTGAACGGAAATTATCGGAGCGGGACGAAGAAGAACAGGCAGAAAAGAAGGAGAAGGGCGAATGAACAAGAATTCCAAGTCTGACAGCTACGCTGCAGCCGGTGTAGATATTACCGCCGGTTACAAAGCCGTAGAACTGATGAAACAGCATATTGCCAAAACCGTTACCGAAGGTGTCTGCTCTGACGTCGGCGGATTCGGCGGCCTGTTTGAACTGGACCTGCAGGGCATGACCCGGCCGGTTCTGGTCAGCGGTACCGACGGTGTCGGTACCAAACTGAAACTTGCATTTTTAATGGATAAGCATGACACCGTCGGCATTGACTGCGTTGCCATGTGTGTCAATGACATTATCTGTGTGGGTGCCCGTCCGCTGTTTTTCCTGGACTACATTGCCTGTGGCAAGAACGTTCCGGAAAAAATTGCAGACATTGTAAAGGGTGTCAGTGAAGGCTGCGTACAGTCCGGTGCTGCCCTGATTGGCGGCGAAACCGCAGAAATGCCCGGCTTCTACCCAATTGACGAATATGACCTTGCCGGTTATTCCACCGGCGTGGTAGACAAGTCCAGGATTATTGATAACTCTACCATGAAAGCAGGAGACGTTATTCTGGCACTGCCTTCCTCCGGCGTGCACTCCAACGGCTTCTCTCTGGTACGCAAGGTCTTTGATGTAGACCACGCAGATTTGAAAAAACCGGTTGCAGAACTGGGTGGTAAATCGCTTGGCGAAACCCTTCTGACCCCGACTAAAATTTATGTAAAACCGGTGCTGGCCCTGTTGGAGGAAGTGCGTGCTAAGGGCATTTCCCACATTACCGGCGGCGGATTTTATGAAAATATTCCAAGAAGTATTCCGGATGGCCTTTGCGCTACCATTCAGCGCGCCAATGTCCGGGTACTTCCTATTTTTGACCTGATTGCCAAAGAAGGACAGATCAGTGAACACGACATGTTTAACACCTTTAATATGGGTGTCGGCATGAGCATTGTAGTGGCTCCGGAAGATGCAGATAAGGCGCTGGCCATTCTGCAGGAACAGGGCGAAGACGCCTATGTTCTGGGAACCATTACCGAAGGCACGGAAAAAATCCAGATTTTATAAACGCTTTAAGAAACGCTCCGGAGGGTGCAAGATGAAACAGGGAAAAATTTCCATTGCGGTTCTGGTTTCCGGCGGTGGCACCAACCTGCAGGCTTTAATTGATGCCGAGCAGGAGGGCCGTCTGCCCAGCGGACAGATTACACTGGTTATCTCTAATAAAAAGGATGCCTATGCGCTGACCCGCGCAGAACAGGCCGGTATACAGACGCTTTGGTTAAGCCGGAAAGAACTGGGACAGGAACGCTTTGAAGAAGAGCTGGCAGCAGTTTTGGAAGAAAACCAGATTGATGTCATTATTCTGGCCGGGTTCCTATGCATCCTCTCGGAAAACTTCACCAGCAAGTATCCGCGTCGTATTTTAAATATTCATCCTTCCCTGATCCCGTCCTTCTGCGGGGCAGGGTTTTACGGACTGCGTGTGCACGAAGCCGCCCTGGAAAAAGGGGTTAAGGTAACGGGCGCCACGGTCCATTTTGTCAATGAAATCCCGGACGGCGGAGAAATTATCCTGCAAAAGGCAGTTGCCGTAGAAGACGGTGACACCCCGGAAATCTTACAAAAACGGGTCATGGAACAGGCCGAATGGGAATTATTGCCGGCTGCGGCAGAAAAAGTCTGCGCAGAATTACTTGCGGAAAAGGGGACAAAATGAAAATTTTAGTTGTCGGTGGCGGCGGACGCGAACACGCCATTATTAAAAAGCTGAAAGAAAATCCACAGGCAGACACCATTTATGCTCTGCCCGGGAATGGCGGCATTGCAGCAGATGCCGAATGTGTTGCCATCAGTGCAACAGACATTCCCGCCATTACGGAGTTTGCCGTAAAAGAACAGATTGACTACGCTGTGGTTGCCCCGGATGATCCGCTGGTACTTGGCTGCGTAGACGCCTTAGAAGAAAAAGGCATTCCGTGCTTCGGTCCAAAGGCAAACGCTGCCATTATTGAAGGCAGTAAGGTCTTTTCCAAGGACCTGATGAAAAAATACCGGATTCCAACCGCTGCCTATGAGGTCTTTGACCAGGCGGAAAAAGCACTGGAGTATGTAAAGACTGCCAAATTGCCGGTAGTTGTAAAAGCAGACGGCCTTGCACTGGGCAAGGGCGTTTTAATTGCGGAAACCAGGGAAGATGCCGAAGCGGCTGTCAAAAGCCTGATGGAAGACAAGAAGTTCGGCAAGAGCGGGGACCGCGTTGTAGTAGAAGAATTTTTAACGGGTCCGGAAGTATCCGTGTTATCCTTCACGGACGGCAAAACCGTAGTACCCATGGTTTCCTCCATGGACCACAAGCGTGCATTGGACGGGGACCAGGGCCTGAATACCGGCGGCATGGGAACGGTGGCGCCGAATCCGTATTACACCAAAGAAATTGCAGATGAGTGCATGGAACGTATTTTCCTGCCAACCATCAAGGCCATGAATGCCGAAGGCAGAACCTTCAAAGGCTGTCTTTACTTTGGCCTGATGCTGACGCCGGACGGCCCGAAAGTCATTGAATACAACTGCCGCTTCGGCGATCCGGAAACCCAGGTAGTTCTGCCGCTGCTGGAATCTGACCTGCTGACCATTATGCAGGCCACCACAAACGGAACGCTGGCAGAACAGGACGTTCGCTTTTCGGACGGCTCCGCCTGCTGCGTTATTATGGCCTCTGCAGGATATCCGCAGTCCTATGAAAAAGGATACGAAATTACCATTCCGGAAGAGCAACTGGCCCATGTTTACGTGGCCGGCGCCAAGAAGGAAAACGGAAAATTGTTGACTGACGGCGGACGGGTACTGGGTGTAACCGCTACCGCTGACTCGCTGGAACAGGCCATTCAGCAGGCCTATGAAAAAGTAAGCACCATTTCGTTTGCCAACGCCTTTTACAGGAAGGACATCGGCAAAAAAGCACTGGCTGCACGGGAGGAAAACTAATGGTTTACAGAGTCTTTTCGGAAAAGAAGGAAGCCCTTGCCAACGAAGCAAAGGCATTGTGGTCTGATTGCACCTCGTTACTTGGCATCAGCGGTCTGACCAAGGTGCGGATTGTTAACCGCTATGACGCCGAAGATATTTCGGAAGAGCTGTTTCACTACGCCATTGGCACCGTGTTCTCGGAACCGCAGCTGGACCTGGTATCGGATTCCCTTGACACGGGCGATGCAGCCTATGCCTTTGCTGTAGAATACCTCCCGGGACAGTTTGACCAGCGTGCAGACTCTGCCGCACAGTGCATTCAGATTATCTCTAAGGGAGAGCGTCCTACCATTCGCACTGCTAAGGTTTATCTGTTATACGGAACTCTGACAGAGGCGGATGTGGCAGAAATTAAGAAGTATGTCATCAACCCGGTAGAAAGCCGGGAGGCGTCCTTTGAAAAGCCGGAAACCCTGCGTCTGCAGTATGACATTCCGGAAAGCGTAAAGACGTTGGACGGCTTCCTGGATCTGGATCGGGACGGTTTACAGAACTTTGTGGACACCATGGGCCTTGCCATGGACCTGGACGACATTGCTTTCTGCCAGAATTATTTCCGCACGGAACAGCGGGATCCGACCGTAACGGAAATCCGGATGATTGACACGTACTGGTCTGACCACTGCCGTCATACCACGTTCTTAACTGTTATTGATGACGCTAAGTTTGAAGATGAACTGCTGCAGAAAGCCTATGAAGAATATCTGGCAGACCGGAAAGCCCTTGGGGACAAAAAGCCGGTTTGCTTAATGGACCTGGCTACTCTGGCAGTCAAATACTTAAAGAAGACCGGACAGCTGCAGAAGCTGGACGAGTCTGAAGAAATTAATGCCTGCACCGTTAAAATTACGGTACAGACGGAAGATGGGGAAGAGCCATGGCTGCTTCTCTTTAAGAATGAGACCCACAACCACCCGACGGAAATTGAACCGTTCGGCGGAGCGGCCACCTGCATCGGCGGCGCCATTCGTGACCCGCTGTCCGGCCGCGCCTACGTTTACGGCGCAATGCGCGTAACCGGTGCCGCGGACCCGCTGACCCCGGTCAGCAAGACCATTCCGGGTAAGCTTCCGCAGCGGAAGATTGTTACCACCGCGGCGGCAGGGTACTCTTCTTACGGTAACCAGATTGGTCTGGCTACCGGCATTGTAGATGAAATTTATCACCCGGGTTATGCCGCCAAGCGGATGGAAATCGGCGCCGTTGTGGCTGCCGCTCCGCGGGAGAATGTACGCCGCGAAGTGCCGGCACCGGGAGACATTGTTATTCTGCTCGGCGGAAAAACCGGCCGCGACGGCTGTGGCGGTGCCACCGGTTCTTCCAAATCCCATACGGCACAGTCCCTGGAAACCTGCGGTGCAGAAGTCCAAAAGGGTAATGCACCGGAAGAACGCAAGTTACAGCGTCTGTTCCGGAACAAAACAGCGTGCCGTATGATTAAACGCTGTAATGACTTTGGTGCCGGCGGTGTGTCGGTGGCCATTGGGGAATTGGCAGACGGGCTGAACATTGACCTGAATGCCGTTCCGAAAAAATACGACGGCTTAGACGGCACAGAGCTTGCCATCAGCGAATCCCAGGAACGGATGGCCGTTGTGGTTGAAAAAGAAAACGTAGATGCCTTTATTGCCCTGGCAGAGCAGGAAAACCTGCAGGCCACACCGGTTGCTGTGGTAACAGAAGAACCCAGACTGGTAATGAACTGGAACGGCAAAAAGATTGTCAATGTCAGCCGCGAATTCCTGAATTCCAATGGCGCCGACAAGCACATTACCGTTTCGGCTCCGGCCGCCAAGCTGCAGCCGAAACAGGTAACCGGCAGCTTTGCAGAGCACCTGACAGCCATGGCATCCGACCTGAATATTTGTTCCAAGCGCGGACTTTCCGAACGCTTTGACTCTACCATTGGTGCCGGCACGGTTCTGATGCCATTCGGCGGCAAGAAACAGCTGACCCCAATCCAGGCCATGGTACAGAAGGTCTCCGTGGAAAAGAAGCATACGGATACCTGCTCTTTCATGGCATTTGGCTACAATCCGTTCCTGACGGAACAGAGCCCGTACCACGGTGCTTATCTTGCCGTAGTAGAAAGCGTTTCCAAGCTGGTTGCCACCGGTGCTTCCTTTGAAGATGTTTATCTGACCTTCCAGGAATACTTTGAACATCCGGGCAAAGATTCCTCCCGCTGGGGTCAGCCGCTTGCCGCCCTGTTAGGTGCCTACAAAGCCCAGAAGGAATTGGGCATCGGCGCCATTGGCGGAAAGGACTCCATGAGTGGTACCTTTGAAGATCTGGACGTACCACCAACCCTGGTTTCCTTTGCCGTTACTACAGATACGGCAGACCATGTAGTTTCTCCGGAATGCAAGAAGGCCGGGAACAAGCTCTTCTTACTGGAACCGGAAACCGATGCAAACGGATTGCCGGTAACGGCTTCCTTAAAGAAACTGTTCCAAACGGTAACCGAACTGCTTCGCTCCGGAAAGGCTGTCAGTGCCTATACCCCGGGTATGGGTGGCATTGCGGAGGCCGTTATGAAAATGTGCTTCGGCAATGACTTCGGCTTTACTTTTGATGAAACCCTGTCCCTGCAGGATATCTTCGGCACCCATTATGGTGCTTTCCTGCTGGAAAGTGCAGAAGACCTTCCGGGTACTTTGGTTGGTACCGTAACGGAAGATAAAGCTTTTGTTTACAAAGAAGAAAAGGTCTGCGGCTGTCAGCTGTTACAGCAGTATGAAAACAAGCTGGAAAGCGTTTACAATTGCAACATTTCCCAGGATGAGGTTCCGGTAGAAACCTTCTCTTATCAGGCCAAGGCCAGACGCAGTCCGTGCATTAAAACCGCCAAGCCTAAGGTTCTGATTCCGGCATTCCCGGGCACCAACTGTGAATATGACAGTGCCAAAGCGGTAGAAGATGCCGGTGCAGAAGCCAAAATCATGGTGGTGAACAACCTGACGGCAGACGGCATTGCCAGAAGTGTAGATGCTTTTGCCAAAGAGCTGGCAGATGCCCAGATTGTCTTTATCCCGGGCGGCTTCTCCGGCGGTGACGAACCGGACGGCAGCGGTAAGTTCATTACCGCATTCTTCAGAAACGACGCTGTTAAAGAAGGGGTAACCAACCTGTTAGATAACAGAGACGGCTTAATGTGCGGTATTTGTAACGGCTTCCAGGCGCTGATTAAACTGGGTCTGGTTCCGTACGGCAAGATTATTGACACAGACGAATCCTGCCCGACCCTGACCTTTAACAATATTGCCCGTCACCAGTCCCGGATTGTACGCACCCGCGTAGCATCCAACCTGTCTCCGTGGCTTTCCCTGACCCAGGTAGGGGACATTTACAACGTGCCAATCTCTCATGGCGAAGGTAAGTTCCTGGCAGACGAAGCGCTGATTCGCAAGCTTGCCGCAAATGGCCAGATTGCTACCCAGTATGTAGATGCTGACGGCAACGCCACCAATGATATTCACTACAATCCGAACGGTTCCCTTTATGCAATAGAGGGAATTACCTCGCCGGATGGCCGTGTCTTCGGTAAGATGGGCCACAGTGAACGCATTGGAAACGGCCTGTATCAGAACGTTCCGGGTAACTATGACATCCGGATGTTTGAGGCCGCGGTAAAGTACTTTAAGGGCTGACCGTAAGGCCGGTAATAAAGACCAAAAGCAAAACCAAAACAAAAAACAGAATTAAAAAACGCTCCGGGGTATCCTAAGGATCCTTGGAGCGTTTTTTTGTAAGTTTGTCCTATTCCTTCACCGGAATTTCTTTGCCCAGGGCAAAGGAGAACAGGTATGCTTCTTTGACTTCCATGCCGGTGCAGCGGGAAAGGGCCGTGCAATAGGTCAGCAGCTGCTCCCGGTACAGGTCAATCAGATGGTCCGGGTCAGAAACGTGGTCGGTTTTATAATCCACTACCACCAGCTTGCCGTCCTCTTCAAAAGCGCAGTCCACAATGCCCTGCACCAGCACCTTCTCTTTGGAAAGCGGTTCCGGCAGGTCCGGATTAAAGGTGCCGGCGTCTTCCAGAATGGCAAACTTCTTTTCCCGCAACAGTTGCGGGCTTTTTACAATCCGCGCATACAGGCTGCTGCGGAAGAAGCGGGAAATGACCGCGGGCGAGATAGCGGCAGCCTCTGTCTGCGTCAGGAATTCTTCGTCTACCAGTCGGTCCAGCTCTGCCTGCGGGTCTTTGGCAGCCGTTAAGAAGTCTGCATATTGCATAAATTTGTGCAGGCAGGTGCCGCGTTCTGCCGGGGTCAGGCCGGACTTGGATAAGAATTCCGGCTGTGCCTTGGCAAAGTAGCGTAGGTTAAAGGTGCCTTCCTGCAACGTGGAGGCGGCGCGCTTGGTCAGGGTAGTGGCCAGTGCCTGATACGGATACCGGTATTGAATCCGTTCTTTCAGCTCTGTTACCAGTTGCAGATCCGGGGCAGGCAACGCAGTTTCTTCTGCTTTGGGCGGCTCTTCCGGAATACCGGAATCATAATACTGAAAATGCAGATTGAAGTCCGGTACCAGCAATGGAATGCGAAAGTCCGCCAGTTCCCGCGCCGGTTCCAACGCCGGGTGGCGGAGGAAGGCCAACAGAAGCCAGTCCAAGAAGGAGCCGACGTGTTCTACCAGATACGGATCTATTTTTTCGGATTCGGATAACGGGCGAGCCAGCTTCTTTACTTTGGAGGGCAGGCTACTCTTTCCGCTGGGGGTTCCAACCATAACCAGTCGCTCTTTGGCACGTGTCATGGCAACATAAAGAACCCGCAGGGTTTCCGACAGGGTTGCCCGATTGGTTTCCAGCTGGACGGCGGTATGAACCAGGGTTGGATAGGGGTAGCCGGTTTCAAAATCCCGTCCTTTCAGGCCGATGCCCAGGGTTGGATGAAGAATCAACGGATTGTAAAGGTCTGATTTGTTGAACGAATGATCCAGATTGGCAAGGATACAGATTTTAAACTGCAAGCCCTTGCTTTTGTGAATGGACATAATACGGACAACATCAGACGCTTCTGAAAGAGTGGTGGGAGCGTCCTGATCAAACTGGTTTTCTTCCATATGGTCCAGGTACCGTAAGAAGCCGGAAAGCCCGTAGGTACTACGTGTATCATAACTGTCTGCCATTTGCAGCAGCTGTCTTAAATTGGCTTCCCGCTGCTTGCCGTCCCGCTTGGCGGAGGCAATATCCAGATAAGAAGTATCTTCATAAATCTGCCGGATTAACTGCCCGCATGGCATGGAAACGGAAAGACGGCGGTACTGCCGGAGTTGTTCTAAGAAGGAACGGTACTTTGCATTTTCTTCCTTCTTTGCAGCCTGTAACAACGCTGCGTACAGGGACGCATATCTGTTTTCCAGGCGGATCAGGGTTAAATCATCTTCCGTAAATCCAAATAACGGGGAAAGCAGGGTGGCACAAAGCGGAATGTCCTGCAAAGGGTTATCTATGATCCGGAGGAAGGACAAAACGGTGCTGATGTCCGGCGTTTGCAGGAATCCGCCGGTTGCTCCGGCATAAACCGGAATACCGGCCGCATGTAAAACCTGTTCATAAACAGGGGCACTGTTTCTTGGTGCCTGCAACAGGATGGCAAAGTCTTTATAAGAAAGGGAAGGATCTTTGGCCATGGTTTCCTGAATATACTGCGCAAGGAACCGGGCTTCTGTTTCAATGGATTTCTTCTCTTTTTCTTTTTCCAGAATAAAGAATTCCGTTTCCGGAAACGTTGCCGGAGGATAGTACTCGGCGCCAAAGACCAGGGCTTCGTCGTCATTGTAATCAATTTCACCGACCTCTTTGCTCATTAACTGACGGAAGGTGAAATTGACGGTATCCGTAATGCCTTTGCGGCTACGGAAGTTTTTCCCAAGGGTAATGGTGGCAGGATACTGCTCCTTCTGCGGGTCATAAAGCGGATACCGTTCTTTCCGTTCCAGGAAGTTTTCCGGCATGGCCTGCCGGAAACGGTAAATACTTTGCTTGACGTCTCCTACCATAAAGAGGTTGTTTTCCTCTTTGGAAAGAGCGGAGAAAATAGCGTCCTGTGCCCGGTTGGTATCCTGGTATTCATCCAACAGGATTTCCTGGAAGGAAAGGCTGAGCTCTTTGGCAAGGTCGGTCCGCTCCATGGGCGATGCAGCGGGATCTTTGACCAGCAGCTGTAAGGTGAACTCTTCTACATCCGAGAAGTCCAGAGCATTGGCTTCCTGCTTTAACCGGCCATATTCTTTGGTAAAGCGGAGCACGGCTTCCACTAACATTTCTGCCAGGGGGCGTAATTCGTCGGTATCCGTGCGCCAGTCTTCCGTGTCGGAAACTAAAATTTTAGGAAGCTGGTTGCCCAGTAAGTCTTTGATGATGTCTCGGAATGCTTTGGCTTTCTGTACATTCTCCAACTTGGTTAATCCCTTGCCGGAGCTCCATTTTGGAAAGGCATAGTTTTGCAAATCCGACAGCATACCGTCTAAATCGGCCTGCTCTAATTTGTCTTGCAACCCGGAAATCAAGGCGGACTCGTTTTGTAAGAGAAGAACTGCATCGCACGAAGCAGTTTCCACATTGGTTTGCAGCAGGACAAGCGCCTGATCTGCCAGGTCCATGGCATAGGAAAGCAGGGAAGATACGCTTCGTTTCAGCGCCGCAAAGATGGGGGTTTCAGAAAGCGGAATCTGCGTGTTATAAGATTGCAGCCCCTGTTTCAGCCAGGCCTCCGGAGAGGGGTAGGCACGGGAATAGTTATACAGCTTCAGGATGGTGGTTTCCAGGTTGATGTCGTCCTTGCCGGAGGAAAGCAGCTCTACCAGCTTTTGGAAGCTTTCGTTTTGCTCTGCGTAAAGGGCCTCTACAACAGCGGAAACGGCATCCTGCTGCAACAGTTTCCCTTCGTTGTCGTCCAGCATGCGGAAGTCGGGGGCAATGCCGAACTGGTCAAAGTGCTCCCGGACCAATGTGGTGCAAAAGGCGTCAATGGTGCAGATCTTGGCGGAAGGAATCAGCAACTGCTGCTTTTGCAAATGGGCATTTCCGGGGTCCTGCTCCAAGGCGGCAGCAACGGCCTGGGACAGGCGGGAACGCATTTCTGCGGTGGCAGCTTTGGTGAAGGTAACAATCAGAAGCTCATCCGCATTGCAGGGATTTTTGGTGTCCGTCAGCCGCTGAATGACGCGGGCAATCAGGACAGCCGTTTTTCCGGAACCGGCGGCAGCGGAAACCAGAACGGTACCGCCCCGGGCCAGAATGCAGTTTTCCTGATCAGGTGTCCAGTTAGGCATTGGTTTCCTCCTTCCCGCACAGGATATTGATGGCTTCCTGCTGCTTTAATTTGATGATTTCTTTATAACGCTCTTTGTTTTCCAGATAGGCGGCTTCTTCCAACCGGCAAATGGGGTAGTAGTCACAGTAAGTACAGGTGGATTCAAATCCGGTTCCCCTGGCCGGATTGGCGGGCACAATGCCTTCCTGCAGGGACTCTGCCATTTGAATCAGGATGGTATTGATCCGCTCTTGCAGGCGCTTCAGGTTTTCGGCGGTAATCAGGCCGGTTTCCAGTTCGCCCTTTTTGTTGGTAATCTTTTTCCCGTCAATGGGAAGGAACCTTTTATTTAAGCCGTGTTCCATGGCTTCCAGCAGATCCTGGTTCATTAGGAATAAACCGCTTCCAAGGTCCTGCTTTTGCTTTTCCTTTTGGATGGCTTCCGGATCTTCCCGCTTGTTTTCCATGGAATAGGTGGCGCGTTTGGCGGGGTAGTAAAAGATGCCGCTGGGAACAATGTCCCCGTAACGATCCGCGCCGTTCTGGGCAATGGCAAACAGATAAATCAGCATTTGCATGTTAATGCCGTAGTTGACCACTTCGGACAGGATAAATTCCTTGCCGCCGGTTTTGTAGTCCACCACGCGGACATAGGTTTTGCCGTCCTTTTGATAGGTGTCCACCCGGTCTATGGAGCCGTAGATGGAAAGAGAACCGCCCTTCGGCAGGTCTAACCGGTAGGCAGGAATACCGTCTTCCGTGCCCTTTGGGCCGATGGTTAATTCAAAGTCTGTTGGAACAAAGTCACTGTTTTTAAATTCTTCCACCAGGCGTTCCACTACGTCTGTCAGGGTAGCGGCGAGTCGGTGGTACAGGTATTGAAAGCGGATTGGTTTGTCTTCCAGTCCGCCCATTTTTTCGGTTACGTAGGCGGTTAACCAGCGCTGTATTTGCAGACGGCGCTCCTGCGGCGTCATGCTGATGAGCGCAGGCATAGTGCTGTCTTTGATAATTTGCTCTAATACATAGTGGATAACGGTGCCGCGTTGCGCCGGATCCAGCGCGGCTTTCTTCCTGGGCTGCGCCTTTAGTCCGAACTTGCAGAAATATTCAAAAGCACATTTATGATAGACGTCTACGCGGGAGGCGGACAGGCCCATGTCCGTGCCGAAAAGGCGCGTGGCCAGGGCCGGGTCCGCAATGCGGTAGTCGCGGACGCCGATGGCGGCATCCAGGGTAGAAAGCCGCGGATCCTCTGCAATGGCGGCACGCAGGCTGGCTGCCTCCACCGCCGCTGTCGGCAGCAGGAGTGCCTTTGCGTAGGCGGCAAAGGTGCTGTCGGCTGTTTCTGCAAAATAGGCTTCCGGTAAGGTGTCTGCTGTTAAGAAGGGGAGGATAGTTTTGCCGCCGAAGCAACGCCGGGTACTGCGGAGTACCTCAGAGGGCTCCATGGCGGCGTTGCCGTCCAGCTTGTGATAACTGAGGTAAACGGCCTCCGTGGAAGCGGTAACCGCTGCATAGGCAATGAACAGCTCTTCGCTGGCCAGGTCTTCTTTGGACAGGGACAGCTCCAGGCCGTTTTCATATAAAATGTCCCGATCCTGGGAAGAAAAGATACCGGTGCTGCCGACCACGGAGGGGAAAGATCCTTCTGCCAGCCCGGCAACAAATACTACTTTGGGATTGTCCAGGCGGACGCGGTCTGCCGCACCAATGGAAATTTCGTCTAAGGTGCTGGGTATGGTGGCAAACTGTGCCATGGATACAACCGCATGGAATAAATTGCAATACGTGGAAATGGACAGGACTTCCGGACCGCAGCCGGTAGACAGGCGGTCAAACAGATTCATGAGCAACTCATAAACCGTATTCTGTTCTTTGGCCAGTTCCGTAAACCCGGCTTCGTGATAGGACACGGCCAAGTCTTTTAACGTATCCGGAACACGGGTGCGCTGTAAAAAGTCATACAGGGCACGGCTGATGCCTTCGGCATTGGTCTCTTTTACCTGCTTTTTCAGATGAAGCAGGGGAAGGATGACTGCCTTCCGCATATCATTTAAATCAGAGAGCCGCTGTTTGCTTTGCTCCGTTTCCTCTACTCCCAGTCCATCCGGATGCAGGGTAAAATCTGTCTGCCAGTTTTTGGCTTTCAGATTCCAAAGGAGAGCATAGTTTTCTAAGGTTGCCACCTCTTCCTGGGTCAGGGGCGACAAGCCGGTTTTCAGATAATTCAGCAGATTTTCGGTAGTAAAGCCGTTGGTTAAAAGGGTCAGAACAGACTTCATCAGGGAAATCAGCGGCTGGTTGGCAATGGGCTGACGGGAATCATCAAAAACGGGAATGCCGTATCTGCGGAATGCCGCCATCAGTTCCTGCTTGTAGCTGTCTTCCTGGCGGACCACAACGGCCATGTCTTTGCAACGAAGCCCTTTCGTTCGCATGAGTTTCTTGGCAGTGGCGGCAATGTAATTGCATTCTTCTGTCAGTGTATCGGCTTCAAACAAGGTAAGCCCTTCCGGCTGGCCGTCAAAGACTTCCGGAGCGGGCGCAAATAAGTTCTGCTCCAGATGCCGAAGGGTGGGGTTCTGAAACCGGATTCCGGTGGTTTCCAGACGGTCAGGGTAAATGCCGACGCCATTGATCTGGGCCAAACGCCGAACGGTGTCTTTGGTGTGGTTGACGGATTGGAACAAAATGCTTTTACTTTCATCTGTGCAAAGGGTCAGATAAACGTCGTCTGCCTGCGCAATCAGTCTGGTCAGCAATGCCTGTTCCTGACCGGTAAACCCTTTAAAGCCGTCTACGGCAATGGTGTATCCGGCAAAGAACCGGGTTTCATCCAGCTTTTGGCAGAGCTTTCTTACCTGCAGATCTTCGTCTGTATAAGAGTGGAAGAACAGGGCTTCATAGGCATCCGTAATCAGCGCCAGTTCGGAGAGCTTGGCGGACAGGTTTTTACGGCCGATCAGAAGCGCTGCCGTTTTCCGCAAATCTTCCGGCGTTACGCCGCCCCGGTGCATGTCTTTGACGCATTGTAACAACTGTTTGGCCAAAGAGACGCTTTCTGCCTGCCGGGCGTAAAAGACCAGCTGGTCTTTTACAGACAGCATGGCCCGCAGCATCAGAATGATGCGGGTGGCATCGTCCGCGGACTGACCGGCCATACCGCCCAGTTCCCGGAATACATAGTCGGAAAGCCGTGTGAAACTAAGCACTTCAATGTGCTGTCCGGCCTGCTCTCCGAACTGCTCCAGTATGGCCCGTTCGCTTAAAAACGAATACTGTTCCGGAACCAGCAGGAGCAGCTTGGTATGGCCTTCGGCGGCCAGGCTGCCCAGCTTGTTCCGGACCGTCTCCGTTTTGCCCGAACCGGCCCGTCCTGTTACCAGATGTAGCATGGAATCCCTCCTGAAATTACTACCCAAATTATACCGTATTTCATGGGTCTTGATAAGGCCACAAAAGGGTTTTCCAAAAGCCCTCTGTTGTAGTATAATGACCCTACTAATGTTCTCCTTTCAGAACAAAACTTTTTGGAGGGATTCCATGCGTTCCATAGACGACGTATTAAAAGAAATAAAACGGGTACACTTTATCGGAATCGGCGGCTCCGGCATGACACCGCTGGCAGAAATTCTGCTGGCCAACGGATATACGCTGACCGGTTCGGACAACAACCCCGGAGACAATATAGACAAGCTGCGCGGAATGGGTGTAGAAATCATCATGGGGCAGAAGGCGGAAAACCTGACGCTGTTAAAGCCGGAACTGATTGTTTATACAGCTGCCATTCTGCCGGACAATGAAGAACTGGTAGCTTCCAAGAACAGCGGCATTCCGTGTTATGAACGGGCTGAACTGTTTGGTGCCATTTCCCGCATGTATGACAACTGCATCTGCGTTTGCGGCACCCACGGAAAAACCACCAGCACTTCCATGCTGTCCCAGATTTTACTGGAATCCGGCAAAGACCCGACCTTGGTTATCGGCGGACGCCTTCCGCTGATAGATGCCCACGGTCGTGCCGGTAAAACCCAGACCATGGTGGCAGAAGCCTGTGAATTCAACAACCATTTCCTGACCCTTTCCCCGGACACCACCATCCTTTTGAATATTGATGATGACCATCTGGAATATTTCAAAACCATGGAGCACTTAATTGCTTCCTTTACCCAATTTGTGGACATGACCCGGGATATCGTTATTTACAACGGGGATGACGCCAACACCTGCACCGCCATCCAAAATGCGGATCACAGTGGCAGCAAGCGCTTCATTTCCTTTGGCCTTGACCCGGCCAACCACAATGACTACACTGCAGAAAACATTACGTATAACCGTGGCGCCTTTGCTGAATTTGACGTAGTAAAACAGGGACAGAAGCTGGGCCACGTTGTATTAAACGTTCCGGGCTTACACAATGTCTTTAACTCGCTCGGCGTCATTGCCGCTGCGCTGGAAAACAACGTTTCCATGGACCACATTGAAGCGTATATTAAGAACTTCGGCGGAGCCGGACGCCGCTTTGAAATCCTCGGTGAATTTGACGGCATTACCATTGCAGATGACTATGCCCACCATCCAACAGAACTGGGCGCAACCCTGACCGCCGTCATGAAGATGGGCTACCGTCAGGTTTGGGCCGTCTTCCAGCCCTTTACCTATTCCCGTACCAAGATGCTTATGGATGACTTTGCCAGAGTCCTGCAAATTCCGGACCACTGTGTTATGACGGAAATTATGGGCTCCCGGGAAAAGAATACCGAAGGGGTGTACACCGCCCAGCTGGCAGAAAAAATTCCGGGCAGTGTCTGGTTCAACACCTTTGACGAAGTGGTGGACTACACCATGGCCCATGCCCAACCCGGCGATTTAATCATCACCCTTGGCTGCGGAGACATTTATAAAGCTGCAAAGAAAATGGCACAACTGTATCGCCAGAAAACAGGAAAGGAAAACTGATATGGCAAACTACGGTATTGTAAAAGAAAATGGCGCACTGTATGAGGTGCGGAACATTTCCGATTTCCGGGATATGATTAACCAGTCCGCCCGACTGTTCCGGGATGACCCGGCGTTCCGTTTGCGGAATAAAGTCAATGAACCGTATTATGACATTTCCTATCATCAGTTCCGGGAAGACATTCGCGCCTGGGGCACCGGCCTGTACGCCATGGGCCTGCAGGGGCAGAAGGTTGCCGTCATGGGCAACAACTCGTACCGTTGGGCGCTGACCTATCTGGCGGTTACCAGTGGGGTAGGGGTCATTGTTCCCATAGACAAGGAATTAATGTTTGATGACGTCAACCGTATCCTGACGGTATCCGATGCCCGCGTCCTGGTGGCCGATGCCCGCGCGCTGAAGAAAATCAAGGAACGCCGGAACGAACTGCCGGGCGGCCTGCGCATTATTTGCATGGACGCTGTTCCAAGAGGGGAAGACTACCTTTCCTTTGATGAAGTATTTGAAAACGGAAAGCAGTTAATGGAAGAAAATGCCAATGCGTACCGTTACTATATGACTGAAAAAATTGATCCGGACGCCATGAGCGTATTAATCTTTACCTCCGGTACTTCGGATCTGGCCAAGGGCGTTATGCTGTCCCAGCGGAACATCTGCTTTACGGTTATGTCCAACTCCTCGGTTGCCAAAACCATGCCGGGGGACAGAATGCTTTCCGTTCTGCCCATTCACCACACGTTTGAATGTTCCCTTGGGTTCCTGTTGCCGCTGTATAACGGTTGCACTATTTCCTTTAATGATAGCCTGCTGCACTTGGCAAAGAACATGCAGGACTTCAAGCCGACGGTTATCTTTACCGTTCCGCTGCTGGTGGAAAAATTCCACGCTAAAATTGAAAAGGCCGCTGCGGAGAAGAAGCACGGCACGTTCAAACTGAAGCTGGGCAAACGGATGAGCAACACCGCCTCCAAGTTCGGCCTTAGCATTCAGGATAAAATTTTTGCTGAAATTATTAAGACCTTCGGTGGCTCTTTACGTCTCTTTATTGTTGGCGCAGCCGCTATGGATGCCCAGGTAGTAAAAGACTTCAAAACCTTTGGTATTGGTACCTATCTTGGCTACGGCTTAACGGAATGTGCTCCGCTGGTAGCCTGCAACCATGACGGACTGTTTACCACAGATACCGTTGGCAACCCAATTCCGGGCGTTCAGGTTAAGATTGTAGATCCGGGCAAAGACGGCAACGGGGAAGTCATGGTAAAAGGCCCCAATGTTATGCTGGGCTACTACCTGAATGATGAATTAACCAAAGCCACCATTACGGAAGACGGCTGGCTTCATACCGGAGACTTAGGACACTTTGATGAAAATCATCACTTAGTGCTGACCGGCCGTGCCAAGAATATGATTCTGACCAAAAACGGGGAAAATGTTTATCCGGAAGAAATTGAAACGCTGCTGAATAAGAACCCGTACATTGCTGAATCCATGGTTATTGCCAAGGATACCGACAGTAAGGGCACTGTAGTGGCAGCCAAGATTTTCCCGGATTACAAGGCCATTGCCGAAAAGCTGAAGCAGACCGTAGAGCCCACTTCAGAAGAAGTGCGCAAATTTGTCCAGGGTATTGTGGATGAAGTCAATAAGGTTCTGCCGAAGTACAAGAACATTCTGGATTTTGACATCCGGGAAAACGAATTCATTAAGACCACCACAGCCAAGATTAAGCGGTACGCCAATCTGGAAGAGGACACCAAAAAAGATTCTGCCACAAAGGCCGAAGAAAAAGCAGACGAAAAGGATGAATCTAAATGCAGCAAAAAGGACAGTTGACGGTAAGCCTGCCGCGCTTTGATTATATGTGTCAGGAGAACACCTATTCCGGCAGCTGCGGACGGTTTCGCTACAAATTCTTCCCGCGGAAGAAGGATGACATAGACACTGTTTTAGTGGCCGCTGTCTATTATGACCGCTGTTACGAACTGGAACAGGAAGCCGGGCGCGTTACGGAACAGGAATTTGACTATTCCAATGACGGCGTAGACCAGGCAGAGCAGTTCATTGTCAGCCAGTACACGGAAGCATAAAGGAAGCCCCCGGTTAAGAACCGGGGGCTTTTGGTATGCTCTGTGTTTGTTTTTGCTTGTCCTTTTTGGTGACAATTATGCGGTGTGCAGGCAGAAATAGTCTGCCATTTCTTTGGCGGTTGCCAGGTCATCGGCGTCTTCGGAAACGGAGCCGACCGCATAGACGTAGAAGTTATTGTTGGAGTCGTCCTTCAAAACGGCAACGTAGCCGTATAAAGTTTCCTGCATGATGGTGTCTTTCATGGTAACCGGGAAAATATTTTTGGTGTATTCATTTTCCACGTGCTCCGTGGTGTACTGTTCCGTCCCGCGCGCGGCAAAATTAATGTAATGGCTGATGCCAAGCCAGTTGGCCAGCGTTTTCATATCTGTCCGGCCTTCCAAATGGTTCCGGCGCCCTAAGGAAAAGCAGTAAATGCCAATCTGGCCCGGCTTCAGGAAAGCATAACAGTCATCTGTTTTATATTCAGCGTAGCTTTCTTCCTGTAAGTCCGAACCGGAAGCTTCATAGGTATCCCAGGAAACCAACTTGGTGGTAATGCCGGCAGGATACAGAAAGCCGACCCCGTCCATGGCATAGGATACAGCATACTTTGAAGTGTCATAGGATTTGGTTTCTGTTTCCTGCTCCTTGCCACAGGCACAGAAGGTAGTCAGCAATGCGGTCAGGCAAAGCAGTAAACTGAGAATGCGTTTCATATCGGTTCTCCTAAGTAAAAAATCTAGACTAAGTATAACATCTTATACTATAATTATTCGACAATATTTATTTAATAATTTGTGCTTCCGGAGGTTCCTTATGAATCAGAAAGTAAAAATTACCCTGATTGTAGTACTGTGCGTGGCGCTTGTTTCTGCCGGTGTGGTAGTGTTGGGAAAAACATTAACCAAAAACAAAGAAACCAAGCAGGAGAGCAGCTCGTCCAGCTCTGCGTCTGCGTCGGAAACAGAATCCCAGACGGATTCCCAGACAGAGTCGGAATCGTCCTCCGAATCCACTTCGGAGTCCACCACCGCAAAGACAACTACGTCTACTACGGATTCCGGTAAAGTAACCGCAGGTTTATTTACAACCGATACGGCGTACCGGAACAGTCACAAATACTGCATTGCCGTCAACACGGCACAGAATATTGTTATTGTTTACAGCAAGGATTCAGACGGAAATTATACCAAACCGTATAAGGCAATTGTAGCCTCCTGCGGACTGGATTCCTCTCCAACCAAGCTGGGAACCTATTATACCAAAGTCAAATACCGTTGGCGCGCATTAAACGGTAATGTTTACGGTCAGTATGCCACCCGCATTGACGGACCGTACCTGTTCCATTCCGTACCTTACAAAGCGCAGTCCGCTGACTCGCTGAAATGGGAAGAATACAACAAACTGGGCAGCCGCGCCTCCGAAGGCTGCGTGCGGATGTCCGTGGCAGACGCCAAATGGATTTATGACAACTGCGAACTCGGCACCTGCGTTTACCTCTACAGTGACGCAAGCAGACAGGAACCTATGGCCAAGCCGTCTGCGCAGAAGATTCCGGAAGACAGCCCGAATAAGGGTTGGGACCCAACTGACCCAAGTCCGGATAACCCTTGGAATAAGTAAACCCACGGAAAAATAAGAACCCCATGGAAAGGCGGATCCTTTTTGACCGATTATCAAAAGCACATTCGAAATTTTTCTATCATTGCACATATTGACCACGGCAAGTCTACCCTGGCTGACCGCCTGCTGGAACTGACTGATTCCGTTGCCAAGCGGGACATGTCCGAACAGTTGCTGGACAACATGGACATAGAGCGGGAACGGGGCATCACCATTAAGGCACGGGCAGTCAAGCTGGACTACCATGCCGCAGACGGGGAAACCTATGAGCTGAACCTGATTGACACCCCGGGCCACGTTGACTTCAATTACGAAGTATCGCGGTCTTTGGCGGCCTGTGAAGGGGCCGTCCTGGTCGTGGACGCAACCCAGGGCATTGAGGCCCAGACACTGGCCAACACCTATCTGGCGTTGGACCATGACCTGGAAATCTGCCCGGTTATCAATAAAATAGACCTGCCGGCAGCAGACCCGGACCGGGTGGCTGCCGAAGTGGAAGACGTTATCGGCCTGGACTGCGAAACGGCCCCGCGCATTTCCGCCAAGACCGGCGTCAACGTGGAGCAGGTGCTGGAGCAGATTGTAAAGGACATTCCGGCGCCGCAGGGGGACGAAACCGCCCCGTTGAAAGCCCTGATTTTTGACTCGGTTTATGACAGCTACCGCGGCGTTATTGTTTATGTCCGGGTAACGGACGGCACCATCAAGCGCGGGGACACCATGCGGATGATGGCCACCGGCGCCGAATTTACGGTAGTAGATGTTGGCTACATGCGAGCCACTTCCTTAGAATCTGCCAAGTGTCTTCGCGCCGGCGAAGTAGGCTACATTACCGGTTCCATTAAAACCGTTTCTGACGCCAGAGTCGGTGATACCGTAACGCTGGCAGACCGTCCGGCGGCAGAACCGCTTCCGGGTTACCGCAAGGTAAACCCCATGGTGTTCTGCGGCGTGTATCCCGCCGACGGCAATGACTACGAAGCCTTAAAAGAAGCGCTGGAAAAGCTGCAGCTGAACGATGCCTCGCTTTCCTTTGAACCGGAAACCTCTGGCGCATTGGGCTTCGGCTTCCGCTGTGGCTTCTTAGGACTGTTACACCTGGAAATTATTCAGGAACGGCTGGAGCGGGAGTATGACCTGGATCTGGTCACCACCATTCCCAGCGTTATTTATAAAATTCACCTGACCAACGGGGAAGTTGTAGAAATAGACAACCCCTGCAATTATCCGGATCCGGCCGTCATAGATTATGCGGAAGAGCCGATTACCAATGCGCATATTTATGCGCCGCCTGACTATGTCGGTCCTATTATGGACCTTTGTCAGGAGCGTCGCGGTACCTTTAAGGATATGCAGTATCTGGCACCGGACCGGGTAGACATCCACTATGAGCTGCCGCTGAATGAAATCATCTATGATTTCTTTGACGTGCTGAAATCCAGAACCCGTGGCTATGGCTCCCTGGACTATGAAATTCTGGGATACCGTCAGTCTGACCTGGTAAAACTGGATGTTATGCTGAACGGGGAAACCATAGACGCCCTGTCCTGGATTCTGCACGCAGACAATGCGTACAGCAGGGCACGTAAAATTGCGGAGCGTCTGAAAGAACACATTCCGCGTCAGCTGTTTGAAATTCCCATTCAGATGGCCGTCGGCGGCAAGATTATTGCCCGGGAAACCGTCAAAGCCATGCGCAAGGACGTTTTGGCAAAGTGTTACGGCGGTGACATCTCCCGGAAAAAGAAGCTGTTGGAAAAGCAGAAGGAAGGCAAGAAGCGGATGCGCCACTTTGGCTCCGTAGAAGTGCCACAGGAAGCCTTCATGGCGGTTCTGAAGCTGGATAATGACTAACAAACCTACAAAGGAAGGGCAGCGCCATGGAGCAGATCGGACTTTATATTCATGTCCCGTTCTGCGCCGGGCGCTGCCCTTATTGTGACTTTTATACGAAGTGTGCGGACCGCGCCACGCGGGACGCATATGTGGAAGCAATGCAAAGGGACTTGCTCGCCAGGGAAAAGAATGGATATGCTTTTGACACTATTTACTTTGGTGGGGGCACACCGTCGGTCTTAGATGGCGCGCAGATCCAAACCCTTTTACAGGTGGTCAGGGACCATTACCCTGTGGCACCTGACGCGGAAATAACAGTAGAGTGTAATCCCTCTTCCAACCTGGAAGACTTTTTGCCGAAGGTGGCAAAAGCGGGGGTTAACCGCATTTCCCTTGGCATGCAGTCTGCAGTGGATCGGGAACGCCAACTGTTAGGGCGCAAGGCGGACCGGAACAGGGTAGAGGAAGCGCTCCACATGGCACGGGACAATGGCATCAGCAACCTGTCTTTGGACATCATGCTGGGCGTTCCGGAGCAAACCATGGACAGCCTGCACCGGACCCTGGATTTCTGCCTGCAGACAGAGGTGCCACACCTTAGCACTTATCTTTTGAAGCTGGAAGAGGGCACTAACTTCTATCGGCGCAGGGACAAGCTGGCCCTTCCGTCGGAAGAAACCGCCTGCACCTTTTATGAAGAAACCACCCGTGCGCTGACGGGCGCCGGCTTTCGGCACTATGAAATTTCCAACTTCTGCAAAGAGGGCAAAGAAAGCAGGCACAATTTGAAATACTGGCGCTGTCAGCACTACCTGGGGTTGGGACCGGCGGCGCATTCTTATTTAAACGGTACCCGCTTTTACTATCCCGGGGACTTGGACGCATACCTTTCCGGCGCCGCCCCCGTCCCGGACGGCACAGGCGGTTCGTTCCAGGAACGGCTGATGCTGGCCCTGCGCCTGGCAGAAGGCTTTTCCGAACCATTACCGGAATCCGTACAAACAAAACTAAACCTTCCGTATATGGCAGATTATTTAACCTATGACGGAACCACGCTGAAACTGACCGAACGCGGGTTCTTAGTCTCCAACGCCGTCATCGGAACCCTATTGGAGGATTTTTAACATGGCAGTAGAACAAGTAGTTACCCGTGCAATTGGTTCAGCAGTAACCCGTGCAGTCAACACGGCAGTCCAAAAGATTGTGGCAAAGACCACCCAACAACTGGAAAATGACTTTGCAGAGGAACACAAGGCAGTTACCACCAGCGGCTTCAATGCCGGTATTACCATGAAATACTTTGGCTGGCCCCTGATTGCGTTCTTTGGCATCTGTGCCGCCTTCTTCGGATTCATCTTTTATGGAGATCCAGACAAGACCTTTTCTGTTGTCATTCCCGGCATTTTCCTGTTCTTCTTTATTCTGTTTTTGTTCCTGAAGAAGTTTGCCAAAAAGTCCATGTATGTAATTCAGTTCAATTACCGTG
The DNA here is from genome assembly GCA_963647215.1 of Paludibacteraceae bacterium. GTDB lineage: Bacteria > Bacillota > Clostridia > Oscillospirales > Acutalibacteraceae > RUG420. The sequence goes on along the minus strand of CAVIZK010000003.1, from coordinate 167,648 downwards.
GCATCTGGATTTTCAACGAAGAGGGGACCTTCCTGGATTATATTGACGCTTCCGCCATCTCTGCCCGCAACTACCGCCTGAACAAGCTTCGGGTGCAGTCCGAAACCGGCAAAAAGTACCGGCTGTTGCGCGTCCGCGGGGAAAACTGGGATTCCATGACGGAACTTTTTAACCAGTTTCATGTAATTTGATTTATCAACTAACAAGACAAACAAGAAGCCTCTGGGAAAAGGAAATCCCAGAGGCCTTTTGATTACATTTTTTATTTAAAGATGGCATCAAATCGCTGCAAAGCATCTTCAATATAACCGGTCGGACACGCCAGGTTCCAACGTTCAAAGCCGGATCCCTCGTCCCCGAAAATATAGCCATCATCAAAGAACAAGTGGCCTTCCTCCCGAAGCAGTTTGGCCAGCTTTTTGGCATCCGGTTCCAGTTCCCGGAGGTCCAGCCAAAAAAGGTATGTGCCTTCCAGCGGGGAGATTGTGACCATGGGATAGTGCTCCCGGAAAAATTCCCTTATGGTTTGCTGGTTGGTCTCCAAGAGCGTCAAGAGCTGCGCCAGCCACTGGTCCCCGTGGGTATAGGCCAGGCGGCATGCCTCCAGACCCAAAATGTTGCAACCTGAACTTCCCTGGCAATTCAGCTCTTCCTTAAACTGCTTACGCACTTCCGGATTCGGCAGAAAAATATTAGAAGTCTGTACGCCCGCCAGGTTAAAGGTCTTGCTGGGGGCCGTGCACACCATACAATTCTGCTCCGCTTCTTTCCCTAAAGAAGCAAACACGGTATGGGTATGGCCCGGGAAAATTAAGTCATTATGAATTTCATCACTGCAGATAAATACGTTGTTTTCCAAACAGATGCGATTCAGCTCCCGGAGTTCTTCCCTAGTCCACACCCGCCCGGTAGGGTTGTGCGGACTGCAGAGCAGGAACAGCTTCGTTTCCGGAAGCTTGGCCTTAGCTTCAAAATCCGCAAAGTCAATGGTGTAGTGTCCCTCTGTATTGATAAGTGGACTGGCTGCAATTTTGCGGTTATTTCGCTCTATGGCAAAGTACATGGGGTAATAAACCGGGGTAAGGAGAAGCACTGAATCGCCGGGGTTGGTGAAGGTACGAACGGCGGTAAAGAATGCCTGAACGACACCAGGCGTGGTTACAATCCAGTCCGGGTCTGCCACCCAGTCATGATGACGCAGCATCCAGTCTGTTACGGCCTTTTTGTATTCTTTGGTGGGGCCGGTGTAGCCTAGGATGTTCTGGTCTAAAAATTGCTTTAACCCTTCCGTTACCTCCGGCATGGTGCGGAGCTCCATATCTGCTATAGAGAACGGGATGACGTCTTCCGGGCAATGATATGGCAGCATTTCCTCCCATTTGAAGCTTCCGCAGTCGGTGCGTGGAATGGTGGTTTTAAAATCATAGGTAGGCATAAAAGACCTCCTTCGGGTATTTTCTGCGCATTATGGTAGCAGGTTTATTGGCAAGTGTAAATAAAAGTCTATTTATGCGAAAATATCATTCAATTGTTTTGTGGCGTTCAGTACGGTATAGTGAATGTATCAGATTTAAGGATTCATTAGAAGATCTTTGTTGAGTACATTGCATTTGGAGGTTATAATATGAGTAGAATATTACTATGTAACGGAGGCCCTGTTATGATTATTCGTCCATCTGCGGCAATTCGACAGAATTATAATGAAATTGCAGATCTTTGCAAACAGACAAAAGAACCGGTTTTCCTTACCAAAAATGGCGAAGGAGACCTTGTTGTAATGGACTTGGAAACCTATAACCGGAAGGAAAAAATGCTGAAATTACGGGAAGAATTACTTGCAGTTGAGGAAGATAGATTAGCGGGTAGAAAAGGCTCTACCATTGACGAATTGGATGCCTACCTGAATGCAGTAATTGAAGAGGCATAGACTATGGCAAAAGAGAAGACCTATCAAATTATTGTTTCCGATAAGGCAAAAATCATGTTAGGAACCCATCTTCGTTTTCTTGCACAAGTGAACAAGTCGGCGGCACGGGAACAAAAAGATAAAATAATGGCTGCAATAGAGTCTTTATCCAAAATGCCGCAGCGGTATCCGTTTTTTGGGGAAGAACCAATTCCCGCAAATAAATATCACAAAATGTTTATTGAAAAGAGATATATCGTTTTATACCAGGTAAAAGAGGATACGGTTTACGTTGAATACATCATTGATTGCAGACAAGACTATGGATGGCTCATTCAGTAATGAAATAAAAAGGACAGAGGACGGTAAAATCCAAGGCTTGGAAAACTATACGCAGGACGAAATAAAAACTTTTGTATGGGAGTATATAAATGATGAACTTCTTACACAAGGAATAACTGACGTGTCCATCAAAGACATTGAAATTCATGGCAGCAGAAGCAGAGGAACTGCACGGGCAGACTCCGACCTGGACGTTGTTTTTGAATACGAAGGAGACATACGGGAAGATGATTTCTTTACCATGCTTCATGACGATGACGAACCAATGTACATTGAAGACGTAGAAGTGGATATCAACCCGATTACAGAACCATTGTCAGAATATATGGAACGCTCCAGAGCTTATGACCTTCAAATTTTGAGGGAAATCTGACTCGCCGAAAAGAAAACAAAAAAGCCACAATCTTGGTAGCATACACTACTGGGATTGTGGCTTTGTTTTTTGGAATTTACTTGTTGCTGTCTTCGTCTTCTTCTACGTAGTCTGCAAAGTCATCAAAGCTGATGGAACGCATTTCCACGCCCTGGAACATGGAGTCGGAAGGAGTGGAGGTTTGTTCCTGCTTGGGGAACTCTTTGACGTCAGAGACGGATTCAAAGATGTCAGGATCTACGGCTAAGGAGTCAGACGGGAAGGAATCTGCCGGGAACGTGTCGGGGGTAGTTTCTTCCGGAGCGGCCTTTCTTTTTTTGCGTGGCTGGCTGTGATAGTGAACCAGGTCATCTATCAGGAACAGGAAGCTGACAAAGAAGAGAATGGCCGGAATGACCAGAACCAGCAGATAGGAAAAGGTGTGGTCCATCATGTAGTACAGCAGAGCCAGGGCGCCGCAGGCAACCAGGTCATTGTAAAACAGGGTGACTTTGGTAACCTTGGTGGGCCGACCGGCCTTTTGGAATGCCAGAACAAAAGTGGACAGGAGCATCAGAAGAACACAGCCTGCTGCAATGTACAACGCAAGCTCTGTAAACAGGCCGCTGAGGAAAATGGGGAAGGCCAGCAGAGCCAACAGGCCAATGTTAGCAAGAAGGTAAAGAATAGAGAATATGCTGTTTTTTACCATGTGGATCAACTCCAACTTTTGAATTCGTGCATTTATACTAACAAAAAAGCGGAGGAAAGTAAAATCTACGCGTCCTTGTTTTCGTACTCGTCGTTATAAATGAAGTTCTTCAGGATGGTGGCGTTCTGGTCAATGTCAAAGACCAGGCTGGCGCCAACGCCCTTAATGGTTTCATCATGCCAGGTGCCGGTGTACGGAATGGACATTTCCGCAATTTCATAATTGCGGTACAGAAGCAGGTAGCCAATGCCCTTGTTCATGAGCTGGTTTTCCCGGATATCTGTCTTAATGTACGGCAGAACGTTCTTCAAAATGCTGTTGATGGTAGATGGCGTAATGCTGGACATGGCCTGCGTCTTAATGGCGGAAATAACGCGGCGCTGGCGTTCCGTACGCTTAATGTCGGAGTCCAGTCCACGGATCCGGCAGAACATCAGGGCTTCTTCGCCGTTCAGGTGGACGCTTTCGCCGGAGTCAAAGTGGAGCTGATTGCCCGTCAGGGTCCAGCGATACCAGGTTTTATTCAGGTAATTGGCTTCCGCCTGGGTTACTTTAACATCTACGCCGCCGATGGCATCAATTAATTCCTGGAAGCAGGTAAAGTCTACCATGGCGTATTTATCAATCTTAATTTTGTAGTTGTACTCAATGGTATCAATAACCAGCTGGGTGCCGCCGTAGGTGCAGGCAGCGTTCAGCTTGTTGTAGCCGTGTCCCGGAATTTCCACGTAGCTGTCCCGGAGGAAGGACGTCAGCTTAATTTTGCTGTGCTTCTTGTCTATGGAAACCAGAATCATGGTGTCAGAGCGGGAAACCGTGTCTCCTTCCCTGGCGTCCGACCCAAGCAGAAGAATATTTTCCACGAACGGACTGGACTTCAGCTGAGCGCTGGAAATGTATTGGTTTTTGGAGTGCTCTTCCGTGCTGTAATCCGTGTTGTGGAAGAGAAGGTAGCTGACGCCAAGATAAAGCAGCACCAGAACCAGAAGGATGCAAAGCAGTTTCTGCCACCACTTGCCCTTTTTCTTTTTTCTCTTTTTCTTCGGCGATGCAGTCTGCTTTCTTGTCTGCGCGTTCTGCATTTCATACAGGGCGTCCCGGTCCATGGGAATATCTCCACGGAGGCGTACCTCTGCCTGCTGTTTTCCCTGGCGATTTGGCCGTGATGTATTGGCTCTGCGCTGGGAACCGGCCTGTTGCTGACGGCGTTGCTGTTGCCGTCTTTGCTGTTGCGCCTGCTGGCGCATCTGTTCCTGATACGGGTTATAGGCATGATTATCCTGCCACTGCGGAGGTAATTCTACCGTGTCATAAATATCGGTATTATGCTGTGGCTTGAAATCATTATAGGAAAGGTTATTGTTTTGCTGGCGGTTCCGCGGCACACGGGAAGAATCAGAATAAATATCTTCAAACAGATTGCCGTTGTTATATTTATTATCTGCCATGGAAAGAGCCTCCTGCTTTCTTAATAGGGATAAATAGTTTATTCCCATTCAAGGTATAATACAACCAAAACCTTAAGAATATCTAAGAAAATCGGGCTTTTTCTGATTTGACAAGCCCCGGTAAATCGAATAGAATTCCAGTGGTGACCGGGTTGGGCAGCCGCTGGTACCCTGCGTGCCAGAGGAAAGTCCGAGCCCCACAGAGCAGGATAACGGCTAACGGCCGCCGGGGGTGACCCTAGGGAAAGTGCAACAGAGAGATACCGCCTTCCTTCGGGAGGTAAGGGTGGAAAGGCGAGGTAAGAGCTCACCAGCATGGTGGAGACATCATGGCTATGTAAACCCTATCCGGAGCAACACCGACTTGCATAGGATGGCTCGTCCGCTTTAAAGCAGAAGGGTGGCTGGACCGTGCCAGCAATGACACGGCAAGATAGATGGTTGCCTGAAAAACAGAACTCGGCTTACAGACCCGGTCCCGCAGAACGCCTTTTGGCGTTCTTTTTTTATGCCGCACTTTCGTTTCGCTTGAAAGCGGACGGCCGACACCGTAAAATGAGTAGGAAACCAAAGGAAAGGGGACAGTACCATGCCGGAAGAAGAGTTGGAATATTTATATGGCGTTGCGGAAGAGACCATCTACCGCAAGGAAGAAACCGGGTTTACGGTACTGGACCTTTCCACAGAAGAAGGCGAACTGATTACGGTGGTCGGCGTACTGCCGGAGATTAGTGCCGGAGAAGAGCTGAAGCTGGCGGGGCACTGGGACACCCATGCTACGTTCGGCAGACAGTTCCGTGCGGAACTGTGTGAACGGAGCATGCCGGAAACCGTGGCCCAGATGCTGAAGTATCTGGCCAGCGGCGCCGTGAAAGGAATCGGGCCGTCCACGGCCAATAAAATTGTGGAAGCCTTTGGGGAAGAAACCTTTGAAGTGCTGTCCCACCATCCGGAAAAGCTGGCGGAAATTAAGGGTATTTCCCTTGCCAAAGCCAAAGCAATCGGGAAAAACTTTCAGGACCAGTTTGCCGTTCGGGAAATTATGATGTCTTTGTCCAATCTGGGACTGACCCCGGCGGAAAGTATTCGTGCCTACCGGTTCCTTGGAAATTCCGCCGTGGCCAGAATTCAGCAGAATCCGTACTTGCTGTGCCTTGCAGAAGTTGGCATCAGCTTTGAACGGGTAGACAGCCTGGCGGCCTCTTTGCCGGAGGCGCCGGACCCGGGGTACCGTATGGGTGCCGGTATTCTGCATGTGTTAAGTCATAATGTGGGAAACGGTCATACCTGTTTGCCCAGGGACAAAGTCCTGGCTCCGGCGGCCAATTTACTTGGCACCAATACAGACACTGTTGACATTGCCATAGACACGCTGGTGGACCAGCATCAGCTGCGCTGTGCCCCACTAAACGGCAGGGAATTCCTCTTTTTGCCGGAATTCTTCGATGCAGAATACAATACGGCACAGCGCATTAAAATGCTGGTCCGCTTCCCGCCGGCCGGCCGGTCTGCGCTGGAGCGGGACATCAAACGCATAGAACTCCGCAACGGAATTCAGTATGAAGCCAAACAGCGGGACGCCATTATTACTGCCATAGAAAAAGGCGTCCTGATTTTAACCGGAGGACCGGGCACCGGAAAAACCACCACGGTCAACGGTATCCTGGAATTATTTGAAGCAGATGAGCTGGATGTTGTCCTGACGGCGCCCACCGGCCGGGCGGCCCAGCGGATGTCGGAAATTACCGGCAAAGAGGCCAAGACCATCCACCGCTTACTGGAGGCGGAGCGTACGGGGGAAGAGCGCATGCGCTTTGCCCGCAACGCCCGGAATCCCATTGAAGCGGATGCGGTCATTGTAGATGAACTGTCCATGGTGGATACCATCCTGTTCAGTGCCTTATTGGATGCTCTTCCCATTGGCTGTCGTTTAGTCATGGTGGGGGACTCTGACCAGCTTCCGCCTGTTGGTGCCGGAAACGTATTGCATGACCTGATTCAATCGGAGTTGCTTCCGGTGGTGGAACTGAACGAAGTCTTCCGTCAGGCCATGGAAAGTCTGATTGTTACCAACGCGCACCGGGTAGTAGCCGGAGAAATGCCGGAACTGCATCGCGTGGACAAGGATTTCTTCCATATGGAGCGTAACAACGGACTGCAGACAGCCAAAGACATTGTAGACTTGTATTGTCACCGCCTGCCGAAAGCCTACGGCTATGATGCGGTAAAGGATATTGAAGTGCTGTGCCCTTCCCGCAAAGGGGATACCGGCACCATGAATCTGAATCACCTTTTGCAGGATGCCATCAACCCACCGGCCAAAGGCAAAGGGGAATGGAAATTGCAAAACCGTGTCTTCCGGGAAGGGGACAAGGTAATGCAAATTAAAAATGATTATAATTTGCTCTGGACCAAGGGAAAGGAAGAAGGAAGCGGTATCTTTAACGGAGATATCGGAATCCTGACCAAGGTAGACCGCGTGCGGGGCATCTTAACCATAGACTTTGACGGACGAACTGCAGTCTATCCGCCGGAGAATCTGAAAAATCTGGAACTGGCCTATGCCGTTACGGTACACAAATCCCAGGGGAGTGAATTTGAAGCGGTTATCATGCCGGTCATAGACATTCCGCCACAGCTTTGCTACCGTAATCTGTTTTATACGGCAGTCACCCGTGCCCGCACCCGTATGATCACCATCGGGCGGGAACAGCAGATTGCCGCCATGGTTGCCAATGATAAAAAAATTCGTCGTTTTTCTGCCCTGTCTTATTTTCTGGAGGAAAACAATGAATCCTTACTTCCGTAAAGTTGCCGGACTGCTGTTCCCGGGCCGCTGTGCCTGCTGCGGGCAACCCGCAGACGGGACGGAACAGCTTTGTGCCGCATGCGCTTCCCGCATCCGGCCAATTCTGCCGCCGTTTTGTCCCTTCTGCGGCACCTCTTTAGCTGATTGTAAGTGCCGCAAGGCGCCGCATGCCTATGAGCAGGCAGCGGCGCCCTTTTATTACGAAGATGCCATTCGGGATGCCCTGCTCCGTATGAAATACGGAAGCAGGGAAGAGGTAGCTGTGTTCTTCGGCAAATATTTAAATCAAACCATTGCCACACGGTACTTCGGTGTGCCGTTCACCCGGATAACCTGTGTTCCTGCCACACGGAAAAAGACGGCAGAGCGTGGCTTTAATCAGGCGGAGTCCCTGGTGGAACAACTGGACCTTCGTTACTTTACCTGGCTGTCAGAACCGCCCTTGGTTGACTGCAAGCTATTGCAAAAACGGGAAACCGGAGAAGCGCAGCATACCTTAGGGGCTGAGGCAAGACGGGAAAACATTCGCAATTCCTATGAGCTGCATCGCAAAAAGACAGTAGAGGGAGACGTTATCCTGCTGATTGACGACATTGTTACCACCGGCGCAACAGCCAATGAAATTGCCGTATTGCTACGCCTTCATGGGGCCAAAGCGGTCTATGTTGCCTCGGCGGCCCTGACCCGGAATACCGGTGCCTTCGGCTCCAAAAAGAAAGCGGAAAAGGACCCTTCGGAGAATTGACGTTCTGCCGGAAATGCATTATTCTATAAGGTGAGTTTTTTGACGGTTCGTCCGTTATTTCCCGGTAAAGGAGGGGTGGCAATGCTTGGTTTAAATATCGGAATTGACCTTGGTACCGCAAACGTAATTGTGTACCAGCAGGGCAAAGGCATTGTCATGTCAGAACCTTCCATTGTGGCTTACAAAACCGGTACGGGAAAGGTGCTGGCAGTAGGAAAAAAGGCCTATCAGATGCTGGGAAAGGAACCGGATTCCATTGAAGTGGTTCGCCCCATGCGGGACGGTGTGGTATCCAACTTTACCGTAGCAGAGCACATGCTGCGTTATTTCATTAAGAAAATTTGCGGCAATGAAATTTTCAAGCCGAACATTATCATTTGTATGCCGGGTACGGTAACCAACCTGGAACGCCGTACCATTCTGGATGTTATTACCGCCAGTGGCGCAGGAAAGGCCTGCCTGCTGGAGGAACCCATTGCAGCGGCCCTGGGTGCCGGTATTAAAACCTTGAACCCCCATGGGGTCATGATTGTTGACCTGGGCGGCGGTACCACAGACGTTGCCGTTATTACCATGAGTTCCATGGCAGTTGCCTCTTCGTTAAAAGTGGCAGGCAATAAGCTGACGGATGACATTATCCGCTACTGCAGTTGGGAACGAAACGTCTTAATTGGGGAACAGACGGCAGAAGAAATTAAAAAGACGGTCGGCTGTGCTTACCAGAGAAGTAATGAACTTGCCATGATTGCCAAAGGCAAGGATTACATTACCGGCATGCCCATGGAATTTGAAATTACTTCCAATGAAGCTTACTTTGCCATGCGTCCGCACATCCTTTCCATTTTGGATTCCATTGTGGATGTGTTGGAACAGACCCCACCGGAATTATCTGCGGATATTATGGAAGAGGGCATTGTTCTGACCGGCGGTACGGCCTTGCTTTACGGCATGAAAGAAGTGGTGCAGGAACGAACCGGCATTAAGACCCGTGTGGCAGATGACCCGCTGAACTGCGTTGCCAACGGCATTGGCATGTGTCTTGCCGATCTGAACCTGCTGGCCAATAACGGTTATTTGTTTATGTCCCGTCAGGACATTTCCGGTGTGGCAAACACCGAAGAAGGGGATTACTGATATGGCACGCGAACATCTTCCAACCCCTGTTTTTGATGCGTTTACCGAAGGCGTCGGCACCGGCGGCCTTCGCTCCAAAAGTGACATCCAATTGTTAATCTGCGCCTTACTGGACGCCCTAAACGGCCCGGTTCCCGTGCGCCTGATTACCAATACCTGCCAGAAAGAAGAACTGGCCAACTACTTCGAGGTGCAGGAAGCCATTGCCGAACTGGTAGAAAAGGGCCTACTGCAACCGGAATTATCTGAAGAAGAGGAAATTATTGAATTGACAGAAGAAGGAAAAATGGCAGCTTCCGTTTTACAGGAAGACCTGCCAAAGTCAGTACTGGATATTGCCGTTCACTCCGCACAGCGGCAATTAACCTTAGAGCGGAATGCCCGGGAAAATGACGTCCGGATTGAACCTTACAAGGACGGATACCGCGTCTCTTTCTGCATGACCGAAAAGGACACGGATTTGTTAACCCTGACCGTCTTTGTTACCGATCGGGACCAGGCCGAAAAGCTGAAGGACAATTTCCTGGAAAACCCCGTTAAAATTTACTCCGCCATTCTAACCAGCCTTATGGTGGACTAAAAAGCAAAAAGCAGGACCGCTTCCAAACGGAAACGGCCCTTTTTGTTTTTTTGGATGTTCTGCTGTCTGTTACAGAATGACTTCATGAATCAGCGTGCGGGGAGCGGGCGGTTCTTCTGAAAAAGCCAGCGCAGACAGAAAGGCCTGCTCCGCTTCATAAAGAATACCGTCCGTATCCGTGCGGAAGCTGGCTAAGGATTGTCCTTCTTCCACATAATCTCCGGGCTTGACGTGCAGAACAATGCCCGCCGCGTAATTAATACGGGAGTCTTTTCGTTCTCTGCCTGCTCCAAGTAAGCACGCCACGGAACCAATAACATCGGTTTCCATGTGGCAGAGATACCCGCTGACCGGCGATTTAACAGATTGAATATGTTTGCTGACCGGGAACCCATCCGGCTGGGAAATCAGATTGGCATCCCCGCGCTGACAGCGTACCATTTCCGCCAGCTTTTGCAAGGCAGAACCGTCTTCTATGGCACCTTTTACTGCCCGGTCCGCTTCTTCTTTGCTTTTCTGGAACGCAGCGGCATACATGGCAGAGGCAATGGCCAGACTGACTTCTTTTAAGTCCTCCGGCCCCTTGCCGTTCAGCACTTCTATGGCCTCCACAACCTCCAGGCTGTTGCCGATGGCGTAGCCCAGCGGTGCGTCCATATCCGTAATGATGGCGGTTACATTGCGCCCGGCACTTTTGCCGATTTCCACCATCAGGCGAGCCAGTTCCCTTGCCTCTTTCAGGCTTTTCATAAATGCACCGGAGCCCACCGTTACGTCTAAAATAATATTCTGACAGCCGGTGGCCAGCTTCATGCTCATAATGGAAGAGGCAATCAGGGGCAGACTGTCTTCCGTGGCGGTAACATCCCGCAGGGAATATAACCGCTGATCCACAGAAATCAGATCTTCGGTACGGCTGATCAGGGCAAGCCCGGTTTTGTTTACCTGGCTTAAAAACATTTGCGAGTTTAATGCTGTTCGGAAGCCGGGAATGGAGTTCAGTTTGTCCTGGTTGCCGCCGGTGTAGCCCAAACCGTGGTCTACCATTTTGGCTACCTTACAGCCCAGTGCAGCTGCAATGGGAGCGGCAATCAGGGTAACTTTGTCCCCGACACCGCCGGTACTGTGCTTGTCTACCGTGGGCCCCTGTACTTTGCTGATATCTACTTTCTTTCCGGAGTTTGCCATGGCATAGGTCATGGCAAAGGTCTCCTCTTTGGTCATGCCACGGAACCAGATGGCCATCAGAAAAGCAGACATCTGGTAATCCGGAACTTTGCCCAGGGTAAAGCCGTTGACAATCTGACGGATTTCCTCCTGTGACAGCTCATAGCCATCCCGTTTTCTTTGTATAATATCGTTAATTCTCATGAACAATACCACCTTAAAATGGAATGTTTGCATAATTATAACACACTCTATATTTTGTTGTCAGTAAAGGGAAAGCTATGCTAAAATATTTTGTGTATTGAAACAAAAAGGAAGTGTGGAAAATGGCAGGAAAGTATTCCGTTTCGCTGAGCAAAATTATTGCGGCAGAAGGGTACACGCCAATTTATCTTCCATGTAATGCAGATGACATTCTGATCCATTCCATGGAAGTCAATCGCCCGGGATTAATTCTGGCGCGATATGACAAAAACTTTACTCCGGAACGAATTGAATTCCTTGGAAATTCGGAATATCTTTTCCTGGAAGACCTGACTCCGGATTTACGGAATGAAAATATAGACCGCTTAATGCGGGAAAAACCGGCAGCCTGCGTTTTCTCCGTTATGGTGCCGAAAGACCTGATCCAGGACTTTGTTCCGTTTGCGGAGCAATACCAGGTGCCGCTGCTGCAAGCCAGTGACCACACCTCTATTGCCACCACGTCCCTGGTAGAATTCCTGAATGTGGAACTGGCCGAACGGGAAACCCGCCACGGCGTTCTGGTAGATGTTTCCGGTGAAGGCATCCTGATTGTCGGAGACTCCGGCGTCGGAAAATCAGAAAACGTAGTAGAGCTGATTAAACGCGGACACCGTCTGGTAGCCGATGATGCCGTAGAAATCCGAAAGGTATCCAAGAAAGCTTTGGTTGGTTCCGCTCCGGATAACATTCGCCACTTTATTGAACTGCGCGGGGTCGGCATTGTAGACGCCCGGCGGCTGTTCGGTATGGGGGCCGTTAAAATGACCTCTAAAATTGATCTGGTGGTAGAACTGGAAAAATGGGACGAAAATAAAGTCTACGAACGGATGGGTATTGCAGAAGAAACGGCCAACATCCTAGGCGTAGAAATCCCGAAGATTACCGTTCCGGTCAGCCCGGGACGTAACCTGGCCATTATCATTGAAGTGGCGGCCATCAACAACCGTCTGAAAGCAATGGGCCATAACTCCGCACGGGAACTGCTGGAAAGCCTTGGCATGGAAGATGATGAATTCCTTCCGCCGAAGCCGGCAGAAGTAGACCCGTGGCACAATCAGATTTTCTGGTAAAAATTTCTGATAAAAAATAGAAGAAGAGGAACGAAACCGAAATGTACAAAATTGGAATTGATCTCGGCGGCACCAACATTGCTGCCGGTGTAGTAGATGAAAAGAACCATATCCTTGGGGCAGCTTCCGTCAAAACCAACTGCCCGCGCCCGGCAGAAGAAATTGCAGACTCTATTGCCGAAGCGGCAAAGCTGGCTGTTCGGAAAGCCGGTATTTCCCTGCAGGACGTGGAAAGTGTAGGTGTTGGAACACCGGGTGCGGTTAACGCAGACGGTGTGGTAGAAAACTCCCCGAACCTCGGCTTTTTGCACACGCCGCTGCGGGACATGATCCAGCAGCGTCTGGGCAAGCCAACCTTTGTAGAGAACGACGCCAACTGCGCCGCTCTGGGTGAACAGCTTGCCGGTTGCGGACACGGCGTACCAAACTTTATTGCTGTTACCCTTGGCACGGGCGTTGGCGGGGGCATTATCTTAAACGGAAAACTCCTGACCGGCATCAACGGTGCCGCCGGAGAAGTCGGCCATATGGTTATTGTCAAAGACGGTATCCCCTGCAAATGCGGCCGCCAGGGCTGCTTTGAAAAATACGCTTCTGCCACGGCACTGGTACGGGAAACCAGAGAAGCCATGGAAGCAGACGCCTATAAAACCAGCCTGATGTGGAAAATTTCCGACAGTCTGGAAAAGGTAAACGGTATTACCTCCTTTAAGGCCGCCCGTCAGGGGGACGAACTCGGCTTAAAAGTAGTAGACGAATATATCAGTTATCTGGCAGTCGGCGTTACGGATTTAATTAACCTGTTCCAGCCGGACATCCTTTGCATTGGCGGCGGCATTTCCAGAGAAGGGGACTTCTTAATTCAGCCGCTTACTCAGAAAGTCAATGAACAGCAATATGCCCAATATGCCATGAAAAAGACGGAAATCCGTGCAGCCGTACTCGGCAATGACGCCGGTATTATTGGTGCCGCATTGTTAGCCACCCTGTCTTAAGGAGACTGTCATGTACGAAACTATTTTAGCCGTGGCCGAAGCCCACGGTTGTAAAGCCACCAAGCAGGCAGACATGAGCCGCTATACCAGCTTTCGTGTCGGCGGGCCGGCGGATCTTTTGGTAGAACCCAACAGTACCGAAGCCTTATCCGGTTTATTGAAAGCCTGCAAGCAGGAAGGCGTAAAGCCGCTGGTCCTGGGTAAGGGCTCTAATGTACTGGTACCGGACAGTGGCCTGCACAATGTAGTTCTTTTGTTAGGAGAAGCCTTCAGCAAAGTAGAATACTGCGGTAACAATATGGTGCGCGCCCAGGCGGGAGCGTCGGTTACCAAGCTGTGCCGCTTTGCCCTGGATTACAGCCTGACCGGTCTGGAATTTGCCTACGGCATTCCCGGCTCCGTTGGCGGCGCCATTTACATGAATGCCGGCGCCTACGGCGGGGAAATGAAAGACGTGGTCATGGTGGTAAACCACATGAACGCAGACGGCGAAAAAGGCTCCTGGCAGGGCAAAGCCGAACTGGGCTTTGATTACCGCCACTCCAATTACATGGGTGCGGACCTGATTATTACCTCCGTTATCTTTTTTTTGGAAAAGGGCAATCCGGATGCCATTAAAATGAAAATGGATCAGACCATGGCCCGCCGGGTAGCCAAGCAGCCACTGGAATATCCCAGTGCCGGCAGCACGTTTAAGCGGCCGGAAGGGCATTTTGCCGGCGCCCTGATTGAACAGTGCAACTTAAAAGGGTATGCCATTGGCGGAGCACAGGTCTCCGAAAAGCATGCCGGTTTTGTCATTAACCGCGGCAATGCCACGGCTACGGATATTTTGCAACTGATTTCCTATATTCAGGAAACCGTACGGAAGGAAACAGGCGTCAGCCTGGAACCGGAGGTACAGATACTCTAATCCACAGGGGGTGGATCTATGGAATTTATTATTGTAACGGGGCGCTCCGGCGCCGGAAAATCCAAGGCCATTGAAATGCTGGAGGACATCGGCTTTGTCTGCATAGACAACATGCCGCCACAGCTGTTACCGTCCTTCGGACAGATTTTCCTAAAGTCCGAACAGGACTTCCGTGCCGCGGTCTGTGTAGACGTGCGTGCCGGCAAGGAATTTTCAACGCTGTATACTTCCATGGACACCCTGAAAGAGCAGGGCATCAACTACCGCATTCTGTATTTGGACTGCGAAGATGACACACTGCTGCATCGCTTTAAAGAAACCAGACGGAAACATCCGCTTTACAAAGATACCAACACCCTGGAAGAAGCGTTTGCCGAAGAAGAAAACATGATGGCGCCGCTGAAGAATATGGCAGATTATGTCATTGACACCACGCACCTGAAACCGGCGCAGCTGAAGGCCCGCATTGCCGGTATTTTTGATTGCAATCTGCAGCAGACCCTGCAGGTTACCTGTATGTCCTTCGGCTTTAAGTACGGCATTCCGGCAGACGCCGATCTGGTCTTTGATGTGCGTTGTCTGCCCAATCCGTTTTATATTCCGGAGCTGAAGCCGCATACCGGCCTGGACAAGGATGTTTATGACTACGTCATGTCCTATGAAAGCTCGCAGACCTTCTTTGCCAAAATGAAGGATCTGATTTCTTACTCTTTGCCGCTTTACGCTGCAGAGGGGAAGGGCAGTCTGGTCATCTGCTTTGGCTGCACCGGCGGCAAACACCGTTCGGTTACCTTTGCCGAAGCCATGTACGCTTATTTGAAGGAACAGGATATTCCGGTGAATGTATTCCATCGGGATATTGTGAAATAAAGGAGGGGTATCGTGTCTTTTGCTTCCCGGGTAAAAGAGGAACTGTTGCAGAATCAGGACGCATTTCAGCAACGGCCGAAAGCCTGCTGTCATCATGCGGAATTATACGGCCTGATGCTGACCTGCCGGGACTTCAGTAAAACCCATATGGGAATCAAAACCGAAACCGAAGACATTGCTAAGAAGTATGCCACCGGTATTATTGAACTGACGGGGCATACCCCAACTATAAGCAAGTCCGCAGCGGGGAAGTACCGCGTTACAGTAGATTCAGTAGAAGACCGTATTGCGGTTCTGGCCGCGTTTGGACATAGCCCCGGAGAGGTTACCAGACGACTGAATCGCGCCAATCTGGAATTTGATTGCTGCCACGCTGCCGTATTGCGTGGCGCCTTTCTTTCCTGCGGTACCATTACGGACCCGGAAAAGGATTATCACTTGGAATTTGTGCTGTCCCATAAAGTGCTGTGCAATGACCTTATGAAGCTGTTTTCGGAATGGAATCTGACGCCGAAATACGTACAGCGCAACGGCGCACACATTATTTACTTCAAGGATTCCGAAAGCGTGGAAGATTTATTAACCCTGATGGGCGCCACGGACTGTTCCCTGGACCTGATGGGAACCAAAATGTATAAGGACATGCGGAACCGGGTCAACCGCCGCATGAATTTTGAAAACGCCAATTCTTCCAGAGCCTTTGATGCCGCTTATAAGCAAATAGAGGCCATTCGTACCATTGAAGAAGAAAAGGGCCTGCAGTATCTGCCACAGGATTTACAGGAACTGGCCCTGCTCCGGAAGGAAAACCCGGATTACAGTCTGAAAGAACTGGGGGACAACTTAAAAGAGCCCCTTTCCAAATCCGGCGTCAACCACCGGCTGCAGCGGATTTTGGAAATTGCCGAAGAACTGCGCTAAAGGAGGTGCCGTCATGGCCTTTACCCACTTACATGTGCATACGGAATACAGCCTTCTGGACGGTGCCTGCCGTATTCCGGAACTGGTGCAACGCGCCAAAGACCTGGGCCAGACGGCGCTGGCCATAACAGACCATGGCGTCATGTACGGTGCCATGGATTTTTATAAAGCAGCCAAAGCCGCCGGGATCAAACCCATCTTAGGATGTGAAGTTTATGTGGCCGTCGGAAGCCGTTTTAACAAGACCGGGCCGGAAGCCAAAGAACGGCATCATCTGATTCTCCTCTGCGAAACGGAGGAAGGGTACCAGAATCTGATTAAACTGGTTTCGGCCGGCTTTACGGAAGGCTTTTACAGCAAACCGCGTGTAGATAAAGAATTGCTTCGGCAGTATGCAAAAGGATTGATTGCCTGCAGTGCCTGCTTGGCCGGCGGCGTCAATTCTCTTTTATTATCCGGAGATTACGAAGGGGCCAAAGCAGAGGCCCTGGAATATGAATCCATCTTCGGCCATGACAATTTCTTCCTGGAAGTGCAGAATCATGGCATGACGGAAGAATTGCAAATTTTGCCGCAGATTATCCGGCTCAGTAAGGAAACCGGCATCCCTATGGTGGCCACCAATGACGTGCACTACCTGAAGCAGGAAGATGCACAGGTACAGAAAATTCTGGTTTGCATTCAGACCAACCACACCATAGACGAAGACACCGGCCTGGATTTCCGCACACAGGAGTTTTACCTGAAGTCCGAACAGGAAATGCAGGAATTGTTCCATGCCATTCCGGAAGCCCTGGAAAATACCGGCCGGATTGCCGGGCGATGTAATGTCAACATCCAGTTCGGAGTTACCAAACTACCGCACTTCACTATTCCGGAAGGGTATGACAGCCATGAAGCGTATCTCCGCTATTTAGCGGAAAAGGGACTGACTCGCCGATACGGGGCAGAGGTGCCACAGGCTTACCTTGACCGGATGAATTACGAATTGGACATTGTCGGCAAAATGGGATACACGGACTATTACCTGATTGTGTATGACTTTGTCCGCTTTGCCAAATCCAAGGGCATCCCGGTGGGGCCGGGCCGTGGTTCCGGAGCGGGCTCCATTGTGGCCTACTGTGTCGGCATTACGGATATAGACCCCATGAAATATCATCTGCTCTTTGAACGGTTCTTGAACCCGGAGCGGGTTTCCATGCCGGACTTTGATATTGACTTTTGTTATGAACGCCGCGGCGAAGTCATAGACTACGTTACGGGAAAATACGGTGCCGACCACGTGGCACAGATTGTTACCTTCGGAACCCTGAAGGCCCGGGCTGCCATCCGGGATGTGGCCCGCGTGCTGGGCATTGCCTATGGCAAAGCGGACGCCGTGTGCAAGCAGATTCCATGGGCCCTGTCCGGAAGCTTAGCCGGTGCAGTCAAGAAGAACCCGGATTTGAAAAAGCTGTATCAGGAAGATCCGGAAGTCAAACAGTTAATAGACAATGCATTAAAAATAGAAGGCATGCCCCGGCACAGTTCTACCCATGCAGCCGGTGTTGTAATTACAGCGGAACCGGTTAACCATTATGTGCCGCTGGCCAAAAAAGACGATTCCGTGGTAACGCAATATACCATGACCACCCTGGAAGAACTGGGCCTTCTTAAAATGGACTTCCTTGGGCTGCGAACCCTGACGGTTATCAAAAATGCGGAGACCCTGATTCAAAAGAAGGAACCTTCGTTCCGGGTAGCTGACATTGATTACACAGACCAGGCCACCTTTGCCATGTTTGGAAAAGGGGACACCGAAGGCGTGTTCCAGTTTGAAAATGGCGGCCTGCGCAACATATTAATGCAGTTTAAGCCGACAAAGGTGGAGGACCTGATAGCACTGACATCGCTGTATCGCCCGGGTCCCATGGATTCCATTCCAACGTACCTGCACAACCGGTTACACCCGGAAGACATCCGTTACAAGACGCCGGAATTGAAAGACATTCTGGAAGTTACCTACGGCTGTATTGTGTACCAGGAGCAGGTAATGCAAATCTGCAGAAGGCTGGCCGGTTACAGCTTTGGTCATGCAGACATTGTGCGGCGTGCCATGGCCAAGAAAAAGCATAAGGTCATGGAAGAGGAGCGCACTAAGTTTGTGGCCGGATGCGTGGAAAATGGCATTCAGGTCAGTGCGGCCAATTCCATTTTTGACGATATGATTTCTTTTGCATCGTATGCGTTTAATAAATCCCACGCAGCTGCCTATGCCACATTAGCGTTTCAAACCGCTTATTTGAAGTGCCATTATCCGGCGGAATTTATGGCGTCCCAGATTACCAGTGTCCTGGACTGGACGGACAAGGTAGTGGAATATGTGGCAGAATGTCATGCCAAAGCGATTCCTGTTTTGCCGCCGGACATCAACACCGGATACGGGGAATTTACAGTAGATGAGCAGGGGAATATTTTGTTTGGCCTGCTTGCGGTAAAGGGTCTGGGACGGAACCTGATTCAAACCATTGTTACGGAGCGGGAAAACAACGGCCCATACACTTCTTTTTATACCTTCCTAAAGCGGGTGCAGGGAAAAAGCTTTAACCGAAAGGCCATGGAGTCTTTGGTAAAATGCGGTGCCCTGGATGGCTTTGGCCTAAACCGCCGCCAGATGCTGACACTTTTGCCGGACCTGCTGGCGGAGCTGGATTCCACCCGCAGACATAATGTGGAGGGACAGCTTGGCCTCTTTGACTTAGACGGGATGGCCGCAGCAGAAGAACCCGGTACCAAGGTTCCCAACCTGCCGGAATTTGCTCCCGCTGATTTGCTGGCCTATGAAAAAGAAACCACCGGGTTATACCTGTCCGGCCACCCGTTACAGGACTATGCAGACGTTGCCAAATCCTTCAGTACGGCGGCCATTTCGGATTTGCTGGCCGCCACGGAGGACGGTACTTCCCGGTATCATGACAATGACAACGTCCGCATCTTAGGCATGATTACCGCAATCCGGCTCCGCCTGACCAAGTCCGGTACCACCATGGCCAACGCCACCTTTGAAGACCTGAGTGGTTCCATGGAACTGGTTGTATTCCCAAAGACCTGTCAGGACTCCGGTCCGCTTCTGAAAGAGGGCAGCGTAGTTTACTTACATGCCAGACTTGCCATTGAAGACGAAGAACGGCCCAAACTGCTGGCCATGAAGCTGGAACGTATTCCAACGGGAACGGAAGCAAAGCACAAACATAATGGCTTGTTCCTTCGTTTTGACAGTAACCAGGACGAACGGATCCCGAAAGCAGAAAACCTGTTGGAAATTTTTTCGGAGGGCCCGTATCCTGCTTATTTCTATTACAAAGACAGTGGAACCTATGTTGTCCAGAAATCCTTAGGCGGAATTCAGATATCAGAGGGCCTGTTAGGGGAATTAAAGCGGATTTTAGGCGCAGATAACGTGTTTTTCCGTGCCAACTGATTGACACTGAAAAAAGGCTGTGCAATAATATTTTTCCGAAAATGCATGATTTGGAGGACGACTTATGAAGACCATTGGTGTTTTAACATCCGGCGGAGACGCGCCCGGCATGAATGCGGCCATCCGTGCCGTTGTTCGTACCGGTGTACAGAATGATATGCGGGTTCTCGGCATTTACAACGGCTACGAAGGGCTCCTTGCCGGAGATGCCTGTGAAATGAACCTCCGGTCGGTTTCAGATATTATCCAACGGGGCGGTACCGTTCTCAGAACGGCACGGTCCAAGGAATTCACAACGGAACAGGGTGTGCGGAAAGCCGCTGAAATGTGCCGCCGTATGGGCCTGGAAGGCCTGGTAGTTATCGGTGGTGACGGCTCCTTCCGTGGTGCACAGGATTTGTCCCGTCACGGTATTCCCGTTGTTGGTATCCCCGGTACCATTGACAATGATATCGGCTGTACCGAATACACCATCGGCTTTGACACTGCAGTCAACACCGTTATGGACATGGTAGACCGGGTACGGGATACCACAGAATCCCATTCCAGATGCTCTGTTATTGAAGTTATGGGACGTAAGGCAGGATGGATTGCCCTGGATTCCGGCATTGCCGTCGGTGCCACTTCCATTCTGATTCCGGAATTTGAATATGACTTTGAAAGAGACGTTGTTAACCGCATGCGCCAGACCATTTCCACCGGCAAGCAGCACTTCGTTATCATTGTTGCCGAAGGCTGCGGAGACGCCAATGAAATGGCAAAGCTGATTCAGGAAAAGACCGGCGTAGAATCCCGTGCAACCATCCTGGGTCACGTACAGCGCGGTGGTGCACCAACCGTACGGGACCGCGTATATGCTTCCCGTCTGGGCAACTATGCTGTGCATCTGTTGCGGGACGGTGCCGAAACCGAAAGCCGCGTAGTGGCCATCAAGAACGGCGAAATTGTAGACTATGACATTGAAGAAGGCCTGCTGATGACCAAGAACATTGACCTTGGCATCTACCGCATGGCCCACGAAATTTCCATCTAACCCAAACCATTCAAAGCCCGTTGCACGGTTCCGTGCAACGGGCTCTTTCCTTGTTCAATGTTTCTTTAAGCTTTTATGGTATAAAATAAGAATACTAAGCAGACGGAAGTAGTGCAGACAAAGTAGTGGAGGTGGCCGTATGCGGATTTTACTGGTGGAAGATGAAACACGAATGGCACAGGCTTTGGGGGAAATCCTGAAGCTGGAGGGTTATGAAGTGGATTCCTTTGCCAATGGCACGGACGGCCTTGCGGCGCTGGAAAGCAATATGTATGACCTTGCCGTTTTGGACGTCATGCTGCCCGGTAAGAACGGCTATGACATTACGCGGGAAGCCAGAAAGAGTGGTATTCTTACGCCTATTCTGATGCTGACGGCCAAAACGGAGCTGGATGACAAGGTGACCGGTCTGGACAGCGGCGCCGATGACTACCTGACCAAGCCGTTTATGACCAAAGAGCTGCTGGCACGGCTCCGTGCCTTAACGCGGCGTGCCACCGGCGCCGCAGACGACACCTTGTCTTTTGGTGACATCCTTTTAACCGCAGGAAATCTGACGCTTTCCTGCGCCGCCACCGGCCAGTCCGTGCGTTTAAGTGAAAAGGAATACCACATTCTGGAATACCTGATTCGCAACAGTGGTCAGATTCTGACCCGGGAACAGCTGGCCGTAAAAATCTGGGGCTTTGAAAGTGATGCCGAATACAACAATGTGGAAGTCTACATGTCCTTTACCCGGAAAAAGCTTAGCTTTGTGGGTGCAGAAACGGAAATCAAAGCGGTACGCGGAATTGGCTATGAATTGAGGTATGACCATGTTTAAAACATCCAGAAAACGAATTGTTGCCACCATTATGGTCATCCTGGTTCTGGTATGGGCCGGTTCCTTGGGCATTATTTATGCGTCCAGTTACTTTGAAATGTCCCAGCAGAATGAGCGGATGCTGAAAACCCACGCCGAGTTGTACCGGCTTTCCTCAGAAATAGAAGAGGAACAGGAAAACCAGCCGGAACAGGAGGCCCCGCCGGAGCAGGCAGAACAGCCGGAAAAGCCGGAGCAGGGAACGGAGCCTGACAAAGAAAAAACGGCCCCGGGCGATGCAGATTCCCCCGAATTCCAACTGTCCCATTTTTACACGGTGGCCATTGCCGATTCCGGAGAAATCCTGGAGATAGAAAACGAGTCTTCTACCATTTATACGGACGAAGAGCTGCAAACACTGGCAGAGGACATTGTCAGTGGCACGAAAACCACCGGCACGAAAGACAACCTGGCGTATTATAAAACAGAAAAAAACGGCTACACTTTAGTGGCTTTTAAAGATAACACCCTGATTAATGACAGCGCTGCCACGCTGCTTCGCTATACCCTGATTTTTGGCGCTGTGGCACTGGTTGTTTTCTTTTTCCTTTCCGTTTATCTTGCCCACAAAATTGTGCAGCCGCTGGAAGAAAGTTACCAGAAACAAAAGCAGTTTGTTTCGGATGCCGGTCACGAATTAAAAACGCCGGTTTCCGTTGTCAGCGTCAATGCGGAGCTGTTGGAACGGGAAATCGGCAGCAATCAGTGGCTTTCCAATATTCAATATGAAAATGAACGCATGGGCACCCTGGTCGGACAGCTGCTGACCCTGGCCCGTACGGAAAATGTGGAACCGCAAAAGGAACTTTTAAACCTGAGCCACCTGGTGGATGGCGAAATCCTTCCTTTTGAAAGTGTTGCCTTTGAAAAGGGGATGCGCATTGACAGCAAGGTTGCAGAAGGCATTCAGGTAGAAGGGGACAGTGCCCGGTTAAAACAGCTGGTCTCCATTTTACTGGACAACGCCATCCAGCACGGCACGGACGGCAAACAGGTCTGCCTGACGCTGACCAAAGAACGGAAAACGGCGCTGCTTTCCGTTACCAACACGGGACCGGCACTCTCCGAAACCCAGAAGAAGCAAATTTTTGAGCGCTTTTCCCGCCTGGATGAAGTCCGAAACGGGAAAAGCCAGCACTATGGTCTGGGACTGGCTATTGCAAAGGCCATTGCTGAATCGCATAAAGGCAGTATTACGGTCCTTTGCCATGATAACCTGGTGGAATTCCAGGTGCGCCTTCCCGCAATCAAAAACGAAACTTAAAGTAATTCAATAAAAGTTCAATCTTCCTCCTGTACTATGTCATCAATCAGTACAGGAGGTTTTTTATGCAATATCGACACGAATGGAAGCATGAGATCAGCTACGCAGATTTGTTGACTTTGCGTAGCCGGCTTTCCGCGGTAATGGCACCGGATCCCCATGCGGAAAACGGAAGCTACTTAGTGCGCAGCTTGTACTTTGACAATGCGGCGGACAAAGCACTCCGGGAAAAAATAGACGGCGTGAATATCCGGGAAAAATTTCGGATTCGCTACTACAACGGGGATGTAACTACGCTTCATCTGGAAAAGAAAAGCAAACGGGGAGGCCTTGGCACCAAGGAAAGTGCTCCCCTGACCGAAGCACAGGCGCAATCCATTGTAGATGGCAGTGTAGGCTGGATGAAGGACTGTGGCACTCCGCTCCTGGAGGAACTTTACTCCAAGATGCAAACCCAGGGGCTGGCCCCAAAGACCATTGTGGACTACCAAAGGGAACCCTTCGTCTTTGCGCCGGGAAATGTCCGCGTTACGCTGGACTACAACATCCGCACCGGGTTGCAATGCACCGCCTTTTTGAACCCGGATTGCGTTACGGTTCCGGTAAGAACGGAACCCATTATCCTGGAAGTGAAGTGGGATAACTTTTTACCCTCCCTGATCCGCGATGTAGTGCAACTTCCGGCTTGCAGAACAGAAGCCTATTCAAAATATGCCGCCTGCAGAGTCTACGGCTAAAGAAAAAGGAGTATTTTACTTATGACATTCAATGATATTTTTAAATCCAGCTTTCTGGAAAATGTAACCAGCGTCAGCTTTACGGATATGGCCATTGCCCTGGTTCTGGCCTTCGGACTGGGCCTGTTTATTTTCTTTGTTTATAAAAAGACTTATCAGGGGGTCATGTATTCCTCCAGCTTTGGCACCACTTTAATTGCTTTGACCATGATTACCACCGTTGTTATTTTGGCGGTAACCTCCAATGTGGTTCTGTCCTTAGGTATGGTAGGTGCCCTTTCCATTGTCCGCTTCCGTACGGCAATCAAAGAACCGCTTGATATTGCGTTCCTGTTCTGGTCCATTGCCGTCGGCATTGTACTGGCAGCAGGCCTGATTCCGCTGGCCGTTGTCGGCAGTGTCATTATTGGTGCCATTCTATTGGTGTTTGTTAACCGGAAGCCGCACCTGAATCCGTATATTATAGTGCTTACCTGCACGGATTCCGCAGCAGAAAAGGCAGCCATGGATTACCTGAAGACCAAAGTAAAGAAATGCGTTGTGAAAAGCAAAACCGTCACCAAGGATCAGATTGAACTGAATCTGGAAATCCGACTGAAGGAAGACAACACCGACTTTGTCAACGAGCTGTCCTCCATGGAAAAGGTCAACAGCGCAGTTCTGGTCAGCTATAACGGCGAATACCTTGGATAAGGAGGCCGGTGTATGTCAACCCATAAGGCAATTGATAAAATCTGCTGTGTGGTGCTTGCCCTAACGCTGCTTCTGACCGTTCTCTTTGTCAACGGAGAAAGCCTGGGTTTAAAAAAGGCTTCTTCGGCCATGGGATACGAAAGCAAACTGTTTGATACCTCCAAAGTGCATACCATCAACATCATCATGGATGACTGGGACACTTTTGTAGAGAACTGCCAGAGCGAGGAATACTCCGAATGCACCGTTGTCATAGACAATGAGGCCTACAAAAATGTTGCCATCCGCGGCAAGGGCAATACGTCTTTAACGCAGGTGGCATCGTACGGCAACAACCGTTACAGCTTTAAAATTGAATTTGACCATTATGACAGCTCCAATACCTATTACGGTCTGGACAAGCTGTGCCTGAACAACATCATCCAGGACAACACCTATATGAAGGATTACCTTTGTTATCAGATGATGAATGAAATGGGCGTAGCTTCCCCATTATGCAGTTATGTCTACATTACGGTAAACGGGGAGGACTGGGGTCTGTACCTTGCCGTAGAAGGCGTGGAAGAATCCTTCCTGCAACGGAATTATGGAAAAGATTACGGTTCCTTATATAAGCCGGACAGCCAGAGCATGGGCGGCGGCCGAGGCAATGGCAAGGACTTTGAAATGGATTCCGATAATGACAGCAATGCTACTGCAGGCGGAGATGCCCCTGCGGATTCGTCTGACACTGACTCGCAGACGCCACCGGAAAAGCCGGAGGAAAACAATGTTGCGGCAAATGACACCAGCGTGGCGAGTGACGCTAACACAAATGCGGAAGCAGGTCAGCAGGCCATGGGCAACCCACCGGATCTGCCGGATGCGAACAGCAGTACACAAGGCTCAGAGGGCACTGCACCAGACGGCACCGCACCGGATGGTAATGCACAGGATGACGTCCTGCTGAAATACATTGATGATGACGCCGACAGCTACTCCAATATTTTTGATAACGCTAAAACCGATATCTCTGATGCGGACAAGACCCGCCTGATTGCCTCTTTGAAGAATCTGTCGGAAGGGGAGGACCTGGAGGATACGGTAGATGTAGATGCCGTTATCCGCTACTTTGTAGTGCACAATTTTGTCCTGAACTTTGACAGCTACACCGGTTCCATGATTCACAACTACTACCTGTACGAAAAAGATGGGCAGATGCAGATGATTCCATGGGACTATAACCTGGCTTTCGGCGGATTTGAATCGGCAGCGGATGCTACCAGTTTAGTCAATTATCCGATTGATACGCCGGTGTCCGGCGGGGATGTTTCAGAACGCCCCATGCTTGCCTGGATTTTTGCCAGTGAAGAATATACCGAACTGTATCATCAGTACTTCTCGGAATTTCTGTCCACCTACTTTGACAGCGGCGAATTTGAAGAGATGATAGACAGCGTGTCTTCCATGATTGCGCCTTACGTGGAACAGGATCCGACCAAATTCTGCACCTATGAGGAATTTGAAACCGGTGTCAGCACGTTAAAGGAATTCTGTCTGCTACGTGCAGAAAGTATCAGCGGTCAGTTAAATGGAACCATCGGTTCTACCTCTGACACGCAGGACAGCAGCACGCTGGTAGATGCTTCCAGCCTGCAGATCAGTGACATGGGTACCATGAACAACAATGCCGGTGGGCAGGGTGGCTCTCCGGACGGCAATGCCCCTGACGGCGGCGGGCCCGGTGACACGGAAAGCAATACGCAGCCTGATGGAGCGGGAGGCCCCGGCGGAGACGCTCTACAGGGCGGCCCGGGCGGAATGGGCACAGACTCCGGTTCCGGCTCAACTTCGGGCGAGTCAGCTGCTTCGTCTTCTACAAGTGGTACACAGAGTACATAGGAAAACAGCAAATAACCCCGCTTAAAGCAACGGTTGCTTTAAGCGGGGTTTTTCTCTGCTTTTTTATGGATTTTTCCGGTGGAAGGTGACCAACACCTTAAGTGTAGCACTTTTCTGATAATTGTAAACAACTTAGTTAAAATTAAATAAAAAAACGCACAGATGTGGAAAAATCTATCAAATATGCTTAGAAATCTTGCATTTCAGGGGGGCCGTGCTATGATATAGACAGAAAGAGAAAACAATTTCTACAAACTAGAAAGCCAAGAGGCGTAAGAAAGGAATGAGTCCAATGATCCGGGATGAGGTGCATTTCTTGTAGCCTTAAAGTTTCAGACCAGTAAAGAACACAGTTAAGATCAGTTAACAGGATAAACAATAACACCTGGTTCAGATAAACGAAACTTTAAGGCTACGGAAATCTTAAAGTTTCATATAGATTCGTTTTTCAAAACAGTCCTACTAAACTTATTCAAGTACAACCAACTTCTGGTGACAACAGAATAACCTGTGTGTCCAAACAAAATGTAGTAAGAAAGCAGGATCAGCAGTAATCTAAAACATGAAACACAATTTCTTCCAACGTGTATGGAAGACAACATAATAAAGTACGAATGATAAGGGGTGAGTCCGAAAGTTTATATAACTTGACTCCAATCAAAAATAATTAGAAATGGGTGAGTCCAAAGTACAATTTAAATTGAACCAGAAAATTCGTAATCAATTGTTAGTTCAATTAAAGGTATAGTCCAATGTTCTAATAAGACACGGGAAAGCTTACTACAAATTGTAGTAAGCTTTCTTCTTTTTTTGTATGTTTTTTCGCAGAAAAATAACCAGTGTGAAAGCCTGCGAAAATACCTTGAAAGGGGATAGTCTATTTGTTAATATCTTAACGACTTCTGTTGGAGAACCTTTGTTTCGACGTTCGCGTTTTCCTCAGCAAGGGCAGCAGAAGCGAATGTATTTTTTTGGAGGACTTGGCGAATAATGAAATTCTCAGTAGACACACAATGGGATGGCTTTATTCCTGGCGAATGGGTAGGAGCCATTGACGTAAACGACTTCATTCAGCACAACGTAACGTCTTATGAAGGAGACGAAACCTTCCTGGAGGGGCCGACAGCGGCTACCCAGAAGCTGTGGGACGAAGTGCTGGACTTGTTTGCAAAAGAACGGGAAAACGGCGGCGTGCTGGATATGGATACCAAAATTGTATCCACCATTACCTCTCACGGTGCCGGTTACATTGATCAGGATCTGGAGCAGATTGTCGGCCTGCAGACGGACAAGCCGCTGAAGCGGTCCCTCCAGGTATTCGGCGGCATCCGCATGGCCTGTGATGCCTGTGAAACCAACGGATATACCGTAGATCCTGAAATTACAGATATCTTTACCAGATACCGCAAGACCCATAACCAGGGCGTATTTGATATGTACACGCCGGAAATGCGTCTTGCCCGTCATGCACACATCATCACAGGCCTGCCGGATGCCTATGGCCGCGGCCGTATCATCGGTGACTACCGTCGCGTAGCCCTGTATGGTGTAGACAACCTGATTTTGAAAAAGAAAGACGAACAGCTGCACGCCAAAACCAGAATGACCGTGGAAAACATGCGCATTCGGGAAGAGCTGACAGAACAGATTCGTGCTTTGGAAGAACTGAAAGAACTGGGCCGTATTTATGGCTTTGATATTTCCAGACCGGCTGCCAATGCCAAGGAAGCCATTCAGTGGCTGTACTTCGGATACCTTGCCGCTGTAAAACAGCAGAACGGCGCGGCCATGTCCCTGGGCAGAACTTCCACCTTCCTGGACATCTACATTGAACGGGATATGAAGAAGGGCATTCTGACAGAAGCACAGGCACAGGAACTGATTGACCAGTTCATCATGAAGCTGCGCATGGTAAAATTTGCCCGTACCCCGTCTTACAACCTGATCTTTGCCGGTGACCCGACCTGGGTAACCGAAAGTATCGGTGGTGTTTCCGTTAACGGAAAATCCCTGGTTACCAAGACTTCTTACCGTTATCTGCATACCCTGGAAAACCTGGGCCCGGCACCGGAACCAAACATGACCGTGCTTTGGTCTCCGCGTCTTCCCATTAACTGGAAACGGTACTGCGCACAGATGTCCATTAAGACCTCTTCCATCCAGTATGAAAACGATGACCTGATGCGCGGCATCCATGGTGATGACTATGCCATTGCCTGCTGTGTTTCCTCCATGAAGCTGGGTAAGGAAATGCAATTCTTCGGTGCTCGTGCCAACCTGGCCAAGTGCCTGCTTTACGCCATCAACGGCGGCCGGGATGAAATCCTCGGTACCCAGGTCGGCCCGGCCTACCGTCCGGTAGAAGGGGATTACCTGGACTATGACGACGTTATGGCCAAGTTTGAAGATATGATGGACTGGCTGGCTGAACTGTATGTCAACACCCTGAATATTGTTCATTACTCCCATGACAAATATAACTACGAAAGTCTGCAGATGGCCCTGCATGACAGAGACGTAAAACGCTACTTTGCAACGGGTATTGCCGGTCTGTCTGTAGTAGCTGACTCGCTCAGCGCCATTAAATATGCCAAGGTAAAGGTTGTTCGCAATGACGACGGCATTGTGGTAGACTATGAAACAACCGGAGACTTCCCGAAATACGGAAACAACGACGATCGCGTAGACGAAATTGCTTCCTACATTGTCAAAGTCTTCATGAATAAGATTCGTCAGCACCACACCTATCGGAACAGTTTCCCGACCATGTCCGTTCTGACCATTACGTCTAACGTAACTTACGGTAAGAACACCGGTAATACACCGGACGGCAGAAAGCAGGGCGTGCCGCTTGCACCAGGTGCCAACCCAATGTCCGGACGGGACACGCACGGCGCCGCTTCCTCACTGTCTTCCGTTTCCAAGCTGCCGTTCCGGTATGCACAGGATGGTATTTCCAATACCTTCTCCATTATTCCGAACGCCTTAGGAAAAGATGAAGTCTTCATGGGTGACCTGGACATTGACCTTGGTCTGGACCAGGGCTGCTGCGAAACCACGGTATATTAAAAGGAGGAGACCAACATGATTACCAATCAACAAGTAGACAACTTAATTGATATGCTGGACGGTTATGCCGAAAAAGGCGGACACCATCTGAACGTAAACGTACTGAACCGGGAAACCTTACTGGATGCCCAGGCGCATCCGGAAAAGTACCCGCAGCTGACCATTCGTGTCTCCGGATACGCAGTAAACTTTATTAAGCTGACCAAAGAACAGCAGGACGACGTCATCTCCCGTACGTTCCACGAAACCCTGTAATTTTGCAAGGTTACGTTCATTCAACCGAATCCCTGGGCACGGTAGACGGTCCGGGGATCCGGTTTGTTGTTTTTTTATGCGGTTGTCCCATGCGCTGCCAATACTGTCATAATCCGGACACCTGGGAGATGAGGGCCGGAACCCTGCGAACCGTAGAGGACCTGTTGGCAGAGTACAACGGCGTGAAAGAATTTTTGAAAAACGGCGGCATTACCGTCAGCGGCGGAGAGCCCCTGTTGCAATTGGACTTTTTACTGGAACTGTTTACAGAGTGCAAAAAGCAGGGCATTCACACCTGTCTGGACACCTCCGGTATCTGCTTTACCCCCGGCGATTCAGCTTCCCTGCCCAAATATGAAGCACTTATGCAGGTAACAGATCTGGTTATGCTGGATATTAAGCATATTCGTTCCCTAGATCATTTTGCCTTAACAGGACAGCCGAACCGGAATCCATTGGCCTTCCTGGATTTTCTGGAAGAAAAAGGCGTTCCTACCTGGATTCGGCACGTTGTGGTGCCGGGTCTGACATTGCAGGAGGATGCCCTTTTAGAACTGGGACGGTATCTGGGACCTTACCATTGTGTGAAAGCATTAGATGTCTTGCCGTACCACACGGCAGGCATTGTGAAATATGAAAAGCTGGGCCTGCCGTATGCCCTGAAGGGCGTTCCGGCAGCCACCAAGGAACAGGCTCTTTGGGCCAGAGGCCTGATTCTGAAAGGCATGAAAGAAACCCGCTTGCCGAATCCTGACAAAAGCATTAGAATGGACTGAACAAACGGGCAAAGGAGCACTTTTATGAACTGGGTACGGCATCTGATTATTCCGCTGATTGCCACTATTTTCTGGGGAACCGCTTTTGTTCCGCAGGAAATTGCATCGCAGACCATGGATGCCATTTCCATGAATATGGTGGTCAGCTGGCTGGCGTTTCTGTTCTTACTTCCCTGTACCATTGCGGCAGATCTGCTGGCACAAAGACAGCAGAAGAAGGATGGCACCTTTCAGAAACTCAGCAAAGAAGAAAAGAAGCAAAAGACCTGGAATGCAGTAAAGGGCGGCATTGCCTGTGGCGTTCCCATGGCATTGGCAGTCATTCTGCAGCAGGAAGGCATTAGCTTATCCGGCGCAGGGAAGAGCGGCTTCCTGACTGCGTTATATGTTGTCTTTGTCCCGGTGTTTTCCATCTTTCTTGGAAAAAAAGCACCGCGCCGCGTTTGGCTGGCGGTGCTGCTTGCTTTGGTTGGCCTGTATTTCCTGTGCATTAAACCGGGAACGGATTTGCATATTCAAAAAGGAGACTGGTTCCTGTTAGGCTGCGCCGTTACCTTCAGCATTCAGATTCTGGCCATTCATCATTTCGGCCAGGACGGAAACGGCTTGAAGCTGTCCTGCATGCAGTCACTGGTTACCGCCATTGTCTGTACGCTGGGAACTATTTTCTTTGCTGATTTCCATTGGAGCCAGTTCCTGGGCAGTACAGCAACCATCTGGTCCGTGCTTTATGTGGCACTCCTGTCCCGCGGACTTGCCTATACCTTGCAGTTCCTTGCACAAAAGGGAGCCAACCCAATGCTGATTTCCTTAATTATGAGCCTGGAATCTGTTTTTGCCGTTTTGACGTCGGCCGTGGTACTGAAAGAGTATCTGAGCGGCCGGGAATACCTCGGCTGCGCCTTTGTCTTTGCGGCCGTCATCCTTTCCCAAATTCCGCTTGGCTCCCTGTTGCAAAGCGGAAAGCAAAAGCTGTCTTCCGGCAAATAAAACTGCAAAAAATGCAGGCATCTGCACCAATAACAGGCACCAGCACCAATAACACCTGCCTGCATTAATAAAACCAACATAAAGAAGGTAACTTTCTATGAAACGAATCTTGACCATTCAGGATATTTCTTGTGTCGGAAAATGCTCTTTAACCGTGGCACTGCCCATCATTTCCGCGGCCGGCGTGGAAACCGCAGTCCTGCCGACTGCCGTCCTGTCTAATCACACGGCATTTGAAGGCTTTACCTTTCATGATTTAACAGCGGACATTCCCGGCATTTCCGCCCAGTGGAAGAAGGAAGGCATTACCTTTGATTCCATTTATACCGGTTATCTTGGCTCGGAAGAGCAAATCAGTCTGGTAAAAGATCTGTTCCGGGATTATAAACAGAAAGATTCCTTTTATTTGGTAGATCCGGCCATGGCAGATAACGGAAAGCTGTACCCGGGCTTTTCGGAACACTTTGCCAAAGCCATGGCGGGCCTTTGCGGGGAAGCGGACTTAATTGTGCCCAATCTGACAGAAGCCGCTTATCTGTTAGGACAGGAATATATTCCAAGCGGATATGACCGCACTTATATTGAAACCACCTTGCGGCGCCTGACAGACCTCGGCTGCAAAGAGGCGGCCCTGACCGGCGTTTCCTTTGAAAAAGGAAAGCTCGGGGCCATGGCCTACAATGCGGAAACCGGTAGTTTCTTTGAATACTACAATGACCAGGTTCCGGTTTCCTTCCACGGTACCGGAGACGTTTTTGCCTCGTCCCTGTTTGGCGCCAAGCAAAACGGCCTTTCCACCGGAGACGCCTTAACCGTGGCGGTTGACTATACCTTAGCCTGCATCCGGTCCAGCATGGCCGATGAAAAGGCCTGCTGGTATGGGGTCAACTTTGAACCTGCATTGCCGTTCTATTTGGAACTTTTAGACAAATACAGGAAAAATGGAAAGCAGTAACCCTGCTTTTTTGAGAAAAGTGTACGAATTTTCGTGCACTTTTTTTACATCCTTAAAGAGCTCCTAAGATTGACCACGAGTTAGCATTCACTTTATAATGTTAGTGTGTTAAAAAGGCAGGGGAACCTGCCTTAAAAATCTTTTTGTATAGGAGAGAGATCAATGAAACTGGAAAAACTCATTAATGAGCGCGAAATTGCGGCACAGTGGATGATTGATGACATTAAAAAAGTCTGCACCACCCTGCCAAAACGTGACCCCGGTTCTGAAGGTGAACTTGCAGCTGCGGAATACTTTAAAGACCTGTGCCTGAACGAGTATGACTGTAATGAAGCCTATGTGGAAGAGTTTGAAGAACATCCACAGTCCTTCATGGGATGGCTCTGGATTACCATGGCTCTGGAATTCATCGGTCTGGTACTGATTTTCCTGAATGCCGTTGGCGCAGTAGCTTCTGCGGCACTCAGCGTCATTGCCCTGCTGGTCATGATTTTCGGCTTGGCAATTGCAGTACTTCAGTTCGGTATGTATGTTAAGTTTGTTGACAAACTGTATCCGAAGAAGACCGGTCATAATATGTGGGCTTCCAAGCTGCCGACCGGCGAAG
The DNA here is from genome assembly GCA_963647215.1 of Paludibacteraceae bacterium. Lineage (GTDB taxonomy): Bacteria > Bacillota > Clostridia > Oscillospirales > Acutalibacteraceae > RUG420. The sequence continues at coordinate 134,856 of CAVIZK010000003.1, read as the reverse complement.
TAAAACAGCGCGTTTATTTCAACGGCCATATGGATGCCGTTTGGGAATGGCCAGTTAACTATGCCCTTGGTGGTGTTGGTTTTGAAGGTCACGCTATTATTACCGTAATCGGCGTCTTCTATTACATGGCAATTGCCATTATGTATCTGGTTAACCCGGCACTTGGTTTCCTGTCTGCCATGGCTAAATGGGGCCTTCTGTTCCTGCCGTTCTGGTGTGGCATGAACTTCATCTGGTCCTGGTGGGATCCGAAGAAAGACAAGCGTCACATTGTAGACGGTGCCAATGACAACCTGTCCGGCTGCTACATGGGCCTTGCCATTCTGAAGTATCTGAAAGAAAACAACATTGACATGGAACACACTGAAATCGGTGTTATCCTTTCCGGTTCGGAAGAAGCCGGCCTCCGCGGTGCAAAAGCATGGTGTGATGCCCACAAGGATGATCCTAAGTTCAATGACGGTATCCCAACCTACATTTATGGTTATGATACCATCCATGATCCGAAATACTTACTTGCCAACTACCGTGACCTGAACGGTACCGTAAAGACCGATGCTCCGCTGAATGACCTGTTCATGCAGTCCTGTGAAGAAACCGGCGTCTTCGTAAAGAAGGGTATGGTTCCTCCTCTTGGCGGCGCAACAGACGGTGCAGCATTTGCCCAGGCCGGCTTCCGTGCCGGTGACGTTACCGGTCTGAACCACAAGCTGGAAGACTACTACCATACCAGAAGAGACAGCTATGACAACATGAACCTGAAAGGTCTTGCTGACTGCTACGCTGCTTCTGTAAAATGCCTTGAGCACATTGAAAACGGTGAATTTGAATAATCACAGGTCTTTCATTGTAGCTGAGAAAGCGTAATTAACGGCGCCGCTACAAAACCGTAGTGGCGCCGCTTCATTTTTAGGAGGTTTCATCATGTATGCAAAAGACTCTGTAAGTAACTTCTCCGAGCAGCTAAAAAAATATACTGCTTATGTAGAAGAACAAATCCGTACCGTCATCGGCACGGTTGGTCCGCGGGAATCCGGTGAAGATTCCGAACGGAAGGCCCAGGACTACATGGTAGAACATATGACCGGAGTAGCTGATACCGTAGAACGGGAAGGCTTTAAGCTGCACCCGAAAGCATTTATGGGCTGGGTTCTGATTGATGGTATCTGCATGCTGGTAGCAGCCGTTCTGATGCTGCTCAGCTTTTTCTCTGTCCCGGGTTTTGGTAAATGGGCTGTTGTAGTAGCTCTGATTTTGACCCTGGTTTCGGTTGTTTGTATTCTTGGTGAATTCCTGTTTTACAAAGAATTACTGGATCCTCTGTTCCCGGAACGGGATTCCAGCAACGTTATCTGCACCAGAAAGGCAGCAGGGGAGACCAAGAGAAGAATTATCCTTTCCGGTCACATTGACTCTGCTTATGAATGGCGTTACACCTATCTTGGCGGCGGCCGTTGCCTGACTGCTGTTATTGCTGCCGGTATTGTCTGCCTGGTAGCTGATCTGGTCATTGCCATTCTGATGCTTGCCATCCCTGGTATTGCAGAAATTACCGCACTGAAGGTACTGGTTCTGATTTTCCTGTTCCTGTCCCTTCCGGTTATGGTTCTGATTATTAACTTTGTTAACTGGAAACTGGTTGTACCGGGTGCCAATGACAACCTGACCGGTATCTTTGCCTCTATGGCAGTTATGCAGTATCTGGTTGACAATGACATTCGCTTTGAAAACACGGAAGTTGTTTCCATCTCTATGGCTTGTGAAGAAGCCGGTCTCCGCGGTGCCAAGGCCTTTGCTGCAGCACATGCAAAGGAGTTTGATGACAGCGGTGTAGAAACCATTGCCATCTGCACAGACACCCTGCGTGACTTTGACGATATGGGCATTTACAACAAGGATATGTCCGGTACCGTTAAGCTGGATCCGAAGGTTGCCGGTCTGGTTCGGGAAGCATCCAAGACCGCCGGTCTTGACCTGCCGTATGCCAATGTATTCTTTGGCTCTTCTGATGCCGCAGCCCTGGCTCAGGGTGGCATGAAGGCCTGCTGCCTGGCCGCTATGGACCCGACGCCGGCACGGTATTATCACACCCGTCTGGATACCGAAGATAACCTGGATCCGAAGACCATTGAAGCCGGTATCAGCACCCTTCTGGAAGCAGTATACCTCTTTGATGAAAAGGGTCTGGATTACGAAGAAGCATAAGGAATGCGCAATCCGGAACTCCAATAACAAGGAAGAAAAAGCGGAAGTTCGGCATAGCCGAATTTCCGCTTTTGTTTTATTCTGTTTCGAATTGTAAGAATAGGGGATATTTGCTATAATGACGTGTCTTATTTTATGAAGAAACAAAGGAGAATTTTTACGAATGTGGTTTTGGCTTTCCCTGATTGCATTACTTTGCTGGAGTGGCAGTGATCTTTTTTCTAAAATTGGTTGCCGTGACAGCAGTGACAAATATGCCCCATTAAAAATGGTGATTGCCGTTGGCGTAGTCATGGGCTTACATGCAGCCTATGAAATTCTGATTGGCGGTACGGAAATCAGCTGGTCCGTTATCTGGACCTATCTGCCGGTATCTTTGCTTTATATCAGCTCTATGGCGTTAGGCTACTTTGGCCTTCGGTATATTGAACTTTCTGTTTCGTCGCCAATATGCAATTCCTCCGGTGCACTGGTAGCCATTTTAACGTTGCTCTTTGTGGGAACAGAAGACTATTCTCCACTGGCTTATGCCGCCATTGCTTTGGTTTGCTGCGGTGCCATTGGACTTGGCGTGGTAGACGCACGGGAAGATCCGGAACTGCGTGCCGCAAGACAGGAAAAGAGTAATTACAAATATGCAAAAAGCTTCCTTGCGTTAGCTCTGCCGGTAGCGTATTGCCTGCTGGATGCCATTGGCACCTTTGCAGATAACCGTGTACTGGAAACCCTGGATGAAGACAGTGCCAACTGTGCTTATGAACTGACCTTCCTGGTAGCTGCCGTCGTTTGCTTTATTTATGTAGTAGTAATTAAAAAGGACCGTCTGGTTCCGAAAATGGAAGCACCAAAGTATGTCGGTGCCGTTTGCGAAACCGCAGGACAGTTTGCTTATATTTATGCCATTGCAGATACCACACATCTGGCAATGTCTGCACCTATGATTTCCTCTTATTGTGCAGCGTCCGTAGTCTGGGGAAGAATCTTCCTGAAGGAACGTCTGTCCTGGAAACACTATGTCATGATTGGTATCATTGTGGTGGGTATTGCAATTATGGGATTCCTGGATCTGTAATCTGTTGTAAGAAAAGGGGCCTCACGTAAAACGTGAGGCCCCTTTTGTCTTAAGTAAAAGCGGAAGCGCTTTCACAAAATAGCGTTAGGATTGTCTGATTGCTTATTTGTCAGCCTGCTTGCTGTACTTGGCAACGTAAACAACACGTTCCAGAATACCACCGACCTTGGCAATGGTATCGGCGTCGTCTACCAGACCGGCCAGCAGATGGGCACGGCATTCTTTTTCCAGAACCAGTTCTACGGCCTTAGCGTCGTATTCATTGTTGGCAGTGCAAAGAGCGCCCTGACCCTTTACAAAAACAGCGTTGGTACCACGGGCAGCCTTGCCGATAGCAATAGCCTGCTTGCGGTAAGAAGAGTTATCCCAACCGCAGTTCTTTACGCTGAAGCCTGCAATCTGAACAAAGTCATCAAAGTAAAGCGGTTCGTCTACACCTTCCTTGGAAACAGCAATGGCTTCCGGAGCGGTGTATTGGGAAATGAACTTTACATCTGTGTTTCTGTAAATTTCTGCATGAACGGCTGCGCAGCGCGGGGCAATGCCGGCTTTTGCGTTGCCGTACGGGGTGCAGTCATAAGTGCTGCCGTCTTTCATAGTCAGAACAAAGCCGTCAGCGGTCCGCTTGGAAGAGCCGAGATCCTGCAGTGCAATGGATCTGTCCGCTGCCGGAACAACAGTTTCGGTAAATACGTCAGCCAGGTCGGCATAGCCCTTGTCTGCGCCGCCCTTGGCCTGTACAGCCTTGGCAATATCAGCCTGACAGGCCTTTTCCAGTGCGTCAGCAACAGCAAAGGCTTCGTCATAGTCCTTGCCAAGGCAAACGGCACCGTGATGCTTCATCAGAACTGCTTTGCAGGCGTTGTAAGAAGCAACTACTTTGGCAACATTTTCGCGAAGCGTCTTAGTGGAAGAAATGCCATATTCGGCAATCGGAATCATAGGACCGATGACAATGCTGCATTCTTCCGGCAGGTTGCTGATGTTGTTGGCACGGATGCTGGCAACAGAAGCAGCTGTCTGATGGGTGTGGATAACAAAGTTAACATCCGGACGCAGACGGTAGGCGTCTGCATGAACGCCTTTTTCAGAAGACGGCTTTACGTCTCCTTCATATTCGCAGTCGGCAATGTTAACAACAACAATTTTTTCCGGGGTCAGGTCTTCATACGGAATTCCGGACGGAGTGATAACAAACTGGGTGTCGGAAATTCGTGCGGAAACGTTGCCCCAGGTGCGGGCAATTAAGCCTTTTTCCATGAGCTCCAGACCGGCCTTAATGACCAGTTCTTTTGCTTCCTTTACTTCATAAGCCATGGGGTGTACCTCCTTGTAAGTAATAGAAAAGGGGAAGTGCAGAACTTCCCCTTTCAGTTGAATTATTTATTTGGTCGGCATGTCAATCTTTGCGCAGTTGGCAAGAACACGATCAAAGCGGGCGATACAGTCGTCAACCATTTCGTCAGTGTAAGCTGCAGAAGTGTACAGACGAGAACCAGCCAGAGTAACAAGGCCTTCTGCCATGTAGGCAGCGCCCATGTACTGCATTTCTTCCTGACGAACCTTGGTTTCGTCCAGAACGGCAGGAACTTTCCAAAGCTTGGACCAGTCAATTTCATGCTGCATGGTAGCAACAGTATCCAGGTGACAAACAGAACCAACGTTGAAAGCAACGAACGGCAGGTTGTACTTCTTGATGCTGTCCTGGATGCCCTTGGTAAGGCGATCACCGGCCTGGCCGGCAACCTGGCATGCATTTCTCTTTTCAATTTCGCAAAGGGTGGTGTAACCGGCACAGCAGGAGATTGGGGTAGCTGCCATGGTGCCGCCGCACATAGCCTTCTTAACTTTCTTACCGGAAGCGTCAATGCCTGCACCAAGGTGAGCCATAACGTCCTTATGACCGCCGACACCGCCGGCACCCGGATAACCACCGGCAACAATCTTACCGAAGATGGTCAGGTCTGGGTCAATGCCATAGTAGCCCTGTGCACCGGCCATGCCGATACGGAAACCGGAAACAACTTCATCGCAGATGAGAAGTGCGCCGTACTTATGGCAAAGGGTTTCAACGCCCTTAACAAATTCCTTGGTAACCGGACGGGTTGCGGATTCCGGACCAATCGGTTCAATGTAAACACCAGCGGTTCCGCCGTAGAAGTGCTTGTTGATCCACAGCTTCTTTTCCAGGTCTTCCAAGTCTCCCGGGAAGAAGGACTGGGTGTGCTTGAAGACGAACATTGGAACGCCGTGGGACTGGGTGTTCAGGGTGCCAGGTACACGCATGCACCATGCAAGCTGATCAGACCAGCCGTGGTAAGCACCACCCATCTTGATGATGTTCTGGTGACCGGTTGCCAGACGGGCAATACGGGCAGCACACATGCAGGATTCAGTACCCGAACCAAGCATACGGAACATATCAACAGATGGAACAGATTCAGCAATCTTGTTTGCCAGTTTGTATTCATATTCATGGAACAGACCGGTGGATGGGCCACAGGTGTCCAGAAGTTCTTTTACTGCTTCCTTTACAACAGGGTCATTGGAACCAAGGATGGTTGGGCCGCCGGCCTGAAGAAGGTCATAGTATTCATTGCCGTCAATGTCATACAGCTTTGCACCCTCTGCTTTGGTGAAAACCAACGGATGCGGATAGTTAAATGCAAGGTTATGCTGAACGCCGCCCGGAATGCGTTCCTTGGCGATGTCAATCATTTCCTTGGATTTGGCACATTTCTTTCCGTAGTATTCGGATTCATACTCGGCAAGTTTGTCCCGTTTGATTGAATAAATTGGAGCCCATTTCAGCTCGTCAAGCTGTTTGTTAATAGCGACGGCGTCTGGGTATTCACTGATTGCGAATCTTGTGTCCATAATTTACCTCCAAAATTGAATTTCCCTGCAGTTGGGTGGCAGGCGTGAGTGACAGCTCACGCCTATTACAAAACTCATTTTATCACTCTTCAACGGAAAAGGAAAGAGAAAGTTTAGATCAGCACATATGTTAAAAAATCTTGTGCTGTTGCAACTTTTTTCGGATATCCGTATAATAGAACCGTTATTATCCTCGGATTTAAGGAGTAGTTTTATGTCTGAAGTGCACCACAAGCCTGCGTTTGACAATGCAGAACCGGCTCGCCGGAGAGCGGTTATTGAAACCGGAATTGATGAATTTTCCACCTACGGTTTCGAAAATGCCAACATCAACGTCATTGCCAAAAAGGCCGGAATGAGTGTTGGTTTAATGTACAAATATTTTGAAACAAAAGAAGACCTGTTCATCACCTGTATGGACGAGGCCATTTCCGTTATGGACAATGCACTGAATGAAATTGTGGCAACGGACGGCAAACTGATGGACATGCTGGAACAGCTGATTCGCACAGTACAAAAAACATCCCGGGAAAACGAAAAATATCTGAAACTATACAACGAAATTACCAAGCTTTCTTCCGCAGATGCTGCAGAGCATTATTCCAAGCGGATTGAAAGTATTTCCCACAATATTTATGTAGACGTTCTGAAGAACGCCAGAGATGCCGGCCAGATTCGCTCCGATTGTGATCTGGACGCTTTTACTTTTTTCTTTGACAGTATCATTACTACACTGCAGTTTTCTTACAGCTGTGACTACTATAAAGAACGCATGAAAGTTTTTTGCGGCGAAGATGTTTTTGATGATGACGAAAAAGTCATTCGCGAAATCATGAAATTCTTAGAATCCGCCTTCACGTTTGAACATGAAGACGTTAAAAAATTTGGAAAATGATTCTTGAAAAAGGTAAAGGAGAAACAGACGTATGGGCAAATATGTAATTGCTTATGACATTGGTACCACCGGAGTTAAGACCTGTCTCTTTGAAATTGATGAGACAATCAAGCTTGTGGATGGCGAATCCATGGGCTACGGCCTCTATTTAGTAGAGGGCGGCGGTGCAGAACAGGATGCTGAAGAATGGTGGGGTGCCATGGCAGAAACCACCAAGAAAATCCTGGACAAAACCGGCGTAAATCCGGAAAAAATTGAGGGGATTTCTTTCTGCTCCCAGATGCAGGGCTTAATTGTCATTGACAAGGAGGGGAACGCCCTTCGCCGGCCAATGTCTTACATGGACCAGCGTGCCAAAGAAGAAATTAAAAAGGGAATTGCCAACGGCATTCAGGTTGCCGGCGCCAATATTACAAAGTTACTTCCTTACCTGCATTATACCGGCGCAGTTTCCAGCTCCGTAAAGGACCCAATCTGGAAATACAAATGGATTGAAGCCCATGAGCCGGAAATCTTTGCTAAAATTTACAAGATCTTAGACGTAAAAGAATACCTGATCGGCCGTATGACCGGCCGCTTCATTATGACTCCGGACTCCGCTTTCGGCGAGTTACTCTATGACACCCGCAAGGGTCATGAAGGCTGGTGTGAACCGGTTTGCAAGATGATGGGTATTAATATGGATCACCTTGCTGAAATTGTAGATTCTACTGCAGTAGTTGGCGGTCTGACTGCCAAAGCAGCAGCTGACCTTGGCCTTGCAGAAGGCACTCCGGTCTTCGGTGGCGGCGGAGACGCTTCCCTGATCGGCGTTGGCGCAGGCAGCGTACGCGTAGGAGACACCCACATTTATTCCGGTACTTCCGGCTGGGTTTCCACGGTTGTAGACAAGCAAATGGTAGACGTTACCGCTATGATTGCCGCTATTGTTGGCGCACAGCCGGGCTACTTCAACTACTTTGCTGAAATGGAAACTGCCGGTAAGTGCTTAGACTGGTGCAAGAACCACATTGCAGCAGACGAAGTCGGCATTTATCTGGAAAAGCACGATGTTACCGAATCCAACGAAAACTATGAAGCAGAATATACCAGCCTGTATGACTACATGAGCCAGGTAATTGACAGTGTTCCGGCCGGCGCCAACGGTGTTATCTTTACTCCGTGGCTTCACGGTAACCGTTGTCCGTTTGAAGACCCGAACGCTGCCGGTATGTTCTTCAACCTGAACATTGACACCAGAAAATCGGAACTGTTCCGTGCCGTAGTAGAAGGCGTATGTTATCACCAGCGCTGGATGCTGGAAGCGTCTTCCAAGAAGACTGCAACTTCCGATCCAATCCGTTTTGTTGGCGGCGGTGCACTGTCTCCGGTTACCTGCCAGATCCTGGCTGATATTACCGGCCGCAAGATTGAAACCGTTGCCGATCCGCAGAATGTTGGTGCTGTTGGTGCCGCTGCCGTTGTTGGCGTTGGCATTGGCCTGATTAAGGATCTGGAAGATGTTCGGAACTTTATTCCGGCAACACACACTTATGTTCCGAATCCGGAAAACAAGGAAGTCTATGATCACCACTTTGAAGTGTTCAAGACCCTGTACAAGAACAACAAGAAAGCATTTGCCATGCTGAACGCTTAAGGAATTTCTTTTATGTATCAAGTATTATTTGTTTGCTCCCAGAATATGTGCCGCAGTCCCTACTGTGACTATCTTTTCCGTAAGATGGTGGCAGAGGACCCGGATTTGAACGGAAAAGTAGAGGTACATTCTTCTGCTGTTATGAGTCCGGGAACCAAAATAGATCCGCTAACGGTAAAGGCACTGTTGAAGGAAGGGGTAGATCCTTCTTTCATGGAACAGCATAAGCCCGGTTATATTTACCGCAAAAAGGACTGGAAGCTGTTCCGGCAGGCAGACATTATTATTTGCATGACACGCAGTCACTACTTCTGGACCCCCATCTTTTTCTGGAAAAAGATGAAAACCCTGACCCAGGCGGCGGAAGGCGTGTATAAGCCGGTGCCGGATCCCTGGCTGATTCGGGACGAAGAAAAGTACATTGCGCAGATGGATATCATTAAAGGATATCTGGAAGAATACAAAGAAAAACTGAAAGCAGAACTGGCTTAAAAATCCAAAATGCAAAAGGCTCGTTGCAACCCAAAACCGGAGTTTCGCAACGGGCCTTTTTTCTGCCAAAATAAAGTCATACTGATTTGGTAGGAATATTTGGAAAAATGGTTGAAATGGCCTATTTAAAGTAATATACTTATCGGCGGTGGAAATCCTATTATTTTAGTGGGATTTTAGTTTCTATCCATTATGTAAGAATTATTAAGAAGCAATTACGATGTGTTATGACACTTCTTCAGGAGGTTTTATTATGCCAGATTTACTGAAGGTTTCTGACCTGCATGTAAGCGTAGAAGAAAAACAGATTCTCCACGGACTGAATCTGACCATTCATCCGGGAGAAACCCATGTTTTGCTGGGCCCGAACGGCGCCGGCAAGTCCACGCTCGGGAACGCCATTATGGGTAACCCGGCGTACCAGGTAACGGCCGGGGATATTCTTCTGGAAGGAGAAAGTATTCTGGAAGACAGTACGGACGCCCGTGCCAAAAAGGGCCTGTTCATGAGCTTCCAGAATCCATTGGAAGTACCTGGTATTACGTTGTCTAATTTTATCCGTTCTGCCTTGGAGCAAAAGACCGGGGAACGGGTTCGTCTTTGGGATTTCCGGAAGAATATCCGGAAGAAAATGGCACTGCTGCAAATGGATGAATCTTACTCCGACCGGGACCTGAACGTGGGCTTCTCCGGCGGCGAAAAAAAGAAGTCTGAAATTCTGCAGCTGCTGATGCTGGATCCGAAGCTGGCCATTCTGGATGAAACCGACTCCGGTCTGGATGTAGATGCCGTACGCACCGTTTCCGAAGGGGTTGCAGAATTCCAGAAGGAAGCAGACAAGTCTTTGCTGATTATTACCCACAGCACAAAGCTGCTGGAAGCACTGCATGTAGACTATACCCACATTTTAGTCAATGGCCAGATTGTAGCTACCGGAGACGCTTCCCTGGTAGAAGAAATTAATGAACATGGCTTTGAAAAATACATTCCTGCTGCCGAAGCAGAATAACGCAGACGCAGGGTAAGGAGGGTATCTGATGAAAGAAAAAACCTACGTTGCCGACGTTCCACGGGATCTGTATGATTTCAAAGACGAAGAGCGCGAAGAAGATTTCTATAAAGTAGACAGTGGTCTGACTCCTGATATTGTGGATCAGATTTCCAGGGAAAAGAATGATCCGGACTGGATGCATGATTTCCGTTTACACTGTCTGGATATATATAACCACACAGACATGCCGAACTGGGGACCCAGTACGGATGAATTAGATATGGACCACATTGTTACCTATGTTCGTCCCAAGACCAACATGAGTGCCAAGTGGGAAGATGTACCGGAAGATATTAAGAACACCTTTGAGCGCCTGGGCATTCCGGAAGCAGAGCGGAAATCTCTGGCCGGCGTGGGTGCCCAGTATGATTCAGAACTGGTATACCATAACGTGAAGGCGGAAGTGGCCGCCCTTGGTGTTGTTTATACGGACCTGGAAAGCGCATTGCACGGCCCTTACGCCGACATGATCCGGAGCCACTTTATGAAACTGGTTCCGCCAACCGACCACAAGATGGCAGCGTTGCACGGTGCCGTCTGGTCCGGCGGATCCTTTGTCTACGTTCCGAAAGGGGTAAAGGTGGAAATCCCGCTGCAGTCTTACTTCCGTTTGAATGCACCCGGCGCCGGCCAGTTTGAGCATACCCTGATTATTGTGGACGAAGGCGCAGACCTTCACTTCATTGAAGGCTGTTCCGCACCAAAATATAACATTGCCAACCTGCATGCCGGTTGCGTAGAACTGTTTGTCGGCAAGAATGCCAAGATGCGGTATTCCACCATTGAAAACTGGTCTAAGAATATGTACAACCTGAACACCAAGCGGGTTCTGGTAGAAGAAGGGGCCCATATGGAATGGGTATCCGGTTCGTTCGGCTCCCACACGTCGTATCTCTATCCTATGACCGTATTAAATGGCGATGGAGCCAGCATGGAATACACCGGTATTACCTTTGCCGGAGCGGGACAGGAACTGGACACCGGTATGAAGGTACAGCACAATGCACCAAATACTACGTCTTCCGTCAATATGCGTTCCATTTCCAAGGATGGCGGTGCTTCCATTACCAGAAGCTCCGTTGTTATCGGAAACAAGGCCAAGCATGCCAAAACAACGGTGTCCTGCACCTCGTTAATGCTGGATGACCGTTCCCGGTCTGATACCATTCCGGCCATGGACATCCGCACGGATGATGCTGACGTTGGACACGAAGCCAAGATTGGCCGTATTTCCGATGACGCCATCTTTTATCTGATGTCCAGAGGTATTTCGGAAGAGGATGCCAGAGCCATGATTGTATCCGGCTTTGCTGATTCCATTTCCAAAGAACTGCCACTGGAATATGCCGTTGAAATGAATAACCTGATTCGCCTGGAAATGAAGGGCGCAATCGGCTAAGGGAAAGGAGAACAGAAATGCAACCAGTAGAATTAAGCATTAACCATCTGCCTTCTCCTACCTGGAGATGGCTGAAAGTCAATGACTGTAAAGTTTCTTTTCCGGAAGCTCCGGCTGCGGAAGCCACCGCTGATTATTCTGCTTTTGACGGAATTGCCACCGGTGCCGGACAGGAATTTAACCAATACATGACAAAGGCAAATACCTTTGTGGAAACCCTGGAAGGAAAGTCTGAAGAACCTGTCAGACTGCCCATGAACTTTTCTGCGGAAAACACACTGAATCGCTACGGATTCCGGTTGCAGGAAGACGCGGAGCGGGTGGTTATCATGGACTTTACTTCCGCACAGGCCTCCGGCTCTGCCGGCGTACAGACCAAAGCCATTCTGGAAAAGAATGCGGTTCTGACGCTGGTGCAGATTCATCGTTGCGGGGACGAATTCACCCTGGTCAATGATCTTGGCATTCAGGCACAGGATGGTGCCACTGCCAAAATCATTCACGTGGTTTTGTCCGGAAAACACACCATGATTGGTACGGAAGTTGCCCTGCAGGGGGACAAGAGTGTAACAGATATTCATACGGCGTACCTGGTAGAACAAGACCATCGCCTGGATATGAATTACAACATCCCGGTTTACGGGAAGCAGACCCGTTCGGATTTGTCTGCCAAAGGCGTTCTGCGGGACACTGCCTGGAAAACCATGCGGGATACCTTGGACTTTAAACGCGGCTGTGCCGGTTCTTCCGGAGACGAAATGGAAGACGTCATGCTGCTGTCTGACGGCATTGTCAACCAGAGCGTACCGCTGATTCTGTGTGAAGAAGAGGATGTGGAAGGAAACCACGGCGCCTCCATTGGCCAGCTGCGGGAAGACCTGCTCTTTTATCTGGAAAGCCGTGGCATTCCGGAAGCTGCCATTTATGAGATGCTGGCCCAGGCAAGACTGGATGCCGTTATCAAGATGATTCCGGATGCACAAACGGTAGCACAATTTATTGAACCGGAGGAGGATTGTCCATGCTGAATGTAACTGAAATTCGGAAGGATTTTCCCTTCTTTACCAATCAGCCACTGGCTTACCTGGATAACTCTGCCACCTCGCAGAAGCCGAAGTGCGTGCTGGATGCGGAATACCAGTTCTATGTGGATTCCAACGCCAACCCGTTTCGTGGAATTTATGACTTAAGTACCCGCGCCACAGACGCCTATGAAAATGCACGTCACGCAGTGGCGGAACTGCTGCATGCGCCGGATGACAGCCAGATTGTGTTTACCCGTAACGCATCGGAAAGCCTGAATCTGCTTGCCTATTCCTTTGGCGATTTAGTACTCCGCCCCGGAGACGAAATCCTTGTTTCCACCGCAGAGCACCACAGCAATATGCTTCCGTGGCGGGCTGCCGCTGAACGGCACGGCGCCACCGTAAAATACCTGGACATGGACGCTTCCGGTCTGATTACACCGGAAATGGTAAAGGCCAATTTAACGGAGCATACGCGTATTTTTGCTGTAGCACAGGTTTCCAATATCTTCGGTCGGGAAAACCCCATCCGGGAGTTTGCCGCAGTTTGCCATGCTAACGGAACCTATCTGGTTTGTGACGGCGCCCAGAGTGTGCCGCACATGGCGGTAGACGTGCAGGACCTGGATGTAGATTTTCTGGTGTTCTCCGGTCACAAAATGCTGGCTCCTATGGGAATTGGCGCTTTGTATGGCAGAAAGGAACTGCTGGAACAAATGCCGCCGTTTTTGACCGGCGGGGAAATGATTCAATCCGTTTCCAAGGAACGGATTACCCTGGCACAGTTGCCGCACAAGTTTGAGGCCGGCACGGTAAATGCTGCCGGTGCCGTTGGACTGGCAGAAGCCATCCGGTATATCAACCAGATTGGATTTGACGCCATTCAGGAACGGGAAAATGCACTGACCACGCAACTGATTCAGGGAGCCAGAAAGGTACCACATGTGCATATTCTTGGGGCAGAGGACCCGGAAGATCACCACGGTATTATGACCTTCCAGATTGACGGCGTTCATCCCCATGACGTGGCCGCTATTTTTGCAGATCAGCAGGTAGCAGTTCGTGCCGGACACCATTGCGCACAGCCCTTGCATATTCTGCTTTGTGTACCAAGCACCACACGGGCCAGCTTAATGTTCTATAATACAGAGGAAGAAGTGGACCGCTTCCTGGCGGTTCTGTCCCAAATCAGAGGAGCGATGGGTTATGCCGATTAATCGTTTTTATAATGAAATCCTGACGGATCATAATATTCATCCGGGCCATAAATATAATCTGGAAGATGCCAACCTGGCACTGGAGGGGGTAAACCCGTCCTGCGGCGATGACATTGTATTACAACTGAAGCTGTCGGAAGACGGAAGAATTGAAGACGGCTCCTTTAACGGGGACGGTTGTGCCATTTCCCAGGCCTCCGCAGATATGATGCTGGATCTGATTATTGGCAAGACCAAAGAAGAGGCACTGCATTTGGCAGACCTGTTTTTGCGGATGATTAAAGGTGACATTTCCGAAGATGAACTGGATGAACTGGAAGAAGCCTCCTGCCTGCAGGATATTTCGCACATGCCGTCCCGTGTAAAGTGTGCCGTTCTTGGCTGGCATACGTTGGAAGAGCTGGTACAGAAAGAACCCGGTTCCACCGACATGGGCAGTGTAACTACGGAATAAAAGGAAGAAAACATGGAATTACAAGATCTGTACCGGGAACTGGGCATCAGTCCGGAAACCGCTGCTTATACGGAAGACTTACTGAAGGAACTGAAGCCGCGGTTTGACGCCATAGATCAAACCGCAGAATACAATCAGATGAAGGTTATTAAAGCCATGCAGGACAACAAGGTAACCGCAGGTTGCTTTGCCGGTACCACGGGCTATGGCCATGATGACCTTGGAAGAGATACTTTGGAAGAGGTTTATGCATCCTGTTTCCATACGGAAGCAGCGCTGGTTCGTTCCCAGATTACCTGCGGAACCCACGCTTTGGCAGTTGCTCTTTCTGCTAACCTTCTTCCGGGAGACGAACTGCTTTCTCCGAACGGGGCACCGTATGATACCCTGGAAGAGGTAATCGGCATTCGGGATTCCGTCTGCTCTTTAAAAGAATACGGCGTTTCCTACCGTCAGGTGGATTTGCTGGAGGACAGCACGTTTGACTGGGACGGAATTAAGGCTGCAATTAATGAAAAAACCAAACTGATTACCGTACAGCGCTCCAAGGGATATGCTTCCCGTGCTACGTTCAGTGTGGAACAGATTGGTGAATTAATTCGTTTCTGCAAGTCCTGTAAACCGGATGTCCTGGTTATGGTAGACAACTGCTACGGGGAATTTGTAGAACGCATTGAACCAAGCGATGTAGGCGCCGATATGATGGTAGGCTCTTTAATTAAGAACCCCGGCGGCGGACTGGCTCCCATCGGCGGATACATTGTCGGCCGCAAGGACCTGATTGACCGCTGCGCCTGCCGCCTGAGTGCCCCGGGCATCGGCCAGGACGTCGGTGCCAGCCTGATGGTTAATACACAGCTGTATCAGGGCTTTTTCCTGTCACCGACGGTGGTGGCCGGTGCCCTGAAGGGTGCCATTTTAATGGCAAACGTTTATGAAAAGCTGGGCTTTCCGGTGCGCCCGAATGGGACGGAAGACCGGCATGATATTATTCAATCCATAGAGCTGGGCTCTCCGGAGCGCATGTGTGCCTTCTGTGAAGGCATCCAGGCAGCCGCTCCGGTAGATGCACATTTTGCGCCGATTCCGTCTCCTATTCCGGGCTACGAAAGCCAGGTTATTATGGCGGCAGGCGCCTTTGTGCAGGGCTCTTCCATTGAGCTTTCCGCCGATGGCCCAATCCGTCCGCCGTATGCGGTTTATTACCAGGGCGGACTGACCTTTGCCCATGCCAAACTGGGCGTTATGATGTCCCTGCAAAAGCTGCTGGACAAGCATCTGGTTACCTTACCGTAACAGGGACAAAGCAATGAAGTATCAAAATTGTGTATCCGCTACGTTTCTGGACCGGCCCAACCGCTTTATTGCTCATGTGGAGCTGAACGGGAAAACGGAAACCGTGCATGTGAAAAATACCGGGCGATGCAGGGAATTACTTCTGCCGGGCGCCCAGATTACTTTACAGAATCAGGAAGGGCCGACTCGCAAAACAAAATATGATTTAATCAGTGTCTACAAGGAAAACTTAGGCTGGGTCAACATTGATTCCCAGGTGCCGAACAAGGTTGTGGCAGAGTGGCTGCAAACCGGGGACTATGACCTGATTAAACCGGAATTTTCCTATGGACATTCCCGCGTGGATTTTTACATGGAGAAAAACGCGGAGCAATACCTGATGGAAGTGAAGGGCTGTACGCTGGAAATAGACGGACAGGGTTATTTTCCGGATGCACCCAGTATTCGCGCAGCCAAACATTGCCGGGAATTGGCGGAAGCCAGCCGCAGGGGATATCATTGTTCCATTGCGTTTGTCATTGCCATGGAGCAGGTTACTTCGGTTTTTCCGAACCGGATAACGGATCCGGATTTTGCAGCTGCACTGGAAGAAGCAAAAGGGGCAGGCGTTCATATTCTTACTTTACCGTGTGACGTAACAGCAGACAGTATTTGCATTAGGAGCTGATAACATGAAAAGCACCTTTGTTTTATGTCAGACCGAACAGGAAGGGAAGCCTTCTGTCAATTTAAAGCGCGCCGGGCAGTGGGTGGAAAAAGCGGTGCGGGAGTATCATCCGGATGTAATTGTTTTTCCGGAGGTGTACCAATCCCACTATCCGCTTTCTACAGATCCGTTTACGGTGCAGTCTGCCGCGGAGCCACTGGATGGACCGTTTGTTACCGGCATGCAGAAGATTGCCAAAGAAGAACAGGTATGGCTGATTTTCGGAATGCGGGAACTGGCAGAACAGAAGCGGCACTACAATACGGTTGTTATTTTGGATAACAATGGCTGTCTGGTAGATACCTACCGGAAGGTGCATCTGTATGATGCGTTTTCCTTCCGGGAATCGGATTTTGTGCAGGCGGGGGACTCTTACTTTAAGCCGATTCCCACGCCATTTGGCACGTTGGGCGTTTTCGTCTGTTACGAATTACGCTATCCGGAGGTGGCCCGCGCCCTGACACAGGGCGGCGCCGATTTGCTGGTTATGCCGACCGCCTGGGTCAAAGGCCCACAGAAAAAAGAGCAATTCCGGGTGCTGACCCGCGCCCGCGCCATAGAAAACGCGGCCTACGTGCTGGCGTGTGACCAGTGCGGCCCGGACACCCTGGGCTGTTCCCTGGCTGTGGATCCAGCCGGAAAGGTCCTGGCCGAAGCCGGCGCAACAGAAGCCATGCTGGCTGTTACAGTAGACACGGACCGGGTAGATCAGGTACGAAAACAATGTCCATCCTATAAAGGAGTATAACAATGGAACTTTGGGATATTTATGATGAGAATAAAAAGCCAACCGGCAGAACCATGGTTCGGAATGACTGGAACATGAAACCGGGAGACTTTCATTTAACCGTCCTTGGCTGTATTAAGACTCCGGACGGTAAGTTCCTGATTACCAGACGTGCTGAGGATAAAGCCTGGGCACCGGGCCAATGGGAAGTTTCCGGTGGCGGTGTACAGGCGGGGGAAAGCTCCTTCCAGGCAGTTTGCCGTGAAGTACAGGAAGAAACCGGATTAGACGTCAGCAAGGCAGACGGCGGACTGGTGTTTACCTACCAGCGGATTAACCCGGAAGAAAAAGACAATTACTTTGTGGATGTTTATTGCTTTGAACGGGACGTGGACCCGGAAGAAGTTCATTTGCAATTACGGGAAACCAAGCAGTGGAAGCTTGCCACTGCCGAAGAAATTGCCGACCTTGGTGCAAAGGGTATGTTCCTTCACTATGACAGCATTTGCAGGATTTTTGCGTGAACCGGATTTTTGCATGACCCAAATGGAATAAAACACAAGAAAAGAGCCGATACAGAATTTCTGTATCGGCTCTTTTGTTATTCAGTCTTTCTTTATTCGGCAGTTTCTTCTTTGGCAACAGAAGCAGCAAGCTTTTCAGCGGCTTCCGGTTTTCCGGCACGAAGCTCTTCCAGAATCTGGGTTAACAGTTCTTCTTCTTTGGTCAGTTCCGGTTCTGCCGGTGCTTCTTCCGGTTCTTCCTCTTTCTTCAGATGGGACAGGGAAGACAGTCTGTTCAGTCCTTTGACAATGTTAAAGATGACAAAGGCAACAATCAGGAAGTTCAGAATAGCGGAAATAAAGTTTCCGTAGTTTAAAGCAGTTCCGCCAATCATGACCTTTAAGCCTTCAAAACCGTCTACGCTGAACAAACCGATAATCGGGTTCAGAATGTCATCCATTAAGGAGTTGACAATAGCGGTGAATGCTCCGCCGACAATAACGCCGACGGCCATGTCCATAACGCTGCCGCGCATAATAAATTCCTTAAATTCATTCAACAATTTCTTCATGGTACTTCTCCTCTTTTACAATTAGTACGTGATCATTATATAAGACCGAATCTGTTTATACAATATTACTTCCTGAAAGAAAGTTTAAAAATTTTTGAACAAATTATGACGAAACCACAATATCTAGTGGCTTCGTCTTTTTGTTCTACCAGACAGAAAAAATGAGGTCTTGCACCCGGGGGAGCGCTGACCTATACTAAAAACAACGAAGTGGGGCAAAGTGTCTCAAAAAGGAGCAAAGTGGAGCGAAAGGAGGAAGAAGAACATGGATTTTTTAGGAATCTACAACCATAACCTGGATGCCAAAAAGCGTGTCTTCATTCCTGCCAAGTATCGCGATGCTCTTGCAGGCGGCTTTGTGGTATGCAAAGCCCCGGACCATTGCCTTTACATCTATTCCCAGGAAGAATGGGGACCGGTTGCTGCACAGGTAAAGTCTTTGCCGGGTACGGAAGAGTACCGCCGGTATAAAAGAGACTTCTTCAAAAATGCAGACATGGTGGAACTGGACAGCCAGGGAAGATTCACCATTAAAGCGGAACTGGCAGAATACGCCGGATTAACCAAAGAAGTTGTCATTGCCGGAGCCGGCAATAAGTTTGAGCTCTGGAGTGCGGAAGCCTATGAAGAAGACTGCGGCCTGACTAAGACAGCAGACGAATTGAACATAGAGGTTGTTTTCTAATGCCGGAACTGGAATTTTCTCATATCCCTGTGCTTCTGCAGGAGACCATTCAATCGCTGCAGATTAAACCGGACGGAGTTTATGTGGATGCCACAGCAGGTGGCGGAGGGCATTCTTCTGAAATCAGGAACCACCTTGGACCGGAGGGCAGATTAATCTGTCTTGACCAGGATCCGGATGCCATCCAGATTCTGACGGAACGCTTCTCTGATGACGCCAGAGTCACCGTTGTTCACGACAACTTTAAAAACATCAAACAGGTTTTGCAGTCGCTGTCCCTTTCCGGAGTGGATGGCATTCTTGCCGACCTTGGGGTCAGCTCCCATCAATTAGATACCGCAGAACGTGGTTTTTCCTTCCATGCAGACGCACCGCTGGATATGCGGATGAGCCAGGAAGGTCCCACGGCTGCAGATCTCTGTAATACCTTAAGTGCACAGGAATTAAAGCAAATTCTGTATACCTACGGGGAAGAAAAATATGCCCCGGCTATTGCAAACGCCATTGTTCGGGCCAGACAGGAAGCTCCTATTACAAGCACCTTACAGCTGAGTGACTTAGTAGCGTCCGCTGTTCCGGCCAAGGCCAGAAGAGCAAAGCACCCTGCCAGAAAAACATTTCAGGCATTGCGCATTGCCGTAAACGGGGAAATGGATGTGCTGGATACCGCATTGAACGATATGTTTGATTGCTTAAATCCGGGTGGCATTCTTTCCATTATTACCTTCCATTCTTTGGAAGACCGCATGGTAAAGCAGCGCTTTGCCAAGTTTTGCGAAGGTTGCATCTGCCCGCCGGAATTCCCGGTTTGTGTTTGCGGCAGAACCCCGGCCGGCGCGCTTTGCTTTAAATTCCGCAGCGCATCCGAAGAAGAATTAGAACAAAACCCCAGAAGCCGCAGTGCAAAGCTGCGCGCCATACAGAAGATAAAGGCTTACGAAAGGAGGGACTTTTAAATGGCAGCCAGAATGGCATATGCAGAACAAAGAAATTATTACGGGACGGCTGCTCCAAAAGTCCAGCCGATTCCGCAAGCTACACCAAGACCTAAAGTCGTTCGCAAAAGCAGGGCCGCACAAAAACGGGACACCCGGCGGGCAAGGGCACAGGCAATCAAACTGATGGCCATTGCAACGGTGCTGTTTCTGGTACTTGGTTTTCAGATTTACAGCCACGTAAGAGTAGAAGAGCTGAATCGCCAGATAGAAAGCACCAATTCTTCCATCAGCGTTATGCAGAGTGAAAACACCCGGTTGAAGATGGACCTGAATGCCAGCGCATCGCTG
The DNA here is from genome assembly GCA_963647215.1 of Paludibacteraceae bacterium. Taxonomy (GTDB): domain Bacteria; phylum Bacillota; class Clostridia; order Oscillospirales; family Acutalibacteraceae; genus RUG420. The sequence goes on along the minus strand of CAVIZK010000003.1, from coordinate 114,758 downwards.
GATAAGGTGGAAGATTACGCGGTGAATGAACTTGGCATGGTGAAGGTGCAAAACTATCAGGTAAATTACCTGAACCTGTCCAGTGGTGACTCGGTAGAAGTCAGCGGCGGGAAAACCCACCAGACGCTGTGGCAACGGTTACAGATTGCATTCAAAAAGTAATAAAAATACGCTGAGAGTTACGAAGCACTTCGTAACTCTCAACGTCGTATAAAGGGGCCCCGAAAGCAGGAGGAAATCATGGCAAAATCCCAGGCAAGTTTGCAAAGAAAAATGAAAAAACGATTGCAAAACCGGGCAACGGTTGCGTTTTTAGTAACGGTTGTCATCGGCTTTGGCATTGGCGTCATTGGTCTGGTGAATGTTGGCCTGATTAAAGGCTCCACGTATAAGCAGAAAGCGGAATCAGAGCAGCTGTCCGATACCACGGTCAGCGCTAAGCGCGGTACCATTTATGACAGCAACATGAATGTTCTGGCGCAGAGTGCCGATGCCTATAAGGTTTACCTGGACCCGTCCCAGATCAGTGATGACACACAGGCGGAGGCCATAGCCAAGGGCCTGAGCGAGTTACTGGACACGGATTATGAGGAGCTCCTGAAGAAATGCCAGCAATCCAAGAAAAAATACGTTGTGGTTGCCAGCAAAATAGATTACGAAACCAAGCAGAAGATAGAATCCTTCCGGAAGGAAAACAAATATACCAAGGTCATCGGCTTTGAGGACGACGTAACGCGGTATTATCCCTATGACAACTTTGCTTCTACGGTTATCGGGTTTACCGGAGATTCCGGGAACGGCTTATCCGGCATTGAATATTATTACAATGATGTTTTAAGCGGAACGGCCGGCCGGTCCATTTCCGCCAAGAATGCCAGAAAAGGCCTGATTTCTTCGGATTATCAGACGTATTATGCAGAACAGGACGGTTACAGTCTGAAGTTGACATTGGACCAGACAATTCAGTATTATCTGGACTCCGCTTTGTCTGATGCCGTTGAAAACTTACAGGCGTCCTATGGCTACGGCATTGTTATGAATAGTAAAACCGGTGCCATTTACGCCATGAGCTCCCAGCCGGACTATGACTTGAATAACCCCTATACCATTGCCAGTGAATCGGTAAAAGAAGAGCTGGACCAGATAGAAGATGATGACGAACGGGCACAGGCAACCTCCAATGCACTGTATGCACAATGGCGGAACCGGACCATTACAGACACCTATGAACCCGGTTCTGTTTTCAAGTGCGTTACAGCTGCAGCCGGTATTGAAGAAGGCGTGGTCAGCACAGAAGAAGAGTTCAACTGTACCGGTAGTTATCAGGTAGAGGACCGGACGTACCACTGCTCAAACCGGAGTGGCCATGGGGTAGAAGATTTCACTACCTCGCTTGCCAATTCCTGCAACCCAATCTTTATTCAGGTAGCACAGCGCTTAGGGGCCAAAACGTTTTACAAGTACTTTGAGGCCTTTGGCCTGACCGAATCTACCGATGTGGACCTGCCGGCGGAAGCAGCGCCCGCAGAAGGGGTTACCTATTACGCCCTGAAAAATATTCACTCCGTTCAGCTGGCATCTTCTTCCTTTGGCCAGACCTTCCAGGTTACTCCAATCCAAATGATTACTGCCATTAACGCCATTGCCAATGACGGGAACCTGGTTCAGCCGTATATTGTGGATTCTTACCTGGATTCTGATGGCAATACGGTTATGCAGGCAGAATCAAAGGTAAAACGGCAGGTTGTTTCCAAGCTGACGGCAGATACCGTTACCAAGATGATGACAGCAGTAGTTACCAGCGGAACCGCATCCAATGCCTATGTTGCCGGATATAATGTAGCCGGTAAGACCGGTACTTCCGAAAAGCTGGCTTCCAACAGCAGCTACTATATTGGTTCCTTCTGCGGCTTTGCGCCGGCAGATGATCCGGAAATTACCGTACTGATTATCATTGACGAACCGAAATCCGGACACTACACTGGTGGTACCACCGCTGCACCGGTAGCAGCAGAGGTTATTGAAAAGACCTTACAGTACCTGAATGTAGAGCCGGAATATACAGACGAGGAACAGGCTAATCAGGATGTTTCCACGCCGAATGGGGTAGGCCTTAGCGTAACCAGCGCCACCAAGAAAATGGAAGATGCCGGCCTGACGGTAACAGTAGTCGGCTCCGGCAGTAAAGTGCTGAATCAGACACCGAATAGCGGAAAGTTAATCCCACAAAAAGGAATTGTGGTACTATATACGGACAGCAAAGAGGAGACCGAACAGGTAACGGTACCGAACTTTGTCGGCATGACTGCCAGTCAGGCCAAAGCTGCCGCCGCTTCGGCAGGATTAAATTTGCAGATCTCCGGAAACACAACCGGTAGTTCTTATAAACAAAGTGTCAGTCAGGGAACCAAGGTGGCCAAGGGCAGCGTCATTACCGTTTCCTATATGGAAACCAGTAACAAGGAAACTGCCAACGAAGCCAACGACGCTGACACGGCGTACGAAGATTAAAAGGAGGTGCCCGCATGAGACCTTTTTCCACAGCAGAACTTGCAAAGGCCACCCATGGCGTTGCCAATGGGGATGCGGTCATTACCAATGTGGTAATAGATAACCGAGAAGTAGTAAAAGACAGTTTGTTCATTGCCATCAAAGGAGAACGACTGGACGGACACCGCTTTATTCCGGCTGCCGTAGAGGCCGGGGCAACCGCAGTTATGTGCCATAAGCCGGTAGAATGTGCGGTGCCAACAGTGCAGGTTCAGGATACAACCCAAGCCTTTTTGGACCTGGCACATTATTATAGAAAAGAGTTCTCCATTCCGTTTGTGGCCCTGACCGGCAGTGTCGGAAAGACCACCACAAAGGAAATGATTGCCTGTGTGCTGAGTGCGAAGTATAATACGCACAAAACCTATAAAAACTGGAACAATGAAATCGGACTTCCAAAGGTACTCCTTGGCCTTACGCCGGAGCATGAAGCCGCAGTCATTGAACTTGGCATGAACCATAAGGGGGAAATTTCCCGTCTTTCCAAAACAGCAGAGCCGGATATCGGCGTCATTACCAACATCGGTGTTTCCCATATTGAAAATTTGGGTAGCCGGGAGGGTATCCTGGCTGCTAAACTGGAATTGCTGGATGGCATGAAACCCGGATCTCCGCTGTTCCTGAATGCAGATAATGATTTGTTAAGTACCGTCACCAGAGACGACTTTGCCATTCATCACTTCGGCATTCACAATCCGGCAGAGGTTATGGCAAAAGACCTGGATTATCAGGCGGCCCATACGGTATTTACTGCCGTTACGCCGGCCGGAACCTGCCAGGTTACGCTTCCCACCACCGGGGAACACAATGTCTATAATGCGCTGGCTGCCATCTCTGTTGGCCTGGCTCTGGACATTCCGTTGGAACAGGCTGCCAAAGCGCTGGAAGATTACATTCCGGCCGGCATGAGGGAGCACATTGTGGAAAAGGGTGGCATTACCTTTATAGAGGACTGCTACAACGCCAGCCCGGACTCCATGAAAGCCTTAGCCACCACACTTTCCATCATGGGGGATGGAAAGCGTAAAATTGCGGTCATTGCCGATATGCTGGAGCTGGGAAATTACAGCGAAACAGCACATCGCCAGGCAGGGGGATACATGGCAGATGCCGGAACAGACCTCCTGATGACCTACGGAGAAAATTCCAAATTTGCTGCAGCAGAAGCCAAAGCACATGGCATGGTCCGTGTCTTTGATTTTGATAAAAAGGAAGATCTGACAGAAAAACTGATTTCGCTCCTTCACCCGGACGATGTAGTGGCCTTCAAAGGCTCCCGGGGCATGGAGTTGGAAGAAGTCATTCAAAAAGTATACGAATCTTTGGATAGGAGTTAACACGATGAACACCACGTTAGCAAGCATTCTGGCCTTCTTACTTTCCGGTGCAATGGTAGGACTTTTGGGTATTAAAGTAGTCCCCTGGTTGCACAAACTGAAATTCGGTCAAACCATTCTTGATATTGGCCCAAGCTGGCACAAACAGAAGCAGGGCACACCAACCATGGGCGGCATTATGATGATTGGCACAGCCGTTGTTGTATTTGCGGTTCTGGCTATTGTAGATGCCATTTGCGGTGGAGACTTATTAAGTGCCGGAGGAAATGTTTACGGTGTTTCCTATGCGCAGAAGGTAAAAATCCTGGCGGGCTTTATTATGGCGCTTGGCTTTGGCCTGATTGGCTTCCTGGACGACTATATTAAAGTAAAGAAGAAACAGAACGAAGGTCTGACTGTATTGCAGAAAACCCTGCTGCAGGTCATTCTTTGTGCTTCTTACATTGCCACCATGGTATTGTCCCATAATACCTATATGTTTATTCCGTTTGCCGGACGCTGGGATTATGGCGGAAGCATTGTTCTGTACAGCATCTTTACCTTTATTGTTATGTATGCTGCGGTTAACGCGGTTAACTTTACGGACGGCATTGACGGCCTGTGCTCCAGTGTTACGCTGGTGGCAGGTGCCGGCTTTGTGGCCGTTGCGTATTTAATGGATTATTACGGTGTGGCCATGTGGGCCTGCATCCTGATGGGCGTTTGTGCCGGATTCCTGGTATGGAACCATCACCCGGCGAAGGTCTTCATGGGAGACACCGGTTCCATGTTCCTGGGCGGAACGGTAGTAGGTCTGGCCTACGCACTGGATTGTCCGTTGATTCTGCTTCCTGTCGGCATTGTCTATGTTGCAGAAGGCGCTTCGGACGTCATTCAGATTTTGTATTTCAAGGTAACGAAGAAAATTGCGCAGCGGAAAGATCCGGAAGCTACCGGAAAGCGGCTCTTTAAAATGGCACCCATTCACCACCACTTTGAAAAGTGTGGTTGGTCGGAAGAAAAGATTTGTGTTGTTTTCTCCGTTGTTGGCCTGATTGGTGCGGCCATTGCCGTATTGTTGGTAGCATTTGGACAGTAAGAAAGGATTACCCATGGCAGAAAGAACAGCTTCCCGGCGCCAGACCGGTCGTCCGGCACAGCAACGCCCGCAGAGGAAAACCAGGCGCCAGCCGGTGCGGTCTTCTTCCCGGAAACGCTCCGGAATCTGGAATGACGGTGCCTTTGATGTGCCGTTTCTGGCTGTTGTTCTGACCCTGATTACCTTTGGCCTGATTATGCTGTTCTCTGCCAGTTACGTTTACAGCTACTATAATCAGGATGGGGACAGTCTGTATTACTTTAAGCGGCAACTGGTTTTTGCCATTCTGGGAATTATCCTGATGTTTATTGTTTCCCGTGTGGAGTATCACGTCTGGCAGAAGTTTGCCATTCCGCTTTTGGTGGTTTCCTATGGACTGCTGGTTCTGGTTTTATTTGTTACGCCGCCGGCAGGATATGAAGAGTTCCACCGTTGGATTAACCTGGGATTCATTACCTTCCAGCCGTCGGAAATTGCCAAGTTCACCTTGATTTTGTTCCTGGCACAGCACATTGGAAAAAACTATCCGTATATAACGCGGAAAGTGCCCTCCCAGGCGGGGTGGACGGTTAACTGGAATGCCAAGCATCCGCTTTTTCTGATACAGCAAAAGCATACCTGCTTCCTGCTGTATGCGGTCATTGCAGTTTCCATGTGCATTCTGGTTTATAAGGAAAATCACGTTTCCGGTACCGTTATTCTGTTTGCTTTATTCTTTATGATGATCTGGATGGCCGGATACAATAAGCGCGCATTCTTAGTCATTATTGCACTTATAGCTATTCTTGTCGTTGTTGTTATTTCCAAACCGGAGATTCTGCCAAGCCATGCACAGTCACGGATTACTGCCTGGCTGGATAAAAGTTATGATCCGCTGGGCGTCCGCTGGCAGACCAACCATGCGCTTTATGCCATTGGATCCGGCGGCTTCTTCGGCGTTGGACTGGGCAATTCCAAAATGAAGCAGCTGTATGTATCAGAACCGCAGAACGACTTTATTTTTTCCATTATTTGTGAAGAGCTTGGTTTTGTCGGCGCTATTGCTGTTATTGCCTTGTTTGTTCTGCTTCTTTGGAGAGGCTTTACCATTGGCCTTCATGCAAAAGATAAATTTGGTTCCCTGCTTGCCATTGGCCTGAGCTTTCAGGTAGGCCTGCAGGCGGCCTTGAATATTGCGGTTGTAACGGACATGTTCCCGAACACCGGTATCAGTCTTCCGTTCTTCAGTTACGGTGGTACTTCCCTGGTTATGCTGATTGTAGAAATGGGCATTGTGCTTTCCATTTCCCGGTCCGCTGCCATGAAAAAACTGCCGGAAGAAAAATTACCGGAAGAAGTGTAGGAAGGAAAACGGAAAATGAAGATTTTATTTGCTACCGGCGGAACCGGCGGCCACATTAACCCGGCGCTGGCCGTAGCCGGAAAAATCCGCGAAACCTATGGTGACAAAGCAGAAATTTTATTTGTCGGTACGCCGACCCATATGGAAGCGGAACTGGTTCCGGCAGCCGGATATGACTTTAAGACGGTAGACGTGCGCGGATTTTACCGCGGCCTGAACTGGACCAACTTAAAACGGGATGCTGTTGCTTTTATTAAGATGTTTACTTCCAGTGTGGAAGCCAAAAAGATTATCAAGGAATTTGCGCCGGATGTGGCCATCGGGTTCGGCGGCTATGTCAGCGGACCGGTCATCCGGGACTGCCACAAGCTGGGCGTAAAGACCGCTATTCACGAACAGAATGCCTATCCCGGCATTACCAATAAAGCACTTGCCAAAGAGGTAGACTTAGTTATGTTAACCTCGGAAGCTGCCAAAGACCGGATGGATTGCAAGAATGAACCGGTCATTACCGGCCTGCCGGTCCGCGGTTCCATGCTGCGGGCTGACCGCGCAGCCTGCCGGAAACAGCTTGGTCTGTCGGATGACCAGCTGCTGGTACTTTCCATGGGCGGCTCTCTTGGAGCAGATGCCATTAATGAAGCCATGACTGATTTAATTGTGGCAGAAAAAGATAATCAAAAGCTGTATTTCATTCATGCCATGGGCCAGTATGGCCTGGAAATGAAGGATGCTCTTTTAGAACGGGGTGTGGATCCGGAAACGCAGGCCAATCTGGACCTGCGGGAATATATCCATGATATGGATGTTTGCATGCCGGCCGCAGACCTGATCATCTGCCGCTCCGGCGCCTCGTCCTTATATGAAATCAGGGCACTGGGAAAAGCGTCCATTCTGATTCCATCCCCGAACGTGGCGGAAAATCACCAGTACCACAATGCAATGGAACTGGTGGAAAAGAATGCCGCCTGCATGATTGAACAAAAAGACCTGACCGGAGAAGCCTTAATTTCCCTGGTGGAAGAACTAACAGAGGATCCGGCCAGAATTAAAGAAATAGAACAAAATGCCAAAGCAATGGCAATTTTAAATGCCACAGATTTAATCGTGGAAAACCTGCTGCGTCTGGTGCCGGAGCAGGAAGATTGACAGGGGAGACATCATGGCACAACAGAGACGTACTTCTGCTACGCAGGGACGGACTTCTGCCACACGGGGACAGACGGGTGCCACGCGCAAAGTAACGCAGACGCGGCGCCAAACCGTCACGCGGTCCACGGCCGGATCAGCCCAAACCGTGCGGCGCACCGCTACACAGCGCCCGTCACAACAGCGTGCGGCGCAGGGGCAGCGCCAGCGGACTACGGCACAGGGCCAGAGAAGCAGAACCGCTTCGGCACAGCGCAGAAGCGTGAATGGACAGCGGCAGTCAATGCCTGTGCAGAAGTCCAGGGAAGAGCTTCGCAGGGAAGCCCGCCTGAAGCGGGAACGGCAACAACGGCGGAAGCGCCGCTTTACCACCTGTATGCTGGCTTTAGCTGCTATTGTCATTGGTGTGGTCCTGTCGTTAACGGTCTTCTTTAAAATCAGTACCATAGAAGTAACCGGAACCAGTCAGTACAGCAAAGAAACTATATTGAATGTTTGCGGGGTAGATACCGGAGACAATCTGTTTTTAGTTAAAAAGGCCCGTGTGGCAGATAAAATTGGCCGTGCGTTGCCTTTTACCGGGGAAATTACCGTAAAGCGGTCCTTCCCCAATAAAATTGTCATTCAGGTAACAGACTCGGTACCAAGTGCTGCAGTAGCCTACGAAGACGGATATGCGTTGCTGAATCAGGACCAGAAGGTTCTGGCAACGGTTTCCACGGAAGAAGAACTGTACACCCTGGTGGCACAGCAGCTCCGTATTGCAGAGGAAGCTACGGCAGCAGAAGAATCCCAAACAGAAAATAACGCAGAAGACAGCACGGGCAATGGTGCAGACGACAGTACCGCAACTGCGTCTGTTACAACTGCCGCAGCACAGGGGAATTCCACTTCCAGTGTAGCAAGTGCTTCTTCTTCAAACACTTCTTCCGGTACAACAAAGGCTTCTTCCACGAAGAGCGCCACTTCTGCATCCGGGACGGCAAGCGGAAAAACTTCTGCTTCTGCCGGAACCGGGAAGAGTACGGGAACTGCATCGCAGACGAAAACGGAAGAAGAAACCACCACTGCTTCTGATGCGGACACCCAGGACGCCAACGCAGATACTTCTGTCAGCGTTACGGAAGAGGAGATAGAAGCCGCTAAAAGCCGGATTACCATGATTTCCGGCTTAACCGTCAGCAAAGCAGAAGCCGGTAAGAAGATAACCTTTGAAAGCAATGCGGCGTATACGGCTTATCAGGACGTAGCCAAGGCATTGGAAGAGGAAGAGTTTACCGGAGTAACCGGACTGGATTTCACCAATTCCTCTGATGTCCGGATGGAATATGAAAAGCGGATTATCCTGAAGCTTGGCTCCGCATCCGGCCTGAACCGGAAGCTCCAACTGGCAGAGAAGGTGCTGGAGGAGCAGAATGCGGTCAGCACGGAACTGACCGGAACCATAGATCTGACCATCAGCGGAAGAGCGTATTTCTCTGATGAAGCAGAATCCCTGACAACCACAAAAGCGGAAGAGGAGACTTCCGCGGTGTCAGAAACCTCGGAAACCTCAGAAAGTAGCACAACATCTGGAAAAAAGGCCACGGTAAGCCAAAAATAAATTGAATTTTTCCGGCTTGCATGGTACTATTTAAAACGTATCAGTATAAACATTTAGACATTAGGAGGATGCCTCAATGAGTTTTGAAATGTCTGCAGATTTTGACAGCGTTGTTCAAATAAAAGTAATTGGTGTCGGCGGTGGCGGCGGAAATGCCGTAAACCGCATGATTCGTTCTGATGTAAAAGGCGTAGAATTCGTCTCTGTTAACACAGATAAATCCGCTTTGCTTCAGTCTCAGGCAACCCATAAAATCCAAATCGGAGAAAAGGTAACCAAGGGACAGGGTGCAGGTGCCAGACCGGAAATTGGTCAGCGCGCTGCGGAAGAAAGCAAGGAAGTTATTTCCGATGCCCTGAAGGGAACCGATATGGTATTCATTACTGCCGGCATGGGCGGCGGTACCGGTACCGGTGCTGCTCCTGTTATTGCAGGTCTTGCCAAAGATATGGGTATCCTGACCGTTGGTATTGTTACCAAGCCGTTTGCTTTTGAAGGCAAGCACCGGATGGATCAGGCAGAAAGCGGTATTAAGGAACTGGCTGCCAACGTAGACAGTCTGGTCGTTATCCCGAATGACCGTCTGAAATTCTTCTCCAAGGAAAAAATTACCCTGGCCAACGGCTTTGACGCTGCAGATGACATCCTTCGCCAGGGCGTAAAATCCATTTCCGAATTAATTAAAGTACCGGGCTTTATCAACCTTGACTTTGCAGACGTCAGTGCCGTTATGCGTGACGCCGGACATGCCCACATGGGCGTAGGCCGCGCCAGCGGAAAAGATAAGGCAGAGCAGGCCGCCAATGCCGCCGTTTCCAGTCCTCTTCTGGAAACCACCATTGACGGAGCACACGGTGTTATCATTTCCATTACCTCTTCTCCGGACATCGGCCTGGAAGAAGTAGAAACCGCATCCACCCTGATTGCCAACGCAGCCCATCCGGATGCCAACATTATCTGGGGCGTTGCCTTTGATGACACGCTGGATGACGAAATTATTGTTACCGTTATTGCCACCGGCTTCGGCGATGCAGCTGTTAAGTATGATGCTCCGAAGATTGACCTTGATGTTCCGGGCTTCACAGATGACCTTGGTACAGATATTCCGGTTAATCCGGCAGCTTTTGCAGACAACAGCGCTTCCACTACAAATACGTCTTCTCTGTTTGCAGATGATTCCTCCAATGACTCTGTTTCCGGAGACTTCGGATTTGGTATGGACGACGGTTATTTTGATGCCATTGATGACATCTTCGGAAACCGTAACTAAGCCAATTTCAGGCATAAATAAAAGGCAAAAGTACCTTCCGTTGCGGAGGGTACTTTTTCTTTGAAAACTCTGAGGTTTTCTATTGCATTTTGTTAGTCCACGTGTTAGAATACCTAAGCAATCAAGGCACACATTGTGCCAAAACCAGTGAAAGAGGTGAAACGAATGAAAGAGGGACTTCATCCTAACTACGGCCCTGTAACCGTAAAATGCGCTTGCGGTGCTGTTATTGAAACGGCATCTACCAAAGGAGATCTTCGTGTAGATATCTGCTCCAACTGTCATCCATTCTTCACCGGTAAACAAAAACTTGTTGATACCGGCGGACGTGTTGACCGATTCAACAAGCGTTATGGCAAAGCTCAGGCAAAATAAGTCTGACTGGCTAAGAAGACAAGGCGGTACAGTTTGTACCGCCCTTTTGTTTTATCAGAGGACATTTTATGAAAGGGGGAGGAAACACATGGATTCTTATTTAACCGTAGCCGGATCCGGGGAATCCGCTTTTGAAGAAAAGCGCTCCAGGTTTCTGACCCATGTTCTTCCGGTAAAAACGGCAGAAGAAGCGGCTGCCTTTATAGACTCACAGAAAAGCCGGTACTGGGATGCCAGGCATAACGTTTATGCGTACCGCTTACGGGATGGCTCCCAGCGCTTCTCGGATGACGGGGAGCCGCAGGGCACCGCAGGAATGCCGACGCTGGACGTGCTGCAGAAATCCGGTGTAACGGATGTCTGCCTGGTCACGACCCGCTACTTCGGCGGCATTCTTCTGGGGGCCGGCGGCCTGGTGCGGGCGTATTCCCACAGTGCCGCACTGGGACTGCAGGCGGCAGGACTGGTTACCATGTTACCTTGTAAAACTGCCGTTTTCCAATGTGACTATCCCTTTTACGGCCGCGTGCCGTCCCTCCTGGCAAAGTGGGATGCCCGCCCGCAGGAGACCACTTTCACTGACAAGGTCACTGTTCCTCTGGAACTGCCGGAAACCGCGGTATCCGGCCTGTCAGAGGAACTCAGCAGCCTTTCCTCCGGAAAAATCCAGCTCCGGGTAACCGGAGACTGTTACCGCGCTGTTCCGGTAAAGGATTAATGCTTAAAAAGATAGTCAAAAGCATACAAAAGAGCCTGTTGCAGATTCTTCTGCAACAGGCTCCTGTTTTTGTTTTCTTTTATTCTGCAAGTGCACGTTCCAACCAGGTGGCGCCGATGTCCAGAGCAGGATACAGTCCGACTTTTTCACCTTTCTTTTTTACCATGTCTGCCGGCGAAGCGGTAGGATCGGTATTCAGTAACTGAATGGTGACCTTGTCGGCAATTTCCATATCCTGAAATTGCTTGGTACTTTTAATAGTCAGCATAACCACATAGGGATCATACATGTTGCCGTAATAAAGAGTATTTCCTTTTCTGACAAGGGGCTTTCCCTTGTAGGTGAGGAATTTGTTTTCAGCCAATGGATTCACTCCGTTTCAACAGGTTTGTGTCTTATTTGTCAAGGAAGTCTTTGACAAGGGTCTGTAACAATTCGTCCCGGTCCAGCTTGCGAATAAGACTACGCGCGTTGTTATGCGTGGTAATGTAGGTTGGATCTTCCGAAAGCAGATATCCTACAATCTGACTGATAGGATTGTACCCTTTTTCCTTCAGGGCATTATAAACCTGTGTCAGAATCTGATGCATTTCGGCATCGGAATCTTCTTTTAAAGAAAACTGGATTGTCTTATCGGTCATGGAACCACCTCCAACTTATACTAGATACTCATTATAAGGCATCCGTAAGTGGAAAACAACACGCTGTCAGGACTTTTTTCTTAGGAACGAAGGGACCCGCCCAGCTTCTGGATGGCCTGGATGGCTTTTTCTACGGCCTGGTTGCACTCTTCGTCTGTCAGGGTGCGTTCAGCAGAACGGAAGCGCAGGGAGAAGGCAACGGATTTTTTACCGTGACCAACCTGTTCGCCTTCGTACACGTCAAACAGATCAATGTTTTCCAGAATGTTGCCCTTAACGGCGGCGGCAATGGCTTTTTCCAGAGCCAGAACCGGCTGGGTGCTGTCTACAACGAAGGCAAGGTCACGGGAGGTGGCCGGGTACTTCGGCAGATGCTTGTAGGTGCGATTCAGGTTTGCCTTTGCAAAGAGCAGTTCCTGATTAACAGTTGCAACATAAACACGGGTGTTGATGCCGTAATTCGCGCAAACGGCTGGGTGTACTTCACCAAGCACGGCAAGTTCTTCTCCGTCTACCAGAATAACGGCAGTTCTGCCCGGGTGGAAGGTTGGGTTGTTGTGAACCGGCTCTACGTCAATGTCCGTAATACCAACTACTTCCAGGAGCTTTTCTACTACGCCCTTCAGGGAGAAGTAGCTGAGCTTCGGACCGTACATACCCATAACCAGCTGCTGGTCTTCATCCGGCAGCTCTTCCAGGGATTCCTTCGGAAGATAAATGGTGGACAGTTCGTACAGGCAGGCCTTTTCATTTCTGTTGTTGTAGTTCCGTGCCAGAACGTCCATCATGGTTGGGATAGAGGTGGTGCGCATAACACTGGTATCTTCGCCAAGCGGGTTGCTGATGACGATGCTGTTCCGCAGCTTGGAGTCCTGCGGAAGACGGATTTTGTCATAGCTCTTCGGGCTCATGAAGGAGAAGGTCTGGATTTCAGACAGTCCGGCAGCCCGAACCGTTTGTTCTACCAGGCGATTGAATTTCTGACGGTCTGTTAAGCCTGCTTCGGCCACACCGCGCATTTCGCTGTCCGGAATGTTGTTGTAACCATAGAAGCGGGCAATTTCTTCCGAGATATCTGCCTGAGAAGCAATATCAATACGGAAGGACGGAACATAAATGGTGCCGTCTTTAATTTCAAAGCCGATGCGTTCCAAAATGGCTTTCTGTTCGTCTGCAGAAAGGTTGATGCCGATGAAGCGGTTGGTCCATTCCGGATCAAATGGCAGGGTAACCTGTTCTTTCGGATTGGCGTACACGTCCACGGTGCCGTTGACTACATCGCCCGCATCCAGTGCCTGTACCAATTCCAGTGCACGGCGTAAGCAGGTGTCACAGCTGTCCGGGTTTAATTCCTTCTCATAACGGGCAGAAGCTTCGGTACGCATACCAAGTGCTTTGGCTGCTCTGCGGACAGACGGTCCGTTGAAGCAGGCAGATTCAAAGACAATAGTGCTGGTGTCATCCATGATGCCGGAGTATTCTCCGCCCATGACACCGGCAACGGCAACCGGCTTCTTTTCATCGGCAATGACCATGATGCTTTCGCTCAGTTCCCGCTCTACACCGTCCAGGGTGGTGATGGTTTCACCGGCTTTGGCGTTACGTACAATAACGTGGTTGCCTTCCAGGAAGCGCAGGTCAAAGGCGTGCATTGGCTGGCCGTATTCCAGCATAACGAAGTTGGTAATGTCTACAATGTTGTTGATGGGTCTGACGCCGGAAGCGCGCAGCCGTTCCCGCATCCAGAGAGGGGACGGAGCAACCCGTACATTTTCTACTACAGCACCGCTGTAACGATAGCAGGTTTCCGGAGCTTCAATGTCTACTTTTAAGAAGTCATTGACATCTCCGTGACCCGGTTTTACCACCGGTTCAGAAACGTGAAGCGGCAGCTGATAGGTGGCGGCAGCTTCTCTGGCCAGACCAATAACGGAAAGGCAGTCAGGCCGGTTGGAGGTGATTTCAAATTCGGTAATGGTGTCCGTCAGGCCAATGGCTTCGCGGATGTCCAGGCCAAGTTCTTTTTTGCAGTCATCGCCCAGAACAAAGATGCCGTCTTCAATGGCATACGGGAAGTCATGAACGGTCAGGCCCAGTTCGGCAACAGAACACATCATGCCTTCGGAAACCTCACCGCGCATTTTGCCTTTGGTAATGTGGTGGCCGCCGGCAACGGTGGATTTGTGCAGGGCACACGGAACATAGTCTCCAACGGAAAGGTTCTGTGCACTGGTAACAATCTGAATATTCTTTTCCTGTCCTACGTTCAGCTGGCAAATCCAAAGGGTGTCAGCATTCGGATGATGGACAATTTCTTCTACGCGACCGACTACAATGTTAGAGAGTTCGGCGCCTTCTGTTTGATAGGATTCTACTTTGGAACCGGAAAGGGTAATGGCCTCGGCGAAGTCGTGGTCGTCTACCTCCAGGTCAACGTAATCCTGTAACCATCTTTTTGATAAATCCATTTTCTTCGCCTCCTTTAAAACTGTTCCAAGAAGCGCATGTCATTTTCATAGAGCATACGCATGTCGTCTAAGCCAAAGCGGAACATAACAATTCGTTCCAGTCCGATGCCGAAGGCAAAGCCGCTGTACTGATCCGGGTCAATGCCGCCGTTGCGGAGCACCTTCGGGTGAACCATGCCGCCGCCGAGAATTTCAATCCAGCCTTCATTCTTGCACATAGGGCAGCCTTTGCCGCCGCATTTGAAGCAGGAAATGTCAATTTCACAGGACGGTTCGGTGAACGGGAAGTGGTGGGGACGAAGACGAATGCGGGTGTCTTCGCCGTACAGCTTTTTGGCAAAGGTTTCCAGGGTGCCTTTCAGGTCTCCCATGGTAATGCCCTTGTCTACTACCATGCCTTCAATCTGATGGAAGATAGGAGAGTGGGTGGCGTCTACGGCGTCACTGCGGTAAACACGGCCCGGTGCAATCATGCGGAACGGCGGCTGGTTTTCTTCCATGTAACGGATCTGGCAGCCGGAGGTCTGGGTCCGCAGCAGCATTTTCTGGGTAATATAAAAGGTATCCTGGGTGTCTCTGGCAGGGTGGTCTGCCGGAATGTTCAGTGCTTCAAAGTTGTAGTAGTCCCATTCCACTTCCGGACCGCTGGCAACATTGAAGCCCATGCCTAGGAAGATTTCCTTAACTTCGTCCAAAACAATGGACAGCGGGTGCTGGTGGCCGATTTCAATGGCCTGCCCCGGCAGGGTAACGTCAATGGTTTCGGACAGTAGTTTGGCTTCCTGTGCCTTTTCTTTCAATTCGTTGGTCTTTTCTTCCAGGCTCTGGGTAATCTTTTCCCGTACCTCATTGGCAATCTGTCCGACAACAGGGCGTTCCTCCGGAGAGAGGGAACCCATGGTCTTCAGCACTGAGGTCAGTTCGCCTTTTTTGCCGAGGTATTTGATGCGGATGGCATCCAGATCGGCAAGGGTTTCGGTTCCGGCAAGGGCTTCTTTGGCCGCTGCACGGATCTGTTCCAGCTGTTCTTTCTGGTTCATACTTTGTACCTTCCTTTTCTTGATTACTTTGAGTGCGGGAAGAGTTTTGAAAAATAAAAAAGCTCCGTTCCGTAAAGGGACGAAGCAACTCCGCGGTACCACCCGTATTCCCACCGGTCCGGTGGGCACTCAATGCTGATAACGGCAGCCTTCCGTTTGTTTTTACTGGGCGAGTCAGCGCTGTTCGAAACAACCGCTCGGGAGGGAAATTCAGGTTACAGTCCGGTAAGTCCGTTTGCAGCCGATGGCGGACCTTCTCTGGACCGGAGTGTCTGAAACCTTACGTAAACTCCGTCAATGCGTTTCCTAATATCGGTAGTATTCTAGCAAAGAAGGGGTTGCTTTTCAAGCATGGAATTCTTTCTTTTCTTTTGTTTATAAGTCCCTTGCTTTGTGATAAACTGGGGATACCAAACATGAGAGGAAGGGTTTGATGTTAGTACATACCGGATTAGATGCCGTAGAGCTGGCCCGCATCCAGAAATCTATGGAATCTCCATCCTTTGCCAAATATATTTTAGGAGAACAGGAATACGCCTATTATGAGGAAAAAGGCTTTCCTGTGGAAAGCGTTGCCGCAGCCTGGGCTGCGAAGGAAGCGTTTGCCAAGTGCCTGGGAACCGGATTCCGCGGATTTGCCATGCGGGACGTGGAAGTGCTGCATGATGAAATGGATAAACCCTATCTTTCGCTTTCGGAAGACTTACAGAAGAAGGTTGGGAACTGGTCTATGGACGTCAGCCTGACCCATACGGATGACATGGCTATGGCCGTTGTGGTGGCCATAGAGGAGGGATAACCTTGGATATTCTGACTGCTGCTGAAATCAGAGCTGTGGAAGAAAAAGAAAACCAGATTGGAACTCATTTTCTGGAACTGATGAGCCGCGCAGGAACGGCCTGCGCAGATGTAATTATGGACCATTTTTCCAAGGACGTCGGCAGCATTGCCGTGGTTTGCGGAAAAGGGAAAAACGGCGGGGATGGTTTTGTCATTGCCCGGAAGCTGCACAATGCAGACTATGATGTCAGCATTGTTTTAGCCTTTGGAGAGCCGACGGCTGAAGATGCCATCATTAATTATCAGAAGGCGGTGGATGCCGGTATTCCGGTTATCCCATCCTATCCGGACCACGGCTTTGCCGATCAGCTGATTGCCAAAGCCGCCGTTGTGGTAGATGCCATGTTTGGCATCGGCTTCCACGGTGCCGCAAATGATGAGCAGGCCTATATCTTTGACCTGGTCAGCCGTTCTGCCGGCAGTGTGGTTGCCATTGACGTGCCGTCCGGCGTGAACACGGACACCGGGGAAGTGGAAGGGGCTGCGGTGGAAGCAGACCTGACCCTGACCCTGACCTGCCTTAAGCCGGCCCACGTCCTGTACCCTTCCTGCGGATACTGCGGAGAAACCATGGTGCTGGACATTGGCATTCTGGAAGAATCCTTTGCCTGTGTCAGTCCCAAGCTGATGACCTATTCGGAAGAAGATATCCGTCATTTGCTTCCGCCACGGGGCAGAACGGCACATAAGAATGATTTTGGCCACGTGCTCAGCATTTGCGGCAGTCGTCGTATGCCGGGAGCAGGTTGCCTTGCCGCCGGCGCGGCGCTGCGCAGTGGCGCCGGCTTGCTGACCGCTGCGTTCCCGGAAAGCGCTTACAGCGCCTTTGGCGCACAGCTTCCCATGGAAGCCATGCGGCTTCCGCTTCCGGAAAATGCAGAGGGCCAGTTAAGCACCGCTGCTTTGCCGGAATTACGAAACGCACTGAAAAAAGCCACCGTCCTGGTCCTTGGCTGCGGCCTTGGACAAGGGGAAGATGTCCGGAAGCTGGTAGCCGCCATTCTGGCGGAAGCGGATTGTCCGGTGCTTCTGGATGCGGACGGCCTGAACGCCGTTGCCGGTCAGCCGGAACTCTTGAAGTCCACTAAGGCAAAGCTGATCCTGACTCCACACCCGGGGGAACTGTCTCGCCTGACCGGAAAAACGGTAGCCGATATTTTGGCCAACCGCCAACAGGTTGCCACTGATTTTGCTAATGAATATAACGTAACGCTTTTGCTGAAAGGGGCCGACACGCTGGTGGCCGCACCGCAGAAGCAAAAGCTGTACGTAAATGTAACCGGTAACCAGGGCCTTGCCAAGGGCGGCAGCGGGGACTGCCTGTCCGGTATCATTGCAGGCCTGCTTGCCCAGGGCTTAAGCCCGTTCAAGGCGGCCTCCATGGGGGCGTACCTCCACGGTGCCGCTGCCCAGTTTGCTGCGTCGGATGTTTCCCTCCGCAGCATGACTGCCACAGACTTAATTTCCATACTTCCCAGGGTGTTTGCGTACTTTGAATAAGCCCTTATAAAACCCTGCAAGAAATAAAACAGTCAGATGGACTCCGTCTGGCTGTTTTTCTGTTTTAGAAAACTTGTATCAGTGGGGTTGGTTTGTTATAATACTGTATCGCTGATAGTATCACTGGTGGTATGCCATCTGGAAAAAGGAGCCGATAGTATGAAGCAGCTTTTGGTTTTAGAAGGATTAGACGGATCCGGAAAATCCACGCAGACCGCGTTACTGCGGCAGGCTCTTTTGGACAATGACATCCCGGTAAAGCAGATCAAACTGCCGGATTATGACAGCCCGTCCAGCACCCTGGTACAAATGTACTTAAATGGTGCGTTCGGCTCAGATCCGAATGCAGTCGGCGCTTATGCCGCATCCGCTTTTTATGCAGTAGATCGGTATGCCAGTTTTCAGACTGTCTGGAAGGACGCCTATGAAAACGGCACCCTGATTTTGGCAGATCGCTACGCCACTTCCAACGCCTCATACCAAATGACCAAGCTTCCGCGGGAAGAATGGTCCGGGTACCTTGCCTGGCTGGAAGATTTTGAATACCGGAAAATGGGAATTCCGGCACCGGCCTTAGTTGTCTTTCTGGACATGCCGGTGGAAGTTTCCCAGAAATTAATGACCTCCCGTTACCAGGGAGACGAAAGCAAAAAAGACGTTCACGAAAAGGATGTTTCCTATTTACAGCATTGCCGGGACGCTGCCCTGTTTGCGGCGGAGCGGCAGGGCTGGGTCTGTCTCTCCTGCGCGGAGAACGGACAGCCGAAATCCATTGAAACCATTGCAGCAGAAGTCAGGGCAGTGGTGCGGGAACGTCTGCATCTGGAGTTATCAGAATGAGTTTATTAGATCAACAGTTTTGGAAGGCCACACTGGCTGACCAGGATTGGATTCGGCAGGCCCTCCGTTTCTCCGGCAGGGACAGTGCGGAATTTACCTTTGGCAATATTTTTATGTGGTCCCCGTCCTATCACGTTTCCGTGGGTAAGGTAGACGGCATGCTGGTCATTCGTTCCCAGCACAGTTACACCATTCCGGCAGGGGACGGAGATGCAGGCCCCGTCTTACAAAAGATGCTGGATGAAGCAGAAGAACCCCTGCAATTGCATGGCCTGGACGAAGTCCAAAAAGAGTGGCTGGAACAGACGTTTCCCGGTGTTTTTACCATCCGGGACAACCGGAACAATGCCAACTATATTTATGAAGTAAAGGATCTGGCCGAACTTCCCGGGAAAAAATATCACGGGAAACGGAACCATTGCAGTTACTTTGAAAAGACCTATCAGTGGTCTTATGAAGCCGTAACCAAAGAAAATCTGGCAGAAGCAAAAGCCTTTGTAGACCAATGGATGCAGGATAGTCCTGAACGGACCGAAGAAGAGTGCATCGCCCTGGAGCTGGCCTTCCAGAATTTCTTTGAACTTGGTTTTACCGGCGGTATTTTGCGGGTAGATGGGAAGATAATTGCTTTTACGGCAGGGGAACCCATTAATGACCAGGTTTACTGTACGCACATAGAAAAGGCGGACAGCACGTATCGCGGGGCTTATCCAATGATTAACCGTGAATTTGCGCGTCACGCACTTTCTTCCTATAAATATGTAAATCGGGAAGAGGATATGGGTATTCCGGGCCTTAGAAAAGCCAAAGAATCCTATCATCCGGTCAGCCTGTATGCCAGTTACCTGGCGGTGCAGAAAAGTAACATAGACTATCAGCCCAAGCTGGCTGAAGAGTCTGACCTGGAAGATTTGCAGGATCTGTGGCAGGCGGTTTTTGGGGATGAACCCAAGTTTATTCAGGACTTCTTCCGCTACTGCTGCGGACCGGAAAACCGCTTCGTCATTAAGGATGACAAAAAAGTCATCTCCATGGCCTATCTGATTCCTTGTACTTACCGCTCTAAGGGTCAGGACTATACGGCTTGTTATTTCTATGCGGCAGCAACCCATCCGGATAACCGCGGACGGGGATACATGGCTTCCCTGATTCAATATGTTAAGCAGGTAGCCGCAGAACGGGGTGTAGACCTGATCTTCCTTGTCCCTGCAGAACCGGGGCTGTTTACCTATTACGAAAACCTCGGGTTCCAACCGGCTCTGTATCACAAGACGTTGCAGTTTACGGCACAGGAATTGCAGGAAGCTTCCCTGACAGACACCAAGGCAGAAAAAGCGCTGCCTGAAAATGGCTTGCCAGACCGGTTACAGCAACGGGAGCAGGCATTACAGAAAACAGACCACCTTGTTTACACCAAAGAACAATTACAATACTTTTTCTATACCCAGCTGGTTTCCGGCGAACGGGTTGCCGTTGCCGAAGACGGATATGCTTTTTATGAAAAGCAGGATACAACCGTAATGGTAACGGAATGGATTTCCACGGATCCGGGCAGTTCGTTACCGGCAACTCTTTTGGAAGACGCGGCAGATACATATCAATTCCGACTGCCGGTTTCCGCAACCGTATTTCCGGGAAAGGAAGCGTCCCCGGAGGCAGACGGAATGGCCTGTGCCCTGACCGAACGTGGTGTACAGGCACTGGAAGAAAAAGACTATCCTTACATTGGATTTCCACTATCATAAACAGGAGAACAACAGGAGGTAACCTATGCTTTATTTGTTTTTAGCCCCTGGCTTTGAAGAAACGGAAGCAATGGCTCCGTTAGACGTTTTGCGCAGAGCCGGCGTCAGTGTACAAACCGTTGGCGTTGGCGGAAACGCCATTCCGGGTGCCCATGGAGTCACGTTCCTGACGGATCTGACAACAGAGGAAGTAGCGTTAACAGACGCTCTGGATGGTGTCATCCTGCCGGGAGGAATGCCCGGAACCAAAAATCTGGAAGCAGACCCAACTGTACAGAAAGCCATTGATTTCTGTCATCAGAATCAAAAACTGCTTTGTGCCATTTGTGCTGCTCCGTCCATTTTCGGACATAAACACCTGTTAGCCGGAAAGAAGGCTACTTGTTTCCCCGGCTTTGAAACAGAACTGCTGGATGCTGTTTTGCAATCCACCGGAGTGGTAACAGATGGAAAAATTATTACTGCCAATGGCGCCGGAACGGCACTGCTTTTCGGAGAAGCCATTGCAGCAAAATTTGTGGGAGAAGAAAACGCCAGACAAATTTTGAAAACCATGCAATATCCGTTTGGATAACGCCTTTGAAGTAGAAGAAATTTGACCGGAGAGAGAGTTACCAATGATGTCTAATTCCAACAAGCCGAGTGCTTTCAAAGCAAAACCGACGCAACAGCAAACACCTGCAGAGTATCAGAACTCTGAACGGGCTGCTGCGCGTCGCCCGGTGGAAGGAACTACCGCACAGCGCCAGGCGCAGCAGCAGGCTGCGGCACAGCGCCAAGCGCAACAGCAAGCTGCGGCACAGCGCCAAGCGCAGCAACGGGCTGCGGCACAGCGCCAAGCGCAACAGCAGGCTATGGCACAGCGCCAAGCGCAGCAACGGGCTGCGGCGCAGCGCCAAGCGCAACAGCAAGCTGCGGCACAGCGCCAAGCGCAACAGCAGGCTATGGCGCAACGCCAAGCGCAGCAACAGGCTGCGGCACAGCGCCAAGCGCAACAGCAGGCTGCGGCACAGCGCCAAGCGCAGCAACAGGCTGCCGCACAACGCAGACCGCAACAGCAGGTCTCTGCGCAGCATCAGGTACAGCAGGCCGCTGCACAACAAAGAGTGCATCAGCAGACTACTGCAACACGTGCAACTCAAAAGCCGGTAACGCAGAATAGAACCAGAACACAACAGCCAAATGCAACTGCACAGCGCCCGTTGCAGCAACAAGCTGCAACGCAACGCCAAGTGCAACAGCAGGCGGCTGCAACACAACACAGAATACAACCGCAAGCGGCCCAGCAGGCTGCAACCGCACAGCGCAGAGCCCCGGTGCAAGCCGCCGCCCAGCGTCCAGTGCAGCAGGCTGCAACCGCACAGCGCAGGGCCCCGGCACAAGCCGCCGCTCAGCGTCCAGCCCAGCAGGCTGCAACCGCGCAACGCAGAGCCCCGGCACAAGCCGCCGCTCAGCGTCCAGCCCAGCAAGCTGCAACCGCGCAGCGCAGAGCCCCGGCACAAGCCGCCGCTCAGCGTCCAGCCCAGCAGGCTGCAACCGCGCAGCGCAGAGCCCCGGCACAAGCCGCCGCTCAGCGTCCAGCCCAGCAGGCTGCAACCGCGCAACGCAGAGCCCCGGCACAAGCCGCCGCTCAGCGTCCAGCCCAGCAAGCTGCAACCGCGCAGCGCAGAGCCCCGGCACAAGCCGCCGCTCAGCGTCCAGCCCAGCAGGCTGCAACCGCGCAGCGCAGAGCCCCGGCACAAGCCGCCGCTCAGCGTCCATCCCAGCAGGCTGCAACTGCACAAACGCCCACTGCGCGGCGTGCAACTAAGACACAAGGGCAGACTTCCCAAAGCGGCGTAGCCGCTCAAAAGGCTGGTGTTACCAAAAAGCGCCTGCCACAGGAACAAAAGCTGACTCGCCAGGAAAAGAAAGCCACAAAGCTTACTGCTAAAGGCAGAAAACAGACCACTTCCGCAACACAAGCGCAACCGCAAAAGCAGACACAATCGGTAGCAACTGCACAGGCTAAACGGCCAGCAGCTAAATCGCCGGTTAAAAAGCAACGCGGTCCAAAGCAACCGCTTCCGCCAACCCTGAAAGGAAAAATCCAGTACGGATTCCAGCAGATTGGTCCAACCGTTGCCGAAATTCAGGCGGATCCTTATAAGAAGGCCATTGCCACCAGGGTCATCATCATTGTTCTGGCCCTGCTTTTATCCATTCGTCTGACCTCGGTCATCAATGACATCCTTGGGTTTGGACGCAGCACAGACAGCGTAACCTTTACCATCTCGGAAGATGACATGACCACCAATAAAATTATTGGGCAGTTGGACCGAAAGGGCTTTATCAAGCATTCCGTAGAGTGCAAAGTCTTTATTGCACTGACCGACAGCATGCGGAGTGAAGACTATACCAAGGCCACGTATTTAAAAGGGGACTACGTCCTTTCCAAAAATATGGGTATTGAAAAAATGCTGTTACAGTGCATGAATATCCAGCGTCAGGAAACCGTTGAAGTCTCCGTTCCGGAAGGTTACAACGTTGTCCAGATTGGCGAAGCACTGGAGAAAAACAAAGTCTGCTCTCAGGAAGACTTCCTGAAGGCCTGCAGTAAGACCGACTATGACTTTGACTTCCTGCAGAACATAGACAATGCGGATTCCCGCTATGCTGCACTGGAAGGCTATCTGTATCCGGATACCTATGAATTCTACGTAGGACAGGACGCAGAATCCGTTGTTAAGAAGATGCTGTCTAACTTCCAGTCCAAGTGGACCGACGAATATGAAGCACGGGCAGAAGAAATCAACATGACAATGGATCAGGTACTGACCATGGCCTCCATTGTTCAGAAGGAAGATAGTAAGGCCTCCAACATGGCTTACATTTCCTCCGTCTTCTACAACCGTTTGAATTCTTCCAGCTTCCCGACCCTGCAGTCGGATGCCACGGTTAATTACGTGAAGGAATACATTAAGCCGCAGGTAACGGAATCGGAATACAACACCTATCTGGATCTGTACAGTACCTACAATTGCAAGGGCCTGCCGGTCGGCGCCATCTGTAACCCGGGCAACGATGCCATTAAGGCAGTTCTGTGGCCGCAAACCACCAGTTACTACTTCTTTGCCCACGATGACGACGGCAACATCTACCTGGCACGTACTGCCAACGAGCAAAACGCCAACGTTAATAAAGCCGCGAAGAGTTCCTCTTCCGACGATTCGTAAGGAGTCTGTTCATGAGTTTATCCAAAGCACCGGAGCTCCTGGCACCTGCCGGAGATCCGGAGCGTTTAAACGCCGCATTGCAATATGGTGCGGATGCCGTTTACCTGGGAGGCCAGGAGTTCGGCATGCGCGCCGCACCGGCTAACTTTAGCCAGACCGCATTGCAGGAAGCGGTTGCCCGCTGTCATGCACAGGGGGTAAAGGTTCATTTAACCTGCAACACCCTGCCCAGAAACGAAGAGCTGGAAGCCCTTCCGGATTTTCTGGCACAGGCGCAGGAGGCAGGAGTAGACGCCTTCATTATTGCCGATATCGGGGTCCTGCGTGCGGCACAAAAATACGCACCCAACGTAGAAATTCATATGTCCACCCAGGCCGGCGTAGTAAACTACATGACCGCCAACGCCCTGTATGACCTTGGCGCAAAGCGGATTGTTCTGGCCAGAGAGGTTTCCCTGAAGGAAATTGAAACCATCCGTGCCAATGTTCCGGATGACCTGGAACTGGAGGCATTTGTTCACGGTGCCATGTGCATGTCCTTCTCCGGACGCTGCCTGTTATCCAACTACATGACCGGCCGTGACTCCAACCGCGGTGACTGTGCCCAGCCCTGCCGTTGGAAATATCACCTTCTGGAAGAACGCCGCCCGGGCCAATATTACGAACTGACCGAAGACGGGGAAAACGGCACTTATTTTCTGAACAGCAAAGACATGTGCATGATTGAGCACATTCCCGATCTGGTCAACGCCGGAATTAACAGCTTCAAAATAGAGGGTCGTGCCAAATCTTCTTTTTATGTGGCCGCTGTTACCAATGCGTACCGCTGTGCCATAGACGGATATCTGGCCAACCCGTCTGATACCTACCAACCGGAGCCCTGGATTGTGGAAGAAACCAAAAAAATCAGTTACCGGGATTACTGTACCGGCTTCTTTTACGGCCCGCCGGAGGAAGATGCCCAAATCTACTATGACGGCATTTACATCCGCAATTGGGACATCATTGCCAATGTTCTGGACTCCGACGGCACCTATCTGACCGTAACCCAACGAAACCGGTTTTTCCAAGGGGAAGAGCTGGAAGTGCTTTCCCCGGGGGTAAAGCCTCATTCCATCACCGTACAGGAGATGTATAATGAAGCCGGAGAACCTATCTCAGTAGCGCCCAACCCGATGGCAACCATTCGGATTTTGTGTCAGGAACGCATTCCGAACGGTTCTATTCTAAGGAAGTGCAGGAAGGAGACCTGACCATGGCCACCATTCGTGAAGAAACCGAACGTTATCAGGATTTGTTTTTCTCTTCTTATGCCATGCGAGTTACGGACACCAAAGGCCGCGTGCGGCCGGAGCCGGACGACGATTTCCGGACGGCTTACCAACGGGACCGGGACCGCATTATCCACTGCAACGCGTTCCGGCGGTTACAGCACAAGACGCAGGTTTTCCTTGCTCCTATGGGAGACCACTACCGTACCCGCTTAACCCACACACTGGAAGTAGCACAGATTGCACGGTCTCTTGCCCGTGGCCTGCAGTTGAACGAAGATTTGACAGAGGCCATTGCATTAGGACATGACCTTGGTCATACACCTTTCGGCCATGCCGGAGAACGGGCCCTGCGGGAAGTCCATCCCGGTGGGTTCCGCCACTATGAACAGAGCCTGCGGGTTGTGGATCTTCTGGAAAAGAACGGAAACGGGTTAAACCTAACCTATGAAGTACGGGATGGCATTTTATGTCATACCGAAGGAAAAGAAGCGGATACCCTGGAAGGGCGTATCGTCAAGATTAGTGATCACATCGCCTTTTTAAATCATGATATAGACGACGCCATTCGCGCCGGACTCTTCACGGAATCGGACATTCCCGGCCAGATTCGCAACACCTTAGGCAAAAGTAAGGGAAAGCGGATTGACACCATGGTGCGGTCCGTTATTCAGAACACAGACCGTAATGTGCACATGGATCCGGCAGTAGAACAGGCCTACCTGGATTTGCGGGAATGGCTGTTTGAAAATGTTTACACCAATCCTATCTGTAAAGGAGAAGAGGGCAAGGCTAAGGCCATTATCCAGCAAATGTATCATTATTTTGTGGAACGGCCGGAGGAATTGCCGGAAGATTACAAGCAGATTGTAGAAACAGAGAGGGCCGCCCGTGCCGCCTGTGACTACATTTCCGGTATGTCGGACCGGTATGCTTTGTATGTATATGAAAACCTGTTTGTACCCAAGCCCTGGGCAGAGGTATAAAAACAGAACAATAATAAAGGAGGGAGCGTCATGCCGAGACTGACAGAAGAATTTCTGGACACGCTGCGCCAGCGGCTGGACATTGAAGAATTCATCGGCGGCTATGTTGCGCTCCGCCGGCGGGGCCGCCTTTCCAAGGGGCTGTGCCCGTTTCACAGTGAAAAAACACCGTCGTTTACCGTTTATCCGGATACGCAGTCCTTTTATTGCTTTGGCTGCGGTAAGGGCGGGGATATCATTACCTTTACCAGGGAAATTGAAAACCTGGATTATCTGGATGCCGTTAAACTGCTGGCAGACAAAGCCGGTTTGTCGGTACCAACCGAAGACTATGATGACACCCTGTCCAAAAAGCGTGCCAGAATGCTGGCAATGAACAAAGAGGCAGCCCATTTCTTTTATGACTGTTTAATTAGTCCACAGGGAAAAGCCGGACTGCAATACTGGCAGAACCAGCGGCACCTGACGCCGCAAACCATTAAGCACTTCGGACTTGGCTTTGCACCGGACGCCTGGCATTCCCTGCGGGATTACATGCGAAACAAGGGCTATTCAGACCAGGAGCTGTACGAAGCCAATCTGGTTCGCCGCAGCGAAAAAAACGGAAACGTTAATTATTATGACAACTTCCGGAACCGAGCCATGGTTCCCATTATAGATTTACGCGGCCATGTTATTGCCTTTGGCGGCCGTGTGTTAGATGATTCCAAACCAAAGTATGTCAATACCTCTGACACTCTGGTTTATAAAAAAAGTCAGGCCCTATTTGCCCTGAACTTTGCCAAAAGCGCCGGAAAAGACAGCCTGATCCTTTGCGAAGGATATATGGATGTCATTGCATTACATCAGGCCGGTTTCACCAATGCGGTGGCCGGGCTCGGAACTGCTCTGACAGACGAACAGGTACGATTGCTTTCCCGGTACTGCAAAGAAGTCATTTTGTCCTATGACAATGACGAAGCCGGACGTGCCGCCACGGAAAAGGCATTGGAAAAGTTTGACCGCACCGGTCTTTCCATTCGCTCTTTGCAACTGGCCGGCGGAAAAGATCCGGATGAAATTCTTCAAAAATTCGGCGCAGAACGCTTTCAGTCTATTTTGGACGGTGCCGCAAATGAAACCGAGTACAGACTGTTAGAAAAGCGCAAGAAATACAACCTTGGCACAGACGACGGCAGGCTGCAATACCTGCGGGAAGCGGTGCCTGTCCTGGCAAAGCTGGATTCCCCGGTGGAACAGGATATTTATGCCTCCCGGCTTTCGGAAGATCTGGGCGTCAGCAAAGAAGCTATTCTTTTACAGGTAAAGGACGTAACCAGAAAACAGAAACGGAAGGCAGAACGGGTTGACTTTGGTGCGCTCCGACATGAATTTGACCGGTATCCGGCCGCCCGGGGCCAGACAGGTACCACAAGTCTGAAAGTGGTCAAAGCCGAAGAAACCATAGTGTCCCTGTTGCTTAACAATCCGGATTTTTACCGGAGTGTGCAGCAGGATCTGTCTCCGGAAGATTTTCCAACCGCCTTTTACCGGAAGGCCTATGAAGTCATTCGGGAGCGGATCAGCAGCGGACGGCCGCTGGACCTGATTTATCTTTCTTCGGAGTTTTCTCCGGAGGAAATGAGCAAGCTGGCCGGATTGCAGACAGACAGCGTCCTGGTGTCTAACACACAGGAAGAACTGAAGGACTGCATCGGCGTTCTGAAGGCAGGGAAGGGGGAAGATACCCCGGTAGATCCCGCTACTCTCAGCGATGACGCCTTCCGAAACTTGTTCAAAAATCATGGATGAACATCCAAAAACAAAGAGGAGTACGTATATGGACGAAAAAAAGCAAAAAGTCATTGACCGACTGATTGAACAGGGCAAGGCCCAGGGAAAACTGTCCACCAACAACATTGATTCCGCCATTGTGGAAATTGATTTGGACATTGACGAACTGGACAAGCTGTATGACACTCTGGAAAATAACAATATTGAAATCATAGACGACCTTGGCGATGCAGCCCTGGAGTCTTTGAACTTTGAAGCAGAAACCACCAAGACCTCTGAAACCGGTGCAGTAGCAGATGCCAGTAAAAACGCTGCCATGGATGACCCGGTTAAGGTTTACCTGAAGGAAATTGGCCGGGTGCCCCTGCTGACCCCGGAAGAAGAGATTGAACTTGCCATTCGGATTGCCGACGGCGATGAAGAAGCTAAGAAAAAATTAGCGGAATCCAACCTTCGTCTGGTTGTTTCCATTGCCAAGCGGTATGTTGGCCGCGGCATGCAGTTCCTGGATCTGATTCAGGAAGGCAACCTTGGCTTAATTAAAGCCGTAGACAAGTTTGACTACACCAAGGGCTTTAAGTTCTCCACGTATGCTACCTGGTGGATTCGTCAGGCTATTACCCGTGCCATTGCGGACCAGGCCAGGACCATCCGGATCCCGGTTCACATGGTAGAAACCATTAACAAGGTAAAGAAAACCAACAGCCAGCTGTTGCATAAGAACGGCCGTGATCCAACGGCAGAAGAAATTGCGGCAGAAATTGATATGCCGGTAGAAAAGGTACGGGAAATCCTGCGGGTAGCCCAGGAACCGGTCTCCCTGGAAACGCCAATCGGTGAAGAAGAAGATTCCCACCTTGGGGATTTCATTCCGGATGATGATGCCCTGGCCCCGGCGGACGCAGCTTCCCAGCTTCTCCTGAAAGAGCAGCTGGCAGATGTGCTGAAGACGCTGACGCCTAGAGAAGAAAAAGTCCTTTCCCTGCGCTTTGGCCTGGAAGACGGTCACCCGCGCACCCTGGAAGAAGTTGGTAAGGAATTTAACGTTACCCGTGAGCGGATTCGTCAGATTGAGGCCAAAGCGCTGCGGAAGCTGCGCCACCCAAGCCGCTCCAAGAAGCTGAAGGACTTCCTGGATTAAGTAATACACTGCGGTGTAAGGCGTTCACTGACTCGCTGAAAAGAAAACAAAAAAGAACGGTCTCCGGCCCCGGAAAAGGGGAAGGAGGCCTCCTTTTTATACGTAAAAGGAACACCCGGCACAGCTTATAACTTATTTTCTGACTGGGACTGACTATTTTAACGATAGCCCTTGACGGGGTGGGGCAAAATCCTTAAAATATATGCTACTTTATAACGGAAAGTAGCGTCTTTCCGAAATACAAGAAAACCGCATGGTTACACCAAAAACCGGCGTTTTCAAACTAACGAACGGAGTGATTACGGCCTATGGTAAATGTGAAAGCAACACAACTTGGCACCACCACCCGTATGAATTTTTCCAAAATCAATGAGGTAATGCAGATGCCGAACCTGATTGAGGTGCAGAAGAATTCTTATCAGTGGTTCCTTGATGTCGGTCTGAAAGAGGTATTCAGAGACATCGGTGAAATTACGGACTACACCGGCAACCTGGTGTTGGAATTCGTAGATTACACTATGGATGAAGAACCCAAGTATTCCGTTAAGGAATGCAAGGAAAGAGATGCCACTTACGCTGCTCCCATCCGTGTAAAAGCCCGCCTTTTCAATAAGGAGACGGGGGAAGTCAAAGAAAGTGACGTTTACATGGGTGACTTCCCGCTGATGACCGAAAGCGGTACCTTTGTTATTAATGGTGCAGAACGTGCCATCGTTTCCCAGTTAGTTCGTTCCCCGGGTGTTTACTACGGAATGAACTATGATAAGACCGGTAAAAAGCTGTTTACCACAACCGTTATTCCAAACCGCGGTGCCTGGCTGGAATATGAAACCGATCAAAATGACCTGTTCTATGTCCGCATAGACAAGAACCGCAAAATTTACATTACTACCTTCATTCGTTCTCTGGGTCTGTCCAGCAACCAGGAAATCCTGGATTTCTTTGGTGGCGACGAACGCATTATGGCTACCCTGGAAAAGGATACCACCAAGAACGCAGAAGAAGCTCTTCTGGAAGTCTACAAAAGACTGCGTCCGGGCGAACCTCCAACACTGGAATCTGCACAGCAGCACCTGGACAACCTGTTCTTTGATGCACACCGTTATGACCTGTCCCGCGTAGGCAGATACAAATACAATAAGAAACTGGCTATTTCCAAGCGCCTGGCCGGCAACAAGCTGGCTGCCACTCTGGTAAACCCGGCAACCGGCGAAGTACTTGCCGAAGCAGGGGAAGTAGTTACCAAGGAAAAGGCCTATGAAATTGAACAGGCCGGTATCATGTCCGTTGATTTGGACGTGGAAGGCAAGGAAGTCAGAGTAGTCGGCAACGGCATGGTAGACATTGCTCCGTTTATTACCGAATACAACCTGACAGAAGAAGAACTGGAAAACATCGGCATTAATGAAAAGGTTCGCTTCTCCATTCTTGCCGAAATCCTGGAAGAGGATATCCAGGACAAGGACGAATTCCTCTTTACTCTTCGGGAACGCTGTGACGACTTAATTCCGAAGCACATTATCATTGACGACATTCTTGCCAGCATCAACTACCTCAACTGCCTTGGCAACCATGTTGGTACTACGGATGATATTGACCACCTGGGCAACCGTCGAATCCGTTCGGTCGGCGAATTGCTGCAGAATCAGTTCCGGATCGGATTCACCCGGATGGAACGTGTGGTTCGGGAACGGATGTCCCTGCAGGCACAGGATCCGGAAAAGGCTACCCCGCAGGCACTGATTAACATCCGCCCGGTAGTAGCAGCCATTCGTGAATTCTTCGGATCTTCTCCGCTGTCCCAGTTCATGGATCAGACCAACCCGTTGGCAGAGCTGACACACAAACGTCGTCTGTCCGCCCTCGGACCTGGCGGTCTGTCCCGTGACCGTGCCGGATTTGAAGTTCGTGACGTTCACTACACCCATTACGGTCGTATGTGCCCGATTGAAACTCCGGAAGGTCCGAACATCGGTTTGATTTCCTATCTGGCAACCTTTGCCCGGATCAATACCTATGGCTTCATTGAAGCACCGTTCCGCAGAATTGACAAAAAGACCGGCAAGGTTCTGGATGAAGTTGTTTACATGACCGCAGACGTAGAAGATAACTACCGTGTTGCGCAGGCAAACGAACCGCTGGATGAAGAAGGTCATTTCATTCATGACCGTGTTACCATCCGTTACCGTGACGGATTTGCAGAAGTAGATCGCAGCGTACCGGACTTCATGGACGTTTCCCCGAAGATGCTGGTTTCCGTTGCAACTGCCATGATTCCGTTCCTGGAAAACGACGACGCCAACCGTGCACTGATGGGTTCCAACATGCAGCGGCAGGCCGTTCCCCTGATGGTTACCGAAGCTGCCTTTGTCGGCACCGGTATGGAATATAAAGCAGCAGTTGACTCCGGCTCTGTTATCATTGCCAAGCACGCTGGTACTGTTAAATATGTAGATGCTTCCCACATCAAGATTGAATGTGAAGACGGCAGCATAGATTCCTATGAACTGATTAAGTTCATGCGTTCCAACCAGGGCACCTGCATTAACCAGCGCCCGGTTGTTTCCCGTGGCCAGAAGGTTACGGAAAAACAGGTTATTGCCGACGGCCCGGCCACTTCCAACGGTGAAATTTCCCTTGGTAAGAATGCCCTGATCGGCTTCATGACCTGGGAAGGTTACAACTACGAAGACGCCGTTCTGTTAAATGAACATTTGGTAAGAGACGACGTTTATACTTCCCTTCATATTGAAGAATATGAACTGGAAGCCCGGGACACCAAGCTTGGACCGGAAGAAATTACCAGAGACATTCCGAACGTCGGTGATGATGCTCTGGCCAACCTGAACGAAGATGGTATTATCCGCGTTGGTGCGGAAGTTCGTTCCGGTGACATCCTGGTTGGTAAGGTTACGCCAAAGGGCGAAACCGAACTGACGGCAGAAGAACGTCTTCTGCGGGCCATCTTTGGCGAAAAGGCCAGAGAAGTCAGAGATACCTCTCTTCGTGTTCCGCACGGAGAATACGGTATTGTTGTTAACGTAGAAGTCTTCACCAGGGAAAATTCCGATGAACTTTCTCCGGGCGTGAACAAGGTAGTAAGATGCTACATCGCCCAGAAGAGAAAGATTCAGGTCGGAGACAAGATGGCAGGTCGTCATGGTAACAAGGGTGTTGTTTCC
Organism: Paludibacteraceae bacterium; assembly: GCA_963647215.1. GTDB lineage: Bacteria > Bacillota > Clostridia > Oscillospirales > Acutalibacteraceae > RUG420. The sequence continues at coordinate 82,694 of CAVIZK010000003.1, read as the reverse complement.
CGCGTACTGCCACAGGAAGACATGCCGTTCCTGCCGGATGGCACACCGCTTGACATTGTACTGAACCCGTTGGGTGTTCCGTCCCGTATGAACATCGGACAGGTATTGGAAGTTAATATGGGTATGGCTGCCCGGTCCAAGGGCTGGAAGGTTATGACTCCGGTCTTTGACGGCGCACACGAAGAAGATATCCAGTACTTCCTGTCAGAATCCATGCTGCTTGCACAGGGTTCGGACGCAGTAAAGGAACTGGTTCTGAAGTATGAAGACGACAACGAAAAGAACGGCTTCAACCTGCTGGAACTGGTTGCTTACCTGAAGAAGAATCTGACGGAAGAAGCGGACCTGAAACTGGTTGATGACGCCTATCAGTACAGAGACGGCAAGATTCAGCTGACGGATGGCCGTACCGGTAAGCCGTTTGATAACCGTGTCACCGTTGGTGTCATGTATTATCTGAAGCTGCATCACCTGGTAGATGATAAGATTCACGCCCGTTCCACCGGACCATACTCCCTGGTAACGCAGCAGCCTCTGGGTGGTAAAGCCCAGTTCGGTGGCCAGCGTTTCGGTGAAATGGAAGTTTGGGCACTGGAAGCGTACGGTGCTGCCTATACTCTTCAGGAAATCCTGACTGTAAAGTCCGACGACATTGTAGGACGTGTTAAGACTTACGAAGCCATTGTTAAGGGACAAAGCGTTCCGAAGTCCGGTGTTCCGGAATCCTTCAAGGTTCTGATTAAGGAACTGCAGGCACTGGCTCTGGATGTAAAGGTTCTTGACAAGGACGGAGAAGAAATTGACCTCAGACAGAACTACGAAACCGATGACATCGGCTTCCGTCTGGTAGAAAACGAAGATTTCCGTCAGGTCAATGACGCCGCTACCGCAGAAGGTTACACACTGCTGACCGCAGAAGGGGAACCGGAAGTGGAAGCTCCGGCCGAAGATCCGGAAGAAGAAACATTCAACGAAGAGTTTTAATCGGAAAGGGGTCGCCAAATGACTGACATTCAGACTACTACTAATACCACCGACGAGCTGGAATTTGATTCCATTCGTATTGGTCTTGTATCCCCAGACGAAATTCGTGCGTGGTCTTATGGTGAGGTTAAAAAACCGGAAACCATTAACTATAGAACTCTCAAACCGGAACGGGACGGCTTGTTCTGCGAAAGAATTTTTGGGCCGACCAAGGACTGGGAGTGCTACTGCGGAAAGTATAAAAGAATCCGCTATAAGGGAAAAATCTGCGAACGCTGCGGTGTTGAAGTTACCAAGGCAAAGGTCCGCAGAGAACGGATGGGCCACATTGAACTGGCCGCTCCGGTTTCCCATATCTGGTATTTCAAGGGTATTCCGTCCAGAATCGGCCTGATGCTGGACCTTTCCCCAAGAAATCTGGAAAAAGTTCTGTACTTTGCCCTGTATATTGTTACCGATCCGGGTATGACTCCGCTGGAGAAGTATCAGACCCTGACCGAAAAAGAATATCAGGACATGAGAGAAAAGTATGAAAATGACTTTGACGCCGGCATGGGTGCAGAAGCCATTAAGAAACTGCTCTCTGAAATTGATGTAGAAGCCCTTTCCGAACAGCTGACAGAGGAACTGACCCATGCCAGCGGTCAGAAGAGAACCCGTCTTCTGAAACGTTTGGAAGTGGTAAATGCGTTTAAGAATTCCGGCAACAAACCGGAATGGATGATTCTGGACGTTATTCCGGTTATTCCGCCGGATCTTCGTCCTATGGTACAGCTGGATGGCGGCCGTTTTGCCACGTCTGACCTGAATGACCTGTACAGAAGAGTAATCAACCGGAACAACCGTCTGCAAAGACTGCTGGACCTGGGCGCACCGGACATCATTATCCGCAATGAAAAGAGAATGCTGCAGGAAGCAGTAGATGCTCTGATTGATAACGGCCGCCGTGGCCGTCCGGTAACCGGACCGAACAACCGGCCGCTGAAATCCCTTTCTGACATGCTGAAGGGTAAGCAGGGACGGTTCCGTCAGAACCTGCTTGGTAAACGTGTAGACTACTCCGGCCGTTCCGTAATTGTTGTTGGTCCGGAACTGAAAATGTATCAGTGCGGTCTGCCGAAGGAAATGGCTCTGGAATTGTTCAAGCCGTTTGTTATGAAGCGTCTGGTAGAAACCGGGGTAGCCGGCAACATCAAGTCTGCCCGTAAAATGGTAGAACGTTCCAAAGACGAAGTTTGGGACGCTCTGGAAGTGGTTATCAAAGACCATCCGGTTATGCTGAACCGTGCACCAACCCTGCACCGTCTGGGCATCCAGGCCTTTGAACCGGTTCTGGTTGACGGCCGTGCCATTAAGCTGCATCCGCTGGCCTGTACCGCATTTAACGCCGACTTTGACGGTGACCAGATGGCCGTTCACGTACCGCTGTCTGCAGAAGCACAGGCGGAAGCCCGCTTCTTAATGCTGGCTGCCAACAACCTGTTGAAGCCGTCTGACGGTCGTCCTGTTACGGTTCCGACCCAGGACATGGTTCTTGGTTCCTATTATCTGACACTGGACAAGGACGGCGAACCGGGTGAAGGCCGCGCTTTCCGTGACGTTGACGAAGCCACCATGGCTTATGAAGAAGGCTCCATCACGCTGCACTCCAAGATCAAAGTCAGAATGTCCAAGGAAATTGACGGGGAAATGAAGTCTGCCCTGGTAGACACTACCCTTGGTAAGATTATCTTCAACAACCCGGTACCGCAGGACCTTGGCTTTGTAGACAGAAGCATCCCCGGCAATGAATTCAAGCTGGAGGCTGACTTCCTGGTTACCAAGAAGACCCTTGGTAAGCTGATTGACCGCTGTATCCGTGTTCACGGAACCCAGCAGACCTCTGTTATGCTGGATGCCATTAAGGCACAGGGTTATAAATATTCCACTTTGTCCGGTATTACCGTAGCGGTAACGGACGCAAAAATTCCGGAATCCAAGTATGACCTGGTTGCTTCCGCCGAAGCACAGGTTGACCAGATTGAGGAACTGTATCAAAGAGGTATGCTTTCCTATAAGGAACGCAAACGTCATATCATTCAGGCCTGGGATGAATGCACCAAGCTGGTTTCCAACGGTCTGAAAGAAAACCTTGGCCCGTACAACCCAATCTTTATGATGATTGACTCCGGTGCCCGTGGTTCTGACTCCCAGCTGCGTCAGCTGGCCGGCATGCGTGGCTTGATTGCCAACACCTCCGGTGAAACCATTGAAATTCCAATTCGTGCCAACTACCGTGAAGGCCTGAATATCATTGAATACTTCATTTCTTCCCGTGGTGCCCGTAAGGGTCTGGCCGATACCGCACTTCGTACCGCTGACTCCGGTTACCTGACCAGACGTCTGGTTGACGTTTCCCAGGAAATCATTGTTCGCGAAGAAGACTGCGGTTGCAAGGAAGGCATTGCCGTATATGACATCAAGGACGGCAACGAAGTTATTGAAGAGCTGCAGGAACGTCTGGTAGGCCGCTACCTGGTAGAAGATCTGGTAGATCGCACAACCGGCGAACTGATCCAGTCCGCAGATGTCATGATGGACGAAGACTCTGCTGCAAAGGTAGACAAGTACGTCAAGGCAACCCACGAAGCTGACGTTGCCAGCGGTGCAGTAGCAGATGACTCCAGAGCGGAAATCCGCATTCGGTCCCTGTTGACCTGCCGTGCCCACCACGGTGTCTGCATCAAGTGCTACGGCCGCAACCTGGCAACGGGTGGACCTGTTACCGTCGGCGAGGCAGTTGGTATCATTGCTGCACAGTCCATCGGTGAACCAGGTACCCAGTTGACCATGAGAACCTTCCATACCGGTGGTGTTGCATCTGCAGCCGATATCACACAGGGTCTTCCGCGTGTTGAAGAACTGTTTGAAGGCCGGAAGCCGAAGACACTTGCCATCCTGTCTGAAATTGACGGTGTGGTTTCCATCCAGGAAATCAAGAAGAGCAAGTATGTTGTGGTAACCAATGCCGAAGAAGGGGAAGAGAAGCAGTATCTGATTCCTTACGGCCTGCGTCTGCGTCAGGCCATCCAGGATGGTGTTCGCATCAACAAGGGCGATGCACTGACCGAAGGTTCCATTAACCCGCATGACCTGCTGGAAATCATGGGCGTGGATGCTGTTCACGATTACCTGATCCGTGAAGTACAGAGCACCTACCGTCGTCAGGGCGTAGACATCAACGACAAGCACATTGAAGTTATTGTCCGTCAGATGATGAAGAAGGTTCGCATTACCGAAGCCGGTGATACTGACTTCTTAGTCGGCTCCGTTGTTGAAAAATCCGACTTCCTGGATGCCAACGATGCTCTGGCTGCCAAGGCCAAAGAAGAAGGCTCGGTTTACAACCCGGCAGAGGCAGAAGCCATGCTGCTTGGTATTACCAAAGCTTCTCTGGCAACCGATTCCTTCCTGTCTGCCGCATCCTTCCAGGAAACCACCCGTGTTCTTACGGATGCTGCCATCAAGGGTAAGGTTGACCCGCTGCACGGCCTGAAGGAAAACGTTATTATTGGTAAGCTGCTTCCGTCCGGTACCGGCATGAAGGTTTACAATGACGTACAGGTAGAACGCAAGCACGAAGAATTCAACTCCATTGACCCGGAACTCTTCATTGAAGATATCTCTCTGCCAATGGAATTTACAGAAATCTAACTTGTTGACAAACCGCTTAGCTTAGTTTAAAATGTTAACTTGCCGTGTTGTGCAACCGGTAAAATTCAGGTTACTATTTGGAGAACTTTCCACAGTGCTGTGGAAAGCTCTCCTATAGCAATATAATTACATTTTTACATTATTTCGCAGGAGGTGAAACAGATTGCCAACCTTTAACCAACTTGTTCGTCAGGGCCGTAAGGTAACTGAAAAGAAGGCTAAGGCTCCAGCACTCTTAAAAGGACTGAACTCCAAGAAGAACGTGATGACTAACAACGCTTCTCCGCAAAAACGTGGTGTCTGCACAGCAGTTAAGACCGCAACGCCAAAGAAGCCGAACTCCGCTCTTCGTAAGATTGCCAGAGTACGTCTGACCAACGGAATTGAAGTTTCCGCTTACATTCCGGGTGTCGGCCATAACCTTCAGGAACACTCCGTTATTCTGATCAGAGGCGGACGTGTAAAGGACCTTCCTGGTGTACGTTACCACATTATCCGTGGTACGCTGGATACCCAGGGCGTAACCGACAGAAAGCAGAGCCGTTCCAAGTACGGTGCTAAGAAGCCGAAAGCCGGCAAAAAGTAATCCATTTACTTTGAAAATGGAAGTGTAAAGAGAACAATCTTCTTGCAGGCTGCGCAGTCTTCTGCGTAACAATGTAAGGGTGTATTTATATTGCTAATACGCCTCCGCATTGGCGCCACGGGAATGTTGTCACTCGAGTACCTATGATATCATTATTATGAAGGAGGGAAGCGAAGTGCCAAGAAGAGGCCAGATTGCAAAACGTGATGTTTTGCCAGATCCGCTTTACAATTCAAAGCTCGTAACACGTTTAATCAACAGTGTTATGCTGGATGGTAAAAAGGGCGTTGCTCAGAAAATCGTATACGGCGCTTTTGAAATCATCCAAGAAAAGACAGGCAGAGATCCTCTTGAAGTATTTGAAGAGGCCATGGAAAATGTTATGCCTGTATTAGAGGTAAAGGCTCGCCGTGTAGGTGGTGCCACTTACCAGGTTCCAATTGAGGTTCGTGCTGAAAGAAGACAGACCCTCGGTTTACGTTGGATCACGCTGTACGCTCGTCAGCGCGGTGAAAGAACCATGAAGGAAAGACTTGCAAACGAAATCATGGATGCTGTAAACCAGACCGGTTCTGCTTACAAGAAGCGTGAAGATACCCACAAGATGGCAGAAGCCAACAAGGCTTTTGCACATTTCCGCTGGTAACTTATTGGAGGGAAATGAATGCCAAGACAGGTTTCTTTGGAAAAAACCAGAAACATCGGTATTATGGCGCACATTGACGCCGGTAAGACTACCACTACCGAACGTATCCTGTACTACACCGGTGTTAACTATAAGATCGGTGAAGTTCATGAAGGCGCTGCCACCATGGACTGGATGGAACAGGAGCAGGAACGTGGTATTACCATTACTTCTGCTGCAACTACCTGTTTCTGGAAAGAACACAGAATCAATATCATCGACACCCCGGGCCACGTTGACTTCACTGCTGAAGTAGAACGTTCCCTGCGTGTATTGGACGGTTCCGTTACCGTTCTTTCCGCTAAGGGCGGTGTTGAACCGCAGTCTGAAACCGTATGGCGTCAGGCTGACAAATATAACGTACCTCGCATGATCTACGTTAACAAAATGGACATCATGGGCGCCGACTACTACCATGTACTCGACATGATCCGTGAACGTCTGAAGGCCAATCCGCTTGCTATTCAGCTGCCAATCGGTGCTGAAAACAACTTCCGCGGAATCATTGACCTGCTGACCATGCGTGCCGAAGTTTACTATGATGACCTCGGTAATGACATCCGCGATGAAGAAATTCCGGATGACATGAAAGAAATTGCCCAGAAGTACCATGACGAACTCATTGAAGAAGTTGCTTCTTATGATGATGACTTAATGGAAAAATACTTCAACGGAGACGAACTGACGCTGGAAGAGCTGAAGGCTACCATCCGTAAGGCAACCATTAACAATGACCTGGTTCCGGTTGTTTGCGGTACTTCTTACCGCAACAAGGGTGTTCAGCCGTTGCTGGATGCCATTGTTGACTACATGCCGGCCCCGGTTGACATTCCTGCCATTAAGGGCGTTAATCCGGAAACGGACGAAGAGGAATGCCGTGAATCTACAGACGACGGCCCATTTGCAGCTCTTGCTTTCAAGATTGCAACTGACCCGTATGTAGGTAAGCTGTGCTTCTTCCGTGTTTATTCCGGTACTGTAGATGCCGGTGCAACCGTTCTGAATGCCACCAAGGATAAGAACGAACGTATGGGCCGTATCCTGCAGATGCACGCCAACCACAGACAGGACCTTGATAAGTGCTACGCCGGTGACATTGCCGCTTGTGTAGGTGTCAAGAATACCACCACCGGTGATACTCTCTGTGACCCGAAACATCCGGTTATTCTGGAATCCATGGACTTCCCGGATCCGGTTATCCGCGTTGCCATCGAGCCGAAGACCCGTGCCGGTCAGGAAAAGATGGGCGTTGCCCTTTCCAAGCTGGCAGAAGAAGACCCGACCTTCAAGTGCTACACTGATGAAGAAACCGGACAAACCATTATTGCCGGTATGGGTGAACTTCACCTGGAAATCATTGTTGACCGTCTGCTTCGTGAATTCAAAGTAGAAGCCAACGTTGGTAAGCCACAGGTTGCTTATCGTGAAACTATCACCGCTCCGGCCGATGTAGACTGCAAGTACAAGCGTCAGTCCGGTGGTTCCGGTCAGTACGCTCAGGTTAAGATCAAGATTGAGCCGAACCCAGGAAAGGGTTACGAATTCGTCAATGCCGTTGTCGGCGGTGCCATTCCGAAGGAATTCATCGGACCGACCGAAGCTGGTATTAAGTCTGCCATGACCAATGGTGTTCTGGCCGGCTACACGGTTGAAGACGTAAAAGTTACTCTTTATGATGGTTCTTATCATGAAGTTGACTCCTCTGAAATGTCCTTCAAAATCTGCGGATCCATGGCATTCAAGGATGCCATGCGTAAGGCTTCCCCGGTTCTGATGGAACCGATGATGAAGGTTGTTGTCATTACTCCTAACGAATACGTTGGTGATGTTATTGGTGATATCAACTCCCGCCGTGGTAACATGAAGGGTATGGAAGACGTCAATGGCGCAACCCAGATTGAAGCACAGATTCCTCTGGCTTCCATGTTCGGTTATGCTACTGATCTTCGTTCCAAAACACAGGGCCGTGCCCAGTACGTTATGGAACCGTCTCACTACACGGAAGTACCGAAGAGTATTTCGGAATCTATCATTTCCGACCGTGCCAAGAAGAACTGATTCAGTGCTTGCTTAAAGGCATTGTATTTGTTACAATATCAAAGAATTTTAGACTATTTGCTATTAGTTTTAAAGGAGGAACATCCCCATGGCAAAAGAACATTTTAACAGAACTAAGCCGCATGTTAACATTGGTACCATCGGTCACGTAGACCATGGTAAGACCACTCTGACCGCTGCAATTACCAAGACCCTTGCAATGAAGGGCCTGGCAAAGTTCGAAGACTATTCCGCAATCGATAAGGCTCCGGAAGAAAGAGAACGTGGTATTACTATTAATACCGCTCACGTTGAGTATGAAACTGAAAAGCGTCACTATGCTCACGTTGACTGCCCGGGCCACGCCGACTACATCAAGAACATGATCACCGGTGCTGCTCAGATGGACGGTGCCATCCTGGTTATCGCTGCAACTGACGGTCCTATGGCTCAGACCAAAGAACACCTTCTGCTTGCTCGTCAGGTAGGCGTTCCTGCAATCATCGTTTTCCTGAACAAGGTTGACCAGGTTGACGACCCAGAACTTCTTGAACTGGTTGAAATGGAAGTTCGTGAAACTCTTGCTGAGTATGAATTTGATGACGAATGCCCGATCATCGCCGGTTCTGCACTGCAGGCTCTTGAATATGACGGCGACGACGTTGACGCTCCGGTTCTGAAGCCGATTTGGGACCTGATGGACGCTGTTGACGAATACATCCCGACTCCGGATCGTAAGGCTGACCTTCCGTTCCTGATGCCGGTAGAAGATGTATTCACCATCACCGGTCGTGGTACCGTTGCTACTGGTAGAGTAGAACGTGGCCAGCTCAAGATGGGCGAAGAAATTGAAATCGTTGGTCTGAAGGACGAAAAGACCAAGACCGTTTGCACCGGTATTGAAATGTTCCGTAAGATCCTTGACTACGCTGAAGCTGGTGACAACATCGGTTGCCTTCTTCGTGGTATTCAGAGAAACGAAATTGAAAGAGGCCAGGTTCTTGCTAAACCAGGCAGCATTCATCCGCACACCAAGTTCCACGGCCAGGTTTACGTACTGACCAAGGACGAAGGCGGCCGTCATACTCCGTTCTTCAACAACTATCGTCCGCAGTTCTATTTCAGAACCACTGACGTTACCGGTGTTATCTCTCTTCCGGAAGGCACTGAAATGTGCATGCCTGGAGACAACGTTGAAATGGACGTTGAACTGATCACTCCGATCGCTATTGAAGAAGGTCTTCGCTTCGCTATCCGTGAAGGTGGCCGTACTGTTGGTTCCGGCGTTGTTACCGGCATCAACGAATAAGCAACAGTTTTTATACTGTATCTTATGAAAAACACAGGACCTGCGCAGCAGCGCAGGTCCTTTTGTTTTTGCAGCGGTAAGAAAAAACCTGCGCCAGCGGCGCAGGTTCATTTCAATAGTGGATTTGTATTCCGGTGAATTAGTCTTCCAGCTCCTGCAGCATGGCAAGATGCGCACGCCAATATTTGGCGTAAGGTTTGCTCTTGCCAGGACCGATGTAGGAGATGGATCCGCCGATGACGGTGCCGTGGTCGGCTTCATAGTCCGGCATAACATGCCAGATACCTTTTCTCATTTCCGGATCGTCTTCAAAATGAACGAAGGGTTCCCGCTGCGGGTGCCGGGCAGAAGCCAGGGGCACCAGACCGTCATTCGGCCGCCAGGTTTCGTCCACAACGGTGCCGTTGATGGTGCAAACCGGGAACTTGCCCATGACTTTTGCAAACGGAATGAAGGCAAAAATCATGATAGGAGCACGTACCTGGAATTCCGGATGCCACCGGTTTGCATTGGTACCGTTGCCGGCGATAGAGAAGTAGTAGGTATCCTTGCATGGGTGCAGACGCTGATTCATATCTGCCGCCTGATCAATGCGAAGGTCATCAAATACGTTGTCTTTATATTTGCAGATGTTAACAAGGCCCTTCCATTGCTTAGAGCTTAACAGGAAATGCTTTTTCCCGGTAGCATGGAACGGGTCTTCGTTCATGCCGTACTGTTCCATGTGGATGTCATAATACTGGCCGCCACCAAGGTTGGCAAGTACTGCAGTTAAGCATACAACGGCCGGTTTCAGCACCTTCATGAAGCCTTCAAAGGCATGAACGAAGGTAGTGCCGTCATGCGGCGCAGAAATGGAAGTCAGGCTCTGCACCCATGCACCGTGACCGCCGGCAAAGAGCGGAGAAAGATCATTCGGTGTTGCGGCACGTTCTTCTTCGGCGCCATCTTCCAGAAGGGTTACCAGCATACGCATGGTGGCGCCGCCGAAGCTGTGTCCCAACAGGTGAATCTTCTTAATGCCGCCGTCTTCCATTGGCTGGCCCCAGCCTTCTACCAATGGCTTATCATACGTACGGCCGAAGCGCTCATGATGATATTTGGCAGCATGGGCAGCACCGTAGTCAACCTGGGTACCGGTCAGCTGTGCATACAGTTCACAGGCACGGTCCCAGGCACTGCCTAAAGGTCCAACCTGTGGAGCGTAGGCTTCTAAGCCTTCACTCCTTAACTGCTTAACTAAATTACCGCAAACCATTCCCCAATAGGGCATGACCGAGTAAATTTTCTGTTCTTCACCCCAGCCCATCATGCCGTGAATGAAGATAAACGGGTATTTGTTGGTATACAAAAAAACATCTCCTTTTGCTTGATTTACTCCGAAAATAGTACCTATTTTTTAAGCACACACCACATTATAAACAGCTTTCCTTGAAGTTTTCTTAAAAGAATCTTAAAACTTTGCAGCAGGGCAGTTTCCTTTACTTATACCTACCCGTATGGTAAAATATTTTCCGAATTTTTAGCGGAGGAGGGACGCTTTTTGGCTATTGCCAAGGCAGAAATTGCATTGCAATTTGACTACATGACCCGGGATAAACAACTGCTCCAGGACCGTCTGGGCGGAAAGATTCCGAAGGCCATGACCCACACGTATGGCTGCCAGGGAAATGTGGCAGAAGGAGAGCGGATTGACGGCATCCTGCAGGAAATCGGTTATGAATTTACCGAAGATCCGGCAGAAGCCGATTTCATTTTATATAATACCTGCTGTGTCCGGGAACACGCAGAAGAACGGGTTTTCGGTAACCTGGGACGGCTGAAGAAACTGAAAGAACAGAACCCGAACCTGATTATTGCGGTTTGCGGTTGTATGGTACAGGAACCGCATATTGCGGAGCGCCTGAAACGCAATTTCCGCTATGTGGATTTGGTGTTTGGTACCTTTGTACAGTACCGTTTGCCGGAATTTATTTATCGCTTATATACCGGAGAAGACCGTGTCTTCTGTCTGGATGAAAATAATACGGTTGCAGAAGGTCTTCCCATGAAGCGGACCAACCAGTTAAAGGCATTTCTTCCCATTTCCTATGGCTGCAACAACTTCTGCACCTATTGCATTGTTCCGTATGTCCGCGGACGGGAACGCAGCCGTGCCTATAACGTAGTTGTGCAGGAAGCCAAAGATCTGGTTGCCCAGGGCTACAAGGAAATTATGCTGCTGGGGCAGAATGTCAATTCCTATGGCAATGACTTCGGGGAAAAGGATCTCTTTTCCAAATTGCTGAAGGAAATCAATGACATTCCCGGGGACTTTCTGATTCGCTTCATGACGTCCCACCCGAAGGACTGTTCTTATACCCTGCTGGATACCATGGCAGCCTGTGAAAAGGTAGAGCGCCATCTGCATCTGCCGTTCCAAAGCGGCAATGACCGCGTGCTGAAGGCCATGAATCGCCACTATGACCGGGCCCGTTACCTGGACCTGGTTCACTATGCCAAGCAGGTTATGCCGGATCTTTCTTTGACCAGCGATGTAATTGTCGGCTTCCCCGGAGAAACCCACGAAGAATTTCTGGACACCGTTTCTTTGGTACAGGAAGTGGGCTTTACGTCCCTGTACACCTTTATTTATAGCCCTCGCGTTGGAACGCCGGGTGCCAAAATGCCGGACCCTGTTACCAGGGAAATCAAGCAACAGTGGTTTGAAGAATTGCAATTTGCACAGGAACAGATTGCAAGCCAGAGAACGGCTGCAACCAAAGGCCGGACCTTCCGCGTTTTGGCCGAAGGACGCGGGAAAAAAGGCAAAATAAACGGCAGAACCTCCGGTAATGTCATGATTGAATTTGACGGACCGGAAGAAATCATTGGAACTTTTTGCAATGTTACCGTAACAGAACCGTTAACCTGGATTCTGAAGGGAACCCTTGCAGAATAAAAACGGGCTGACTCGCCCAATAAAGGAGATTTATATGAATTTAATTGAAATGACCAGAGCGCTTGGTGCTGCTCTGCAGGACGACGAAACCTATCAGAACTTTGTGGCTGCCAGTAAGGTAGCCGAGGCCGACGAAGCCGTAAATGCAAAAATGCAGACCCTGCAGGCATTACAGGCCGCTTATCAGGCAGAAATGGCCAAGGAAGAACCGGACCAGTCCGGTATGGAAAAAATGGACCAGGAATTCCAGGGCCTGTACCAGGAAATCATGGCTGCCGAATCCATGGCTGCCTTGAATGATGCCCGTAACCAGCTGAATGGCCTGATGTCCTATATGACGCAGATTCTGTATCTCTGTGCCAACGGCGAAGACCCGGCAACCTGTGAACCGTCCCAGGAAGAATGCGGCGGAAACTGCGGCTCCTGCGGTGGCGGATGCGGCGGTAGCTGTGGCTGCAACGAATAAACGATAGTCAATGGCATTGGTTGAAAGAAATGCGTAGTTAGAGGTGAAACCGTGGCAGAATATACTCCAATGATGAAACAATATCTGCAAATAAAAGAGGAGTATCAGGATTGCATCCTGTTTTACAGACTGGGAGATTTCTATGAAATGTTCTTTGAGGATGCTAAGCTTGCTTCGTCCGTGCTGGATCTGGTTTTAACCGGAAAGGCCTGCGGACAGGAGGAACGTGCCCCCATGTGTGGTGTACCGTTCCACAGCGCTGATAACTACGTGGCCAGATTGGTGCAGCACGGCTACAAAGTGGCAATCTGTGAGCAGACCGAGGACCCGGCATTAGCCAAAGGTCTGGTCTCCCGGGAAGTGGTCCGGATTATTACTCCGGGCACAGTCATTGAAAGCAACATGCTGGACGAAGGCAAGAATAACTATCTTGCCTGTCTTTGTCACGCAGAAGGCAGTACCGGCCTTTGCTTTATTGATGTTTCCACCGGCTCTGTTTTTGTAACAGAGGTAGAGGAGAGTGCTGACGGGGAGCGGACCCTGGATGAGCTGGGCCGCTTTTCCCCCAGAGAATTGCTGGTAAACGCACAGGCCGGAAAGCTGAAAAGTCTCCGGCAATACCGGGAAAAGCAGGAAGGCTCCAGCCTGGAAGAGCGGAACCGGACTGAATTTGATCCGGAAAAGTGCGCCGGTTTAATTGAGGAACACTTCGGTCGTACCACAGAGGAACTGAACCTGACCGGAGAAAATGCCGTTTGTGCTCTTGGTGCGGCACTGAATTATCTGTATGAAGTACAGAAGAACTCCCTGGATAATCTGCGGGACATCAACTATTACACCGATTCCAAGTACATGAAGCTGGACTTCTCCGCCAGACGCAATCTGGAACTGACGGAAACCCTGCGGAACCGGGAAAAGCGCGGCACGCTGCTCTGGGTTTTGGATAAGACCAAAACCGCCATGGGAAAGCGTTTGCTGCGGTCCTATCTGGAACAGCCGCTGATTTCTCCGGCGGCCATTATCCGCCGTCAGAATGCGGTAGCTTATCTGACCGACTCCATGCAGCTGCGGGATGAACTGGCAGAGTACCTGATTCCGGTTCATGACATGGAACGCCTGATTACCCGCATTTCTTATGGAACTGCCAATGCAAGAGAGCTGCGGAGCTTATATGAGACAGTAACTCGCCTGGCACCCATTAAGGCCCTTTTGGCCGAAGCGCCCACGGAGTTGCTGAAGCAAATTGAACAGCAAATAGACCCACTGGAGGACATTTTAACGCTGATTGACAGCGCTATTGTGGAAGAGCCTCCGTTTTCCATCCGGGAAGGCGGTATGATCCGGGAGGGCTACCATCAGGAACTGGATGAACTGCGGAATATTGTCAATGACGGCCGTGGCTTCCTTGCCTCCATTGAAGCAGCCGAACGGGAAAAGACCGGGATCAGCAAGCTGAAAATCGGTTACAACCGTGTGTTTGGGTATTATATTGAAGTGCCAAACTCCGCTTCGGAAAGTGTACCGGAAACTTATATTCGCAAGCAGACGCTGGCCAATGCAGAGCGCTATATTACGGAAGAACTGAAGGAACTGGAATCCAAGGTTCTTGGGGCGCAGGAACGCATTGTTAAGCTGGAACATGATCTGTTTGCCGGTGTCCGCGAACAAATTGCCGGGCAGCTGGTTCGGATTCAAACCACATCCCATGCGGTAGCAGCGTTGGACGTGCTTTGCTCCTTTGCCAAAGTGGCAGTGGAAAACAATTACGTCTGTCCGGAAATTACGGAGGACGGGGTCATTGAAATCCGGGACGGCCGCCATCCGGTGGTGGAAAAGATGCTGGACGGCAATCCGTTTGTGCCGAACGATACTTTCCTGGACGAAGACAGTCGCCAGGTGGCACTGATTACCGGACCGAACATGGCCGGTAAATCCACTTACATGCGGCAGGTAGCGCTGATTGTGATTCTGGCGCAAATCGGCTCCTTTGTTCCGGCTTCCTCTGCCCGCATTTCCATTTGCGATGCAGTTTTTACCCGTGTCGGAGCCAGCGATGACCTTGCTTCCGGGCAATCCACCTTCATGGTAGAAATGTCCGAAGTGGCTAACATTCTGAAAAATGCCACCAAGAACAGTCTGATTATTCTGGATGAAATAGGCCGCGGAACCTCTACCTATGATGGCATGAGCATTGCCAAAGCCGTTCTGGAATATGTATGCAACAAGAAAAAACTGGGTGCCAAAACCTTATTTGCCACCCATTATCATGAATTGACGGAGATGGAAGCAGAAAATCCGTCGGTTAAGAATTACAACATTGCCTGCAAAAAGCGGGGAGACGACATCATCTTCCTGCGGCGCATTGTGCCGGGTGCGGCAGACGGCAGTTACGGTATTGAAGTTGCCAAACTGGCCGGAGTTCCAAACGCGGTAGTTAAGCGGGCAAAAGAAGTTTTGGCCCATATTGCCGTGTTACAAAGCCAGTTGGATGACGTGCGTGCTTCCGGTACGGAATATACTACGGGGGTACAGGAAGAAGAAGACTCGGCAGCGTTGCAAATCAGCTTTGCTTCCGGAAAGAAAGAAGAAATTCTGGAGCATTTGCAAACCCTGGACGTAAATACGCTGACCCCGATTGAAGCCATGCAGACACTGTACCAGCTTTGCAGCCAGGCCAAAGAATTAGAAGAATAACAGAATTGAAAGAAGATATGCAATAAAGGGAAAGGAGGGGCCTCATGCCGAAAATTAATGTACTACCCAAACATATGGCAGATTTAATTGCTGCCGGGGAAGTGGTAGAACGGCCGGCTTCCGTAGTCAAAGAGCTCATGGAAAATGCCATTGACGCCGGTGCTACTGCCGTTACCGTGGAAATTAAGCACGGCGGCATTACGTTAATCCGTGTTACGGATAACGGATGCGGAATTGCCAGGGAAGACGTCCGAAACGCCTTTAAAAGCCACGCCACCAGTAAGCTGCTGACGGAAGAGGACCTCCATAAAATCGGAACCCTTGGATTCCGCGGGGAGGCGTTAGCCTCCATTGCCGCCGTGTCAAAAGTAGACCTGTTAACGCGGACGGAAAACGATACCATTGGTACCGTTTATAAAATGGAAGGCTCGGAAGAAATCCTTTTGGATGATGCCGGTTGTCCCGCCGGAACCACCATTGTGGTCAAAGACCTGTTTTACAACACGCCTGCCCGCATGAAGTTCTTAAAGAAGGACGTTACGGAAGGTAACAGTGTAGCCGGTGTGGTAGACCGCATTGCCTTATCCCATCCGGAAGTTTCCATTCGCTTTATCCGGGACGACCGGCAACAGCTGGCCACGCCCGGTAACGGCAGGCTCCAGGCAGCCGTGTATTCTGTCTTTGGCTCTGACTTTGCCGGCGGCCTGGTGGAAACAAACTACGAATTAAACGGGATTCAGGTTTCCGGTCTGGTATCCAAACCAAGTTACTCCCGTTCCAACCGCTCCATGCAGTTTTTCTTTTTAAATGGCCGCCTTGTCAAGAGCAAGACCGCAACAGCTGCCCTGGAGCAGGCCTATAAAAATGCCATCATGGTAGGGCGTTTTCCGTCCTGCGTTTTGCATATAACCATGCCGTTGGAAGCAGTAGACGTCAATGTCCATCCGGCCAAAACCGAAGTGCGATTTGAAAATGAACGCGTGGTTTTTGATGCCGTTTACTATGCTGCCAAGAATGCCATTCAGCAAAAGGATGTCCCCAACCGGGTTGACCTAAGCCGGATGGAAGCTAAGCGGCAAAAGCAGTTCCGCTCAGAAAGCGGAGAACAGCTACAGCTGAAAAAGAAGGATCCGGACCTTCCGGAAAAGGTAGAGGGCTTCTGGGCCAAAGAATTGCCGAAGGAGTTCAAGGAGCAGGGGAAAGCAGTCGCTTCCGGTAAGAAGCCGCCAGTTCCGTATGTTCCTAAATCGCAGAGAAATCCGGTCAATCCCATTCCGGAAAAAGTAAAAGCCTTTGCGGAACGTGCCGTGGAGCAGGTGGTGGAACAGGCCGCCAGCACGCCGGAACCGGCTCCTGTTGCTTACGCAGACCAGAAGGAAGTACCGGAATTCCGGATTATCGGAGAGGCGTTTAAAACCTATATTCTGGTGGAAACCGGCAACCTGATTTTATGGGTAGACAAGCATGCGGCGCACGAACGCATTCTGTTTGAAGAGCTGAAAGCCAAAAAGGAACCCATCCAATCCCAGCTGCTGTTAAGCCCGGCCGCGGTTTCCTTAAGCAAAGAGGAATATGCGGTGGTGTTAGACAACCGGGACTTTCTTTCCCAATCCGGATATGAAGTTGATGATTTCGGCTTTGGTACCGTTCTTTTGCGGGAGGTGCCGGTTATGCTGGAGGGGGAGGACCCCAAAGCCCTGCTGGAGGAAATTGCCGGTTATTTGCTGAACCATCGCGGGGCAGAACCGGAAAAACTGGAATGGATTTATTGCAACATGGCCTGTCGTGCTGCCATTAAAGCAGGAGACCATACGCCTCCGGAAGAGCAGGAACGCCTGGTATCGTATCTTCTGTCCCATCGCGAGTTACGCTATTGCCCCCATGGCAGACCCATTCTGTTTGAAATGACCCGTACGGATCTGGAAAAGCAGTTCGGCAGAATTCAATAGCTTTAAAAAAATAGAAATCCCGTTACAGTAAGACTGCTGTAACGGGATTTTTGCTTGGTATATCTGATTGTTTTTTGTGTGGGTTATCCGGGCCTTTTCCTTTTCCGTTAACGGAAGAAGATAAGGCAATCCAGAACAAAGACCGGAACCAGGATACCGACGGACCAGGCCATATATCCAAAGAAGGAAGGCATTTTAATGCCTCTTTCTTCGGCAATGTTCTTAACCATCATGTTCGGAGCGTTACCAATGTAGGTGACAGCACCGGCAAATACGGCACCGGAGGTAATGGCCTTCAGGAAGACAACCGGGATAATTCCTGCGGTAGTAGTCAGTCCTGTGGTAAAGCCCATGGAGCAAGCCATAGTAAAGAATACCAGATAAGTCGGTGTGTTATCCAAGAAGGAAGACAAGACGCCGGTCATGGCGAAGAATTCCCATGGGTGGGTAATGGTTAAAGAGTTGCCCAAGCCCTTCAGGATAATCAGAGCCGGTTGCATGGTAATGAAAATACCAACGAACAGAATGGCAACTTCTTTGATGGGATCCCAACTGAAGACTTTGATTTTCTCCACTTTTCTTCTGGTTGTTTTCTGAGAACCAAAAGCGGCCAAAAGGATCATGACTACTTCAATCAATTCCGGATAGGAAATCATGACGTCTTTATAAACGTGAATGCCCAGTGTGGCACCGGAAGCGTCCTGGAAGAGGGACAGGGTTGGCAGATAACCGGAAAGGATAACCGCCAGGATGATGATGATCAGGAAAATCAGATTGTGTTTTCCGGAAACGTGAATGTTAGAAGTAATGGAGCGGAAAGAGGCGCCGCCTTTTTGTAAGTGATCCAGAACCGGAGTCATTTCCTTCTTGTAGAGGTGGGAGTCAAAGAGATAAAAGACTGTAAGAAGGATGACCATATTCATCAGCAGAATGGGGAAGATTTTCAGATCCCAGAAGAACGGAACGCCTCTGGAAAAGCCCATCAGCAGTGGCGGGTCACCAATTGGGGTAAGACAGCCGCCCATGTTGGAAATTAAGAAAATAAAGAAGACAACCAGATGGGTCTTTTTGCCTCTTCTGGTGTTGATACGAAGTAACGGCTTCAGCAACAGCATGGAAGCACCAGTGGTGCCGATGAGGCTGGAAAGCAGCGTACCAATGGCCAGGAAAATAGTATTGATTTTCGGGGTGCTGGCCAGCCGGCAGTGGATAGTAATGTTACTGGATACGCAATACAGACCAAACAGCAGAATAATGAAGGTCATGTAGTCATTGAAGATACAATCTAAAACGGTTTCTACGGTAAAGGATCCGCCAAGGCCGATGATGGAGGGAATAATAAACGCCAGGGACCAGAATACTACGGCAAGTGGATAATACTTTCCCCAGAACTTTCCGGCAAACAACGGAACAATGGCAATGGAAAGAAGCAACCCTGCAAAGGGAATGCAATAGAGCAAACTGATACTCATAATGGAAGACCTCTTTTCAAAAGCATAAAGCAAGAGCGGACCCCGTTCCGGTTCCCGCATCCATGCAATTTTAGCACTATTTTTAGGAAAGACAAGACATCTTTTTAAAGAATTATTGGCGAATTTTTGACCATTTTTGGAGGATCTGTTTTGCAAAAGAGGGACAAATGCAAAGTAAAACAAGAAAAAATGACGGAAAAAGAAGCCCCTGCCCAAAGAGCAGGAACTTCTTAAACTGTTGTAATGAAAGATTACTGCAACAGGAAAATATTGTTTTCGCGGCAGAGTTCTACCATTTCTTCCGGCCACAGGGAAACCTGTACTTCGCCGATGTGGGCTTTTTCCAAAAGCAGGAGGCAAACCCGGGATTGTCCAATGCCACCGCCGATGGTCAAAGGAATGGTGCCGTCGGCAATGCCCTGATGGAACGGGTAAACCAGGCGGTCTTCTGCACCGGCTTCTGCCAATTGCTTCTTCAGCGAGTCAGCATCTACCCGAATGCCCATAGAGGAGATTTCTTCTGCACAGCCCAGGGTTTCATTCCAGAAGAAGATGTCTCCGTTTAAGGACCAGTCATCATAGTCCGGAGCCCGTCCGTCATGCTTTTGACCGCTTTTCAGCTTGCCGCCGATTTGCATAATAAAGGCGGTTTTATGTTCTTTTAAAAAGACGTTTTCCCGTTCTTTTGCGGTCAATTCAGGATACTGATCTTCCAGCTCCTGTGTGGTAACAAAGGTAACCTGTCTTTGTAAGGTGGTTTTCAGCTGCGGATACCGCTGATTGATTTCTTCTTTGGTATCTGCCAGCGCATTGACGATTTTGCAAACCGTTTCCTTCAGATAGGCTTCGGTGCGATCTTCTCTGGTAATGACTTTTTCCCAGTCCCACTGATCTACATAAATGGAATGCAGGGAGTCACAGTCGTCATCCCGGCGAATGGCAGACATATTGGTGTAAATACCGGTTCCGGCAGGATAGTGGTAACGATAGAGCGCCATGCGTTTCCATTTGGCAAGGGACTGGACAATTTCAGCTGTTCCCTCTACGTTCAGCATGGTAAATTCCACTTTCCGTTCCACGCCGTTCAGGTCATCATTAATGCCACTGCCTTTGGCAACAAACAGGGGACAGGTAATCCGTGTTAAATGCAGAGCGGTTCCAAGCTTCTGCTGAAACAAATCTCTGGTAGCAGCAGTGGCTTCCTGTGTTTCCAACAGGGACAGTGCGGATTGATATCCGTCAGGTAAATACAAATTTTTCATTAAACAACACCTTGTGCTTTCATTGCTTCGGCAACCCGCATAAAGCCGGCAATGTTTGCACCGGCACAGTAGTCACCGTCAAGGCCATATTCTTCCGCAGATTCTTTGCAGGCCTGGAAGATGTTGACCATAATATGTCTCAGTTTAGCATCAACCTTTTCCTTCGTCCAGTTATACCGCAGGGAGTTCTGGGACATTTCCAGACCGGATACGGCAACGCCGCCGGCATTGGCTGCCTTGGCCGGTCCGATGCTGACCTTCTGCTTCTTCAGATATTCCATGGCATGTGGTGTTGTGGACATGTTGGAGGCTTCCACATAATAACGCGTGCCGTTTGCCACAATGTGGGTGGCATCTTCAAAGTTAACTTCGTTCTGGGTGGCACACGGCATAACAACATCGGCCTTTACGCCCCAGGGCTTTTCGCCCGGGAAGAACGGTACACCGAACTTTTCGGCATAGTCCTGAATGCCGCCGTTGCTGTTTTCCCGCATTTCCAGCATATAATCAATTTTTTCCTGGGAGGAGCCAACGCCTTCTTCATCATAAATATAACCGGCAGAACCGGAGATGGTCAGGACTTTGCCGCCCAGTTCGGTAATCTTTTTAACGGCACCCCAGGCTACGTTGCCGTATCCGGAAACAACGAAGGTTTTACCTTTGATTTCCTCTCCGTTGACTTTCATCATTTCCTGGGCAAAGTAGGTGGCACCGTAACCGGTTGCTTCCGGACGAATTAAGGAGCCGCCGTAGGCTTCGCCTTTGCCGGTCAGAACACCGGAGAACTCATTCCGGACTCTTTTATACTGGCCGAACAGGAAACCGATTTCACGACCGCCAACGCCGATATCGCCGGCAGGAACGTCGGTGTCAGCACCGATGTTCTTGGCAAGTTCTGTCATGAAGCTCTGGCAGAAACGCATGATTTCCAAATCAGACTTGCCTCTTGGGTCAAAGTCTGAGCCGCCTTTACCACCGCCCATAGGCAGTCCGGTCAAGGAGTTCTTAAAGGTTTGCTCAAAACCGAGGAATTTGACAATGGATGCATTGACAGAGGGATGGAAACGAAGACCACCTTTGTATGGCCCGATGGCAGAATTGAACTGAATACGGAATCCGCGGTTAACGCGAACCACACCCTGATCATCTACCCAGGGAACACGGAAAATAATCTGACGCTCCGGTTCTACAATACGGTCAAAAATACCGGCTTCCACTAAATCCGGTCTCTTTTCTGCTACTACGTCCAGGGACTCAAATACTTCCGTTACGGCCTGGATAAATTCCGTTTCACCGGGATTGCGTAGCTGTACGTCTTCTAAAACCTTATTTAAATGCTGATTTTTCATGCCAAAAGCCTCCTCTTTTGATTATCGGGTGAAATTGTATCAGACACCTGTCTAAAAAGTCAACAAAAGCCCAATAACATCGGCATATTTTATCTGCATATTTGTTGAAAACCGAACAAATATAGGCTAAAATCTAAGCATCATTTTTTAAAGGAGAAGTGAAATGGATTTTAAAACCGATACTTTTATCTATTGCGTTGCTGCCATTGTCGTTTTATTCGTCCTGGCAGACTCCCTTTTCTTCCTGATTCGGGCCTATCGCCGGGGTAAGGAACTGGGGATGGACAAGTCCGTTATGAAGGGTGTCATGGTGCAGTCCGGACTCTTTAGTCTTCCGGCTGCCATTTCTGTTGTTATGACGGTTGTAGCCCTTTCCGGAGCCCTGGGAATTGTACTTCCCTGGATCCGACTTTCTGTTATTGGCTCGGTAACTTATGAAGTTCCTGCCGCTGTAACAGCATTAGAAGCGGTTGGTGTAAAGGGCGGCCTTGCTTCTGAAATTACAGATAAGCAGGCCTTTGTAACCGCTGCCTGGATTATGACCTGTGGTTCCATTATTCCACTGGTATTTGTTCCCATTGCCACCAAATACATCCAGACCGGCGTCAGCAGTGTTGCCTCCAAGAATAATTTTGTCAGCTCTACTTTAACCGGATCTGCTTTCATTGGTTTGATGATTGCCTTTGCCGCAAAATCCATTACCGGCGTCGGTGACAAGGCAGTTTTGGGAGATGGCGCAGGCATCATGTCTGTTACCGCTCTGATTGTTTCCATGGGCGTTATGTACCTGCTGGTAAAACTGAATAATAAATGGCAAAACCACTGGCTGGAGTCTCTGGCCATGCCGATTGCCATGTTCAGCGCCATGCTGGTTGTTATGATTTTGGGCCAGATTCTGCCTACGGATCTTGCCACATTGGAATGGAGGTATTAAGCTATGAGTAAAGAGAAAAAGAAATCCTCCGCCGTTACCATAGATGAAAACGGAGTAGAACGCGTTACCGGTATTGAAAAGAAATACAATGACCGGACGCACGTATATGGCAGAATCTGGGGCGTTGTTGCACTAATTGTCTTTCTGATGATCCCGCTGTCCCTGAGCCTGCACCTGAACGCCTGGCCGACCGCCGCTGCTTTTGCGGCAGCAGCCTCCCTGTATATTATTACCGGAATCGGTGGTATCGGGGAAGATTTAATGTATACCACCCTGATTGGACCAAGCGCCACTTATGTTTCCTTCCTGACCGGAAACATTGCCAACCTGAAATTCCCGTGTACAGTTGCTGCAGTAGAGTCTGCAGACGTAGATATTCACTCTGATGAAGGGGAAGTACTGGCAACCCTTGCCGTTTGTGTTTCCTCCATTGTTACCTGCCTGACCATTGCCATTTTCTGTGTGGCACTGACCCCGGTTATTCCTATGCTGACCAATGAAAACGGACTGTTTTATCCGGCCTTCCAGCAGGTATTACCGGCCCTGTTTGGTGCCATTCTGGTTCCGTATTGTGTAAAGAATCCAAAGCTCTGGGAACTGCCGATGCTGGCCATGGCCATCCTGTACTGGTTTGTTCCGGGAATTACCCTTGCTTACGGCATGTTCATTTCCATTGCCATCTCCATGGCCGGTGCCCTGATCATGTATAAGGCAGGCCTGCTGGAAGAAAAGCCAAAGAACCGGAAGAAAGTTGCGGTAGACGAAACTGCAGTAAAAGAAAGTATTGCAGAGGATCATAAAGACTAAATCGCAGAAAAGGAGAAGCGAAATGGACGTTAAGAAAAGCATTTCGGCAGCCTTGCTCAAGGGCTTCCGAGCCATGTGCGGACCAAACGACCAGAAGCGCCTCAGCAAACAGGTGTACCCGACACTGAAGGAGTATACAGACCTTCCGTATCTGGAGGACGGAAATCCCATGCACCTGTTGGACATTTATGTCCCGGAAGGCACCAAAGACACGGATCATCTGCCGGTGATTATTGACATTCACGGCGGTGGCTGGTCTTACGGAGACAAGGATTTGAATAAAAACTATTGTCTCCATCTGGCGGAACGCGGATTTGCAGTGGTCAACATTTCCTATCGTCTTTGCCCGGAATACAACATTGTGGATCAGATGCAGGATTGCAACGCCGCTTTGCTCTGGGTAAAGAATAATTTGGGGAAGTATCCCATGGATCCAAACCGGATTTACCTGACCGGTGACTCTGCCGGCGGACAACTGGCAGCACATCTGGCTGCAGCCAACCTTTCGGATGAAATTTGTGCTGCTTACAAGATGGAACGGGCTGGCCTGAACGTGAAAGCGGTTGCCCTGACCTCCGGTGTACCCTATCTGAATGTGGGCGGTATTTATGATGTTTATACGGCAGGAATTCGCCCGGAAGGGTATGAATATGCCATGTATAACAACTACGGCAATTTGGATGCCTGCCTGGATGCAGTAAAAGAGTATCCTCCGGTTATTCTGTTTACTTCTCTGCTTGATGTGGTTGCCAACTGGCAGACCGTTCGTGCCACCAAGGATCTGCAGGCAAGAGGCATTGCCTGCAAGTTGGATTTCCAGCTGAATCCAAAACTGGGACATGTTTATCCGGTAGCTTATTCGGATTCTAAGTATGGCAAACGTGCCGGAGACCAGACTGCGGCCTGGTTTAATAAGTATCGCTAAGGAGAAGTTTATGTCAGCAACCCTCATCCTATTAACCGTCCTTTATCTTGGCGGCCTGGTTTCTTATTTCTTTTCTGAAACCAGTGGCAACTATGAAAGACGCGTTGTTAACAAATGCTTCTTAGCAGCCTTATTCCTTGCCATCGGCTGGGGCGGCTTGTTAGATTCCGGCGTTATTGCAAGCGCCTTCGGCATCTTTCTTGCACTGGGTCTTTTTTTCAGTGCCCTGGGAGACGTTTTATTGCTGAAAAGTTTTAGCCTTGGCGGATTCTCTTTCGGCTTTGGAAATGTATTTCTCTTTGTTGCTTATCTGATTTATCTGACCCTTAACGGCGTTTCGTTCTCTTCCTACTGGTGGTTCCTGATTCCCCTGGTTGTCTTCAACGGAATCTGGGTTTACCTTGGAAAGTCCGGTTGGATTGCCTTCGGCAAATACGAAAACAAAATGTATCCGTACCTGTTTTCCGTTATGCTGCATGGTACCTTAAGCATTGCCGCACTGTTCCAATTGCAGGATCCGCAGAGTATATTGCTGTTTGTCGGCAGTATCCTCTTCATGATCAGTGACTGGTTTATTTCCCTTCACAAGTTCAAATATAAGGAAAGCAAGCTGGTGCTTCGGACCAACAGCGGAACCTACTTTGTAGGTCTGCTCCTGATTGCCCTGTCCTGCACCTTATAAGGGTAACTGGAAAATTATCCAAATTTGTGCTATAATGGCCACATAGTCGCAAGGCTGTGTGGCCATTTTTTCGTGCATTCAAAGACACCGAAAGACATGTTGTGGAAGAGAAGTAGGATGAAATTATGTTAGAAAAAAATACCTTTGTCGTTTACGGAGACAATGGCGTTTGCCAGATTGTAGACAAAAGAAAAGAGAAATTTGCCGGCCAGTTTAAGGAATACTATATTCTGAAACCGGCCAACCATGAAGCATCCACCTTTTATGTACCGGTAGACAATGAACATTTGCTTTCCAAAATCCGTACTGTCCTGTCAAAAGAAGAAATTCTGGATCTGATTCGCTCTGTTGCCGGAGATTCCTTAGAATGGATTGATGACAACCGGGTTCGGAACGAAACCTACCGGGAAATTTTTAACCGCGGAGACAGCCGGGAACTGCTGCTGCTGTTAAAATCCTTACACCTGCATCGCCAGGCAAGACAGGAAGAAGGCAAGAAGCTTTGGACGGTAGATGAAACCGCCATGAAGCACGCAGAAAAACTGATTTACGAAGAGTTTGCCACCGTTCTGGAAATTCAGGAAGACGAAGTGGTTCCTTACATCATGGACATTGTGCAAACAGCCGAAGTGCAGGAGGCCTGAGTTTCAGGGCCTGAACTAAACCGGACTGGGTAACTGCATGCATGACCAATTGAATACAAAAAAACGGCTCTGCTTTCCCGTAGGGGAAGGCAGGGCCGTTGTTTTTGCTGTATGTTCAGAAAGAACCGGTCAGATGGTTATGCTTTCTGACCTTTTGTTTTCTGGCGAGTCAGCTTTTCAATTTTCCTTGGAAGCCATCAGCTTTGCAAAGCCGGAGCCGTCAATTTTTTCATGCTCCAACAGGAAGTCAGCCAGTTGTTCCATCTTATCCTTGTTTTCCTTTAACAGGGTCTCCGCTTTCTGATAGGCGGCGGACAGAATTTTCCGTGTTTCGGCGTCAATCAGTTCTGCTGTTTTTTCGGAATATTCCTTGGTGGGCATGTAATAGTCTTCTCCCTGGTTCTGGAAGGAGACCGGACCAAGGATGTCATTCATGCCGTACCGTGTAATCATATTTCTGGCCAACTGGGTGGCACGTTCCAAGTCATTGGAGGCGCCGGTGGAAATGTCACCGATGAACAGGGCCTCGGCCACACGGCCGCCCAACAGGGAGGCCAGTTCATCCAGCATTTCCGCCTTGGACTGGTAATTGCGGTCTTCCTGCGGCTGGAACATGGTATAGCCGCCGGCGGAACCACGCGGAATAATGGATACCTCTGTAACCGGATCCAGATTCGGCAGGTGGTAGGTAACAATGGCATGTCCGGCTTCATGGAAGGCCGTTAAACGGCGTTCTTTTTCGGATACTTTTTTGGATCGCTTTTCCGGACCCATCATAACTTTGACGGCAGATTCCTGCAGGTCCTGGTTGGTAATAGCGGTTTGGTCCCGCTTGGCGGCAAGAAGTGCCGCTTCATTCAGCAGGTTCTCTAAGTCGGCGCCACTGAACCCGGAGGTGTTTTTGGCAACCTCTTCCAGGTCTACTTCCGGTGCCAGCGGTTTGCCTTTGGAATGAACTTTTAAGATGGCCTTGCGTCCGTTTATGTCGGGATATCCGACATAAATACGGCGGTCAAACCGACCGGGCCGGAGCAGGGCAGGGTCCAACACATCCGGGCGGTTGGTGGCGCCCATCATGATAATGCCGGCGTCGGAGGCAAAGCCGTCCATTTCTACCAGCAACTGATTTAAAGTGGCTTCCCGTTCTTCATTGGAGCCGATACTGGTGGAACTACGCTTTTTGGCAATGGCATCAATTTCATCAATGAAGACAATGCACGGCGCTTTTTCCTTGGCGTTCTCAAACAAATCCCGCACTCTGGCAGCTCCGACGCCAACGAACATTTCCACAAACTCCGAACCGGAAATGGAAAAGAAGGGGACTTCTGCTTCTCCGGCGGCCGCTCTGGCCAACAGGGTTTTGCCGGTGCCCGGAGGGCCCACAAGCAAAACGCCCTTTGGCACACGGGCACCCAGCCGGGTAAACTTTTCCGTATCCTTCAGATATTCAATAATTTCCTGCAGTTCTTCCTTTTCTTCTTCGGCACCGGCCACGTCTTCAAAGGTGGCCTTGCGTTCGGTTTCCAGGGTAAAACTGGATTTGGTAATTTCATTCTTCTGGTCGGTTGGACTTCCTCCTTGCATAATGCGAATCTGCGGCACATTTCTGCTTTGGGCTAACAGCAAACCACGGAACATATAGAAAACCAGTAATAACACACCGGCACCGACGTAAAGAGAGGAGGGCACACCGCGGTGATATTCCATTCTGACCGCTTCTTCCGGATTTTGCTCATTCCGCTTTTTTACCAGTTCATGGATGTCCTGAAAGAACACTTTGGAACCCGGAATCAGTGCGCCTTCCGGCTGGTCAGAGCCCTTACGGAAAAAGTGTAATTCATGACTGCCCATGTCTAACCGGTAGGAGGCAATTTTGTCTTCCTGGAACAGCCGAAGGACTTCACTGTAAGGAAGCTTCCCTAATTCATAACGGTCTGCTATTTTCAGCAGGGCCAGCATTACGGCCGTGCTTTCTGCCACCAGGCCGCTGATCCGGCTCAGGCGGTTTAAGTCCTCCTGGCTCAGGTCCAGGCTGACGGTTCTTTTTTCATATCCTTTTTTCTTCGGATCTGTATTTTTCTTGCTCATTTGTCAGAACCTCTTCTAAAAAATGTAGTATTACTGTACCTTGCAAGCGGGATAAAATCAAGCCTTACAGGCCTGTGGAAAAGGAAATCAAGACGAAAGAAAAGGTACAGGAGTTTGTTCCTGTACCTTAAATTTCATCCGGCTCTTCCGGCTTGGTTTCTTTTTCTGAAGCAGCAGCAACGGCCACTGTTTCTTTGGCTTTTTTCTTTTTACTCTTTTTCTTCCGTCTGGAAAGGAACCATGCCAGTCCAATGGTAGCGGTGCCGCTGACAATCAGAATAATGGCAAACGGCAGCATAAAGGCGGATTGGAACGGGTCATATACGTTGGAACCAATGACTGTGTAGACAACCAGTTTGACGGAGAAGCCCAGCATGGAAAGGAGCATGTACCGCCAGAAATCAAATTCCATGTAGCCATACAACTGGCTGATGGTATTAATGGGAATGGAAGGAACCATGCGTAGCGCAAAGAGGAGGATGGGGTTGCCGTGAGTGGAACCCATGTCGTCTCCTTCCACAATGGATTCAATGGTGGGAAACCGCTTCATGGTGCGGTGAATATAGTTGCTGGGCCGGCTTCTGCCCCAAAAGTATTTAATGGCAAAAATCAGCGCCAGTCCCAGAAAGTTGACAATCATGGCCAGCCAGAAGGGAAGAACCACACCGCTTAAGAAGCAGGTCAGGGAAACCGGAACAAAGGGAACAAAGGACTTTACGGCAAACAGTCCCAGCAGAGCAAGGATGACCAGGAACAAATTGTCAAAGTCCTGAATCCGGTTTTCCAGGCCCTCCATATAGTCCGTAAACTTGAAGTAGTACTGCACCACTTTGGAAATGCCAAGGTCTTCATAAATGTCTTCCATGGTTTGCAATGGCTTGCTTTTTTCTTCATTGCTGCCGGAGGGTTTCCGCTCGTCCTGCGCTTTTTCTATTTGTGCGGACTGGGAATAGGTAGTAACTTCTTCTGCCTGCGTACGGAGGGTCTGCATGTAATTAGACTGGTTGAAAAAAAGGAGGGCAGCGCCGAGAATAATAAGCAAGAAGCCGATGGTAGTCAGGCTTCTACTGGATTCGGTCTCGAACATTGACTCACTCCTTTCCGATGATAACTAAAACATTATATGATATTTTGTCCTTATTCGCAATTCTTTGCCGGGAAATGAGCGTCGGCTCACGGGCGAGTCAGTCTCCGCCTTGATGCACAGAGCTGACTCGCCAAAGAAAAGAAACAGGAAAAGGAAAAAGCCGCTGCTAAAAAGCAACGGCTTTCTTTTGTTCTTCCGAACTTATTTTACTTCGTTGGTAACCACAATGTCCACGCCGGTATCCAGAATATTCTTGATAACAACGTCTCCGATGTGGGCCGGAGCAGGGATAGAAGCTTTGTTGATTTCCTTCATTGCGTCAAAGAGCAGTTCCTTCGGCAGGGCTGCGCTGGACTTAACAGGAACAACATAGGCCTGCCCGCCGGTAACACGAACCGTAGAGGTCAGGGACCGTTCCGGGTGAGTTACTTCTGCACGGGCATAGGCATCTCCGCGCTTGCAGGTATTACCGGTTACGCTGGTAATGTTTCCGGCATCGTCCATGGTTACGGTAATCGGGCAGCCACGAGGACATGCTACACAAATCAAATTTCTTTCAGACATGATTACGCCTCCTCAATGCTAACGACGATTTCGTCGCCGGACTTCATTTCTGCAAGGTCAGCGGCCTTGATGATAACGTTTTCCATTTCACCCGGGGCCAGCTTGATCTTTTTGCGGTTCCAGAGTTCCTTGTCTCCGCAGGTAACCACAATTCTCTTGTCTTTGTAAACGTTGGCAACACGGAAGTAGATTTTAACGTCTTCCTTCTGCTTCTTGTTGATGTGCTGCGGAACGGTGTAACGTACGCCGTTGATGCCTTTGCAATCAATGTATTCCGGTTCTTCGGTTCCGGCAATATACTGGGCGGCACCTTTACCGGCAATCTGGGATTCCTGGGTAACAAAGTCTACCAGGTCATGTACCTGCAGAACGTTGCCGCAGGCAAAGATTCCCTTGTGGGAGGTTTCACGCATTTCGTTTACCTTCGGGCCACGGGTAACCGGATCCATTTCCAGACCAATCTGGTTGGAAAGTTCGTTTTCCGGAATCAGGCCGACGGAAAGGAGAACGGTGTCACATTCAATGAACCGTTCGGTGCCCGGGATAGGCAGCATGTGGTCGTCTACGTTGGCAATGGTAACGCCTTCTACGCGGTCTTTGCCGTGTACTTTAATAACGGTGCAGGACAGGTACAGAGGAATGTTGAAGTCTTCCAGACACTGTACAATGTTTCTCTGCAGTCCGCCGGAGTACGGCATAACTTCGCAGACGCATTCTACTTTGGCACCTTCCAGGGTCATACGGCGGGCCATGATCAGGCCGATGTCACCGGAACCCAGGATAACGCATTTGTGACCCGGCATATATCCGTCAATGTTGACGAACTTCTGTGCGGCACCGGCGGACATAACACCGGCGGCGCGGCTGCCGGCAATATCCAGAGCGCCACGGGGACGTTCACGGCAGCCCATTGCCAGGATAATGGCTTTGGCATTAATAACCATCAGGCCGTCTTCCTTGTTGGAGCAGATAACCTGATTGTCATCGGTTAAATTCAGAACCATAGTATCTGTCTTAACAGCAATCTTGGTCTGGTTAACCAGCTTTACAAAACGGTCGGCATATTCCGGACCGGAGAGTTCTTCTCCGAAGTAGGTCAGTCCGAAACCGGTATGAATGCACTGTTCCAGGATGCCGCCCAAACGTTCGGCACGTTCCAGAATAATGATGCTTTCTTCGTTTACGCCGTTGTCTTTTGCGGCAAGGGCTGCTGCCATACCGGCAGGGCCGCCTCCGACTACGACAAGGTCATAATTTAAAACATTGTTCATCTTATTTCGTCCTTTCGTAAATAATGTCGGATTTGCCGCCGAACTTGGTTACTTCGGAAATAGGAAGGTTCAGTTCTTCGGACAGGATTTCCATAACCTTGGATCCGCAGAAGCCGCCCTGGCAACGACCCATGCCGGCACGAACACGACGTTTTACACCGTCAATGTCAATGGCGCCTGCCGGAGCCTGGATGCAGTCACGGATTTCTCCTTCGGTAATGGTTTCACAGCGACAGATAATTCTGGCATAAGCCGGATTCTTGGCAATCAGAGCCTCTTTTTCTTCCAGGCTGAGGTTGCGGAAGACAACCGGTTCTTTCCGGGACGGATTGTAATCTGCCTTGACTTCCGGTTCTTTGCCGAGTACGTCAACAACCATGTCCTTAACGTATTCTGCAATGGCCGGGGAGGAGGCAAGACCCGGAGACTCAATGCCAATCAGGTTAATGAATTTATCATTAGAAGCGGACTTCTGAATAATAAAGTCATCGGAAACCGGATGAGCACGGAGACCGGCAAAAGAGGTAATCATTTCCCGCATGGAAACGATGGGCACGGATTTGTCGGCGGTAGCAAAGATTTCACGAAGAGCACCAACGCGAACGGAGGTGTCATCCTTATCTTCGGTATTAACGGCAGTTGGTCCTACCAAAATGTTGTGATGCGTGGTTGGAGTAACCAGAATGCCCTTACCCATTTCGTTCGGGCACTGGAAAATGGTATGGGTGCAAAGGTAAGAAGCACTTCTGTCCAGAAGTCCGTATTCACCCAGACGCGGAATAATGTCAAACTTTTCTCCGTCAAAGAGTTCTGCAATTTTATCAGCATACAGTCCGGCAGAGTTGATAACCAGTTTGGTCTGGATTTCTTTCCCGCCTTTGCAGGTCAGAGTAAAGATATCATCAGCGTATTTAATGTCGGCAACTTCAAAGTTACGAACGAAGTCAACGCCGTTGGAAACAGCGCATTCAGCGGCAGCAATAGCCAGTTCATACGGGCTTACAATACCTGCGGACTTTGCCCACAGAGCACCAACAGCGGTTTCGCTGATGTGCGGTTCCAGTTCCCGAAGCTTGGCCTGGTCAATGATTTCCATGTCCGGAACACCATTTTTAAGGCCGCGTTCATACAGTGTCTTGATGTGTTCCATTTCCCCTTCAGAGAAAGCAACGACCAGAGAGCCGTTCTTTTCATAAGGAACAAAGAGGGTGGAGCAAACGTCCTCCATCATACCGCAACCCTGTACGTTCAGCTTTGCCTTAAGGGTGCCGCTTTTTGCATCAAAGCCGGCATGTACAATGCCACTGTTGGCTTTTGATGTTCCCATTGCAATGTCCGATGTTTTCTCAATAAGTACCGTCTTCAGATTGTACTTAGCAAGCGTGCGGGCAGTTAAGGTGCCTACAACACCGGCGCCGATAATAGCAATATCATATACCATTATCAAGTTCTCCTTCCATTCAAACATAAAGCGTTTATAGATATGCGGGGCTTTCCTAAGAAAGCCCTCTTTACACACGTATAAAGTATACCATTTACCGCTTTGTTGCGTAAATATCAAATCTGAGCCAGTGCTTACCAATATATTCCCGGTCTGTGCGATGTGTTTTGTGCAGTTAGCATATTTATTGACAATTAAGGGGCAAATGCTAAAATAAAATTGATAAAAAAACACGACAGGGGATTGCTGTCGTTCTGTTAGGAGGAAATTAAATAATGAACATTGAATCTGCTCTTCTTGCCTTTGTTTTTAACTTTGATAACTGGGCCAAAACCCCAATTGTCAATTCGGTACAGAAGAATTACCCAGGTCTGATGACGGAACATGACATTCCGTTTTCTGACAAGTGCCCGGCCTGCAAGGCGGACCTGCACTACCAGGTAAAAAAGCCGGAAACCAAACGGCCCTGCCTGGTTAACATTCACGGTGGCGGACTGATTATCGGAGACAAGAAAAACTCCACTTCGTATTGTTATATGGTAGCCGGGGAATCGGACATCCTGGTTATGAACATTAACTACGGCATGCCGTCTAAGGAAATCCCGCTTATGTTTGAAGGGGTAGACCCGAAAGAAGTTCATGACGACGCCTATATTTTCCCGCTGCAGATCCGGACCCATATGGATGCACTTCGCTGGGTACAGGAACATGCAGAAGAATATAACATTGATATGGATAATGTATTTGTATCCGGTGACTCTGCCGGTTCCCAAATGACCGGTATGGTTATGGCTTGCTTTGACAATGAAGCTTACGCCCGTGAACTTGGCGTAGAAAAGCCGGACTTTGCACCAAAGGGCTACATTATGAACTGCGGCCTTTACAACATGAACATTTATAAGCACATTCCGGTTGGCCGGGTTATGATGCAGAAGTTCATGGGAAGCAAGAAACCACAGAAGCTGGATTTGTGGAAGTATCACAACCCAATTCCATACCTGAAGGGCAATGTTCCTAACGCTCTTGTTGTAAAGGGTGCCCTTGACATTATGACCATTGGTCAGTCTGACATGATGCACAAGAAGCTGAAGGAAGTCGGCGTCAATGTAGATTACTATATTGGAAAGGCCGTTCCCAATTCCTTCCATGACTTCCTGCTCTTAGCACCAACTAAGGAAGCAAAGAAGTGCCTGCAATATACAACAGAATGGATCCTTAACACAGCAAAGAAATAAGAGGTGCTCCTTATGGCAAAGCTAAAAGACTTTTTAATCGTGACCATCGGCAAACTGGAAAAGGTAGACTATGCACTGGTTATCCTTCTTTGGGTAGTTGGAACCATTCTTGCCATTACCGGAATGCCCTGGATTAACATCGGCATTCTGATTATGCATGCCTGTGAATTTCCCATTGGCTGGAAGGTAGGCCGCAACGCCGGAATCAAAGTACCGGAATTGCTGGTTATGCATTTTACCTTCGGCTTTACCTGGTGGGTACCGGTTCTTTACAAACAGCGTTTGGAAAAGTAAATAGCTAACCAAAAATTGACTGGTCGGGCAGGGCTCCGTTTGGATTCCTGTCCGGCTTTTTTTCTTGGGTAAACTATGCTACAATACTATGACTAATGCGTGTAAAAAGGCAGGAGGTGGAAAGGATGAGAATCCTGGGAATAGACCCGGGTTATGCCATCATTGGCTGGGGCGTTTTGGACTACACAGGCGGACGCTGCACCGTGGTGGATTACGGGGCCATTACCACGGCTGCCGGAACAGACTTTCCCAAACGCCTGCTGCAAATTTATGAAGAAACCACGGCGCTGATGGACCGCTATCAGCCGGAGGTCTTGTCCATTGAAAAGTTATACTTTACCAACAACAAGACCACCGGCATAGACGTGGCCCAGGCAAGAGGGACCATTGTCCTGGCGGCAGAGCAGCATGCCATGGAGATTCATGAATACACCCCAATGCAGGTCAAGCAGGCCGTGGTCGGCTACGGCAAGGCCGAAAAGAAGCAGGTCATGGAAATGACCCGCATGATTTTAGGCCTGAAGGAAGTGCCGAAGCCGGACGACACGGCAGACGCCCTGGCAATGGCCATCTGCCACGGCCACGTCAACGGATCCCATTTAGGACCGATGGACCGCGGCAAACCAAGAACATTGAAAATCCGAAACGGAATTTGATAGGAGAACACTATGTTTTATCGCTTAACGGGAACGCTGTGTTATGCGGACGCCACCACAGTAGCTGTGGATTGTAACGGCATTGCGTTCCAGTGTCAGGTATCCATGAATACCCGAAAGCAGTTGGCTGACGAAGGTCAAACCGTAACACTTTATACCTATCTGAATGTAAAGCAGGACGGCGTAGATCTGTTCGGCTTTTATAATAAAGAAGAGCTGGAAACCTTTAAACTGCTGATTTCGGTCAGTGGGGTAGGCCCTAAGGCCGCGTTGTCCATCCTGTCCGTACTGGATCCGTCCCAGTTGGCGCTTGCGGTTGCCACCGGGGACACAAAGGCAATCCAACAGGCACAGGGTGTCGGAAAAAAAGTAGCTGACCGGGTGGCTCTGGAATTAAAAGATAAACTGAAAATGGACAGCAGCGGAGCAGTTAGTCAGGGCAACATTACGGCAGGTGCAACACCGGTAAACGGAACCCAGGCGGCAGAAGCCATTGCGGCATTAGTACAACTTGGGTACAATCAGTCGGAAGCGTCCATTGCTGTCAGCAAAGTAGACCAAACGCTGCCGGCTGGAAAAATTATTTCCCTGGCCCTGAAAAATTTATTATGAGGTGACAACCCGTGCGAAACGAAGAAATGGATTTTGAAAGCCGGCTTGTTACACCGGATGTGTCCGGGTCGGAAGAAGAAACCTATGAATCCTCCCTGCGTCCCCGTGCCATGAAGGATTACATTGGTCAGGATAAGGTAAAAGAAAACTTACAAATTTATATTAATGCGGCAAAACAGCGTGGCGAGTCACTGGATCACGTATTGCTGTACGGCCCTCCCGGCCTGGGAAAAACTACATTGGCCGGGATTATTGCTGCTGAAATGGGGGTCAACATTCGTGTTACCTCCGGTCCTGCCATTGAAAAGCAGGGGGACTTAGCGGCACTCCTTACCAATCTGGAAGATGGAGACGTTCTTTTTATTGACGAAATCCACCGTCTTTCCCGGCAGGTAGAAGAAATTCTTTATCCTGCCATGGAAGACGGTGCCGTAGATATTATTATCGGCAAAGGTCCGTCTGCCCGTTCCATTCGGTTGGAACTGCCAAAGTTTACTTTGGTCGGCGCCACCACACGGGCGGGCCAGCTGTCTGCGCCACTGCGGGACCGCTTTGGTATGATCCTGCGGCTGGAAATGTATACACCGGAGCAGCTGGCAGACATTGTGGCCCGCAGCGCCGACATTCTTGGTATTGCCATGGATCGCCAGGGCGCGTTGGAAATTGCCGGCCGTTCCCGCGGAACGCCGCGGATTGCCAACCGCCTGTTAAAACGGGCCCGGGACTTTGCCGAAGTCATTGGCAACGGCAAGATTACCAAAGAAACCGCGGATCTTGCATTGTCCAGAATGGAAATTGACTCGCTCGGCCTTGACAACATAGACCGGGTGCTGTTAACCTCCATGATTAAGTTCTACAACGGCGGACCGGTTGGCCTGGAAACCATTGCAGCTGCCATCGGCGAAGAAGCCGTTACCATTGAAGATGTCTATGAACCGTATCTGATGCAGATCGGTTTTTTAAGCAGAACCCCGCGCGGCAGGATGGTAACACCTGCCGGTTATCATCATCTTGGATTTCCCTTTCCGGGAGACCAAACCTAAAGGAGAACAACTAACATGGGTAGATTATTTGGAACAGACGGTGCCAGAGGCGTAGCCAACACAGAACTGACACCGGAGCTTGCCATGAAAATCGGCCGTGCGGCCGCCATGGTTTTAATCGGTACCGAAGAAGAAAAAAAGCACCCACAGGTCATGATTGGTGCGGATACCCGTATTTCCGGCGATATGTTATATGCTGCTCTGGCAGCAGGCTTAACTTCAGTAGGCGCAGACGTTCTGGTGCTGGGCGTTATCCCGACCCCGGCAGTTGCCTATCTGGTGCAGGAATATCATTATGATGCCGGTATCATGATTTCTGCCTCACATAACCCGTATGAATACAACGGCATTAAAATTTTCCAGGGAAACGGCTTCAAACTGCCGGATGCTATGGAAGAAGAAATTGAAGCCATTATTCTGGATGAAGCCAAAGTGCCGCCGGTTAAGGTGGGCGTTGATCTTGGCACCATTCATTTTGCCAAAGAGAAGGCGCACAAAGATTATATCAACCATTTGCTGACCACCACCGGCTTCCGTTATAACGGAAAAAAGGTGGCTCTGGATTGTGCCAACGGGGCATCCAGCACCACGGCAGAAAAGCTGTTCAATTATCTTGGCTGCCAGACACTTGTTATTAATGCCGATCCCAATGGCACCAACATCAATGACAATTGCGGCTCTACCCACGTGGAACAGCTTTGCCAGTTTGTAAAAGACAATCAGTGTGACTGTGGCTTCGCTTTTGATGGCGATGCAGACCGCCTCATTGCCGTAGATGAAAACGGCGAAGTAGTGGATGGTGACAAAATTATTGCCATCTGTGCTTTGGACAAGAAGGCCGCCGGTCATTTAAAGAAGGATACGGTTGTTGTTACCGTTATGTCCAATATGGGCTTCTTTAAATTTGCAGAAGAAAACGGAATGCACTGTGAAAAGACCAAGGTAGGAGACCGTTACGTTCTGGAAAATATGCTGGAAGGCGGTTACTCCATTGGCGGAGAGCAGTCCGGACATGTTATTTTCCTGGACTACGCCACCACCGGTGACGGCGAACTGTCTGCCATTCAGCTGTTGAAGGCCATGAAACGCTCCGGCAAAAAGATGTCGGAACTGGCTTCCTGCATGACCATTTATCCGCAGGTCCTGATTAACGTCCGTGTTTCGCAGTATGGCCGGGTGCGTTTCCCGGAAGACAAGGAAATAGCTTCTGCCATTGCAAAGGCAGAGGAAGAGCTTGGGGATACCGGCCGTGTGTTGGTACGTGTTTCCGGTACAGAACCACTGGTCCGCGTTATGCTGGAAGGACAGGATATTCAGCAGATTGAACGCCTGGGCAATGATATTGCCGAAGTGGTACGCGAACGCTTAATTTAAACTTTATTTAGGAGTCCTACCCTATGAGAAATACCGAGCTTTGGAAGGATTATGAACTGTTGGATTCTTCTGAAGGAGAGCGTCTGGAGCGCTGGGGAGATATTATTTTGATTCGCCCGGATCCCCAGGTTATCTGGAAAACACCAAAAGCACATCCCCTGTGGAAACAGGCGCATGCCCGTTATCACCGTAGCGAAAAAGGCGGCGGTAAATGGGAACAATATAAGAAGATGCCGGATCAATGGAATATTACCTATCAGGATCTGACCTTTCAAATTAAAGCCATGGGCTTTAAGCATACCGGCCTGTTTCCGGAACAGGCGGTCAACTGGGACTATACCCGGCAGATCATTCGCAATTCCGGCCGTAAAGACGTGAAGGTATTAAACTTGTTTGCCTATACCGGTGGTGCCACTCTGGCCTGCTTGGCAGAAGGTGCTTCCGTTTGTCATGTGGATGCCTCTAAGGGAATGGTGGCCTATGCCAAGGAAAATGCCGCGTTGTCCGGACTGCAGGACCGTCCCGTCAGATGGCTGGTGGATGACTGCCTGAAGTTTGTACAACGGGAAATCCGCCGGGGCAACAAATATGACATTATTATTATGGATCCGCCCAGTTACGGCAGAGGCCCGGGTGGAGAAGTATGGAAACTGGAAGATAAAATCTATGAGCTGGTGGAAACCTGCCAAAAGGTGCTTTCCGACCAGCCACTCATGTTCTTAATTAACTCTTATACCACCGGACTTTCCCCGTCGGTTATGAGTTATATCCTGGGCAGTCTGATTGTGCCGGTTTACGGCGGCACCGTCCGGAGTGACGAAATCGGCCTGCCGACAACACAAACCGGCCTGTGCCTCCCATGTGGGGCATCTGCCATTTGGGAAAAGTAATTTGCAACAGCAGGAGGGCTTCATGGAAGAGCTCATCAAGTTTGAAAATGTTGATTTCTCCTATGAGGAGGAACCTGATACAACGGAAGAACAGGAACCGGCGCAGGAAAGAACGGCCGAAGCCACGCTTGCCATTAAAAACCTGAATCTGACTATCCGAAAAGGGGAGTATGTGGCCATTCTTGGTCACAACGGTTCCGGTAAATCCACCCTGGCCAAGCTGTGCAACGGAATTTTGGTTCCGGACCACGGTACCGTAACATCCTATGGCATAGACACCAAAGACGAAGAGCAGCTTATGGAACTGCGCCAGCATATTGGTATGGTATTCCAAAATCCGGATAACCAGATTGTGGCAACCATAGTGGAAGAGGATGTGGCCTTTGGTCCGGAAAACCTGGGTGTTCCGCCGGAAGAAATCCGGCAACGGGTAGACTACTGCTTAAAGGCCGTTGGAATGGAACAATATAAAATGCATGAACCGCATAAGCTTTCCGGTGGACAAAAACAGCGGGTAGCTATTGCCGGTATTCTGGCCATGGAGCCGGAATGCATTATCCTGGATGAATCCACTGCCATGCTGGATCCACGGGGTCGGAAGGAAGTTATGAACACCGTTCGGAAAATGCATGATGAGCTTGGTCTGACGGTTATTTTTATTACGCACTTTATGGAAGAAGCGGCAACAGCATCCCGTGTCATTGTTATGGATCAGGGACAGATTCTGTCCGACGGAACCCCTTATGAAGTGTTCCGGAATGCGGAACAGCTGAAGCAGGTAGGTCTGGATGTTCCACAGGCAACAGAGTTTAGTCAGTTGTTGCAGAAATCCGGCATTCCCATGCCGGAAGATATCCTGACAACGGAAGAATGCGTGGCAGCCCTGTCTGCCGTATTGAAGGAGAACTAAGTGCCCATGGCAATTCTAAAGACAGAAAACCTGACATACCGTTACGGGGAAGGAACTCCGTTTGAAACGGTGGCATTGGATAATGTCTCCATAGAACTGGAGGCAGGGGAACTGGTGGCCGTCATTGGACACACCGGCTCCGGAAAGTCCACTTTAATCCAGCATTTCAACGGTTTGTTAAAGCCGACTTCCGGAAAAATTTATGTGGATGGCCAGGATATCTGGGAAAGCAAAAAGACATTAAAAGCCAGTCGCTTCTTTGTCGGTCTTTGTTTCCAGTATCCGGAATATCAGCTGTTTGAAGAAACAGCCTATAAAGACATTGCCTTCGGACCCAAAAACCAGAAGCTGCCGGAAGAGGAGATAGACCGCAGAGTGCATCGCGCAGCCGAATTTGTTGGCCTGCCGGAGGCTCTGCTGGAAAAGTCACCATTTGATTTATCCGGTGGGGAAAAACGCCGCGTAGCCATTGCCGGGGTTATGGCAATGGAGCCGAAGGTTTTAATTCTGGATGAACCAACTGCCGGGCTGGATCCGCGTGGCCGGGACCAGATTTTGCAGATGATCCGGGACTACCGGGACAACACCGGAAGTACCGTTATGATTGTGTCCCACTCCATGGAAGATGTGGCCAAAATTGCCACCCGCGTTTTGGTGATGAATGACGCCAAGGTGGAGTGCTACGGCACCGTAGAAGAAATTTATCAAAAGGCGGAGCGCCTGGTGGAAATTGGCTTGGATGTTCCGCAGATTACCAAGGTGTTTTTACAACTGAAGGCAAGCGGCATTCCCTGCCGCACCGATATTTATACCCTGCAACAGGGCGTGGATGAAGTCCTGCGTCTTTCCGGAAAGGAGGGCGTGTAAGTGGCTAAAAACATTACCATCGGCCAGTATTTTCCGGGAAATTCCTTTCTGCACAAGATGGACCCCCGCATGAAGCTGGTGTTAAGCCTGGTCTTTATTGTCAGCATTTTCCTTTGCAAGAACTTTGCGTCTTTGGCGCTTATGGTGCTTGCCCTTGGCATTATGGTGGCGGCTTCCAGGGTTCCACTGAGAACCATTTTGAAGGGTATCCGTCCCATTTTGATTATCATTATCCTGACTGCCCTGCTGAACATTTTTTATGTTAAGAAAGGCTCCATGTTAGTGGACTGGCACTTTATTCACATTACCTCCGGCGGATTGTCTACCGCCATCTTCATGGTGGTGCGGATTCTTTGCCTGATTGTGGCCAGTTCGCTGCTGACATACACTACATCGCCGACCTTAATTACCGACGGCATTGAACGGCTGTTAAGCCCCATTAAACCCTTGCGAGGCAGTGTGCACACCATTGCCATGATGATGACCATTGCATTACGCTTCATTCCCACGCTGATAGACGAATTTGACAAGATTACCAGTGCACAAAAGGCCCGCGGTGCAGACCTGGAAACCGGTAATCTGGTGGAACGGGCCAAGGCGCTGGTGCCCGTGTTTATTCCGCTGTTTATTACCTCTTTCCGTCGTGCGTATGATCTGGCGTTTGCCATGGAATGCCGTTGTTATCACGGCTACGAAGGACGGACGCGCATGAAGCAGATGAAACTGGCAACCAGAGATTATCTTGCTCTGGTTTACCTGGTTGTAGTCATTGCCGGTATCCTGGTATTGAACCATTTCCTGCCGGCGGCCATTTAAGGCAGAGGATAACAAGAGGAGGGACGCAAGCGTTGCGCAATATTTTAATTACCCTGCGGTTCCTGGGTACGCGGTACCACGGATGGCAGGTGCAGGAAAACGCCAAAAGCGTCCAGGAGGAAGTACAAAATGCGGTAGAAGCCATTTTCGGCAGCCGGGAAGCGCTGACGGGTTGTTCCCGTACGGACAGCGGCGTTCATGCCAACCGGTATTACTGTACGCTACGAACTGAACGCACCATGGACTGTTATCGTTTGATGGGGGCGTTGAATGCCAAATTGCCGGAGGACATTGGCGTGCTTGCCTGTCAGGACGTACCGGACTCCTTTCATCCGCGATACAGCGCTCAGTCCAAACAATATGTTTATCAGATTTACAATGGGCCCGGAAAAAATCCGTTTCTGCAGGATCGGGCGCTTGCCTATCACCGGCCAATCAATGTGGATTTCTTAAATCAGCAGGCACAGGATCTGGTGGGAACCCACAACTTTACCTCCTTCTGTGCCAATAAGGAACCCGTGAACGGGAACATTCGTACCGTAAAGCAGGCTTCGGTAACACGGAAAGGGGATCTGGTTCTCTTTACCGTAGAGGCGGATGGATTCCTTTACAACATGGTACGGATTATGGTGGGAACCCTTCTTTGGATAAATGAAGGGAAGCGGGAGGCCGGTAGTATTCCCGCTATTTTAGCAAAAGAAGACCGCGCAGCAGCGGGCCTGACGGCACCGGCTTGCGGCTTATATCTGAATCAGGTATTTTACGAAGGAAGTGACACGGAATGAAGCGGATGGCAGCCTTTTTTCAAAAGGTCGGCAAATGGTTTGCCAACCTTTGGGCCAGACTGGTTCATTACGTGAAAACCTTTTCCTGGACAGAAGCCCGAAAGAAAACAGCGCGGATCATTGCCCTGATTTTAGTTGTTCTGATGCTGCTTTTAGTGGCATTATCTAACTTCCAAATTGCTTCCCTGTCTTCCATGAAAGACAGTGTGGTTAATACCTTTCATTCTATGATGCCGGGTAGTGGATATCCGTACCAGGTCAATTCTGCTGAAGTAGAAAAAATCGGTTCCATTAGCGGAGACCTGTTTTTACTGGAATCCGACCGTACGGTTACCTTAAGTGGTACCGCTAAGGAAACGTCGGAAAAGACGCACACCTATGCCAATCCGGCCATGTATTTGAATGATCGTAAAGCCATTGTCTATAATCGCTCCGGCCATCGGTACCGTGTGGAAACCCGGACGGACGTGGTTTATGAAGGCACCACCGAAGACGATGAAGACATTATTACGGCCTGCATCGGGCGCAAAGGCAATATTGCCCTTGCCACCCTGTCCGACAAGGCCACATCAAGACTGACCGTTCTGAATAAAACCTATAAAAAGACCGAGTTTGTCTGGAATTGTGCGGACTATACCATTACCTCCGTGGCCCTTTCGGACAACGGCCGTTACGTGGCGGTTTCCGTCATCGGTTCCGAGGCCGGAGAAATTTTCTCAAAAGTATATGTCTTTGACTTTTCCTATTCGGATCCGGTTTGTTCCTTTGAATATCCGGGAACAGCCATGATCAGTGTTAACTTTGCCACCAATAATGATGTGGTAGCCATAGGAGACAATAAAATTGCCTTCCTGAAAAACTTAAAGAAAAACCAGGAAACCGATTTAAGCACCAGTACCGTCTCCGCGTTCTGTTACGGGGAAAGCGGGGAAACCATTGTGGTTTTGGCGG
Source organism: Paludibacteraceae bacterium (assembly GCA_963647215.1). Classification (GTDB taxonomy): domain Bacteria; phylum Bacillota; class Clostridia; order Oscillospirales; family Acutalibacteraceae; genus RUG420. The sequence continues at coordinate 40,391 of CAVIZK010000003.1, read as the reverse complement.
AATACGGAAGCTTAAATTCGCAGGTGCTTCGGTGTTATAATCAAAGCGGAAAGGTTTCCTTTGAAAAGAAATATAAAGAACAGATTAAATCCGTAACAGCCTCCGGCAACCGGATTACGGTCCTTTGCAATGCACATGTAGACAGCTACGGTATGGGCGGACATCAGTACAAGAGCTACGTTGCCAGTTCCAATGCCATTACCGGTCTCCGCGTAGGAAACCGTACTTATATTTATGAGTCCGGCAAGATTTCCAAGGCCAAAGAAAAGTATAAAGCAGCCAAGGAGGGGTAACAGATGACGGATCTTCTTTTATTGTTGATTTTAGTTTTGACGGTTATTCTTTCTTATCAAAGAGGCGCATTGGCCTCTTTGTCCGGCTTGGGTTCTTACTTACTTGCTGTTTTTGTAACCTCCCGTTATACTTCCGCTGTTGCCGATTTCCTTTACGAAAAAGTGGTGCGTAATATTGCCATAGACCGGATTAAGTCTGCCATTTTTAACGGCAGTGCTTACCACGAAGGCAATAAATGGTTTGACTATGTACAGGAAGCGTCTAAAATGAGTACGAAGGCATCTGACATAGCCGAATATATTACGGATCAGTATCTTTCCAATGTGTTGCTGCAAATGACCAGTGTGGTTGTCAGCGTTCTGTTGTTTGTCATCCTGTCCACTTTGGTCAGTTGGCTGCTTGGATTATTAATCAAGACACTGCATCGCACAAAAGGGGTTGGCACCTTAGACCGAATCCTTGGCGGGGTACTTGGTGTAGTGAAGGGTGGCCTGCTGATTGCGGCACTGGCACTTGCCCTGTCTTATCTGCGGGACTCCGGTTGGGATGCTCTTCCGGAATCCGTTCAGACCAGCTTAGACAATTCCTATCTTGTTACCCTGGTGCAGGATTATCTGGTTATTGGCGGGTCCAATATTGTACAACCGCGCTAAAAGCGCTTACGTATAAAGGAGAATTAGTATGAGTAATTTAAGAGAACAGGCCAAACGGTTAACGGATGGGGCCCTGACCGTTCCAAACGCACTTTCTTTGGTGCGGATTATCCTGGTCCCGGTATTTCTGGTCCTTTTCCTGAAAGGGTCTTACCTGGCAGCCATCATTGTAGTAGCTGTTTCCGGTTTAACAGACTTCCTGGACGGAAAAATTGCACGCAGATTCAACCAGATTTCCAATTTGGGAAAGCTGCTGGATCCGCTTGCTGACAAGCTGACCCAGATGACCATCGCCATTGCGTTCTTCTTTGCATATCATGGTGCAGAAGATTCTCTCCTGCGCGGATTCAGCTGGATCTTCTGGTTTTATGTAGCCAAGGAACTGCTGATGGTAGTGGGCTCTGTTGTTATGCTTTCCGTTAACATTATTCCGGGAGCCGCTATTATCTACGGCAAGGTAGCCACCTTTGTTTATTACCTTGTCATGCTTCTCCTGTTAATCTGCAGCCCGGTCTTTGGCCTGACTGCTTCCTTCGGCGCATGGACGCTTCCGTCTGTGGTCGTTGTTATTTTGGTGTCCATTTCGGCTGTACTCACCTTAATTGCCTTTATCTCTTACATGCCTGACATTTTACGGCAGGTAAAAGAGCATAAGGCAAATAAAGCCGACAATAAGGAGTAAACTTCTATGAAACAAGTGCTCTGCACACGGTGCAAGCAAAACCCGGCTGTGGTCTTTGTGTCCCGGCTGGATGACGACAAAAACGAGCCAATCGGCTACTGCATCAAATGCGCTGCAGAAATGAATATTGGTCCGGTAAAGCAAATGCTGGATCGCATGGGATTATCGGAAAAAGATCTGGATCAGGTTTCCGATCAGATGAATGCCATGCTGGGTTTCAATGCAGACGAAGATTTTGAAGAGGGCGGTGCACCGTCCATGCTGTCCCTGGAAAACCTGCTTGGGAACATGGGAAACATGGGCAATCTTGGAGAAATGATGAATGCCATCATGAATCCGGATCAGGGGGAAACCGAACAGTTGGAGGCCCTGGAAGGGGCACCGGAATCTTCCGAAGAGACAGACACCCGTGTTCGCCGTCACCGGAAGCACGGAACCAAAGGGCAGCAGAAACGACGGAAATTCCTGGGACTGTATGCTACGGACCTGACACAGAAAGCCAGAGAAGGCCGAATGGACCGGATTATCGGACGGGACAGGGAAGTAGAGCGCGCCATTCAGATTTTGTGTCGTCGTTCCAAAAACAACCCCTGCCTTATTGGCGAGCCGGGGGTCGGCAAAACGGCAATTGCCGAAGGGCTTGCCCTTCGCATTGCTGAGGGCCAGGTTCCTGCCAAACTGCAGGACAAAGAAATCCATTTGCTGGATCTGACGGCTTTGGTAGCGGGTACGCAGTTCCGCGGCCAGTTTGAAAGTCGGATTAAAGGCCTAATTCAGGAAGTGAAGGATGAAGGAAATATCATCCTGTTTATTGATGAAGTGCACAACCTGGTTGGCACCGGAGATGCAGACGGCACCATGAATGCGGCCAATATTCTGAAGCCTGCTTTGTCCCGCGGGGAAATTCAGGTAATTGGTGCCACCACGTTCACGGAATATCGCAAACACATTGAAAAGGATGCGGCGTTGGAACGCCGTTTCCAGCCCATTAAGGTAGAAGAGCCGTCCATTGAAGATACCTATCAGATTCTGGTCGGCATTAAAGAATATTATGAAAAGTTCCACCGGGTTCAGATCAGCAACAATCTGGTTCACGAAGCGGTAGTTCTTTCCGAACGGTATATTACAGACCGGTTCCTGCCGGATAAAGCCATTGACCTGTTAGACGAAGCCTGCACCACGGCCAACCTGCGGAATAAGGCCATCAGCCAATGCGAAATGGCAGAGAAAGAGCTGGAAGAGCAGAAGGCTACTTTGGCAGAACTGGAAGCAGATACCGAACATCCTGACTATGAAGAGCAGGCAAAAGTAAAATCTGAAATTTCCGCATTGGAAGCAAAGCTTCCGGCATTGCAGGAAGCGGCAAAGAACAATCAGGTTTTACAGGAGGACCTGGGAAAGGTCATCCAGCTTTGGACCGGTATTCCGGCCAATAAAATTATTGAATCGGATCTGCGGAAACTGGCAGGATTGGAAGACGCCCTGGCTGCCCATGTAAAGGGCCAGCCGGAAGCCATCCATGCCGTTGCCAATGCAGTAAAGCGCAGTCGGATTCAGATTAATGCCCGCAGACGGCCGGCGTCGTTCATCTTTGTCGGCCCGACCGGCGTCGGAAAAACCGAGCTGGTTAAACAGTTGTCCCTGCAGCTGTTTGATACACCGGAAACCCTGATTCGTTTGGATATGTCTGAATTCATGGAAAAGCACAGTGTTTCCCGGATTATCGGTTCCCCTCCGGGCTACGTTGGCTATGACGAAGCCGGACAGCTGACGGAAAAAGTTCGCCGGAAGCCGTATTCCGTCATTCTCTTTGACGAAATTGAAAAGGCACATCCGGATGTTATGAACATTTTGTTGCAGATTCTGGATGAAGGACGTATTAATGACGCCCAGGGCCGAACGGTCAATTTTGAAAATACCGTTATTATTATGACGTCCAATGCCGGTAGCTCCGTTAAAGAGGCCAGTGTTGGCTTCAATAAGAGCATAGACACGGCAAACAAAGAACATGCCATGAAAGCGTTGCGGCAGTTCCTGCGTCCGGAATTTATCGGCCGGGTAGATGAAGTTGTTTTCTTCCGCAATCTGGATGATTCCGATTACGAAGACATTGCACGCCTGATGCTTTCAGAGTTGGAAGAACCATTAAAGGATAAGGGAATTGCCCTGACCTTTGACGATGATATTCCGGCAGCTTTACGGGAACGGATGGACAGTAATGTTCGCGGTGCCCGGGATTTACGCAACGTTATTCGCCGTAATGTGGAAGACAAAATTGCAGATTTGATTATTGCTGCAGATGGCGTCAATCCGGCTGGAATTCACCTTTCCCTGGAGGACGGGGAAATTCAGGTAAAGCCTGTTTAATTCCGGCTTTTTTACATTGACAAGCGACGGTGGTTATGATAATATAATCACCGTCGCGAAAAGATGCGGGTGTAGTTCAACGGTAGAATTCCAGCCTTCCAAGCTGGCTACGTGGGTTCGATTCCCATCACCCGCTCCACTTTTTGACGTAGCATGCGCTAGTAGCTCAGCTGGATAGAGCAACTGCCTTCTAAGCAGTGGGTCAGGGGTTCGAGTCCCTTCTGGCGCGCCATTATATGGTGGGTATAGCTTAGTTGGTTAAAGCGCCAGTTTGTGGCACTGGAGACCGTCGGTTCGAATCCGACTATCCACCCCATTTCAAAAGGTGGCTTTTAGATAGGCCGCCTTTCTTTTTTTTTACAATTGCATTGCCTTACACAGGGGTGTAGCCAAGGGGTTAAGGCAACGGACTTTGACTCCGTCACCGCTGGTTCAAATCCAGCCATCCCTGCCAAACCGTCCGGGATTTCCCGGGCGGTCTTTTTATTGTCTGAATACGCTTCTTATGATAAAATTTAGTAGTTAGAATGCTTGCAGAAAAAAGGAGTGAGCCGCTTGGAATTAGCGTCTGTTTTAAAAATGCTGACGGCTCCCGCCGGTGTGTCCGGCAGGGAAACCCAGGCTGCCAAAGTGGCAGCGGAACTCATGAAGCCATTGGTAGATGAAGTACGGCAGGATTGTCGTGGATCTGTCATTGGTACTTTGCAGGGAAGCGGCCCATCTGTTTTGTTGGATGCGCATGTAGACCAAATAGGGTTTGTTTTGACTGCCATTGCAGACAATGGATTTCTGAAATTTGATAAATGCGGTGGACCGGACGAACGTACCCTTGCCGGTATGGAAGTTACCGTATTGGGAAAGGGCCCGGTTTATGGTGTCATAACGTCTATTCCGCCTCATCTTGCTGACCCCAAAGAGGAAGGCCATGCAAAAAAGGAAACCGAATTGGCCATAGATACCGGTTTAACCAGAGAAGAGTGTGAGGCACTTCTGTCCCTGGGAGACCGGATTGTTCCGAAAAACCATTTCTGCCAGCTGCTTGGTTCAGAAGTCTGTGCTGCCGCATTAGATGACCGGGCCGGTATTGCAGTATTCCTTCGTGTCCTGGAAATGATCCGGGAACGCGCCTTAAATGGTGCGCCAAAGCCAAATCTGTCAGTACAATTTACCGTACAGGAAGAATGTGGCGGTCATGCTGCGGCAACGGCTGCTTTTGCAGCAAATCCGGATATGGCAATTGCGGTAGATGTCAGCTTTGCCTATACCCCCGGTTGTCTGAAGGAAGAATGTGGGCTGATTGGAAAAGGCCCTATGATTGGTGTTGCACCGGTACTGGACCACAGTATGACACAGGCGTTAAAGGCTGTAGCCGGAGCAAAAGAAATTCCATACCAAATGGAGGTCATGACACGGCGGACCGGAACCCATGCGGATGACATTGCCGTTACCCGTGCCGGTGTTCCAACTGCCCTTGTTTCTGTTCCACTGAAATATATGCACACTCCGGTAGAAGTGGTAGATACCCAGGACCTGGAGTGGACTGCACAGCTGATTACCGAATTTCTTATGACGCTGGCAGAAAAGGCAGAAGGGGGCAGAAACTGATGACAGATTTAGTAAAAGAACTTAGTATGCTGAACGGCGTATCCGGTCGGGAAAAGCCGGTCAGACAATATCTGATGAATCATCTTCCTGCGGATGTCACTTATTTTGTAGACGCCCTTGGCAATCTGATTTGCCACAAAGAGGGAGCAGAGGGACCCGGAAAAAATAAAATCATGCTGTGTGCCCACATGGACGAAGTCGGCCTGATTATTACGTATATTACAGACGAAGGGTATCTGAAGTTTGATGCCGTCGGTGGCATAGACCCTGCCATTCTGATTGGCCGTCGGGTCAAATTGGAATCCGGATTAACCGGGGTTATTTCCTTAAAGCATATTCATCTTTGCTCTAAAGAAGAGCAGCAAAAGATTCCGGAAATGCGGGATTTACAGATAGACATTGGTGCCCACAGCAAAGAGGAGGCAGAGGCCTTCGTAGAGCTGGGCAGTTATGCCTGCTTTGCTTCTTCGTTCCTTTCTTTCGGCGATCAAGACCATTACTGGAAAGGAAAAGCCCTGGACGATCGTGTTGGCTGTGCCATTTTGCTGGAGTTGTTAAATCAGAAGCAGCAGTATTCCTTTGACGCGGTTTTCTCTGTACAGGAAGAGGTAGGCTCCCGCGGGGCCGGCTCCGCCGCATTCCGCCTGCAACCGGACGTGGCGCTGATTCTGGAAACCACTACGGCCGGGGACCTTCCGGATGTGGAAAATGAAAAACGCGCCTGCCTGCTGGGCAGGGGACCGGTAGTTCCCTTTATGGATCGCGGTACGGTGTATGATACCGGACTTTATAAACAGGCTTTCCAGGTGGCGGAAGCGGAAGGTATCCCGTGTCAGACAAAAACGGTCATTGCCGGCGGCAATGACTCGTCTTCGGTGCAGGCCGCCGGAGCCGGTGCGCGGGTGCTGGCCCTGTCCGTCCCAACCCGGTATTTACATTCTCCGGTTTGCGTCATGGACCAGCGGGACGTACAGGCCACAGCAGACCTGGTAAGTGCTTTACTGCCGGTAGTGGCAAATGATGAGTAACCGCTTATGATTACCTTATTGGAACAGCCCTCAAAAGAGCTCATACAGAAAATAGAACACTTTTGCGCAGCTTCCTGCTTAGGAGTAAAAGCCATTGGACCCTTGCTGTCATACGGAACGGACTATCCGTTTGCAACCGCATGGGTGCAACAAAATGAAGCAGGTTCTTTTACTGCCTTTTGCTCTAAGTTTTACGGAACCGTAACAGTGTATCTTGCAGAATCCGCAAGCGCTGCAGACCGGGAAGAGTTACTTTCTTTCCTGTCCATGATTGGATATCAGACCCTGATTTCCACGCCGGAAGTAACTGGAACGAAAGAAACCGGCTGCTTAATGAAACTGGAAAAGGGAGAAGACTGCATCGCCAAAGAAAGTGCAGAATCTGTTTCCTTTTTGGAAAATGAAAATCTGGCAGAGTTTTATGCTCTGCTGCAAAAAAATAATCCCGGCTATCTGGGCCAGGATTACGAAGCGTGGCTGGTGGATTTTTCCCATCGCATCCGTCATCAGACGGCGCGCTCCGTTCTATTAATGGCAAATCAGTCCGCCTGTGCCACGGCTGCCGCCCTGGTCATAACAGAACCGGCGGTATTCTTTGGTGCCATTTCAACCAATGCGGATTGCAGGGGAAAGCATTATGCGTCAAGCAATCTTCGCCACCTGTGCAATGCGTATGCGGACAAGACCATTTATCTTATGTGTAAGCCGGAAAAGCAATGCTTTTATGAAAAGCTTGGTATGATCCGTGTCGGAACTTACGCAGAAAAGGAGAACTAATTATGCTGGAGAAACAATGGAAAGCAATTAAAAGCGGAACCGATATCAGAGGCGTTGCCACGGATGATCTTCCGGAAGAGGCCGTGCAATTAACAGATGAAGTGGCCTCGGCTGTCGGATACGCTTTTCCGGTATGGCTGGAAACGAATGCTACCAAAACGCGGGACCGGTATACCGTTGCGGTGGGACATGATTCCCGCATCTCTGCGCAACGCCTGAAAACAGCGCTGGTACAAGCCCTTTTGGACAGTGGTGTTGACGTAAAAGACTGCGGCCTTGCCACCACACCGTCCATGTTTATGACAACGGTAGATTTTGAGTGCGATGCAGCCGTCGAAATTACGGCAAGCCATCATCCGTTTAACAGAAACGGCTTTAAATTCTTTACCAAGCAGGGTGGCATTGACGGAAAACAGGTGGAAGAAATTCTGCAACTGGCACAGGACGGTGCTAAAGTAACAGCAGCAGAACCGGGCACCTGTGAAGTTTGTGATTACATGAATCAATACGCGCGGACCTTACGGGAAAAAATTTGTGAAGGCGTGAATGCCGATGATTATAACCGTCCTCTGCGCGGATTCCATATTGTAGTAGATGCCGGGAACGGTGCCGGTGGATTTTATGCCACCAAGGTGCTGGAGCCGCTTGGTGCCACCATTACCGGAAGCCAGTTCTTAGAACCGGATGGGTACTTCCCGAATCATATTCCCAACCCGGAAAACGCAGCAGCTATGGACTCCATTTCCAAAGCCGTGGTAAACAATCAGGCGGATTTAGGGGTTATTTTTGATACGGATGTAGACCGCGCTGCCTGTGTTGCTGCAGACGGACGGGAAATTAACCGGAATGCTTTAATTGCCCTGGCTTCCTGCATTGCTCTGGAAGGAAACGAAGGCGGTACCATTGTTACAGACTCCGTTACCTCTTCCGGTTTAAAAACCTTTATTGAAGATCACCTGGGCGGCAAGCATCACCGCTTTAAACGGGGATACCGCAATGTTATTGATGAATGTATTCGCCTGAACAGGGAAGAGTGCATTAACTCGCCGCTGGCAATTGAAACCTCCGGTCATGCTGCTTTGCGGGAAAACTATTATCTGGATGACGGCGCTTACCTGATGACGAAAATCATTATTAAAGCGGCTGTCCTTCGCAAAGAAGGAAAGACCCTGGATCAGCTGATTGCCGATCTGGCCGAACCGGCGGAAGAACGGGAATACCGCATCAAAATTTTAACACCGGATTTTCGTAGTTACGGTGAAAAAGTCATTGCCGACCTGACTGAATTTATTAAGGAAAATCCGGCTTATCAACCGGCTGACGACAACAGGGAAGGGTTCCGTGCCACCAAGACAGATGTGGACGGTTGGTTCCTGCTCCGGTTATCCGTGCATGATCCTATTCTGCCATTTAATTTGGAAAGCAATACGGAAGGCGGCGTAGAAAGCATGCTGGCTGACCTGAAGAATTTCCTGGAACAGTATTCCAAGCTGGATTGCAGCTGCCTGGAACAGTAAGGATGCGGCCATGGAACTAAAAGAATTGCTGGAGCAAGTGGCAGATGGATCGGTAAGCCCAGAAGAGGCTTATGCCCAGCTGAAACAATTACCCTATGAAGATTTGGGCGGCTTTGCCTGCTTAGACCATCATCGAACCATCCGTACCGGTTTTCCGGAAGTGGTTTTTTGTCAGGGCAAAGAAGTGAATCAGTGTGCTGCCATTTTTGAACATTTATATCAGAAAAGTGGCCTGGTCTTAGGTACCAGAGCCACAAAAGAACAATATGATGCCGTAAAAACCTTACTGCCGGAAGCGGAATTTCACGAAAGTGCAAAATGCATTACGGTAGGAACCCCGGAAAAAACGGTTGGTGCAGTAGCGGTTTGCACGGCCGGAACAACAGATATTCCGGTGGCGGAGGAAGCTGCCATTACTGCCTATATGTGTGGAGCTAATATCATTCGCTGTTATGACGTCGGGGTTTCCGGCTTACACCGGTTACTGGGACATTTGGAGGATATTCGCTCTGCCAGATGTATTGTAGCCATTGCCGGAATGGAAGGTGCTTTGGCCAGTGTCATTGGCGGCTTGGTAGATGTTCCGGTTATTGCCGTTCCTACCAGTGTGGGGTATGGCGCCAACTTTGGAGGGCTGTCAGCCCTGCTTGCCATGCTGAATTCCTGTGCCGCGGGAACTGCTGTTGTCAACATAGATAACGGCTTTGGTGCAGGTTATTTAGCAGCTAAAATCAACGGACAAAAAGACGTTTAGAACGGACATTAAAAAAGGACCCCGCACCAGAGTTAGCAAAGACCCAAAATAGGAGAACCCAATGAAGACTTTATTATTAGACTGTGCTTCCGGCATTGCCGGAGATATGACCGTTGCCGCACTGCTTGATCTTGGCGCTGACTGGAACGGTCTGCATCAAGTTTTAACAGCCCTTCTTCCGGAGTGTCAATTTCATTTGCAACCCGTACAAAGAGCAGACACGCCGGCAAAAGATTTTGATGTGCAGTTACCGGATGGTTATAAGCATGCCCACGAAGTAACAGAGCATCACCATCACCACGAACAGCAGCATGCGTCAGAAAGCAGAAATTTACAGGATGTGCTGACTTTAATTCAAAATTCTGCTTTATCTGAACATGCTAAAAGTACAGCAGAAAAAATCTTTCGTATTGTAGCGGAAGCAGAGGCAACGGTACACCAAAAGCCATTAAACGAAGTTCACTTCCACGAAGTGGGCGCAGCAGATTCCATTGCGGACATCTGCGGTGTGGCGTACTGCTTAGACAATCTTGGTATTGAAAAGGTCCTGGCCACACCGCTGGCGGAAGGCACCGGAACGGTGCTCTGCCACCACGGCCGCCTGCCGGTGCCGGTTCCGGCCACCAAGGCCATTACGGACCGCTATCAGGTGCCGGTGTATCAAACAGATAACAACGGGGAAATGGTGACCCCAACCGGCGCCGCCATTGTGGCCGCCTTAGCAGAAGCCTACGTTTCCGCGGCAGATTATCCGGCCCTGCAGGTCGGATATGGTGCCGGCAAACGGGTCTTCAAGCAACCGAATCTGCTGCGCGCCATTCTAATAGAAGATGTCTAAAAGAAAAAGCCGAAGGAGGAGGGACCGGCTCATGCAATATCATGACAATGTTATTGTCCTGGAAACCAATCTGGACGACTGTACCGGAGAAGCCTTGGGCTATACCATGGAACGTCTGGAGCAGCAGGGTGCACTGGATGTATCTTATACTCCTATTTACATGAAAAAGAACCGTCCCGCCTATGCCTTAAAGGTCATTTGCAAGCCGGAACAGGAAGAGCATTTAATTCATACCATCTTTCAGGAAACCGGGGCCATTGGTTTACGCAGAACGCCAACGGAACGGATCATAATGGATCGGGAACCTACCACTATTATGACTCCATACGGCTCTGTGGCCGCAAAGAAATGCACGTATCAGGACATTCAAAAGACCACCATTGAATACGAAAGTGCCAAAAAGCTGGCCGAAGACAACCAGATTCCCTTGGCGGAAATATTGCAACAGCAATCAATAAAATAGCTTTTTTAACCCTTGTGAAAAGCGCAGAACTGTACGTTGGGTGCAGCTCTGCGCTTTATTTTTTAGTAGTTTTATTTAGATTCGAGTTGTTTGAAAGGAATATGACAATATCAGAAAGTTGTACAAATAGGCGGACAGTACTTTGTGTATATACCTAATTTTGTTTTTTACAAAAACATTATTGTAGACTTTTTTGTTTTTATAAAATACAATAGACTTGAAAGGAAGCGCTTCATAAATCGTTGTTTGTTTGCATTTTTTCAAATTGAGCTCGTGAGAAGATGCAGATAGTAAAAAAGGGGAGGAAACTTTTTATGAATCAGTCGCTAAAGAAGAAAAAATATTGGCGAATCATAGCAATAAGTTTGGTTGTAATACTTCTTGCAAGCATTGTTTCTGCTGTCGTTAAAACAAACGCAGGCAAAACACTGATCAGAGAAGTAAATATCAATACTCGTGGAGGTACTTTATCCGGTATTCTATATATTCCTAAAGATGCTCTTGAAAATGACGGAAAGGGAAATTATGAATCTCCTCGGCCAGCGGTCATTTTAAGTCATGGATATTTGAATAGCAATCAGATGCAGGATCCAAATGCAATTGAATTGTCCAGACGTGGCTTTGTTGTATTTTCGATGGATATGTATGGCCATGGCAATTCGGATTTATCTAATGCCTCTGATGATCCAACCGGAAGTGGGGCTGTCTTGGGAGCTTTAGATGCATACAATTATGTGCGGGAGTTACCATATGTTGACGCAACACGTATTGGTATTGCAGGGCATTCCATGGGAGGTATGAACACAGGAAATGCAGTTGCTTTGACGTCTGGATTCTATACCGAGGAGGACATGCTGCTTAATCTGCTACATGATGAATTTGGCATAAGTATCAGTGCGGAACAGGTTGCAGAGCAAAATCCAGATGCAATTGCTGCAGGATTATCAGACTATGAGCGTGGTCAATATGAAATTCGGCGGGAAGAGATTTTAAAGGAAGCATCAGAACGTCCTATTGCGGAATTGTATATGGGCTCTGGACCGGGCTTTGCAGGATTGACAAAGGCGCATCAAGTTGAAGTTGCCGGTAATACCGTATGGCGTGATTTACAGGCCAACGTTGGTGTCAGTATCGGACTTTATGAAGAAAATTCCTGGTTAATGTTTTCGGCGAGTGACGACAATATCAATTCTGCAAAGCAGATTCCGGAAACGACAGTAGCTAAAGTTCTTTTTGGCACATTGGAATCTACAGTTGAACGTGAAACCTGGTATGCACTGAATCTGTCTGAAAATGAAACGCAGGTGGAGAGTACAAAGCTGGGTAATTTCTATTCAATTACACCAGATAATACAGAGTTACGACAGACCATTGAAAACCGGAGTGCCCGTGTTATCATTCAGCCGGCAGAAGTACATGCTGGAAATCATTTTTCTTTCAAGACAACCAGTTTCGTTGTTCAGTTTTTCACAGATGTAATGAATTATAATAATGGGGAACTTGCGGACGAAGCAGAACCTATTGCAGCAAAAAAATCCGTATGGATTATCAAAGAAATAGCAAATGGACTTGCACTTGCTGCCATGCTTGTCTTTGTATATGCTCTGGCTGCACTTTTGCTTGAAGCACCATTCTTCGCTTCTTTGCGCAGAAAACCGCAAGATGCACTCATTAACAAAAACGATCGTGGTTTTTGGGGTACAAGTGTAGTGCTTGCTCTTGTGCAAGGATTAAGCATCATTCCTTGTTTTATTATAGGTGGTGCATCAACGTCCTACGCAGGAGACAAAGGTATTGTTTCATGGAACTGGTTATTCAGTCAGGAAATGGCAAATCGTACCATGATTTGGGCCTTGTTTAATGCTCTGATTGCTTTAATTTTACTTTCTGTTCGTCATCTTCGTGCGAAAAGCGATAATTTAAAATTTGTAGAACGCTATGGCATAAAAATCGGGGCGAAAGAGTTTGGTAAAACTGCTCTGTTGGCATTAATTGTCTTTGTCGGTTCCTATAGTCTGGTTCTTCTTTCTAGCTTTTTCTTTGCAAAATCGGATTTCCGCTTATGGGTAATTGCTGGACGTGTTATGACAAAGACACAATTTTTAACCTGGGCAGGATACTTGGTATTTTTCCTGATTTTCTATTTAATTAACAGCATGGTAGTTAATTCTGGGCGGATGCGTAATATGAGTGCTACTAAAAACCTGATCATTTGTGCCTTATTTAATGGCGCTGGTGTATTTCTTTTTGAAGTATTTGTTTATGCCTATGAGTTGATTACCGGCCAAATGGTATGGTACAGCTTTGGAAAAGACTATTTCCTTTATGCCGTAGTTCTTTATCCGATGCTTGTTGTGCTTCCGTTAGCTGCGGTTTATGCACGAAAGCTCTATGAAAAAACAGGTAGTGTTTGGCTTGGGTCTTTAATAAACACAATGATTTTTACCTGGTTTGTAGTAGGAAACACATGCTATCACTACAGTATGTTGATTTCGTAGTTTGACTTTCTTTTCTTTCAATGCTATAATCACGGCAAGAAATAGATAAGAGGGGAGCAATGCAACTTGCATTGCTCCCTTTCTTTATAAAGGAGAAATGACTGTGACGAATGAAACCGCTTGGATGGGGAAATATCGGGATTTAGTTGAAAGCATTATTTTTCTTTGTAATCGATCAGCTACTCGTTTTAATATGCCGCAATACTACAATACGTCTGTACCATTAACAGCAATCCAGATACAAATTATAGAATATGCCTTAGAAGACAAAAACGAAAAAATGAGTGAATTAGCAGAACGCCTTGGTATTACGCGAGGTGCATTTTCCAATAATGTTACGAAATTGGTAGCCTTGGATTTAATAAAAAAAGAGCATCGTGGTAATAACCAAAAGGAACTCTTTATTACCGTAACAGAGAAAGGCCGCCAAGAATATAAGAAATATGCCCAGTTGGTTTATGACCTGACATTTCGCCAAATTTTTTCCATGGCAGATGAATTGCCTCCGGAGTCTATAGCTGTTTTTCAAAAAATGATAAAGACGTTTGCAGACACTCTTGTATAACAGTCAAGATTTTAATATGTCTGTTGCTGATAGAAAATACCCTTATAGTATAGAAAAGCAGGGCTGCATTATGCAGCCCTGCTTTTTGAATGTAAAGGAAGGTCAGGCGTCGTTTTCCAGCAGGTAAATGCCGGAGCTGAGAACAACCACTTCTTTGTCTCCAATGCGGAGGAAGCGAAGAACGCCTTCTTCAAATTTTTTATAGTCTGTTGCCGTGTAATTTTCCAGGTTAATCTTTTTAATGTTCTGGGAAGTTTTGCAGCAGACATAAAGATCATTGTCTATGCGGGATACGGACATGGGTCTGCCCAGTGCAGAGGTGTCCAGACCGCCAATGCGGAAGTCTACCCGTTGTAACTTGGTAGAGTACCGTACAATGGCATTCTGGTCCGGTACGGCACACCAAATGTTGGTGTGGTCCGGGGCACAGGAGCGAAGGGCACAGTCGTGATAGAGTAAATCGCCCGTCCAGATCAGGGTTCCGTTGACGTCAAAGATTCCCATTTCTCCGGTAGGGAAAACCAGGTTTGTAAACTCGGCCGGGGTTTCACAGACGGCACAGGAAATGTAGTCCTGTACCTGCGGAACAATTTCCTTGTAGGCGGGGCCGAATTTACAGGCGCAGTAGAAATCTTTCTTTACCCGTTGTACCACCTGTTTTTCCAGATGATAAAACTGGAAGGAAATGCGCAGCTTGCCACGGTCATCCTTGCCATCCGGAGTGACGATTACGAACCCTTCCGGATGTGCCACAATGTCCAGTGGCATGTAATCTAAAATTTGTTTCATAAGGGTACTCCTAGAGTTAATCTGCGTTATAGACCTGATAGCAAAGCGTCATAAGACTGTCATTCAGGTGGACATTTTCTACGGAAATATTCGGATACTTTTCCTGAATATTGTAGTGGGAGAAGTTCCAGAAGCCCTTTACGTTGCAACGAACCAGGGTGTCAACCACTTCTTCCGCAGAGTTGGTAGGGATACAGAGAATGGCCATGTCAACCGCGTTTTCTTTGCAGAAATCTTCCAAATAAGCGGAGGAACGAACCGGAAGGCCGCCAATCAGCTGACCGGACAGACTTTCGTTCTTGTCAAAGATACCGATGAGCTCAAACCCGTGCGATTCAAAATCCACCTGATTTGCCATAACGTGACCTAAGTTGCCGGCACCTACCAAAATAGCTTTAAAGCCGTGGTTCAGTCCCAGGATTTTACCAATTTCTTCATGCAGACTTTCAATATTATAGCCATACCCCTGCTGACCAAAGCCTCCGAAACAGTTCAGGTCCTGACGGATCTGAGAAGCGGAGAGGCCCATACGTTCTGCCAGTTCGCGACTGGAAATGCGGACAATGCCTTGTTCCTGTAAGGTTCCGAGGAAACGATAGTAACGAGGCAGACGTTTGATGACGGAGATAGATACATACTTAGATCCCATAACGGTGTCTCCTTTACTTTAAGATAATGCCTGAACGGTTTCCATAACGTAATCGGCAAACTGATGGCAGGTGGCGCCGTCGGTGTTGCCGGTAACAACCACTTTCTTTTCGGTTTCGGTGCAGATTTGCATTGCTTTGGCAAACAGGTCTGCCTTTTCAGTCAGACCAATGTGCCGCAGCATCATTTCGGTGGCCTTGAAGAGGGAGGATGGGTTAGCGTAGTCCTGAATGCCGTCTTCAATCATGCGCGGTGCAGAACCGTGGATGGCTTCAAACATGGCATATTTGTCACCGATATTGGCGGAACCGGCCGTACCGACGCCGCCCTGAATCTGGGCAGCTTCATCCGTAATGATGTCTCCGTACAGGTTCGGCAAAACAAATACCTGGTATCCGGTACGGAATTCCGGGTTAATCAGATTGGCAGTCATAATGTCAATGTAGTAGTCATCTGCGGTAATGCCCGGATATTCTTTGGCAATCTGATGGCAGATTTCGGAGAATTTGCCATCGGTTTTCTTCATGATGTTTGCCTTGGTAACGATGGAAACATTGGTTTTGCCGTTGGCCTTGGCGTAGTCAAAGGCGGCGCGGGCAATCCGTTCGGTTCCCGGATTGGTGGTTACTTTGAAGTCAAAGGCAAGCTTACCCGGAATTTCCACGCCTCTGGAGCCAAGAACATATTCTCCTTCGGTGTTTTCCCGGAAGAACATCCAGTCAATGTCCAATTCCGGAACGGAAACCGGACGGCAGTTGGCATACAAATCCAGCTCCCGGCGAAGGCATACGTTGGCACTTTCCATGGTGCCGCCCTTCGGGGTAGTGGTAGGTCCTTTCAGAAGGACATCACAGGTTTTAATTTCTGCCAGAACATCGGCCGGAACGGCTTCGTTTTTGGCGATTCGGTTTTCAATGGTTAAGCCCTCAATGGTCTTTAAAACGATTTTTCCGGAAGCAATTTCATCTGCAATCAGGTAGTTTAAAACCCGCTCTGCTTCTGCCGTCAGGATAGGGCCGATGCCGTCTCCGCCTGCCAGGCCAATGACAATCTGGTCTTTGCTGGCAAAGTCTGTCTTACCGGCGTCTTCTGCCATTTTATCAGACCGTGCAATTTGCTGTTCCAGCAGTTCCCTGAACTGTGCAACAGCCTGTTCTACATAATTTTCCATGGGAAACACTTCCTTTAGTTTAAGCTGTTTTTCTTGGTGTACTGCAGCAGGTCTCCTGCCTTCAGGATTTCTTTCTGCCGTTCGGTGAAGGAGGCAACCAGAGGAATGGTAACACCCTTGGTTTCGTTCTTCAGGAAGATTTCACCGGAATCCAGACCGGCAAATACATCAGACAGAACCAGTTGATCGCCCTGGTCAATCTTGTCATAATCTTCCGGATTCTGGAAGGTCAGCGGCATGATACCGGCGTTGATCAGGTTGGCTGCATGGATACGGGCAAAGCTCTTGGTAATAACGGCTTTAATGCCCAGATAAAGCGGAACCAGTGCGGCGTGTTCCCGGGAGGAACCCTGGCCGTAGTTGCTGCCGCCGATAATGAAGCCCTTGCCTTCTTTTTTGCAGTTTTCGGCAAAGTGCTCATCGCACTGACGGAAGCAGAACTGGGACAGCTTCGGAATATTGGAACGGAACGGAAGAATTTTGGCGCCGGCCGGCATGATGTGGTCGGTGGTAATGTTATCTCCGACTTTCAAAATGGCTTTGGCAGCAATTTCGTCTGTCAGAACATTGGAATCCGGGAACGGCTTGATATTCGGTCCGTATTGAATTTCTACGTTGGCTGCTTCTTCCGGAGAAGCCGGGAGTTCAATGCAGTTGTCATTGACAAGGAAGGTTTCCGGCAGTGTAATGACCGGTGCTTCGCCAAGGTCTCTTGGGTCGGTCAGATAACCGGTCAGCGCAGAGGCAGCAGCTACTTCCGGAGAAACCAGATAAATACCGGCGTCAGCCGTACCGGAACGGCCTTCAAAGTTTCTGTTAAAGGTACGAAGGGAGATGCCCTTGGAATTCGGTGACTGACCCATGCCGATGCACGGACCGCAAGCGGATTCCAGAATGCGGGCGCCGGCGTCAATGATGTCGGCAAGGGCACCGTTTCTGGCAATCATGGAAAGAACCTGCTTGGAACCCGGTGCAATGGACAAGCTGACGTTTTCAGCAACCTTTTTGCCCTTCAGGATGGCAGCTACTTTCATCATGTCAGACAGGGAAGAGTTGGTGCAGGATCCGATGGAAACCTGATCAATCT
Organism: Paludibacteraceae bacterium; assembly: GCA_963647215.1. Taxonomy (GTDB): domain Bacteria; phylum Bacillota; class Clostridia; order Oscillospirales; family Acutalibacteraceae; genus RUG420. Next base: position 22,655 of record CAVIZK010000003.1, on the reverse strand, counting down.
TAATTTTTCCGATTTCACGGACTGTTTTTACGTTATCCGGCATGTGTGGCATGGCAGCCATCGGCTCCAGTTTGGAAAGGTCAATGTCAATGACTTCGTCATAAACAGCGTCTTCGTCTGCTGCCAACGGGGTCCAATCCTCTTCACGACCCTGTGCCTTCAGGAATTCTCTTGTAATTTCATCGGAAGGGAAGATGGAGGTGGTGGCGCCCAGTTCAGCACCCATGTTGGTAATGGTGGCACGCTCCGGAACGGAGAGGGTGGCAACACCGGGACCGGCATATTCTACAATCTTGCCAACGCCGCCTTTGACAGACAGGCGACGAAGTACTTCCAGAATAACGTCTTTTGCAGCAACCCACGGGGACAGCTTGCCGGTTAAATTAACCTTCAGCATTTTCGGCATGGTGATGAAGTATTCACCACCGCCCATGGCAACCGCAACGTCCAGACCGCCGGCGCCCATGGCCAGCATGCCGATTCCGCCACCGGTTGGGGTGTGGGAGTCAGAACCAATCAGGGTTTCACCCGGTACGCCGAAGCGCTCCAGATTGACCTGATGGCAGATGCCGTTTCCAGGACGGGAAAAGCGGATACCGCGTTTCTTACAAACGCTCTGGATGAACCGATGGTCATCCGCATTTTCAAATCCGGTCTGCAGGGTGTTATGGTCAATATAGGCAACCGAAAGCTCGGTCTTTACGCGATCAATACCCATGGCTTCCAGCTCCAGGTAAGCCATTGTGCCGGTGGCATCCTGTGTCAGAGTCCGGTCAATCCGGAGTCCGATTTCGGATCCCTGTACCATTTCACCTGTAACCAGGTGGTTTTTGATAATCTTTTGACTGATTGTATAGCCCATTTGAAAATCTCCTAAGCATACTTATTCATTTTTTTAACAATCTCAATTATAAATAATGTAATAGGGAACGTCAATTCTTTCACGAACTAAAGAAAAAAGTGTGTAGGGAATTCTAAAAATGAGGTGACTGTGGTCAGCTTTTCTTGGCACTTCCAACAACAAACACAATATATTGCGATTGCTACTTGCTTTTGCTATACTATAAGCCGTATATCTGAGAGTCTGCCCGGCAGATTTTCTGAAGATAAAAGGAGATAGCACATGGAGTACATAAAAGCAATCATTCTTGGAATTGTCCAGGGTCTGACCGAATTCTTGCCCATTTCCAGTAGCGGCCATTTGTCCCTGTTTCAGCACTTTATGGGAATGAGCGGAGAAGGGTCCTTAATGCTGACGGTTTTCCTGCACATTGGTACCTTAATTGCCGTAGTTGCAGTTTACTATAAAACCTTCTGGAAATTGCTGAAGGAAATCGGCTTTTTCCTTCGGGATTTATTTACCGGAAAACTGTTTCGTAAGGATCAGGAAATAACCGACGACCGGCATTTGCTGTACATGATGTTTATTTCCTGCCTGCCGCTTCTGCTTTTGTTTGTTCCGCTTGGCGGCGACATGAATCTGAAGGATTACGTAGAGCGCTTTTCGGAAGATAACGATATTTTACTGGAAGGCTTTTGTTTCCTGTTTACGTCCCTTTTGCTGTTTACCGGTGTGTACGTATCTCGCACGTCCAAAAACATTCGTTCCAGAGTGGAAATGAAGGATGCCTGGGTTGTTGGCTTTGCACAGGTTCTGGCAGCGGCCTTCCCCGGGATTTCCCGTTCCGGATCCACCATTTCCGCAGGTATGTTACGCGGGGTAGACAAGGATGTCATGGTAGAATACTCCTTCGTTCTGGGAACGCCGGCCGTACTGGCTGCCAGCCTGGTAGAAATGAAGGACGCCGTAGAGGGTGGTCTGGTTGGAATTTCTGTCGGACCGCTGATGGTTGGTGTAGTTACCGCTGCGGTTTTCGGTATTCTGGCCATCAAACTGTTGAAGTGGATGGTAAACAAGGATAAATTTACCTTCTTTGCTTATTACTGCCTGATTCTGGCAACACTGACCATTGCGGCCGGCTGCTATGAACACGTAACAGGCAATTTGCTGCAGTTTTAAATGAATTTTACATGGAAGTTTTACATGAATTTTTGAGGTGAGTAACGAATGGCAACTTCCCAAAAGAAAACCGGGAAGAAAACCGGCAGTACAGCGGCCAAAAAACGGCCGGCGTCTAAGTCCGGCACCAAAAAAAATACAACAGCCAAAGGAAGACAGACCAAGGCACAGGCCAAAGAGGCGGAACAGCGCCAGATGGGTGCAGTCATTCTCTTTGGTGTAGCACTTTTAATGCTCTGCATTGCCTTTATTCCCGGCGGCGGGGCCTGGGGTGCTTTGCAGCAGTTCTTCTTCGGCTGCTTTGGCATCGGCTTTTATATTTGGCCGTTTGTCCTGGCATACGTTGCTTTTATGGCTTCGCTGCAAAAGGATTATCGCAATTTAAAAGTACAGGTACTGGAAGTGGCCATTTTTATCTGGCTGGTTTGTACGGCTGTATTTATTGGCTATAACGCAGAAGATATGGTTGGTGGTTTTGATCAGGCCATAAAAGAAGCCTATCATGCCGGCGGGGTGCATACCAATGGCGGCATGTTTGGCGCTGTGCTGGGTGGCTTGTTCCTGCTGCTGACCGGGAATGCAAAAACGCCTGCCATGGTGGTTACCATCATTCTGATTCTTCTTGTGTTGATGCTTTTAACCGGAACAACATTGAACCGGTTAGCAAAAAATATTGCTTCCCCGGTCAAGAAGGCAGGAGAAGCCACCAAAGAATCGTATGAGCAGCATGCGGCTGCCAATGAGGAACGCCAGCAACAGCGCGCTGAACGCGCCGCCGCCAAGCGCCGCGCCGGATACCGCTTTAATCCGGACGTAGACCTGGGGCCGGAGTTTCATGCCACAGATACAGAAGAAGCTGCCGCTACAGCCGGAAAATCCGGCCGAAAAAGCAAAAAAGCTGCGGCCGGAGCAGCTGCAGCAGCTACGGCTGCCTCGGCAGTCTCTGCTGCTGAAAAGGCTGCCGAAACCGCTTCTGCTGTAGCTGCAGTAGAGACTGCGGCACCGGCTCCGGTGAAATTAGATGACATTGTGGCCAAAGCTGCGGCAAGAAGAACTCCGCAACCGAAACCAACGGAAGCGGACTCTGACACAGGAAAGAAGGCAGAAGAGGAAACTCCTGCTTCCCTGGAAAAGGAAGATACTTCCGGATACCGCCTGCCTCCGCTGGACTGCCTGAAGCCACCTAAGCTTTCTCTGGGCGGTTCTTCCGAACAGGAATTGCGGGACAATGCACAGAAGCTGGTAGATGTTCTTCGCAGCTTTGGCGTAGAAACTACCATTGTAGATATTGCCAGAGGCCCATCGGTAACCCGGTATGAACTGGCTCCGGCAGTGGGCGTTAAAATTTCTAAAATTACCGGCCTTGCCGATGACATTGCACTGAACCTGGCAGCCACAGGCATCCGTATTGAAGCTCCTATTCCGGGCAAGGCTGCCGTTGGTATTGAAGTTCCCAACAAGACACGGGAAACCGTTACCTTGCGGGAAATTCTGGAATCGGACACCTACAAGAAGGGTACCAAAAAGAGTCTCCTGAACGTAGCACTTGGCCGGGATATTTCCGGCAACAGCTGCGTGGCAGACCTTGCCAAAATGCCACACTTACTAATTGCCGGTACCACCGGTTCCGGTAAATCCGTCTGCCTGAACGCCATGATCTTATCCATCCTGTACAATGCCAAGCCGGATGAAGTAAAAATGATCATGATTGACCCGAAAAAGGTTGAATTCTCTGTATACAACGGGGTTCCGCATTTGCTGGTCCCGGTTGTGTCCGAGCCGAATAAAGCGGCCGGTGCCCTAAGCTGGGCCGTAAAGGAAATGCTGAAGCGGTATCGGATGTTCTCTGAAAACAACGTCAGGGACATTGCCGGATACAACGAACTGGTTTCCATGGATCCGGAGAAGGGCAAAATGCCGCATGTGGTTATCTTTGTAGACGAGCTGGCCGACTTAATGATGGCAACGCCGAAGGAAGTAGAAGACTCCATCTGCCGTCTGGCCCAGATGGCGCGTGCTGCCGGTATGCACCTTGTTATTGCAACGCAGCGCCCGTCTGTAGACGTTATTACCGGTCTGATTAAGGCCAATATTCCAAGCCGGTTGTCCTTGTCGGTTTCTTCTGCCGTGGATTCCCGTACCATTCTGGATATGGCGGGCGCGGAAAAACTGCTTGGGAACGGTGACTTACTCTTTAATCCAATCGGCTGTTCCAAACCGGTTCGAATCCAGGGCTGCTTCACCTCTGATTCCGAAGTGGAAGAGGTTGTAAACTACATCAAACAGCAGGGCGATGCAAAATACTCTGATGAAGTCATCAAGGATATTGAAGATGCTGCCAAAGCAGCAGATGCCGCCAACGAAAAAAGCTCCGGTGGCATTAATGCACCCTCCGGAGAAGAGGACGGTGACATTCTTCTGCCGGATGCCATCCGCGTTGTTATTGAAGCCGGACAGGCCAGTACCACATTAATCCAGCGCAAACTGAAAGTGGGTTATGCCCGCGCAGGCCGGATTGTGGATGAACTGGAAGAACGTGGCGTCATTGGCCCCTATGAAGGATCCAAACCGCGGAAAGTCTTAATGACGAAAAATCAGTGGCTGGAAATGAATGCCATGGCTGACGCTCCGGATGACGGCACTGCAGCTGCCATAGAACTTGGAGTGGAAGACCACACAACGCCGCCACCACAGGATTTGCCGTTTTCCAATTGAGGCTAAATGCCAAATATAAATTAATCTAAAAAAGTGAGGTCTGTTGCTGAACAGGCCTCGCTTTTTTACACTTATTCTTTGTAAAGTGCCGTTGGAGCGCCGACAGGGACCGTTCATGCGCCATGATTTTGTGAAATGAAAAAAGTGCGCTACGCTCTGTCTGGTGATGATTTATGCAAAGAAATAAACTGCAAAAAAGAGAACTGCAAAAGAAAAGCCGGAACAACCCAAAGGACAGAAAAAAGAGGGTAGAACGCATCAAAACGCATATGCTCTGCTTTGGAATGGCGCTGGCCCTGTTGCTGTCGGCGCTCTTTACGTATGGCCCAAAACACCTGCCACAAGTTCCCTCCTGGGAACAGGTGTACGCTGTTTTGGGCCTTGGTAGTGACAACATATGCTATCAGTATCCTTTTGTCATCTGCTTCCTTTCGGTTGGACAGGGGGACTGTACCCTGGTTCGCACGGAAGACCAGATTGTTCTCATTGATACAGGTCCTTCCGGACAAGGAGACCGGATCCGGTCCCAACTGGCCAAGCTGGAAGCAGAAGATATAAATTACTGCTTTATAACGCACCCGCATGAAGACCATCTTGGCAGCCTTGCAGAATTGCTGGAAGCTGTTCCTATTCACCAATTGCTGTTAACAGGGGAGGGCTATACCGGAGATCTCTATCGGGTGGCCAAAGAGAAGAATACTGCCCTAGAACAACCAACCCAGGGACAGACCTATGAAATCGGAGGCAGCAAACTTTCCGTATTGGGTCCGGTTTTCTTCGGCTCGGATGAAAACAATAACTCCCTGATTCTGAAAATAACGTACGGCAATTTCTCTTTCCTGATTACCGGAGACGCGGAAACGGACGAAGAACAATCCCTTTCCGGCGAGTTAGTTTCCACCGTCTTAAAAGTGGGTCACCATGGTTCCAAAACCTCTACCGGCGCGGCTTTCCTTCAGCAGGTCAAGCCGCAATATGCCGTTATTTCCTGTGGAAAAAACAATGATTACGGGCATCCGCACCAGGAAACCTTAGACCGCCTGGCAGACGCCGGCGTAGAAGTACATCGCACGGACGAAGAGGGGACAATCATTTTTGCTACGGACGGAAGTGAACTTTATACAAATCAGGCCGCATAAGATAAGGATTTTTCTTGATTTCAAGGAGCAGTCTTGTTATAATGTCAGAGCAAATCGCACGTAAGGTGTTGAGCGCTTTCCTGCATTGCCCGGAAGAAAGGGCAGTGTTACGTGTTTTTATAACCTTGCGGAGGTTCAATTTTAAGGAGGAAAAAACCTATGTCAGTCGTTTCTATGAAACAATTATTGGAAGCCGGTGTTCATTTCGGACATCAGACCAGAAGATGGAACCCGAAGATGGCAGAATACATCTTCACCGAACGGAACGGAATCTACATCATTGACCTGCAGAAGACCGTTAAGAAGCTGGAAGAAGCTTACAACGTTGTCAGAGATATTTCCGCAGAAGGCGGCACCATCCTGTTCGTTGGTACCAAAAAGCAGGCTCAGGATTCCATTAAGGAAGAAGCTACCCGTGCCGGCATGCCGTATGTAAACGCCCGTTGGCTTGGTGGTATGCTGACCAACTTCAAGACCATTAAGAACCGCATTAAGAGACTGGAACAGCTTCGTGCCATGCAGGAAGACGGCACCTTTGACCTTCTGCCGAAGAAGGAAGTTGCCAAGCTGGAACTGGAAATTGAAAAGCTGGAAAAATTCCTTGGCGGTATTACCGAAATGAAGCAGCAGCCGGACGCTATGTTTATTGTAGACCCGCGCAAAGAAAGAATTGCTGTTGCAGAAGCTCACAAGCTGGGCATCCCCATCATTGCTATTGTTGATACCAACTGTGACCCAGACGAAATTGACTACGTTATCCCGGGCAATGACGACGCCATCCGTGCCGTAAGACTGATTGCCGGTGCCATGGCAGACGCTGTTATTGAAGGTCGTCAGGGCGAACAGAACGCAGAAGCTGAAGAAGCAGAAGAAGCTGCTGAATAAGCTGTCACATTAAATTTGAAATACAGGAGGATTTACTCATGAACTTTACTGCACAAGACGTAAAAGAGCTCCGTGAAAAGACCGGCGTCGGCATGATGAAGTGCAAGCAGGCACTGGCCGAAGCAGACGGTGACATGGACAAAGCCATTGATATTCTCAGAGAACAGGGTGCAGCCGTATCCGCCAAGAAGGCAAGCCGTGCTGCAGCTGAAGGTGCTGTTCTCGCTTATACTGATGAAGCAAAGAACGTTTCCGTTCTGATTGAAGTAAATGCAGAAACCGACTTCGTTGGTAAGAATGAAAAGTTCCAGAGCTTTGTTCTGGACTGTGCCAAGACCGTTGCAGAAGGAAATCCTGCAGATGTAGAAGCTCTGGAAGCCATGAATCTTGCCGGTTCTGACCGCTCTGTCAAGGATAACCTGCAGGATCTGATTCTTTCCATTGGTGAAAACATGAAGATTCGCCGCTTTGAAAGAGTAGAAGGCGTTTGCGCTACCTACATTCACATGGGCGGTGCTGTTGGCGTTCTGGTTTCCTTTGACGCTGATGCAGCTCTTGCTGATACCGATGATTTCAAAACCATGGGCAAGGATGTTGCCATGCAGGTTGCAGCCATGTCTCCGCTTTACCTGAATCCGGAAGCTGTTCCGGCAGAGGTACTGGCTCATGAAAAGGAAATCATGATTGCACAAATGAAGGAAGATCCGAAGATGGCTAACAAGCCGGAACAGGTTCTTGCAAAGATTGTTGAAGGCAAGATTGGTAAGTACTACAAAGAAAACTGCCTTCTGCAGCAGGAATTCGTTAAGGCTGAAAACCACGAAGATGTAGAAAAGTACGTTGCTTCTGTTGCTAAGAAGCTGGGCGGCTCCATCAAGGTTACCGGATTTATCCGCTATGCCAAGGGTGAAGGCCTGGAAAAGAAGCAGGACGACTTTGCTGCTGAAATTGCCAGCCTGGTAAAATAAGCATTATTCTTTCAAGGGCTCTCCGAAAAGGAGAGCCCTTTTTCTATACAAAAAGATTAAAATTTCTGAAAGTTATGCCATTCCTTACCGGTTTATGGTATGATATACGATGTTATTATGCAACTTTGTGTCTGCAGCTTGAAGTAAGGGGGTTCAGCTTTCATGGCAACTGGATCAACGAAAAAGACTACGGCCAGAAGACCTGCCGGACAGACTACCAAACGTCCGTCCAATCAACAGGGCAGACGGCCGACCAATAATGCCAAGAAGAAAAAAGGAAAGCGCGGCGGCAATCAGAAATGGAAGAATTTCTTAAAAGTCATCGGGCTTGCCATTTTGTTCAGTATTGTTTTTGTGGTTATTTATATGGTGGCTTTTGTTCACAGCGGACCGGCCATCAATCTGGAAGACTACAAATCCAATCAGGCACAGACCAGTATTATTTATGCCAAGGAATCGGAAACATCAGATAAGTATGTAGAAGTTGGTTCCTTACACGGGGAACAGAACCGTGTTTGGATTGACTACAAGGAAATTCCGGAAAACGTGCGGAATGCTTTTGTCTGCATGGAAGACAAGCGCTTTTATAAACACCACGGCGTAGACTGGATTCGTACCTTGAAGGCGGCCATTACCCTGGGTAAGAGCGGTGGCGGATCCACGTTAACGCAACAGCTCATTAAGAATCTGACAGAAGAAAACCAGGTTACGGTTTCCAGAAAGCTGAAAGAAATTCTATATGCGCTGAACATGGAAAAGAATTATTCCAAAGAAGATATTCTGGAAGCGTACTTAAATACCATTCCGCTGGGCTCTGGTTGTTACGGAGTAGAAACTGCATCGCAGAAATATTTCGGTAAGGATCTGGAAGAACTGAATGTGGCAGAAGCCGCTGTCCTAGCTTCCATTACTAAGGCCCCAACCAAATACAACCCATTACTGTATCCGGAAAACAACAAAAAGCGGCAGGAACTGTGCCTTGGATATATGCTGAAGGAAGACGCCATTACACAAGAACAGTATAATGAAGCCGTTTCCTATGAGCTGGTCTTCACCAATTCCAGCACCAGCAGTGCTGCCGAAGAGGAAGAGGACGATTCCTCTAAAACCTCTGACATCAACAGCTACTACGTTGACTATGTTTTGGATACCGTTATTGCTGATCTTATGGAACAGTACGGTTATTCCAAGTCGGAAGCAACCCAGAAACTGTACAACGGCGGTCTTCGGATTTATTCCTGCCAGATTGCCACCGTACAGGAAGCAGCAGAGTATGTATTGGAAAACCGTGTTACCTTCCCAAGTGAACCAAGTCGGACAGAGGACGGCGCAGATGATACCAAGAAGAAAGTACAGTCTGCCTGCACTATTATGGACTACGAAGGCAACATTGTAGCAATGGTAGGCGGAGCCGGTAAGAAAACCATTAACCGTGGTAATAACCGTGCTGTTAAGGCAGTTCGGTCTCCGGGTTCCTCCATTAAGCCGCTTTCGGTTTATGCTCCGGCAATGGAACAGGGTGTTATCTCTTATTCCTCTGCGGTGCAAAACTATGCATTAACCATTAACGGAAAACAGTGGCCACAGAACTTCAATGGTTCTTACGGATATCCCAATGCTTATGTATCTGTTCAATATGCGGTAGCACAGTCTTTGAATACCTGTGCAGCGCAGATTGTCAACAAGATTGGAACTTCTACCGGTATGAAGTACATGACGGAGAAATTCCACTTTACTACGTTAGTAACCAGCGGGAAGAATACAGATAACAATATTTCTTCCATGGCAGTAGGTGGTATGTCCTATGGTGTTACTACGTTGGAAATGGCGGCAGCCTATGCCACCTTCGGTAACCAGGGCGTTTACTATTATCCACGCTGCTACACCAAAGTAACGGATTACACCGGGGAAAAGGTTTTGCTGGAAACCACATCTAAGTCTGAACAGGCTCTTTCAGCAGGCGTGGCCGGTTCCATGAACCGCGTTCTGCAAACGGTTGTTTCTTCCGGTACCGGTGCCGGTTGTGGTGTCAGCGGTTTTACCGTCTTTATGAAGACCGGTACTACATCGGATACCAAGGATAAATGGTGCGCCGGCGGAACACCTTACTACGTAGGTGCTGTCTGGTACGGTTATGACGAACAGGAAGAAATTACGAATGTTGGTTCCAGTAACCCGGCTGCCAGAATCTGGTCTGCCATCATGACGCGTGCACACCAGGGCCTGGCCTCCAAAGACTTTGACTATGGAGACAAGGTGGTTTCCAAGAGTTATTGTACCCTCAGTGGTAAACTGGCCGGTGCCAATTGCCCGGCAGCCACAGGATACTATGACGCAGATCAGTTGCCGGATACCTGTGACGGTACGCACACCATCACAATCCACAACTCGCAGTCTGAACCGGTTTCCACCACGGAAAGCACTTCGGAAGCAGAATCTTCGGCATCTGAGTCGCAGACCACTGCTGCGCCGACAACGGCAGCGTCCACTTCGGCCGCTCCGGAAGTAGTAGAATAAACAAGTGAATGAATGGGCGGTGACATGATTTTCATGGCACCGTCCTGTTTTCTGAAAGGACTTATGCATGATTATTATGGCTGTGGATTACGGAGACGCCCGCACCGGCATTGCCATTTGTGACAAGACCGAACTGCTTGCGTCTCCGGTCACTGTAATAAAAGAAACCTATGCACCAAAATTGGCGGCCAAGGTGGCGGCGTTGGCGGCGGAAAAGAAGGCAGAGCTGCTTGTGGTTGGCTATCCCATCAACATGAACGGAACCAAAGGTTCACGCGCTGAAAAGTGTCAGGCTTTTGCCGAAATGTTACAGAATGAATATGGCTTAACAACGGTTTTGCGGGATGAACGTCTGACTACAGTAGAAGCGCATAAAGCGCTGAATGCAACCAATACCCGTGGTCGTGCACGCAAAGAAACCGTAGATGCCGTGGCAGCCACGTTAATCCTGGAAGATTATCTGGCATTCCGAAAAAACAACAGATAACTGACTCGCCGAAAAGAAAAAGAAACGAAGAAGAAAGGCAATCCACTTTTATGCAGACACAACAAGAACTTTTAGCACTCAGAAAAGAACTGATTGAACGGGATTTCAAACGCATGAATGACATGCAAAAGCAGGCCGTTTTTCACGTAAACGGGCCACTTTTAATCCTGGCCGGAGCCGGTTCCGGAAAAACTACGGTTTTGGTTAATCGCATTGCTAACCTGGTGAAATACGGGGAAGGATATTCCTCTGAAGAATTCAGCCGTCCGGTTACCGAAGCGGATCTTGGCCTGCTGCAGGCGTATCGGGACGGAGCCCTTCCGTGGAATGCGGAAATTGCGGAGTTGCTGGCGGTTCGTCCGGCAAAACCCTGGGAAATTCTGGCCATCACCTTCACCAATAAGGCAGCAACGGAACTGAAAGACCGTTTAAATGCCTTCCTTGGCGATGCAGGCAATGACATCTGGGCCGGCACCTTCCATTCCATATGCTCTAAAATTTTGCGCCGCTTTGGGGACAGAATCGGCTTCACCTCGCACTTTACCATTTATGACACAGACGACTCCAAACGGGTTATGAAAGAATGCCAACGCCTGCTTGGTATTGATGACCGCCTGATGTCTCACAAGGAAATTTTGAAAGCCATCAGCAGGGCAAAGGACAGCTTAATTGATGTCAAGGAATACGAAAAGTCCGCAGCAGGGGATATCCGCCTGAAAAAATATGCGGAAGCCTATAAATTGTATCAGCAGCTGCTGAAAAATGCAGACGCCATGGACTTTGATGACATGATTTTCCATACCGTAACCCTGCTTCGCCAGGATCAGGAAGTGCGGGAGTATTATCAGAATAAATTCCGGTACGTCCATGTAGACGAATATCAGGATACCAACAATGCACAGTATGTTCTGGTCAGCCTGCTGGCCGGAAAATATCAAAATATTTGCGTGGTTGGGGACGATGACCAGAGTATTTATCGCTTCCGTGGTGCCACCATTGAAAATATCATGAACTTTGAAAAGCAGTACCGGAAGGCAACCCTGATTCGTTTGGAACAGAATTATCGCTCTACCGGCTACATTCTGAAGGCTGCCAACTCCGTTATTCAGAATAACGAAGAGCGGAAAGGCAAGAACCTTTGGACCAGTGCAGGGGATGGCGAAAAAATTGTCTCTTTTACGGCGGAAAGTGAAACAGACGAAGCCATGTATATTGCCGATGAAATTGCAACCAATGTTTCCAAAGGCCGCACCTTTAGTGACCACGCAGTTCTTTACCGGACCAATGCACAGTCCAACCCTATTGAACGTGCCTTTGTGCGCATGAGTATTCCGTACCGTGTTATTGGCGGCAAGCGGTTCTATGAACGCAAGGAAATCCGGGATGCGTTAGCTTACCTGGCGGTTATCAACAACCCATCAGACAATGTTAAGTTGCGCCGCATTATTAATGAACCGAAGCGGGGCATTGGTGACACCACCGTTAACAATGCTGCCGATATTGCTGCCGGCCTTGGCGTCAGCTTATATGAAGTACTTGCAGATGCAGACCAGTACGAACGTATTTCCCGGTCTGCCGCAAAATTACACAAGTTTATTTCCATGATGGATGCGTTGCGGGCCCGGTCAGTGGAAGTTCCCATGTATGACTTCTTTGACGAATTATTGGATCAGACCGGTTATTTACAGTCTCTGGCCTTAGACAAGGATACCTATGAAGACCGGCTTGCCAACTTGCAGGAATTGAAATCCAACATGAAACGGTACCTGGAAGAAAACGAAGACGGGGACCTTGGCAGCTTCCTGGAAGAAATCTCCCTTTTGTCAGATATTGATGCCTACAATGACCAGAGCGATGTAGTGGTTCTCATGACTCTCCATTCCGCCAAAGGCCTGGAATTCCCGGTTGTCTTTATCAGCGGAATGGAAGAAGGTGTTTTCCCGGGAAGACAGTCTATGTATGACCATTCCGAAGTGGAAGAGGAGCGTCGGCTTGCCTATGTCGGCATAACCAGAGCAAGGGAAAAGCTGTATTTAACGAACGCGGCAACACGGATGCTGTTTGGGTCTACCACGCGGAATCCGGCGTCCCGGTTCCTGGCGGAAATTCCGCCGGAAACCATTGCAGATCCGCCGGAGCAGCCGTCCATTTATGCCGCTTATTCCGTACGGAATCAAGGCAAGCCGAAGGGGCAGAGCTTTCTTGGCTTTGGCGGCTATGGCAGCGCCTCTTACGCCGGCTCCAGCTATGGCGTTTCGGAGAAAGCATATCAGTCCGGCCGCGCGTATGCCGGTGACGCAGACAGCAAGGGCTATGCTGCGTCCCATAAAATCGGCGCAAAGGCTGCATCCGCCAAAGCCGGCACTGCCACCAAAGATACCAACACCTATAAAATTGGAGACACAGTCAAACATAAAGCATTTGGCACCGGTGTTATTTTAAATGTTTCCCCAATGGGCAACGATGTCCTTTTGGAAATTGCATTTGACCGTGCCGGTACCAAAAAAGTAATGGCCAACTTTGCTAAGCTGACCAAGTGCTGAACCTGAACGGAAAAAAGAACCTTTTCAAACGGAAAACTCCCAATGCAGAATAGAACTTCTGCATTGGGAGTTTTTATGTTGCATTTTACTTTATTTACGAATTGCTTTACTTCCTTCTGCGTTTTACGGAAGAGCGTTTTACAGACTTTCCGGATTGGATGGATGTGGACTGATAAGTCCGTTTCTTTTGTCCCTTATTTTTCTTGCTTTCATTCCATGCATTTTTGGCGGCATGGAACAGCTTGTCGGCAGAGAACTGGCTTCCGCTGACACCGGTAACCGGTGTGGTTTGTACGGTGGTGTTGGCCTTTACTTTCCGATTGGTGGCGTTCTTATCATCCGAGAAGTCTGTATGGAACGGGGAACGGACACCAATTAACCGGAAGTTTGTGTCTTTGGCCAAATTGTAATTGCTTCGGTAAACACTGAAGACAACACCCAGGCCTATATAAAGGCAAAGGGTAGAGGAACCACCGGCACTAAAGAACGGAAGGGTAATACCGATAACCGGCCCAATGCGAAGACACATGGCCACGTTAATTAAAACGTGGAAGCCAATCATGAAGGCCATACCATAACAAAGAAACTGGGAGTGACTTTGCAGGTTATGTTTTCCGTTGTAAATGATACGGAAGATAATCAGATTTAACAGAATCAGGCAGGCAAGACAACCAAGAAGACCAAGCTCTTCGCCAATGGCGGTGAAGATCATATCGTTCTGTGCTTCCGGTACAGTGCCGGCCTGTGTATAAGCACCCTTCAGATAACCTTGTCCGGTTAGTCCGCCGTTGGCAAGGGCAGACAGGCCAAGGTTTTGCTGATAGGCAGTGGTTGGATAATCTTCCGGATGAATAATACTTAAGAAACGGGCACGCTGGAATTCGTTTAAACGCATCCAAAGAAGCGGGACGGCAGCGGCTGCTAGAACACCGCCACCTAAGAAGTACTTCCAGCTAAGTCCGGCAACAAAGAGCATGCCGACTGCAATCAGAAGGAAAACCAAAGCAGAACCGTCATCTCCGGAAATCATAACCAGACCGGTTGGAACAGCAACATGGACCAATAAAAGAGCCACATTTTTAATTTTATTAATCTGGGCCTGTACCATGCTCAGGTGCACGGAGAAGGTAATAATAAAGAAGATTTTTACCAATTCCGATGGCTGGAAATAAAAGAGTCCCAAGTTTAACCACGTACGGGCGTCTTCTCTGGAACTGGGGGCAACGCCGAAAATAAAGACGATGACCATTAACAGGATACTGAGCCCGGCCCACACAGGCCAGAGCTTACAAATAATATCCGAATCTACCAGAGAAATTGCCATGGCCAAAATCAGCCCCAGGATAACAGCAAAAATCATGGTGCGGGCATCTCTGGGGAAACCGGTGGTAGTGCTGTTTAACGTGGCACTGTAGACCATACAAATTCCGAAAATAGAAGATGCCAGAGATAAGGCAAGCAAAAATTTGTCTGTACTTTTAAAGAAGTAGGCAAGATAATCTTTGATTTTGCTCATAATCATTTCCTTTCTCAGACGTTAACCCTAATTATAGTAAAATAGGGTTCCTTTTTCAATCAGGATTCAGTTGAAAAGGCCCTGAAACATGTTAAAATAGCATACGGATTTTGACAGAAAGGATGCGGCCCATGAAACGGTATTTTACGCACTCCGTGGAGGAAACGGAAGAACTGGCAGAACGGCTGGCCGGAGAATTGCATCCGGGCATGGTGGTTGCCTATTTCGGCGGCCTTGGTATGGGTAAAACCGCGTTTACCAGAGGCCTTGCAAAAGGGCTTCACAACCCGTCTGCCGTCAGTAGCCCCACGTTTGCACTGGTAAATGACTACGGCGGCAACCCGCCGCTGGTGCACTTTGACATGTACCGCATTTCTACGTGGGAAGACCTTTATTCTACCGGCTTCTTTGACTACCTGGACCAGGGTGCCATCCTGGCGGTAGAATGGTCTGAAAATATTGAAAGTGCGTTGCCGGAGGATGCGGTTTACATCCGTTTTTCCAAAGGGAAAACGGACACAGACCGCATTCTGGAAATAACAGGGGAGACAATCAATGAAGATTTTGGCAATTGACTGCTCGGCGGTTGCCGCCAGTGTGGCCATTACGGAAGATGGAAAATGGAAAAGTTCATCCTATACAAACGTGGGGTTGACCCACAGCCAGACGCTTTTGCCCATGGTGCAGAATACGCTGGATCAGGCACAGTGCAAGCTGGAAGAAATCAATTACTTTGCAATTAACGCAGGCCCCGGTTCGTTTACCGGTGTCCGTATTGGCGTAGCTGCGCTAAAAGGGTTAACTGAATTTTCGGAAAACAACTGCTTTTCCATTTCCACGTTGGAATCCCTGGCTTATAACTACAAAGGCGTCAGGGACTGCATTGTCTGTGCCGCCATGGATGCGCGTTGCAACCAGGTTTATACAGCATGCTTTGAAATTACCGGAGAAGAAGTACATCGCCTGACAGAAGACGAAGCCATTTTAATACCGGAATTGGAAGAACGCCTCCAACAGCTGCAAAAAGCAGAAAAGCCCGTGGTATTTGTTGGTGACGGTGCCTCTTTGTGTTATAATTATTTTTTGGAAAAACCAATGTCTGTCTCTCTTGCACCGGAACAGTTGCGTTTTCAAAATGCCTATTCGGTAGCAACCTGTGCACAGGATAAACTCCTGAATGGCCAGCAGCCCATCTCTTCTTCGGCGCTGTTGCCGGTTTATTTGCGCGCACCGCAGGCAGAACGGGAATTAAAGAAAAAGAAACAAAACGGATAGGAGGTCTTCCATGATTGCAATCGGTTGTGACCACGGCGGATTTGAACTGAAGCAGGTATTAATCCAACACCTGCAGGACAAGGGGTATGAAGTAAAGGATTACGGTGCACATACACCGGAAGCGGTAGATTATCCCGTTATTGCAGAGGCTGTTTGTAACGGCATTACCTCCGGAGACTGTGAACTGGGAATTCTGGTTTGCGGCACCGGAATTGGCATGTCTATGGCAGCCAACAAGATCAAAGGCATCCGCGCTGCCGCAGTTTCGGAAACCTTTAGTGCACGCCTGACCAGAATGCATAATAATGCAAACGTTCTTTGTCTGGGCGGCCGTGTTGTGGGACCCGGCCTTGCCTGTGACATTGTAGACGAATTCCTGGAAGCCGAATTTGAAGGCGGCCGGCATCAGCGCCGGGTAGATCTGTTCATGGCTTTTGAAAACAAGGAAACAAAATAAGTAAAACATATAAGAAGTATTATTGGAGGAATCATTTATGGGAAAAGTCACCATTACCAACCATCCGCTGATCCAGCACAAGCTTTCCATTCTCAGAAGATCTGACACCGGAACCAACGAATTCCGTGCCCTGGTTTCCGAACTGGCCATGCTGGTTTGCTACGAAGCCACCAGAGATCTTCCGCTGCGTCCGGTGGAAATTGACACGCCCATGGGTCATTGTGTTGCCCATGAAATTGACGGACGTAAAATGTGCGTGGTTCCCATTCTTCGTGCCGGACTTGGTATGGTAGATGGTGTTTTAACCTTAGTTCCTTCTGCAAAGGTAGGCCATATCGGCATGTATCGTGATGAAAAGACCCTGAAGCCGGTTCCTTACTATTGCAAATTACCTTCTGACATTTCCGAAAGAGACGTTGTAGTTTGTGACCCAATGCTTGCCACCGGTGGTTCCGCCATTGACGCTATTAACCAGATCAAACTGTCTCACCCGAAGAGCATTAAGTTCATGGGTTTGGTAGCTGCTCCGGAAGGACTGGAAGCCCTGCAGAAAGCCCATCCGGATGTGGACATTTACTGCGCCGCAGAAGATGAACGCCTGAATGAAATCGGCTACATTGTTCCCGGTCTCGGCGATGCAGGGGACCGCATCTTCGGAACTAAATAACCAATCCCGGTACTTTACGGAAAAGAGCTGTTGCAGAATTTCTGCAACAGCTCTTTCCTTTTGTTTTAATAGAAGCTTTTTATGCTTTGCTCTTATAAATGGGGTGAACCAGTTTCTCCGGATCCAGGACACGGTCAATCTGTTCGTTGGTCATGATGCCTTCTTCCAGAAGATACTCCCTGGCGGTTTTGCCGGATTTCAGAACCTTCTTTGCAATTTCGGCAGATTTCTGGTAACCGATAACAGGGCAGAGGGCAGTTACAATGCCGGCAGATTTTTCAATGTTTGCTTTGCAGACTTCGGCGTTTGCCGTAATGCCGGAAACGCAGTTGTCAGCAAGGGTGGTGGCTGCATGGCCAAGGGTTTCAATGGATTCAAACAGGTTGTAGAACAAAACCGGTTCAAAGGCATTCAATTCCAACTGGCCGCCTTCGGCAGCCATGGTAACAGCCATGTCATTGCCGACAATATTGAAAGCAACCTGGGAAACCACTTCCGGAATAACAGGGTTAATTTTACCCGGCATAATGGAAGAACCGTTCTGCTTGGCAGGAAGGACAATTTCACCAAGACCGTCTTTTGGACCGGAGTTCATCAGACGAAGGTCATTGGAAATTTTGGAAAGGTTCACGGCGCAGGTCTTAATGGCACCGGACATGGAAACATAACCATCCAGGTTCTGCGTGGCATCAATCAGGTCGTCCGCCATACGGAGTCCCAAACCGGCAACCTGGTTCAGGCAGGGGATAATGTTGTCATGATATACCTGTGTGGCATTAATGCAGGTACCAACAGCAGTGGCACTCATGTTAACAACCCGCATTTCGTCAGACGTTCTGCGGATCCGGGCAATGTCTCTTTCCAGGGCATGGGCAAAGGCTCCGAAGGATTCTCCAAGAGAAACAGGAACAGCGTCCTCTAACTGAGTCCGGCCCATCTTATAAATATGTTTGAATTCGTCAGCTTTCTGATAGAAGGCTTTCAGCAAATGCTCTAGCTGATCAATGGTTTTGTCAATCAGCTTCAAAATGGTCATTTTTCCGGCGGTCGGATAAACGTCATTGGTGGACTGGCACATGTTTACGTGATCATTCGGATGGCAATACTGGTAGTCGCCCTTTTCTTTTCCAAGAATTTCCAGGGTCTTATTGGCAACTACTTCGTTGGCATTCATATTAGATGAGGTGCCGGCACCGCCCTGAATGGGGTCCGTAATAAACTGGTCATGCAGATTACCGTCTAAGATATAATCGCAAGCCTGCACCATGGCGTGATAGAGCTCGTCACCAATGGTACCGTCAATGTGGTTGGCCATGACCGCTGCCTTTTTAATTTCAACAAGGCTGTTGATCATGTCCGGCTTCAACACCTGACCGGTAATTGGGAAGTTCATTTTTGCGCGATAGGTCTGTACACCGTAGTAAGCGTCTGCAGGTATTTCCAATGTTCCGACAGAATCAGATTCCAACCGGGTTTTCATGCATTTGTCCTCCTTCAAACAAAAATGGCTAAGTAATAAACAAACGACAAAACATTAGTAACAATGCCTTGCTAAAGTAAAATATAACACTTGTGAAACGGAGTTTTTTAAGGTGTGAGTGAAGATTCACACCTGTGAGGAAACTTCGTCAATCTTAGCAAAGGAAACGATTTTTATTAAACAAAATGGACAAAAGGGAAGAGAGCGTCCGGCGACAAATTGTCAATTCTTTCACAAAGTCTTCTGCTTTTCCTCCTTTTCTGCGATTCACCTTCTATCGCTACCATAGTCCTATATGGTATACTGGGCATAGCTTAGATCGGAACAATAAATCATAAGGGAGAGATGTTGACTTGGAGAAAAAAATACAACTGGATAAAGAAAAAAAGGTGTTTCCAATTCTGATTATGGGAATTGGGCTTGCTTTGATGCTGGCTCTTTGGATTACACGACTGAACCTGACGGCAGTCATTTGCGTCGGGTATTGTTGCATTGTGTCCGCTCTTATACTGATTGGTGTATTGGGAAAGAAGAAGCTGTATCTGGGATTTCTGGTGGGATATGGCGCGGCGCTTTTTGGCATTTTGACCTATTACATCATCTGGGGAGCGGATGCCGGATTCGGCGCGTTCACCTCCGGCCTTGCCGGATTTTCCAGCGCGGCGCATCCGCTCCTGACCGGCGAAGGAAACTTCTTTACCAGATTGCTCGGAAATCTGTTGCTGGCTTTGCCGTCTTTACTTGTCCTGACCTGCTTACTTCTGTGCGTGGTCAAAATGGACAAAAAAGCAACGCGCCAAAGAGTGCTGTCCCGCCTGTGCAGCTTTCTTTTGGTATGCACTACGGTGGTGTTTGTGCTGACCATGAACCTGCGTTCCAAGCCGAATACCGAACGGATGTGGGAAGGGCAGGAAGACTATTTAAAGAAAATTGATAAGAACGGGTCGGTAGCTGACTCGCCAAACGTATTATTTGTTTTGATGGATGACCTGGGATACGGAGATATTTCAGCAAACGGAGCCATCTATCAGACGCCGAATATTGACAGGTTGGCAGAAGAAGGGGCACAGTTTACCAATTTCTACTCCAGTTATTCCGTTTGCTCGCCGGCGCGGTTTGCGGCTCTGACGGGGCGGTATCCGTACCGTGGTTACGCGGACAACGTGATTTACCCGACAGTAGATACCATTTCGCCATTTGCCTCAACCCGGCTTTACAATTCTGTGGAAATGGGTGCCAATGCGGATGGTATGCTTGGAGATGAAATTACCATTGCGGAAGCGTTGAAGAGTGCCGGATATGCCACCGGTTGCTTCGGCAAATGGCACCTGGGAGACTACGGTGAATACCTGCCGACCAATCAGGGCTTTGACTACTTCTACGGCAGTCATTATGTTAATGACATGACGCCGTTTTATCATGTGCAGGAAGAGAACGGACAGTATGAAATTGTCCGCGGAACCGACGAACTGAAGGATCAGAGTAATGCTACCAAGTGGATTTACGAAGAACTCAGCAGTTGGATTACGGAACAGGTAACAGAAGGGGATGAGCCCTTCTTTGCTTACTATGCCACCCCGTGGCCGCACGCGCCGGTTTATGTCGGCGAAGAGTTTGATGGCGCCACCGGTATGGGAACCTATGTGGACTGCGTAACCGAATTTGACTATTATCTGGGCCAGTTGTTTGACACGTTGGAAGACCTGGGCGTTATGGACGATACCATTATTGTCTTTACCAGTGATAACGGCCCGGCCCTGCAGGGTTCGGTAGCAGATTTGCGTGGTGGAAAGTATCTTGCTTATGAAGGCGGACAAAAAGTGCCGTTCCTGATTCGCTGGGGCAACAATGACGGATTATTTGAAGCCGGTTCCACATATGAGGAATCTGCTACCTTAGTAGATCTGTTCCCAACGTTAATTGACTTGTGTAACGTTACCAGTACGGACGGGAAAACCTCTTATTTGCCGGAAGACCGCATTATTGATGGTAAATCCATGGTCCCAATTCTTAAGGACCACGAAGTAATCCATACCGCTGAATCGCCAATCTTGCATATGAAGCGGGAAAAAATCAAGGCCATTCAGTATGCCATTCCTACGGAGGACATCCTTTCCCGGGACGAATACAAAGATTATGATTATGACGTTTTGAATGATAATGACTATGTTGTCTTTAAGTACTTTGAATCCATTCAGAATGACAACTCCGCCTTCTTTGACAAGTTCCGCAAGAACTGGCTGCATATCCTGACGGATGACGCCGGGGAAAACTACAATCGGACGCCGACGTATCCCACCGTTGCGGAGGAAATGAATCAGCGCATGCATGAAATTGCAAACGACTTCAAGAATAACCGGAGGGGGCAGATTTGACACCGCTTTCCATTATGATTAAACCGGCCTCGGATGCCTGTAACCTGCAGTGCCAGTACTGCTTCTACCATGATGTCACATCCCATCGGGAGCAGGCACACTTTCCCATGATGTCGGAAACAACGGCAGAACGTCTGATAGACAGTGCGCTTCAGTTTGCAGATGGGGGAAGCATTGCCTTTGCTTTTCAGGGCGGCGAGCCACTTCTTGTCGGTTTATCCTACTTTTCGCATTTTACAGAGTATGTAACGCAGAAGAACACAAAAGGAAGTCCTATATACTATAGTATTCAAACCAACGGTTTATTAATTAATCCGGAGTGGGCTACGTTCTTCCGGAACCATTCCTTTTTGGTCGGGCTCAGCCTGGACGGAAATAAAGCAGCCAACCAGTACCGGACCACTGCAGAAGGAAGAAATTCGTTTGACCGTATCCTGCTGGCAGCAGAGGTGCTGGAAAAATACCAGGTAGACTTCAATATCCTGACGG
Organism: Paludibacteraceae bacterium; assembly: GCA_963647215.1. Taxonomy (GTDB): domain Bacteria; phylum Bacillota; class Clostridia; order Oscillospirales; family Acutalibacteraceae; genus RUG420. Next base: position 1,122 of record CAVIZK010000003.1, on the reverse strand, counting down.
TTGTAACCGGCTACGCTGCCGATCACATTGATCAGATTTATGTGTTCTTTAAGCAGCAGGGCTTCCGGTATCTGCAATTTATTCCGTGTCTTCGCCCGCTGGAGGATCAGAAAGAGCCTTGTACAGATAGTCCCTTATATATGACCAATGACCAGTACGCATACTTTTTAATTCATGCATTCAATGCCTATGTTAAGGACTACGTACGTGGGCAATACACCAGCGTGCGGCAGTTTGACAACTGGGTCCGTTTGTATCTGGGTCAGCAGCCGGAGCAGTGTGGCATTTGCGGCCACTGCATGCACCAGTTTGTAGTAGAGGGAAACGGCAATGTTTATCCATGTGATTTCTATTGCCTGGATGAATGGCTGCTTGGCAATATTCAGACAGAAGAGCTGTCCGCAATGGCTGCTTCCCCAAAGGCAATTGCTTTTATCAGGGAAAGCCTGCCAACGGACCCACAGTGCCAGACCTGCCGCTATTATCCGCTGTGCCGTGGCGGCGGATGCAAAAGAAGCCGGGCAGACCGCAACTATTGTCGCGCCTACCGGGACTTCTTTTCCGCCTGCCTGCCACTGTTCCGCGTCTTTCGTGCAGAACCGCCCCGCGCCACCTGAGCCATAATACCGGAACTGACGGAACGCGCTACTTGAACCATAATAATGGGACCATCGTGTGTAACACGGTGGCCCCTGATTACAAAAGAAGGCGCCCACTCTGATTCCTCAGAGTGGGCGCCTTCTTGGTGCCGGTGGCGGGGGTCGAACCCGCACGCTGTTTCCAGCAACGGATTTTGAGTCCGTCTCGTCTGCCAATTCCAACACACCGGCTCAGCAAGAAACATTATAATAGAGCGTTCATGAAAAAGCAACACCAGCAAGGGAAATATATCTTGTGGTGCCGGTACCCTTAAGACACTATTCCGAAAATACTGCCAAAGAAAAAAAGAAGAAAATTGAGAAAATTTTATGTTGACTTTGGGTTGCCCGTTTGCTATTATAACAAAGCACTCTTTTGACGGCGCAACGCCGCAGCGGGGTGCAAAGTACCTTGAAAATTGAACAACAACGAACGAAAGAACCCTGAAATTTCAATTTGAAGTTTCAAAGTACTAGATTCCAG
>CAVIZK010000002.1:0-244029 GCA_963647215.1 Paludibacteraceae bacterium | reverse complement strand
TTCTTATAACTGTTGTGCATATCCAAATACTCATATTCGTGGTGACAGACTTGCTGTTCCTTTGGCGGAATCTGCATATAATCTCCAAAGGCCATGGAAAGATAGGTATCGTAGCCAACCGGGATTGGAAGCTGATGACCTTCAAAAGAACGGCGGATGGCATGCGCAAAAGCGTCTTTGGGATATTCCTTTTGCATATAATGTGGACCGGAGCAAAGCTCTGTAATGTAGTTACATTGGTCTATTGGATACTTGCTCATCTGCTTTTCACAGAAACGCCAAATGTGATATCTGACTGTATGGAATGGAAAAAGAGCTAAAGCTATTTTTCCTAAGGTATACACTGCTTTCCCATGATTTTCCGGCGCCTTTTCTACTACAAATAAGGAGTACGTTAGTGCCAATGCTTTCTGTACCTTCCTACGCCAACCAGTAGGACAGCCGTCCAAAGGAAGCACATCCAGTGCAACGCCATGGTTAATATCTAAATCCTTTTGGTACGTCTTAATAAACGTAGTGTTGTTATCATGAATCGTCAAAAACTGATTTTGTGTTAAAAAAGCTTTGGTTGGATACTGAATAGCATATTGTTCTGTATCCACCCAAAGTTGTTTTAATTTCTCATAATCTGCGCGCGGCATAAAGATGTCAACATCATCATCCCACGGAATAAAGCCACCGGTACGAACTGTACCAATACAACAACCTCCACAAAGGAAATAAGTCAGCTTCTGCTTGGTACAAAAGTCGTCAAAGTAAAGGAGCATTTCCAGCCCCTTTTCCTGCATTTCCTTTACCTGATTATCTGGGATTGCAAATTGTGCCAATGTTCTGTACCGTCCTTACCTTTAGTCTTTTTCTTCGCTTCTTTTCAGTTCTCTTATTTTCGGAATATTAAGTAATCCCACAAGCGTACCTAGTCCATATGCTACATGCAACAACAAAAACAGAATAGGCATCAGCAGGTGTTGCCACTTAAAACCTTTTTGTGTAACGGCTTTAGCTGTTCCCACAAGTGCAAACATGGCATATAGGCTCCACATAAGTGCACTAAACTGCCATACTCCTTTTTTTGCCAAAAAGGTGGTTACAAAAATGGCAAGTACGAAAGTTGCAGGAACAAGGTGGTAAATGGAAATACAGCCAGGGCATACCGGGAAGGTTAAGCCAATCCAATTACCATTGGCATATTTCTGCTTCACCATCTGCTTTAAGCTACAACGTGCATACTGGAATGATACAATACGCGGATCATAACAAAGCTGATATCCGGCTTCCCGAATTCTGTAGTGGAATTCGTTATCTTCCGTACGCAAAAGCTTTTCGTTAAAAAAGCCTACTTTATCAAGAACTTCCCGGCAGTAGGCTGCATGAAACATAGACTTTACATAGGTCTTTTCCTGGCTTCTCCTGCTGGAATTGGCACTGCTACCAAACAGAGAATTTTCCACTTGCAGTAAAACTTCTGCCCAATCTGAGTCATTTTCAATTAAGCAAGGGCGAATTCCTCCAGCTACTTTTTCTCCGGCTTGAAGGTCTTCCATAACAAACTGGGAATACTCCGGTGTCAGTTTCGTGTGTGCATCTATGCGAGCCAGTGCATCGCCCGTGAAATTTTGCATAGCAACATTCCATCCGGCAGCTTGAATCTTTTTCGGATTGTCCAGGACCTGAACAGAATAGAAGTCTTTGTTTTGTGTCTGGAACTCTTCCATGATTTTGCGCGTACGGTCTGTAGAGCAGCTATCAATCAGCAGGATTTCCATCAGTTCGTGTGGATACTTTTGCTGCTTGACATCCTCCAACAAATCAGGAAGATATTTTTCTTCGTTATACGCAACAATCCCAATGGACAGCTTTTTGACTTGCGGTTGATTTGTCATGTTCTTGACTCCCAAGGTTTCAGTTACACTACCGCCAACACGGTCTTCACCATTGTCCACAGCTCATGGACAACATTAAACTTCTTTATGCTTGCAAGATTGTATTGCATCTTTTGGGGAAGGATTTCTTCCACGTAGATGCGGTCGGCATCGGCCGGGTCGGTTAGGGCTTCGGCTTCATCCTTGAAGTGAATGCTGGCTTCGCTGGTAATGCCGGCCGGAAGTAACAGGGTAGCCTTCATTTCGTTGGTGTAGGCATTTACGTACTTTGGAACTTCCGGGCGTGTGCCGACAAAGCTCATGTTGCCGGAAAGGACGTCAAATAATTGGGGAAGTTCGTCCAGGCGATAGTCCCGGAGCTTGGAGCCGATTTCCGTAATGCGCGGATCGGCTTCTGCGGTTACGGCGGTACCGATTTTGTCGGCGCCGTCTACCATGGTGCGGAACTTATGAATGCGGAAGGTTTTTCCGTAGGTGGTAACCCGCTCCTGCCGGTAAAAAATGGGGCCATCCGAATCCTTTTTAATTTTGATGGCAATGACCAGCATGGGGATTGCCAGAAGAATCAGCAAAAGGGAAGCTGCCAGGACATCAAACAGCCGTTTTAACACTAGGCTGAGTTTCCGCTTGGCAAGCACATCATAGTAGGGTTTGACCTCCGGAACCTGTAGTTCTGCGGGAAGGTCTTCCCATTGTTTCAAAATCATGGGCGTTCTCCGTTTTGTTATTCTACTCCGTAGAGGAATTTTTTCAGGTCCTTGGAATTGCGGGTAAAGTCTACTGCAAACAGACTTCTACCCTCCATGCCCTTCATGGTACCGTACGTGCCATCCTGTGGCATGGTCATGGTTTCTATTTCATTACCGGCGGACAAAACACCGGGGGCCTGTAACATAAGCGAGGTAATGGTCTTCGTAGACAAATTGGTTTCTACCATTGGAAGAATGGTATTCAGCATCTTATTCAGCTGCTTGGTGCTAAGAGTGGTCATCTTGCTGACAGCGGCCTGGATAACGGTCCTCTGGCGGCCCATGCGGCCCCAGTCGGAGTCAATGTCCCGGCAGCGAGCATAAACCATGGCCGTAACGCCGTTCATATGAACGGTTCCGGCGCTAACAGATTGCAATTCGCTTCCGCGGCCAACGTCATTGGCAGTAGATAAGCCCTTTGCACTGTTAATATAGTCTGCTTCTGCCTGGGTAATGGTAATGTCTACACCACCAACAGCGTCAATCAGCTTAACCAGCATGGCAATGTTAACCCGTACATAATACTGTACATCCAACAGATAAGCTGTTTGGATTTCCTTAACTACCAGCTCTGCTCCGCCGTAACGGAAGGCGTGGGTCAGCCAGTCCCATTGGCCCTTGTATTCACCGGCCAGAATGGGAACACCGGTGGCGCGTTCAAAGCTGACCAGCTTAATGGTGTTTTTCTTAGTATCCACAGACGCTACAATCATAGAGTCCGAACGGGCATTTTCATTGTAATGATTGGTATGTTCATCTGTGCCAAGCAGCAGAATATTAACTACGTTCTTGTCCGAGTAAACCTTACCGGACGGAAGACCATATCCGCCTTCCACATAGGTCAGATTGGAAAACTCTGACATGTCAATTTCATCAGCGCCACCAATCAGGCTGCCAATGCCGCCTCCGCCGTTACGGTCCAGCAGATTCAGCTTGTCCAGGTAGAACGAAGCCGGAAGCGTCAGAATGGCGGCAATAATCAGAATAATGGCAATTACCCGGCGGGTAATGGTTGCAGCTTTAGAAGTACTCATAGTTAACCTCTTATATAATCTTTCACTACATCCCGGAAACCGGCAATGACGTAATCCACGTCTTCATCCGACAGCTTGGTATGCAGTGGAAGAGTAATTAAATTCTGATAATACGCATAGGCATTGGGGAAATCCTTGATGTCCCAGCCTAAGGCTTTATAAGCAGTCATCATGGGAAGCGGCTTGTAGTGTACGTTAGTGGCAATGCCGCGTTCTGCCAGCTTCCGGATAATTTCATTCCGTTCTTCCGTGGTAATGCCCGGAATTCTGGTCAGGTAAAGGTGTCCGGAACTGGTAACGTCGTCTGTGTAATGTTCCAGGTGCTGAACGCCTAATTCATTACACATGGCATCATAACGGGATATGATTTCTTTTCTGCGATGCAGTAATCCGGGATACCGTTCCAGCTGTTTTAATCCAATAGCGGCCATGATGTCCGTCATATTGCATTTGTACCACGGGCCGACAATATCATATTCCCAGGAGCCAAGCTGGGTTTTGGAAAGCGCATCCTTAGACTGCCCGTGTAAGCTAAGGAGCTGGTACTGGTGGTATAAGTCTTCGTCACCTATACCGGGGATGGGACGCCACGTGGCGGCGCCACCCTCCGCGGTGGTGAAGTTCTTGACGGCATGGAAAGAAAAGGAGGTAAAGTCAGCAAGCTGTCCGGCCATCTTTCCCTGCCGGCTGGCGCCCAGCGCATGCGCGCTGTCCGCCAGGACGGCCACATGGCCGATTGCTTCCTGAACGGCACCCTTCGGATGGAAGAGGGCTTTCTTCCGCTCTACCGCTTCATAAATGCGGTCATAGTTACAGGGAATGCCGCCCAGATCCACGGCCACAATGGCCTTGGTCTTTTCGGTAATGGCAGCTTCCATGGCGTCATAATCCATTTGGCAATTGCCTGGCTGACTGTCCACAAAGCGGACCGTGGCGCCGGCATGGATAACCGCCGAAGCACTGGAAGTATAGGTGTAAGCGGGAACCAGTACTTCGTCCCCTTCGCCTATACCAAGAACGCGTAAATTTAATTCTTCTGCCGCAGTGGCGGAGCTTAAGCAAACCAGGCGGTTAACGTGGCAGAACTCTGCCAGATTCTTTTCCAGTTGTTTGGTTCTTGGTCCGGTGGTAATCCAACCGGAGCGAAGTGCTTGGCAGACTTCCTGAATTTCCAGTTCGGAAATGTCAGGTGGACTGAACGGAATAACTCTTTTTTCCAAAATAAAACCTCTTTATGTTTCCTGCGGATGATAGGTTGGAACCATGTCCTTTACCTTTTCAATGACCGCTTTTTCGTCATTCTGGTAACTGATGGTCATCAGTTCCTTTAACTGCTGCAGGAAAGCCATATGATCCATTTCAATAGGCGTTCCAATGTGGATTAAGTGGTTCGGCGTGGTACGCATACCTTCCTCCGCCATCAGCTTTTCTTCATACAGCTTTTCGCCCGGGCGAAGACCGGTGTACTCAATTTTAATATCCACATCCGGCTGGTGGCCGGACAGTTTAATTAAGTTGCGGGCCAGGTCATCAATTTTAACCGGACTGCCCATGTCTAACACAAAAATTTCTCCGCCCTTGGCATAGACACCGGCTTGCAGCACTAAGCTGACCGCTTCCGGGATAGTCATAAAGTAACGGATAATGTCCGGATGCGTTACGGTAACCGGGCCGCCTTCGGCAATCTGCTTTTTAAACAGCGGAATAACGGAACCGTTGGAACCCAGCACGTTGCCGAACCGTACGGCAACGAATTCGGTTTCCACATGCTCCGGTAACGGATGCTCCGTTACCGAGCCGCCAAAGTTGGCATGCGTATACAGCAGTGGCAGCTTTTCCGGCGTCCCGTCTACAATCATCTGGTTAAAGGTTTGGATGATCATTTCACACAGCCGCTTAGACGCACCCATAATGTTGGTCGGATTGACAGCCTTATCCGTACTGATTAAAACAAAGCGTTTGCATCCGTACGCGGCGGCGGCATAAGCGGTTTTGTACGTGCCGATAGCGTTATTCTTAATGGCTTCGCAGGGGCTTCCTTCCATTAACGGCACGTGCTTATGCGCCGCCGCATGAAAGACAATGTCCGGATGGTACTTTTCAAAGACACTGTAAACCCGCTCCGAGTCCCGCACGGAACCAATAATAGTTTCCAGCTGTAGGTTCGGATACTTCTTTTTCAGTTCCAGCTGAATATCATACGCATTATTCTCATATACGTCAAAGATAATCAAACGGCCTACATTGTGGGCCGCTACCTGGCGGCAAAGTTCGGAGCCAATGGACCCGCCGCCACCGGTAACCAGAATGGTTTTGTGCTGAATGTTGTGGTAGATTTCTTCCAAATCTACCTGGATGGTAGCTCGCCCAAGAAGGTCTTCAATAGACACTTCTTTTAATGCGCTGGCATTAATTTCCCCGTTGTACACCTTGTACATGCTGGGCAGCCGTTTAATTTCACAGCCGGTTTCTTTGCAAATGGTAAGGATGTCACGGATATTTTCTTTGGACGCGCTGGGAATGGCAATATAAATTTTGTCTATATTATATTTATTTACATTTTCAAAGATGGTGCTTCTGTTGCCGACAACCTGTACACCAAACAGGTACCGGCCCCAGGCGTTCGGGCTGTCATCAATAACACAGACTACGCGTTCGTTGGTTTCTTTTTCCTGATTAATGTTCCGCAGCAGCATTTGCCCCGCCGCACCGGCACCAATCAGCATAACCCGTTTGGTCTGTGTGTTTTCTGTCCGTTTCCGCCGCAGCAGGTTAACAAGGCGGTAAGAAAAGCGCGGCAGCAACGTCAGTACAAACTGAAAAAAGAAGCCCAATACATAGTAGGTAATGGGCATCCGCTGAAACTGTGCATGGTCCAGAAACAGAACATGCATTCCAATGATATGCACAACCCAGGTAATAACAGAGGCCACCGTGGCCATCATCAGTTCATGCCCGCTGGCAAATTTCCAAATGCTTTTATACAAACGGCAAAGGGAAAATACAACAACGCAGAAAACTGCGTAATAAGGAATCAGTTTTAAATACGGCTGCAGGTAATCTGCCGGGATAGAGGACACCCGGAAATCAAAGCGAACCAGCAAGGCCAGAAAATAAGAAAGGCAAATGGCCACCAGGTCATAAGCAATTAAGTAGGCGCGAATCAGTTTCCAGTGCGGCACGCCAAGCAGCTTGCTCAGATCCGGTTTCCCCTTTCCTTTGTTACTGTTCTTCTCCACATCGGTTCTCCTTTTCGGCTTGCTCTTAAAGGGCAAAGATATTCGCATAACATTTTACCATATAGGCCGGTAAAAACCAGTAAAACCGCAGTATTTTGACAAAGTGTTCAGAAAGAATTCACAGTTTTGAGACCTTTTCCAAGCCATCTTTTAAGGCTACTTTCAGACTCCGAATTTTCCTTTCCGTATTCACCAAAAAGCCGCACTTTTTCTGCAGGTTTTTCTACTTGCGTTTCCCGGTCTTGTCAATCTTTTCCCCATCGGGTTTCTTTACTGCCGGGAAAGAAGTCGCGGGGCCTGCGTGTAAAGTGCTTTTACTTTATATTATAAAAAGCCGTGATTTTCACCATTTTCTTAAAACAAAAATACAATTTTTTGTCGTTCTATTGCATTTTCAAAACAGATACTGTTATAGTTAAATTGTTAAAATTATGGCATTTTTATGCAAAGGAGACTTCATTATGAGTTCTTTTCAAAGCCTACGCATTGTAGACAACTTTTATCAAACTTCGGCATTCTTCCCAATGCCGACCATCTGCATTAGCACGGTTAATCCGGACGGCAGCCTGAACATCGGTTCCTACTCCCTCTGCTTTCCGTACTATATTGCCGGTAAAGAGCGTTATGCCATGCTGTTGGAATGCCGCAACAACTCCAACACCTGCCAGAACCTGCTCCGCACCGGAAAATGCGCACTAAACTTCATTCCGGATGACAAGGAATCCTTCAAGGAAGCCGTACGTTTAGGCTTCCCCGGACCCTCCGAAGAAAAGATGCCGGAGTTAAAGTTCCAAATGGAGGATGGCCAGGTAGATCCGGAAGATCCGGATCGCCCGCAGATTATTTCCTCTGCGTTCCAGGTTATGGAATGCACCTGGGACAGCACGCTGGAAGACGGTGGCAAATTCAAGCCCGGCGAAATGGACGGATACCCGGAACCCTACAATGACTTCAACGGTATTACCAGCAAGTTCGGCGCCCACTTCATCCTGAAAATTGACAAGATCCTGATGAAGGAAAAATACTACAACGCCATTGTCAACGGCGTTACCAAGAATGACTTCCCACCGGTTCCGGTTGACTACGGTTACCGTGATTCCACCAATTTCTGGTACACCTCCTTCCCTCGCCTGAAGAAGCCGCACGCAGAGCCCATTGCCAGCGGCAAGGAAATTGATATTTCTTCCGTAAAATACGCTGCCAACCGCGTAGATGACACCGTTAAGTTCACCGATGAAGCCCTGGAAGCCTTTGTCAAAGTACCAAGACCGTTCCTGAAAACCGTTCTGATGGGCTGCGTGGACTGGGCCAAGGAAAACAACGTTACCCTGATTACCCCGGAACACGTCAAAATCATTAACGACAAGCGCAACGAAGAAAAGAAAAAGAAGTAATTCCTGCTGCTTCTGGCGAGTTAAAATCCTTTTTTCTTGGAGTTATTTTGGATTAGGAGGAGACCTATGAAAATAAAAAAATTGCGGTCCGCAGTTGCCACGGCAGCTTTGGGGTGTGCCGCTTGGAAAGGCGTACAGAAATTAATGGACGGCGCCAAAGAAACGCCGATTCCGGGTGTGGACGGGCAACCGTACGCCAACAGCCAGTATTTTACGTCAGGAAAATACACGCTGCATTACCGCTTTGACCCGGCCAAAGGCTATGAGGCCCGCGGTAAAATCTTTATGTTGCACGGCTTTGCCTGCAACACCACCTTTTACGATGAATTGGTGGAGATCTACACGAAGCAGGGCTTTGACTGCCTTCGTGTAGATTCCCCCAACTTTGGTTACTCCACCCGGGAAACGTCGTTTGACGGCGCCGTAGATCGGGAAGACCTGTTCTTCCAGCTGCTTTCCATGTTTGACGCCAGTGGCCGTACCATTCCCGGAAAGTGGATCCTGATGGGGCATTCCATGGGCGGCGGTATTTCCATGAATATGGCTTACGAAAACCCGGATGTATTCAAATGTGTTGTACTGTACACGCCGATGGGCGCGGTCTGCATGCCGGCACCTTTGAAGAACTTAATTGTTGCAAAGCCCTTAGCTAACATCATCAACACCGTCTTTAAGGTTTGCATGTCTTCCGACGCCATTGTAAAAGTGGTTATGCTGTTAATGACCATCAATCCGGAGTATGTTTCCCATTATGACCCACGGAAGTTCGGAGACAGCCTTACGGTTCCGGATACCGGCACCGGACTCTGTTACATGACCGCCGACGCAAGACCAACCAATTGGCAGAATAACGGCCAAGTCAATCTTCCCATTCAGTTAACCTGGGCCAGCATTGACCTGTTCAATATGCCTAGCACGGTACGCCGATTCCAGGAGTCCTTGAAGGACCCGGAAGTTGTCACCATCAAAGGTGCCGGCCACTGCGTTATCCAGGACCGCGCCGACGAAGTCAGCGCCAACACCCTGGCCTTCTTCCAGAAGCACGGTATTTAACTTCCAAAGCCAAGGGCCCAGGCCAAGTGCTCCAAAACAAGTACTCTGACCAAACAGCCCAAGCTAAGAAATCTGGCCAAACAGTCCTGACCAAGCAAAAGACCCCCGCGGTGTACTGCGGGGGTCTTCCAGTCATAGACTGACTCAAGTTTTGCGGTTTATAACCGCAAAACTTTCAAAATTCTGCCACATTTGCGGATATAACCGCAAATGTTTTGACTTCCAGATACTTTTACGGGTATAGCCACTAACGTTTACATTTCTTCTTAAGAGTCCCCTTTCTTTTAGCATCTGCCCTTTAAAATTTGTTTCTTATAACGTTTGCCACACAATATAGCAGCCATTGGCCAGGCGCTGACTGAGGCAACCTTAATCTTGTGGCAAATCGGCGGTGACTTGCTAGTTTGCCACAAGAATTCCATTTTCGTGTGGCAAACGAAGCATGGCCACCGAATTTGCCACACAATATAGCCGCCATTGGCCAGGCGCTGATTAAGCCAGCCTTAATCTTGTGGCAAATCGGCAGTAACTTGCTAGTTTGCCACAAGAATTCCATTTTCGTGTGGCAAACGAAGTATGGCCACCGAATTTGCCACACAATATAGCAGCCATTGGCCAGGCGCTGACTGCGGCAACCTTAATCTTGTGGCAAATCGGCAGTGACTTGCTAGTTTGCCACAAAGATTCCCTTTTCGTGTGGCAAACGAAGTATGACCACCGAATTTGCCACACAATATAGCAGCCATTGGCCAGGCGCTGACTGCGCCAACCTTAATTTTGTGGCAAATCGGCAGTGACTTGCTAGTTTGCCACAAAGATTCCCTTTTCGTGTGGCAAACGAAGTATGACCACCGAATTTGCCACACAATATAGCAGCCATTGGCCAGGCGCTGACTGCGCCAACCTTAATTTTGTGGCAAATCGGCAGTGACTTGCTAGTTTGCCACAAAGATTCCCTTTTCGTGTGGCAAACGAAGCATGGCCACCGAATTTGCCACACGGCTCAGGTTAGAGGCGTCCATGCTGCGCATAAAAAAACAACTACAAGGTAAACAAAGAAAGGCCCAGGTTTCAGGACATAGTGTCTGAAACCTGGGCTTCTGTTTTTTGTTTGCGTTTGTAGGGATTAGCGTAGAGCTGAATCGCCTGAGATGGGCAAATGATTCTGCCCACAAATTATTCTGCTTCAGAAATAACCTTGGAAGCAACTACGTTATAGTTCTTGTTGCCGGAGGTGAAGAGGCCGGTATAGTTGAAGTTTACTTTACCGTTTTCTACAACCCAGGTGCCAAGGTCATTGGTGGCAAGGCCACTGAAGGCTTCCTGCAGTTTACCGTTTTCCAGGTAATAGTAGAATTCACCAATCCGGGTCAGGCCGGTGGTATCCTGTACCTTACCCTTGCTGACGTAGCACTGTTCGCCGTTAACGTCATAAAGGCCTTCGTCTACCAGTTCTGCCTTACCGTCGGTAATCAGGTAAGTGCCGTTTTCATTTTCGGCAAAGCCGTTATAATCAAAGTCTACCTTACCGTTGTTTACGTAGAACCAGCCGTTGGCATTTTTAATAATGGAGGTAGTATCTGTGTCTACCCGTCCGTTATTGAAGTAATACCAAATGTCATCCACGTTAACCAGTCCACGGAAGTTTCCGCAGTACGGAAGGAGTACCCAACCGGTAATGCCCTTATAGGTTACCTTACCCCAGTTACCATTGATTTCTTCAATGTAAATTTCTTCTGCATCCGGAATAACCGTCAGCTGGGCGCCGTTGCTGTCTGCAATCTGGCGAACCCGCAGGTCATACCCGCCGGTGTCTACCGTGTAGTTGCCCGGAATGTAGCCGTGCTCTGCAAGGTAATCTGCAAAAGTAAGGGTAATGTCACCTAAAATATAAATGTAACCCTGGAACCGTCCGGCGTAGCTGGATTCGGATCCGATGGTTAAGGTCTTGGTGTCAAAGTTACCATGGGTCAGATGAGATTCCGAAATGGTTACCTGATTCCCGTTAATGGCTTCTACAACGGCAACGTGGCCGGAGACACCGCGGGTCCAACAGGCAATGGCGCCCAGCTTTGGCTGAGAGCCGTATTCGTAATAGCCGCCGTTCTTGTTGTAGTCCCACCATTTGTGTGCACTGGAAGTGCAGAGCTTTGGACGGGTACCAAGAATTTCATAAGCGCGGCCCCAGGCATATGCGGTGCAGTTCGGCATGCCGTAACCGCAGGCATAAAAGGCGTTCATAGAGCTGTAGTAATATTTATTCGATCTGGTAGGTGCCGTTGTTCTTGGAGTAAAGGATCCGGCTGCCGATGCAGTACTGGTGTAGCCCAGCGTTCCCAGGAGAAGAACAACTGCCATAAGGACACTGAGAACAGCGCCCATACGCTGGTGTTTTTTGACTGAGGTCATAAACTGTCTCCAATTCATAGATTTCATAAATTCACGCATAGCAAAAATTCACATGTCATGCATTATAACATGAATTCCTACAAATAGTTACAAAAAGGTTACATTTTGTAACTTTTACCAAAGCCTCACCGGAAACTTTTGTAAAGTTGAGCACTTGACACAAGGTTTTTTGGCCAAAATAGGACACTTTTGCCATTTCCTGCCGTTTTTTGCGATGCAGCCTTCCCGCAATTTCAGTAGCAATTAGAAAGGAAAAAGGGCGCGTTTTGCAACGCACCCTTTTTTTATTAATGACTTGTTTACGAGTTTATCTACCGCTTAAACTCTTCTTTCACAGCTAACTTATTCCGTATCAGAAGTAGTTACGGTTTCTGCCTCTGCAGTAGTTTCTGCGGCAGTTCCTGCAGCAGCCTCTGCGGCAGCTTCCTGTTCCAGGAAAGCAGCTTCCGCAGCATCATGCTTAATCTTTAAAGCAGCGGTAATCTCTTTTCTGGATTCCGGTGTAATTTCATACTTCAGCGTAGGGATGATGGCAATTGCCAGGCCGATGGCGGCCGGAACAGTTACTAAGAACCACATAGCCCAGGAGTAGGATGAATAATCCAAAGCAAAGGATGCGCCTTCATTCAACGCTACGTTCATTTCAGCAATGTTGACATCCGTGTAACCAACGTACGCAAAGACGTATGCGGAAATCAGGGAAGCCACGCCGGAGGACAGCTTGGTAATGAAGCTTTGTCCGGAGAAGAATACGCCGTCCGGGCGATAATTGGTGTGGAACTCTTCGTAGTCAATGCAGTCCGCAATCATAACCGACTGGCATACATTAATAATGCCCTGTCCGGCACCGCCGAAGAGAATCAGCAGGCCTACCACAGCGCCCCAGCCAACTTCCTTGAATGCCCCGTCCGGAACGGCCAGGTAGCAGACAAAGATCAGAACCATTGGGATGGCGCTGAAAGCGGTGGCATTGTAAATCTTCTTAACGTCCCACTTCTTCATGAGCAGCGGAACAATTAAGGTAGAGCCGAACATACCCAGGCCAAATCCGAGGGCAAACAGCAGAACCACTACCAGGATCTTGCCACCCTGCAGGATGTTCATCAGGTTGCCGTCACAGTAATAATAGGTTGCCAGGGTAATAATCAGGTTGTTGAACAGTGCAATCGGGGAACGAAGCACGCCGGAGATCATCAGTCTGCGGAACGGCTTGCAGGACCACATAATTTTGATGGAATCCAGGAAACCTTTGGACTCTTCCCCATTGACCAGGCGGACATGCTCCTTAACCCCGATCCCGGCGCATTCAAAGAGCAGGCAGCCGATAATGGTAAATGCCACACCGACAATAATGAAGCCCTTCTGTGCATTGTCAGGCAGGCCCATGGCACCGTTGACCCCTTGCGAGATAGCAACAATGGTTACGATAGACAACGCACCACCGATAGCTGCCGCAATTCTTGCCCAGGAAATCAGCTTAACCCGGTCTTCTTCCACTTCGGACATGCGGGCAATAACGCCCCACAATGGAATGTCACCAACGGTATAAGTCATACCCCAAAGGATATAGGAAACTGCGGCCCAGGCCACAACAAAGAAGCACTTTGTGGTTTCCCCTGCCATCTTCAATTCAGCGTAGTTGCCGTTTAGGAAGGCAGCACTGGTAATAATCATGATGGCCAATGGCACATACATTAAATAAGGTTTGCACTTTCCGTACTTGCTGTGCGTATGGTCTACAATAACGCCCATCATGGGGTCATTGACGGCATCCCATACCCGAGCCAGTGCAAAAATCCAGCCCAGCGCTACTGCCGGAAGACAAATGACGTTCTGGAAATAGAAATACAACCCGGTGTTAACCACGTTGTACAGCATGTTCTGTCCCGTCATACCGACCAGATACATTCTGGCCTCTTTTTTTGTGTACGTTCTTAATTGATCCAATAGAAAGTCTCCTTTTCTAATTTTTTTGTCCGAAATAATACCTTTTTATTTTATCGGAAAAGTGACGCAGTAGCAAGGCTTGTTCCGCTTCCTGAAAATAGTCTAAAGGAACTCGCCTGTGCTGTTCAAACTTTGTTCACATCTTGTTCAAAAGTGGCCTATATAATCCCCGAAGTGATAAAAGGCACCCCTATATCTTGATTTTTGGGAAAGGAGGCACACAGAATGACGGAAATGGCCGGTACTGCATACGCGCCCCGTATCAAAACAATTACGTATACGCCACGCGTTGACCCTACGGCATATGTCCCTCCGGTACAACCGAAAGTGGCTGCGCCGCGTGCAAAAGCTGCATCGCCGAAGAAGACAAAAAAGACCAACAAACGGACCGACTCCTTTGCCCGCTTCCTGATTCAGAAAGGCTTCAGTGCCATCCGGACGTCCTGGAAAAACGCAAGTCAGACCAGGAAAGCCATTCTCAGCACGGTTTATGCGCTTCTGTTCCTCCTGATTATTGTTGCCTGCCTTGCCAGCTGTAGCCGGGAATCGATTACCCCGTCGCTGGTGTTTGACCGTTCCAAAGACGGCAGCTCCATTGTGCTGAATGATACCACCTATGAACCCTACGGCACCGTTTCTGCAGATACCAAGATGGAACTTATCGGGTACTGCGAAGGCGCCACGGATTATCACGTATATCAATTGAAAAAATACGACACCGGCGCACTGATTGTGGTTGCCTCCATTTTCTCGGAATCCGACCACTATGATGTATACCGCGCCACGGATAGCTTAAAGCATCCGCGCTGTGTTACCGTTTTATAAAACGGAAATTCCCTGATATCTCCTACCTTTCCCGTTGCAAAAGAGGGGCCCTGCCAATGTGGCAGGGCCCTTTTGCTGTTAGTTGTTATACATCCAGCTCCGTAACTTCCTTCGGATACTCTCTGGTTTCGTCAGGGCCATGAAGCGGATTCCACACTTGAGCGAAGAATGGATCTCCCTTGGCACGGTTACCATAGTTCCAGGAAGTCCGTTCGCAAATGTCACACCAATGTCCACCTTCCAGAATCAGTCGTGGACTGCCGGTGAAAGTGTGACCAAACTGGCACTTATAGGTCAGCGGAGTAGTCCAATCACCGGTGGTCATAGACTCAGAAAGGAGCTCTCCGCCACGGAAGGCCACGGCTTTCTTCATATCCTCATAATTCAGCTCTGATTCCGGTTTTGTCTCGTCATAGCCGTGATCCAGATGACTAACCGTATCCCAATCCGTCCAACGCTTGAAGTCCTTCAGCTCTGCGGGCTGTTCCTCCCAGCGCTTTTTGCCGCCCCAATAGGCATCAATATGATCAACAACATTATCCTTAATAAAGTGTACCGTGCCATGCTCGCTGGTCTTAAATTTCTTGAAGGTCATGTTTAGGAGACTGGCCACCAGCTTTTGACCACCAGGCAACTTACAAATGGCTTTAAAGGCAGGAGCTACAGGGCCAAGGCCTTTCAGGTAACAGTCATAATAATATTGCATGCCATCATTTTGGAAATGAAGATAATCGTCAAGTTTTTTGGAATCTTCATAGTAATGGCCATGGAAGTTCAAAGTGGCTATTTCGCGGGGCTTTAAAATAAGACCAAGATCAGTAATTCCAAGGGCGCCATACAAATACTCATACATGCTGTAAGTGTCCGTACGGGCATCCGGGCCTCCGCCAATGTTGTAAATATGACCCCAGAAGCTCTGATCCAGGATACCTTGTGTTTCAAAGGCCGCCAGGTTTCTCATGCAAATACCGGAATCTAAATCGGAGCAGTACTCAAGCACATTGTTCAAGCAGTTATGGAATTGAATGGCATCACGAATTTCAGACATGGCCGGTCCAATAATACCGGTTTGCCGCAAACTGACCCAATATTTCAATCCTGATTCAATAACATAGCGTTCGGACGCAACTTTAGAAACAGCATAGTAGTCAAACATAGATGGCTTAATCGGGTCACCTACACGCCCCCAATGGATTGGCGGCATACGGTCACCAGTTTCAGCAACCGTGCCTATATAAACAAACTTGGTGGTATCCTGCTGGCCAACCGCTTTAATTGCATCAATCAGGTTTTTAGTGCCACCATAATTGGCCTGCATGGCTTTTTTAGGATAATAGTCTGCCGCCGGAGATACAAAAGCGGCAATATGCAATACAACAGCTGCATCCTTGACGCACTTTTTGCAGTCTTCAAAGTTAGTTAAATCGCCCCAGACAATTTCCAAGTTTTTCTTATTTTTATAAGGTGCCAGTTCCTTATGGTTTTTTTCCGAGTCTCTGGCAAGAATACGAATGTTATAAAGCCATCCGTCTTTGATCATTACTTTTAAAGATTCCATACCCATACCACCAGTGGCACCGGTAACGAAGATAATTGGTTTACTCATCAGTTATTCTCCCTTCATAGAAATGACTTCTGTCTTGCCTTGAATAATGGTCTGACTAAGTTTCATAGAATCGGCAATTGCAGCGTCAATGTCATCTGGCTGAACGCCAAGAGGTACACAGCCCAGGTCCTTGTCAATGAACAGTTTGGCACACTGCATATCAGTGAATTTCAGCATATTCAGACCACCCTGGATACCTCTCTTCTTATAGTCAAGAACTACAGAAAGAGACCCAACGGTGTACAACCAATTAGGAATGGTAACAACTTTCTTGTGCTTGTAGCCCATAGCCTTCGCGCTAACATCAATAAGCTGCTTCCAAGTATAATTGTAATAACCAATTGGGTAACAGTTCCCACCTTTGTTGTTTTCAATACCACCGGCAATAGCCTCTCCTACCTGCTGAACGGTAACCATGGTGGACCCGCCCTGTGGATAAAACACGAATGGCATTTTGCCGTCTATCATTTTTGCCAAGAAGACCCATACTGGCTTTCGGCCCGGCTGCGCGCCGAAGATGTACGGCAGTTCCAGAACTGCCACATCAAAATCAGGTCCGGCAGCTGCCATAGCAGCTTCTTCCTGATCCAGACGAGAGCAAATGTACGGGTGATTCTGGCGGAGGTTCAAGTCTGGTTTAACCTTGGCAAAATATGCAAAATAGGATCCGCAAATAACGGAGTGCTTAATACCTGCTTTTTTTGCAAGCGCCAACAATCTTTTAACCGGGTCAATGTTATACTTCTTATAGAGGTCATAAATAGGCGCTGGACCTTCTACACGTTCATCCACGCCTGCGGCAAAAACAAAGCCTTCACAACCTTCCATGTAGCCAAGGATCTTTTCATCTGACATTTCCAGATAATTGCCAAATTCCACTTTCATTTCCGGTGGCAGTTCTGCTCCTGGAGGAATCGGTGGCAAGGCCAATGTTATAACCGTGTGGCCCCGGTCAATTAATTCCTTTGCCCCCTGGGAACCCAAGAGACCGGTTCCACCAATCATAAAAACTTTCATACTGTTGCTCCTTTCAATTTTGATTTTTCGTGACGCTTTGACAGCGACTGTCTTCTCCTTTATAATATTCAACACCGTGTCGATTTAGCAAGCATCAGTTGTATTCACAAAGTTGTGAAGTCGACAAATACTTTTTGTCTGTTGAGGTGGTGACAAATTATGGAAAATCAACGTGTTCGCATTACAAAAAAAATGCTAACTGACAGTCTTCTCTACTGGATGCAACAAAAACCGATTGAACATATTACAGTCAAGGAAATCTGTGAACATGCAGAGCTGAATCGCTCCACTTTCTACCTACACTATACAGACCAGTATGACCTGCTGACCGCTGTGGAAAATATAGTCATTTCTGACACCATGGAGTGCTTTGCCTCTGTCAGTCCGGACGCCAGCACCAAGCAGTTCATTGTGACCTTTTTGAGCCACGTGCAGGCCAACCAAGTTCTTTTTCAGACTACGCTCTGCCAGCCAAACCGTGAATCTTTTCGAAAACGCTTCATTAGCGAGTCATTGGTCTATTTGCGGGAAGGTATCGGATTAACCCTGGGCAGCGAAAAAGAGCAGTACACCCTTACCTTTCTTCTCCGAGGATCTCTAGCCATCATCCAACAGTGGATTGAATCCAGTTTTAATATGTCTATAGACAGTTTAGCTGACCTAATATACCGCCTTTGTGACAATGCCATTAAGGGTAAACTATAAAGTAAATAAAAAAAGGCCTGCCCTTTTGGACAGGTCTTTTCTTTTTTGTCAAGACTATTTGCTCTGCTTCTTCAGGCGATTCAGCCGCTTATTTAAGGTCAGAAGCTCTTTCTTGGTAAAGCTGATATCTGCCATGGCCGCCATGCGGGTGGCGCGGACGACGGTAAAGCCGCCCATCATACTCCAAGCGCCCTTGGCCAGGGTTTTCATGCCGGAAAGCTTCTTAAGGGAATTGCCTTTGGAAGCTTTACCTGATGAGGTGTCAGTGGTGGCAGAGGCATCTGCGGCAGGGGTATCCTTGCCGGCAGCTTTCTTGTCCTTAACCAGGCGAATGCCTTTTTTGGCAAAGAGGTTGAAAACCAGGGCCATGGCCGCGGGGTTCTTGGACAGATCCGCAAGGGTATCGTTCAAGGAGTAATAGCCCTCTTTTTCCGTAATGTCAAACCAGTTCAGAACAGCGCCCTGCTCGTGCAGAATGTAGTCCGGATTGGGTTCCGCTACCTTGCGGATGTGGCTTTCGTCCACGCAGTCACCCGCAACGGCCTTCAAAGTGGTCTCCCCTTCGTTGGGCACTTCAAAGTAGAAGAAGTGTTGCGGTTCCGTCTTGGCGCCGAGGCTCTTGCCGTCGGCAAACAGCTCAACGGTCGGCTGGTTGGAATAAACCGTTACCTTTGTAACCGCTTCTGTCCGATCAATGTAGCGTTTGCCACAGAGGTGGACAAACGGTTCATCGGACAGCCAGGCTTTATAAGCGTAGAAGGAGTCCTTCTTGTACATGCGGTCAAAGGTAACCAGTCCCTTATGATTCTGACCGTTTTCGCCGCCCTCGGCCCGTGCGTCGGCGCCGAAGTCAAACATATTCCAAACGTGGGAAGCCCAGATGTACTTCCGTGTAAACAACTGCTTAATCAGTTCTTCGTGGTAATACGCCTGGTATTCTTCCGTGTAGTCCCCCTGCGTTGGCTTGCTGGTGTGCCAGTTCAGGGCTTCACAGCCATATTCGGAAATGCCAACCGGGATATCCGGATACTGTTTGTGATACTCATCAAAGAACGGACCGTTCATGTCCGTGGTACCGCCGTACCAGCCAAAGTAGTGATTCCAGGAAAGCACATCCGGAATCTTCAGTAACGGATGGTCTTTGGCTGTCATAGTCAGGACTGCCATAGTGGTTTTCCGTGTCGGGTCCATCTTATGGCACAGGTCATTTAAGTCCTTATGGTTCTGGATTAGGAAGTCGGAGGCCGTGCCCATGGTAATTTCATTGGACAAGCCCCAAACAACAATGCTTGGATGGTTATAGTTCTGGGCTATCAGCTCCGTCATCTGCGAGATTGTGTTGTCATATCCGGTATCCATATGCTTGGAAATGTAGGGGATTTCCGCCCAGATGACCAGACCGTTTTCATCGCAAAGATCATAAAAATACTGATCGTGCTGATAGTGGGCCAGACGAATGGTTGTGGCCCCGACTTCCTTAATCAGCTCCATATCTTCCCGGTGATGTTCCGGCAGCAGGGCATTACCAATGCCCTTGCGGTCCTGGTGCCGGGACACACCGTGCAACGGATACGGCTGTCCGTTCAGATAAAAGCCGTCATTCTTCGTAATTTCAAAAGTACGGCAGCCAAAGCGGGTACTTACGGTGTCAATTACGCCGTGTGTGGTACAAACTAAGTCCGCTGAAGCGGTGTAAAGGTATGGATCTTTACGGCCGTTCCACAGGTGCACCTGTGGAATGCTGATTTTTGCGGTAGCTACGTAGTTTTCCGTGGTAGTTTCTGCCGTTGCAACGGTGTTGCCTTCGGCGTCAGAAACCGTAAATACCACTTTTCTGCCGTCCTTTGGTGCCGTAACATACGCTTTCAGTTCTACTTCGGCATCGGCGCCCTGAATTACCGGTGTAACCTGGATTCCGGGTGCGCCGTAATAGTCCAGGTCAAAGTGGGCATGGTGCACGCCAATGGCATATACATTCCGGTAAATACCACCGTAGAAGGTAAAGTCTGCCGTCTGCGGATATACCCGGTTATTCGGGGCATTGTCCACAGCCACTACAAATACGTTGTGGTCTTCCAGAAAATCGGTGATATTAGCTCGCCAGGTGGAATAACCACCGTCATGCTCCGCCACCTTTTTGCCATTGACATAAAGGGTGGCGCTGGAGTTGGTTCCGCGGAATTCCAGGTAGACCTTCTGCCCTTCCGGCAGGTCCGCCCGGTCCATTTCCTTTCTGTAATAACAGGTGCCGCGGTAGTAGTCATTTCCGCCGTCCTGCCCATCCACGGCGTTCCAGGTGTGCGGCAGGGTGACAGCTTCTAAATCTGCCGGCTGTGGGTTTTCCAAAAGATTGGACTTGGAAAAGGACCAGCCGTCATTCAAGAGTTGTATGTTTCTCATTGATTATCTCCTTTGGGTTCTTCCGGTTCTACTTCCGTTACAATAACATCCGTTACTTCGGTGGCAACCTCCTCCAGAATGGGTTCGGCGTCAGCGGCCTGTTCACGGCGTTCAGCCAGAATGCGGGCGTTTTCTTCTACCTTTTCTCTGCTTAACGGATACAGCCAGATTAAGAAAATCAGGCTGAGGCCGAAAGCTATGGCCGGAAGCAGACAGGTGGCATTGTAAATGCCAAGGGTAACATCCGCATCAAACTGGGTTGCCTGGGTGTAGCCGATGGCGCTCAGGGTCCAGCCGCAAAGGCCGGTGCCCAGGGCCTGTCCCATTTTCCGGGAGAAGGAATAAACGGAATACACGTTGCCGTCTTCTCTGGTGCCGGTTTGTACTTCCATGTCATCAATAACGTCGGTAATCATAGCCCAGCAAATCAGGCCGATAACAAAGACGCCGGTATAACCCAGACCGTACAGAATAACGAAAACCCATACGTTGGTAACCTTCAGGAAATAGGCCAGCAGGAAGAAGAAGGCGCCAATGGAAAGACCGATGATGCCCAGACGTTTCCGACCCACTTTAATGGACAGCTTGGTCATGAAGGGTGCCAGGAAGAACATAGGCACGGCTGCTACAATGGTGGCGATGGACTGTGCCGCGGGGTTGCGGAAGTAGTTCGGGAAAATATAGGAGGACAGTCCGGAAGTAACATTCTGGGAAACCAGCATAAAGAAGGTGCTTAAGATAATACCCAGAAGTGCACGGTTGGAAAACCATCCTTTAACTAATGCTTTCAGGTCAAACTTTTCGGTTTTCTGCGGTACAACAAAACGTTCGGTAGTCAGGTTGTAGCAGAGCAGGTAAGCGCCGACGGCCAGGACAGAGCAGACTGCCGCTGCTATGGTAACGCGGCTGGCAGACAGCACTTTGTTTCCGGCGTCATCCGTGTAATAAATAACCACCGGAAGGACAACCGATACCAGGCCGGCCGCGACACCCGCTCCGGCACTTCTCCAGGTGGACAAAGAAGCTCTGTCCTTCGGATCCTGCGAGATGGCGGAAGCCATAGACCCGTATGGAATGTTTACGCCGGTGTAGCAAACGCTGGACCAAAGGGCATAGGTTACAAACATCCAAATGATTTTAAACCACATGGGCATGTTGGCAAACCAGCTGGCATACATTAAGAAGCTGGCCAGTGCAACCGGTCCCGCCATCCGCTTGATCCAGGGGGAGAATTTCCCCTTGGCCGTCGGCTTGGAGCGGTCTACTATTTGTCCCATGGTTACGTCTGTAAAAGCATCCAGAATTTTAACCGCCATCATCATGGTGCCGACCAGGGCACTGGATACGCCCATAACATCGGTATAAAACTTTAATAATACGAACGAGGCTAATATAAAGGTGAGGTCGTTGCCGCAGTCACCAAACATATAGCCGACTTTATCTTTTATGCCAAAGGGTTTTACTTGTGTTGCGGGGGCTTGCTGTTCTTGTTTCATAGCAGTTTACTCCGTTTCTTTTTTATCCTCTGATTTCTTTTACTAAACTCCTTGCTTCCTGGCACAGGCGGGTAATTTCCGCAAAGTTTCCGTCTTTAATCAGTTGTCCTTTGACCATCCAGCTTCCGCCGCAGGCAAGAACTGCCGGGCAGGACAGATAGTCTTTCAAATTGGACGGACTGATGCCGCCGGTCGGCATGAATTTCACATTGCGGTACGGCGCCGAAATGGCCTTAATGAAGGCCACGCCGCCGGCCTGTTCTGCCGGGAAGAATTTCAGGACATCCAGGCCGAAGCCGAGGCCTGCCTCCACTTCGGACGGGGTGCAGACGCCCGGGGTAACCGGGATGTTGTTGTCTAAGCAGAACTCTACCACTTCCGGGTTTGTCCCCGGGCTGACGATGAATTTAGCCCCGGCAGACACGGCGCGGTTGGCCTGCTCTGCAGAAAGGACGGTTCCGGCGCCAATCAGCATTTCCGGATGCTGTTTGGTCATTTGCCGGATGCTTTCTTCTGCGGCATCCGTCCGGAAGGTAACCTCCGCCAGCGGCAAGCCACCCTCCAATAGTGCATCTGCCAAGGGAAGGGCATCTTTTGCGTCATCTAAAACAACAACCGGGACGACTCCGTATTTGGCAAACTGTTCCAATACTTCATTCATGATTGTATTCCTCCTTTCTTAGTTCATCTGGAAAAAGTCCAGCGCATTTTGATAGGAAATCCGTTCTACCAGATTGCCTAAAAGTTCTTCGTTAAAGGGGTATTCCCCGTTTTCTACTTTGTTGCCGATCCAGTTGCACAGGATGCGGCGGAAATATTCATGTCTTGGGAAAGACAAAAAGCTTCTGGAATCGGTTACCATGCCGACAAACTGTGCCAGTGCGCCGTTTTCGGCGTACGCGTTCAGCTGGCGTTCCATGCCGGCTTTGGTGTCACAGAACCACCAGGCGGCACCTAATTGAACTTTACCAGGCGTAGTGCCGTCAAAGAAATTGCCTGCCATGGAGGCCAGCATTTCCGTGTCTCTCCCGTTTAAGTTGTACAGAATGGTTCTGGGTAATTCATTGGTTTTGTCGGCTTCATTCAGCAGGGCCGCCAGCGGGGCGGCGTAGCTGATGTCATCAGCGGAGTCAAAGCCGCAGTCGGCCCCGATGCCGGCAAAGCGGCGGCTGGAATTGTTGCGCAGCGCGCCAATATGCAACTGCATAACCCAGTCTGCTTTGTGGTATTCCTTGGCAAGGAATACCATAACCGCGCTGCGGAATTTGGCCTCTTCCTCTTTGGTCAAGGAAGAGCCTGCCAGCCGCTTTGCAAAAACGGCATCCGCTTCTTCCTCTGAAGCGGCGGTATAAATGCAGCCCTCTAAGGAATGGTCACTGGCTTTGCAGCCCGTTTCCCGGAAGAAGCGGATGCGGGCCGCCAGGGCCAGTTTCAGATCCTGATACGAGTGGATTTCCAGGCCCGCGGCGGTCCCAAGGCGCTGCAGGTACGCCGGATAATCCGGTGCAGCAAGCTTCATTGCCCGCTCCGGCCGGAAGGTCGGGCGCACAAAGAAACGCGTTTCCTCTTTTTGCAATAACTGATGATACCGCAGGTCATCTGCCGGATCATCCGTGGTACAAAGCTGTTTTACATTCATACGGGCCAGCAGATTGCGAACGGAGTATTCTCCGGTCTGCAGCGCCGCAGTGGCCTGCTCATAAATGGCGTCCGCCGTGTCTGCGGAAAGCGGGGTACGGATGTCAAAGTACCGTTGCAATTCCAAATGGGTCCAGTGGTACTGCGGATTGCCAAACAGCTGCGGCAGTATGGCGGCATACGCATCATACTTTTCCTTATCCTCTGCCGCACCGGTAACCCGCTCTTCCGGCACGCCGGCCGCCCGCATGGCACGCCACTTATAGTGGTCTCCTGCCAGCCAGGCCTGCCCTAAATCAGCAAAGCAGCCGTCTTCATAAATTTCCTGCGGGCTTAAATGATTGTGGAAATCAATAATCGGTTTGTTTTCCGCATACTTATGGAACAGTAATTTAGCCGTTTCCGTTTCCAGCAGAAAATCCTGATCTAAAAACTCTTTCATGCTTATACTCCCGAATAGGCATTGAAGCCTCCGTCAATGGGGATAACTGCGCCGGTTACAAAGCCGGACATTTTTTCGTTAACCAGATACAGCAGGGTTCCGTTCAGTTCTTCGGCATCGCCAAAGCGGCCCATCGGCGTGGCGGCCAGAATCTTTTCTGTCCGCGGCGTGGCCTTGCCTTCAGCGTCAAACAGCAAATCTTTATTCTGCTTAGTTACAAAGAAGCCCGGTGCCATGGCATTGACCCGGATACCCACCTTAGAGAAGTGCACAGCCAGCCACTGCGTAAAGTTGCTGATGGCTGCCTTGGCACCGGAGTAGGCCGGAATCTTGGTCAGCGGCGTAAACGCGTTCATGGACGAAATATTAATGACGGTGCAGTGCTCCCGTCCCAGCATGTCTCTGGCAAAGACCTGGGTTGGCAGCAGCGTACCGATGAAGTTCAGGTTGAACACAAATTCCACGCCGGACTGGTCTAAGTCAAAGAACGTAACAAGATCCTTGGCGGCTTCATCGCCCGGGAAGAAATATTCCTTGGTGGTGTTGGCACGGGCGTTGTTCCCGCCGGCACCGTTCAGGAGGATGTCACAGGGGCCGAAGTCCTGCAGCACCTGCGCATGGACAGCTTCCAAAGAGTCCTTATCCAGCACGTTGGCAGTATAGGCCTTGGCGATGTAGCCTTCTTCCCGAATTTCCTTAGCTACCTGTTCTACTGCAGCGCCGTTCAGGTCCAGGAGCGCCACCTTGGCCCCCTGCTCTGCCAGCGTTTTAGAGAACATACTGCACAGCACGCCACCCGCTCCGGTAACGACTGCTACTTTATCCTTAATATCCAAAGTGTAATCTTTCATGTTGCTTCCTCCTCAGGACATTTTTTCTACAGCTTCAAAGAGCCCGTTGATATAGGTGGCGCCCAGGGCACGGTCATACAGACCGTAGCCTGCCCGGCCGGTTTCGCCCCAGATCATGCGCCCATGGTCCGGCCTGACGTAGCCGTCAAATCCGCCATCATGCAGCGCCTTGACAATGGCAAACATATCTAAGGAACCGTCCTTGCTGAGGTGGCCCCGCTCCTCAAAGCCATTGTCCAGAATGGCAACGTTGCGCAAATGGGCGAAATGGATTCGGCCCATTTTGGCATACTTATAAGCCATGTGCGGCACGTCATTCTTGGCGGAACAGCCAAGGGAGCCGGTGCACAACGTCAGGCCGTGATGCGGGTCGTCCTCCAGGGCCAGAAACCGGTCCAGGTTTTCTTCCTCCGTAATAATCCGCGGCAACCCGAAAATGCTCCAGCACGGGTCATCCTCATGAATGGCCATGTTGACGTCACATTCTGCCGCTACCGGGATAATTTTGTGTATGAAATAAGCCAGGTTATCCCACAAGTCTTCCTCTGTCAGCTTCTGGTATTCTGCCACTACGGCAGCCAGCTCTGCCCGGGTATAACTGGCGTCCCAGCCCGGCAGCGTCAGGTCACTGTCCCCGTTTAACGGGTTAACCTTGTCCACTTCTTCCTGGTAATAGGCCAGTGACGTGGAGCCGTCCGGCAACACGTGGTTCAGCGTGGTGCGGGTCCAGTCAAACACCGGCATAAAGTTATAGCAAACACATTTGACGCCGGCTTCTGCCACGCGGCGAATGTTTTCACAGTAATTTTCAATCAGCCGGTCTCTGGTCGGCTTCCCCAGTTTAATATCTTCATGCACCGGGATACTTTCAATCACTTCAAAATGCAAACCAGCTGCTTCCGTTTGCTTTTTTAAATCCGCAATGCTTTCCCTGCTCCAGACTTCTCCAACGGGGACATCATAAACAGCGGTTACAATGCTATCCATATTGGGAATTTGTCTGATTTGTTCAAGGGTGACTGCATCGCCCGGACCATACCAGCGGAACGATAATTTCATACTTGTTCTCCTTTGCTGCGAAAATTCGTTTCTCTTCTTTTATTTTACATCTTCATTCTATTTTTTCCTCCTAAAAATAAGAATTGCATCCGGGACACAAAACATTGCATAATGGAGACAAGGATTGCTTTTTAAAAGCAGTTTTTTATAAGATGCTAATGGAGGCTTTCGTCATGCAGGGGCTGATCAACCAGTTCTCTTACCGCCAATATATGGAAGGGAACACCATGGAATTTTTCCACTACAAAGGTGACCTGTCCTATGGGCGGGTAAAGCCGCACACGCATACGCACTATGAATTCTATTTTTTCCTTGCGGGCGATGCATTCTACACCGTTGGAAACAAGCGGTTTCACTTGGAACCAGGGGATTTTCTGATTATTGAGCCGGAGAAGCTGCACTTCCCGGAAATTGAATTTTCCAAAGGCAATGACAAGCCGTATGAGCGGGTTGTCATCTGGGTTTCCCTGGATTATTTAAGGGAAATGGAAGCCATCAGCCAGACCATTCAAAGCATTATGCAGTCTGTGGCCAAAAGCGGTTCCTGCCATTACCGGCCCGGTGCGGAAGCGCGGCAGCGCATTGTCTCCATTTTGGAAGAAATGACCCACGAGCAGGAAGCGCAGGACCCGGATTACGAATTTTATATGGGTACCCTGTTTTCCCAATTGCTGATCCAAATTAACCGGATTATCCACACGCGGAAAGCCTTCCAGAAAAACAGTCCCACCAAGAACCTGTACTCCGAAGTGGTGCGGTACATCCACAACAATATTGAAAAACCGCTCAGTCTGGACGATTTAGCTTCGGAATTTTACGTCAGCCGCAGTTATATTTCCCGGGTGTTCCGGGAGCACTTAGACATTTCCGTGCACCAGTATGTACTGCGGTTAAAGCTGGACCGGGCCCTTGGGGACATTGCCAAAGGGGCCTCGTTATCCGAAGCCGCCATGAATTATGGGTTTGAAAATTATTCCACCTTTTACCGCCTGTGCCGAAAGGAATTCAACCTTTCCCCGCGGGAACTGGTTAACCAGATACACAACACAAGCCATACACCAAAAGAAAGGACCTGAAGTTATGGATTTGAAGTTACGTGACACCTACACCTATGATGCGGTTTCCCTTGGGGAAATTATGCTGCGCCTGGATCCGGGCGAGGGACGCATCCGCACTGCAAGACAATTCCGCGCCTGGGAAGGCGGCGGCGAATACAACGTTGTCCGCGGCCTGCGGCGGTGCTTCGGTCTGAAGACCGCCTGCATTACCGCCTTTGCGGACAACGAAGTGGGCAAGCTGATGGAGGATTTCATTCTGCAGGGCGGCGTAGACACGGCCCTGATTAAATGGATGCCGACGGACGGCATTGGCCGGGTTTGCCGCAACGGTCTGAACTTCACCGAACGCGGATTCGGCGTTCGGGGCGCCGTTGGCTGTTCCGACCGGGCCAACACGGCCATTTCCAAGGCCACCCCGGAGGACTTTGATTTTGAATACATCTTCGGTACCCTTGGCGTCCGCTGGCTCCATACCGGCGGGATCTACGCCGCCCTGTCCGAGCAATCCTGTGAAACAGTACTGGCCGCCATTAAGACTGCCAAAAAATACGGCACCGTGGTTTCCTATGATTTAAACTACCGGCCTTCCATGTGGTCCGCTATCGGCGGCCTGGAAAAAGCCAGGGAAGTCAATCAGGAAATTGCCAAATACGTAGACGTTATGATTGGCAACGAAGAAGATTTCACCGCCTGCCTTGGCTTTGAAATTGAAGGCAATGACAAAGACCTGAAGCAGTTAAACCTGGCCGGCTATGAAAAGATGATTAACCAGGCCGCCAAGACGTACCCGAATTTCAAGGCAGTAGCCACTACCCTGCGGGAAGTCAAAACGGCAACCGTAAACGACTGGTCCGCCATCTGCTGGGCAGACGGCACCGTTTATAAAGCAAAAGATTATAAAGGCCTTGAAATTCTGGACCGCGTCGGCGGCGGAGACTCCTTTGCTTCGGGCCTCATCTACGGCCTGATGGCCACCGGTGACCCGAAACTGGCCGTCAACTATGGCGCAGCGCACGGCGCGCTGGCCATGACCACTCCCGGAGACACCACCATGGCCTCCAAGGCCGAAGTGGAAGCCCTCATGGGCGGCGGCTCCGCCCGCGTCAAGCGCTAATCCGTCACAACAAATTCACAGATGATAAAAAGACCGCAGCCGCTGATTTTTTCAGCTGTCTGCGGCCTTTTTGCAGAAAGTTTGTAGTATAATAAGGCATCCTTTAAAAGCAGAAAGGCAAAAGGTATGTTGCAAATTAAGGAAATCAGAAAAGAATACCGGACCGGGGACCTGGTCCAGCAGGCCCTGGATGGCGTTTCCCTGAACTTAAGGGACAACGAATTCCTGGCCGTGCTGGGCCCGTCCGGCTCCGGTAAAACCACCCTGTTGAATGTCATCGGCGGACTGGACCGGTATGATTCCGGAGATCTGATTATTGATGGCATTTCTACCAAGAAATATAACGATCGGGACTGGGATTCCTACCGGAATCATACCATCGGCTTCGTGTTTCAAAGCTACAACTTAATTCCGCATCAGAGCGTGCTTGCCAACGTAGAGCTGGCGCTGACCATCAGTGGGGTCAGCGCTGCCGAGCGCAAGTCGCGTGCGCTTCAGGCCCTGGACGAAGTCGGCCTGAAGGAGCAGGCACACAAGAAGCCGAACCAGTTGTCCGGCGGACAGATGCAACGGGTGGCCATTGCCAGAGCACTGGTCAACAATCCGCGAATCCTGCTGGCAGACGAACCCACCGGTGCGCTGGATTCCGAAACCAGTATTCAGGTCATGGAGCTGTTAAAGCAGGTAGCCAAAGACCGTCTTGTTGTCATGGTTACCCATAACCCGGACCTGGCCAATCAGTATGCCAACCGGATTGTCCGCCTGAAAGACGGTCGGATTGTAGATGACTCCAATCCGTATGAAGTAACGGAAGAGCTGCCGGCCCGTCACGAAAACATGGGGCACAGCGCCATGGGCTTCCTGACGGCACTGGCCCTTTCCATAGGAAACCTGCGCACCAAAATCGGCCGCACCACGCTGACCAGTTTTGCAGGATCCATCGGAATCATCGGCATTGCGCTTATCCTTGCCTTCTCCACCGGCGTTAACAACTATATTACCCAGCTACAAAAAGACACCATGATGTCTTATCCCGTCAGCATTGAAGCGGAATCCATAGATGTTAACAGTTTAATGCAATCCGGTGCAGAAGCGTCCAAAGTGGAAGAGCATCCCGATGACGGCAACCTGTATTCCAATGGCTCTGACCTGGAAGGCCAGGCCAGCATGAACCTCAGCATGTCAAAAAACAATCTGACTGCATTCAAAAAGTATCTGGATGATCCAAGCAGTGAAATCCACCAATACGTTGGAGAAGGCGGCATTGTTTACAACTACGGTGTTTCCTTTAAGGCTTATGCCTATGATTCCAACGGCATCCTGGTAGACACGGATGACGTCTACATTGACCAGGATGAACAGCCAACCACTACTTCCCCCATGTCTTCCTTACTGGGTCAGAGCAGTGCGGCCGCCAACTTCGGCCAAATGCTTCCGGGCAGCGGGGACCAATTGGTCAGTGATGCATTAATGGATTCCTATGACGTTGTCTACGGTTCCTGGCCAACGGCTTACAATGAAGTGGTTCTGGTGGTCAATGACAACAATGAATTATCCTTAACCCAGCTTTACTCCCTTGGCTATCTTCCCGCGGAAGAATATGCCAGCCTGATGAAGCAGATTGACAACAAAGAAGAGGTTTCCGTTCCAAGCTATACCTTATCCTATGACAGCTTACGGAATAAAACCTTCTACCTTATGCCCGCCTGTGACCAGTACCACCTGCAGTCTGACGGCACCTACCGGTATATTGCCAACAACGGCACCTTACTGGACGCCCTGATGGACTCCGAAATTAAAGTCAAAGTGGTTGGTGTTGTTAAGGCACACGAAGATGCAGACGTTACCATTGACGGTGCCGTTGGTTACACCAAGGCACTTTCCGATTACATCATCAAGTACACGGATGACAGTGCCATTGTAAAAGCACAGCAAGCTGACCCGGATACGAACGTTCTGACAGGCAAGAGCTTTGCTTCGGAGCAGGAAGAAACTGACTCGCTCAGCTCCTATGCCTCCGCCCTTGGTGTGGATGAATCCTTAACCAGCCTGTACAGCTCCTTTGTAGAAACCAGCAGCTATGAAAATAATCTGAGTACCTTTGGAGTTGTGGATCCTGACTCGCCCAGCGGCATTAACATTTACGTTGACACCTTTGAGGACAAGGACGGCATTACCAAGTGCATTGACGACTACAACGCCACGGCGTCGGAAGACGACCAGATTGTTTACACGGATCTGGTGGGCCTGCTCCTCAGCTCCGTTACCAAAATTGTCAACGCCATTTCCTACGTACTGATTGCGTTTGTGGCGGTTTCCCTGATTGTCTCGTCCATCATGATTGGTATTATTACGTATATTTCCGTGCTGGAACGGACCAAGGAAATTGGTATTCTGCGTGCCCTGGGTGCGTCCAAGCGCAACATCAGCAACGTCTTTAACGCAGAGACCTTCTTTGTCGGGCTGTTTGCCGGCGTTATCGGCGTGGTCATTGCCCAGTTGCTGACCCTGCCAATTAACGCCGTTCTGCACAACCTGCTGGAAGAAGTTACCATTTCCGCCACACTGCCATTCTATGACGCACTGATTTTGATTGTACTTTCTGTCCTACTGACCCTGATTGGCGGTCTGATTCCGGCCAGAAAAGCAGCCAAGAAAGATCCGGTCATTGCCTTGCGGACAGAGTAAAACGGACAGAATAAGAAAGAAGGAAATCCACTATGTTCAGACCCATGAGACGCAGCAAACAGCAATTAACAGACGAAGAATGTATTGCCATTCTGGAGCAGGAGCCCCGCGGCGTTCTTTCCCTGATTGGGGAAGACGGCTACCCTTACGGCATTCCACTGGACCACTGGTATTGTCCGGAAGACGGACATCTGTATTTCCACGGCGCACAGGAAGGCCACAAGCTGGATGCACTGCGTGCCTGCAACAAAGCTTCCTACTGCGTTTGTGACAAAGGTTATCCGGAACCGGGCGATTGGGCTCTTCACATTAAAAGCGTAGTGCTCTTCGGTACCATGAAAGTGGTAGAAGACCCGGAGCAGGTGCAAAAGATTTGCACCAATCTGGCATTGAAGTTTACTGACGACCGGGAGTATATTGCAAAAGAGCTGAGCAAACATACCCCGAAGGTATGCTGCCTGGAATTCATTCCGGAGCATATGACCGGAAAAGCAGTCAAAGAATCCTAAGGAAAGGATTGAGAATATGAAACTTGTTTTTGCATCAGATTCCTTTAAAGGCACATTAAGCCAGGAAGAAATTATTTCCATTCTGACGGAGACCGCGGCAGAAAAGCTGCCGGGATGGGACTGCGTTGGGGTGCCGGTAGCCGACGGCGGCGAAGGCACCGTGGCGGCAGTAGTGAAAGCGGCCGGCGGACAGCTGCGGAGCGTAGCCGTACACGGCCCACGGATGGAATCCGTTACGGCCGAATACGGCCTGTTGCCCAGCGGCAAAGCCATCATTGAAATGGCAGCTGCCAGTGGGCTTCCCATGGTTCCGGAAGCCGAGCGCAATCCGCTGGACACCACCTCCTTCGGATTTGGTGAACTGATTGCGGATGCGCTGTTACAGGGCTGCCGGGACATCAGCGTTGCGCTGGGCGGCTCCGCCACCAACGACGGCGGCATGGGCGCCTTGCGGGCCCTGGGCTGGCAGTTCCAGGACGAGCGCGGCAACAACCTGCACGGCTTTGGCCGCGAGCTTGGTTCCGTGGCGCGCGTCGTCTACGTAGATACTGCCAATCTGTATGTCAACGGACACACGGATATTCCGTCTGAATTTAACTTAAGAAAAGCCATTATGGACACCCGTTTCACCATCATGTGTGATGTGACCAATCCGCTGTTGGGTGAACACGGAGCCACTTATACCTTTGGCCCGCAAAAGGGCGCGGATGCCGCCACCCTGGCGCAGCTGGAAGCCGGCATGGAACACTACGCCGCCTTCTGCAGCTCTTATCTAGGCAAAGACATTGCCTCTGTTCCGGGCGCCGGTGCTGCCGGTGGCCTTGGAGCAGCGTTATACGGCTTCTTAAACGGCACCATGAAAAGCGGCATTGAAACCGTACTGGATCTGGTCAATTTCCAGGATACGCTCCGCGGAGCCACCTTCTGCATCACCGGCGAAGGCAAGCTGGACAACCAGTCTTTGCACGGCAAAGTCATTTCCGGCATTGTCCACGCTTGCAAGGAACAGAAGGTTCCCTGCTTAGCTCTGGTCGGCATTGACCAAAGCTCCGCTTTGGACGAAGACGCAAACATCGGCCTGGAAGCCGTTTACGCTACAGCTGACCTGGCCGACAGCCCTGAAGATTCCATGGCACAAGCCGAATCTTATTATCGGAAACAGGCTGCCAACTTAATGGAGTCCCTTCCTTTGCGTTTCCCGACCGAAGTACAGGAAGGCTGGTTTGTCATTGGACATAACGCAAAGAAAATGGCGCTTGGCAAAAAAGCACTGATTGTCACCGGCCGCCACGCAGCGGTGGCCACCGGCGCCATTGATGATGTTATCAACGCCTTAAGAAGCCAGAAAATTCCGTACGCCATTTTTGATGAAGTAGAAGAGAACCCCAGTCGGGAAACGGTCATGAAGGGCCGTGACTTCGGTCTGGCCGAAGGTGCTGATTTTGTCATCGGCATCGGCGGTGGTTCCCCTCTGGATGCTGCCAAAGCCATTGCCCTGATGATGCGTCATCCGGGCCACGGAATTGAATATCTTTATGAAGGCGGGAACGACACCGCCCTGCCGGTTGTGGCCATTCCCACCACCTGCGGCACCGGGTCCGAAGTCACCGGAGTGTCGGTACTGACTCGCTATGACAAGGCAACCAAGGCCAGCATTCCGTTTAAAATTTATCCCACTCTGGCACTGCTGGACCCGCAATATCTGCTGTTTGCAAGCCACACCCTGTTAGTCCACACGGCCGTGGATGCGCTGGCTCATATGTACGAATCCTACCTGAACAGCAAGTCTACCGACTACAATAAGATGCTGGTAAAGCAGGGCCTTTCCTACTGGATTAAGGCAAAGGACTTCTTAACCGGAGCCGCGCAACCGGACCTGGACCACTATCAGAATCTGCTGATGGCCAGCATGTATGCAGGCCTTGCCATTGCGCAAACCGGCACCTCCATTCCGCACGCCATCAGTTATGAAATTACCTTCCATGCCGGTATTCCGCATGGCCAGGCCTGCGGCTGGTTCCTGCCCGGTTACCTTGCACAGGCTGCCAAATGTCCTGCCATTTCCAAAGACGTGGAAGACTTACTGGACGCCAGCGGATTTACCCTGGATACCTTACGTGACTTTATTCATACCACTT
Source organism: Paludibacteraceae bacterium (assembly GCA_963647215.1). Taxonomy (GTDB): domain Bacteria; phylum Bacillota; class Clostridia; order Oscillospirales; family Acutalibacteraceae; genus RUG420. The sequence continues at coordinate 210,775 of CAVIZK010000002.1, read as the reverse complement.
GCGGACCTATTACCGTTTCCCAGGAGCTAATGGAAATGGACCTGGCCCATTTGGCAAAGAACAAGGCAAAGCTGCAAACCGCACCCTTTGCCTTAACACTGGATGATTTGAAAACCATTTGTAAATGAATTAAAAAAGACATTGAAATGGAGCATGTGTATGTTAACCAATGATTTTTTAGGAAATCAGGTCAGCCGTCTCGGCTTCGGTTGCATGCGTTACCCGCTTTTGGAAAACGGGGACATTGACGTAGCCCAAACCGAACGCATGATTCGCGAAGCCAAGGCTGCCGGTGTCAATTACTTTGACACCGCCTGGCCCTATATGAATGGCCAATCGGAAACCATTCTTGGCAAGGTATTAAAGGAGTATCCCAGAGACAGCTTCTTTCTTGCTGATAAATATCCGGGACACCAGATTGCCGAAGAATACCATCCGGAAGAAATTTTTGAAAAGCAATTGAAGAAGTGCCAGGTAGAGTACTTTGACTACTATCTGCTGCACAATGTTTACGAAGAAAGTTATCCTACCTATGTCAGTGACAAATGGCATATTGTAGACTACTTTCTGGAGCAGAAAAAACAGGGCAGAATTAAGCACCTGGGCTTTTCCACCCATGCACAAAATTCCACCCTGTTAAAGTTCTTAGACCATTTTGAGCCAGGCACCTTTGATTTCTGCCAGATGCAATTAAATTATGTAGACTGGACGTTACAGGACGCCAAAGAAAAATACCGCATTCTGACGGAACATGGCCTTCCCATTGTAGTAATGGAAGGCTTACGTGGCGGCAAGCTGGCTGCCTATGAACCGGAAGATGAAGCCCGGCTGAAAGCATTGCGTCCGGAGGAAAGTCCGGCAGCATGGTCCTTCCGCTGGCTCATGGAAAAGGAAAACGTCAAGGTCATCCTTTCCGGCATGAGCGCAGAAGAACAGGTCAAAGACAATTTAAAAATCTTCTCAGAAGAAAAGCCTCTGAATGCAGAAGAGCACGCCTTGCTGGAAGAATTCAGCAAGAAGTTCCAAAACACGGTTCCCTGTACCGGTTGCCGTTACTGCACCTCAGAATGTCCGCTGCAGCTGGATATTCCCCGCTTCATGACCGCTTATAATGACATCTGCTTCCACAAAAACTTTACGCTTAGAATGTCCATTGACTCCCTGCCGGAAGACAAACAACCGGCCGCCTGCATTGGCTGCCGCTCCTGCACCCACCTTTGCCCGCAGAACATTGACATTCCAACCGTACTGGAAGACTTAACCGCGCGTCTAAACACCCTGCCCTCCTGGGCGCAAATGTGTAAAGAGCGCGCCGAAATAGAAGCCGCTGCCGCTGCTGAAGAAGCCGCAAAAGCAGCGCAGGAAAACAGCTGAGTAAACGACCCATGCACCGCATCCTCAGCCACAACATAACTTTCTAAAAAGCAAAAAGACACGCAGCCAAACGGTTGCGTGTCTTTTTTATTCTACTTAGCCTTCACTTGTGCTCTTTTTCCGCTGGGTAAACCAGTCCTTTGCCTTGTCTGCCGTCTGGCTAATGGCATGCAGTAATTTCTTACCGGAAGTGGCCTCCGCAGAAGCTGCAGTACTTTCTGCTTCTACAACGTCCGCCTCTTCGTCCGGACTACCCGGCTTATTGCCGGTGTACAGCTGATAGTAACGGCCCTTTGCGGCAATCAGGTCATCATGGCTGCCCCGCTCAATAATGCTGCCGTTTTCCAGAACCATAATGCAGTCAGAGTTCTGAACCGTGCTCAGGCGGTGCGCAATAACGAAGGTGGTACGACCGTACATAAGGGCATCCATGCCCTGCTGTACCAGCTTTTCGGTTCTGCTGTCAATGGACGAAGTGGCTTCGTCCAGAATCAGAACCGGCGGATCTGCTACCGCCGCACGGGCAATGGCAATCAGCTGGCGCTGCCCCTGTGACAGGTTGGACCCGTCATTGGTCAGCTTGGTCTGATAACCCTCCGGCAGCGCACGGATGAATTCGTCTGCATTGGCCAGCGAGGCAGCCGCAATACATTCTTCATCAGTGGCATCCAAACGTCCATACCGGATATTCTCCATAATGGTATCCGTAAACAGGTGGGTATCCTGCAGTACCATACCAAGGGACCGGCGCAGATCTGCCTTTTTGATCTTATTAATGTTGATATTGTCATAGCGGATTTTACCGTCCTGAATATCATAAAAGCGGTTAATCAGGTTGGTAATGGTAGTCTTACCGGCACCGGTGGACCCGACAAAGGCAATCTTCTGTCCCGGTTCGGCAAACATGCTGATGTGGTGCAATACAATCTTATCTTCCGTGTACCCGAAGTCTACGTCATCAAAGACAACGTTGCCCTTCATCGGGTCCAGCGTAACGGTGCCGTCCTGGTGCGGATGCTTCCAGGCCCAGGTGCCGGTGCGTTCTTCACATTCCACCAGACCACCGTGGCCATCGTCTGCAGCATTGACCAGTTCTACGTAACCGTCGTCCTGTTCCGGCTCCTGGTCCAGAAGCTCAAAAATCCGTTCTGCGCCGGCCAGGCCCATCATAATGGAGTTCATCTGGGAAGACAGCTGGCTGATAGGAGCCGAGAAGCTCTTGTTCAGTGTCAGGAACGAAATTAAGGTGCCGACAGTCAGTGCATAGTTCCCGCTCAGAGCCAGAATACAGCCAATAACGGCACATAAAACATAGGAAATATTACTTAAGTTGCCGTTAATCGGCATCATAATACTGGCAATGGTCTGTGCTTTGGAAGAGGCATCAAACAATTCGTCATTCTTTGCTGCAAATTCTTCCTTGCTCTTTTCTTCGTGGTTGAAAATCTTGACCACTTTTTGTCCGGTCATCATTTCTTCTACGTAACCATTTACATCGCCCAGTTTCTTCTGCTGCTTGGAGAAATAACTTCCGGACAGGCTGGACAGCTTAAAGGAAATCAGAAGCATGATGGCAATCATGACAACGGAAACCAGCGTCAGCGGCACGGACAGTACCATCATACTGATGAAGGTGACAATCAGCGTAAACAAGTCAGAAATCAGGTTGGGCAAGCTCTGGGAAATCAGCTGGCGCAGGGTGTCTACGTCGTTGGTGTACACGGACATGATGTCTCCGTGCGTGTGCTGATCAAAGTAGCGGATGGGCAGGGATTCCATTTTGCTGAACAGGTCTACCCTTAATTTCCGCAGTGTGCCCTGCGTAATAAATGCGTTAATAAAGGAATACAGGAAGCTGCCGACAACGCCGCCCAGTGCAACCAAAGCGGCCATTTTCATTAAGTTGGCAAGCGGTCCGTAATCCGGAACGGCCTCCTGCATTAAAGGCATAATGTAGTCGTCTACCAGGCTCTGCATTCCCATCATTAACATAACCATGGAAACAGCGGAAACGACAATTCCAACTAAAACGCCAACCAGTTGGAGTTTGTAATGCCCGTAAACATATTTTAAAATCCGTCCGAACAGCTTCATGGGGTTCTTTACCTTGGGAGCTGGGGTACGGTTTCCCGGTCCTGGACCTGGCATAGTATCATCCTCCTTCTTTAGTTAGCCTCATCAAAGTCTCCGGAACCCTTCTGCTGGGTTTCAAAGAGCTCCTGATAAAAGGTGTTGGTCTTCAGCAATTCCTCGTGACTGGCAAAGCCGTTAATCCGGCCCTTATCCATAACAATGATGCGGTCTGCATCCTGAATAGAGGAAATTCGCTGGGAAACAATAATCTTGGTAACATCCGGCAGGGATTCCCGGAAGGAACGCCGGATGGAAGCATCGGTGGCCGTATCAACGGCAGATGTGGAGTCATCCAGAATCAGAATCTTCGGATTCTTCAGCAGGGCTCTGGCAATACAAAGCCGCTGCTTCTGACCGCCGGAAACGTTGGTACCACCCTGTTCAATGTAGGTGTTGTATCCGTCCGGGAAGGACTGGATAAAGTCATCTGCGCAGGCTAGCTGGCAGGCCGCCCGGCATTCTTCTTCCGTGGCGTCCGGGTTACCCCAGCGCAGGTTGTCCAGAATAGTGCCGCTGAACAGAACGTTCTTTTGCAGGACCACGGAAACTGCATCGCGCAGCTCTTCCAGGCCATACTCCTTGACGTTGTGCCCGCCGACGGAAACAGAGCCCTCTGTTACGTCATACAGACGGGAAATCAGGCTGACAAAGGAAGATTTTCCGCAGCCGGTGGAGCCAATCAGGCCGATGGTTTCGCCGGAATGGATGTGCAGGTCAATGTCATACAGCACCGGTACCGGTTCATCCTTTTCTTCGGAAAGGCCGCCGTTCTTAGCTGCCTTTTTGGCTTCCTTGTAGGCTTCAAATTCCTTCTTTTTCCGCTCTTTGAATTCCTTCTGATAGGCCTTCTTAGCGTCTTTATCCAAGGTCTTGTAGTATTCTTTTTCTTCGTCTGTCATGCCGACGTTCGGCGGAACGGAGTCCTCCTTGTCAGCATAAACCTGGCTGTGGGGATAAGAGAACTGCACCTGGTTAAAGTCAATGGAGCCGTCCGTTACTTCCCGAATCGGATTTTCCGGATCCACAATGTCCGGGGTTTCATCCAATACCTGGCAGATACGCCGGCCGGAAGCTACGGACATAACCAGCATCATGAAAACCATGACCAGCATAATCAGGGACATCAGTCCGCTGATCAGGTAAGACAGCAGCGAGGTCAGTTCACCAACCGCCATAGTGCCGCCAACAATGTAGTGTGCGGATTTCCACATGATGACAATCAGGACGCCGTAAATGGCAACCATCATCAGAGGCATCAGGCCGGACATAATCATTTCTACCTGCAGGAACAGCTTGTAGATGTTGTCCGAAGCCTTGCCGAATTTCCGTTTTTCAAACTTTTCACGAACGAAGGCTTTTACCACACGAATGGCAGAAACGTTTTCCTGAACGGAAGCATTCAAATCATCATACCGGTGGAATACCCGTTGGAACATGCCCGTTACCTTCCGCATAATCAGGATGGCAATAATGGCAATGAACAGCAGGGATACCACAAAGATGGTAGAAATATGTGCATTAATGAAGAAGCACATAATAATGCTGAAAATGAAGTTCAGCGGTGCACGAATGGCAAGCCGCATGGTCATCTGGTACGCATTCTGGATATTGGTAACGTCTGTTGTCATGCGAGTTACCAACCCTGCCGTACTGAACCGGTCAATATTGGAAAAGCTGAAGGTCTGAATGTTAGCATACATGGCCTCCCGCAGGTTTTTTCCAAGTCCGGTGGCAGCCACGGAAGCCGTCTTCCCGGCCAGGGCGCCAAACAGCAATCCTAAGAATGCCATTCCCAGCATCAGCCCACCGTACTTATACACAACGGACAAATTTCCGGCCTGGATGCCGTCATCAATAATAATGGCGGTAACGTAAGGAATCAGGATTTCCATCAGCACTTCCAACGCCGTCAAAATGGGAGCCAGAATACTTTGTTTTTTAAATTGCTTTACGTGCGCAAGCAGTTTTTTAAGCATGTGTCTCCTCCTTTTCTATCATGGATTCTGAACAGCAGGCCCCCTGATATTCTTCAAACTGGCCGCTGATCTTTTGTAACAGTTGCAACAGGTTTTCCTTCTCCTCCGAAGACAAAACGGAGGTTAATTCCTGTTCCACCTGATTAAATTTTTCATCTGCTTCGCGGCAATGCTTCTGTCCGCGTTCCGTCAGCTCCACCATTTTGACACGGCGGTCTTCTTCACGGCCGAACATTCTGACAAAGCCCTTCGCTTCACAGCGATGCACCAGTCCCACCACCGTTGGCTGGGACAGCCGAAGCCATTTTTCCAGATCCTTCAGGGAAGACGCGCCGTGAAGCTGCAGCGTTTTCAGCAGCATTCCCTGGGAAGAGGTAATGCCGTCTGCCTTCATGCAGGCGTCTACTTTTCTTCCAATCTGAATGGAGATGAACTTAATCTCTTTACAAATGTGGCTTTCACACCTCATAAAATCCTCCTCTCCTGTAACATTGCCAGTATTATAAGAAGAGGAAAAAGCAAATTCAATAGCTAGCAATCAATATCATGCAATTAAACAAAATTTGTGCTTCTTTTCTGCCTCTTTTTGGCGATTCAGCTCTGCTCCTTTTCTGCAAACTTTTAACTCTTTTTTAGGTAGCCTTTTTTAGTTTAAGCTATTAAAAAAGCTGGCGAGCCCAACCTTAGTGGTGGATTCGTCAGCTTTTGGTCCTTTAGCTGCCTTTTGTTTTGGCTTTTACAGTTTGAAATCTTCGTCAACAGCGGCATTCAGGGCTCTGGTAACGGCTTCCTTGTCAATGTCCTGGCCAATGATAACCAGACGGTTGACACGGTCTCCGTAGTAGGAGTCCCAGTCTTTTTCCAGATCCGGATATTCCTTGAAGGCTTTTTTGCGTTCCTTTTCCGGAGCGGATGCCAGCCACATACCATCCGGCTGAATGGTTACCTGGCGTCCGGCCTGTTCCAGAATGAAAGCGGCATCCGGATTTTCATTGAACCAGATATAGCCTTTGGTACGGATAATGTTGGTCGGCCACTGTTCAAAAACGTTCTGCAGCTGCTGCATAAAGAACGGTTCGCGGCGTTCAAAGACGAAGGTTTCAATGCCGTATTCATACAGTTCGCCTTCTTCATGTTCTTCCGGATGTTCAATGGCTTCAATCCAGCCGGCAGACATAATGGCGCTTTCATAGTCAAAGCGTCCGGTGTCAAAGACCTGTTCATATGGTACTTTACCGTAGCTGGTTTCCACAATTTCAGCCTTTGGAGCAAAGGCTTTGATCATGGCGCGGACCAGACCCTTTTCATCTTCGGTAACAAGATCCGTCTTGTTCAGGATAACGGTGTTTACGAATTCCAGCTGCTGAACCAGCAGGGAAGCAATTTCTTCATCCTCTTCGTCATCGTCATCATCGGAAGCATGCATTTCTTCAGCCTTGGTCAGCAGATCCTGACCGCAGCCGAATTCATCCTTAATGCGGGCGGCGTCAACAACGCAGACTACGTTGTCCAGCTCTACAATCGGCGGCATCTTTCTCTGCTTGGTGGATTCGGCCATCATGGTGATGGTCTGTGCAATGGGGATAGGTTCACAAATGCCGGAAGCTTCAATGACAATGTAGTCATATTTTTTGCTGCAGGCCAGGTCGGAAAGCTGCTTGGCAAGGTCTTCCGACAGGGTGCAGCAAATGCAGCCGTTGGTCAGCGGAACCAGGTCACCGGTCTGTTCGGAAACAGAGCCGCCGTTCTTGGCAATCAGGCGGGCGTCAATGTTGACTTCGCCGATGTCGTTTACAATAACGGCAACCTTATGCTTTCCCGGATCCGTCAGGATCTGGTTCAGCAGCGTGGTCTTGCCCGCGCCCAGATAACCGGTTACCAGCATGATTTTGCAAGGTGTATAAGGTACGTTCATTTCTTCACGTTCTTTCTATAGGTTTTTTCAATCCAGTATTGTAATACAGCAACTTGAAAAATACCATAGTCTTTTCGTTTCGTCTTGATTTTAGAATCCACCGCCGCCGTGGTGGGAGCCGGAGGAAGAGGTATGGATTCCGCCACCGCCACCGCCGCCGGGACCGGAGTTGTCTGTCTGTTGTGGCCGACGGGTCTGGGTAACGTGGGAGTACAGGAAAATATCATGACTACTCCGCAGGCGCAGACTGTCGTCCACTACGTAACGGCCGGCATCCCTGGCCGGTCTGACCGAAATCATCTGCCGTTTCAAAATCAGCACTACCACTACCGTACCCATAACGCCGACTACCAAAGCGGCAATGACAATGACTCTGACATCCCAGCCGGAAGAGCCAACCGAAAAAGACTGGTCTTCATTCCAGCTGTCAGCCCAGCTGTCATTCCAGTTGTCTGCCCAATCGTCATCCTCCCAAGCGTCTCCGTAGGAACCGCTGTTATATTGCGCTTTTGCTAAGGTAATAAACTGTTGGAATGCCGTGGAGTAATTACAGGCAAGCAGGTAAGGGGTCAGTACCTGTCCCATTTCCTGAATGGTGTCATAAGAGAATATGGTAATGCCGGAACCGCAGGTGGAAATCCAGCTGTTACCGCTTTCATAAGTACCATCTGCATTGATATTGACCAGGAGCAGAATGCCATCCCGGTCGGCGCCATAGCCATAACCGTTGTAGTCATAAAAATCATCCGCATAATCCTGCCGGTCATCCGGATCCAGTCCTGTGGTGGTAACAATAACCAGGTCAAACTGGTTGGCATCCCGGAATTCCTGCAGTCTGGTATTCAAGTCTTCCCGCTCGGTGTCAGATAAGACACCGGCCTGGTCCACAATGTAGTCCTGTGTGGAATCTGCATTTTCCGCAAAGGACAGGACCGTACCGGCCGGCAGGAGGAACAGGAAAGACAGCAGGAGTGCTGCCATAAGATGCACAGAGAATGTTCTGTTTTTCATAGTAGCCCCTCCTTACAACAGGAAATAATTAATCAGGAATCCAATCCCCGTTCCGACTGCCGCAGAGCCAAGGAAGGAGACTGTTGTGTAGAGGGCTAACCGTTTTTTGTCTGTCGGCAGGTTACCGACAAATTTGCCGGTCTGTCCGTTCATGGCAAAGGTATATTGCTGTCCGTTCCAGCTGGTATTCAGCAGCCAGACCGGGAGGAGCGCATATTTGACTTTGCCGTTGGTTACCTGTACAGAGGAACCGGTCGGCATAACGCTGTCATACGGCTGGGTAATGGTGGACCGGAGCACGTCTTCCGTGGACTGTTTTACCCGTGCGTTCACGCGCGGCTCACAGTCCTGGCGGGAGACGTCATACTTGTCCGCCAGATAACCAGCAAAATAGGCCGTTTGGAAATCCACAGCCTCGGAAAAATCAAAGGGTTCCAAAGAATCCATTAAATCGTCGGCCATTTTTGCGGACGCATCCACCGGGATATCGGCAAAGTCAACTGTGCCCTCCCGGTAAATGTTAAAATAACTGGTTTCCGTATAGTCATATTCGTGGTCCGACCAATGGCGCACACGGGTACCTTCGTACGTTGCCTGCCCGTCCGCTTCGGCATCAAAAATCCAAAATGGCACATAAATGCCCTTAATTTCATCAATATGATTCTGCGATTGAAACACCTTCGGCAGCAAACGCTTTCCCTTCAAATGCCGGGCAAGGGCTGCTTTGGCTTCGTCCTTATTTACTTTAAACGGGATAATCTTATCCGGGCGCAGCCCGCCTGCAAACTGCTCCGATATGGTAACCGGATTTCCGCAAAACGGGCAGGTGGTTGCGCCGGTTGCTTCATCGCCGATAATTTCGCCACCGCAGGAGTTGCAGACGTAATGGCGCAAATGTGCCGTTTCTGCTGCATCCCATTCCTGCCCGGCGGATTCGTCCCAATGCAATTCATCTTCCTGCTCTGTGGCATGAAGGGCGTCATCTAACGCTTTCAGCGTGGCAACGTCAAATTCTGAATCGCAGAAGGGACATTTCATCTTCTGCAAATCCGCATTAAATTCCAGTGCGCCGCCGCAATTGGGGCACTTATATTCAATCAGTTCTGACATACGTTTCCCACCCCTGGCGATTCAGTATTTACTGTTTCGGCTTTCCGCAATTGGAGCAGAAGTTACCGGTGTTGACTGTGCCGCAGCTGCAGGTCCAGGTTGCCGGAGCCGGGCGCGGTGCGCCGCAATTCTGGCAGAAATTGCCGGTATTGCCCTGTGCTCCGCAGGCGCAGTTCCAACCGGCAGCTGCAGGTGCGGCCGGGGTGGCCGGCGTTTGCTGTGCTGTTGCAGTCTGTTGCTGGCCCATGGCGTACAGATTCTGTACGGTGCCGGCGCCACCGGCGTTCATGGCCATGCCCATGCCGACAAAGGCATTCATGGCCCCGCCCTGGTTGGCGGCCGCCGTTTCCATGGCGCTGGCCGTGGCTTCGCCCATTCTTCCGGCCATCATGGACGGACTGTTGCCATACGCGGCAGCATCTTCCATCTGCTGTACTTTTTTCAGGTCTTCTTCGGTCAGGGTAATCGGATTCAACGCAATGGATTCTACCGTAATCCCCCTGCGATCCGTCCACTCGGTTTTCAATGCCGCGTTCATGGCATCCTTCAGTTCCGCCGTGTGGGCCGGAATCTGGGCCGGGCGAAGCTCCAGCTCTGACAGCTTGGCAAACGCCGGCTGCAGTGCGCTGACAAATTCCGTTTTCAGCTGACCGTCCAGTTCTTCGCGGGTGTATTCCCGCTCCACATTGCCGCAAACCTCTTTATAAAAGAGCAGCGGATCCGTAATTTTATAAGAGTAGACGCCGTTGCAGCGCACGCTGACGGTCCGGTCCATCCCAATCTTTTTGTTTACCACCGTAAACAAAAACGGATTGGCCGTACCGAACTTGTTGTCTACAATTTCTTTCGTATTAAAGTAGTACACCCGCTGATCCTTCGCCGGGTCACCGCCAAAGGTGAACCGTTTTCCGATGACACGGAAGGTTTCTTTCAGCGAGTCTCCCAGTTTGCCGGTGAAGAGGCTCGGCTCCGTGGAAGCATCCCAGGTAAACTGGCCGGGCTCGGCGCAAAATTCTACAATCTTGCCCTGCTCTACAATTATCATGCACTGGCCATCGGCCACGGCAATCCCGGATCCGTTGGAAATGACATTGTCATTTCCCTTCGTATTGGAGGACCGCCCGGTCGTCTGCTTGACGCCCCTGGCCACCAATACGTTTTTGTCTAATGCGTCACAGCTGAAAAACTCTTTCCACTGGTCTGCCAATGTTCCACCCAGCGCGCCTGCGCCTGCCTTAATCAGTCCCATTCCGTTACCTCTTTTCTATTTTATTCTGCAGAATCTTCCTGCACCGGAGCTTCCTTCTCCTCTGCAGGCAGTTTTCCTTTTACGTCAGCCGTTCTTGCAAAAATGTTAGCAAGAATGGCCCCGGAGATATTATGCCATACGCTGAAAACAGCTCCCGGTATGGTAGCCAGCGGATACATGGCAAAATGCGTAGTTGCCAAAGACGTTGCCAGTCCGGAGTTCTGCATTCCCACCTCAATAGAGATGGCCCGGCACTTGGTCGTGTCCAGTTTCAAAACCTTGCCAATGGCGTAGCCAAGCGCATAACCAAATACGTTATGCAGAATAACAACCGCAACAATAATCAGTCCGCTGGTTAACAGCTTGGCCGAGTTTGCGGATACCACTGCCGCCACAATGGCCACAATGGCGGTGGTGGAAATCAGCGGCAGAATTTCTACCACTGCTTCCGTAAACTTCTTAAAGAAGTGATTAATAACAAAGCCGAGCAAAATCGGCACAATGACTACTTTCACAATGGAGAGGAACATGCTGAGCATGTTTACTTCTACCTTCTGGCCGGCATACAAATAGGTCAGAAGTGGCGTCAGAACCGGTGCCAGAATAGTAGAGACGGCTGTCATACCGACGGAGAGGGCTACATCGCCCTTGGAAAGGTACGTCATTACATTGGAAGACGTTCCGCCCGGGCACGTGCCGACCAGGATAACGCCGATGGCCAGCTCCGCCGAAAGGCCGAACACCTGGGTCAGCAGAAACGCCAGCAACGGCATAACCGTAAACTGCGCAACACAGCCAATAATGACCTCCTTCGGGCGGCTGAACACCACCTTGAAGTCCTGCGGTTTCAGCGTCAGACCCATGCCAAACATAACAATGCCAAGCAAGGTGTTAACGTAACTGGTCTTGATGAAGCTGACCGTATTGGGCGCAAACAGCGCAAGTGCCGCAACCGCAATAACAATCAACGCCATGTACTTACTGACAAATTGCGTAATTTTCTTCAAAACTTCCATTGGTCCATCTCCTTTTCAAAAAAACTGTCCTGCTTCAGGTTTTCTCCTTGACCTGTCGCCCCTTTTTCTGAGGTGCCCGCTTATTCTGCGGCTTCTCCGGCGCCGTCAGCTTCTTCTTTCACAATCCGCGTAACGTGGAAGTTGCAACATTCATCCCCTTGGGCCAAGGTCTTTGTGCGATGCAGTTCCCCGCCCTCGTTTCGGTAATTCCGCTCATCCATGTTGCACAGGCAGGGCACAAAATCAAAGCAGTTTTCCCGCTGCCCCAGCTTGCAAATGCCGCATTCGGTATAGGTATTATAAAATTCGTCCACGCCTTTTACGTAGTCAAACTTCCAATCCAGCTCATACGGGGAAGTCTGGCTTGCCTTGCTTTCCTGCAGCTTCTTATCCTGCACCTTGTCCGTAAACAGGGTAACCTTCTTGTTGGCGTGGGCCTTTACCATAAAGGGCGAGTCAAACACCGCCGTTACCATACCGTTCACAATTTCCGGAGTAATCTTTTCCGGCTCCGCTTTATATAAGGAAAAGACAAATGCCGCAATATAAAGGTTGGCCTCCAAAGAGCTGCCGCCGATATCCGGTGTTCGAAGCAGCATTGCCTTATATTCTTTCTTTACGTTCTTCTTATATTCTGCCATATCCATATCCGGAAAAACAGTAGCTAAGTTTTGCAGTGCCGGCTTAAAGCACAGCACCTCTACGCCTTTTGCCAAAACACCATATTTCAACATGGGGATCCTTCTTTCTATCTGACAGCACCTTTTTATTGTAGAGTGCTTTTTCTGTAGAGCATTTTTTGTCGAATGCTTTTACTGTCGACTGCTTTTTCTATAGAGCACTTTTTCTGTCAAGTGCTTTTACTGTCGGCTGCTTTCTATAAAATTCTTTTCAAAAAGCGTTTTCTACCGAGTGCTTTTTCTGTCAAGCGCTTTTACTGTCGACTGCTTTTTATAAAATTCTTTTCAAAAAGCGTTTTCTACCGAGTGCTTTTTCTGTCAAGCGCTTTTACTGTCGACTGCTTTTTATAAAATTCTTTTCAAAAAGCGTTTTCTACCGAGCGGTTTTTCTGTCAAGTGCTTTTACTGTCGGCTGCTTTCTATAAAATTCTTTTCAAAAAGCGTTTTCTACCGAGTGCTTTTTCTGTCAAGCGCTTTTACTGTCGACTGCTTTTTATAAAATTCTTTTCAAAAAGCGTTTTCTACCGAGTGCTTTTTCTGTCAAGCGCTTTTACTGTCGACTGCTTTTTATAAAATTCTTTTCAAAAAGCGTTTTCTACCGAGTGCTTTTTCTGTCAAGCGCTTTTACTGTCGACTGCTTTTTATAAAATTCTTTTCAAAAAGCGTTTTCTACCGAGCGCTTTTTCTGTCAAGCGCTTTTACTGTCGGCTGCTTTCTATAAAATTCTTTTCAAGAAGCGTTTTCTACCGAGTGCTTTTTCTAATGGTAAACATATTACAGGTAAACTTGGCGACATTTGTTCCAACGTCATCTGTCAGCTGCACTTCATAATAACTGGTTGTGCGGCCAGCCTTAATGCAGGTGGCTTCCGCAATCACTTTCTTACCTTTAGCCGGAGCAAAATAGGTGATGTTGGCATCCAGGGATACGCTATCTAATTCCGCTTTATAGCCTTCGGCGGCCACGGCCGCTGTAAAGTCGGCCAGCGTAAACAGGGCGCCACCCATAACCGCACCTCTTGCATTCAAATGCACCGGGGTCAGCTCCATTTCGCATTTTGCGTGGCGCACGCCGGCCTCCGTTATGACGGCCGCGGCCGCCTCAGTAGCAAACTTATCATCCGCAAACATCTTTCGGATTTCCTCTAAACTTGGCATGCTTTCCGCCACTTTTGCTGTTCCTTCTGCAGCCACTTTTGCCGCAGCTTCTTTTTGCTCTTCCATTTAAACTCTGCCTCTTTCTACAGTTACTTTATGCTTACTGTTTGATGATACCACCAACCATAGAGAAAAGACAAACGGATTGCCCCTTTTTCCTTAATTCCTTATCCTTTCAATAATTTCCGTAATCTCCTTTGGATCAAGGTTGGTTGATTGGGCTTCAAAGGTCAGGATCAGCTGTCCGGATTGTAAAAGGCCAACTCGCTGATAAAAAGACAATTTGGCAATGGCATGGGCAAGGTAGTCCGGGTCACTCATCAGGCCGAAATGCTCCCAGTACAGCTCCTTCTCCTGATCCGGCAGAAAAATGGTGAAGTCCGGATAGAACCTGCTGCTTTTCGGTCCCGGCTCCGCATGCGGCTCCAGGGAATATTCCAGCGGACACTCATACTTGTACGGAATCCCCGCATGATACAGCCGGTCGGCAATCATCAGCTCCGACTTGGAACGCACGTACTCGCCCTGCTCCGTCAGATACGTTGCCGATTCCGCATACTTTCGCAGCGGTTGGTACGGCTCCGCCAGCCAGGCTTTCACTTTCTGCTCCGCCGTTGGGATGATGGGCGTTACCAGCGCCTGGCGCTGTGGCCCCATTTTGCCGTAAACATCCTCATAAAATTCAGTCAACTGTGCATACGCCTTTTGGGCGGCAGCCAAAGCTTCCCGCTCCTGTTCCATCACCTTTAGCACCTGTCGGTCATACGTCTGCTGTGCCAACATTTCTATCTGTACTTTTTCTGCCTTAGGGAGATACTTCCTTACCGATCTTCGCTTTTCCGAATCATAGCTCATCTGATAAAATCTGGGGTTCTTGTTCCGCAGTTGGATATCCAACCACTTATTTTTCAACTCCGCGGGATAACGTTTCAATTGGTTCGATATTAAATTCATATCCTTTTCCAGACGGGCCGAACGCAAAGCCATTATATTTGCAAGATCATCGCCGGATATTAGATCTGTTCTGATTTCTCTACTCCCATTTTGTAAAGTTTTTCCTTCTTTTCTGCCTTTTCTTGATTGCTTCATTTTTGACCTCCTGCGTTTCTTCTTTTCTTCTCTTTTGCTTCCTCTTCGGCGATTTATCAGCTTACTTATATGATTAAATTGGTGGCAATTCATTGCCGCCACAGCCCTTTTTCATGGTGGGAACCCACTTTTTGCACCAACCGCGCCCCTCAAAATGCCTTCCATTCTATGCTTTTCTTCTGTTCCTACTGCTTTTTTCATGGTGGAAACACATTTTTATATCTGTCCACCTCCCTTTTTCTCACCTCTCGTGTCCTTTAAAAATTACAAATGTCATGGTGGAAGTCGAAGAAACACCACATCCACGCCCCTTAAAGGGTCAATTTAACCACGTTTTCTTCTATTAAATTGGTCTTGTAAGGGAGGTGGACACGGAATTTTCTACCTTTCCACCCCGACATTTGTCTCTATAGCATCATAAAAATCTCCTTTTATGGGGAGGTGGACAGCGCATTTTTCAGCTTTCCACCATGATTTTTCAATTTTTTATGATTTTCCCTTTCCATTTTTCTTCGAGTTCAAGAAGTTTTTCAGTTGCACCCTGGAGTGGCTAATTCCCTGAAAATCGTTGTTAAAATCCCGCCGGCCGCAGGCCCCTTCTTTAGCTCAGCCAGGAGCTGCTACACGGGATGTGCTCCTGCAAAGCAAGCGCCGCCACAGGGCAAGGGCTTCCATGCGGCAGAGCTTCCATAAAACAGATGCTTCTGCAAAGTAAGCGCCGCCACAGGGCAAGGGCTTCCACACGGCAGGGATTTGCATAAAGCAGATGCTTCTGCAAAGTAAGCATCCCATACGGCAGAGCTTCCATAAAACAGATGCTTCTGCAAAGTAAGCGCCGCCACAGGGCAAGGGCTTCCACACGGCAGGGATTTGCATAAAGCAGATGCTTCTGCAAAGTAAGCATCCCATACGGCAGAGCTTCCATAAAACAGATGCTTCTGCAAAGTAAGCGCCGCCACAGGGCAAGGGCTTCCACACGGCAGGGATTCCATAAAGCAGATGTTCCTGCAAAGCAAACGCCTCCACACGGCAAGCGCTTCCACACGGCAGGGGTCTCCATAAAGCAGGTGCTTCTGCAAAAAAGAGCACCCATAAGCAGAGCGCCACCTAACGCCAGTGTACAGAAGGCTTCCGGAAAAAGCAGCAAAAGAACCGCAAAAAGGTACGAACGGTCGTCATTGTCCGAATTTTCTACCGCTCATTCCAAATTTGCGGAACGGAGAACTATTTGCTCCACCGTGGGCAACGCCAGGCACACAGCTGCAGAATCCTCATGTCGGATCTTTTCCCGGGCGATATAGCTCTTCCCAGCTTACCAAAGCCCCATCACCAAAAAGTGTAACGCTATTTAAAAGAAGGTTCGGCCTGCTGCAATAAAATGACAGTTGTTGTCCAATAAAGAAGACTCCTGCAAAGAAATACTTCTGCTACAACAGAGCAGAAGTTGTAGCCGCAGAAAGCTCAGTCCTAGAAGATGTAACCGCAGAAAGTTCAGGCTAAGCCAAAGAAATAATTGCTACAGCAGGGCAAGGAACGGCACCCTAAGCAACAAAAAAGCCCGCCGCAGAGGAGAATCTGCAGCAGGCCTTATTTTGGGTGGTTCTGTTTCTTGAAGCTTTTTCGTTTTTAAAGGATCTATCCAAGGAAACACTGGGAATACATCGTTTTGGTCTAAGTATCTGTATCTAAATACCTGTGTCTAAGTAGTCTGTATCTGAGTGTCTGTGTCAGAAAAAGAACGCACTTCTCAAAACTGACAACAATTTCCTATTAGGCTCTTAGCCGGCAAGCATATAGCTTCTTTTGCAGAAGCGGCATTTAGCCGGCACGCGTATGGCCTCTTATTGGCAGAGGCGGTGCTTTGCAAAGAAAGCACACTACCTTAGCCGATAAGAAAGGCGGCGTCTTCTCTTGGAAGACGCCGTGCTTTGCTAAAAAGTGCCTTAGTCCGCAAGGGTGGCGGCAAGGGCAGTTGCTTCGTCAAGGACGGAAGCAAACTTCCGCAGCGCCGCATCCAGTGGGGCCGGGGAAGTCAGGTCTACACCGGCTACGTTCAGTTCCTCCAGTGGGTAGCGGGAACCGCCCAGCGTCAGGAACTGACGATAGGCTTCCACGGCCCCCGGTTTGCCGGCGAGGATGGCCTCGGAAATGGCCATGGCGGCGCAATAGGACGTAGCGTATTTGTAAACGTAGAACGGACGGTAAAAATGCGGAATGCGGGACCACTCTAAGCCGATTTCATCATCCATGGTCAGCCCGTCTCCGAAATAGTCTTTTACTAAACCGTAATACAGCTGGTTTAAGGCGTCCGGTGTCAGTGCTTCGCCGCGCTCCGCCATGGCGTGGGCATCCCGCTCAAACTCGGCAAACATGGTCTGGCGGAATACGGTAGCCTTGAAGTTTTCCAAGTACTGGTTTAATAAAGCCAGCTTTTCCTTTGGGTCGGTTGTTTTTTCCAGCAGTTGTGTAATCAGCAGATTTTCGTTGACCGTGGATGCCACCTCGGCCACAAAAATGGTGTACTGCGCATATTGCAGCGGCTGATTATGATTGCTGTAGTAAGTGTGCATGGAGTGGCCCATTTCATGGGCAATGGTGGAAACCGAATCCAGGGTACCGGTAAAGTTCGTCAAAATGTAAGGATTGGAATCATAGGTACCACTGGAGAAGGCGCCGCCGGATTTTCCCTTGTTGGGATACACATCAATCCAGCGGTCCGCATAGGCTCCTTTTACAGTGGCCACATAATCGGCGCCTAAAGGAGCAATGGCTTCCAGCACCATTTGCTGGGCTTCTTCGTAGGTATATTTTTTAGTAGACTCAGCCACCAAAGGTGCGTAAACATCATAGTAATGCAAGTCGGAAAGGCCCAACATCTGCTTACGGAAATCCACGTAACGATACATGGTCGGCAGATGTTTCCGCACCGTTTCAATCAGATTGTCATACACGGACTCCGGAATGTTTTCCCCGGACATATACATATTTCTGGAAGAGGAATACTTTCTGACGTCCGCTTCGGCAACGGCACTTTTCACGTTGGCAGAATAGGTGGCCGCAAACGTGTTGTTGTGCTCCTGATATCCTTTATAAAAGCTGCGGAACGCATTTTCCCGCAGGGTGCGGTCCGGACTGGTTTGCAGCAGGATGTAGTTGGAGCCGGTTACTTCGTGCTCTTCGCCTTCGCCGTCTTTGACGGGGTCAAAGACCATGTCCGCATCCTGCAAATTGTCGGCAATTTCGGAGGGAGCACCCAGCACTTCGCCGAAGCGGGCCAACAAAGTTTCCTCTGCCGCGCTTAGTGTATGCGGCTTGCGGCGCAGCAGGTTGTCCATGCTGAATGCATAAGGGGCAAGCACTTCATCCTTCTGAAATTCTTCCAAGGTTTCCACCGGCAGACTTAAAATTTCCGGTGTTGCAAAAGCAATTTTCGTCAGGGCCTGTACATAGGCACTGTAAATTCGCATGTACATGCTCTGCGCCGCCTCTGCGCGCGTATCTTCGCTCCGCCGCAGATTGGCATAGCAAAACAAATTGGACAGCTTCCGGTCCAACGCAGTTTCCGCGTCCATGTACTCCCGGATGGCCTTGGCACTGTTCAGCTTTCCCTGAAAAGCAGCCGCCGCTTCCGTCAATTCGTCCAAAGACGCAAGGTCTGCTTCAAAGGCCGCATCATCCTGATACAAGCTGCTGAGGTCCCACTTGAACTGTTCCTCCAGCTCTGCCCGTTCTTTTACCGTTTCTGGCATAATCCAAATCCTTTCTTATTCTCTTTCTTCTGGCGATGTAGTATTTTCTGTCGGTGCAGGGTCTTCTGACTCTGCAGTATCTTTCTGGCAGTCGTCTTTGCCTAACGCTTCCCGCAGTTTTTCAAACAAATCTGTCAGCGTCTTTTTGACTTCAGAGGCGGTATCTTCACTGTCTTCTGCATCTGTTTGGGTTTCTGCATCTTCAGCAGAAGCAGCCGCAGAGTCCTCTGTCAGAGAATCATCATCCACAGTAATGGTATTTGAATACGTTACCGAGAAATTCTTTGTTATTGTGGCCGCTGGTGCTTCTGCTTCCTGCGTTTTTTCTTCCTGCGCTTCTGCGTTTGGAGTTCCCGCATTCAGGTCATCTGTTTTCTCTTCCTCTTTTTCTTCTGCTCTGGAGGCTTTTTCAGCAGCCACTGTCTTTAACAGTTCTTCTACACTCTTCGGCTTACTTAAATGAGCCAGTAATTCGGAGGCCAATTTATGAACCTCCTGCTTGGCCGGCGATGCAGTCTCTTCGGCGGTGTCCGCAGAAGAAGCAGTGTCCTCTGAAAGATTGTCATCGGCAGAGGTAACTTCAGGAGGGTTTTCTCCTATAAAGGCTGCGCCGGTTTCCTTTTCTGACTCTTCGTCAGAGGTTTCCTCCGAAGCTTTCTCTGATTCCTTCGGCTGGAAGATGGGAATGGTAGAGGCTACATCGATGGCAGTTTCTACTACATTGCGGGCGCCTTCCGGTACATTCTGTTCCCAGAAGGTTTTGGCACTCTGTTTGGCCTGATCCGTGGTGCGTTTGGCGAAGATAGAGGCATAAGCGTTAATAAAGAAGGACACGACTTCCATGACTTCGCCAACCTGCTTACCGGACAGGCCCTGCAAGGCTTTCAGATATGAAAGCATATTCTTGCTCATGGTTTCCCGGACCTCGGCAACGGTATGGGCATTGGAACTGCCAAGGAAATCAAACACGATGTCTATGACCGCCTTGCGTTGCACGGGGTCGGTCATGGACAGCACGCGTTTGATGGCTTCGCCGGTGGCAGTGCTGAAATCCGTTGCCCCGTCCGGGGAAAGTACCAGCTTTGGCCCCAGGACTTCCCAGGAATACACATCATGCTGGTAAATGGATTCATTGGTACTGTGGATAATAACCGGTTCCACAATCTGATTCATAATGCGCCCCACAATGGAGTCCTGGGGCATGAAAAGCTGTACTTTGCTGCGCACGCGGACCATTCTCGGGTCCTGGATGACGGTGTCCGGGAAACCCGGGCCGTCATAACTGTAGACCCGAAGCACCCGCTGCGCCAGGCCGGTCGGCAGGAACGCAGCTGCGTAGCAAGCCAGGTTGCCGCCCTTGGAATGACCCACCATGTAGACCTTCTTGTTGGGATACTTAATCATGATTTCTTCTGCATATTGCAGTGCGCGGCCCTGGCTTGGTACGCAGACCATGAACGACATGTTCAGGTCTTCTTTCCAGCCGACCAGGGTGGCATCGGTACCGCAAAAAGCAAGACACATCTCCTGCTCATTCAGATGAATGGTTATAGCGGCAAACTGCTCTGTAGACTTGCTGTCAAAATTCTTTTGATAGTCGGAAAAAGAACAGGTGCTGAATCGCGGGGAAGAAGACAATACTTTGCGCAGTTCCAGGTCTCCCGGCAATTTCAGGGTTTCCTCCGGAAGTGCAGAAACCTTCTGGCACAAGTCCGGCAAGGCGTAATCCGAAGACCAGTTAAATAATTCAAACGGAAAATAGGCTACCCTGGCTAAAATCATGCCGTCCACTTCGTTCAGCGGAACCGCATCCGAAATGGGAAGGTCGCCTCTCCACGTTAAATAATCAAACATATCAGACACGAAATTGTGCCTCCTTTCGCCTTTTACTCAAGTGGTATTGTAACACCGCCCACGGCAAAAAGACAGCAACACTATTACAGGTTTGTAACTTCCTTTCCTTATGGAAAAAAGCTATAATAATAAAGGTATAAAGGGCTTTTTGCAGCCCTTTCAATGTAGAAACAGAGGTGTTTATATGACCAGTCAACTGATTCTTTCCATCGGACGGGAACACGGTTCCGGAGGACACGAACTGGCCGCCATTCTGGCAGACAAATTACAAATTCAGCTGTTTGACACAGACTCTATTCAAAAGGTGTTGGCAGACGAAGGCATTCACCCGGAGGTCATGAAGCGCACGGACGAAAAGCGCAGAAGCCTGTTTGCGGCATCCGGCCGCGGAACCTATGTCAATTCCCTGGAAGATACCGTTGCGGCAAAGACCTTTGAATTCCTGTTAAAGAAAGCAGAAAACGGGGAATCCTTTGTTATTGTCGGCCGTGCCGCGGACTACGTTCTGCGGAACAATCCCAATCTGGTACGGCTGTTCATCTGCGGACAGGAAGCAGACAAGCTGGCCCGCATTCAGGAGTCCTACGGTCTTTCGGAAAAGGACGCCAAAAAGCGCATGCACAGTGTAGACCGTCAGCGGAAGTCCTACCACAACTACTTTGCGGAAACCACCTGGGGAGACTCCCGTTACTATGACTTATGCATTAACAGCAGTGGCATGGAATTACCGGATTTAGCCGATGCCATTGTTCCCTACTTAAAGCTGAAAGTTCCGTCCGCCTTTAAAACGGCAGACTAAACTTCAGACAAAGCCACAGACAAAAGCTCGGACAGAAAGGAGCATTCCATGAAAGATCAACTCATTGTTGCACTCGGCCGCGAAAACGGCTCCGGCGGACACGAACTGGCCGCTTCCCTGGCGGAAAAACTGGGGGTAGAGCTGTATGACACCGCCGTTATCCGCAGCTTCATTGAAAAAACAGGGCTGACCCTCCAAGGCGCGGCCAATGAATGGGACGAACAGCAGATTCGCTTCTTTGCCCCCAAAAAGCAGAACAAGTTCAATTCCACACAGGAACAAATGGCGGCCGCGCTGACCTTCCAGTTTTTACGGATGGAAGCGGCAGCCGGGCACTCCTTTGTCATCACCGGCCGTGCCGCTGATGCCATCCTGAAGGACTGCCCCGGCCTGGTCACCGTCTTTGTCCACGCCGACCAGGATGCCAAAGTACAGCGGCTGGTGGAAAAAGAAAATCTGTCTCCTAAAAAAGCAGCCAAGAAAATGAAGGCCGTGGACAAACAGCGCCAGGCCTACCATGACTATTACGCCGATACCAAATGGGGCCAAGCCTCTACCTATGATCTGACTGTCAACAGCACCGGCCTTTCCTTTGACCAGCTGTCGGACAGCGTCATCGGCTACCTGAAAATTAAGGTGCCGGGCGCTTTTTAACGTCTGTCTTTTGGCGCAGGAAAGCAGCCACTCCCGTGGTGGCTTTCCTGCGTTATTTTTTGTCCACTACCTCGCTTCACATTGTGACAGTTTTGTGACAATTTTGATGCAAATTCGTGGATATTTCTTAAGAAACTCCAAGTACAATAAAGACCGTTGATAGGAGGATTCTATGCGTTATACCATCTACATTGCGGATGACGAAGACAACATCCGGGAACTAATTCGAACATTTCTGGAAAGTGACGGTTACACCGTCAAAGCATTCCGAACAGGAGACGACCTGTATTCGGAATTTCTTCTTGCGCCCGCAGACCTGGTTATCCTGGACATCATGATGCCGGGAACCGATGGCATGACCATTTGCCAGAAATTACGGGAAATTACTACCGTGCCCATCATTATGCTGACCGCCAAGGACTCTGAATTTGATTACGTCCGCGGCATTACCCTCGGCAGTGACGACTATCTGACCAAGCCCTTCCGCCCCACCGCGCTGTTAATGCGGGTGCGCTCCTTACTGCGCCGGACAGAGCTGGACAAGACGGATGCGTCCGGGAAAACACCGGGCAATCTTTCCCTCGGCGATTTAGCCTTCAATCAAATCAAAAACGAAATCACCTGCAAAGGAACCCCGCTCCATTTAACGCCAACCGAGCTGAAGCTTCTGACCCACATGATGCGGAACACGGAAAAGTCTTACTCCCGGGAAGAGCTGCTGAATGAAATCTGGGACTTTAACAGTGCCGTAGAAACCCGTGTTACGGACGAAGCCGTCCGTAAAATACGCAAAAAGCTTTCTGCCGCAGGCAGCAATGTCCGGATTGAAACCTTATGGGGCTTTGGGTACTGTCTGAAAACGGAGGGAGCCACCACATGAAAACGCTTCATAGCAGAGTAGTAGGGGTTATCCTCCTCTCTCTTCTTTTGGTGTATGGTGCATTTTTGGCATCCATGCTGTTTGTCATGCCACGGCATTTCATAACAGAAGCGGAAAAAGCGTTGTCCTATGAAATTGATTACATGGATGCCTGTGCCAAAGCTGCCAGCGAAGGAAATTATGACAACTATCCGGAATATGAAGGCTCCTACTTCAGCGGCAACATCAACTACATAGACCTGTTTGCTGACGGGTCCACCGCAGACGAAGATATTCCTTATGCAGACTCTGCAGAAACGGATGGAATCCTCTCTGCAACTGCAGAATCAGACTCCGCTTCTGACACAGAAGTTTACACTTACGGCGGCGTTTCCGACCTTGGAAGCTACCGCGTTTCCAAAGATGTCTCTGACAAAGAAGTCCGTCAGTACCATGAAGAAAATCCAATCCCATCCGGGCAGTTCTGCTCCTTCCGCACCAAGTCCGGTTATTATGCCGTAACGTATTACCGTGAATCCCTGTTTTCTTCTGCGGATTACATCGGTACATTAATGTACGTTAACATTGAGCCTTTACTGCAATACCTGAACTTTCTGATTGTTATTGTCAGCATTGTTTTCCTTGTGGTTGCCATTGGTATGTCCGTGCTTGGCTGGATTCTGGGCAGAAAAGTAGAAAAGGAGCAGGAAGAAAAACAGCACTTCTTCCAGAACTCCTCCCACGAACTGAAAACTCCGCTGATGGCCATTCAGGGATATGCCGAAGGCATTTCCACCGGCATCACAGATGCCTCTAACGGCGCAGATGTTATTCTCCAGGAAAGTGACAAAATGTCCCTTTTGGTAGAAGAGCTGCTGACCATCTCCAAGCTAGATGCCCACGCCTATCAGTTAAACTGCAACAACTGTGACATCCGCGAGCTCCTGTATGACTGCATGTTAGCCCTGGAGCCAATTCAAAAAGAAAAGAACATTCAAATTACCCATTTGTTCCCTGATACACCGGTGTTAATCTACGGGGACGAAGAAAAGCTGACTCGCGTATTTAAAAACGTTTTGTTAAACGGCATTATGCACGGCAAACAGACTGTTGTCATTACCTGCAAACAGGAAGGCAACAATGCCATTGTTCAGATTAAAGATGACGGGCCGGGCCTGGATCCGGAAGATCTTCCCCATGTTTTTGACCGGTTCTTTACCGGCAAAAACGGAAACACCGGCATCGGTCTGGCACTGGCCAAAGAATTTGTCCAGCTGCACAAAGGAAAGATTACCGCCTTTAACGATGTAGGCGCTGTCTTTGAAATTACGCTTCCCTGCCATCAAAAGGCGCATCATAAGGGAATGCAGAAAAAACAGAAAGAACAGAGGAAGTAAGAACCATGCGTCAAAGTGTATTACAGTATCTGGAAGCCAGTACCAAGACTTACCCGCACAAGGTGGCTGTCATTGACGAAGCCAAGCGGCTTAGTTACACCGGCCTGTTGGACTCCTGTCAGGCAACCGGCTCCGCTCTGGCAGAGGTTACCAATCCCGGAAACGGCGTTGGGGTTTATCTGACCAAAAGCATTGACGCCCTTTGTTCCATGCTTGGGGCCTTATACGCAGGGTGTTACTACACCACATTAAACACCGAACTGCCCGCTCCACGCCTGCGGCAGATTGTAGAAGTTTTAAAGCCGTCTGTTATTGTCACCTGCAAGGACCTGAAAGAACAGGCGGATGACATCTTTGCCGGCAGCAACGTGGTTTTGGTAGAAGACCTGCTGCAGCATGACATTAACCGTGCCGTCCTGGATCTGATCCGGCACCACAGCATAGACACCGACCCTATGTATATCAATTTCACCTCCGGCTCCACCGGAACCCCGAAGGGCATTGTGGTTTGCCACCGCAGTGTATTTGATTTCATAGACTGCTTTACAGACCTCTTCCACATTACGGAAGAAGACGTGGTTGCCAACCAGGCGCCTTTTGACTTTGACGTTTCGGTCAAAGACATTTACTCCGCACTGAAAGTGGGTGCCACCCTGCTGATTGTGCCGCGGCACCTGTTCTCCCAGCCCATGCAGCTGATTGACTTCCTTTGCACGCACCGTGCCACCACCATGATCTGGGCGGTTTCCGCACTCAGTCTTATCAGCACCTTCCATGCGTTGGAGTACAAAACACCAACCACGGTAAACAAGATTCTCTTCAGCGGCGAAGTCATGCCGTTCAAAACCCTCCGCAATTTCCGCCAGCACCTGCCGGATGCCATGTATGTCAACCTGTACGGGCCCACGGAAATTACCTGCAACTGTACCTACTACATTCTGCAGCCGGAGCAGACTTATGAAGACGGCATTCCCATGGGCCACGCCTTCCCGAACGAAGACGTGTTCCTGCTGAATGAAGCCAACCAGCTAATTACCGAACCGGACGTTCCCGGCGAAGTTTGTGTCAGAGGCACCGCACTTGCCCTTGGCTACTATTGCTCGGAAGAACACAACGCCAAGAGCTTTGTACAGAACCCGCTCCGTCCGGAATATCCGGAAACCATTTATCGCACCGGCGATTTAGCCCGTTACCTTCCCGACGGCAACCTCATGTTCTCCGGTCGGAAGGACTTCCAGATTAAGTACATGGGCCACCGCATTGAACTGGAAGAAATTGAACGGGAAATGCTGAAGATTGACGGCGTCAGCCAGTGCTGCTGCCTGTTTGATGAAAAGCGTTCCCGTCTGAAGGGCTTCTACGTTGGCACCATTGCCAAAGAAGACCTGCACGCCAAAATGAAACAGGACCTGCCGGGTTACATGGTTCCGGGCATCCTTCGTCAGTTAGACCAGATGCCACTGAACAAAAACGGCAAAACCGACAGAGCTAAATTAAAAGAACTGACAGGTGGGAAAAAAGCATGATGAATTTACAAGAACAGCCTTCCACCGCATTTTATGTTTTTGATATTGCAAAACTGCGGGACCGGATTGCTTACCTAAAAGCACATCTTCCGGAAAACTTACAGCTTTGTTATGCAGTCAAAGCCAACACCTTTATTGTTCCTGACATCCAGAACATGGTCGGCCGCATGGAAATCTGTTCCCCCGGCGAAGCACTTATTTGCGAAAAAGCCGGTGTGCCGGAAGACCACATGGTTATCTCCGGCGTCTACAAAGATCCCCATGTTATGGATGACATGGTTAAGAACTTTGACGGACGGATTTACACCATTGAATCCATGACCCAGTTCCAGCTGTTGTCCGGGCTGGCGGAGAAATATCAGCGAAAGCTCCCGCTGCTGCTTCGTCTGACCAATGACAGCCAGTTCGGCATCCGTGCCGACGAAATTGAAAGCATCATTGCAAACCGGGATCAGTATCCTTATTTGTACATGCAGGGCATTCAATTTTTCTCCGGCACGCAGAAAACCTCTTATAAGAAGCTGGACCGGGAACTCCGGAAGCTGGATCAACTGCTGACTGACTTAAAAGAAAAATACAACTACGTTGCCGAAGAGCTGGAATACGGCACCGGATTCCCGGTCGTCTACTTCCGGGATGAGCACTTTGACGAAGAGGAGCTTCTCCGCGAATTCTCCGCCAGCGTTGGGCGCATGGTCAACAAGCCGGCCATGTACATTGAACTGGGGCGCAGCATTGCCGCCTGCTGCGGAACCTATTACACCCACGTAGTGGACAAGAAACAAAACGGCGGTCAGAATTACCTGGTTACCGACGGCGGCATGCACCACCTGGTTTACTTTGGCCAGCACATGGCCATGCGCCAGCCGTTCCTTTCCGTTTGCGGAAAGGAAACGCAGGAGCCGGCAGACACCTACAACATTTGCGGGGCCCTCTGCTCCATGAATGACATTTTAGTTAAGCAGGTTTCCCTTCCCACCATGGAAATCGGAGACACCATCTGCTTTGAAAACACCGGGGCTTATTGTATGACGGAAGGCATTGCGCTCTTCCTGTCCCGGGATCTTCCCACCATTTATCTGAAGGAAGAAAACGGCAACTTCAAATGTGTGCGGCCATCCACGTCCACCCATTTGTTGAACTCATAAAGATCAAGCTTAAGAAAAGGAAGTATTTAACATGGATGAATTAATTGAAATCTTGGAAGAAATCCAACCCGACGTAGACTACAGCACCTGCACCGACCTGATTGACGGTCACCACTTAGACTCCCTGTCCATTATTTCCCTGATTGGCGAGCTGGAAGACGCCTTTGACATTACCATCCCGGCTGTTGAAATTGTACCGAAGAACTTCAACTCTGCCGCTGCCATGTGGGAAATGATTCAACGCTTACAAGAGGAAGGCTAAATTAAATGGAGTTATTCGACCTGCTAAAAGCCGGCAAGTATCCTAATCTTACTTCCAGCTTTTCCGTAGTATTTCTGGCAGGCTTTTTACCCGTTACGCTTCTGGTTTATGTTCTGCTTCCGCAGAAGGCCAAGCGGTACTGGCTCTTAATTGCCAGTTACCTGTTCTTTTGGTTCATTAGCGGCGAGCTGATCTACTTCATCCTTCTGGCCACCCTGTCCATTCATTATTTCGGACTGTGGCTGGACCGGATCCAGACGCAGAAAAAAGCCGCGCTGAAGGCAACTGAAAAAGAACAGAAAAAAGCCGTAAAAAAGCAATACCAGCATCGGATGCAGGGCGTTATGACTCTGGCCGTTTTTGTTCACATTGGAGCATTGCTGGTGGTCAAGTACTCCGGCTTTTTCTTAGACAACATCAACTTAGTGCTGGCTCGCATAGGAATCAGCACTGCCATTGCCATACCGAAGTTTATTATGCCCATCGGCATTTCGTTCTTCTCTTTGCAGGCCCTGTCCTATATCTTTGATGTATACCGGGGCGCTACCAAAGCAGACGACAATCTGACTCGCCTGGCACTTTGGTTAACCTTCTTCCCACAAATTGTAGAAGGTCCGTTCTGCCGTTACGGGCAGACCGCAGAACAGCTGTGGAACGTCAAGCAGGTCAAATATGAAGACCTGGTTCTTGGCGGGCAGCGGATTCTGTACGGCCTGTTAAAGAAGGTTGTTATTGCAGACCGGTTGAACACCATGGTTGCCAACATCTTCACGGATGGAGCAACGCACGAAGGCGGCATTATTGCCATCGGCGCAGTTTGCTACACCCTGCAGCTGTACATGGACTTCTCCGGATCCATGGATGCCGTTTGCGGTATTGGTCAGATCTTCGGAGTTACCATGCCGGAAAACTTCCAGCGCCCGTTCTTCTCCAAGACCATTTCCGAATTCTGGAAGCGCTGGCACGTTACCCTTGGCGCCTGGTTCCGGGACTACATCTTTTACCCGGTTTCCATGTCCGGCCCCATGAAGAAGCTGACTATGAAAGCCCGCAAGAAGCTCGGGAACCACTTTGGCCCGCTGATTGCCGGCAGCATTGCCCTGTTCTGTGTCTGGCTGGCAAACGGCCTGTGGCATGGATCCGCCTGGAGCTACATCTTCTTTGGTATGTACCACTTTGTTTTAATTCTTTGTGGCAACATCATAGAACCGGCTGTAAGATGGACCAATTCCAAATTGCATATTAACCCGAACTGGTTCCCCTATCGCTGCTTCCAGATAATCCGGACCAGTATCCTGGTTGTCATTGGCGAGTTATTCTTCCGCGCTCCGGGACTCCGTGCCGGTCTTGCCATGTTCAAGAAAATGGTAACGGATTTCCACTTCACCACTTTGAATGCGGATACCCTGCAGACCCTGTCCATAGACACCAAGGACATTGCCATTGTTCTGGTTACGGTTGTTATTGTCTTTGTCATCAGTATTCTGAATGAAAAAGGCCACTCCGTGCGGGAATGGCTCTGGACCCATAACATTGCCATCCGTTGGGTGGTTATGCTGGCCCTGATTATGTACATTGTCATCTTTGGAGCTTACGGTGTCGGTTACGTACCGGTAGATCCAATGTATGCTAACTTTTAAGGAGAGAAAGAATGGTAAGCAAATTAAAAAACGGCGGAAAGCTGATTGGCTTTTTCTGCCTCCTCTGTTGCCTGCTGCTTCTGGCTTCCAATATCCTGCTTCCGAAAGACAACACGGAAGACAGCGGCATGGTAGATGCCCGTGCCAACGGCTTCCTTGCGGAGCCGAAGAACACCATTGACGTGCTCTTTGTCGGTGACAGTGAATGCTACTCCGCCTTTATTCCGCTTCACATTTGGGAAGATACCGGCATCAGCTCCTATGTCTGTGCCACCTCTGCACAGCGTCTTACCTATTCCTATGAGTTTTTGAAAACGGCATTTAAGAACCAGTCCCCCAAAGTTGTGGTTTTGGAAACCAACGCTATTTTCCGGAACATTTCGTTTACGGATGTAGTAGACATTACTGCCGAAGAACTGTTCCCGGTATTCCGTTACCACAACCGTTGGAAAAGCTTAAACAAAAACGACTTTGATACGGAACCCACTTATACCTATTTCAGCGAAACCAAAGGATATAAGTACAACACCAAAAACAGAGGCTCTGCAGACACCTCTCAATACATGAAGGCATCCACTGAAAAGCAAACCATTCCGCCAAGATGCAAAACCTATTTAAAGCGGATTGCCAAGCTTTGCAAGGAAAACGGTGCCGAACTGGTTCTGGTCAGCACTCCAAGTACTAAGAACTGGAACTCCAAGCGCCACAATGCGGTTGCTGCCAGTGCCGAAAAACTTGGCATTACTTACCTTGATTTAAACACACAGGATGACATCAACATTGACTGGTCCACGGACACCAGAGACAAGGGTGACCACTTAAACTACTTTGGTGCCTCTAAGGTAACGGACTACATCAGCTCCTATCTGAAGGACACCAAGCTGTTTACGGACAAGCGGAAAGACAGCAATTATGAAAGCTGGAATACCGCCGCCAAAGCCTTTGACGAAAAGACCGCCAAGGCCAAGCCCAAAAAGGTGGACGGCTCAGACAGCTCCACGGCCAGCTCTAAGGACAGCTCTACTGCAGAAAGCACCACCAAAGCTGCCGCATAAAATCCAATAACAAAAAGAAAAGGTCATTGCAAGGTTACTTGCAATGACCTTTTTGCTGTCAACCAATTATTCGGCATCAATGATGTCTGTAATTTCACAGTTACCGTCCAAGTCTTCGTAGACAATGACGTAGTACTCTTTGGTGTTACCTTGTGCGTCGGCGGTTTCACCGTCACAAAGGAGTTTGTAATTGGTGCCGGATACCACCTGTGTGGCAATCAGTTCTTTTGCCGTAAAGGTGATGCCGTTGGCATCCTGCTGTGCTTTATTTAATGCTTTTTGTGCTTTTTCAAACAGAGCGGCATTGGAAGACGTATTGTTGCTCCAGCCACCAACCAGGGTGGTAACTGCGGCAGCATCGGTACTGTCTTCTTCTGCACCATACTCATCTTCTGTTGCGCTACTGCAGGCACAACTGCTGAATGCCAAAAGCATAACCAAAAGCAATGCAATACTAATCAGGATTTTTTTCATGAGTCTACCCTCCCTACCGGTCATTATACCACAGTGCCCACCGGAAAGGAAACGTAACACAGGAAAGCCACTCCGTCATTAGATGACGTCGTCTTCTTCCTCTTTCTTCTTTTCCAACGCTGCGGTTTCTTCGTTTGGACTTGGAGCCTTGGCATGCTTAATGGTGGCAATGCCCATACCGGTCAGGCTGACGCCAAAGTTGATTACCCACAGGTACCATTCATGAACCAGGGACCATCCAAGGCGGATATACATTCCGTCAGAAGATAAAACAATGGCCAGCAGAACCAGCGAAATAATAGACGCAAATAAAACGGCTCCGGCAGCTGCATCCTTGGCATATCCAATGGCTTCATTGTATTCCTTGGTAACACCGTCTGCCAGCTTTTCAATAGCCGAGTTCATTAATTCCAGCGGAATAACTACGCCAAAGCAGTTAACCAGGATGGCCCACTGCCAGGCTTTACCGCCTAAAATACAACCGGACATAACAACAAAAAAGATAGCCCAAAGCTCAATTTTGATGTTCCGTTCCATTTTTACCGTGTGAAAGATTCCCCTAAATGCGTACTTAAAACTCTTTTTTAAACGTTCCATTGGAAATGTCTCCTTCAAAAATACAGTTTTGGTAACCCTCATTTAAGCACTCCCCTCCTGTCCTGTCAACGGAAAAAACCACTTTTGGGCATTTTGCAAAATTTGTAGAAGAAAGGTGCTAAATCGCCTGTGAAAAGGGACATTGACAAAGCAATAAAACATTCCAATTAAGGCCGGAAATGGCTATAATAACTTCCGTTATACGCTTTTGTAAGCATTCGCGTTTAGGAGGGTTCTTTATGGGAAAGAAGGACGAAAAGACCAACGTAGTCCGGCTGCTGGAGCAGAAAAAAATTCCTTATGAAATGGTAACGCTGGACAGTGCGGAAGGATTAAGCGGAACCGAAATTGCCGCTATCACCGGGGAAGACCCTGCGCAGGCCTTCAAGACACTGGTTACCACAGGAAAAAAAGGAGACCACTATGTCTTTGTAGTTCCGGTCAACGCCGAACTGGATTTAAAAAAGGCCGCCAAAGCAGCCGGGGAAAAATCCATTGAAATGCTAAAGCAGAAAGACCTGCTCCCGCTGACCGGTTATGTGCATGGCGGTTGTTCTCCCATTGGCATGAAAAAAGCCTTTCCCACTTTTTTTGACGAAAGTGCAAAAGGCTTTTCTGAAATTTACTTTAGTGCCGGCAAGGTCGGGCATCAGGTCAAAGTGCCTGTTGCAGATCTGCCGAAAATCCTGCGGTTGAACTTTGCAGACCTGACCAAAGCCGAATAACTACCTCTTGGCTGAAGCAGTGCCCCAGCGTCCCAATCCTTACAGATTGTGGACGCGGAGGGCGCGAATGGCGTTTAAGACAGCCAGAATCATGACGCCGACATCGGCAAAGATGGCGGCCCACATGTTGGCCACGCCAAGAGCGCCAAGGATCAGGCAAGCTGCCTTGACAACCAGGGCAAAGGTAATGTTCTGATACACAATGCCAAGGCACTTGCGGGAAATCTTGATGGCTTTGGCAATTTGCTTCGGGTCGTCGTCCATCAGGACAACGTCCGCCGCTTCAATTGCCGCGTCGGAACCCAGGGCGCCCATGGCAATGCCGATGTCGGCGCGGGTCAGTACCGGTGCATCATTAATGCCGTCTCCTACAAAGGCCAGCTTTTCGTTTTTCTCTTTCTTAGAAAGCAGCTCTTCTACTTTGGCAACCTTATCTGCCGGAAGCAGTTCGCTGTAAACTTCGTCCAATTCCAATTCCGTCGCAACCTTGTCAGCCACCTTGGAGGCATCTCCGGTCAGCATAACGGTTTTCTTTACGCCCGCTTTCCGCAGAGCCACAATGGCTTCCTTCGAATGTGGTTTTACCACATCCGAAATAACAATGTGGCCTGCATACGCGCCGTCTACGGCAACATGGATAATGGTTCCGACGCTGTGGCATTCCGGATATTCCAGCCCCAGTTGTCTCATCAGCTTGCCGTTGCCGACCGCTACCGAAACCCCGTCTACTTTGGCCGTGATACCGTGTCCGCTGATTTCCTGAATTTCAGTAACGCGGTCACGGTCAATTTCTTTTCCGTAAGCCGCCTGCAAACTCTTACTAATAGGATGGGAGGACGCACACTCAGCCAGAGCGGCATATTCCAACAGCTTTTGTTCTTCCATAACGCTATGGTGAATAGCGCTGACTTCAAATACGCCTTTCGTCAGCGTACCGGTCTTATCAAACACAACATACTTTGCCTGGGACAGTGCTTCCAGATAGTTGGAGCCTTTTACCAGGATGCCTTCCTTACTGGCGCCGCCGATTCCGGCAAAGAAGCTAAGCGGAATACTGATAACCAGTGCGCACGGGCAACTGATAACCAAGAAGGTCAGCGCTCTGTAAATCCAGGTGCCCCAATCCGGACTGACATCCATAAACAGCAGCCGGATCAGCGGCGGCAGAATGGCCAACGCCAAGGCACTATAACAAACGGCCGGCGTATATACCCGGGCAAATTTAGAAATAAAGTTCTCTGATTTGGACTTTCTGGAGCTGGAGTTTTCCACCAGTTCCAGAATCTTGGAAACCGTGGATTCTCCAAACTCTTTGGTGGTCTGCACCTTCAAAACACCGGTCATATTAATGCAACCGCTGATAATTTCATCGCCCGCAGAGGCGTCACGCGGTACACTTTCCCCGGTCAGCGCACTGGTGTTCAGGCTGGACGTTCCCTCTAAAATAACGCCGTCCAGCGGCACTTTTTCTCCGGGCTGGATAACAATAACGGAGCCAACGGCAACCTCTTCCGGGTCCACCTGCACCAGCTCCCCGTCCTGCTCTATGTTGGCATAGTCCGGGCGAATATCCATTAAAGCACTGATATTCCGGCGGCTTTTTCCCACAGCATAGCTCTGGAACAGCTCGCCCACCTGATAAAACAGCATAACGGCAATGGCTTCGGTGTAGTCTCCGCTCTTTTCATAAATGGCCAGGCCAAACGCACCTAGGGTGGCAACTGCCATCAGGAAGTTTTCGTCAAACACGCGGCCGTTCAGAATGCCTCTTCCGGCCTTGCGTAAAATATCATACCCGACCACCAGATACGGCACCAGATAAAGGCACAATTGCAGCACCCCCGTAGCCGGGATAAAATGCAGGGCAATCATCAGAGCCGTGGCAACCAGAATGCGGATTAACATCTTTTTCTGCTTCTTTGTCATGTCTGCGTTCCTCTTTCCTTCTTTTTTCTGCGATGCAGTCTTACACGTTCATTGTAACAATTAAGCATTTGCTTAATTGTTACTTTTAAGTTTGCACCCCTTCGCCCGTGGCATCCGGGGTGCAGATCAAAAAGCTCTTCGTTACTGCTTATAATTCAATCTCACAATCCGGCTCTACCTTTTTGCAGGCCTTCAGCACGGCCTTCATTACCTTCTTGGGATCCTGACCCTCTGCAAAGTCAACAATCATTTTCTGGGTCATGAAATTTACCGTAGCGGAAGCAACGCCGTCAATCTTATTGGTGGCTTCTTCCATCAGGTTGGCACAGTTGGCACAATCCACTTCAATATTGTAAGTCTTTTTCATAAGAATTGTCCTTTCCTCCGAAACGGAATCCGTTCAATTTCACAATTAAGCACTTGTTTAATCGTTCTGACTGCAGTATAATTCCAACAACAAAAAGCGTCAATAGCCTTTGGAAACTCCTGTCTTTTTTGGCGAAAAGGATTTCCAATCTGGCGAAAACGGAGGAATCTGATCATGGCAATTCATAATCTGCCGCATGAAAATGACGGCCACGCAGAGCGTGCCGCCATTCAAAAACAAGTATCCAAAACCGAAGATTTTCAGGCCATTGCCGAAGTCTTTAAACAACTGGGTGACCCCACCCGGGTCCGCATCTTCTGGATTCTTTGCCATCAGGAAGAGTGCGTGGCCGACATTGCAGACATGCTTGCCATGTCCAGTCCGGCCGTGTCCCACCATCTGCGTCCCCTGCGCAACAATGGCTTAATTGTCAGCCGCCGGGATGGCAAGGAAGTCTATTATCGTGCGGCAGACACAAAGCAGGCCCGTCTGCTGCATACCATGATTGAACAGGTAATGGAAATTGCCTGTCCAAACTAAAGGGAAAGGAGCATTTCCATGGACTGCGCGTGCAAGCCAAACAAAGAGGAACCCATGCCATTAGCGCTTCCGTTAATGGAAGGTCTTTCCATTGCGCCCATTCTGCCCGGCATTACTGCCACACCGGAACAGCTCCTGCTTCCGGTGGGTAGCCTGGTGCTGTATTATTGCCAAAAGGACGCCCTTTCCTGGGCAGACGCAACGGGAACCGTGCATTGCTTATTGGCCGGAGATTCTATTCTGCTTCCGGCAGAAGCATGTTTTCCCGGCAAACTCCTTTCTGACACAACGGATTGCGAAGGCTTTGCCCTTTTCCTTACCCCTTCTGCCTTTGTCGAGTTACTGACTCACCTGTCAGAAGAAGCCCTTTGGACAGACGGAGCACACTTAACAGACCAGGAAGAAACCATTCGCAAAATTCATGACCAGCTGACCCAGCATCTGGACCAGCGCGTTACCATTGAAGAGCTGTCCCATCAGCATTTGATGAACCCCACCACATTAAAGGCCGTCTTTAAATCTGTTTATGGGACCTCCATTGCGGCGCATATGAAGAAGCACCGGATGGAGCAGGCCGCCGAATACTTACAGAACACGGACATGAGCATTGCGGAAATTGCCCAGGCCGTTGGTTATGACAGCCAGAGCCGCTTCGGTGCCGCATTTAAAGAATACTATCATATGCTTCCGCGGGAGTACCGCCAGAAGCACGGTGGCCGTTAAACCCGGTTACGCCTTTGTGGCAGTAAAGAAGACCCGTGGCATTTTTAGAATTACAGTGCCGTTCTTTTGTACCGGATAATTTTTCTTGATTAAGGAAAGCAGTTGGGCAAGGAAGCGTTCCTGTTCTTCTGCAGACAGTTTTTCCAGATAAGGCCGCAGGCCGCTGCCCTTATACCAGTCAATTACCCCTTCCGGAGAAGAGACCACATGGAAATAGGTGGTTTGCCAAATAGCAAAAGAATTGGTTAAAGACGAAAGCACGTCATAGTAGTCTTCCGGCTGCAGGTTATAAAAGTTATGAACGGACTGCAGTTTCGGCCAGGATTCGTCCACCAAAGCATACAGCAATTTATAAAACGGTGCTGCCTGAATATACGGAATCTGCACTGCCAAAGTGCCGCCGGCAGAAAGCGTTTCAAAAACGGCTTTCAACAGTACTTCCTGTTCCGGAATCCAGTGGATACAGGCGTTGGAAAAAATTAAATCATAAGAACCGGAAAGGTCATCCAGGCCCTGCGGCAGGAAGCATTCCTGAAAGCGGAGCTCCGGATGGTCTTTTTTTGCTTTCTGCAGCATCTCTTCGGAAGCGTCCACGCCTGAAATATCCGCATCCGGGAAGTGTCTTGCCAATGCTGAAGTGCTATTCCCCGGGCCGCAGCCCAGGTCCAAGACCCGGCCCGGCTGCAGCGCATCCAGGCGGCAGAGCAAATCCTCTGCCGGTTGCGCCCGCTCCCCGGAAAATTTCAAGTACTGATCCGGATTCCAGTTTGCCATTTTATCTGTCTCCTTTGCATTTTACTGTTACCATCTTGCCACAACAGATATCGAAATACCACTCTATTTTCTCTGCCGAACTACCGGAAAACACCTTGCACGAAAAATTCCCAGTGCTATGATAGTTGGTATCAATTCCAGAAAGAAGGCCTGACCTGTGGCAGAAGTACTGACCAGAGAAGCAGCCTGGGAGCTGCTGAACGAATACAATAAAGATCATTTTCATCTTAAGCACGCATTAACGGTAGAAGGCATTATGCGTTACTTTGCCGAAGAGCTCGGCTATGCCGACGAAGCAGACTTCTGGGGCATTGTCGGCATGCTGCATGACCTGGATTTTGAACAGTATCCGGAGCAGCATTGCATTAAGGAGCAGGAAATTATGCGGGAACGCGGCATAGACGAGCGCATCATCCATGCAACGGCCAGCCACGGCTATGCCCTGACCGTAGACATTCAACCGGAACATGAAATGGAAAAGGTATTATATGCCACCGACGAACTGTCAGGGCTGATTGGGGCCGTTGCCCTCATGCGTCCCTCCAAGAGCGTTTCGGACCTGGAGTTAAAGTCCGTCAAGAAGAAATACAAAAACGCCAAGTTTGCCGCCGGTTGCTCCAGGGAAGTGATTGAACGCGGTGCCGAAATGCTTGGCTGGACGCTGGACGAACTAATTGAACGCACCATCCTTGCCATGCGCAGCTGCGAAGCCGTCTACACCGCCTTTGACCAGCAGGCCGCCGACGCTTAAATAAAAAAATACATGTTGCAACGAAATAAAGAAAAAGGGCCACCGTAATTAAACTACGGTGGTCCTTTCTTTATCAAGAGATTATAATCTACTTCCTACACAATACGTTATGTGTCGGAGCACAATTTTGCAGTTACTTTATGATTCTTGATTGTCAATCCAACTTTTGCATTGCCAATCGTTGTCATCTTATATGTTCTTCCGCCACCTCTAAGATACATATGATTCAGATATGTGTATACATTATAAGAAGCAGTAGTACCATATTTGCTGTCCACAATAATGTATGGATCCAATTCATAAGTGTAATTCTTAATATTTGCATTTGGAGTACATGTCCAACGTACAATATATTGTTCTTTTGTCGGTACCACGGTCATCTCACATGGGTTATATTCAATTGCAGACTGACTAGTGGAACCAAGGGACAGACCATCGGACTCTGAACATTTTGCAGATGTAGATAAAGTATACGTTGATTTCAAATCGTTTTTAGGTTGAGCATATGCCTTAATGAAATTATTACTGCTATCGGTAACACTCATCGATACTCTAGCCTCTGTAAGCCATCTGTTGTTCATGCCACCAAAGTAATTTTGAGCAAAGAATTTATCTCTTGTTTGTTTTCCGTTTGTTTTAACAGACACTGCATAAAGATTTAAGGTTACAGAACCTTCTTTGCTCCATCCGTCTTTTGAGCCTTTAGCATATGTATAAGTTGTCCCTACGCCGCCAAGCACTCCCTTCTTATAGAAGTAAACAAATCTGCTTGAATCTCCATAAGATTTTCCATTTTTACATTTTTCCTGAAGTGTATAAGTATCATTCGCTTCTACTAAGGCATCCAATTTTCCTTCTTCAACGGTTTGTGCATCAGCAGCAACCTGTTGATAGTCCATATCTTCAGACGACGTTAAATCATTAATGACAGATGAGTCTGTGCTCTCTATAAGTTCATCCCCGTCGTCTTCCAATGCAACATACACAATTGGTGTAATGTCGTACTCATCACCATTACTAGAGACATAATAACCTACCACATTTTCAGAAGGATTATCTAAATCTTCGT
This sequence comes from Paludibacteraceae bacterium, assembly GCA_963647215.1. Classification (GTDB taxonomy): domain Bacteria; phylum Bacillota; class Clostridia; order Oscillospirales; family Acutalibacteraceae; genus RUG420. Next base: position 173,176 of record CAVIZK010000002.1, on the reverse strand, counting down.
TTGATATATCTTCTAATTTTTCTAATTTGGAACTATCTGTGCCATCAACAATTAAGTCTGTCCCATTATCCAGCGCCTGCTCAATCTTAGACATTCTACTTTTATCAAGGTCATCATCTTCAATTGCAATTACATCGGACTTGGAAATCTTATTATTGGATACTGAATTAAGAGACGTACTTGCTTCATATACTACTGGTTCATCAGTTGATGCATCAGCCGCATATGAAAGAATTGCCGTAGGCGCAATTATCATGTTAAACGCCATAATGGTTGAGATTACTTTTCTTTTCATCATTTTTGTTTTCCTCCTAAGATTTTAATATTGCTTTTACATCTATCTTTCCAGTAGACATTTCAGAAAATAAATCATAAATTTCCCTGACATCTGCCTCTGGATGCTTCTGTAAATAAAGGCAAATAATACCGGACAATATAGGCGTCGAAAAGGAAGTCCCTTCCCCTCCGGCATACATTCTGTCTTTGTCTCCTGAGTATGTGGTTACAATATTTTCCCCCGGAAGGTAGCAAACATTTTTATTTTTGACAGAAGATGGTGAAATTATTTCACCTTTCTTTCCTCTAGAGCCGACTGCAATTACCTCATCATATTTTGCTGGATATAGGACATCATCTCTCATATAATTCCCAGCAGCTGCAACTATAACAATGCCCGCTTGGTACGCTTTCTTCACGGCATTATGAAGTTCTTCAGAGTCCGTCGGAGTACCGATACTTATATTGATAACATCTACATCTTGTTCCGTAGCGTACTCTATCCCCTCGATTAGTTCTTCATCGCCTATGATTTCTGAATCTGTAACGTCCACCGACAAAATACTTACCCCCGGTGCAACGCCCAATACCCCTTCATCTGTTTTTGGATATGCTGCAATAACACCTGCCACTTCTGTACCATGTGATAATGGTCCCTCTTCCGAATTTTCAAGACTACTAACTCTATATTCTTGGATGCTTGTATTTTCTAAATCCGGATGCGAAGCGTCTACTCCAGAATCTATAATAGCAACGGTAACGCCATCACCGGTCCACTTGCTCCGGCCTTTATCCCAGTTAATATCTTCCAACCACCATTCCAATCTATGTTGAATTGTAATGCTGTTCTCCTTTCTATAGAGTAACCATGCCAAAACACAGCCCGTCAGTATTGTAATTGTCAGTAGTACAACTAATATTTTTTTCCACTTCATGCTATTTCTCCATACATATTTGATTCGAACACAATTTATCATGTTTTCTAGCACATTTCTATAAGTTGGCTAAAAAAAAAAAAGATAAAATCATATTTTTGTTGACAATCGATAATACGAATTATAGAATATACATGAAAGAACAATATAGGAGGTAACGTATGGACACGCAGTTAAAAAAAGGTATATTAGAAATATATGTATTGTCTCTACTGCTGCAGCACGAATCTTATGGCTATGAATTGATTTCTAACGTCTCAAGAGTCGAGTCAATAACAAACTCCACCATTTATTCTGTTTTAAAGCGTTTGTCAGATAACGGATATATTACAACACGTTCTGAAGAGCATAACGGCAGATTAAGAAAATATTATTGCATAACGCCATCAGGAGAAGCACATATAGACAGCTTTCTCATTGAATGGAATGTAATTGATAACCTTGTAAATGAAATTAAAATAAATAGGAGTGAACAAAATGACTAAAGATCTGTTTTTGAGTGAATTAAAAAATGAACTTAAAGGTGCTTCACCCAGCGATATCAAGTCTTGCATCGATGACTATTCAGAGCTCATTGATGATATGATTGAATCCGGCCTAAGCGAAGAAGAAGCTGTTGCCAAGCAAGGTAGACCTTGTGACATTGCCCAAGAGCGCATAAGCGAACTATCTGCAGGATCAGTTCATACCTTTAATCCAAAAAAGGTATGGCCCATCGCAGCAGTTTCCTTTTTGCTTATTCTTCTTATTTCCGCCATTTGGAAATATAGGATGCCTGTTAATAACATCCACGATATTGCATTTGTTTGTCTTGTTTTCAGCATTGTTATGCTCATTGAAGCGTTCCTTCCACTTAAGGCTTTAGACAAGCCACAGAACATTCAAATCTCATTCATCATTACTTTTTGTATTTTTGCAGTGCTAAGAACCAACCAACTTACATCTGACTTTTCCTTTAGCCTTGTCGTATTGTATTCCTTCCTGGCGCTTGCTATTTTAAGCATTGCCGGACTTATTGCACATGCAATCATTAACAAGAAGCACTCCGCGCAAAAATAGGAGCGAGCGGATATTCTGATCAACTACATAACTTAAAGGACCCCCGCATACAATGCGGGGGTCCTTTTTCTTTTTCAGAGACTCTTCCAAAAGGATTATTTCACCATCAGCTGACGGAACATTTCAATTACCTGTTCCTTGGTGGCTTCTCTTGGGTTGCCCGGATAACAGGCGTCATTTAATGCGTCTGTGGCCAGCTGATCCAGGTCTTCTTCCTTAATCTTATCCAGGGTTTCCGGAATACCAACATCCTTGGAAAGCTGTTTTACAGCGTCAATGGCGGCCTTGCGGTATTCATCCTGCGTCATGGCATCTACGCCTTTCACACCCATGGCTCTGGCCACTTCCCGAAGCCGTTCGCCGGTATATTCCTGGTTGAATTCCATAGAAATTGGCAGGAACATGGCACAGGCTACACCGTGTGGTGTGTCATAGTGAGCGGACAGGGTATGTGCCATTGCGTGGTCAATGCCAAGGCCGACATTGGAGAAGCCCATACCGGCAACATACTGTGCCAGGGCCATGCCTTCCCGTCCAGCCGGATCATTTTCCACTGCGGCACGCAGGTTTTCGGAAATCAGCTTAATGGCTTCATAGTGGAACATGTCTGTCAGTTCCCAGGCGGCCTTAGTGGTATATCCTTCAATGGCGTGGGTTAAGGCGTCCATGCCGGTTGCCGCAGTCAAGCCCTTTGGCATAGAGAACATCATTTCCGGGTCTACTACGGCGTAGGCCGGAATATCATGTTCATCTACGCAAACAAACTTCCGCATCTTTTCTACGTCTGTAATAACGTAGTTGATAGTAACTTCTGCGGCGGTTCCTGCGGTGGTTGGAACAGCAATGGTCTTTACCGCATGGTTCTTCGTCGGGGCAACCCCTTCCAAAGAACGGACATCCGCAAATTCCGGATTGGTAATAATAATGCCGATGGCTTTTGCGGTATCCATGGAGGAACCGCCGCCAATGGTAATAATAGAATCTGCGCCGGCATCCTGATAGGCCTTTACGCCATTCTGTACATTTTCAATGGTTGGGTTGGGTTTAATATCGGAATACAGAGAATATGCAATGCCGGCCTGATCCAAAAGGGCTGTTACTTTTCCGGCCACGCCGAATTTTACAAGGTCCGGGTCTGTGCATACAAATACTTTTTTGAATCCTTCCCGCTCCGCAATGCCGGGGATTTCCGCAATAGCGCCTTTGCCATGGTAGGATACGGTGTTAAGTACAATTCTGTTTGCCATAATAGTCTCTCCTTTGCTTTCACAAACGGCTGTAAATAGGGATTTTTCAGCCGTTATAAAGTTTGTTAACTTTATAACAAAGATAACATTTTACCCTGCAAAGTACAAGACTACCTCGCCGGAAAAACGGCAAAAATCACACATGAGATTTGTCCGAACAATAGCCCTTATTCTGCCGGTTCGGAGACGTCAATGACGAAGTCTCCGTCCCTGTAATCCACGCTCATGGTGGAGTCCGGTGCCAGGTCATTCTGTACCAGATTCCGGGCAATCAGTGTCTCAATATGGGACTGGATAAACCGCTTGATAGGACGGGCACCGTAAACCGGATCAAAAGCCTGTTCAATAATCTGATTCTTGGCTTCCGGCGTTACCGTAACGTTAATGCGCTGCTCCTTCAGCCGATCTGCAACTTCCTTCATCTTCAGGTCTACAATACCGCGGATGTTCTCCTTGGTCAGCGGACGGTAGAAGATAATTTCATCCAGCCGGTTCAGGAACTCCGGACGGAAGCTGCGCTTCAGCAGCTCCTGTACCTGGGCGCGGGCATCTTCGCTGATTTCACCGTTTTCATTAATGCCGTCCAGGATGATATCAGAGCCCAGGTTGGACGTCAGGATAATGATGGTGTTCTTGAAGTCTACGGTCTTACCGTGGCTGTCGGTAATCCGGCCGTCATCCAGTACCTGCAGCAGAATGTTGAAGAAGTCCGGATGGGCCTTTTCAATTTCATCAAACAGGACAACGGAATACGGCTTCCTGCGTACCGCTTCGGTCAGCTGACCGCCTTCGTCATAGCCAACATATCCCGGAGGCGCACCAATCAGACGAGACACGGAGTACTTCTCCATGTATTCACTCATGTCAATCCGGATCAGGCTCTTTTCGTCATCAAACAGGGCGGTTGTCAGCGCCTTGGCCAGCTCCGTCTTGCCGACACCGGTCGGGCCTAAGAACAGGAAAGAACCTACCGGGCGATTTGGATCCTTAATGCCTGCGCGGGAGCGCAAGATAGCATCGCTTACCGTATGAACCGCTTCTTCCTGCCCAATGACTCTCTGGTGCAGAATGTCCTCCATATTTAAGAGCTTGCTGCGTTCGCTTTCTACCAGCTTGGAAACCGGAATGCCGGTCCAGCGGGAAACAATCTTGGCAATTTCTTCGTCGGTAACACGGTCCCGCAGCAGCGTATTGTTCTTCTTTTCGCTCTGCTTTTCCTCTTCCTCCAGTTCCTTCTGCAGTTGCGGCAGTTTACCGTATTGCAGTTCGGCAGCCTTGGTCAGATTGTATTCTTCCTTGGCCTTTTCAATCTGGTGGTTGATATCTTCTATCTCAGAACGGATTTTCTGGACTTTTTCAATGCCGTGCTTTTCGTTTTCCAGTTTGGCCTTCATGGCTTTGAACTGTTCCCGCAGTTCGGAAAGCTCGGTCTTAATTTCGTCCAAGTGGGCCAGGGTCAGCTTATCTGTTTCCTTGGACAACGCTTCTTCTTCAATTTCCAGCTGCATGATCTTGTGGGAAATTTCATCCATCTCTGTTGGCATGGAATACATTTCCGTCTTAATCAGGGCACAGGCTTCGTCAATCAGGTCAATGGCCTTATCCGGCAGGAACCGGTCCTGAATGTAACGGTTAGAAAGCGTAGCTGCGGCAATGATGGCCTTATCCATGATTTTAACGCCATGGTAAACCTCATACCGTTCCTTCAGACCACGCAGGATGGCAATGGTATCTTCCACCGTGGGTTCTTCTACCATAACCGGCTGGAACCGGCGTTCCAGGGCAGCGTCTTTTTCAATATACTGCCGGTATTCGTTTAGCGTTGTGGCACCAATACAGTGTAACTCGCCACGGGCAAGCAACGGTTTTAAGATGTTGCCTGCGTCCAGGGCACCGTCTGTTTTACCGGCACCGACAATGGTGTGCAGCTCATCAATAAACAGGATAATTTTGCCGTCAGAGGATTTTACTTCGTTCAGGACGGCCTTCAGACGCTCTTCAAATTCGCCACGGAACTTGGCGCCGGCAATCAGGGAGCCCAGGTCCAAAGAGAAAATGGTGTGGTCTTTCAGGTTATCCGGTACGTCTCCGCTGACAATACGCAGGGCAAGGCCCTCTGCAATGGCAGTTTTACCAACGCCCGGTTCACCAATCAGGCAGGGATTGTTCTTGGTTTTTCGGGACAAAATCCGGATAACGTTTCGAATTTCTTCATCCCGCCCAATAACCGGATCCAGCTTGTGCTCCCGCGCACGCTGTACCAGGTCAGTACCGTACTTTTTCAGCACGTCATAGGTGTCTTCCGGGTTGTCGGTCTTTACCTTCTGGTTGCCACGGATGTTCTTCAGGGCATCCAGCACCCGTGCTTCGGTAATGTTCTCTTCATTAAAGATCCGCTTCAGTGTCTGGTTCGGATACTTTAACAGGCCCAGCAGCAGGTGTTCTACGGAAACATAGTCATCCTGCATTTTCTGCGCCTGCTTTTCGGCAGCCGTCAGGGCTTTGTTCAGCTCCGGCGATACGTAAATATTATTCGGATCATACCCGTTGCCACTGATTTTCGGCAAACGGGAAATTTCTTCTTCTACTTTGGAACGCAAACGATCCGGGGAAGCACCAAGGCTTGTGATAATTTCTCCGGTCAGGCCGTCGGCTTGAGAGAGCAATGCCGCCAACAGATGCTCTTCACCCACGTTGTTATTTCCGTTTTCCTGGGCAATGGCCTGCGCGTCCCGGAAAGCTTCCATGGTTTTTTGTGTGAATTTATCTGCATTCATAAACTCATCTCCTAAATAATTTCGGTGTTGCTGTAAATGTAGTCTTCGTAATTCGGCTGAATGGCTTCCGCATTCCCGGAGAAGTACAGCTTCATGGCCCCGTCAAACAGGACAATGTAGTCGGCAATCAGTTCTCCGGCAGACAATCCGCTTTTGGCATTTCTGGCCGCCATTGCATTCTGGCGATGCATGATGGGCCGTTTGAAAACGCCGTTTTCAAAGCTGTCTGTTCCTTCAAAGCCATAGTTCCGTTCCAACTCTGCCCAGAAGTTATAAAAGGAAAGCATCTTGGACAGAAGTGCCGGATTGGTGGTACGAGTGGAGACTTTAATTTGTCCCTGCTCTACCGCCTCCGGATCCCGGAACAATTCAATGGCGTATTTTACGGTCGGATTGTACTTGTAGCTTAAAGCCGTCCGCAACGACATAACCGAGGACGTGGGTGGTGCCCACTCGGTAAACGTTTCCCCGGCATACAGCTGACGTGCCAGTTCGTCAAAAATGCTGCTGATCCGTTTTTCCGGTGTGGTCAGAGACACATATTCCGCCAGAATCTGGTTGATCATATTGGAACGATTGGTGTTGTTCAGGTAAGCCAGGCGGTCTACCTTGGCAATAACATCATCTCCGAGTACCACGGAGTAAACGCTCTTTTTCATTTTTGACCCCTCCTTCACGTCTGATGAAATTGTAGTCTTGTATATATAAATTGTCAACCGTTTTATATAAAATATTTTACAAAGTTTGCAGGGTGAATCCGCTTTTTTGACGAAAAATAACCCCGCGGAAAGCGGGGCTATTAGCACATAAAAAGGCGCAGCCGGGAGTGGCTGCGCCTTTCCTTTACTTGTGGAATGCTACCGAGGAGCGTTCTACAAGTTCTGCATAATAAATACGATTTGCATCAAAGTCCGGGTCCTGAATCAGGGTCAGCATATTCCTTGCCACGTCCCTGCCCAAGACTTCCTTGGGATGGATAAAGGACGTTATTGGCACCGAGCAAAGACCGGCTATATCAGAATCATCAATTCCGACAACGGAAAGATCATCCGGTATGGTAAGGCCGTGTTTCTGCGCGTCTACAATTAACTTGTATGCCACTTCGTCATTGTAGCAGACTACGCCGGTAACGCCTTTGTTCAGCATGGCAAAGTCAATGGTTTTGGCCCGCCAGACTACATTTTGAGAGCAGGCCTGCAGGTCGTGATCCCACAGTGCTTTCAAGAAGCCCGCATACCGCAAATGACCCTGTCCGTCTTCCGGATGGAAAATACCGGCAATATTGGTGTGGCCCCGTTCAATTAGAAGTTCGGTAGCTCGCCGCGCGGTATCAAAGTCATCCATCCGCATGCAGGGGAGCGGAATGTCCCGATGATAGGCGTTAAAGAAAATGATAGGAATGCCTCTGGTCATCAGTTCCCGATACAGGTACAGATTCGGGTTTGGCAGAGCCGATTTGGCAGGCTCCACAATAATGCCGTCCACGTTATCCTGCTCCAAAAGATTGGTCAGAATAGTGCGTTCCTTGGAGATGCTGTCATCCGTGAACGCCAGCTGCATGGTGTATTCGGCTTCCGTTAAAACGGTCTGAATACCCCGCAGGGTGGCCGGGAAAATGTAGTTATCTACAAAGGTACTGATAACCGCAATGTTTTTATGGCTGACCCGTAGCCCGCGGGACAAGGACGCAGTGGATTGAATGTAGGAACCACTGCCCTGCACACTGGAAATGACGCCGTCCTTTGTCAGCTCTTCCAGTGCCCGGCGCACGGTTTGCCGGCTGACAGAAAATTGTGCTGCCAGTTCCTTTTCCGTGGGAAGCTTGTCTCCTGCCTTCCATACACGGTTCTTCAGATTCTCTTTTACCGTTTCAACAATAATGGCGTACTTCGGAGTTCCTGTGTACTGATTCACCGTGTATCACTTCCTTTTCTGGGTAACCCGTTTTGGGGATTCTTTACTTGGTAAAGAATTTCTGCAAATCCGCTTCTGTGGTATCGTCCCCGATGGTAACCAGTTCCGTGCCGGTCAGACGGGCAAACATGGCAATGTCTTTGCGAGTCAGTGCCGTAGAAACCACGGAGTGGTGTGCCCCACCGGCGTAACACCAGGCCGCTGTGCCAATGGCATAATCCGGCTTATGGCGATACATAATTCTGGCTACCGGCAGGTTCGGCATAGGCTCCGGCTGTGCAACCAGTTCAATGTCTGCACAGATAATGCGGAAGTGGTCTCCAAGGTCAATCAGGGTTACCTGGATGCCGTCCCCGGTCACGCCGTCAAAAACCAGACGGGCCGGGTCTTCTTTGCCGCCGATGCCCAGCGGATGTACCTGGATTTTCGGTTTGTTTGCGGCAAAGGAGACAGGGACTTCCAGCATGTGGGAAGCCAGTTCCAGCTCTTCTCCGCTTGTCAAATCATAAGTATAGTCCTCTATGAAGCCGGTTGCACCTGTTTTTCCTTCGGCCATTTTCATTAAGACAGCGGAGAAGGCGGAAATTTTGTAATCTCCTTCCGGTCCGAAGCCGACGCCCTTGCCCATCAGGTTTTGGGCGGCCAGACCGGGCAGCTGCTTCAGTCCGTGCAGATCCTGGAAATTGTCCGTAAAGGCAGTAATTTCATTTTCGGCAAAGAACTTTTCAAATGCCACTTCATACTTGGCCTGTTCCCGAACGGCATCCGTATTGTCGGTGTCCATTTCATAGGCTGCCAGGTATTCCTGCATTTTGGCGTCTACTTCTGTATCCGTTGCTGCGTCAGCACGTTCTGCAATTTCGCCAATGCCCCAGTACTTGACTTCCCAGCCATACTTGATTTCGCATTCCAGGCGGTTACCGTCGGTAACGGCTACGTCACGCATGTTGTTGCCAAAAGTGGCAATGCGGGTGTGCTTGGAATAATCAATGGCTTTGGCAACGGAAGCAAACCGGCGGACACCGGCAATGAAGTCGTCATGCTTGTAATAGCCTGCCACTACTTCATGCGGGATGCCAAGCTTGGCCAGGATAAATCCGAATTCCCGGTCCCCGTGGGCGGCCTGGTTCAGGTTCATGAAGTCCATGTCAATGGTGGCGTAGGGCAGCTTTTCATTGGCCTGTGTGTGCAGGTGCAGCAACGGTTTATTTAACAGTTGCAGGCCCTTAATCCACATTTTGGCCGGAGAAAAGGTGTGCATCCAGGTAATCACGCCGACGCAGTCGTCGTCACAGACTACCTTTTTCATATCTTCTACGCAGATAGGGGAAGTTTCTACCGTAGGAAGCAGTTCAATGGTGAGTAAATCGCCCACCTTGGTGTTTAAAAAATCTACCATTTCCTGGCAGTCAGCGGCAACCTGCTTTAGGCATTCTTCGCCGTACAGGTCCTGGCTACCAGGAACAAAATACAGTTTTTTCATTTCACAGCACCTCTTTACTTAATTACCTTCAGTGCCTGTCTGTCAGCAAAGATTGCTACAAAGATCAGGAAGATAATGCCCTGAATCAGCTGTCCTTCTTCCGGTGTCATGCCAATCATGGTCAGACCGTTGGACAGGATAACATACAGGGTTGCACCAACAATAATGTTGGAGAAACGAACCTTGGCGCCACCGGAAATTGGCATACCGCCAAGAACCAGGGCAATCAGGATCTGGGTTTCCAGCTGGTTACCGGCATTGGCAGTAACCGATCCGTTCTTGGTAACGCTGATGAATGCAGCAAATCCGGTAATGGCACCGGCCAGTACATAAATCAGGAACTTCATCCGGTCCGTACGGATACCGGCAAAGGACGCTGCCTTTTCTCCGGCACCAATGGCCTTCAGATAAATACCAAACTTCGTATAACGGAATACAACAAACGCAATGGCAAGGACTACCACAAGGATTGGCAGCTTGATGCTGATGTCATCATAGTTGTATACCTTCATGTCTGCTGCAACCGGGGCTTTGGACGTAAAGTACTTAATCAGTCCGCGGAACAGGAACATGGTACAAATTGTTACAATGAAGGATTTGATTTTCCGGTTTACATAGAAGAAACCGTTGATGGCGCCAATGGCAGCGCCGGTGGCAATACCGCCAAGGATGGCCAGCGGAATGCTCTTGCTGGAAAGCAGACATACCACAAGGGATGCCATACCCAGAATAGAGCCCTGGGAGAAATCCAGACCGCCCATGCTCATAATAAAGAACACGCCAATAGAGGAAATCATAACCACATACAGCTGGGATAACAGCAGGTTGTAGGAGTTAATCATCCGGCCATCTGTCAGCAGGTTAAATACAATAAAGACTACTAATAACCCGGCTACAGGAAGGAAAGTGCGCACTAAATTCATGCGTTTTGCCTTTAACTGTTCCGGACTCAGTTCCGGCTTTGGTGCCTTCACTAAGGTTGCGGCTTTTTCAGACATATTCATTCCCTCCTTATACCATTTTTTCAATCAGGTCGTTTTCGGTCAGTTCTTCATTTCTGAGCACTTCGCCGTTCAACTTCCCGTCTTTCATAATCAGGATCCGGTCACACATACCAATCAGCTCCATGAGCTCTTCCGAAATCATGATGATGGACTTGCCGTTCTTGCGCATCTGATCCATCAGCTGGTAAATATCCTGTTTTACTTTAATGTCTATGCCTCGTGTCGGCGAGTCAAACACCACCAGATCCGAGTCCTTTCCAATCCAACGGGCAACTACTACTTTCTGCTTGTTACCGCCGGACAGGTCTGATACAAACTGGTCTACGTTCTGCATCTTAACCGACATATTTTCTGCTTCCTTCTCTGCAAAAGCATGCAGCTTACGGTCACTTAACAGACCCACTTTATTGGACAGGTCTCCAAGGGACGGAAGGCAGATATTTTCACAAATGGACTGGTTCATAACAACAGATTCGTTGTCCCGGTCCTTAGAGGTATACGCAAGTCCGTGTTTAATGGCAGTTGGAATATTGTTAATTGCGGTTCCGTCTGCCAGGGTTACGGTTCCCTTTCTGTCATAGGAAGCACCAAAGACGGCCTTTCCTACTTCGTGCATGCCGGATTCCGACAGGCCGCCGAAGCCAAGGATTTCGCCTTTGTGCAGATCAAAGGAAATATCTTCAATCTGTCCCGGTACGGTAACGTCTTTTACGGAAAGAACCACTTCGTCAGAAATGGGTTCACCGTAATCCGGGCGGTAATAGTTACCGGTTACTTCACGGCCAACCATTAACCGTTTCAGGTCATCTTCCGTTACATCTGCACTCTTTACGGTGTCAATGTACACGCCGTCCCGCAGGATGGTAATGGTGTCCGACTTGTCCAGAACCTCCGGAAGGTCATGGGAAATAAAGATAACCGTATTTCCCTCTTCCCGGATGCGGTTCATATGCTTATACAGTTCTTCACGGCCTTCCTGGGACAGTGCCGTGGTGGTTTCGTCAATTACTACAATTTTCGGATGGAAGTAGGTTGCTTTTACAATTTCAACCAGCTTTCTGTCTTCAAAATTGTAATCGTCAATCTGGGCCGAAGCCTTAATCCGGTCAAAGCCATATTCTTTCAGCAGCTCTGTTGCTTTCCGGTTCATGGCATTGGTATTTTTAATGCCGAATTTTACGAAGGCTTCTTCATGTCCAAGGAAAATGTTCTCTGCAACGGTCAGACCGGACAGGGTGCCAAGTTCCTGTACAATAATGGAGATTCCCTGCTTATTGGCTTCTACCTGATTCTTCGGATGAACTTCTTCTCCATCCAGAATAAAGGTACCGCTTTCAATCTGGTAAATACCGGTCAACATGTTGGTCAGTGTGGATTTACCGGATCCGTTTTCGCCAATGAGGGCATGTACCTCGCCCTTGTTAATGTCAAAAGAAACATCTTTCAGCGCTTTCGTAATACCGAAGGATTTCGTCATGTGCTGAACTTGTAATCTAACTTCACTCATGCTTGTCTCCTCCTTACTTCACGATTTCGCCCTTAACCGGCTTCGAGGTTAAAACGATGATAACTAACAATGCAAGACCGGTGATAACGTCCTGAATTGCGGTAGGAGCACCCATTGCAACAAAGCCATAGAAAATAATGTTGATGAAGAATTCACCAATAATGATGGCCTGCAGCGGAATGCCGTATTTCTTAAAGGCAACGCCAAAGAAGCAGCCCATGGTCGGAATAAAGTTCCGGCTCATGGAAGCCATTCCGGTTTCTGCCAAAATAGAAGATCCGTAACTGATGGTTAAAACTGCCATCAATCCGAAGAAGGCGCCGGAGATCAGGAACGCAATTACCTTGAATTTGTCTACTTTAATACCCATGTTCTTGGTAACGAATTCGTCGGAACCAATGGCGTAGGTATAGGTGCCGATCTTGGTGTAGTTCAGAATTAACCAGGCAAGAACGAAGGCAATAACTGCCAGAATTAAGTTGCCAGGCATTTTACCGAAGGCACGAAGATCGGAAGGGAGTTTCTGGGAATAGCCGCCGGCAACAATGTTTGCCAGGGACTCATAAATCAGGGCCAGGCCGGTGGTAACAATCATGGACGGGATGCGCAGTTTTACATAAAACATGCCGTTGCACAGACCAACCAGTGCGCCGGTAATAACAGCGCCGATAATTAAGCCGAAGTAGCCCAGGCCGAATGTATTTGCCAGCTGACAGCCGACAATGGCGGACAGGATAATGTTGGCTCCGATGGAGAAGTCAAACATACCCATAACCAAAACGAAATAAAAACCTACTGCGCCGACGGAAGCCATCAAGCTGGCTTCAAATGCGCTCAGCAGGGTATCTGTGCCGAACTTGTCTCCGGCAAGAAGTTTAAAAACGATCCAGGAAGCCAGAACCAGAGCAAGAAGGATCAGATAACCGAGTACCTTACCGCTGGGTTTCTTCGTCCCTGCCGTTAACGTCTTTGCAGAACTCATATTAGGACTCCTTTAAAAATGGCCGGCATCCAGTAACAGATACCGGCCAAGATTATGTCTTTACATCCGTTTATTTAGCTGCAGAACGGGCAGCGGCATCCTCAATGGACAGGGAAGCAGCTTTGGCAGCCAGGTCAGTAAGGGACAGTTTGGACATTTCAACCAGTTCGTCGTTGGTGTACGGAAGCTGGTCTACAAAGTATTTCTCATAGTTTGCATAGTCTTCGGAAGAAGATACGAACAGATACGGGAATTCAATGTCAACAAAGTTGTTTTCAATGTCAGTGTAGTTGCCCTTAATGGCGTTGTATACCATCATGAAGGCAAACAGCGGGTCGCAGTAATGGCCGCCGGATTCGCCAGCCATGGAGCCGTTGTCAAGTCTGGTACCAAGGTCATCCAGGAAGTCAGTGGAAACAACATCAATGTCTTGGGTCTTTCCTGCAGCTTCAATTGCGGAAATTGCACCAAGCAGAGGTTCTCCGCCGCCGCCGGCCGGAATGATAGCATCCAGGGTCTTGTCAGCGCTCATCAGAGCGTTTGCAGCCTTTGTGCCGCCTTCAGCAGAAGTACCGGCATACTGCGGGTCGGACAGTTTAACCTGATCATTCGGGTTGGCGTCGTTCCAAGCCTTAACGCCTTCCTGATAGCCCTGCCAACGACCAAGCCAAGTGGCGTCGCCCTGTTCCCAGCCGATGAGGCCGATGTTGCGGTCGCCCTTGTCAATAAGCATCTGAACCAGTTTCTTACCGTTTTCTACTTCGTTCTCATGAACGGCGCCCATGTAATACTTGGAAGCCTTAGCCTGTGCATAAATGTCAGCGCTGTTTTCCTGAGAAATGATGCGGAAGAACTGTGCAAGATAGATTCCGTTGGAGTCACAGGTCTTAATGGCGGAAGCCATTTCTGTGTCGGAAGAGTTGCAGATGATGATGCCCTGGCAACCGGCAGCTGCCAAAGTTTCAACAGAAGCGGTAACCTTTTCGGATACGTGACCCTGGTCAACATACTGAAGTTCTACATCCAGAGCTTCTGCTGCTGCGTCAAGCATCTTTTTGCACTGTGCGCCAAGAACGTCTGTGGAGCTCCAGATGGATACCCCGATTTTGATCTTGTCTCCCGATGATTTGGATCCGGTGCCGCAGCCTGCGAACAGGGCAGCGATCATAGCCAGAGCCAGAACCAAGCTGATAATTCTTTTCTTCATATAATGATCCTCCTTCATTATTTTTCAACACACAGCCCTCGTTCTGCTGTGTTGTTATGACCTTTTTTGTTTGGCGATGTAGTGTTTCTTATTTCTTCGGCTGGCCGTAATACGCATTTGCGCCGTGCTTTCTGAAATAATGTTTATCCTGCAGCACCTGCGGAGCCGGTTCAATGTCCGGATTAATCATTCTGGAAAGCACGGCCATTTTGGCCACCTCTTCCAGCACAGCGGCATTGTATACCGCCTGGTCCGCATCTTTGCCCCAGGCAAACGGGCCATGATTTCTGCAGAGCACGGCAGGAACCGCCATGCAATCTAAATTGCGTTCCCGGAACAGGTCCGCAATAACAACGCCGGTATTTCTTTCATATCCGGCATCAATTTCTTCTCCGGTAATGTTACGGGCACAGGGCACCGGACCGTAAATGTAGTCCGCATGGGTGGTTCCGTAACAGGGGATATCCTTGCCCGCCTGTGCCCAAGAGGTGGCCCAGGTGGAATGGGTGTGTACAATGCCGCCCACTTCCGGGAAGCGGTTGTACAAAACCACGTGTGTTGCAGTATCAGAGGAAGGATTGCAGGTTCCTTCCACTACGTTACCTTCCAGATCTACTACAACCATGTCTTCTATGGTCATGGTCTCATACGGAACTCCGCTGGGTTTAATAACGAACAGACCGGTGTCTCTGTCAATGCCGCTGACATTTCCCCAGGTAAAGGTTACCAAACCCAGTTTCGGGAGATCCAAATTTGCTTTTAATACCTGTTCTTTCAGTTCTTCTAACATAAGGGTTCTCCTTTAGGCAAGGCAGGAACCGGCAAGCCGTTCCACCGGAAGTCCGTTCTGATACCGTTCAATGAAGGCTTCCATGCCATCCATATCCTTTTGTGTCGGTTCTACGGTCAGGCATTTGCTTCCTGCAAACACCTTGTTTGCCAGATAATCCTGAAGGGCTTCGCCTTCCTGTTTGTGTACCATATAGGAAGCAAGGAGAGCCATGCCCCACGGGCCGCCTTCCCCGGCGGTTTCCATAACGGAAACCGGTGCGTGAATGGCTGCGGCCAGGAAGTTCTGGCCAACCCCTTCTGTCTTAAACAGTCCGCCGTGTCCGAAGACCGTATCAATCTGGACTTTTTCTTTTTTCAGAAGGATGTCCATGCCGATTTTTAACGCTCCTAAGGTGGAGAAGAGCGTAGCTCGCATCAGATTGGCAAGGGTAAAATTGCTCTTCGGGGTACGAACCAAAAGGGGTCTTCCCTCTTCCACATCCGTAATGTTTTCCCCGGACAGATATCCGTAGGAAAGAAGGCCGCCGCAATCTGCGTCTCCTTCCAGTGCTTTATAGTACAGGGTGTCATACACCTGACTCTTCTTAACCGATACACCAAAGCTTTCCAGGCAATCCTGGAACATGCTTACCCAGGCATCCAGGTCCGACGTACAGTTGTTTGCGTGTACCATGGCAACCGGCGCTCCGTCCGGCGTAGCAACCATATCAATTTCAGGATACACATCCTGCAGCGCATCCTCCAGGACAACCATGCCAAAGATAGAGGTTCCGGCAGAAACATTTCCGGTCCGCCGTGCTACGCTGTTGGTTGCCACCATTCCGGTTCCGGCGTCTCCTTCCGGAGGAGCCAGCGGGCAACCCGCCTGCAATTTTCCGGTAGGGTCCAGTAATTTTGCACCGGCTTCGGTCAAAACGCCCGCCGGCTCCCCGGCGTTCAGGGCCGCGGGAAGGAGGTCTTCTAATTTCCAGGAATAGTGATACGGTTCCATTAAGGAATCAAATTTTGCCAGCATGTCGGCATCATATTGTCCGGTTTTGGCATTGATGGGGAACATGCCGGAGGCATCTCCTACGCCAAGCACTTTTTGTCCGGTCAGCTGCCAGTGAATATAGCCGGCCAGCGTGGTCAGGAAAGAAATGTCTTTTACGTGTTCTTCCTGATTCAGCACTGCCTGATACAAATGTGCAATGCTCCAACGCTGCGGAATGTTAAAGTGGAACAAATCCGTCAGCTCTGCAGCCGCCTGACCGGTAATGCCGTTCCGCCAGGTGCGGAAGGGAACCAGAAGTTGGTCTTCCTTGTCAAAGGCCAGGTAGCCGTGCATCATGGCGCTGAAGCCGATAGCCGCCAATTGCGTTAATTCCGTATTGTATTTTTCTTTTACGTTGTTGACTAAATTACCATAACAATCTTGTAAACCGCCCCAGATATCTTCCAGGGAATAGGTCCAAATGCCGTTTTCCAGCCGATTTTCCCAGTCATGGCTGCCCGCAGCAATGGGCTTATTGGTATTGTCCACCAAGACTGCTTTAATTCGAGTGGATCCGAATTCAATTCCGAGTACGGCTTTTCCGCTGTCAATAAAATCCTTTGTGGTGCTCATTGCCAAGCCCTCTCTTATTTTGTTTTGATTTGTACGGTACAAATTGTTTTATTTGTTCTCTCAACTTTAAATTTAGTGAAAGATTGCAGCAAAGTCAACGGGTTTTCCCAAGTTTGTAGAGCTGCACAGCGCGAATAGCTACTCATTGTCATTGGTGCTCAAGACAAATTTGTATTTTGTTCTGTTACAAATTGTTAAAGCTTTCACAATGAAATTGCCTGTAAAACGTCGCTCCGTAGCAGAAGAAAAGGGCTGCAGGTGCCAAAGCACCTACAGCCCTTTTTGTTCTTTTAATTTGTTATATGCGTACCCTTACTGGAAGAAGCGAAGCGCTAAATCGCGGCTGTATTCAACCGTTTCTTCCATGTCACCGAAGGCCATGACTTCCCCGGCATAGAAGGTGTTGTCCTTGCCCTGCATGGCTTCCACCTTTTCATACCAGCCATCGGCATAGTCCTTGCTGCTGACATGCGGGAAATAATACCAGTCGTCTATGCGTTCAATCTGGTCAACCTTAAGGCCACACAGTTCCATATCCTTCAGTGTGGTTTCCTTGGCTTCTTCAAACGGAACATCTTCCATATTTTCATGGTTGCGAAGGGTAAAGGTAACCAGCGGCTGATCCGTTACGCCATCGGACCAGCGATGATAGAACACCATCAGGTGCCCGCGGGTTTCGTTGGTCATGTTTTCAAAGAAGTAATAGGAAATTTCGGGAGCATTCCCCTCTTCCGGACGAACTGCCATAGTGAAGTATTCCTTATGCACAATCTTGGAGAACAGCTCTTTCTCTTCGTCTCGTGGGTCACCATAACCAAGGAACAGCTCAAGTGGCGTACAGATAATCAGCTTATCAAACTCTTCGGTCTGTCCGTTGACCGTTACATAAACCTTATTATTTTCTCTCTTAATATTGGTTACTTCCGAATTTAAGAGAGCCGGATGCTTCAGGTGGTTATTTACGCCTTCCCAGATGCTCTGCGTGCCATCATACCAGGTCCACAGCTTTCCGGTGGAAAGGAACTGCTTTACCGTAAATGCGTCCAGATACTTTACAACGTAGGCCGCAGGAATTTCATCAAAATAACCGTAGCCGAAGGAGGTAAACGGGCCTTTCCAAACCGTGGCAGCGTCTTCGCAATGGTTCAGCTTCAGGAACTCAGAGAACGGCATGGAAAGATCTTTCAGGTTCGGATTTTCCCCTTCTATGTGAGCCAGCTTCATTTCCGGCGAAGGGCACTGGCCCTCATACCGGCCTTCTGAAACACCACGGTGGCCATTTACGTCATAGCCCTTGTACTTCGTCTCCAGCAGCTTGGACAGCTTTTTCATTTTGCTGATCTTCTTCAGCATTGCAATAGGAGACATTTTTTGAGGAGTACCGTCGGTTTTCATGAATTTGCGTCCCATAGGAGGGCCTCCGACGTGGGTAGTACCACCGAACTCCTCACACTCATGAACGGCAAAGTAGGTATCACAACCCATTACCGCACCCATTTCTATGGTACGGTCTTCCCATTCACCTTTCGCATTTTTCACTTTCATTTTTGGGGAAAAGGCTTTCCCACCGATACGGTCCGACTTTTCATAGATCACATAGTTATCATACCCATTTTTCTCAAGGTACATTGCCATGCTTGTGCCGGAAGGACCGCCGCCAATGATACAGATGCGTTGACTCTTGTTTTCCATAAAAAGAACTTCCTCTCTAAAAAATTCGGCACGGAATGAAGGGGAAAAAACCTAAATGCCGTGCCGGTTAAATTTTTAACAACTAAATTATAGTTCTAAAGAGGAAAATAAACAATTGATTACACTATTTTTTTGTTGTCAAATTATACAAAATTTATGAAGCATCAAGTGCATATGAATAAGCCTTGATATATCTTTAGAAGTGAATGTATTTTCCGGATCATCTACCAACTGTATTATCTGGGATATGGACATTTGCTCAAGAATATCTAATTCGTTCTTGTTACTCATTATTGGCCGCCTCCGCACACACTGTCGTCGTCTTCAACCATAATATAGTTAATGGCATGTTCCATATTTGGGGCATAAAAATAGAGCTGCGAGGTATGCCCATTTTGATGCACCTTAAACGGGCCATCAAGCCTACTACTATTGAAAAACCGGGG
Source organism: Paludibacteraceae bacterium (assembly GCA_963647215.1). Taxonomy (GTDB): domain Bacteria; phylum Bacillota; class Clostridia; order Oscillospirales; family Acutalibacteraceae; genus RUG420. The sequence goes on along the minus strand of CAVIZK010000002.1, from coordinate 154,249 downwards.
GGTATAATACAATCAACATAGAATCTACTATGAAAGAAGGTATTTTTCATGACAAACGCAGGTTTTTACAAGCACAACGGTTGCTATACGGAAGGCTTTTTATCGGACAAAGAGCACTTTAATGGTGTCTTACTTCTTCTAAGGGAGCCGAACACAAAAGAAGCAGATGGTTTTTGGTTTAAAGACGGAACCACCGGACATCTTGCTCTTTATCAAAACAAATTCAATATTTATTTGGAATATTTGGAAGGAACATATGATTTAGCCGACTGTGCTTTTGCCAACATTAGGCCACAAAATGGTGAAGCGTTTGCAACCAAAGCATATAAAGAGCTACAGCCTTATGAAAAATGTGAAAGATATGAAGAATTGATAAATGCTTGTGGAAATAGCAAAGTTAAATATGTCTTTACGTGTTCTGATATTTTTGATGCAATTTGTAAAACAAAAGAAATCAAACCCAGCCTGTATTCCAAAATCCAATATAAGAATGTGGGCAAAAAGTTCAGGATGGTAGAAATAGATGGCGTTACCATCTATGAGATTTATCATCCATCATATTGGAAATATCCAGAGCATCCGGGAGAAAACTTTAACAAATAACCTAGTCACCTCTTTTCGCCCCATACCATCCGCTATTCTGTTCCTTGAAAAGAGGTGCCTCATGATAATTTATGAAGAAATTTTAGCTCTGCTTTCCGGCTCGCCGGAATTATATGAGTTTTTACTGACTCGCCAGGAAAAAATTCCGGTTTCAGATTATGCCGACATCATTGCCGGAGCACCAGTAAGTCTTGACAAAAAGGAACGGCTTTTAAAGCTTCTGTTCAACAGTGTTGAAAACAAGCTCTACACCGGTGCACCTTCTTTATCCTGAGAACCCACGCCTATTTTTCCCAATTGTTCCTTGTTGTAACACCAATTGAGCCAGTCCAACTGGCTTTCCTGTTGTGCCCTTTGGTAAAAGAAAAGATATGTATTAAGCAAAAAGTCCAGATCATCTTTACCTTTCAGGAAGTTACTGATAGGTTGTAACAGTTGATTCACACCAGCCAGCGGTTCCCTATAATATTCCAGATCCAAATAATTGGGAAAGATAGTATGAATGCAAAAACTATCCACACTGTCACAAACGCGGGCCAACGTGTATCCACAGCAAGTCATATTCCGCGTTTGAAGCAAGTCATCTTCCCAAGCAAAAATTTTGGTTAAAACAAATGGTTTTCCACCATCACGGCACACAATATCCCCTGGCTGAAACGGAGTTGGAAACTCAAATCGCATTTCGTCAAAAGCAAAAAATAAATCTTCTTCATAGGTGTTATTGAATTGACCATTTACTCTTTTTATTTCTCCTTGAAGATTGACCATACAAATTTCGCACTCATCAGGGTCATGCGTAGACATCTTTCTTTTTTCTACATAAAAATCTGTGTTCCATTCTTTTATAGCCTGTCGGATTCCGGCAGTTACACAATCATCAAAGTTATTGTATGGGCCCAGTCTCCAGTTCCTTTGAGGCCAGGCGTCTGTCAGGTTTCCGCAAACATAGGTACTGCCATCTGGTGTTTGAATTTGGTGCGCATATTGTTTCTGTAAGTTGATATATTCCTGTAGAAACTGATGAAAATCTACAATGGCCCATAACTTCAACCTTTTATCCAAGGCCGTAGTTTTCATATTTTCAATAATCCATTGCCAGGCTGAAATCTTTTCCTGCAATGTTGCTGCCTGGCTTTGTTCCACTAAATAGGCCGCTTCCGGTGCGGTAAACTGATACTCTATTTCTTGTAAGTGTTCCCGTATGTCCCGGGAATTTATAAAGCGAAAAACATCCATGTAGCATACCCTTTCTGAGGCTTTCACTGCAAGCAGCCATAGTGCTGGCTCCCGTCCGCTTTGAATGACACCGGCATTTTCTCACCTCATCTTACAGTATATTGCTGTGGGTGAGGTGTTTTTGGTATATGGACGGACGAATAGACGGCACTCGCAAGATGGGTTGTTTTTGGTACATCAGATGAAGTAAACTAAAGCTGACAAAAGGAACCAAGCCCAAAAAGGAAATATCCGAAAGGATAAGGTGTGTTAAATGTATACAATACCTCCAAAAAAAATGCTAATCATCAGTATTTTAAAAGTTTTGCATGATTATTCAGGAGAAGACCATCGGCTCAGTCAGAAAGACATTTCCGATTACCTGAAAAAAGATTATGGTGTGTCCGTGGACCGCAAGGCAATTAAGCGAAACCTTGCCATTCTGATAGACTACGGTAAAGAGTACGGATATGAAATTGAATATACGGAATCCGTTCGTATGTTGCCCAACTCAAAAACCGGGGAAATAGAGGAAAACTACATCCTTTCCGATTTCTATTTGGTGCGAAAATTCACGGATAGTGAGCTCCGTCTGTTAATAGATGGCCTGCTGTTTTCCAAGCAACTGCCATACAGTCAATGCAAGGACCTGATTGAAAAGCTGAGTAGTTTGTCCAGTCAAGGTTTTAAATCGCACGTCAAATTTATTCAGACGTTACCGGACACTGCGCCGCAAAATAAGCAACTGTTTTATACCATTGAAGTGTTAGACGAAGCAATCAGCCAAGGGAAACAGGTAGCATTTTATTACAACAATTATGGCACGGATTTGAAGTTGCACCATCGGAAGAATGCATCTGGGCAGGATCGGGAGTACGTGGTAAATCCATACCAGATTGCGGCCGCCAACGGACGATACTACCTGATTTGCAATTATGATAAATATGATAATGTGGCCAACTACCGGCTGGACCGAATTACGGATATTCGCCTGTTGGAAACTCCCGTGAAACCGGCAAAACAGGTAACCGGGATAGAACACGGCTTTGACCTGCCCCGACACATGGCAGAGCATATTTATATGTTTACCGGAGAAAGCGAGTCGGTCATTTTCTCTTTCCAAAGCGGCCTCTTGAATGAAGTAGTAGACTGGTTTGGCACGGGTATAGAGTTTATTAATGAAGCCGAAGGAACCATCACGGCCAAAGTGTATGTCAACCGGATGGCAATGCAAAAGTGGGCAATGCAGTATGCCTTATATGTCAAAGTCCTTTCCCCACAATCCTTGGCGGACGCGGTAAGAAAGGACTTAGAGGTTGCTTTGCAGCAATATAATTAGTAAGCACTGGAGCAATATAAAAATTTTGGGCTAGTACCCTTCGGGGGTGCTAGCCATTTTTTGTTCAATAGCGGTTTTTGCAAGTCTGATGAGCCTTGTTAATATTGACTATCCTGTCCGCACGATGTGTATTCCCTAAAGCACTCCGCCAAATCTAAAATGCGTTGTATTTGCGCATCTTTGGTCCATGGCTTTATGTATGCGAAATCGTAATATTCCGCTTTCGTTTTTGGCTTCACCCCAATAATATTCTCAACCTCCAAGCATTCCAACGCTTGCTTTTTGAAATCTGCTAATCTCTTGTCCGTTCCCCAAGCAACAATAATCGGCGCTTTTTCAGTCATCACCAAGTTTCGTTCTTCTGTTCTTTCTGGAGAGAATAAACTGTCTGCAAGGTTTTGCTCTGCAACGTTCTTTAGTGCCTTACTATAGTTGCCGCTCTTGTAATCTAGCAGGTTCAAAATCCGAACTTTTTTCAATCCACATAAATCCATAAACGCCATTACACATTTCTGTGCCGGGTCACTTTTGGCTTCAACCACATCTAAATTTTTATAGTACGGCGACTCCGAAATTACATCTGATTTCTTTTGGCAACTTCCTGGATTGATCATGACCAAATAGGCATCAATTAAAGCATCCTCATGCTCCCTATCTACCACGTCAGCAAAAAGTCTGCTTTCTTGCCCTTTTCTGTTGGTGTAAAACTTTGCCAATATTTTGTACTTTGCTCGGTACACTTCTACGCTATGATATTCAAAAGACATGACGCCAACCCCTTTTCTCTGTATTCTTCATTATTTTACAGATGTTTAAGTAAATATAACATTTTCTGCGCTGTATCTCAAAAAAGCAAACACTGTCAAAGCGATCCACTTCAATAGCAAGGGCAACTACCTACCTTGCTATTGCTTATTACTAAAAAGCATAAATTTATTATTATAGAACCGTTTCATGGTTGAATGCAGAACCGTGAACGATTGATTTTTAAGCAACTTCGGCTATAATAATATTGAATATTAAATTAGCCGGAAGGAGGAGCTTATGGAATATATTAAACGGCATGCAGAAGCAACGGTAACTGCGCTTTCCAAAATGTTTGGCGCAATTCTTGTTGCCGGTCCACGACAGGTAGGGAAAACTACCATGCTTCAGAAACTTACAGAAGGGATGAACTATGTAACTCTCGACGACATGATCGTCCGCGCGGCGGCAGAAGAGCAAAGCGGCACATTTTTCAAAGATAATCCGCCTCCGGTATTTGTTGATGAAATTCAGAAAGCGCCGGAATTGTTTTCTCAGATTAAGATGTTTATAGATCGGGAGCATAAAAAAGGTCAGTTCTTTATGTGCGGATCTCAGCAGTTTCAGATGATGAAGGGTGTCAGTGAATCGCTGTCCGGCAGAATCGGACTTGTCACACTGCTGGGTTTCTCTATGCGTGAGCGGTATGGCGTGTCTGATGACACACCGTTTCTGCCGACGGATGAATATTTTGACAAGCGCAAAAAACAACTTGCCAACATTCCATACGAAGAGGTATGGAATATAATCCACCGCGGGTTCATGCCGGAGCTATGTGAGAACCCTGATTTTGATTGGCAGATGTTTTACGGCGCATACGTTCGAACCTATATTGAACGTGATGTCCGTGACCTGTCCGAAATTGGAGATACCATAAAATTTACTAGATTTATGACTGCTGCCGCAGCGTCCACCGGTCAGCTTGTCAACATTGCCTCTATGGCACGGGATGTCGGAATTAGTCAACCTACAGCAGAACGATGGCTTTCAATTCTTGTGGCCTCCAACATCGTTTATCTACTGAAGCCATACTCAAACAACGTCACCAAGCGTGCGGTAAAGACTCCAAAGCTGTATTTCCTAGATACCGGACTGGCCGCATATCTTACCCGCTGGAATACACCACAAGTCCTGAAAAACGGTGCTATGGCCGGCGCTTTCTTTGAAAGTTTTGTAATCTCCGAGATCATCAAGAGCTATTACAACAAAGGAATCGTGGAGCCGCCACTGTATTTCTATCGTGACAAGGACATGAATGAAATTGATCTGGTGATTGAAGAAAACGGGATACTGTATCCTCTCGAAATGAAAAAGCATGCGGATCCGCAGAAGAAAGACATTCAAGCTTTCGATTTGCTCGACAAGATTCCCGGCATGAAGCGAGGTCCGGGCGGAGTTATCTGCTTTTATGACAAGCTTATCACACTAAAGGATAACGACCGTGTTATTCCCATCAATTATCTGTAAGAGATTCCTAGCAAAAAAAGTCACCATACTTACTGTATGGTGACTTTTTTCATATTTTATTATGCTCTATCTATCATAAGCTTTTCAGATAGAACCGATCCATGGTGGAATGCAGAACCGTTGCCGGTTTTTCTATTTTTTGAAAGCCAAGTTTTTCATAAAGGCCGATTGCAGCTTTTAATGCAGAATGAGTCTCCAGATATAGGCAGTGGTACTGCATCGCCCGAGCGGTTTCTTCTGCCTCCTGCATAAGGCGCTTGCCCAAGCCATTACCTTTTACCCGGTCTGACAGGTATAGCTTTTGGATTTCTGCGCAATCCGCAAACCCGGGGAATTCTGCAATGCCAACTCCGCCAAGCACCTGATTCCCTTGTGTCAAAATCAGGTATGCTCTTTTTTTCGGCTGTTCAGCATAATATTTGCTGAGGTGCTCCAGTTCCGGGTCAAAATAAGCCGTTCCCGGAATGTCCAGGTGGTACGCCTCCAGATTGTTACGGATAATTTTGGCTATTTGGGCATCATCTAATTCTGTTATTGGTCTGATTTGGTACTTCGTTTCCCGGTAACACCGCACCGGGGGTTGGTTTTCCAAGTGGTCTGCTATTTGCTTTTCCATCCAAATCATGTGGTACCACCGGCCAAATTTATACCCGCATTGATGAAATTCGCCGACCTTCTTAAAGCCCATGTGTTCGTGGAAATCTGCACTATTGGTAGTCAGGTATTCATCATTTCTTTCCGGGTAGCCAATACAGGCATACAGGTTCAGTATTCCCATATCATGTAGTGCTTTCTGCAGGGCCTCATACAGGGCTTTTCCCATTCCGCACTTTTGAGAATCCGGGTCAAGATATATGGTGGTTTCACAGGACCAGTCATAGGCTGCTCTTCCCACAAAGGGTCTTGCATAGGCATATCCTTTTATTGCACCGTCTTTCAGGGCAACAAGGTACGGATACTTTTGCATAATGTCATCCATACGTTGCTGGAATTCTTCCAGGCCGGGTGTGTCATACTCAAAAGTAATGGCGGTATTTTTTACGTAGTAATCATATATTTTTAAGATTGGTTCTGCATCGCTCAGCGTTGCATCACGGACTTCCAGCATTTTTTCCTCCTATAGCGAGCTTAGTAGATGTTGCTTTGAAACTCTTCTTCTGAAAATACAGTAAATAACTCCTTGCAGCCTTGCTGCTCTAGCAAGGAAATCAGAAGGTCATATTTATGCTCAATGTTAACAATATAAATTGGCTTGTTGTGTTCGCCATACTGTTTTAAGAGGAGGACTTCAAAAAGTTCATCCAGCACGCCCAGGCCCTCCGGCATAACAACAAAGGCGTCGGCATTGTCCACCTGTAATTTCTTCCTGGTCCTTTTGTCACTGTCTCTGAAGACCTGTGTAGAATGGGAAAATTCCGAATGGCCTTTGCGTGGCTTTTCAGGCAATACCGATATTACCTTTGCACCATTTTTCCAGGCTTCATCCGCAACTGCGCCCAGTAAGCCGTCGCCAAATCCGCCAAACACAAGTGTGTGGCCGTTCTTTCCTATGTAGCTGCCAAGTGCTTTTGCAGCTTGCAGACATTTTTCACTCGGCACATCAGCCGAACCATATACACAGATATTCATTTTCTTTCACCGCTTCACATTTTTGCCGTTTAATTTCTGTACGGTTTATAAATATATTATGACAACAGACCGAGTAAAAACCAAGTGCACTTTAAAAAAAGGACCGCCGAAGCAGTCCTTTTCAATGGCAATCAGGATCTTATCCAAGACCCGCAAATTTAACCAGAAGCGTATGTGGGAGAATCTTTGCAAGCAAGCGATATCCCTTATAAAATGTACCTGTTGTGTAAACAGCTCTGCCCTTTTTTGCAGCTTTTAACGACTTCACAGCTGCTGTTTTGGGATCAATGATAGGCAAGTGGCTTTGTCCTTTTGTAGGTTCACCACCTGTCATTTCTGTAATCATATAACCAGGGCACATTGCGCACACATTAATATGTCTGTTTTTAAGTTCTTCGCGCAAGCCAAGGGAAAGTGCAGACAAATAGGATTTGGATGCACTATAAACAATTAAATTTGTATTTGGGACAAACGCAGATGTGGAAGACACTTCTAAAATGGTGCCTCCGTCAATAATGTATGGAAGGAACACTTTGGTTATTGCTGTTGCGCCCTTGCAATTAAGGTCAATTATTCCCAGCATTTGTTCCAAATCCATATCTTCAAAAGGTGCGCCACCTGATATACCCGCATCATTGATAAGAACTTTAATCTGCGGCTTTTCCGTCTTTACTTTCTGCTCAAGCAATTGATAACTGTCCATATCAGCCATATCCATTGGGATAATAACACAATGCTTATCCGGATATTTTTGAGCAACTTCTTTTAATCGTTCTTCTCTGCGGGCAATCAGCCACAGTTCCTCTATTTCAGGGAACAATTTTGTAACAGCATCAACGTAGCAAACGCCCAGTCCGGAAGACGCACCGGTTATAACTGCAATACTCATAAAAGCACTCCTCTTTACACAAATGAATAAATTTAGACACTTGTAAAATCGTCGGCTTTATCATATATTGTAATAAACCCTGAAACTAGTGACAAAAAGGCACTCTTGCTTAAATTTAGACAACTATAGACTTTTGCAAAAAAGGAAATCTTATGAAGTATGATTTTACCAAGCCGTTAACAAACGGAGCTAAAAGAACACTGGCTGCGTTCAGCAATACTATGTTTATGCTTTTATCTGAAAAGTCCTTTGAAGAAATCACGGTTGGGCAGCTATGTGAAGTAGCACAGTATCCCCGTGCCACATTTTACAATTATTTTGACGATAAATATGATTTGCTCCATTATTGCTGGCAAACACTTGCCGAGCAGATAGGACTTAGCGAATATCACCATGCAAAAGAAAACGAAATGTTCTACCTTTATTTTGACCGAATTTATGATTTTACAAGGCAAAATGAAGACCGGATACGAAAGATTCTTTTGCACAACAGTGAAGTCGGATATCTGTTTTTTAGCTTCCGAAATTTTCTAAACAATAAAATGCGTTTCCTGTTTAGTAACTGTCCGGAAGCGCTACAAAAAGATATCCCAAACGAACTGCTTGCAGATCATTATAGCAATGTATTATTCCTTGTATGGCAGTGGGCAGCAATAAAGAAACCCAATTGTACGAAAGAGCTAGCACACAACTACCTTACGCAGTTAATGCTTAACACTTAAGCACCGTCTACCGTTCCATCTTCAAGCTGTAAGTAATTTGCAAAGTCAAAAGGAAGAGCTCATTTATATTTTTGATGAAGCTCTTTCATTCCTTCAACCTCATCACAAATGGGTTTTAGGTTGCAGGTTGAGCAGTCAAACATAACATTGTCAAAAATATGATTGAGGGCGGACGTGGTCTCCTTAATTTTTTCTGCAACACTGTTAAGCTCTTGGTAACCGTCAAAATCGGTAATGAAGACGACTTCCACGCTTTTTACCTTTTTGTTTTGCAAAAAGGCGTCAATCAGTTTTTGTCCGTAATCAGCAAAGGTAACACCGCTTTTTACGGCGTTTTTTCCGACTCTTATCTGTTCACGCATATTAAGTGCGGATGCCCTTATCATAAAATCGCGCACATAAAATCTGTACTTTATCTGCTCAAGCTCTTTAATGGTATCAAACGCGGCATTGTCGTCCGTTTGCTCATCAATTTCTGCAAATACAATTTTTCCAAACGGAGAATCGCCGGTTATTTGAGGTAAATCTCTTCCCACAAGATATGCCTTGTTTGCAAAGTGCATATCACTGCTGACTGCAAGAGTTGAGACGCACGATTTTTGACTTCCTCCAAGCTCAAATGCCGTATCTCTGCCAAAAATAATATCATTTTTACTGCCGTCCGGTAAATTCTTTGTTGAACAAGGCAATTCCTTTTTATCTTTGACAAGCTCATTCAGCCTATTTATAAAGCCATTATAAAGCACCATTACAGTTTTCTGTCCTTTTCCAAATTGTCATAATGACCCTGAAGTTTATCATAAATTACTCTGACAAGCTTCATATCCAAATTGAAATAATACACTGAAAAAGTTGAAATAAACAGTGCTAAAAATACATATACAAATGTAACTGCCGCTTTCCTCATTTTGCCAGTCCCTTCTGTCTTGCATATTCAGCCGCACCGAGAGCACCCATAAGCTGCGGATCGGTTTTCAGGCTAACAACCTTAATTTTAAGCACTTTTTCGATGGCTTTTTTTAGGCCTTCATTCTTTGCACAGCCACCCGTAAGAGTAATGCTGTCGGTAGCACCTGCTTTTTTAGCCATAATAAAGCATCTCTTTGCAACGGCAAGTTGAATACCTGCAGCTATTTCATCCATGGGCTTTCCCTCACCTACAAGAGAGATAACCTCACTTTCAGCAAACACAGTACATTGCGCCGTAATCGGAATTGTGTTTTTAGCCTTGAGCGAAAGCTGACAGAATTCAGGAAGGCTCATTTCAAAAGCACTTGCCATAGCCTCAAAGAATCGGCCTGTACCTGCTGCACACTTATCGTTCATAGCAAAATTTTTAACAGTACCGTCGGTATCAATTGCAATACCTTTTACATCCTGACCGCCGATATCAATAATAGCTTTTACGCTTGGGTCAGTTACATGTACACCCATTGCATGGCAGCTGATTTCCGAAATGTTTTCATCGGCAAAGGGCACTTTGTTTCTGCCATAACCCGTACCGATAAGGTAACTTAAATCCTGAGCAGAATTCAGTCCGTCAACCTTACCGATAGCCTCACCAAGAGCAAGTTCAGCACTTGCAACCGGATTGATTTTGCTTCTTACGGTTGCATCTGCAACCATTTTTCCGTTTTCATCCAGAATAACGCATTTTGCATAGGTAGATCCTACATCGCATCCGCCAAAATATTTCATATTAATGTCCTTTCTGCTTACCACGACAATGTATCATCAAAATCAACAAGTGTTTCGTCAACAGGAGTTTCGTGCATAACCGTCGTCATATATTTGTTGATGTTTTCCCGCATATCCCGGCGAGATACCGTACGCGGATCCATAAGATCTTGCGGAACCCAAATAAAATGAATTCCCCTTTCTCTTGCCTGATCATCAAATATACCCACAAGACCATCCATACCCTTGCACGAAATTTGATCGTACATAATTACCATATCGGCATTGTATTCGTCAACAATGTTCCAAAGCTCGTCAACAACATTCTGATAGCCTCCCTTTGTGTGCTTACGCATTGTGGTGCGTTGAAGCGTTTTTGCAAAGGTGGTAAGAGCGGCGTCCTTGTCCTCCGTGTCGTACATAATATAAGAAATCATTGTTTCCATATCCATTACAACATTTACGCCCCAACAGTTTTCAAGCCAATTTGCAAGAGATGTGTAATAGTTTGCCGGGCAAGACCAAACAATTGCTCTGTGCCGCATTTCTTTTGAGCACATTTCTCTTTTTTCGTAGCCTTTCATCATAAGCTTGTTCACTTTTTTGTCTATCTTCAAAAAGCTGTCATCCATACCACCTGAAATGTGGAAGTAGAAAAGACGATAAAGCCAAAATGTTGCACCGGTCATTTGAGGATAATCGGTTTTGTTTATATCCCATTTTTGAATTTCATACTCAAGCTGTTTGTTGTATTTTTTCATTGCCGAGAAAAAGGCGTCCCAATCAAACTTTTCACCCGTTTGCTCTTCAATAAAGGTAATTACATCCTTTACCTCCTGCAATGCGTATTCCTGAACATCTTCACCGTTGTAGCGAAGCGGAACATTGCACACATGTGTAGGAATGTTAAATCTTCTGTCAATATAAGCCGAGTTCATAACCGAGCCATCGCAGGGCATATTACAGGTAATTGCACACTTGCCGACAATAGGATAATCATCGTTAATCGCAACGCCGGCTTCGGCAGACGGGAGCGGACAAACATCGGCAGGAACACCATAGCTTTCCGTAATATCAAGATAAGGCGGAGTAATGTTTTGATCTACCATTGATGACAAGAAGATAGGCACGGTTGTAACATGGTTGTCTTTAAGATTTGGGAAACCTGCCATAATCTCCGAAGAGAAAATTTCGTCAACATTAACCGTTCTGTCTGACATCTTTGAGTGCTTGTGAAAATGCTTGTCATTGGCAAGAAGATAATTAATCATATTTGTTGTAGGCCGAACAAGGCCGTTGAAGTGGAGATGGGTAATGCGAAGCTGTGTACCACGAAGGCCCTCTGTGTGTCTATCAATCCAAGCCGGAGCCGAAAGGTAGCTTGCCATCCAACGATAGTTGAAAATACCCTTAACCGTGGAAACAGGAGCCTTTGCAACCATAACTGCCATATCTTTCCATGTGATAAGCCAGCGGTAATAGTCATAAAGCGTATCGGAAATTCCACGCCACTCTCTGTGCTTTAAAAGACCGGTTTTGTCCTGATGAAGCTTGCCGAGATTCTTCGGCTTGTTACGCCAAACGCTCATTACTTACCCTCCTTTTCTTTTTGAATTCTCTTAATTTCAAGGCTCTCAACAAAAGCCTGCAGTCTTGTGCGAAGCTGCCCCGAAGCGTTAGCCGAGTACTGTCTGTCAACAGTAACAGATGGAATACCCATTTCGTTTGTAATGATGTGAGAAGCAAGTGCCCTCTCATATCCCCAATATTCGCAGAATTTAAGTTGCTCATAAACAACACCATCTGCGTGATATTCATCTACTAAATATTTAACATAATCTCTTCTGCCTTGAACTTTATCCTGCGACATATAACGAGGGCACTGGCAGGTTTTCATATAGTGAAGAATGATCTGCTCCAGCACATCGCCATCATCGGCGAGATGAATTTCCTCTCTTCCCGGAAGCGATCCAAAACAAAATCTGTCAGCAACAACAAGTGCGCCGGCTTCTTCAAATAGCTTTGTGAAGTCTGGGTCGTCCATTTCCGAGCCGACAACAACAACCTTTGCTCTGAAGTTTTTCTTTTCGTCCGGCTTTCTTGTTTTAAGCTCCTCGGCAGTTTCACGAAGCTTGTCTAAAATCAAATACTTCGGACAGCAATATGTAACAAGGTTGATAACATGAAATTCATATCCCGTAATTCTCGGATTGTCCTCTTTTCTGTATTCACCGATTTCGGTAATAAGGCGACAAACCTCGTTGTGCTCTTCAACCGCTTTGCGAAGCGAAGCCTCACTGATATCAACCCCGTAAACCTCGTGAAGTCGATCAAGCACTTTTGTTTGCATTTGATTTCTGTAATGCTTAACGGTATGCGGTGCAATCTTGAACGGAACATCCGAAATACTTACAAAGAAGTTTGGGTTGTTAACCAAATTCAGCACCTCAAAATGCTCATACGCTCTGTTCATTTCAGAACATGATTCCGAACCGATAAAAGCAGACAGAAAATTGTAGCCTCCTTCAATACCCCTTTCAACAAGGGCTTTCGAATAGCCGCAAAGGTAGGAGCTCATATAATAGGTTGCAATATCAAGCGACCCTGTTCTTGGTGCACGAAGCCTAACGGAAAAGCAATCACCCACATTAAGCAAAACTTCCGGAATGTGGTAGCAAGTATATGCAACCGCCTTTTTACCATCCTTAACCGCCTGTTGTACAAGCTCGTTGTTTGCTTCCTGAAGCAAATTTTCAAAATAAATAAGGTGTTTTAAATCTCTCATTACAGTACCTCAATTTTTTCAAGGGCTTGTTTCACTCCGACAACCACGTTTGACTCCTTGGGAAGATTGAAAATGTTTTCACCCTGAATATCAAACATCGACAGATTTTTGTCATCACCAATGTAAGCCAAAACCTCCATACCGTTGGTATTGATATAATCCTTAAGTGACTCGTCTGCCATACGGTTAACAATTGCCCTGATTTTTTCATACATAACCAAATCATCGGCAACGCTCTTGATTGTGTTGATAACCTGGCAACCTTTTTTGCTTGGGTCGGTTACAAGAAGAAGATGCGTAACCTTTTCCATAACACGGCGGTTAATCTGTTCAATACCGGCTTCGCCATCAATTACAACATAATCAAACTGCTCCGCCAAAATGGAGATAACCTCTTTAAGATAGGAATTGATTTTGCAATAACAGCCTGCCGTTTCCGGTCTGCCAACTGCAATAAACGAAAATCCGTTAGTTTCCACAAGTGCGTCAAAAATTCTGAATTGGGCCTCTCCTAAAAGTTCCACTGCACTTCTTGTGTCGCCCTCGTCAACGGACGCAATAATCTCTTTTCTGATATCGTCAATTGTCATTTTTACATCTATACCGAGTGCAGTGGAAAGTCCGACAGCCGGGTCGGCGTCAATAGCCAAAATCTTTTTATCCGGATACCTTTCAACAAGGCATCTGACAATGGTTGCCGACAGCGAGGTTTTTCCTACTCCGCCCTTACCTGCCACGGCAATAATTGCTTTGCTCATAGCTTCCTCCAAAAAATTATTTAATCCGTTTGTTAAAACATTAACAAACCAACCAATTAATAGTATAGGGAAGATTCAGGGCATAATCAAGATTATCCAATAGAAAACCTTTCCTGTAGTAACGAAAAAATAAAAAAGGACTGCCGAAGCAGTCCTTTTCAATGGTAATCAGGGTCTTACCCAAGACCCGCAAATTTAACCAAAAGCGTATGTGGAAGAATTTTTACAAGCAAGCGATACCCCCTTATAAAAGGCTGTTATTTCAAGTTTCTACCTAAATCATAAGCACATTTCAAATCGCCTTCCGTTAAGTCCGATACAACGGAAGCGTTTTTCGCATTGAGTATTCCGGCATTTTCCCAATTTAAATACTTGAGCATCTCATGAAATGTTGCATTTGCTCCGGATGCCGCAGATAGTTCAGTATCTGCCATAGCAGTTATTAAAGCAGCTTTTTTCCCACCTTGTAAGGCATCATCGTTTGCATAAAATCTATCAATGACAGCTTTAATCTGTGCGTTGAGCGTAAAATAATAAATCGGCGAAACAAACACTACCACATCTGCTTCCAGCAAATATGGATTCAATGTCTTCATATCATCTGCCTGAAATGCACATTCGCCGGTTTCGCGACATTTATCGCACGCTATGCACGGATGTACTGACTTAAATGCGGCATCGAAACGAAACACTTCATGACCTGCTTCTTTTGCTCCTTGCTCAAATTTATCAGCAAGCGTTGCCGTTGTTCCATGTCTATGTGCACTACCTGAGATTATTACTACCTTCATTACCATTACCTCCATAATTTATTTCATTGTTGAAAGTGGGCAATCCCGATTGGAATTGCCCACTTTATCTTCATTTATACTGTTTTCTGTTACTTTTCAATCGGCTTCATGGTCGGGAACAGGATAACGTCACGAATGCTTTCATTGCCGGTCAGAAGCATGCAAAGGCGGTCAATACCGATGCCGCAGCCTCCGGTTGGTGGCATTCCGTATTCCAGTGCACGAACGAAGTCATCATCCAGCATGTTGGCCTCTTCATCGCCACAGTCACGAAGCATGAGCTGATGCATGAAGCGTTCCATCTGATCCAGAGGATCATTCAGTTCGGAGTAGGCGTTGGCATATTCCGTGCCGCAGATGAAAAGTTCAAAGCGCTCGGTCAGGTAGGGCTTGCTTGGCTTGCGCTTGGTCAGCGGGGAAACTTCTACCGGATAGTCCATGATAAAGGTTGGCTGGGTCAGGTTGGCTTCTACGTATTCATCATAGAACTGGGTTAAGATGTCACCCCAGGTTTCCTTGCCCTTTTCCACTTCAATGTGGTGTTCCTTGGCAAGGGCAACTGCCTTTTCGTTGTCCAGCAGGAATTCGTCAAAATCTATGTGGGCATATTTCTTGACGGCATCTACCATGGTCAGGCGTTCAAACGGCTTTCCAAGGTTAATTTCCACGCCCTTGAAGGTTACAACCGGGGTTCCGTTAGCGGCAATGGCAGCGTTACGGAAAATGGCTTCCGTGCGATCCATCATGCCGTTGTAGTCGGTATAAGCTTCATAAAATTCAATGGTGGTAAATTCCGGATTATGCTTGGTATCCATGCCTTCGTTCCGGAAAATGCGGCCAATTTCATACACCCGCTCCATACCGCCGACAATCAGGCGCTTCAGCGGAAGCTCGGTGGCAATGCGCATGTACATGTCCAGGTCAAGGGCATTGTGATGTGTAATGAACGGGCGAGCTGTGGCACCACCGGCAATGGTATTCAAAACCGGAGTTTCCACTTCAATGTATCCTACGTCATCCAGGGTCTTTCTGACACTCTGAATAATCTTGGAACGCTTAATAAAGGTATCTTTTACTTCCGGATTAACAATCAGGTCTACGTAACGCTGGCGGTAACGGGTATCCGGGTCCTTCAGGCCGTGGAATTTTTCCGGCAGCGGCAGAAGGGACTTGGAAAGCAGGCGAATCTGCTGGGCATGAACGGAGATTTCTTCCGTTCTGGTCTTAAAGACAAAGCCCTTAATTTCAATAATGTCGCCAATGTCCCACTGCTTTTTGAAGGCTTTATAGGCCTCTTCCCCTACGTCATTAATGGATACGTAGGACTGGATACGGCCGGTCTTATCCTGGATGGTAACAAAGGAGGCTTTGCCCATAATGCGGCGGCCGATAATGCGTCCGCAAACGGATACTTCCTTTCCTTCCAGGGTTTCATATTGTTCTTTAATTTCCGTGCTCTGATGGGTCTGCTCTGCGGTCATGACCTGGAACGGGTCCTGGCCTGCTTCCTGCATTGCCTTCAGCTTTTCAATACGGATTTGTCTTTGTTCGTTGGCCTGTTCCGGGGTCAGTTCCTCGGTTGCCGGATTCTGGTTCTTGTTGTCAGCCATGTTGCTAACTCCTTTCAAAATTCTGTTTATTTCTTCCCAATTTCAAGAATTTTGAATTTCAGTTTTCCGGACGGTACTTCTACTGCAACCGTGTCACCAACCTTGTGGCCCATCAGTGCCTTGCCAACCGGAGATTCATCAGAGATCTTGCCGTTCAGCGGGTCTGCCTGGGTAAAGCCGACAATCTGATAAGTAATATCCTTTTTCAGGCCCATGTCCCGAATGGTAACTACGGAAGCACGGTTTACCACGTCAGAGGAAAGTTCATCTTCGTCAATCAGGGTTGCGTTCTGGATAATTGCTTCCAGTTCCTGAATGCGGGATTCCAATTTTCCCTGTTCGGATTTTGCTTCGTCATATTCGGAGTTTTCACTTAAGTCACCAAAAGAAAGGGCAACCTTAATTTTTTCTGCCATGTCCTTCCGGCCAACGGTTTTCAATTGTTCCAGTTCGTCCTGGATTTCCTTAAGGCCTTCCGAAGTCAGTCTGATTTCTTCCATCTGTTCCACATTCCTTCCATGCGTTATGCGATGTAGTTTTTCTGCAATATTATAATGAAACCCTTTTGCATGGTCAAGCATCCGGGTTCTTTGCTGAAGTTAGTCTTTTTCTATGCTTTTTAGGGCGTCCCGTTCTGCCTTGCTGACGGAGGCTTTGGCTCCGTCCCGCAGAACGCGGACCTGCTTGCGGTGAACACTGACCGGTGCGGCGTCCGGGTCATGGTCCAAACGGATTTTCAGCATACCGGTAATCAGGTTTACTTCCGTTACTACGCCCCTGCCTTCCCGTGTGTTTACGTAGGCACCTACCTTCGGGGTAACCCGGATTAAGTGTTCATAGGCTTCGTGTTCATACTGTAAACAGCACATCAGTCGGCCGCAGGTGCCGGAGATTTTGGTCGGGTTCAGGGACAGGTTCTGTTCCTTAGCCATTTTAATGGAAACCGGGTGGAAGTCGGAAAGATATTCCCGACAGCAGCACGGTCTGCCACAGGCACCCAGCGTGCCGACCATTTTGGCCTCATCCCGGACGCCGATCTGGCGTAATTCAATGCGGGTCTTGAAAACAGAAGCCAAATCCTTTACCAGTTCCCGGAAGTCAACTCTGCCGTCTGCGGTAAAGTAAAATAGAATTTTGCTGCCGTCAAAGGCATATTCTACTTCAATCAGCTTCATTTCCAAGCCGTGCTTTTTTATTTTTTCTTCACAAATCTGGAAGGCCCGCGCCTCTTTGGCTTTGTTGGCCTCCATCATCTTCAGGTCTGCTTCCGTGGCAACCCGAAGAATGGGTTTTAACGGGGCAATCAGTTCTTCATCCGGCACGGAATAATTTTCTTTGGCCACAAAGCCACATTCGGTGCCGCGGGCCGTTTCTACAATTACCTTTTTGCCAAGGGGCAGTTGCTGCCCTGCCGGGTCAAAGGTGTAGACTTTTCCGACCTCTTTGAAGCGAATGCCTACCACTTCTGTCATATTGGTTCCTCCAACAATTAGTTCTGTTCTGCGGCAGCCATCAGGGTGCTGCAGAACCGCGTTAAAGTTAAATTCTTATTGGCGTACCGCTGCAGGTCTTCCGACAGGTCGGTTAAAGCCTGTTCCATGGCCAGCAGGGCAGCTGTACTGTAACGGCGGCCCAACTTTTCCGCCGCACTTTTCTGGTCAGAAAGAAGCTCTGTGCTTCCTGCCTGCAGGACTAAAGCGTCCCGCACCAGGAATCCCAGTTCTTCCAGGACCAGGGGAAAATCATCTTTCTTCTTTTCTAAACAGGCTGACGCTGTTAAGAAATGATATTCGTTTCCTTCCGCCAATGCATCGGCCAGTTCCGCCGCCGTTTTCTGCACTTCGGAAAGCTTTTTTGCCGAAAGATTTTCCTGCCGGACTTCCGTCAGGTGGAATACCGCCACACGGGAAAGAATAGTCGGCAAAAGAATGGATTTGGATTCACAGCAGAGAATAAAGGAGCTGAACTGTGGCGGTTCTTCCAGCACCTTCAGCAAAGCGTTCTGCCCTTGGACCGGCAACCGTTCTGCTTCCGGAATAATGTAAATTTTGCAATCCCCGTCATTAGGAAGGACGTATGCGTCTGCACGCATATCACGAACCTGGCCTACAAGAATGTTTTTCTTGTCCTTTTCCGGAATCAGATACTGCACATCCGGATGGGCCTCCGCCTTCACTTTTTTACAGGCTTCACAATGACCACAGGGCTTTCTAAGCGGAGCCTGGCACACCCGCGCCATGGCCAGCTCTTTTGCCAGCCGGGTGCGGTCAATCTGCGCGCCGCCTTCCAAAACCATGGCATGGGGCAGCCGACCGCTGTCAATCAGCGTAGTTAACTGCTCTTGCAGATTTTTTTCATAACCCTGTAAGCTCATGGCGGGTTACTCCTTTGTCTTTGGCAATACGGTGGTATCCGGCTTCTGGTTTTTAATTTTCAGCCGGTCGGCCGGGATGGTTTTGCTGCCGGCGGCCGCAGACGGACGCACCGGGGAATCCGGTTCTTCCGGCGTGAACAGCTTGGCCGGTGCCGGTGTGCTGGCCTCCGGGAATACGTTGTAACCTCTTTCCCTTGCAAAGCAGGGGGAATACCATACCAGAACTGCTGTTAAGAACAGGACCAGCGCAAAGTCAACAAACTGTGCCGGGTAATTGTCCGGCAGAATATGGCCGGAGCCGAAAATGGTCAGGAAGCAGGTTGGGAACGCTTCCGTTACCCCGAAGAAGACCGCTGCACTGCCGGAAAAATAAAGGGACCAGACACTGTTCTTGGAATTGACGCCTCCGGCAATTCTGGCAAATTCCAAAGCAAAAATCAGGAAGAATCCGACAAAGAACAATTCCAGCATCAGCTGGGATACATTACGGTAACTGATGGGTTCTACAAAATGAACCATCATACGGGCAATGCCCCAAAGGACCGGAGAAAGGGCAAGCAGCTTCAGCCGCTGATATTCTGTGGTTCTTTTCCATGTTGCCTTGACAAGGAACAGGAAATAAACCGCACTCAGCAAACCAAAAATAATTTGAAACAGCTTTGGAATAAAGCCGCTGCTGATGTAATACGTAAAGACCTGCTGTGTCTGCGCCTGAACGGCAGTCCAAAGATCTGCTACTTCCAACATTCTAAGAATGGCATCCGAAAGGAACCCAAATACAGTTAAGAGAGATGCCGCTGCCAGTGTTTTGCTTTTCAATGGCATAAATTCCGCACGCGGCAACTGATTGCTGAACAAAGGAATCAGCAAAGACGCTAAAACGGCAACCATGGTCAGCGCAATTAAGATAGGATAAGAGATATCTTTTACCAGCCAGAAACCAGTGCTCCGGTCCAGGCAGCTGATCAGTTGATGAAGGCGTGTTGGAACAGCCAGCACGGAAGCAATG
This sequence comes from Paludibacteraceae bacterium, assembly GCA_963647215.1. Classification (GTDB taxonomy): domain Bacteria; phylum Bacillota; class Clostridia; order Oscillospirales; family Acutalibacteraceae; genus RUG420. The sequence goes on along the minus strand of CAVIZK010000002.1, from coordinate 134,577 downwards.
CCGACAATCAGAAAAAGTCCGCATAAAGACAGCTTGTATTTCTTCATGAAAACGACTCCTTGTACAGGGCAAACTACCACTCATAAAATTCGTTTTATTATACAATATTAAGGCAAAAAAAGGAACCGCATAAGCACAAAAAGAAAAGGCTCCTGAACCTTCAGGAGCCTTTAGCAGCAAATTTTACTGTTCTTCCGTTGCGTAAACAGAAACTTTCTTTCTGTCCTTGCCCATTCTTTCAAAACGAACGGTGCCGTCAATGAGAGCAAACAGGGTGTCGTCTTTACCCTTGCCTACATTGTTGCCCGGATGAATGTGTGTGCCACGCTGTTTTACAAGGATGTTACCGGCAAGTACAAACTGACCGTCAGCGCGCTTTACACCAAGTCTTTTGGATTCGGAGTCACGACCATTTCTGGTGGAACCCATACCTTTCTTATGTGCCATTAGTAATACACCTCTTTATTTCACTAGTTAGGTAATCTTTATTCTGCTTCTTTAGCCGGAGCCTTCTTGGCAGCAGCCTTTACGCTGATCTTGCCGATTTCAACCTTAGTATATGGCTGTCTGTGGCCCTTCTTGCGCTTTTCGTTCTTCTTTGGCTTGTACGTGAAGACAACAACCTTCTTGCCCTTGCCGTTCTTGATTGCTGTGGCAGCAACCTTAGCGCCCTTTACATATGGGTCACCAACTTTAATTCCGTCATCGGAACCAACTGCAAGTACCTTGTCAAAGGAAATTTTTGCGTCTGCTTCTACATTCAGCTTTTCAATGTAGATTACGTCGCCTTCCTGTACTTTGTACTGTTTTCCGCCAGTTTCAATAATTGCGTACATGTGCGTGTTTCCCTACCTTTAATATAGACTCGCTACGACGGGTAAGAACCTGCGTTCTGTTTACCTCTGGGCGCAATACACCCAGGACCCGGAATATGCGGCATCGGTTAGTATAACACAGGCCTTTTGGCCCGTCAACCGTCTTTCTTCGGCAAAATAACAGACAGCGCCGCGTGGTCTTCCTGCAGGCTTTTTTGCAGGCGCTCTTCTGCATCTTCTTTTGTTACCGTGCGATATACCTCTAATTCGTCAAACAGGCGGTACCCCTCTAAATAAGCAGAAATCAGTTCATTTGCCAGGCCATCCGTTTCGTTGTAGTCCATGACGGAGCGACCGTAGTTCATCTTGCGGAGCATTTGAAATTCTGCTTCGTCAAGGCCGTCTTTCCGCAGACGGTTAATTTCTGCCTTGATGGCATCTGCCACCTGTTCCGGATACCGGGACATGCCGCTGAACAGGACGGTGCGGTAACCGGGGCCGACGAAGTATTCGTAGCCGAAGCTGCCGTTAATCAGGCCTTCATCCAAAAGGCGGTTATAAAGCGGTGAGGTTTCTCCGGCAAGGTAATCCAGTAACAATCCGGTCAGGATCCGATCCTTTAAGGACGGCAGCTCCGGCCCTGCGGGCTCTTTGAACCCCAGTGCAAAGCTTGGCATGGTTACCGCAAATTCCTGCTCCGCGTACGGGCGGACAATGGAGTCCGGCTCCTGAAAGGCCGGTCTCCGGTTGGGGCCGCCCTCTGCCGGAGCAGTGCCGAGAACTGCATCGCAGACGGAAAGGACATCTTCTGTTGTTACGTCCCCAACTACGGCAAGAACCATGTTTTCGGGATTGTAATATTGTTCATAGCACTGGTACAGCAGATCCGCAGAAATTTGCGCAATGCTGTCTTCGGTGCCGGCAATGTCAATTTTGACGGGGTGATTATGATACAGGCATTCCAGCAGGTTGAACAGGACGCGCCAGCCCGGTTCGTCCAGATACATGCGGATTTCCTGGCCGATGATTCCCTGCTCCTTGCGGACGGTCTGTTCTGTAAAGTACGGGTGCCGGACAAAGTCCAGCAGAATCTGCAGGTTCTCCATGGCATGATCTGCGCAGGAGAACAGATAGCAGGTGCGGTCAAAGGAAGTATAGGCATTGGCCGATGCGCCGGTTACGGCAAAGCGGTCAAACGCATCCAGCTCTTCAGACTCAAACAGCTTGTGCTCCAGGAAGTGGGCCGTTCCGTTGGGGATAGTGTTTCCGGAAAGGAGATTGTCTATCGAGCCGTAGTTGGTGCCGATAATTCCATAGGTTGTGGAATATCCTTTTTTCGGATACACCAGAACCGTCAGGCCGGTGGCATGCCGGATAGAGAAGTAGGATTCTCCAAGAGCTTCATTTTTGATTTCCTGTATCATGCTTCTGCCTCCTCTTCCGGGTCTGTTTCAGGTCCATTGCCGGTTCCCTTCAAGAGGAAAACAGTATCCAGCTTTACGGTTTTGGCGGCGGCAATAACCTGTTCTGCCGTTACCACCTGTAAGGCGTCTGCAATTTCCTGTGGAGTTTTAAACTGTGGGTCACAAATGCGTACATGCGCCCACCCTTCAATGTCATCCGGGCTGTCAGAAACCGAATGATACCGGTCTTCCAGGGAGCGGTGACAGTTGTTCATGTCTTCTTCGGTTACGTGTCCGGCCTGCAAATCTGCCAGTTGTTCCAGAATGGACGCTTTGGCTTTTTCTGCATTTTCCGGTTCAATGCCGCTCTGTACAATTAAAATGCCTTTGCGGCTGTACAGCCGGGCACTGCAATAGTAACAGAGGGACTGGGCTTCTCGCACATTTTTAAACAGACGGGAATACACGCCGCCGCCAAACAGGTCGGCCATGGCGGTATAGGCTGCAAAATCCGCCTCCGGATCCTGCATTCCGGTCCGGAATCCAAGGACCAGTTTGCCCTGTTGGATTTCCTGTTCTTCAGTTACCTCTTTTAAGGCGGTTCCGTCCGGATGGCTTCCGGAGCAAAGAGCGGTCAGCGGACCGCTGCGGTCCACTGCCGAAAGGGCTTTTTCAAAGGTAGAAACAACCTGATCTATAGCACCGTTTCCGACTACGTTGACCTGGATCCGGGCGGTTTGCAGCGCCTCCCGCCAGGCCGCCGTTACGCCTTCCGGCGTCAGTGCAGCCACCGTTTCTGCAGTGCCCCACACGTTAATGTGGTAGGGTTCCTCTGCACACATAATTTCTTCACAGCGCCGTAAGGCGTAGGCCCGTTTGTCATTGCTTTCCGCTTCCAGCCGTTCCTGTAAAAGGCGTTTTTCCCGCTCCACTTCGGAAGCCGAGAACAGGCCGTTGTCCGTCAGGTTCGGTGCAAACAGGACCTGGCAAAGCAGCTCTGCACTTTCCAGCAAAAGGTCTTCCCGATCAAAGGCAAAGCGATTGTCTAAGAAGGAAAGAGAAAGGCGCAGCACCTGGTTTTCCCCATACTTTCCGACACTTGGGGTCAGATAGGCACCATACAGCTCTGCCAGCTTTTTGTTCAGTGCGGTAGTGGTAGGATACGCAGCGCACGTTTTGGTCAGCAAATAGGGCAAAATGGCATACTTTGCCGCATCCTCCCGTAACGGTAATACCAGGCCGACCGAAAGGCAGCCGGTTTTAAAGCGGTCCGTTTCATAGCGGACCACACGAAACCCGGGAAGCGGGTCTTTTACAATATAATTTGAATCCATAGTACTCCTTCATCAGTGGGCTTTTTGCCCCAAAAAATACGCTACTATACTAACACAAAACCGTTCGTTCTCCTAGGGGAACAACTGGTTCCCGGTTCATTGACGCCACTCCCCTTCTTTGATAGACTTTTAGCAGAAAAGAAAGGATGACTGTACTATGAATTTTAAAGCAATCGGCGCCTCAGACAAAGTAGAAGGCTTTTGTCTGGTCAAGCGCTGTGAAGTAAAAACGTCCATGAAAGGCGCCAAATATATGGATTTGGTGTTAACGGACAAGTCCGGTGAAATAGACGCCAAATACTGGGACTACCAGGACGGCGTCACCATTATTTTCAAGGAAAACTCCATTGTTAAAGTACGCGGCACGCTGGATCAGTTCCGTGGTGCTCCGCAGTTACGGGTAGAACTGATTCGCCCGGCATTAGCCAGTGACAACATTAATCCTGCCGACTATGTGGCCGCTGCCGAATATGACTCCGAAGCCATGTATCAGGAAATTATTTCCATTGCAGAAGGCTTTCAGGACGAAGATTTGAAGCAGCTGTTGGAAGCAGTTTATGCCAAATACAAAGACCGGCTTTTGTATTATCCGGCTGCCGTTCGTCTGCACCATGCCATGCGCGGCGGTCTTTTGTATCACACGCTGTCCATTATGCGGATGGCGCAGAAAGCCTGTGAAGTATATCCAAGCATAGACCCGGACCTGCTTCTTTGCGGTGCCGCACTCCATGACTTAGGCAAGCTGGAAGAAATGGACGCCAATGAACTCGGCATTGCCGGGAAATACACCACAGACGGCAACCTGATCGGCCATCTGGTACGCGGTACCATCATGGTACATGACGTTGCGGCAGAAATCGGTACCCCTGCAGAAAAAGTAGAATTGCTGGAGCACATGCTGATTTCCCACCACGGCAAGCCGGAATTCGGTTCCGCTGTGCGTCCCATGTTCTTAGAAGCCCATGTGCTTTCCCTGCTGGACGAGTTAGATGCCAAGGTTTATGAAATTGCCGACATTGTTTCCGGCATTGAACCCGGAGATTTCTCCCAGCGCATCTGGTCTTTGGATGACACCCGCCTGTATAACCACGGACGGAAGGAAGACCTGAAACCGGAAGCCAACCTAATGGATAAAACGGAGGATCATTTCCATGTGTAACGTTACTCCGGAAGGTGCCACCACCTACAATGCCGGATCCAATCCAAATCCATGGACCGAATTAAAAATTAAAGTCTCCGCAGAGGATATTGACCTTGCCGGAGACATTGCTCAAATGACGGTTCCCTACGGCATCTACATTGAAGACTACCGCTATCTGGAAGAAGAAACCGAAGAAATTGCCCATATTGACTTAATAGATGAGGCCCTTTTGCAAAAGGACCGGAACACGGGTTACGTTCACATTTATCTGGAGCCCGGAGAAAACCCAATGGAAGCCACCGCCTTTTTACAGGAACGGTATCAGGCGTCCAACATTGCGTATGAAATTGAAGTCCTCCCGTGTAAACGGGAAGACTGGCAAAACAATTGGAAGAAGTTCTTCCACCCACAAAAAATCGGACAGAAGCTGCTGATTCAGCCCAACTGGCAGGAAGAAGGCGTTGCCGCAGACGCAGGCGGACGGCAGGTGCTTTACCTGGAACCGGGTCTGGCCTTCGGCACCGGTTCCCATGACACCACCCGTCTCTGCCTGGAAGCGCTGGAACAGCACATCCACGGCGGGGAAACCGTCCTTGACCTGGGCTGCGGCACCGGGGTCCTTTCCCTGGCAGCCCTGTTGCTGGGGGCTTCTTCCGCCGAAGGCGTGGACATTGATGAGCTTGCCGTCAAAACGGCGGAAGAAAACGGCCGCCGCAACGGGTTCACCCCTCCGCAATACAAAGTGCACTGTGGAGACATGGCCCAGCAGATTTCCGGACAGTATGATCTGGTTGTGGCCAACATTGTGGCAGATGTCATTGTGCTCTTCTGCCAAAGCGCCAAGCAGTTTTTAAAGCCCGGCGCTTACTTCATCCTTTCCGGCATTTTAAACACGCGGGAACCGGATGTATTGCAAGCCTTCCGGGACAATGGCTTCTCCATTGCAGAGCGCCATGTTTCCGGCGAATGGCTCTGCTTTGTCTTAACAGCCGACTAATCATTAAGCCAAGAGGCGCGTCTTTAGACGCGCCTCTTTCTTTTTGTGTTCTGTTTTTCTTACGCTTTTCCTTAATCAATGTCATATCTTGCCAGAATGGCCGCAGGGCGTTTCCGCATGGTGTTCCATACCGGAAGCAGGCCCACCAGGACATTGAATGCATAAACCAGCAGAATTTCCAGCAACAGGAAGTACGGTTCCTGGTAAAGGAACTGTGCAATTTCCGTACTGGACGCCGTTGCCCACTGAATGCCGAAGAAGGTAATCAGAAGGGCCGGCAAATCCGTTATGGTGGTCACCGCCAGCACTTCTCCCAGGAAGATTTTGTAAACATCCCACTTCTTCATGCCAATGGCACGCAGGGTACCCACTTCTTTAATCCGGCTTAAGAAGCTGGATCGGCTGATCAAGAACATTTCAATCAAGGAAATGGCAATGATAATGGTTGCCAGAATCAGGGTGGCGCGCACCGTTGTTTTCATGGAATCCTGGTAAGATTTCTTAGCATCCGCCAGAAGGTTGGTTATGTTATATCCTTCTGCCGTCAGGTTGACATAGGCATCCTGTTTCTCTGTCGGGCAGATGGTATACTGGGAAGCATTTTCTACCAATTCATACAGCAGGGTCTGATCATTCACCAGCGGTGTGGTCAGGTTCTGGTCTGAAGTGTAATAGCCAACCACCTTTAACTTTTGCTTGCCTACCGCTACATCTATGGTTTTATTTAGCGGATAGGACTCCCGCTCCTCATAGTTCACAATGCACTCATAGGCATTTTCCGGTAGGTGTCCTTTTTTCAGCTGATAGGTACCTTCTGCCAGGCGATAGGATTGCAGGGTTCCTGTTGCCGAAGAATCTGTATCATCGGAAACATAGGTTCTGTAAATTTCATCGGTAACAGAGGGGTTGGTATAATACAGAGCCCAGATAAACTGACTCTGACTCAGATACAGATTCGGTTCCTGCCGGTCTGTCAGGCCGACCAGGGTATAACTCCGGCCGTTCTTCAAAGAGAAGGTTTTTCCAATCAGCTCCTCCGGATGCCGCATGTTAAACATGGCAAGCCGGTCTTCCGAAGACAAAAGCAAGTCCAGAAGCATGCGGTCTGCCACAAATTCCTGTTCTGTTTCCGGCAAACGGCCGACCGTAATGTCCTCTGCCGTTAACGTAGCAGCATCAGACAAAGACCCCGTCAGGGAAAAAGAAACGTTTTGTGACTGATAAAACTGCTCCGGTGCAAACGTCAGCGTAAACTTGCTGTCACCGGGCAACACATAGGCCACGTCCGAACGGTCTGCCAGTTTGTTGTAATCCTCCACCGAAAGGCTTGGATTTTCCAATTGCAGATAAGACGCATTGGCCGTAATGTAATCCTTCTGTTCCACGTGGGTTGCGCTGCCAATCCGTGCAAAGGCAAAGGAAATAAAGCAGCCCGCCAAAAGGAATCCAACCAACAGCAATTTCCGAAGCGTGGTATAGGACCCAATTTTTTTGAACCCAAGAAAGAAGGCTGTCCAGAAATTCTGAATGGAGCTGTATCGCCGGGCGATGGACTGGTCTCCAATTTCATCCAGGTGGAAATCATAATCTGCAATGCTTTCCTTGTCCACCTGCTGTTTGTAGTCGTCCACCAGTTCAATGCCGGAGCCCTTTTCCACCACTTCCACGTGCTGGTTTTCCGGCGCCTGAATGTACAAATTGCCGTGCTTTACCACAATTTTCAGATTGACCACGTCTTCTTCCGAAGCATAAACGGAAATCTGATCCTGCCTGTCTGTAAAGGAGCGCTGGCTGGGGAATTCCTTCAAATAAAAGATATTATCCAGTTCATAGTCCAGTGCGTTGTCGTGTTCGTTTTCACGGTCGGCGGTTACCGTACCGTCCATGACTTCAATAATTCTGGAGGCATAAAATTCCGCCAGATTCCGTTCGTGGGTAACCAGAATGACCAGACGCTCTTTGGAAATGGTCTTGATGATATTCATGATTTCCACAGAGTTTCGGGAGTCCAGGTTTCCGGTCGGTTCGTCGGCCAGCACAATATCCGGATTTTTAACCAGCGCACGGGCTACGCCAACGCGCTGCCGTTCCCCGCCGGACAGCATGGAAACCGGTCTGTGGCGGTACCGCAGCATGCCAACCTTGTCCAAAACATACTCTACCCGGACTTTAATTTCATCCTTGTTTTTAATGCCTACCATTTTCAGGGCAATGGCAACATTGTCAAACACGGTCTTGTCTTCCAGCAGTTTATAATCCTGGAAAATATATCCGACGGATAAGCTACGCAGCTTATCTACCCGGTTCCTATTGCGGGAGGACATCTTTTTTCCATCCACCAGGATGGTACCGCTTTGCACGGAATCCAGTCCGCCGATGGCGTTTAAGAGCGTGGTTTTTCCGCACCCGGAAGGACCAAGCAGCGCAATCAGGCCCACATCGGGCAGGGTCAGGCTGGTGTTGTTAATGACATGAAGTTCGTTTTTCTTGCCTTTATTAAAAAATTTATTTACCTTTTTTAATTCAATCATGCCGTTACACCTCCTCGTGCAGCGTGCTGATACTGCTCTTCTTAAACAGGGTCTTTGCATAGCGGAGGCTGACCAGAATGGCAATAACAACGCCAATCAGATAAATGATAAGATAGTCCTGCCAGCGCATGCTTTGGGCCATGGTAAGCAAAACTTCGCTTCCGGAGTAGGTTGCCAGGGCCCACCAGACTACGCCAAAGACAACTGCCGCCGTATTGGCTACTGTCAGAAGGTCAATTCCCAGCAGATTTCTGCACACTCTGCCATTTCCGCCCAGCATCCGGACCGTGGAATAATAAACGTTTCTGGAACGCATAATAATGCGGATAACAAAGTAGCTGACAAAGAACACCACAATTGCCACCATGGCGGTTACCAGAAGGGTCAGTGCCTTCATGACCACGGTGTATCCATCCGAGGAGACCATGGCATCTTTAATGGCAAGGGTTGTATACCCACTATTTTGTAACGTCTGGTTAAGCGCATCTACGGACTCTTCGCTGTCAGCAAAGACGGAAATCTGATAGGTATCCTTGTCAAACAGCTTTGTGTAATCCTCTGCATTCACATAAATTACACCAGGATCATAGCTGCTCTCCGAAGAAGTGCCCAGCAGCTTCTTTATGGTTTTCTGGTTATAAGTAGAGGTGCAGGTTACGGTCAAAGAGTCCGTATAATACGGCGTCTTCACCTTAATTTCCAACTTGGAGCCAACGCTCTTATTATTCTTGGCATACAGATCATAGTCTTCGCTCATAATGCAGGTGCCGCTTTTCACACTGTGCAGTGGCTGAATGGTCCAGCCGGGTGCCAGCTCATTGGTATATGTCTTTCCGTTAAAGACATAAGAAAATTTTGCATAATCGGCATTGGACTGTGTCTGCATTTGTTTCAGCAAAGCCGGGCTGACATACACATAGCCATCCCGATCGGAACTGCCGGCAGCGCTGTCCACCTGGTCTACCAGGGCCACTCCGGAAATGGTATAGGCTTCCTCGCCCGAGGGCAGATACAGGTTCCGGTTTATTAGCTCTTCGTAGATGGAGGCAAAGTAGCCATCCTTCTTTGCCACAATCAGCAATTCGTTGTCATTGGTCGGCATTTCACCCCATGTCAGGGTTCCGTCAAAATCCGACCGTGCGCGCGGGGTCAGTTGAAAGTAATAACCCAGTTCCTGCGGATCCTCTTCCTGTGTATGAAAGGTCATGGCGCTGTCCAAAGAAACGTCACTTTCCACCACCTCGTTTACCCGATCCATGGTGGCAATTTTTTGCAATTCTTCCTGCGTAAAGGCGGTGCCGTCTGCCTTTTTAACCACAATACGGTTGCGCCGCAGGTCCTGGAAAAAGTAATTGTAGTACTGCTCAGAATCCGACAGGCTGACGCGAAACGCGCTTAACTCTGCCGTAAGAGACGAAAAGACAAACAGAAAGACCAGAAGCAACAGCAAAAATTTCGGCTTGATCTTAAACGCATTCCGGATCCCGATTCGGATCTGCGAGCCGGTGGTCATATTATCATACGTACCGGCGGCCGCTTCCACAGCGGGGTTGTGCCGCAAGGTCACGTCCTCCAGGACTTTGCCGTCATGCATTTTAATTTTCCGGGTAATGTACGGCTCTACCTGCTCAATGTTGTGCGTAACAATAATGACCAGCTTATCCTTGGCCACGTCCGCCAGCAGGCGGATGACCTCTTCGGCAGACTGTTTATCCAGGTTGCCGGTGGGCTCATCCGCAATAATAATGGGCGTGTCCTTGGCCAGGGCCCTTGCAATGGCAACCCGCTGCTTCTGGCCGCCGGACAGCTTGGACGCCTTGGTATTGCGGTATTCCGTCAGGCCCACTTTTTCAATCAGGTCATTCACGGTTTGCTTAATTTTTCCCGGCTTGGCACCGTTCAACAGCAATACCAGTTCTATGTTCTGATAAACCGTGTAGCTGTTTACCAGATTAAAATTCTGAAAAATATTTCCGATATACTTGCGGCGGTAGTCCTCAAATTCTTTTTCCGTATAATGGCTGGTTTCCTTGCCATCAATGTACATTTCCCCTTCTTCGTAAGTATCCAGTCCACTGATGACATTCAGCAGGGTGGATTTGCCGGAACCGGACTCTCCGGTAATGGCAACAAATTCTCCCATGGAGAAATCCAGGCTGACACGGGAAAATCCGGTGGCAATGACGCCCTTACTGTAGTAAAACTTGGAAACGTTTGAAAGCTGAATCAAAGTCTTCGCCCCCTTTCTCATTCTGTGGCTTTAGTCTACCATAAAAGGCGGCGGCAAAGGTTACAATCAAATTACAGTTGTGTCACAAATCTGCCACGAAAAGGGAAAATAAAAAGACCCGCCATGCAGCGGGTCTTTTCCATTTAAGAATGGTAGTCTGTTTGCTTTTATTCTTTGTTGGCAACAACCTGTTTTGCTTTGGCAATAAAGTCATCCAGGGTAAAGGTTTCGGAATTGCCGCCGTCCCGGTACCGGAGCGTTACGGTTCCGGCCTCTGCTTCCTGCTGGCCAAGAACCAGCATATACGGAGCACGGTCAACCTGCTGGGCTTCCCGAATCTTGTAACCAATCTTTTCATTGCGGTCATCCAGTTCGGCACGGAACCCGGCATGCATCAGCTTTTCATAAACGTCTGTTGCATAGTCCATGGTCTTTTCCGATACCGGCAGTACCTTAATCTGGGTAGGTGCCAGCCACAGTGGGAATTTACCCTTGGTTTCTTCAATTAAGTAGGCCATGAAGCGGTCCAGGGAACCAAGGATGGCACGGTGCAATACAACCGGAGTCTGTTCCTTGCCTTCGGAGTCAATATACTTCAGGTCAAACTTCATTGGCAGACAGAAGTCCAGCTGGCAGGTGGACAGGGTGTATTCGCCGCCGACAGCCGGTTTTACATTGACGTCCAGTTTGGGGCCGTAGAAAGCTGCCTCGCCGATTTCTTCGGTATATTCCATGCCGATTTCATTCAGCACTTCCCGCAGTGCATTTTCTGCGGTGTTCCACATGTCGTCATCCGGGTGGTATTTTACGGTGTCTTTCGGGTCCCGCAGGGACAGAACGCAACGGTAATCCGTAATGTTAAAGTCCTTGTAAGCATCAAAAATCAGGTCTACTACGGCGCTGACTTCGCTTTTAATCTGATCCGGGGTGCAGAACAGATGGGCGTCATTCTGGCAGAAGTGACGGCCACGTTCAATGCCCTTCAGGGTACCGCTGGCTTCATAACGGAAGTCATGGGCAATTTCCCCGATACGGATAGGAAGTTCCTTGTAGCTGTGCGGTTTATTGGCATAAATCCGCATATGATGCGGGCAGTTCATAGGACGCAGGACGAAGGCTTCTCCGTCTACTTCCATGGCCGGGAACATATTGTCTTTATAATGTGCCCAGTGACCGGAAGTCTTATACAGGTCTACGGTGCCAACGCACGGGGTCATAACGTGCTGGTAGCCCAGCAGACGTTCTTTTTCCTTAATGTAAGTTTCCAGTTCCTGCCAAACGGCATATCCTTTCGGGAGGAACATGGGAAGACCGCGGCCTACCAGGTCATCTGTCATAAAGAGACCCATTTCCTTGCCGATCTTGCGGTGGTCTCTGGCCTTAGCTTCTTCTACCTGCTTCAGGTATTCATCCAGTTCTGCCTGGGTGGCAAAGGCCACGCCGTTGATGCGGGTCAGCATCTTATTGTTGGAATCATTCCGCCAATAAGCGCCGGACTGCTGGGTCAGCTTGAACGCCTTTAAGGCTTTGGTGTAGCAGAGATGCGGACCGGTGCACATGTCAATATAGTCCCCTTGTTGGAAGAAGGAAATTTCTGCGTCTTCCGGCAGGTCATCAATGTGCTCCAGCTTATATTTTTCATGACGTTCTTCCATCAGCTTTTTGGCTTCTTCCCGCGGCAGGATGAACGGCTTGAATTTCAGATTGGCTTTTACAATCTTCTTCATTTCTTTTTCAATGGCGTCCAGGTCTTCGTCTGTCAGTTTGACATCTCCCAGATCCACGTCATAGAAAAAGCCGCGTTCGGTAGCCGGTCCGAAGGCAAAGTCTGCCTGCGGCCAAAGGTGCTGAATGGCCTGTGCCATGATATGTGCTGCGGAATGGCGAATAACCTGCTGTGCCTGCTCTTCGGTGGCTTCGGAAACTACGCCGTGCTTGTCAATGATTTTCATAGAGATAAACCCTTCCTTACGGACTCTGTCCTTGCAATTCCTGTAAATTCTACACCGCCAAAAAAGCAAAGTCAACTATCTCAGCGACGCTCGTTTTTCCGCATTCCGAAGCGCAAAATCAGGAATCCGGCCAGGCCGAAACCGGCGGCAAGGAAGAGAGGCAGAATTACCGTTTCATCGGCAGTGGAAACCACCTTTGGCTGCGTTGTCACCGGCGATGTAGCCGGTTGCGTTGTACTTGGCTGTGGAGCGGTTGTAGTCGGTGTGGTTGGCACTTCCGGAACCGGCTGGTTTTTGGCTTCCAGGGAAATGACCTGTCCATCCTCGGTTACAGAAAACAGCAGGTCTTCTTCCAAAGGAAGATAACCATTCGGGGCCTCCACCTCCCGGAAGAAATAGGAGCCAAACGGCAGATCCTCTACGGTAATGATCCCGTTTTCATCAGTTTGATAGCGTTCCAGCGGTTCCTCTGCTCCCTCTGCGTACAAGTCAAAGACCACATCCGGCAGTCCCGCTCCGGTAACGGCGTCCGTTTTTTGCAAAACAACGGTTCCGGTTTTGACCTGATTGTGGAACGGTACGGTTTCCGTTGTGTTAGTTCCAACAAAAACGGTTTGTGCCGTAACAGCAATGTACTGTTCTCCCATAGTGCCTTCCGTTACAGTGTATTCCCCGGAAGGGATATTCGTCAGTTCCGCCACGCCGTTTTCATCCGTTTCCAGTTCATAGGTTTCCCCTTGTCCGGTCACCGTAAAGTGGATTCCGGAAATGGCACCATCTGATGCCGTCTTTTCCACCCGGAGATTCCCGGTGGCGGTGCGGACGGTGGCGCGGGCTGCAACGGCATTGGACTGCTGCCCTACAATGGCGGCCTGGCCGGTGCCGTTCGGCGCCAGGGCCAGCAAAGCCTGGGAGCTCAGGGCAGGCAGGTTTCTGGACAGTTGCAACCCTACGCCCGTTACCGGCGTTTTGCTGATCAGCGTCAGCGTGTTATCCGCACTTGCAACAGCTACGGTATCGGTGTCAGACGCTACGCTGTAGTCCTGCAAAACGCCATTGGTATCCGTCAGCACAGCCCGGTAATCTCCGTTTTCCCTGTCATACTCCAAGACAATTTCTGAGCCGGAAAAGTCTGGTGTAGTCTGATGACGCAGCACCTTTTGAACCAAAGCATCATACGCCGCCTGACCGGCCTTCCCACTCAGCACATCCGTAAACCGGTTCTGCTCCACCGTGCCACCGCGGTAATTTGCATCCTGCTTCCGGTCTTCCGTTACACTGGTCCGGATTCCGGTCTGATATTCCCAAATCAGGACCTGGGTGGCAGCGTAACTGTCTGCCATAGAAGTGCCAAGGCCGGAAACAGGACAGCCATACATGGTTGCCAGGGTAATTCCCAACTGCTGTTCCTTACTTAAGCTGTTCCAGACTGCACTGTCCGCCAGTGTGGTTGCGGTTCTTCCGTTATAAGATTCAATTGCGGTTCCGTATTCTATACAGTAAACCCAGATTGGCGTGCCACCGGCATCCGTTTTGGCGGCGGCACCTTCCTGATTGGAATCGGCCAGATACATCATACGAAGGTAGGTCTTGTCCCCATCCAGCATGGTATACCGGTACGTTGTGCTCCCGGCGGATCCGGAGGCACCGGAGGCGCCTTCATTGCAATATTGCGTAATGTTAACAGATGCATTTTCTCCTTCGGAAATGCTCAGTGCATAACAGGTCCCTCCTACCAGGAAAGAAAGTGCCGTCAATAAGCCGAGCACGGAAAGGATTATCATTCTTTTCTTTGTCTTCTTCATAAAAATCTCCCTTATTTAGAAAAGCGGCGGTCCCTCCTGCAGCAAATTGTGTTGGGCGAAGCTTTTGTTTTATTTTGTTTTTTCTAAGCAGGAGGGCGCCGCCGCTGTTTCCCACAGTTACATAAACTCTATTTTGGTTGCCGTAATTTCAAAATGGGTCCGGTTCTTTCCTTCTTTGTCCTGATACAGCTGGTTTTCAAAACTGCCCTGTAACAGGATCTTGGAACCTTTCTTCAGATAGGACTCCGCAAACTGTGCCAGCTTGTCCCAGCAATGAACGTCATAGAATTCCCCCGTATCCTTTTCCCCGTCATTGTTGGCCATCCGGAAGCTGGCCAGTTTGGCTTTCTTTTCTCCCACTTCTCTGATGGTGGGATCGGCCACCAGCCGACCGTTCATAACAATTGCTTTCATTGCAATCCCCTTTCCAAAAAGTGACTGGCCTTACCTTAGCGCAAGAAAAAATGTTTGAAAAGGGGTTTGGAACCAATAGCAGAAAAAAAGCAACCAATGGTAGTGAACCAGAGGTTGCTTTCGTATGATTTTTCGTATTACGCAGCTTATTTACGCGCTTTTTGAGGGTTGCATTTGGTTACATCAGAGCCAGAATCCGGGCTGTAAATTCGGACGGATTTTCCGGTGTTATCCCCTCTAACAGGAGGGCCTGATCAAAGAGCAAGTTGACATAATCTGCCGCCTTTTCCTTGTCGGTTTCATACAGCTCTTTCATCTTGGTAAAGATCGGGTGTTCGGTGTTCAGCTCCAATACCTTTTGGGCTTTCATCCGGTCAGCCGCATTCATTTGCATGGACAGCATCTTTTCCATTTCCAGGGAAATGCCGCCTTCGGTGCTGATGCAGGCCGGAGCACTCTTCAGTCTGGAGGAAACCTTGACAGCGGTAGCCTTTCCGCCCAAGGACTCTTTCAGGAAATCAAAGAATTCCTTGTTTTCCTCTTCCTTGGCCTTGGCGCTGTCCTTTTCATCCTGGGTGTCAAAGCCTAAATCATCATCAGAAACAGAGCGGAATTCTTTTCCTTCATAGCCTCCCCACATCATCTTGATGGCAAATTCATCAATGCTTTCCGTGAAGTACAGGATTTCATAGCCCTTATCCGCTACCATTTCTACCTGCGGCAAAGAGGCAATCTGTTCCAGACTGTCACCGGCAGCATAGTAGATGTACTTCTGGTCTTCCTTCATGCGGCCGACATATTCCTCCAGCGTGGTATACCCGCCGGTGAAGGAACTGTGGAACAGCAGCAGATCCCGCAGCAGTTCGGCATGCTGACCGTAGTCACTGTAAGTGCCGTATTTCAGGTTAGCACCAAATTCCTTAAAGAAGGTTTCGTACTGTTCCCTGTCCTGACGCAGCATCTTCAACAGTTCCGACTTAATCTTCTTTTCCAGGCTTCTGGCAATAATCTGTACCTGACGGTCCTGTTGCAGCATTTCACGGGAAATGTTCAAAGACAAATCTTCACTGTCTACCAGGCCTTTGACAAAGCCGAAGTAATCCCCAAGCAGGTCCTTGCAGCAATCCATAATCAGGACGCCGGAAGCATACAGCTTCAGGCCCTTTTCATAGTCCTTGCTGTACAAATCCATGGGTGCTTTCCCCGGGATGAACAGCAACGCATTGTAGGTGGCTGCCCCTTCCGTAGAGCTGTGGATAACCTTCATTGGCGGATTCCAGTCCATAAAGTTGCTCATGTAGAACTGGTTGTATTCTTCTTCCGTTACTTCATTTTTGTTCTTCTTCCAGATGGGAGCCATGGTGTTCAGGGTTTCCTCTTTGGTCACATCCTGATACTTCGGCGAGCCATCTTCTTCCGTTTCGCCGTCCACCGGTTCCGAAGTGGTCATGTTCATCCGGATGGGATACCGGATGTAGTCACTGTATTTCTTAACCAGGCCGGCCAGGCTGTGTTCGTCCAGATAGTTGCTGTAATTTTCTTCTTCCGTATCCTCTTTCAGGGTCAGAATAATATCGGTACCGTGGCCTTCCCGTTCTGCTTCGGTAATGGTGTATCCGTCTGCGCCGGTAGATTTCCATGCCCAGGCTTCGTCTGAGCCAAAAGCCTTACTGATGACTTCTACGGAAGAAGCTACCATGAAAGCAGAGTAGAACCCAACGCCGAATTGGCCAATGATGTCAATGTCTTCCGCATTCTTGTCTCCTTCGGATTCGTTGCGGAACAGGCGGGATCCGGACTTGGCAATGGTGCCCAGGTTCTTGTCCAGTTCGTCCTTGCTCATGCCAATACCGTTGTCACTAATGGTCAGGGTACGGCTTTCTTTGTCTGTGGAAAGGTGAATCGCAAAGTCATTCCGGGACAGGCCGCTGATGCCTTCTGAAAGGGTCTTGTAATAAAGCTTGTCCTCCGCATCTGATGCGTTTGAAATCAGCTCCCGCAGGAAAATTTCCTTGTTGGTATAAATGGAGTTGATCATCAGGTCCAGAAGCCGTTTGGATTCTGCCTTAAATTGTTTTTTAGCCATTTATTGTCACCTCATTAAAGTAATCAAACCATGTTTTATGGAATTAGCACTCTTTACGTCAGAGTGCTAACAAGGATTATTATACCCTTTTCTTTCCGGAAAGCAAGCCTTTCCCGAAAGATTTTTGCCGCCCGTTTTCCATAAAAAAGCCCTCAGTGTTCTTTCGGCAAGAGCACTGAGGGTGATTCGATTTTCTTTTGGTTGTTACGCAGCCTGTTTGGCTTCTTTCCGTGCGGTGTACATCCGCTGGAAGGTCTTGACAATTTCTACAATAAACATGCCGACCATGCCGATACCGATAGCCACCAGGTATTCATCCAGTTCTACGGAAGCAAAGTCAAAGGCATTTGCCAGGACAGGAACTTCACAAACCAGCGTGGTGCAGAGCATACTGCCGGCGGCAGCGCCCCAGAGCATCCAGTTCTGGTTCTTCATGGTAAAGATGCAGCCGCGCAGGGAACGCATGTTGAAGCTGTGGCAGATTTCCGCCATGGACATGGTCAGGAATGCCATGGTCATACCATCCTGACTGTTGGCAATTTCCCAAACACCGGATTCCATATAGTGGCCGACAAAGTAGGAGGTCAGCACCAGGATGGAAACCAAAATGCCCTGATAGGCAATGTCACCGCCCATGCCGCCGGCAAAGATACCGGCCTTAGCGCTCCGCGGTTTCCGGCGCATGATGTCTCCTTCTGCCTTTTCCATGCCCAGCGCCAGTGCCGGGAAGCAGTCGGTAATCAGGTTAATCCAAAGCAGATGCACCGGCTTCAGAATGGTAAAGCCCAGCAAGCTGGATACGAAGATACTGATAACTTCACTCATGTTAGAGCCAAGCAGGTACTGAATGGCTTTTCGAATGTTGTCATAAATCCGGCGGCCTTCTTCCACGGCGCCGACAATGGTGGCAAAGTTGTCATCTGCCAAAACCATGTCTGCCACATTCTTGGTAACATCCGTACCGGTAATACCCATGCCAACACCAATGTCGGCACTTTTAATGCTTGGCGCATCATTCACACCGTCTCCGGTCATGGCGGTAACATATCCGGCGTTGCGCCAGGCGGTAACAATCCGGGTCTTATGCTCCGGCTGTACACGGGCATATACGCTGATGTCCTGTACGCAGGCGGCAAACTCTTCGTCACTCATGGCGGACAGTTCCGTACCGGTAATGGCCCGTTGGCCGTCGGCCAGAATGCCCAGCTCTTTGGCAATTGCCACAGCGGTATCCACGTGGTCACCGGTAATCATGATGGCGCGGATGCCGGCCGTTTTACACTCGGCAATGGCATCTTTGACTTCCGGGCGCACCGGATCAATCATGCCGGTCAGGCCGACAAAGCACAGGTCGGATTCCAGCGTTTCCGCTTCCATGGAATCCGGCTTGGTATCCCAAAGCCGCTGTGCACAGGCCAGAACCCGCAGTGCTCTGTCGGCCATTTCTTTATTGGCGTTCAGAATTTCTGCACGGTAGTCTTCGGTCATGGGAACCGGTTTTCCGTCTAACAGGTAGTAGTTGCACCGGTCAATGATAACATCCGGTGCGCCTTTGGTATATTGGACAATGCCACTAACCGTCTGGTGAACGGTGGTCATCATCTTACGGCCTGAATCAAATGGAGCTTCCCCAATGCGTGGGCAGGCTTCTTTCAGCGCCGGTTTCTTCAGGCCCAGTTCATTTGCCCAGGCAACCAGGGCTGCTTCCGTAGGTTCACCGGTAACGGTGTCGTCTTCGTCCAGTTCTGCGTCACAGCAAAGTGCCATTGCCCTGGCCAGAAGGTCCTCATCCGCGCCAAAGTGATCCACTACGGTCATCTTATTTTGCGTCAGCGTGCCGGTTTTGTCCGAGCAGATAATCTGCGCGCAACCCAGCGTTTCCACTGCCGTCAGGCGGCGGATAATGGCGTTGCGCTTAGACATATTGGTAACGCCAATGGACAAAACCACGGTAACAACGGCCGCCAGGCCTTCCGGTATGGCCGCAACCGCCAACGATACCGCAATCATGAAGGAATTCAGAATGACTTCAAAGTTAAAGTCCGATACCCGAAGCAGCTGTACTGCAAAAATAACCACACAAATGCCAAGCACCAGCCAGGTCAGGATCTTACTGAGCTGGCTCAGCTTGATTTGCAGCGGCGTCTGACCGTCTTCCGCCTTGGTCAGCGCGTCTGCAATCTTGCCCATTTCGGTATCCATGCCGGTTGCGGTAACCACCATGGCCCCGCGGCCGTAAACAACAGTGGACCCCATGTAGGCCATGTTTTTGCGGTCACCCAAAGGCACGTCTTCTAAATTAATTAAATCCACAAACTTGGTAACAGGAACGGATTCTCCTGTCAGTGCAGCTTCCTCTATTTTTAAGCTGGCGTTTTCAATCAGTCTGCCGTCGGCAGGGACTGCATCGCCTGCTTCCAGGAGCACTACATCGCCCACAACCAGGTCTTCACTATGGATGATTTCCATTTTGCCGTCCCGCAGGACCTTGGATGTAGCTGCAGACATTTCCTGCAAAGCCTCAATGGCTTTTTCCGCTTTGTTTTCCTGATAAACACCCAGCACGGCGTTGACCAGTACTACAGACAGAATGATGATAACATCCGCAAAGCTTTCCCCCTGCACGCCGGCCAGCACACCACTGATGGCGGCCGCCACCAGCAGAATGATGATCATGGGGTCAGCCATCTGCTTGAAGAACTGCTTAATCAGAGAATCCTTCTTTCCCTCAGCCAGCTTGTTCTTGCCGTTTTCTTCCAACCTGCGTTGTGCCTCCTGTGCACTTAAGCCCTCTTTGGCACTGTGCAGTTCGGCAAGGACGTGTTCCGCGTCCTGATGGTAGTACTTCATTTAGTACCCTCCTTCAAAAGTGTCCATTTTCCATAAAAAAAGCAAGACTTTTACAGCTTGCTTTCACTGTAAAAGTCTTGCTCATACGTTTTGTACTCTATAGACCGAACCTTTCGGTTGAGATGACGACCTATGGAACGCCTTTGCAGGCGCAAGCTACTCCCTTTGCGCTTAGGATAGCAATTTTTTGAAATCAAGTCAACCGGTTTTCCTTTCTTTTTCCCTTTGCAAAACAGGAAAAATGCAAAAGACTTCCGGCCTTTGCTTTACCGTCTTTTTCCAAGAAGACTAAATAGGATTAATGCAATCAGTGCCGCAATTCCAATGCCACCGATAATGTAATAGGTCTGGTCTCCGGTATTGGCAAGGGAACCGGACTTTTTGGACGAAGCTGCACCGGCACTTTCTGCCGCAGAATCCTTCGTTTCAGTTGCTTTTTGGTCAGCTGCTTTATTCTGTGCGTTCTTTGTCCCGGAACCGTTAAGATACGTCTTGCAATATTGCAGGCTGACGGAGAAATACTCCTTCACTTCCTCTTCATTCAGTTCCAGGAAATGATCTGAGCGGGACGCAGAAATCATGGTGTAATCCACGCCTGCCTGTTCCAGCGCAGTCTGCACGGTTGCCGCATGGCCGGTTCCAATCATGGTGTCCTGCCCGGCATACAGGTAAACACTGGGCACGGAGTCCTCTGTAATATAGGAAACCGGGGAAACAGACCGGATGGCCTGTTCCGTATTCAGAAGGACACCGGCGGTATCCCTGGTGGCCAGCTGCAAAGCCAATGTGTCCAGGAGATCCGATTCCAGCATGCCGCCTGTCCAGGAGCTACTGTGGAAATCAATTGGTGCACTCTGGTTAAAGGTCAGCACAACCGGAATTTTAGCTGCCTCCGGCCGGCTGTAAGAATACAGGGCCGACAAATGGGAGCCCGCAGAGAAGCCGGAAAGGGCACAGCAGTTTACGGTGTATCCCAGTCCCTGACATTTCTCATAAATATGGTTCAGGCAGGACGTAATATCATCCAGCATATCCGATACCTGATAGGCAGAGTCATCGGATCCGGTCAACAGGTGGGAAAGGTCATACATCCGGTAATCAATGGTAGCTGTAATGTAACCTGCACGGGCAAATCGCCGACAGGCATAGGCCATGTCGTCTTCCGACCCGGCAAACCATGCGCCACCGTGAATAAACAAAATCAGGCCCATCGGCTGGGTTTTAGAAGCCGACGCCGGGATGTACAGGTCATACGTATTCTGCTTACTCCGGGTAGCATCATAAACCACGCCATCATAGTAGCTTCCATCTGCCGCAGTCCAATCCGCTTCTACCGAATCGGACTTTACTTCCGAAGCCGCCTGATACGCTGCCTGCTGTTCCTTGCTGTCTTCAGAGTCCTCCCCCTGGGAACCGGACAACAGACCGGACACCATTCCCTGCAGGTTCATAGACTGGGAGGCATACCAGGCAGACTGCCGGTTGCCATCCTCCTTGGTTTGATTTACCCAGTAGTAGGTTTTTCCGTCTTCCCAACCCATGGTTTCGTTGGAAGCGCCGTCCTTCATGATGATTTTATCCATGCCGGACGGATCCGTTTGATGGTCCACACCCTCTATGGTAACATCCACCTGCACGTCCTCTTCAAAAATCAGAAGCACTTCGTCTGCCAGGTGCCATACCTGATTTTTGACAGTTCCGCTTTTGGTCAGCGTGTAGGTTCCCGTGGCGAGGTAGTAATCCTCCCCTTTTTGGGTAATCTTTCCGTCTTCCGTAGTAAGAAGGGGCTCTGTGTCAGCCGCAAAAGCGCTCAGCGAGGCACTGCAAACGGCACACAGAAGCATCAGACAGAGAAAAAGACTGATCCATTTTTTCTGCATAAAGAAGCTCCTTTCCAGATTTCAATTGCCTGAATTATACCATACAACCGGAGAAAAAGAAAAAATTTGACAACTGTCATACTTCCACGGATAATGGGATTGGATTTTAACGTAGTTTTTATAAAAGGAGAAAATTGGTGAAACAGACATTGCAAAAGTCGGAGAAAAAGGATGCTGTTCCACAGGAAGAAAACGTTGGTTATGATGGCCTGTTCTGGCTTTTCATGATTGGCTGTGTCCTTGGGGTTCTGGTGGAAGGCGTATTTTGTCTGGTGGCCCATGGGCACTGGGAAAGTCACGTAGTTTCCGTATTTGGATACTTCAATATTCTGTACGGTGTCGGCGCTGTTGTCATGTATGCCGGCGCCGGTATCCTGAAAAGTAAAAATATTGCCTTTCGGGTTACCGTAATTACCCTGGTTCTTACCGTGTTGGAACTGATTGCCGGCCTGCTGTTACGGGACGGCCTTGGCATGGAAGCCTGGAATTACAACGGAAAATTCATGAATTTCCAAGGAATCATCTGTCTTAGCTTTTCCGCCATCTGGGGTGCCGCGTCTTTGGTATTCTGCATTGAATACCCGCGGATCAAAAAATTTTTGCTTCGCTTTCGCGGCAAACGCTGGCACGTTGCCTGCGTGGTATTAAGCGTCTTTATGGCCGTCAATCTGTGGTTCACCGGCGCCGCCATTATCCGCTGGAGTGCCCGTCACTACGGGGTGGAAGCCTCCAACGCCTTTGAGCGCAGTCTGGATGTAGAGTCTCCGGATGAATGGATGAAAAAGCGCTTTGTGGAATGGAAATTTTTAGACTGACGGTCAAAAAATTTAGAAAACAGCTCTTGACGAATCAAAACTTTGGTGTTTAAATAATGCCACAAACCGTTGAGGGAGAGTAGTAAGACAGACGAACTCTTTCAGAGATCTGCCGGTTGGTGAAAGGCAGAA
This sequence comes from Paludibacteraceae bacterium, assembly GCA_963647215.1. Taxonomy (GTDB): domain Bacteria; phylum Bacillota; class Clostridia; order Oscillospirales; family Acutalibacteraceae; genus RUG420. Next base: position 112,192 of record CAVIZK010000002.1, on the reverse strand, counting down.
GAGGAACCTGATCTGAATGGCCTCCTGAGGGCAACCCGAACAGCTTTGGCAAAGTAGGGAAGACGGAGAACACAACTTCGTAAACAAAGGGGGCGTATGATGGTACGCCGATGAGAGGATGCCTTTGCATCAAGCTGGGTGGCACCGCAGGAGAATTTAACTCTTGTCCTGGCAGTAATTTTATTACTGTGGGACAGGAGTTTTTTTATTGCTTCTTTCCCACAACCAAAGCCAAGGAGGTTCATGAGAAATGAGCAACGAAACGAAAATCCCGTACAAAATCTATCTGGACGAAACCGAAATCCCGAAGCAATGGTACAACGTGCGGGCAGACATGAAGACCAAGCCGGCCCCACTGTTGAATCCGGGAACCCACCAGCCGCTGACGGCAGAGGAACTCTCCCCCATTTTCTGTAAGGAATTGATTGATCAGGAATTGGATGACACCACGCCATTCATTCCCATTCCGGAAGAAATCCGGGACTATTACAAAACCTACCGTCCGTCCCCTACCATTCGTGCGTATCATCTGGAAAAAGCACTGGGGACCCCGGCCAAAATCTACTACAAATTTGAGGGCAACAACACCAGCGGCAGCCATAAGCTGAACTCCGCTTTGGCCCAGGCCTATTACGCAAAGAAGCAGGGCTTAAAGGGTGTTACCACGGAGACCGGAGCCGGTCAGTGGGGCACGGCACTGTCCATGGCCTGCGCTTACTTTGGTCTGGATTGCAAAGTGTATATGGTTAAGGTTTCTTATGAACAGAAACCGTTCCGCAGAGAAGTCATGAAGGTGTATGGTACAGATGTAGTACCATCCCCATCCGATACTACGGAAGTCGGTAAGAAAATTCTGGCTGCCCACCCCGGCACCACCGGTTCCCTGGGCTGTGCCATTTCGGAAGCAGTTGAAGTGGCTACTTCCCACGAAGGATACCGTTACGTTCTGGGAAGCGTTTTAAATCAGGTGCTTTTGCATCAGTCTGTCATTGGTCTGGAAGCAAAAGCAGCTCTGGATAAATACAACGTAAAGCCGGACATCATCATCGGCTGCGCCGGCGGCGGCTCCAACCTGGGCGGGCTGATTGCTCCGTTCATGGGAGAAAAACTTCGCGGAGAAGCAGACTACCGCTTCATTGCCGTGGAACCGGCCAGCTGCCCCAGCTTCACCCGCGGCAAATTTGCCTATGACTTCTGTGACACCGGCATGATTTGCCCGCTGGCCAAGATGTACACTTTAGGCAGCGGATTCATTCCGTCCCCCAACCATGCCGGCGGCCTGCGGTTCCACGGCATGAGTTCCACGCTTTCCCAGCTGTATCATGACGGATACATGGAAGCCAGAGCAGTGGAACAGACCTCTGTCTTCCAGGCAGCAGAGCAATTTGCCCGCACAGAGGGCATCCTGCCGGCGCCGGAAAGCAGCCACGCCATCCGCGTTGCCATTGATGAAGCACTGAAATGCAAGGAAACCGGCGAAGAAAAGACCATTCTCTTCGGCTTAACCGGTACCGGCTACTTTGACATGGTTGCCTATGAGCAGTTCCACAACGGCACCATGACTGATTACATTCCGTCAGACGAAGACCTGCAGCTTGGCTTTAACGGCATTCCGCAGTTCCCCGGGAATGAAATTTAAACAACATCACCCTATTAAAACAAAAACAAAACCAAACGGAGCCTGGTGCAGAACATCTGCACCAGGCTCTGTTTTCTGTATGATACTACATCGCAAAAAATCAGATTGAATGGTCTCTCAGATATATTTTTCCACAAAACTGGCATACTGTTCCAGGCCCCAGGCTGTGGCCTCTTTGGCAACCTTGGCATACGGCGCCATCATGTCAAAGGCATGGTAACAGCCGCTGTATTCCTTGGTTACGGTTTCCGTTCCGGTTTCTGCCAGTCGGGTGAAATAGGTTTCGTCTTCATCATGAAACGGCTCTATGCTGCCATAGAAGGAAAAGGCCGGCGGCAGGTGGGACAAATCCGTTGCCCGGGCAGGGGCTGCATAATACGGGACCCTGTCCTGAATAAACTGCTCATCCAGATAAATGTGCCAGGCGGAGCGATTCGCCGTTTCGTTCCAGACCGGCGCATTATTCTTTCGGCTGCTGCTGGTCAACCGGTCATCCAGCATCGGATAAAGCGGAATCTGGAACGCAAACGGATCTTCTCCCTTGTCCCGGCAATACAGGGTCAACGCGGTTGTCAGCCCGCCGCCGGCACTTTCTCCGCCAACTACCATCTTTTCGCTTTGAATACCCAATTGTTCCCGATGGGACTCCATCCATTTCAGAGCCGTATAGCAATCCTCCAATGCTGCCGGATACGGAGCCTTGGCCGACAGGGTGTAATCGGGCAGTACAATAACACAGTTGTACTCTTTCAGCAGATGCTTTGGGAATGCCATAATGGCCATTTCCGGCGCACCCAGAACATACCCGCCGCCATGACACCACAGGATGCCAACTGTCTTGCTGCCGTCATTTTTCCTGCCGTCCAGAATCAGCAGTTTCATTTTGCTGCCGTTTTTTCGGGAAATGGTGCGGTAGCTTCCGTTCAGGCTTTTCATTGGCAATAAGCCCAAAACAACAGTCCCCAGGGGCGATGCAATCCGCTGCACCTTTTCCACGCCCAAAGGACTGCCGTATTTTAAAGCTAAACCTTCTAATCTGATTTCTTTTCGAATGGATTGATTTGGAATTCTCATGAAACATTCCTCCCTTCACCATCAATTCTACAAATCATCTTTGAAGTGTTTGTTAACTTCCCGTAAACAATGTTTTACCATGGTAAAGTGTTAGTAAAGTAAAGTGCTCCGTCCCCGCAAAAAATCCCGATACACCTGCATCAGATGTACCGGGATTTGTTTTTGATCCTATTTCCTTTATGCGAGTTACTTATACAACTTTAAAGGAGCTGGAATACGCGGCAAAGCGTTCAAAGCTATTGCTGCCGGTCTTGGCAATACCGTTATAAACCAGTCTGTAGGTGCCCTTGTCTACGTTCCGAAGGAGCCAGTTGGCAGAGGCTTCCGAAGTAGAGGTCAGGGTCTTGGCAGTGGAGTGGAAGTAGGTGTACGGGTCAGAGTCGTCTTTTACCTGTACCCACTTACCGTCTACCAGTTTTTCTACGGCCATGTAGGTGTAATCCTTCAGCAGTTCTTCCGCATTATCTACGGTCTGGGAACCACCCAGTTTGAACTGGAAGACAGAGGTGTCAATCTTGAAGGTATAGTCATCCTGTACCTTGCCGGAAAGGCTGACTTCTGTTACATGTCTTGGGTTAACGCCCTGCCATACAGCAGTAACGGTTTCACCGTTGGTGTAGCTTTCCTTAACGTCAGTCTTCAGGGTGCCGTAGTCACCGGTATCTACCAGAGACGGAACAATGGCAGCCGGAGTCTGGATCAGCGGCGGCTGGGTATCCTTCATCTTCAGGGAGTACTTAGTGTGCTTACCGGCAACCAGATCCTGGGACAGCTTGTCCAGTTCCTGTGCCAAGGCAGCCTGGGACCACGGGCCATACAGGCAGGTGGAGCCTTCATAGTGCTGTGCAGCATATTCTTCTCTGGTGGTCAGATACTGGCTGTAAGAGTTGCTGTAGCCGGACAGAATAATGTGTTTAACCCCAATCTGGGAAAGGGTGTCAGACAGTGCTTCCTTGGTCCGACGGCCAGCTTCGGTAGTCAATTCAAACGGGTTACCGCAAATGGCTACCTCGCCGATGGTAAAGATCTGCAACGGTTCATTAACGGTCTTTAAGCCAAAGGATGCGGTATCCAGGCAAACCAGTTTTTCCATCTGTTCGTCATCATACTTATCAGAAAGCAGAATCTTCATGGCAACCGGCCATACCTGTGGAGCAATCTTTTCCAGGCCGTACAGGTCAATGCTGGAGAAGTCATATTTTTCTCTGACTACATTGCCGTCTTCGTCCAGGTAATAGTTGTTGCGAACGGCACCTTCTTCGGCGTTATCTACCGGGGCGCCTTCTTCGTCACCGGCAATGATACCGGCACCGATGCATGGGTCAGAGGTCTTGGCAGTGGACACATCATCATAGTCCATCTTGTAAGAGCCAATGTACTTTTCGTCTACAGAGATATTGCTGTAATCTACAATTTCATAATTGTATCTTACTTCTCCGGACAGCTTAATGGTGGTAATGCCCTTGCCGCCCTTCAGAATCTTCAGTGCAGCGTCAGCTTCCTGCTGACCGGCAACAATCTGGTTTTCAATTACATCCAGAGAGTCATCAATGTCTGCCGGGCGCTGGAAGGCTTCGGTAACATCATCTTCCTGTGGTTTGTTCGGAGAAACGTCTCCGCATTCATTCTGTGCAAAAGCAGCAACATAACCGTTGCCCTTTTCCTGTTCTACATAATAAGCGGCGTAACCTTTGTGGTCTGCAGCTAAATAAACGTTGTCAATCGGGTTGGAAGTGCCGTGGCTTGGGAAGAAGCTGAGCATACCAATTTCCCCTTCGCCGGTGTGGCTGAAGGAAAGGATGGACATTTCCTTGCTGACGGTCTTGCAGGCAGCTTCAAAATCCGAAGCGTACTGGGATCCGTCATAGTTGTTGTTCCACTTTGCAGCAGCAAGGGAACGGTTGTAAGATTCAATGTCTGTGTCCGCATAGGAAAGGGTAACAGAGCCCGGTGCCAGATCTTCATGTGCAGCTTCAATGGAGTCAGCAATGCCGCTTACAATCAGGTCGGTGGCTTCGTCATCATATCCCGGAACACCGTTAATCAGGTCATATAAACCGTACCAGGAGTTGTTGGATCCGGAGGAGTGGCAGTGGGTTGCGGAAATCATAACGTTTTCTTCCCCATACTGGCTAAGGCCTCTGGACTTCAGTTCCTTCAGTACCATTGGTTTAATGGATTCCGTCATGTGAACCAGTTCAACGGAAACATATACAACCGGCGTTTTTCCGGTCTGTACAATAAAGGCACGGGAGTGCAGTCTCATTAAAAGACCTTCAATCAGGTTACCTGTGGAATTGTACCCGTTGGAGATAGAGGTAATTGGTCCGGTAATATCAGCAGAACCAACACCAACGTACATGGTCTTGTCTGACTTCTTGGCAGCAAAGCCAACCGTTGCACAACTGAACAGCAGTGCTAATGCTAAAGTCAGAGAAAGAACGACTTTTTTCACCTTTTTCATAATTCTCTCCCTTTTTCATTTTTTGACAGCAGAGCTATCTTAAAACAACCTACATTTTACCACAGTAAAGCGCCTTCCAACAGCTCTTCATATTGCCGAAATATAGAACAACGCGCTTAGCAACTTTCATAAAAAAGCAGGTATTCTATGAACAAACCTTTAACAGACGCCCTGGCAACGGGAATTTTCTACTAAATTAAGAAGTACCTACTAAATAAAAAGAAAACCGCCACCCTGGCATGCCCAGTGGTAGCGGTTCATTCTTATTTGTGTTGTTCTGCGTAATGATATCCCAAATCAAACGCCGTCAGGTTCATTTCCGTAAACTTTGGCGGAACCGTTTCCCGGATAACCTGTTGCCAGGTTTCCTTCGGAATATCCGTGGCAGCAGCCATCAGCCCAATCAGGGCAACGTTGACAGCCTTGGAGGAGCCTGCCTGAACGGCAAGGCCCAGGGCGTCAACGGCAATCAGGTCGGCGCCGGCGGCCGTTAAGGCTTCCAGAATGTGTTCCGGGTACTTGGCCGTGCCGTTAATAACCGGCATGGGATCCATGCACTGGGTATTGGTAATGACCTTACCGCCTTTTTTCAGGAACGGCAGCCAGCGGGCGGCTTCCAACTGTTCAAAGGACAGGATAATATCCGCTTCGCCTTCGTTGACAATGGGAGACGCCACTTTGTCACCGTATTTTACGTAAGTAACCACGGAGCCGCCCCGCTGGGACATACCGTGTACTTCGGAAATTTTTACATCATAGCCTTCTGCCAGAAGGGCACGGCCAAGCAGTCGGGACGCAAGCAGCGTACCCTGTCCGCCAACGCCGACAATCATAATGGATTTTGTCATCTTATTTGCCCTCCTTCATGGCTTTTACCGGACAGAGCGGCAGGCACATGCCACAGCCAACGCACTGGGTAAAGTCAATGGTAGACTTGCCTTCTTTCATGCTGATGGCCGGACAGCCAATCTTCATGCAGGCCTTACAACCAATGCACTTATCCGGATCTACCGTAACTGCCGGTTTCTGCTGCTTCCGGATTTCCGGCAGCAGGACGCACGGCCGACGGGAAATAATCAGGGACGGTTCGTCTACTTCCAGTTCTGCTTTAATGGAAGCCTTTGTAGCTTTAATGTCATACGGATCTACTACTACAACCCGCTTCATACCAACGGCCTTTGCCAGTGCTTCCAGGTCAATGGCGGTAGTCGGGTCTCCGTTAATCCGCTTGCCCGTAGTCGGGTTCTGCTGATGTCCGGTCATACCGGTAATGGAGTTGTCCAGAATAATAATGTTGGAGCTGGACTGGTTGTAAACGGTGTTAATCATGCCGGTAATGCCGGAATGAACAAAGGTAGAGTCCCCGATAACAGCAACGCTGTTTTTGGCATGTTCCGGGTCCACCTTATTGCGGCCATGCAGTCCGGAAATGGACTGTCCCATGCAGATAACGGTGTCAATGGCACTGGTTGGCGGCAAAGCACCCAACGTGTAGCATCCGATATCTCCGGATACAAAAACCTTCAGATCATGCAATGCGGTGAACAGGCCACGGTGCGGGCAGCCCGGGCAAAGTGCCGGCGGACGTCCCGGAATTTCCAGATCCGTTTTCATCTGTTCTGCTTCTTCGTGCAGAATAACTTTCCGAATCAGGGCCTGAGAGTATTCGCCCTGCAGGGTAAATGCCTCTTTGCCAATGCACGGAATGCCCAGTGCACGAACATGTTCTTCCACAAACGGATCCAGCTGTTCCAGTACATAAAGGGTATCTACTTCTTTGGCAAAGTCCTTTATTTTCTGTACCGGCAGCGGATAAACGCAGCCCAGTTTCAGATAGGAAGCCTTGTCTCCAAGGGCTTCTTTGGCATATTGATAGGTAATACCGGCAGCAATGACGCCGATTTTTTTGTCATTCCATTCAATGGTGTTTAAGTCCGTGGTTTCAGCCCACTCCAGCTCTTTGGCCTGGCGGTCTTCTACCACAACGTGCCGCTTAATGGCAGAGGCCGGCATCATAACATACTTGGCCACGCTCTTTTCATACGGCTTTAAATCTTTTTCTTCCCGTTCTCCCAACTCTACAATGCTGCTGGAGTGTGCCACACGGGTGGTTAACCGGAGCAGTACCGGGGTATCAAACTGTTCGCTCAGTTCATATGCTTTTTTGGCATAGTTCTTACATTCCGTAGAATCTGACGGCTCCAGCATCAGGATCTTGGACGCCTTGGCGTAATGGCGGGAATCCTGTTCATTCTGGGAGGAGAACATACCGGGGTCATCCGCAACGGCAATGACCAGGCCTCCGTTAACGCCCGTGTAAGAAGACGTAAACAGCGGGTCTGCCGCCACATTCAGGCCTACGTGCTTTTGTGCCGAAAAGGCTCTTGCCCCGGCGATGCACGCACCAATGGATGCTTCCAGTGCCACCTTTTCATTCGGGGCCCATTCACACCAGATTTCCGGATGCTTTACGGCATTTTCTGTAATTTCAGTACTCGGTGTTCCCGGGTAACTGGAAACAAAGCGGACACCGGCCTCATAAAGACCCTGGGCAACAGCTTCATTTCCCAGCAACAATTTCTTCATACATCATCCCTCTTTGTGTTTTGCTTTTCTTCCCTTAGTTGGTCTGGCGGGAAATCAGATCTGCTCCGGCGTACATTTCCCGCAGCTTCGGCTTTTCAATTTTGCCGGTCGGGTTTCTGGGTACATGGGCAAAAATAATCTTCCGCGGCCGTTTATAGCGCGGCAGGGCTTTACAGAAGTCATTGACTTCCGCTTCGGTCAGGTCATAGCCTTCTTTGCTTTCAATAATGGCAGCGGCAATTTCTCCTAACCGGGCATCCGGCAGACCGATTACGGCCACATCCTTAATTTCCACCATACGGTGAAGGAAGTCTTCTATCTGTACCGGGTAGATATTTTCTCCACCCATTATAATAACATCTTTTTTCCGGTCTACAATTTGAATCATGCCATGTTCATCCACCATGCCCATGTCACCGGAAAGCAGCCAACCGTCTTTCAGGGTTTCGGCAGTGGCCTTTTCATCTTTATAATAGCATTTCATAACCCCGGGGCCCTGAATCCAGATTTCTCCAACGGAGCCCTGTGGTACTTCGTTTCCGTCCTGGTCACAAAGCTTAATCTTCCAGCCATAGCCCGGTACGCCGATGGCGCCGGCATACTGTACATTTTCCACACCCAGGTGAATACAGCCCGGCCCAATGGATTCAGACAGGCCATAGTTGGTGTCATATTGATGATTCGGGAAAATTTCCAGCCAGTGTTTAATCATGCTGTGCGGCACCGGTTGTGCTCCAATATGCATCAGTCTCCACTGATCCAGCTTGTAATCTTCCAGATGAATTTCTCCGCTGTCAATGGCATCCAGAATATCCTGGGCCCAGGGAACCAGCAGCCAGACAATGGTGCACTGTTCATCGGAAACAGCCTGCAAAATCCATTCCGGCTTGGTGCCCTTCAGAAGAACAGCCTTAGAGCAGGAAATCAGGGACCCCATCCAGTGCATCTTGGCACCGGTGTGGTACAGCGGCGGGATACACAGGAAAACGTCATTCTTGGTTTGTCCATGGTGCTTTTGCTCTACGGTAGCCGCATGCATTAAGCTACGGTGGGCATGCAGAATAGCCTTCGGGAACCCGGTGGTTCCGGAGGAATAGTAAATGGCTGCATCGTCATCCGGCGTCAGCGGCACATCCGGTTTTTCCTTGGAGCAGAATTTAATTAACCGCTCCATGTTATCTGCAAAGTTCGGGCAGTCTTCTCCAACATAAAACAGATGACCCACATCCGGAATCCGGTCCAGGATGGCTTCAATCCGTCCTACAAACTCCGGACCAAACACCAGCATGGAGCAGTCTGCCTTATCCAGGCAGTACTTGATTTCTTCCGCGTCATAGCGGTAATTCAGCGGCACGGCTAAGGCGCCGGTCTTCAGAATGCCGAAATAAATGGGTAGCCATTCAATGGAGTTCATCAGAAGGATGGCAACCTTGTCCCCCTTTTTAATGCCGCGGGTAAACAGTAAATTGGCCACCATGTTGGCGCGGTCATCAAAGGTCTTCCAGGTCATTTCCCGGCGAAACGGCTGGCCCGGTTCCGGCTGCATCAGTGCATAGTCCTTCCAGGTAATCCGGCTTTTTACGTCAAACTGGGGATTAATTTCCACCAGTGCAACGTCATCCGGAGCTTCTTTGGCGTTCCGCTCCAGATACTCAAAAATCAACATATCCTTCATGTTGGGTCCCTTCTTCATTCTAGGTTTCATTCCGCTTATATTTTACACTTTAAAGCATAACGGTTTAAAGTGCTAAAGTTGCTGACTCGCATAACGCATATAGTTTACCATTCCTGCTTTTCTTTTACAAGGAGTCCCCTTCTGCCAAACAGGAAAAGAGCCTGCCACAGACGAAATGCTGTAACAGGCCCTGTCTTATTTTTGATTTTTATTTTTTCCAGCGGGAGCGCTTTGGAGCGGAGCTCATACCGGAGCCGTCATTGACCGGCTTGTTCATGTATTCCGCATCAAACTGGCGAAGCAGTTCTTTCTGATGTTCCGTTACCTTCTTTGGAACGTCTACTACCAGTTTTACGTATTCGTCACCGGTGGACGGCGAGAAGGAAGGTTTAATTCCTCTGCCACGGAGGCGGACAGTGGTGCCCGGCTGGGTTCCGGCCGGAATATGGTATTTGACTTTACCGTCCAGGGTAGGAGCATAAATTTCATCTCCTAAGACAGCCTGGGAATAGGTAATGGTAACGGAGGTATAAACGTCATTGCCCTGACGGGTAAAGACCGGATGCGGTTTAATGCTGGCGGTAATGTAGATGTCCCCTTGTGCGCCGCCGTTGGCACCATAGTTGCCAACGCCACGCATGGTGAAGGTCTGGCCATCATCAATACCGGCCGGAACGTTCACGTCAACCTTGACCGTTCTGCGGATCATGCCGGCGCCCTTACAGCGCGTGCACGGATCATGGATGACTTTGCCGCGGCCACGACAGGTCGGACATTCATGGGTAGATTGGAACGTACCGAACGCCGTGTGCTGCGCTGTGGTTACCCGGCCGCTGCCGCCGCAGTCCGGACAGGTTTCCGGAGAACCGGTCTTACAGCCGCTTCCGTGGCATTCGTCACAGACTTCAATCCGCGGTACCGAAATGGTTTTCTGACAGCCCTTGGCCGCCTCTTCAAAGGTCAGCACAATGCGGGTTTCAATATTGGAGCCACGGCGTGGGGCATTCGGGTTGGCGCGGGAAGACCCGCCGCCGAATCCGCCAAAGCCGCCACCAAAGATACTGGAGAAAATATCTCCAATGTCTCCGAAATCAGCTCCGTCAAATCCGCCGTATCCATTTTGTGCTGCAAAGTTAGGATCTACTCCGGCATGACCGAACTGGTCATATCTGGCCCGTTTATCCGCATCTGAAAGCACTTCATATGCTTCATTGACTTCCTTGAAGTGGGCCTCTGCTTCCTTGTCTCCCGGATTTAAATCCGGATGATACTGCTTTGCTTTTTGCCGATAGGCTTTTTTCAATTCATCGGCGGAAGCGCCTTTCTCCACTCCGAGGACTTCGTAGTAATCTCTTTTTTCTGCCACGAAAATAACCTCTCTTTTATGGGGATAAGCCATGCCCCAGCGCACTGAGGCATGGCAAGATTTGTTTTAGGGTTATTAGTCTACGTCTGTGTAGTCTACATCGGCGTAGTCATCACCGTTATTACCGGCATCGGCAGAACCTGCTCCGGCTGCGCCGCCCATATCCGGGCCCTGTTCCGGGGCTGCCTGCTGATACATCTTGGCAGATACTTCATAGAACTTGGACTGCAGAGCTTCCTGCTTTTCCTTAATCAGGTTCATGTCCTGACCGGAAAGGGCATTCTTCAGTTCGTCTACCTTGGCCTGCAGATCCTTCTTGTCTTCTTCAGAGAACTTGTCTCCGTTTTCGGAGAGCAGCTGTTCTGTCTGGAAGCACATCTGTTCTGCAGCGTTCTTCATGTCAATTTCTTCTCTGCGCTTCTTGTCTTCTTCAGCAAAGGCTTCTGCATCCTTTACTGCCTTATCAATGTCTTCCTTGGACATGTTGGAAGAAGCGGTAATGGAGATGGACTGTTCCTTACCGGTACCCAGATCCTTAGCGGATACATGAACAATACCGTTGGCGTCAATGTCAAAGGTAACTTCAATCTGCGGCACACCACGACGGGCCGGCATAATGCCATCCAGATGGAATACACCCAGGGACTTGTTGTCCTTTGCAAATTCCCGTTCGCCCTGCAGAACGTTAACTTCTACGCTGGTCTGGTTATCAGCAGCGGTGGAGAAGATCTGGCTCTTCTTGGTCGGGATGGTGGTGTTACGGTCAATAATCTTGGTGCAAACGCCGCCAAGGGTTTCAATACCAAGGGACAGCGGGGTAACATCCAGCAGAAGCAGGCCCTTAACGTCACCGCCAAGTACGCCGCCCTGAAGGGCTGCACCAATGGCTACGCATTCGTCCGGGTTGATGCCCTTGAACGGATCCTTGCCAATGTATTTCTTAACTGCTTCCTGAACAGCCGGGATTCTGGAGGAACCACCAACCATCAGGACCTTATTGATTTCGGAAACCTTCAGACCGGAGTCATTGATTGCCTGACGAACCGGGCCCATGGTAGCTTCTACCAGGTCTTTGGTCAGGTCATTGAACTTTGCTCTGGACAAGTCAATTTCCAAGTGCTTCGGACCGGTGGCGTCTGCCGTAATAAACGGAAGGGAGATGTGGGAGTTGGTTACACCGGAAAGCTCAATCTTGGCTTTTTCAGCAGCTTCTTTCAGACGCTGCATAGCCATCTTGTCGCCCTTCAGGTCAATGCCGTTTTCCTTCTTGAACTCTTCTGCCAGCCAGTCAATGATGCGCTGGTCAAAGTCATCACCGCCAAGGCGGTTGTTACCGGCAGTGGCAAGTACTTCCTGTACGCCGCCGCCCATTTCAATGATAGATACGTCAAAGGTGCCGCCGCCAAGGTCATAAACCATAACGCGCTGGTCATCTTCCTTATCAATGCCGTAAGCAAGAGCTGCTGCGGTCGGTTCATTGATAATTCTCTTTACTTCCATACCGGCAATTTTACCGGCGTCCTTGGTGGCCTGACGCTGTGCGTCTGTGAAGTAAGCCGGAACGGTAATAACCGCTTCGGTAACGGTGTCACCAAGATAAGCTTCTGCGTCTGCTTTCAGCTTCTGCAGAATCATGGCGGAAATTTCCTGCGGAGTGTACTGCTTTCCGTCAATGCTTACTTTATAATCGGTGCCCATCTGTCTTTTGATGGACGAAATGGTTCTTTCCGGATTGGTAATAGCCTGGCGTTTTGCTACCTGGCCTACCATTCTTTCCCCGTCCTTGCCGAAAGCAACAACAGACGGAGTGGTTCTTGCGCCTTCTGCGTTTGCAATAACGACCGGTTCGCCGCCTTCAATAACTGCTACGCAGGAGTTTGTTGTACCAAGGTCAATACCTACAATCTTTGCCATAATGTGTTCCTCTTTCCTCTATTAAAAAGTGTTTGGTTTGTTATTTATATGAAAGCTGCATCGCCTGGGCGATGTAGTTGTGGGCTTAATTTACCACCTTCACCATGGCGTGGCGAAGGATGCGGTCACCCATTTTGTAGCCCTTCTGGAAGACTTCGGAAACAGTGTTTTCTCCGAAGTTTTCATCTTCACCGTGCATAACGGCGTTGTGAAGATTCGGATCAAAGGGATCTCCGGCTTCCCCATAGGCTTCAATGCCTGCCTGGGTGAAGGCGTTTTGCAGCTGGTCGCGGGTCATTTCTACACCCTTCTTAAAATCTTCCAGCTGACTGACTTCGGAAGCAAAGGCCCGTTCAAAGTTGTCTAAGACCGGGAGGATTGCCGTGTAGGTGGCTACTTTGGCGTCTCCGTAAATGCCTTCCTTTTCTTTGGCGGTCCGCTTGCGGAAGTTGTCATATTCGGCTGCCAGGCGCAGGTACTGCTCTTTGGCATCCATCAGGTCCTGCCGCAGCTGTTCCAGTTCGGAAAGGGCTTCCGGCGCTTCCTGTGTGTCTTTTGCGTCCTGTGCTTCTGCGCTTTCTGCTTCCGTTACTTCTGCAGCGGTATCTTCTGCTGCTTCGGTTTCCGGAATCTTTTGCTCATCTGTCTGATTCTTCATTGGTGGAATTGTCCTCCTCATAAACATCCGACAAGACAGCACTGACAATGTCGGATAAATATTTCAGTCCGGAAATAATCTTGGAATAATCCATTCGGGTCGGACCGATGATGCCGATGGCACCGGTAGCCCCGCCACCAATCCGGTAACGGGAAATAATGGTGGTGGAATTGGCAAGCTCTTTAAAGCGGTTTTCCGAACCAATCCGAACTTCAATGCCGGCGCCTCTGTCCTGGCTGCCGTCTTCCAGCAGCAGGTTCAGCGGTTCTTCCCGATGGAGGAAGTTCATTAGTTCGCTGGAATTTCCTTCGTAGTCTTTATAATCCAGCAGCTTGCTCTGTCCGCCCAGTCTGACCTGGGTCTGACTGGCTTCGGAAACCAGATCGGCAATGGCAACCAGCGGTGCTGACATTGGCAAAGCCTTGGCTCCAAGCGAAGCAACCAGTGTCTGAATAAAGGCTACGCTGACATCGGTCAGCGGTTTTCCAAGGAAATATTCCGTTACAATGTTGTGGAAGGTTTCCACAAGGTCAGGTGTAATTTCCACATCCGTACGGCAGGCCTTGCTTTTCAGCACGCCGGTGGAGGTTAGCAAAACCACCATGGCAATTCGGGAACTGACCTGCACCATTTCAATGTTGCGGATGGTTGCATTTTCATCTGACGGGGTAGTGGAAATGGAAGCAAAGTTGGTAAAGCTTACCAGCGCTTCCTCTGCGGTCTTCAGCAGTTCGTCCGGATCTCCGGAATGGGCGTCCACGCCGGCTTCAATGCGGCGGCGTTCGGTTTCCCCAAGCTCCCTGACCTGCATAAGATGGTCTACATAATAACGGTATCCGCTTTGGGTTGGAATCCGTCCGGCGGACGTATGCGGTTGGTAAATGTATCCGAGTTTGGTCAGAGCCGCCATGTCATTCCGAATGGTTGCAGAAGAAACGGACACATCCAGTTTATCCAGCAACGCTTTGGAACCGACCGGTTCCCCTGTGGCGATGTACTGCTCTACAATGGCAGCTAAAATACGCTGTCTTCGGGACTCTGCCATGGACCTTACCACCTTTCTTTTTCTATTAGCACTCTGTTCCCTTGAGTGCTAACGTGACTATAATTTACCATTCACCCTGTGGGAAGTCAATACCTTTTTCCAAAAAATTTGCACTCTTTTTTGAAAAACTTTTTGCAAAAGCAGAAAACGGCGTAGTTACGCCGTTTTCTTTTTAGCACTCCCTTAAAAATACTTAAAGTAGAAGAGGGTTTTCCGTGCTTCGCAGGGAGAAAACCAGCTCTTCTTTTCCTACCCGGATAACGTCAGCCGTGCTAAGCCGTTCCTCCTTTAAGCAGGTCAGCTTTGCGGAGTTCAGCCAGGTGCCCGCATCGGAATTCAAATCTTCCAGGAAATAATTTCCCTGGAAGAAAAAGATGCGGGCATGCTCCGGCGCAATGTCGGGGTCCCCCGAAAGGCAGATGTCCGTCCGGGCCGGGTCCCGGCCCAGGACGGTGCTGCCTTTTTGCAGGACATACTCCTTACCGGTCCGGCGGCAGGTCAGAACGGGAACCGTTCCGGGGTCTGCCGGACCGGCTTCCAGCGCGAATTCCACTTCAAAAGGGTCGGATGCTGCAGGGGCGGGAGCGTTCCAAAGGTGCACCAGCTTTTTTCGGAAGCCATGCTTTTTTCTTTCCTTGCCGGCAGGGGCAATCTCCCATTGCGGGTGCTCTGCCAGTTCTTTCAACAGAGCCTCTTCCTCTACAGAGCCCTGATTGCACCGTGCCAGCAAGGAAAGTGCCGGGGCACTGCACAGCTTCTCTTCCCGTATGGCGTAGGCGGCGGTCAGGCGCAGGAAGTCCAGCGGGGTGTTCTGCAGGCAGGCAACCCGCTCCGACGGAATACAAATAAAAAGGACCTCTCCCGTGGCCGGTTCCACATAGGTAAACCGTGGATCCAACAGCCACTCCTGTAACGGCATCATCCTATTTTTCAGTTCTGCTTTTGCAGCTAAGATTGCCGCCGCCAGACGGGAAAAGAACTGCTGCAGCTCTTCGGCGGAGCGCTCCCGCCCCAGATATGCCGGTAGGGGTTCCTTCCCGGCAACCGGCACCAGCATCCGGAGCGGTTCTCCGGATGTCCGTGCCGGTTCCCCCTCCTCCGGAGCCGGAAGGCCTACCGGCAGGAAGCCGGACAGCGGCTGATTGCGCAGCATGGCTGCGGACAGCGCGTCCGGCTCCTCCCCGGGCTCCAGCTCATAAACTAACATCTGCGGATTGCTTTCATACTGATTAAACATAAAGACGCCTCCTTCAACGGGAGTGTACTGTATCGCCCGGAGTAGCGGAAGCAAAATCCCAAAAATTGGAACGAACGGTAGTTTTTCCCGGACTTAACGACCGTTCGTCAGAACGAACGGTATTTTGGTTGAATCAAAATTGGGAACATTCGTACAATAAAAGGGGCCGTTCGTTCCGATCGGTACTATTTTTTGAACAGGAGATTTTAGAAAATGAAAAAGGAGAGTTACGTATGAAAATTGGTATTTTAACGCCCGACAAAAAATTTGATGAATTTTTGCGCAAAACCGTATTAGAATATGGTGACAGAAAGTGTCTGTCCGTGGAGCTGGAGCCCTTTCCCTCTTTGAAGGATGTGCTTCTGACAGAGCAGCCGTATGACCTGCTCCTGATTGACGACAAATATGAGCACCGTTCCTGCGTGGAAACCGCCCGTTTAATCCGCACCAAAAATCCGGCGGCCACCATGGTGTTAATTTCTTCCTCCCCGGACAAGGTGTATGAGTCCTTTGCCGTACGGGCACATCGCTATCTGTTAAAGCCGGTTACCCAAACCATGTTATTTGAAGCGCTGGACTCCTATTTTAATGAACGGATGAAAAGCTTCTTAGTCATCTGCCGGACCCATACCGGGTTCATGACCGTTCCGTCAGAAGACATCCTTTATGTAGAAGCCAATAAGAAAGACTCTATCTTACATTTGCGTACCGGACCAACCGGCGTGTTAACCTCCTTTTCCCAGGTGGTTCTGCAGGTTCCGCCGGAAAGCTTTTGCCAGACCCACCGGTCCTACATGGTAAACATGAAATACGTTTCCCGTTTTGACCCTGACTTCATTTATCTGACCAACGGGTCTAAAATTGCACTCAGCAGACGCCGGAAAGTAACCTTCCTGGTTACTTACAACGAATATATCCGAAGGAGAAATACAAAGTGACCTATCAGGAAGCAGTCAATTACATTGAAAGCCAGCTCCGCTTCGGCATGAAGCCGGGGTTTGAGCGCATTAACGGATTATTGGACCTGTTGGGACATCCGGAAAAAGAAATGCGTTACGTCCATGTGGCCGGAACCAACGGAAAAGGTTCTGTCTGCACCGAAGTAGCTAACATCCTGCAGGCAGCCGGATACCGGGTCGGTCTCTTCACCTCTCCTTATGTGGTTACCTTCCGGGAACGTATCCGGGTGAACGGACAATACATTGACCCCGTTTTAATGGGACAGTTAACAGAACAGGTCAAGGCAGCGGCCGATGAGTTGGCCAAGCAGGACATCCTGCCAACGGAATTTGAAATCATAACCGCACTGGCCTTTCTTTATTTCCGTCAGACCGCCTGTAACATTGTTGTCCTGGAAGTCGGCCTTGGCGGACTTCTGGACTCCACCAACGTCATAGAAGCCCCTCTGGTCTGCGGCATTACGTCTCTTTCCATGGACCACACTGCCATTCTGGGTTCTACCCTTCCGGAAATTGCCGCGCAAAAAGCCGGCATCATGAAGCCCGGCGTACCGGTTATTACTGCGGAAGGGCAGGCACCGGAAGCCATGGCTGTATTGGAGCAGACCGCCGCAGAAAAGGGCTGTGCCCTGTCTGTCGGCAGTACAGAGTCCATTCAGGTACTCAGCACCTCCATTTACGGTACAGAGCTGAAACTGGAAGGCCTGAAAGTGCGCCTGCCGCTGATCGGCAGCCATCAGATTCAGAACCTTGGGGTTACCCTGGGAATCATCCGGGTACTCCGGGAACGCGGGTTTTACATTGGAGCGCGCCACGTAAAAGCCGGACTGGAATTTTCCGTCATCCCGGCCCGCCTGGAGGTTTTACGCAAAACCCCGCTCATTCTTCTGGACGGCGGTCACAATGCCGGCGGCATCCAGGCTCTGACAGACGCCCTGTCTGCTTATACCGAATCCGGGTCCCGGGTTTTCCTCATGGGTGTCATGGCCGACAAGGAAATTAACCGCATGATCTGCGAGTTAGCTCCTTTGGCCAATACCATAGTTACCACCACGCCAAGCAATCCCCGTGCCATGCCGGCGGAAGAGTTGCGCCAGCACCTCTTAGATGCCGGATTCCCGGCAAAGAAACTACTTGCTGTTTCTAAGCCGGAGGAGGCTTTTGATAAAGCGCTTTCCCTGGCAGGGAAAAATCCGCTTATTGTCTGTGGTTCCCTTTACCTTGCCGGTGATGTCCGCCAGCACATTCTGGATGTTCTGGAAGAATCCGAAACCTGACTCGCCTGTATTGACAGCGTTCCCCGTCCTTTTTATAATAGGACTATCTTCAGGGCGGGGTGAAAGTCCCCACCGGTGGTACAGTCCACGACCTGCATTTGCAGCTGATCCGGTGCAATTCCGGAACCGACGGTTACAGTCCGGATGGAAGAGGATACGAACCAATCGTACAAATACGCCCTGTGCCAATAGCACAGGGCGTTCCTTTTTGCCGCCGAAGAAATTTATTGCTAAAGGAAGTACCTTTTATGAACCACGCACAAGAGCGTCAGTTGTCCCCCGTGCGCAAAATGACAACCGTTGCCGTTATGTCGGCCTGCGCCTATCTGTTAATGTTGATTGAATTCCCAATCCCCATTATGCCCAGCTTTATTAAGATGGACTTTTCGGAGCTGCCGGCGTTGCTGACCTCCTTTGCCCTTGGGCCGGGATACGGCGTTCTGGTCTGCCTGCTCAAGAACCTGTTACACCTGCCCTTTACTTCTTCCAGCGGAGTCGGGGAACTGTCCAACTTCCTGCTGGGCTGCTTCTTCTGCCTGCCGGCCGGATTCATTTACAAATTCCACCGGAATAAGAAAAGTGCTTTGCTGGGTGCCCTGATTGGTGCCTTTTGTATGGCCATCATCAGCTTCCCGTCCAACTACTTCATTGTGTACCCGTTCTACACCAACTTTATGCCAATGGAAGGCATCATTGCCGCCTATCACGCCATCCTCCCCAGCGTTGACAGTCTGCCCAAAGCACTGCTCATTTTCAATGTACCGTTTACTCTGGTAAAAGGACTGCTGGACGTTCTGCTGACCTTCTTAATTTATAAGCGCATCTCGCCCATTATCCAGGGTTCCTTTACGCCAAAGAAGAAAGTGAAAAAGGCCCCGAAAGAAGCCTTGACAGAGGATAAAAAAGAATTATAATTGTTAGACGTAATTTGAATAGTTACTTATCCAGAGTGACGTAAGGGAACAGGCCCATTGACGTCCGGCAACCTGCCATAAGGTAAGGTGCCAATTCCTGCGGTTGAAGACCGAAAGATAAGCTTTTCAGGCGCCCTTCGGCTTCGAAGGGCGTCTTTTTTCTCGTTCCCGTTTTCATTTTCCAGTATTTATGTAGCAAAGGAGTCTGACATGAAACATCTTTTTACTTCCGAATCTGTTACCAGCGGTCATCCCGATAAAGTCTGTGACAACATTTCTGACGCCATCCTGGACGCCATCCTGGCGCAGGATCCCAACGGTCACGTAGCCTGTGAAACCACCTGCACTACCGGCCACGTTCTGATCATGGGGGAAATCAGCACCACTGCCAACGTAGACGTTGCTAAAATTGCCCGGGACACCATTAAGGAGATTGGCTACAATAACCCCAGTTATGGCTTTGACGGGGACTCCTGTTCCGTTCTGGTTGCTTTAGATGAACAGTCTCCTGACATTGCCATGGGCGTCAACGCTTCTTTGGAATACAAAGAAGGAGAAGAAGACCCGTACAATGTAAACGGCGCCGGAGACCAGGGCATGATGTTCGGCTTTGCCTGCACGGAAACACCGGAACTGATGCCGCTGCCCATTTCCCTGGCTCACAAATTATCCAAGCAACTGATGGAAGTTCGCCAGAATGGTACGCTTCCGTACCTTCGTCCGGACGGCAAGACCCAGGTTACCGTAGAATATGATGACGCCGGAAAGCCGGTTCACGTTGAGGCCGTGGTTGTTTCCACACAGCATGACCCGGACGTTACCTTAGAGCAAATTCGGGAAGACATCATCCGGGAAGTCATCCGTCCTATTATCCCGGAAGAATTCTTAACAGAAGATACCAAATACTTTGTTAACCCAACCGGCCGGTTCGTCATCGGCGGCCCGGTAGGGGACTCCGGCTTAACCGGCCGGAAGATTATTGTAGACACCTATGGCGGGTATTCCCGTCACGGCGGCGGGGCTTTTTCCGGCAAGGACCCGACTAAGGTAGACCGGTCTGCCGCCTACGCTGCCCGCTGGGTTGCCAAAAACATTGTGGCAGCCGGTCTGGCAAAAAAATGTGAAATTGAACTGGCCTACGCCATCGGCGTAGCCCACCCGGTTTCCTTACTGGTAGAAACCTTTGGCACGGAAACGGTTCCGGCCGACAAAATCGCCGCCGCCGTAAGTCAGGTCTTTGACCTGCGGCCCTATGCCATTATTGACACCCTGCAATTGCGCAGACCCATTTATAAGCAAACCGCATCCTACGGCCATATGGGCCGCGAAGACCTGAACGTTCCATGGGAGCAGACCAACAAAGTGGAAGAGCTTAAAGCTGCCGTTGCCGCATTATCTTAATTGCTCTTTCAAAAGGCAAGCAGACTAAGCGGAACCCACTACCACTAACTCGCCAAAGAACAAAGAAATGCGCCCCTTCACAAACACGCAAAAAACTATGCAAAAAGGCACACATTCAGAAAAGCTTCTGTTTGTGTGCCTTTTGTCATGGCGTTGCGTTTTGCACTTTTGATTTTATTTTACAAAGTTCCCTTGTGTTGTTATTTTGCCTTCAGATATTGCGCCAGCATTTTTACCGTCAGGATGTAAATGTCCGTCGGCTGCGAGGAACCGGTGAAATACTGGTAAATGTTTTGCCCCGTGTACACGTTGAAGATGATCTGGTAGACTTCATAAACGTTGATGTCGCTCCGGATAGAGCCATCTTCCACGCCATCCTTCAGCGCGTTCAGGATAGGAAGGGGAATTTCTTTATTATAGAATTCCCAATAGGCATCCACCTTACCGGCCTCCGAAGTATACTCTTCCCGCCGGTGGGACCGGGTATCTACCGTAGAAAACATTTCCCGCGTGTAAGTCAGCCAGCTTGGGAATTTATTATAAATGTCAATGTGACACTGCAGGCAGCAAAGAAAGCGTTCATAGCCGGTCTGCAGGCCCTTGGCTTTTTCCTCATAATAGGGCAGGAGTTCATCATAAAAGATAATCAGGGAATCCTTCCACACCGCAAAAATTAAGTTGTCCTTGTTTTCAAAGTAGCGGTAAACGGAAGTGGCAGAAAGCCCTGCTTCCCTGGCGATTCGGTTGATGGACGTTTTTCCGGCTCCATCTTCCAAAAAAAGCCGCTGTGCCACTTTAATGACGTTACGCATATTCTGTTCTCTGACATTGCTCTGGTCCATAAGATTATCCCTGTTTTTAGTTCACATTTTATTCATATTTCAGCTGTTAGTATTACACACATCTCCCGGAAAAGCAAGCCTTTCCGGGAGATGTTTTTGCTTCTGCTAAGAGCCGAAATGCCGAACTACTTCCGGCTGGCACTTTCCAAACTGCGTAGTTTCTCTTTCCAAGCTGACTATTCTTACTTTCCAAACTGCGCATTTTTCCCTTTCCAAGCTGAATATTCTTACTTCCCAAACTGCGTATTCTATAAACGGTTTATCCAATAGGACTTAGCCAGCCGTTCAGCGAATCCCGTAAAATTGCATCTTTGGTATGGCCGCGTATCCCGCAGGCTATGAGTCCCATAAACTGTGTGTCCCGTGGACCACGTGTCCAGCAAGCTATATATCCCGTAGACCGCGTGTCCAGTAAGTGGTGTGTCCCGTAGACTGTATATCCCGTAGGCCACGTGTCCAGCAAGCTATATATCCCGTAGACCGCGTGTCCAGTAAGTGGTGTGTCCCATAGACTGTATATCCCGTAGGCCACGTGTCCAGCTTCTGCAGTAGATGTCTTTTCTGTGGTTTTCATCTTCTGTGGGCCGCCATCCACTACAGATGTTAGTGATACTAACATCTTCTTTTAAAAGAGAAGGAGGAAGGTTCTTCCTCCTCTTGGCCAAATTATGAATTATTTGTGAACAGATGTCAAGAGCCGTTTTTACCCCGCCCGGCGGAGCCCCTTTTTCAAGAAAAAAGAAGTGCGCTCATTTCCGGTTAGGTAGCCAAATCTGCGGCTTTTTTTGCGCTCATTTTTGTGTCCAGCCTAAATATGAGCGCATTTATTTTCTATATTAGAAATTATAAAAAGTAAGGACTTGTTTAAATGCGCTCATTTCCGCTTTTACAGTCTGATTTGCGGCTTTTTAGCCTGGTATTTGCGCTCATTTTTTGTGTCCGACCTAAATATGAGCGCAAATATTTTCTATATTAGAAAATATCGGTAAAGGCAAGCTATTGGAGCCGATGCTTGTACAAAGACAAGGAAACAGGAAAAATATGGTAATTCTTGAAGCACAGGTAAAAACCAAGGAGAAAAAAAGTCAGCAAATAAAAAGCCTATTGGTATAGGTAACGCAAAAGATGTGATTGGCAAAACAAAAAGCTGCGGAAGGCACAAAATAACCTTTCCACAGCTTTTCCTGTATTTTAGCTTATCGCTTTGGCGTGTTAATCCTACACGAAACTGTCGTTGGCCGTAAGCAAAATTGTCTTTGGCCTTGCGCAAAAACGCCGTTGGCCTTACGCAAAATTGCCGTTGGCCTTACACAGATACGCAACCAATGCTTCCGGCGTATCAATTAAAGTGGTGGCGCCTGCTGCTTGCAGGGTGGGGATATCCCGGAAACCCCAGGTAACAGACAGGCAGTCCAGCCCGGCATTTTTTGCAGTTTGAATGTCTACTTCGGAGTCCCCGACATAAACGGTGGTTTCCGGATCGGCACCCAGTTCCCGCAACGCCAGCCGGATCATATCCGGATGTGGCTTGCGGGGAATGCCGTCCCGCTCCCCAACCGCAAGATGCAGGCCGAAGAAGGCTTTGTTTAAGTTTTGCACTGCAAAATCTACTTTATTGGACACTACACCCATGCGGTATCCCGCTTTCTTTAATTCGGCTAGCGCCTCCGGAATGCCTGGATACGGCGCCGTATTGTCCAAATCATGCTCTGCGTAATACGCTTTGAAATCCGCAAAAGTAGCCTGTAATTGCTCTTCCGTTGTTCCTTCCGGAACCGAAAGCTGAATTAACCGGAGGATTCCGTTCCCTACGCTTAAGCGCGTATGTTCAAAGCTTCTTTCCGGCAGGCCATTCTTCCGCAGCGCAAAATTTACACTGTTATGCAGATCCTGCAGGGTATCCAAAAGGGTACCGTCTAAATCAAACAAAATACTTTTATACTGTTTCATTTTTTGCTGTTCTTTTTATCTTTTACTGCTGTGTTCCTTCAGAAGTTCATACTTGGTATCCCAAAGCTTCTGGGACAAATCCACATAGTAATGATGCGGATGTTCAAAGCGAAGCATTTCATCCCAAAGCGTATCAATCTGCTCTTTGCAGAACTGTTGTAACTCCTGCAGGGTCTTGCGTTCATAAACGCATTTTCCGTCTATGAAGAGCGGTTCCAGTAAAGGCTTGGCCACAAAGTTGGTCAGCGTCTTTTGCTTCCAGGTGTAGTCCGGATCAAAGAGCAGGTATGGCTTGGTGTCGTCTACCACTTCATCGGCCAGGGTAATCAGGTCTGCTTCTGCCTTTCCCGTTGTTCTGTCATACAGGCGATATACGCACTTGGAACCCGGGTTAGTAATCTTCTGTACATTTTCAGAAATCTTAATTTTCGGAATAATGGTACCGTCTTCTGCTTCCAGTGCCGCCAGCTTATAAACGCCGTCCAGAATCGGGCTGGAGGAAGAGGTAATCAGCCGTTCGCCGACACCAAAGGAGTCAATCTGGGCTCCCTGGTCCAGCATATCGGAAATAATGTATTCGTCCAAAGAGTTGGAAGCACAAATACCGCAATCCGTGTATCCGGCTTCATCCAGCATTTTTCTGGCACGCTTGGACAAATAGGTAATATCTCCGGAGTCAATCCGAATGCCTTTTGGACGGTAGCCCATCGGCTTCAGGACTTCGTCAAAGCACTTAATGGCGTTCGGCACACCGGACTTCAATACATTATAAGTATCTACCAAAAGCGTGCAGTTATCCGGATATTCTTTTGCATAGGCCTTAAACGCATCCAGTTCGGTGTCAAACATCTGTACCCAGGAATGGGCCATGGTGCCGAGCGCCGGAATGTTGTAGTCCCGGCCGTCCAAAACGCAGGCGGTACCAACACAGCCGCCGATGTAGGCCGCGCGGGCGCCCAGAATGGCCGCGGACGCGCCCTGTGCCCGGCGGGAACCGAATTCCATAATGGCGCGGCCCTTTGCGGCGCGCACAATACGGTTGGCCTTGGTAGCAATACAGGACTGGTGGTTAATTAACATCAGCATGCAGGTTTCCAAGAACTGTGCCTGCATAACCGGGCCGCGCACCTTCATAATCGGTTCGCCGGGGAACACCGGCGTGCCTTCCGGAATGGCCCAGACGTCACAGGAGAATTTGAAATTCTTTAAGTAGTCCAGGAATTCCTCCTTGAATCCACGGGTCTTCAAATAGGCCAGGTCTTTTTCCGTAAACTTCAGATTGTTCAGATAATCTACTACCTGCTCTACGCCTGCCATAATAACAAAGCCGCCGCTGTCCGGAATCCTACGGTAAAACATATCATAGTACCCTATGGTATCTTTATATCCATGTTCCAGATAACCGGCAGCCATGGTCAGCTCATAAAAGTCGGTTAATAATGTCAGGTTGCATTTTGCATCATAATATTCCTGCATTGCAGTCACCTCTAAAGTGCTTTTTCAAGCGTTATCATGCTTATAAAGTGTAGCAATTATACCACAAAAAATAAGAAAACAAAGGATTGATAAAAAAGATACAGCTGATTATAATCTTTTTGTTATTTTAGAAAAAAGGAGGAGAGCCGTTTTCCATGAGAACCCGAGAACAGCTCCGCGGAAATAAAAATATTTCCGGCATGCGCATTGAATATTTGCGGCAACAAAAAGGGCTAAAGCAAAAAGACCTGTTAGAAGCCCTTGCTTTACAAGGCGTTGAAATGACCAGCCCGGTTTTGTCCAAGATTGAGGGACAGCATCGTGCCATTTATGACTACGAACTTTTGGCCATTGCCAACACTCTGGACGTAACAACAGACGAATTATTGGGGAGATCATAATGAAGCGCTTAAAAGAAGTTCTTAACCTCTACTGGGTATTCTTCCAAATCGGACTGTTTACCTTTGGAGGCGGATACGCCATGCTGCCGCTGCTGGAGCGGGAATGCGTAGACAAATACCACTGGTGCACCAAAGATGAATTGCTGGATATTTTTGCGATTGGGCAATGCACCCCCGGCGTAATCGCCGTCAACACAGCCACTTTCTTAGGCAGAAAACAAGGCGGTTTCTTAGGGTCTGCTTTTGCCACCTTTGGGATTGTTTCCCCCAGCTTAATTATTATTTCCTTAATTGCAGCGCTGTTGCAAAACTTTGCAGACATTCCGACGGTACAGCACGCCCTTGCCGGTGTCCGGGTTGCCGTTACCGCGCTTATCATTACCATGACCATCAAGCTAATCCGCAGCAACTGGAAGACCCCGTTAGACATCATCATTGGTGTTGTTGCCTTCATTGTAGTTGGTGTCTTCGGTGCCAACCCTGCCATTGTTGTTGTTGGTTCCGGTCTGGTAGGACTGTTCTACTATGGCCGTTTTGCCAAAGAGAACGTCAGCTTAGCCGAAACCGCCGGTGCACCGGAAGCTGAAACTACGGAAAATACAGAAACCACGGAAGCTACAGGAGCTACGGAAGCCACTGAAACCGCGAAAGCCCCGGAGGCTACCGAATCCACAGAAGCTACTGAAATACCGGAAGCCACTGACTCGCCGGAAAAGGAGGATGAACATGATGCATGATTTACTCTTGTTGTGCCTCCGCTTTTTCCAGGCCGGGCTGTTAGCCGTCGGCGGCGGATTGGCCACCCTTCCGTTCCTGTCTGATATGGCCACAGACCATCCGGATTGGTTTACGCGTGCGGACATTGCCGACATTGTGGCGGTTTCCGAATCCACACCGGGCCCCATCGGTATCAACATGGCCACCTTTGCCGGGTTCAAAACCCACGGCGTTGTGGGGGCTCTGCTGTCCACCTTCAGTCTGGTGCTGCCCTCCGTTATCATCATCCTGATTGTGTATCAGGTACTGGAAAAATTTAAGACCAGCAAATACGTCATCAATCTGTTCCGCGGCCTGCGGCCTGCCTCCACCGGCCTGATTGCTGCTGCGGCGTTGTCCTTATTTTTCCTGGCCCTGTTCCCCTCGTTCTCCGGGGATCTGCTGCATGACGCCTCCGGCATTGTCGGCACCTTCAATTGGGTCAGTGCCCTCTGTTGTTTGGGCTTGTTTATTTGCATGCAATTGCCTAAAATAAAAAAGCTTCATCCTATTTTGTTTATACTGGTGGGAGCCGTTCTGGGCATCCTGTTACAATTGTAAAAGAAAGGGAGCGCTTCATCATAAAACACTATGATTTTATTATTGTGGGCGCCGGCTTATCCGGTTGCACCCTTGGCTATTTACTCAAGCAAAAAGGAAAATCGGTCCTGATTCTGGAAAAGGCAGACGCCAAGAAGAAGGACAAGCTGTGTGGCGGTATCATCACGCAGAAGTCCGTTCATCAGATGAACGAAATCTTCGGCGAAGAGGAAGTCAGCAAACTTCCCTTCTGGGGCGACGGTTCCGCTGTCAGCACCAACCAGAACCTGCATATTTCCGTCAAGAACTCCGGTGTGCAGACCCTTCCCCGGAAGGCGCTGGATGACTTTGTCCTGCAAAAATATCTGGACGTTGGCGGGGAATTACTGGACCATACCACGTTCACAGACATCAACACCGCCTACAACACCATTACAGCGGGTGGCGTCACCTATGGCTACGGCAAACTGGTTGCAGCCGACGGAACCCTGAGTGCGGTACGGAAAACGCTGACCGGCGAAGTCCAGGCCAAAAACCTGGCGTTGGAACTGTTCACTCCGGAAAAGTCGGATGAATTGGAAATCATCTTCAAGCCGGAGCTGACTGGGTACTTTTACAAAATTCCGAATGCAGAAGGCACCATTTACGGCCTTGGAGACGTCAGCGGAAACGTAGACCGCCTCCGCAAAATGCTGGTGGACTTTTACGGCAAAGAGGACTGCCCGGAAATCCGCGGCGCGTTCCTGCCCAACAGTGAACACCTCCTCTTCCACTACGGGGACAACATCTTTTTCATCGGCGATGCAGCCGGTCTCATTCTTCCCATCACCGGGGAAGGCATCTACTTTGCCCTCCTGTCTGCCCGTTTCTTAAGCCAGGTAGATACGGTAAAGCAGTATGAAACCATCATGAAGAATGTGCGTCATTCCATTATCAAGCACCAGATTGTCTTCCGGTTCATTTACTGTACTGCGTTCCGCAATTTCATGTACAAAGCGTATCCGTATTCCCGCGCACTGCGCAAGCTGGTAGACGCCGGCCTCAGCGGAATTCTTTAATAACGCATAAGAACCCAAACAAAAAAGCCTGCTACAGAGTGTTCTGTAGCAGGCTTTTTTGTTTTAGCACTTAACTTTAGTAAATGGTACGTTCTGTTAAAACGGTGTCCATGGCAACGTCATTTTCATCTGTTACCACCCGGTCCACCTTTTGCACTTCAAAGGCAACTCCAATCCGATAGGCGTTGCATCTTTTTAAGTAGCGGTCATAATAGCCTTTGCCGTGGCCACAGCGGTTTCCTTTTTCGTCAAACGCAACCGTTGGAACCACTGCCACGTCTATCTGATCCGCTGTCAGCAACGTGGACTTGTCCGGGTCCGGTGCCAGGATGCCATATCTTCCCACAATGAACTCTTCTGCGGCGTCCGGCAGATAGGCTTCCATTTTCCCGTCCTTGGTGCAAACCGGAAAAGCTAATTTCTTGCCGTTCATTTTACACCAGGTGTGGAAAACAGATAAATCCACTTCGTCTTCCGTTGCTTTGTAGGAAAAGATAACAGTGGCATTGCTGATTTCCGGCAGGGAACTGAGGTAACTGCAAATGCGGATACTCTTCTTTTCCCGTTCTTCCGGATCCATTTCTCTTCTGGCTTTTAACGCCAGTTTCCGTTGCTGTTCTTTCATGACCTTTGCCCTCTTATTTGTGATATAGCTGTTCTTCCCGTTCATACTTCGGTTCGCAGGTAATTTGAATGCCTAAGTTTCGGAAGACCTTCCGGTCCACGTCCGACAAAATAACGGTTGCATGCGCATCCATTCCCTTTAGCTTTGGAATCTGCTCCAGTGCCTTTGCGGCATCAGCGCTTTCCGCTGCCGTGGAAGACAACGCAATTAAAATTTCATCCGTATGCAGGCGCGGGTTCCGGCTGCCCAGATAATCCGTTTTCAGGTGCTGGATTGGCGCAATGGACTTGGCCGCAATCAGGTCGGTTTCCTGCGCAAATCCAGCCAGTGTCTTCAGTGCGTTAATCAGGGCAGAGGCCGCCGCGCCAAGTAAGTCACCGGTCTTTCCGGTTACCACCCTGCCGTCCGGCAGTTCTATGGCTGCGGCCGGTTTCCCGCCGGTCCGTTCGGACCGCTCCTTGGCCGCTGCCACCACTGGGCGGCTGGCTGCGGAAAGCCCGGTCTGGTTCATGAGTAGCTCCAGGTGGTACAGCTCATGGCTTTCCACGCCGGAAATGCGTTCATCGCAAAGCGCCTTGTAATAACGGCGCACAATTTCCATTTCGGAAGCCCGGCAACAAACGGCATCATCTACAATGCAGTTGCCGGCCATATTAACCCCCATGTCTGTTGGGGAGCGGTAGGGGCTGGTGCCCATAATGTGCCGCAGCATGGATTCCACAACAGGGAAAACTTCTACGTCCCGGTTATAATTGACCGTTTGTTCCCCGTAGGCTTCCAAATGGAAGGGGTCAATCATATTTACATCATCCAGGTCCGCGGTGGCGGCTTCATAGGCCAGGTTGACCGGATGTTTTAACGGCAGATTCCAAATGGGGAAGGTTTCAAATTTGGCATAGCCTGCCTGCACACCGTGCTTGTTTTCATGGTACAGCTGGGACAGACAAACGGCCATTTTGCCGGACCCCGGACCCGGCGCCGTAACAACTACCAGCGGGCGTTCCGTCCGGATATAATCATTCTTTCCGAAGCCGTCTTCGGAAACAATCAGACCGACATCATTAGGATAACCGGGAATGCGGTAATGACAATAGGATTTAATGCCCAGATTGGACAGCTTTTTGCGGAACTGCTCCGCACTTGGCTGTCCGGCATATTTGGTCAGGCAGACACTGCCGACATATAACCCGTAATTCTGGAAGGCATCTATCAGGCGAAGCACATCTACGTCATAAGTAATGCCGTAGTCTCCGCGCACCTTATTGGCCTCGATGTCTTCCGCATTAATGACGACCACAATTTCCGCCTGTTCTTTCAGCTGCAGTAACATTTGCAGCTTGGAATCCGGCTGAAAGCCCGGCAGGACGCGGGAAGCGTGGTAATCATCAAACAGTTTTCCGCCAAACTCCAGATACAGTTTGTTGTCAAACTGCCGGATCCGTTCCAGAATGTGATGGGACTGCATGGATAAATACTTATTATTGTCAAATCCGATGTTCATTCTCCAACTCCGTTAAAAACCCGTTATTTCTTTTACGCAATTAAACCCAGTCTACCAAAATGCCACCCTGAAAGCAACAGCCAAGCCCAGTTGGACACTTTCCTTTTTTTGTCCTGCTTTTCCTACTCCAGCAGGCTCCTTTTTAGGCAATTTCCACGGTTTTTTCCGGCTTTTTTCTATTTGTGTTTTCAGAATACCGGTGCTACACTGTTAGCATCAAAATTGAAAATTGGGGGCTGACTTATGTCTGAAGAAACCAAAAGCAACGTAGAAGTTACAGAAGAAGTAACAGAACTGGAGAAAAAGGAAAACAAAAGCAAAGAAATAAAGCGTGCCATTAAATTTGCCCTGTTCTCCGCCTCTGCCGGTATCATCCAGTTGGTATCCTATTCCCTGTTAGATGCCGTTGCCGGTTGGTCCTGGGCGCCAAGTTATCTGGTTGCCCTGGTTCTGTCCGTTATCTGGAACTTTACCTTCAACAGAAAGTTTACCTTCAAGTCCGCAAACAACGTGCCGGTAGCCATGCTGAAAGTATTTGCTTACTACTGTGTCTTCACTCCGGCCACCCTGTTCCTTGGCGCCTATCTTTCTGATGGTAAACTGGACGGGGCCGTTCAGTTCTTTGACAACCCTGTCGGCATCCCGGGTATTGTAACCACCCTGATTAACATGCTGATTAACCTGGTAACCGAATTCCTGTATCAGCGTTACTTCGTTTTCAAAGATTCTGTTGACACCAATGCAGCAGCACAGAAGCAGGAAGAAAAAGAAGAAGAAAAGGCTGCAGAAAAAGCTGCAGAATAAAATTTATCCTGCATTTTTGTTTTACCCATTGGTCCCGGTACAGTCCATTGCTGTACCGGGGCTTTTTTCCGCCCCATCCCCCAGCAAAGCAATTCCGAGGTGACTGAAATGAAATTTCACGGTTTTCAAAAAATGACCGTTCTGGATTATCCGGGACACATTGCCTGCACGGCATTTACCGGCGGGTGCAATCTGCGTTGTCCCTTCTGTCATAATGCCCCCTTAGTTACAGAGCTGGAATCCTCTGCCACCATAGACGAAGAGGAAATCCTCGCCTTCTTAAAGAAACGGCAGGGTCTGTTAGACGGCATTGCCATTACAGGCGGGGAACCATTACTGCAGCCGGAAATGCCGGCGTTTATCCAAAAGGTCAAAGACCTTGGCTTTCTGGTTAAATTAGACACTAACGGATGCTACCCGGACGTGTTAAAGCAACTGGTAGAAGACAACCTGGTAGATTACGTTGCCGTAGATATCAAAAACAGCATTCCAAAATATCCGGAAACTGTCGGCGTCCCGGACTTTGACATTACCCCGGTTTTAGAAACCGTTTCCTATCTGAAAACCAACCCGGTAGCCTACGAATTCCGCACTACCATTGTAAAAGAGTTCCATACAGAAGAAGACATCCGCAGCATAGCGGACTGGATTGCCGGACCTGAACCTTATTTTCTGCAAAACTTCACGGACAGCGGTCATCTGATCGGGTCCAACCTGCATGAAGTCGGCAAAGCACAACTGGAGCAGTTCTGTCAGATTGCCAAAGAAAAAGTGCCGCTGACAAAAATCAGAGGGGTTTAACTCGCCTTTTTTGTCTTTTTCAACAAAACACAATATCTTGTGCTTTTTCTGTTTGCAAGCTACAAAATCTTTGATATACTAGTTCATGCAACTTACAAGGTTAGGAGAAAAGAATCATGTATAGCGTAATTAAAAGAGACGGGAAGGTTGTTAACTTTACCCTGTCTAAAATCAAAGACGCCATCACGCTGGCGTTTGACGCATGTGACCGTCAGTATCATCCGGATACCATTGACTTTCTTGCGTTAAAAGTTACGGCTGACTTTGAACCGAAAATTAAAGACGGCCAGATTGCGGTAGAAGACATCCAGGACTCTGTAGAATCCGTTCTGATCCGGGCAGGGTATGACGATGTTGCCAAAGCTTACATTCTCTACCGTAAACAAAGAGAAAAGCTGCGTAACTTGAACACCAGCATGCTGGACTACAAAAAAACCATTAATGACTATCTGCACATCAATGACTGGCGGGTAAAGGAAAACTCCACCGTTACGTATTCTGTCGGCGGACTGATTCTTTCCAACTCCGGCGCCATTACCGCCAACTACTGGCTGTCCGAAATCTATGACGACGAAATCGGAAACGCCCACCGCAATGCAGACATCCACATTCATGACCTTTCCATGCTGACCGGCTACTGCGCAGGATGGTCTTTGAAACAGCTGATTCAGGAAGGCCTTGGCGGCGTTCCGGGAAAGATTACCTCTTCTCCGGCTTCCCACCTGTCCACCCTTTGCAATCAGATGGTAAACTTCCTTGGCATCATGCAGAATGAATGGGCCGGCGCCCAGGCATTCTCTTCCTTTGACACCTATCTTGCTCCGTTCGTAAAAGCAGATCACCTGGATTATAAGGAAGTTAAGCAGTGCATTCAGTCCTTCATCTACGGCGTTAACACCCCGTCCAGATGGGGCACACAGTCTCCGTTCACCAACATTACGCTGGACTGGGTTGTTCCGAATGACCTTGCCGAACTGAACGCTATTGTCGGCGGCAAGGAAATGGACTTCAAGTACAAAGACTGCAAGCCGGAAATGGACATGATTAACAAGGCCTTCATTGAAATCATGATTGAAGGTGACGCCAACGGCCGCGGTTTCCAGTACCCGATTCCAACCTATTCCATCACCCGGAACTTTGACTGGTCTGAAACCGAAAACAACAAGCTGCTCTTTGAAATGACAGCAAAGTACGGCACCCCGTACTTCTCCAACTACATTAACTCCGACATGGAACCGTCTGATGTTCGTTCCATGTGCTGCCGTCTCCGTCTGGATCTGCGGGAACTGCGGAAGAAATCCGGTGGCTTCTTCGGCTCCGGCGAAAGCACCGGTTCTGTCGGTGTAGTTACTATTAACATGCCGCGGATTGGCTACCTCGCCAAAGACGAAGCCGATTTCTTTGCCCGTCTGGACAAGCTGATGGACATTGCGGCCCGCTCCCTGAAGGTAAAACGTACCGTTATTACCAAGCTGCTGGACAACGGCCTGTATCCGTATACTAAGCGTTATCTTGGCACCTTCAACAACCACTTCTCCACCATTGGTCTGGTTGGCATGAACGAAGCCTGCCTGAACGCCAACTGGATTCGCAAGGATCTGACTTCCGAAGAAGGACAGGCCTTCACCAAGAAGGTCCTGAACCACATGCGGGAACGTCTTTCCGACTATCAGGAAGAATACGGTGACCTGTACAACCTGGAAGCCACTCCGGCAGAGTCCACTTCGTACCGCCTGGCCAAGCATGACCTGCAGCGGTATCCGGACATCATCACCGCCGCCAAGGTAGACGGAGATACCCCGTATTACACCAACTCTTCCCACCTTCCGGTCGGCTTTACCGACGACATTTTCTCTGCCCTGGATATCCAGGATGACCTCCAGACCCTGTACACCTCCGGTACCGTATTCCACGCGTTCCTTGGAGAAAAGCTTCCGGACTGGCAGTCCACCGCTACCCTGGTCAGAAAAATTGCGGAAAACTACAAACTGCCGTACTACACCATGTCTCCTACCTACTCTGTATGTAAGAACCATGGCTATCTTGCCGGCGAGGTAGCAATCTGCCCGGAATGCGGAGAGCACACCGAAATTTACTCCAGAATTACCGGTTATTACCGTCCGGTTCAGAACTGGAATGACGGTAAGACCCAGGAATTCAAAGACAGAAAGACCTATGATCTTGCCCATTCCCATCTGACCCATGAAGTTTGCGGATGCACCGTCAGCCAGGTTCCGAACCCGGCCGATACCACAGCAGAAAAAGACGGGGTTTACCTGTTTACCACAGAAACCTGTCCAAACTGCAAAATTGCAAAAGCAACCATGGAAAAAGTCGGATTTGCTTACGAAAACGTAAACGCTTATGAGCATGAAGACATGGCTGAACAGTATGGTGTTCGCCAGGCTCCAACCCTGGTGGTAGTCAAGGACGGCCAGGTTTCCAAGTATGCCGGTGTTTCCGAAATCAAGAGAATGTTGAACGTATGATTTATGATATTATTGTAGTCGGCAGCGGCCCTGCGGGGCTGACTGCCGCCCTTTACGCCGGCCGGGCCGACAAGTCCGTGCTGGTCATTGAAAAAGGCGCCTTTGGCGGACAGATTACCCTGTCCCCGAAAGTAGAAAATATTCCGGGCTTCACCGTTTTATCCGGCAATGAATTTGCGGATAAAATGGTGGAACAGGTTTTGGCCCAGGGCGCCGATTTTGAATCGGAAGAGGTCCTGGAAATCCAGGATAACGGCGCAACCAAAGTGGTGCGGACCGACTTCGGAACGCACGAAGGAAAAGCCGTTATTCTTGCTACCGGCGCACGGCACCGGACGCTTGGTCTTCCCAACGAAGACGCCCTTATCGGAAACGGCATTTCTTTCTGTGCTGTTTGTGACGGCGCCTTCTTCAAAAACAAGACGGTCGGCGTGGTCGGCGGCGGCAACTCGGCGCTGCAGGAGGCTCTTCTGCTGGCGGATCTGGCCGCCAAAGTCTATGTCATTCAGGACCTGGATGACCTGACCGGAGAGCAAAAGCTGCAGGACCTGCTCCGCGCCAAGCAGAACGTGGAAATTATTACCGGCACTCTGGTGACCGGATATCTTGGCACTTCCGCACTGGAAGGCGTCCGGATCCGGAATCAGAAGAGCGGTACAGAAGAAGAGCTTACTTTAGATGGTTTGTTCCTTGCCGTTGGCATGGTTCCGCAAAACGAAGCATTCCGCAATGTAGCAACGCTGAATCCTTATGGATATGTTGAAGCAGATGAATCCTGCCTGACCGGAACGGATGGCATCTTTGTTGCCGGAGACTGCCGCAGCAAGTCTATCCGCCAGGTTACAACGGCTGCCTCTGATGGTGCCATTGCTGCATTAGCAGCCTGCCGTTACTTAGATAAGTAACCGTTAAAAGAAAAGGCTTTGACCGCAACAAGTCAGGGCCTTTTTTATTTGTTCGGTTTTTACAAAGACAGTATTGTTGGTTTGTTTCTAGGATAACCCTCTCATTCATGTTAGAATAAAGAGTAAAATATTATTAGGAGGTTTATACAATGAATCAAAAGTCGCCTTCTAAGGCGAAAAAGGTTTGGAAAGGAATCGGAATTGCAGTAGCTGTTATTCTGGGCATTGTGCTCATTATTTTTGCAGTGTTACTGATTTCGGAATACCGGCCCAAAGACACGGAAACCCTGGATGTGGACGGAACCGCAACCAAGACACTGGCCCCTGGAGACAGCATGAGCATCATGACCTGGAACACCGGATATGCCGGGCTTGGAGAAAACGCAGACTTCTTCATGGACGGCGGCACCAATGTCATGAGTGAAGACGAAGACGGTGTTCGTACCAACATTGCCGGGATTACCAGTCTGCTGAAGGAAACAGACCCGGACGTTGTTTTCCTGCAGGAAGTAGACCGCAACTCCAAACGTACCTATCACATTGATGAGCTGCAAGAATACGAAGATGCTCTGCCGGGATATCAGGCCGTACATGCATTGAACTACAAAGCCCTGTACGTTCCGTATCCGCTGAAGCCGACCACCATCGGACGGGTTACTTCCGGCATTGCCACCCTGTCTTCTTATGAATTATCCAGCGCCGAACGGATTTCCCTTCCGTGCTCCTTCTCCTGGCCGGTCAGCGCCTTCAACCTGAAGCGTTGCCTGCTGGTCAGCCGTGTTAAGCTGGAAGGAACCGACAAGGAACTGGTTCTGGTTAACCTGCATCTGGAAGCCTATGATGACGGTGAAGGAAAAATTGCACAGACCAAACAGTTGAAGGAATTGCTGGAATCCGAAGCCAAGAAAGGCAATTACGTCATTGCCGGCGGTGACTTCAACCAGTCCTTCTCCAACTTTGACAACCGTGACTACCCACTGGTAGACGAAAGCTACTGGGCTCCGGGCCAGTTAGACACCTCTGAGTTTGATGAAACACTTCGTTTTGTTGCAGATAACTCCGTTCCATCCTGCCGTTCTCTGGACAAGCCGCTTGCCACAGCAGAAGACAAGGATCCAAGTGTTTTCCAATACTATATGATTGACGGATTTATTATTTCCAACAACCTGAAGGTTAACAATCTGGAAACCATCGATGCCGGATTTAAATATTCCGATCACAACCCCATGTTACTGAATGTAACCCTGGAAAAATAAGCAAAGAAAAACGGCCGGGTCAGTTCCCACCAAGGGAACCGACCCGGCTCTTTTTTATTCTGCTGTGCGAGACTGCTCTTTGGCGTCTGCGGTTAAAATCAGAAGCGCCTTTTTTAAGTCGGAAAGTGCACTGTTTGGATTGGGTAACTTTATGGCTAAGTAAGGCTTGGTACTGGCGTTGACCATAATGCGGCCGCGCATGTCACCGGACAATCTGGCTGCGCCGTGCATGTCCAGATTGTCCCAGTAAAGCAACAGCTGATCATTGCGCTGGGCAATTTCATAAATGCCGAGGGCGGCCGCCTGGTTGCGCAGCAGCGCCACCTCCACTAAGCCTTCTACGGCAGGTGGCGGATCTCCGAAGCGGTCAATCAGTTCGTCTACCACGTCCGAAGCGTCCTCCGTGCTTCGGATATCCGCAATACGGCGATACATGCTTAGGCGGTTCGGAATGGACTCTATGTAATCCTCCGGAATATGGGCGTCTATTTGCAGGTCTACCAGACACTCCTTGGTTTCCTTCGGCTTGTCCATTCCGGCTTTTTCGCCTTCAATGGCTTCCGAAAGCAGCTTCATGTACATGTCATAGCCAACGGCTTCCATATGGCCGTGCTGCTGCGCCCCCAGCAAATTGCCGGCGCCGCGCAGTTCCAGATCCCGCATGGCAATTTTGAAGCCGGAGCCAAACTCCGTATACTCACGAATAGCGGACAAGCGGCGCTGGGCAATGTCGGTCAGCTCCCGTCCACCGCTGTACGTAAAGTAGGCGGTGGCACGCCGGCTGGACCGGCCAATCCGGCCGCGGATTTGATGCAACTGGGACAAACCGTAATGGTCTGCCTGCTCCACAATCAGGGTGTTGACGTTCGGCACGTCAACACCGGTTTCAATAATGGTGGTGCAGACCAGTACGTCAATTTTTCCTTCCATCAAATCCGCCCAGATATCAGAGAGCTCTTCTTCGCTCATTTTGCCGTGGGCAACGGCAACGCGGGCGTCCGGCACCCATTCTTTAATTTTGGCGGCAACGTGCAGGATGCCCTCCACGTTGTTGTATAAGTAATACACCTGGCCGCCGCGGCGAAGCTCCCGCTCTATGGCCTGGGCCAGCAGGCCCGGGTCATATTCCAGCACATAGGTCTGAATGGGGTGCCGGTCCAGCGGTGCCTCCTCCATAATGGACATATCCCGAATGCCGGACATGGCCATATTCAGGGTTCTTGGAATCGGGGTAGCTGACAGTGTCAGTACATCCACATTCTGGAACCGCTGTTTCATTTTTTCTTTTTGCGCCACGCCAAAGCGCTGCTCTTCATCTACAATCA
Organism: Paludibacteraceae bacterium; assembly: GCA_963647215.1. Taxonomy (GTDB): domain Bacteria; phylum Bacillota; class Clostridia; order Oscillospirales; family Acutalibacteraceae; genus RUG420. The sequence continues at coordinate 75,254 of CAVIZK010000002.1, read as the reverse complement.
GCAGCCCCAGGTCACGGAATTCCACGTCTGTGGAAATCAGCCTGTGGGTGCCAACCACAATATCAATTTCTCCCCGGCGGAGATCGGTTAAAATCCGCTTCTGCTCCGTGGCACTCCGGAAGCGGGACAGCATTTCAATTTTAACCGGGAAATCATCAAAGCGCTGTAACAGTGTGTTGTAATGCTGGTAAGCCAGAATAGTGGTCGGCACCAGCAGGGCACACTGCTTCCCGTCCGCAATGCACTTAAATGCGGCACGAAGGGCCACTTCGGTTTTGCCGAAGCCTACATCGCCACAAAGAAGGCGGTCCATGGGATACGGTTGCTCCATGTCATGCTTAATTTCCTGGATGCAGCGCAGCTGGTCTTCCGTTTCCTCATATTCAAACTTGCGGTCAAAGTCGGCGTGCAGGTCCATGTCCGGGGAAAAGGCATACCCCGGCGTTGCCAGGCGCTTGGCATATAATTGCGTCAGCTCCTTGGCCATGTCTGCCACAGCTGCGCGAACCCTGGCGCGGGATTTTTCCCAATCCTTGGACCCCAGGCGATTCAGCTTTACGTTCTTGCCATCCTCCTTCGGCCCAATGTACTTGGAAATCAGGTCCAACTGGGTAACGGGAACGTACAGAACATCCCCTTTGGCGTAACTTAATTTCAGGTAGTCTTTGGTAATCCCGGCCACCTTTAAGTTTTCAATTCCCTGGAAAATGCCGATTCCGTGAATGGCATGTACCACTGCATCGCCCTTATGAAGTTCATCCAGACTGTGGAATACGTTTTTGGCTTTAGCACTGTGGGTGCGGCGGCGGGTCCCGGCGGACAGGTTGCCGCGGGTAATCAGGGAAAAGCCGGCCGATTTCAAAGTAATACCGGCAGAAAACTGGTTTACAATAACCGAAATAACGCCCTTTGGAAACTGATTCGGCACCAGGGCATAATAAACTGCCTTTTCTCCACGGTCCTCCAGATCTTCCGCCAGGGCCTTGGCCGCTTTTTCTGTTCCGGCAGCCACAACAATAGTAGCCTGCTTTCGGTCTGACGGGAAACAATCTGACAAAAGACTGGTAACAGAGCCATTCCAGGCCGGCGTCTGTCCCAAAGACAGACTGTACAGCTCTTTAATGGGAATATCAAAACTGCCGCGGGCAAAGTTGTCTAAGTAAATTAAGTCTGCATGCTGATAGTCTTCACAGAGCTGTTCAAAATCAATGCCAAAGGTACCCAGGGGTTTACAAAGTTCCCCCAGTTCCAGGGCATCCTTATATTCTTCCTTTTGCAGCTTGGCGGCGCCTTTAGCGCGTTCCTTGACGCCGGCGCTTTCCGCTACTACCAGGATGTCTCCTTCCCGAAGATACCCTAACGGCGTCAGGGCATCCGGGTGGAGCAGGTTTAAATACTTATCCAGGCAGAGCTCATGCCCGCCTCTTAACAGGTCGGCATCCCGCTGCAATTTGCTTTTTACCTGGTCCGCATTTTTACTTCTTACCTTTTTGGCAATCTGCTCCAGCGTTTCCGCCAATTGTGCGGGCTGGTCCGCAATCAGTTCGGTGGACGGCGTAATTAAAACGGAATCCACCAGATCTGTGCGGCGCTGGGTCTCCACTTCAAACTCTGCAATGGTGTCTACGGTGTCTCCCCAGAGCTCCATACGAAGGGGAAACTCCCGCTCCGGCGGAAAGAAATCCACAATGCCGCCGCGAACAGCAAACTGGCCTTTCCCCTCTACCTCTTCGGAGCGGGTATACCCGGCCGAGACCAGGGAAACAAGCAGGTCGTCCAGATTGACCGTGTCCCCGCCGGACAGGCGAAAGATGCGGCTTTGCAGGGTGGCCGCCGGAATGGTCTTCTGGATGGCTGCTTCTGCCGGCAACAACAGCACCTTCGTCTGTCCCAGAATCCAGGAACAAAGGGCGCCCATGCGCCGTTGCTCATAATCTTTACTACGAATCTGCTCTGAGATAAAGGATAAATCCTTAGCCGGGCAAACCACTGCCGTGGTGCCAAAGGAACGAAGATCTTCTGCCATTTTATCGGCAGAAGCCTCATCCGGCACCAGAACCATCATCCGGCGGCCGGTATCCTCTGCCAATCCATGCAGCAATAGTGCCTTCTGGATATGCAACGCGCCCAGGACGCCAAAGGGGAAAAAGTTTCCTTTGACATCCTGTAAAATGGATTGATAGTCTCCACTCTTGTTTAAAATCTGGGAAAAGCCTGACATAATTCACCTCAGGAAAAGGGTATTGCCCCCACCGGGCTTCGGTGGGGGTGTCGTAATTTGTTTAGTTGTGGCGGTTCATGGCCTCTTGAATGTTGTTATCCACAATCAGCTCTGCGCTGTCTATGGCATCCGTAAAAGCCTGTTCCATTTGCTTCATTTCTTCCGCGGAAAAATGCCCCAGGACAAAGTCCGCAAGGTCAAATTCCGGATTGGCCCGGTCTCCGACGCCGATGCGGATCCGGGGAAACTGCTCCGAATCCAGATGGGAAATGATACTTTTCAGCCCGTTGTGCCCGCCGGCAGAGCCGCTGCGGCGAATCCGCAATTTGCCCGGAGCCAGGTTGATATCATCGGAAATGATGATGACCTGTTCCGGCGGAATTTTGTAGAACCGGGCGGCCTCTCCGACTGCCTGCCCGCTGTTGTTCATGAACGTAGTAGGTTTCATTAGCAGGCATTTCTGGCCATGAATGACGCAACTTGCAATCTGGCTGTGAAACTTTTCTTTGTCAAAGCTGACATGGTACTTGTCGGCCAACTGGTCCAGACAAAGCCATCCGGCGTTGTGACGGGTGGTTTCATATGCCGCGCCCGGATTCCCGAGCCCTGCAATTAAATACATAGTGTTCTTCCTTATTTCATATTCTTGTAAGGTTTCTTTTTGGTAACCCAGTCTTCTTTGTTGTTCTGCCGTGCACGGCCAATGGCCAGCGCGTTGGCAGGAACATCTTCTGTTACCGTGGTTCCGGCAGCGGTAAAGGCGTAGTCACCAACCGTAACCGGGGCCACCAGGTTGGTATTGCAGCCAATGAAGGCGTTGTCTCCAATGGTGGTGCGGTGCTTGTTCTTTCCGTCATAGTTTACGGTTAAGGAACCACAGCCGAAGTTACAGTTCTTACCAACATCAGAATCTCCGACATAGGTCAGATGGGACACCTTGGTGCCCGCTCCAATGGTGGAATTCTTCAGTTCTGTGTAGTTACCCGCATGCATGCCTTCACCAAGGTGGCAATTCGGGCGCACATGGTTAAACGGTCCAAGGTCAATTCTATCTTCGGCAACGGACTGTTCAAACATAACATTGTTCAGCTTGGCACCGTTTCCAATGGTGCTGTCAATAATCAGCGTGTTTGGTCCTAAAACACAGTTACTTCCAATTTTGGTTTTGCCTTTTAGGATGGTATTCGGCAAAATCTGCGTTTCGTTTCCGATTTCCACGTCCTTGCCGATAATGATACCGTCCAGTACCGGAATATCCACACCGTTTGCCAGGTGCTGATGCAGCACCTTCTTTCTGGCAATGTCATTCAGTTCCAGCAATTGAATGCGGTCATTGGCACTCATGCCGATTTGCGAGTTAGCGGTAACGTAAACTCCGGCACGCTTTCCCGCCTGCTTCAGAACATAAATGGTGTCCGTCAGATAATACTCATGCGCGGCATTTTCCGGCGTAATTTTCTTTAACGAGTCCTGTAAATCTGCCACACGGAACCACATGGCTCCGGAGTTAACTTCGGTAATAGCGGCTTCGGCGGCGCTGGCGTCCTTTTGCTCTACAATGCGTTCCAAAGCCCCGTCTGCGGTACGGACAATGCGTCCGTATCCGGTCGGGTTTGGAATGTCTGCGGCAATGACCGTAACGGCATTGCCCTGCTCTTCATGTTCTTTCAGCGCCCCTAAAATGGTATCGGCATCCATAAACGGAGCGTCTCCGTTTAAAATCAGGACATTGTCTGCACCCGAGTCCGCCAGGAAGGCCTCCGCCTGCATGACGGCGTGGCCGGTGCCCAGACGTTCTTTCTGCCAGGCAATGCTGCAGCGGTCTCCGACATAGGATTCCAGCTGTTCTCCGAAGTGACCCACAATTAAGCACGTCCGGTCAATGCCGGCTGCCGCCGTGGCATCCAGAATCCAGTCAATCATGGGCTGGAAGAGCACCTCTGCCAGTACCTTCGGTTTATTGGATTTCATCCGTTTTCCTTCGCCTGCGGCAAGGATAATGGCTGCGTTTTGATTCATATAACCCCTTAAACTCCTTTACAAACTCCTGTTATAGTAGTGCACCAAAAAGTGGAATTCCCCAGGACAATAACGCCTGTGCAAGCAGACCTAACAATAAGGACCACCAGGAAGCACCACCATGCTTCTTCAGGAAGGCATTTTGTTCTTCGTCCGAGGAAATGGTTTCCTTGGCTTTTTTCAGTAACTTGTCACAATGGATCCGGTAAATGTAGTTGGCAAACAAGCCCATTAAAAGAGACACCAGCAGAACAATATAGGAATTGATATTTAATACTGTCATTGCGGTACCGTATTTCTTCTGATACTTTTCTGCCAGTGCGGTGCCGTCCTTTTCTGCCTGTTCTTCATCTGTGCTGTTTGCATTGCTCATCAGGTAAGAGGAAATATCCTGACTGTATTCCACATAATACTGCCCAATCTGCTTGGCAAAACAGATTGGCAAAATGGAAATCAGAACCATCATGGCAATGCCAACAGTATACATTTTCCGGTAAAAGGCCCAGATAACCGGGAAAAAGCAGGCAGCCCAGTTCCAGCTGGTTTTCCGTCCGCTTTCCTGCATGGCAAAGAAGCGGGGTAAATACCGCTCTTTGTTTTTCTGTACGGCCTTTCCATAGTCTTCTACAGTGTAATCACCCAGTTTTTCCTTTGGGCCAATGACCCGGTAGGTCGGGTGAAATTCCCCGTTTGCTCCGGTGGTGTAACTGCGGATTCCGCCATATTCCGAGGAACCGAACGGGTTCTGGTTTTGGTCCAGCTGGTCCTTGACCTCTTTCAGGGTCTTTTCCAGCTCCTGCTGATCCGCTTTCTGTTTTTCCCACTCCGGAGAAGTCCAGGAAAATCCGGTGTCATGCTGATCCGCATGGACACAGGCACCATATTTGTTCCAGCAGCTGCGATGCATGGGCGTACCGCAGTCCGGACATACTACAATGTCATCCCCGTCCTGAAAACGCTGATGACAATAATCACATTCCATACCGATATAATTCATAAGGCTACTCCTGTCAATGAATTTGTCTTATTATACTCTCCTATACCTTAAAATACAATGAAGGCACCCTTTACTTTCCTTCCCTGCTTATACTATAATATCTTGACTAAACTGACAAAAAAGGATTGATTTTTCGTGCTGATTTACGAAGAGCTGCGGTTACAACTTACCGAAAATGACCAGGCCTTAAAAGACCTGAAAGAAGCCATCGGTTATGACCAGATGACCGCCGAAGTAAAAGATCTGGAAGCACAGACAGCAGCAGACGGCTTTTGGGATGACATTGCCGCCTCTCAGGTGGTTCTGCAGCGGACCAGCAGACTGAAAAATAAAATTGCCGCTTATGACAAATTAAACGGCCTTTATGAAGATACCCTGACCATGATTGAACTGGCGGACGAAGAAGAGGACGAAAGCCTGGCTGATGAATGCCGTCAGGGCGTAGAAGACTTCAAAAAAGATCTGGACGCCATGACGCTTTCTACCCTGCTCTCCGGGGAATATGATGACCATAACGCCCTGCTGACCTTCCACGCCGGCGCTGGCGGCACGGAAGCACAGGACTGGGCACAGATGCTCTTCCGTATGTACACCCGCTGGGCGGAACGCCACGGATTCAAGGTTACCACTTTGGACTACCTGGACGGGGACGAAGCCGGCTTAAAATCTGCCACCATCTTAATTGAAGGGGAAAACGCATACGGCTACTTAAAATCCGAAACGGGCGTACATCGCCTGGTGCGGGTGTCTCCGTTTGACTCCCAGGGACGTCGGCAAACCTCCTTTGCCTCCGTGGAAGTCATGCCGGAAATTGACGACACCATTGAAGTAGATCTTCGTCCGGAAGACATTGAAATGGAAGTGTACCGTGCCTCGGGCGCCGGCGGTCAGAAGGTTAACAAGACCTCCTCTGCCGTCCGACTCATTCACAAGCCCACCGGCATTGTGGTTTCCTGCCAGGTAGAACGGTCCCAGCATCAGAACCGTGAAGTCTGCATGCGCATGCTGAAATCCAAGCTGATTGAAATTAAAGAGCGGGAACACCTGGACAAGATTGAAGACATCAAGGGTGACCAGATGCAAATCGGCTGGGGCTCCCAGATTCGCTCCTATGTATTCATGCCTTACACGCTGGCAAAGGACACCAGAACCGGCTATGAAATGGGGAACATTACCGCCGTCATGGACGGTGACCTGGACGGCTTCATCTACGCCTACCTGAAAATGAAATCCCTGGAGCAATTTTCCTAACCACTGCCTCGCCTGGGCGAGTTAGTCCTTTTACTATTGCACATTTGGGTGACGGCATCTGCCTCTTTTGCTTTCCTTACGTTAGTGCCATGTAGCATTTGCAATTGAATAGCACTTGAGACTTTGGGGCAAATGGTTCCGCGGCAAACAGTAGCAAAAGAGACAGATACCGTCACAGACAACGCAGATAAAAGCAAACAACGTAGCAAATTTCTTGACAAGTAACGCGGGAAATCAGTATAATGATTCCCGCGTATTGTATCAAATACCAATCCTTGCTCTCTGGGAAACAGAGGGCCAAAGCCCAAAAGGAGGTGCTTATAATGGCAAAAGAGTATGAAATCATGTTGGTTTTCTCCGTAAAAGACGGCGAAGAAGCAGCTAAGGAATTACTCGGTAAGTTCACTGCTCTGATTGAGAAGCACGGCACATTAGGCGAAATTGATGAGTGGGGTAAGCGCAAAATGGCTTACGCTATTCAGGATGAACCGGATGGCTACTATGCTGTTGTCAATTACAGTGCTGAACCGGATTTCCCGGTTGAACTGGAACGCAGACTTACCATCACCGAAGGTGTTCTCAGATTCCTTAACATTGCAAAGTAAGATAGGAGGAACATCTTATGCTTAACTGCGCAATCATCATGGGCCGCTTAACAGCGGACCCGGAACTTCGTACCACACCGAACGGAATCAGCGTAACCAGCTTTTCCGTAGCCGTAGACCGTTCTTACCAGAAAGCTGGTGCCGAACGGCAGACTGACTTCATCAACGTTGTTGCCTGGCGGCAGACCGCGGAATTTGTTTCCCGGTATTTCCACAAAGGCAGCATGATTGCAGTGCAGGGTTCCATTCAGACCCGGAACTATGAAGACAGAAACGGCAACAAGCGCCAGGCAGTTGAAATTGTTGCAGACAATGTCAGCTTCTGCGGATCCAAAGCAGAATCCGGCACCGGCGCCGCTCCGGTTGCTCAGGCAACACCGGCCGCTCCTGCAGCACCTGCATTCTCTACCGCAGGCGCAGATGACTTCTCATCTATGGATGTGGATGACGAACTTCCGTTCTAACACCCAAAATTTTTAACAAGGAGGAAAAGACCAACATGGCATACGATAGAAATCGTGGAGGCAGACGTTCCCGCAGAAAAGTTTGTGCTTTCTGCGTAGACAAAGTAGAAAAGATTGACTACAAAGACACTGCCCGTCTTCGCAAGTTCACTTCTGACAGAGCCAAGATCCTGCCACGCAGAGCTACCGGCACTTGCGCTTATCATCAGCGCGAACTGACCACCGCTATCAAGCGTGCAAGACACGTTGCTCTTCTTCCGTACACTGCTGACTAATTGTCTCCAGCCTGCGGAAAGCAGAACAAACTTAACATGACAAGGCCCCGTTGCTTAAGGCAACGGGGTCTTTTTCTTTCATTTTTTTACTTGTTGACATGACGGGATTGCAGGTATGGGAAGCCGACTGCAATCAGGCTGTACAGCAGTTGGAAAGCAACTACAAGATAGTCCGTCAGGTAACTTGGGCCATTGATGGCAATTAATACCACACTGAGAATCACAGCCAGTACGGAGTAAACAATGGCCATAACCCGGTTGGTAAAGATACCATCATACAGGCGACGAGCTTCGTATATGGTCCGTAAAGAAGCTTCCAGCGTGCCGTTGTGAAGTAAGCCACTGCCGGCGGTTTTCTTTTCTTCGCCCTGGTACTTTTGGAACAGATCTCCGGAAACCGGACTTAAGATTTTTACGGTAGCGTTCGGCAGCTTGAAATAGTGGCTGATCATATCTTCGGTAATATTGCAATCCGTGTTGCGCACCAAAAGCGTAATGCCGGCGCGGTCTGCGTTCCGCAGTGCCACCCGCATCCGCCGGTCGGCGCGGTACTGGATAACAAACATAGCCGCAATTTTGCCTGCAATGGCCAGGTACATGACCTTCCGGCCATTGTGGGTATATTGCTGTTCAAAGGTTTCATCCGTAATTTCCACATTATGGTTAATCAGCAAATCCCGGTTTCCGAACAGCACGCGGCGGCCGTGAATCCATGCGGACAGGCCGAGGCGTTCTTCATAAGCCAGGGTTTCTACCGGCGGGAGCAGATCCCGCTTGCCAAGAATGGTATTTTCAAATACGCCACTCAGCGGGTTCTGCGCTTCAATGGCCAGCGCCGCCGAATACAGGATGGCGTCATCAATCCGCATATTGTGGAAAGTTTTAATACCAATAATGCTGATGGATTCCTTCGGGAAAAGCTCTGTGCTGTCAATGGCATACGCATTCATTTCTGCGCTTTCCACCACGGCGCGATGGCCAAGGATGGCGGAGCCTTTTTTGCTGAAGGCCTTGTCTACCACATACAGACCAACATTGCTGGCCAGTGTTACAAAGCAGGGAACGCCGATGGCCATTAACGCTACAAAGGTGTTAAAGCCTGCGGTAACGCTGCTGCGGAGCAGGCCAAAAACAATGGACGCAATAACAGAAACTGCCAGAATGGCCAGGGTTGGACGGGAAACGCTTTCATCTGCAGGGTCATCTGCAAAGGAGCTTTCCACAAACCGCCTTGGCTTTTTAATTTTGGCGCTGTAGGAAATGGCCGGATCCGCAATCAGAAGGCCGCGGCCAATTTCAAAGGAATCGTCTTCGTCTTCAATCAGATCGGACGCATACAGCTGGGTGCCACTGGTAACAAAATCAAAGTTGCCTTTGGCCCGCTTCAGGGACAAATACCGTACCAAAGAAGGAATAAACAGACCCAGCGTTGCCGCCGCTGTGTACAAGCCCATGCTGGGGGTTCCGGTGGTGGATTGTACGGCTGCAACCAGTTCTTCAATCAGGGTCAGGAAAACCACCAGAGTGGCGGCACCGGCGGCGTTCATCCGGCCGCGGAAGAAACCAAGGAAGCCCTTCTGCAGGGTGCGCACACCAAAAATACAGGACACTAACAAAAGGCCCAGGTTAATAAAGATTACTACCACTGCACTTCCGCCAAGGGAATCCAGCTTTCCTCCGGTAATGACACTGAGAATCAGCGCAAACAGTGTAATACAGCCTTCGGCAATGGTGCTGGCACCCGCCCATTTGGCAGAGTGCTCCAGTCCTTCTACAATCCGGTCCTTGTCCGAGGTCTTCCGGTATTCATCGTCCAGATAGTCTGATGTAATGGAATTCCGGGAAACCCGCGGGCTTCTCCGGGGCTGTGCCGTGGAAAAGTCTTCATATTCCAGGTCATCCGGACCGTCTTCCGGTTCCGGTTCCTGTCCTAAATCCGGATCCAGGCGGAATTCCGCCACCTTTTGATTGCGCTTTTCGCGGAGTGCTTCTTCCGCATTTTCTTCGTCAATCTGTTCCGGTGGTGCTTCACGGTCATCAAAGCCGACCAGTTTAATCTGGCCGTCTATTTCCACGTCTTCGTGTTCAATGGTAGGTGCGTTTCCTTTGGCCACAATGGTCTGGTCAAAGGTATTCAGATCTGCATCTGCCGCAATAATGGTTGGGATTGGCTCCAGGTCCGCCGTATTGGCAAATTTACTTTTCTTTACCAGAAAGCCCGGACGTTCCACCTGTTCGGGGGCATCTCCCTGGTGCAGGGCTTCATGCTCTGCGGTGGTTTCCAGCTTCTGTTGCTGGCGGCGCAAAAAGCGCTCCCGGTATTTATCGGTGGCCATGCCGCCACCGCTGCGTTCAATTTTTCCTGGGCGAATCTGATGTTGGATTTTATCGTTATGAATCGGGTGAATGCCCACGGTTTTATCGGCAAGTGCCCGTTTTTCATACCGCTGGTCCTCTTCGCTTCGGTCATCTGCCAGTTCCATGATCATCTTCGGGGAATCCGGATTTTCATCTACGCCTTTGGATAATTCCCCCTGCAAATGAAGGGACTGGATTTTCGGTTCCGGCTCTTCTGCCCCGGCAGCGGGGAACACACGGGTCTTTTGCTGTGCATCCGCATCCGCAAAGGTTTCTTTCCCCGTGACATGCTGCACCGGCACGTCTTCCGGTTCTTCCTCTTCTTCCGGATAGTCATCTTCCGGTTCGTCTTCTACCATGCCGCCCTGCAGGAAATCTTCCAGGGACCGTCTCAGACGCCCGAAAATACCGGGTTGCCGTTCTTCCGGGTAATCCTCTTCGTCGTACTCTGGTTCATCATACTCCGGTTCGTCAGTATCAAATTCTTCTGGCGAGTCAGCATATTCCGGTTCTGCGTACTCGTCCTCTGCATACACCGGCTCTTCATATTCTTCTGTGGCATACTCTTCTTCAGGAGCGTAAGGCTCTTCCTGAAGATAAGACTCTTCTTCCGGCACTTCTTCCACCGGTGCACTTGCACCGGAAAAATAATGCTGTGGCTGTGGTGGTTCCGGCGAGGCTTCTGGCTCCTCTTCCACAAGATCTAAATCCAGTGGTGCAGTACGGGTATAATCTGCCCGGTGATACTCTTTGACATTCTGCTCCTTCATGAGCTGGTCTACAAAAGCAACCGCATCTTCTTCTGCTGCAGAAGGAAGGTCTTCCTCCTCTTCCTCCGGCAGATAAAGGTTATAGTCTTCCCCATGGAAGCTATATTCGTCATCTTCCTCTTCTTCGGCAACCGGTTTTTCCGGTTCCGGGTAAGACGCAGGTACTGCGGCAGAAGGATTTTCCGCCAGTAATTCATCTATTTCATCCATGGACCAGCCTTCGCGGGCAACGGGTTCCCCGGTTGCTTTGGCGGTGGCATTTGCCATGATTTCTGCCATAATTTCTTCTACGCTTAAGTTGCGTTCATTGGCCATACCTGCACCTCCTTTATTTGGCTTTTAAATTCAGGCGCTGCCGGGTAACTTCGTACATGACGATGCCCGCGGCAACCGAGGCATTCAGGGAATTAATGTGGCCCTGCAACGGCAGGGACAAAATGAAGTCACATTTTTCCCGGACCAGCCGGCCCATGCCGGTTCCTTCGGAACCGACCACCAGGGCCATGGGCCCCTTGACGTCTGCCTGGCACCAGGTTTGTCCTTCCATGTCAGTGCCGTAAATCCAGACGCCACGCTTTTTTAATTCGTCCATGGCAGACGGCAGGTTACTGACGCGGGCAACCGGCAGGTACTCCAGTGCCCCGGCAGCGGTTTTGTCTACCGTATAGTTCAGCGTTGCCGACCGGCGCTTCGGAACAATAACCCCATGGGCCCCGGCGCATTCGGCCGTCCGAATGATGGCGCCCAGGTTATGGGGGTCTGCAATTTCATCGCAAAGAATAAAGAACGGGTCTTCTCCGCGTTCCTCCGCGCGGGCAAACAGGTCATCTATAGTTGCATACTCATGCGCCGCAACCCGGGCAATGACACCCTGATGATTGGCGTTGCCGCACATGTAGTCCAGCTTTTTGTTATCGGTTTCCTTGATCAGCACGCCGGCTTCCCGGCATAAGGCTGCAATCTTCCCCAAAGAGCCCTGCTTTTCCCCTCTGGCAAGGTATAGGGTATCTATGTTGCGGCCCGCCTTCAGGGCTTCCATAACCGGGTTGCGTCCAATAATCAGTTCGTCCCGGATTTCTTTTTCATTCATTCTTGGCCTCCTGAAAAGTGCTAAAAACCCACTTTTAGTTAGCTGGATTATACCACTAATAAGGGTTTTCTAGCAACATACTATTAATATATAAAAGAGCTGCATCGCCCGGAAAAGGGTGCATAAAATTCTGCATATGCTGAATATTTATGCGGCATATAGAAAATATTTTGAATTTTTATTCGCTTTTGCCTTGACTTTCCCCTTTTGGGGGCTATAATACATACAGAATTCATTCACAGGAGGATTTTTTCCATGGCAAAATTAGATAAATCCAAGATTAAAAAGGTTGTGCTGGCCTACTCCGGCGGACTGGACACTTCCATTATCATCCCTTGGTTAAAAGAAAACTATAATAACTGCGAAGTTATTGCTGTTTCCGGCAACGTAGGCCAGGCAGACGAACTGGAAGGACTGGAAGAAAAAGCCCTTGCTACCGGCGCTTCCAAGCTTTACATTGAAGACCTGACTGACGAATTTGTGGACGACTTCATCATTCCGTGCGTTATGGCCGGAGCAAAATATGAAGACTATCTTCTGGGTACCTCCTTCGCCAGACCGTTAATTGCCAAACGTCTGGCTGAAATTGCAAAAGCAGAAGGCGCTGACGCCATCTGCCACGGCTGCACCGGCAAGGGCAATGACCAGGTTCGGTTTGAACTGGCTCTGAAGACCTTTGCGCCGGATCTTCCCATCATTGCTCCGTGGCGTGAATGGGACATCAAATCCCGTGACGAAGAAATTGACTACGCCGAAGCCCACAACATTCCGCTTCGGATTAACCGGGAAACCAACTACTCCAAGGACAAGAACCTCTGGCATCTGTCCCACGAAGGTCTGGATCTGGAAGATCCTGCCAACGAACCGCAGTATGAAAAGCCGGGCTTCCTGGAAATGGGCGTATCCCCGCTGCAGGCTCCGGATAAGCCAACCTACATTACCCTGGACTTTGAAGCCGGTCGTCCGGTTGCCCTGAACGGCGAAAAGATGTCCGCTAAAGACATTGTTCTGAAGCTGAACGAAATCGGCGGTGCCAACGGCATCGGCCTGCTGGACATTGTAGAAAACCGTCTGGTTGGCATGAAGTCCCGTGGCGTATATGAAACCCCGGGCGGCACCATCCTGTACAAGGCACTGAACGTACTGGAAACCATCTGCCTGGACAAGTACACTGCCCATGAAAAGCAGAAGATGGCTGTTACCTTCGGCGAGGTAGTTTACAACGGCCAATGGTTCTCCCCGCTGCGGGAAGCTCTTTCCGCTTTCGTGGAAAAGGCAGAAGAACACTGCACCGGCACCGTTAAGCTGAAGCTGTATAAGGGCAACATCATTAATGCAGGTGTTACCTCTCCGTACAGCCTCTACTCTCCGGAAATGGCCACCTTTGATGAAGACGACGTTTACGATCAGTATGACGCCACCGGATTCATCAACCTCTTCGGTCTGCCAAACAAAGTACAGGCTCTCATGTTACAGGGTCTTGAAGAAAACAAGTAATTTCAGTAAACTGAAATGCGTAATTTACCCTCCGGTAATTGCACCGGAGGGTTTCTTTTAAGGAGTGAACCACATGAAATTATGGACCGGACGCTTTAGCAAGGAAATTGCCAAAGAAACCAATGACTTTAACTCATCCATTCCTTTTGACCAGAGAATGTATAAAGAAGACATTACCGGCAGCATGGCGCATGCCACTATGTTAGGGGCGCAGGGCATTAACTCGCCCGAAGATACCGAAAAAATCCTGACCGGCTTACAGGGCATCTTGGAAGATATTGAAAGCGGCAAGCTGGCCATTGATCCGGAAGCGGAAGATATCCACACCTTCATTGAAGGCGAACTGACTGCCCGCATTGGAGATGCCGGCAAACGGCTGCACACGTCCCGCTCCCGGAACGACCAGGTTGCCTTAGATGACCGCCTGTTCGTCCGGAACCAATGTGATGCCCTGATTCCGCAGCTGAAGGACTTAATTAAAGTGCTTTGCAAGAAAGCGGCTGACTATTCCGAAGCCGTTATGCCAAGTTATACCCATTTACAACGTGCACAGCCCATTGTGTTCGGCCACCATCTTCTGGCGTATGCGGAAATGTTCCTGCGGGACATTGACCGCTTACAGGACGCCAGAAAGCGGATGAACGTGTGTCCCCTTGGTTCCGGCGCCCTGGCGGGCACAACCTATCCCATTGACCGCTATCAGACCGCAAAAATGCTGGGCTTTGACGGGCCCTGCAAGAACTCCCTGGATGGCGTTTCCGACCGTGACTGGGCCGTAGAATTTGCCGCTGCCCTGTCCCTGGTTATGGTGCACCTGTCCCGCTTTTCAGAAGAAATCTGCATGTGGTGCTCCTGGGAATTTAAATTTATTGAACTGGATGACGCCTTTTCTACCGGTTCTTCCATTATGCCGCAGAAGAAAAACCCGGACATTGCCGAACTGGTCAGAGGCAAATCCGGCCGTGTTTTCGGTGACCTGACCACTCTTCTGACCATGATGAAGGGACTTCCGCTGGCCTATAACAAGGACATGCAGGAAGACAAGGAAGCCATCTTTGATGCCTTTGACACGGTTAAGATGTGCCTGACAGCCTTCATTCCGATGATTGATACCATGACTGTCCTGACAGAAAACATGCGTAAAGCTGCAGCAGGTGGCTTCATTAACGCTACTGACTGTGCGGACTTCCTGGTTGGAAAAGGTCTTCCGTTCCGGGATGCCTATAAATGCACCGGCAACTTGGTTGCCCTGTGTATTCAAAAGGGTCTGACCTTGGAAACCCTTCCTTTGGAAGAATATAAAGCTGTTTGTGACCTCTTTGATGACGGCGTTTATGAGGCCATCAATCTGGAAAAATGCGTTCGTGATCGCACCTGCGTCGGCGCCCCCTGCCCGGATAATGTCCGCTCCCGCGCTGCAGAAATTCTGAACACGCTGTAACAAAAACAACTTATAAGAATACATCAACCTGAGAATTACCTTAGTCTTTAGACCTGATTTTCGAAAGGAAAACGACTTTTTGAGTGAAAAGTTGTGAAATTTTTGCAAATTTTGCAAATTGCAGATTGCACATTTTTTAACAATGTGGGATTATAAGTAACGGCGATTGGGCTTTCCCGAGGTACGGAAAAGTCTTTGCTAAATTTTTGTTTTAATAGGGGATGACAGAACATGTTGTTCAACATCTACGGCGGTTTCGGCGTATACCAGCTGTTGGCTTGGTGTGCCGTATTTGCCGGCCTCGTTCTTCTGAACGAGCTTGCTCGTCGCACAAAGTGGGGCGGAATTCTTTGCTTCTGTGTCGTACCTGCCATTCTGACGGTTTACTTTATCGTCATTGCTGTTGCTGCAGCAAAAGGCCAGGACTGGGCACTCAACAACCAAACCTATCTGTATCAGAACGGTTGGTTCCATTACGCTAAGCTGTATGCAGCCACCATCGGTTGTATCGGCTTTATGTTCCTCAAGTACAAATGGGGCAAACTCGGCAAGGCCGAATGGTTTAAAGTATTCCCGTTTGTCATTGTTGCCATTAACATCCTGATTGCGGTTGGCTCTGACTTTGAGTCTGCCATCAAAGGCGGCCTGGAAGGCGGCTGGTGGTATTCCTCCGAAGAAGTTTGGATCTACGGCGGCTGGTGGAACTGGGTCAACGGTATTGCCGGTATCATCAACATCTTCTGTATGACCGGCTGGTGGGGCATCTACACTTCCAAAGGAAAGAAAGATATGCTCTGGCCTGACATGACCTGGTACTACATCCTTGCTTACGATGTATGGAACTTCGAATACACCTACCTGAACCTTCCGTCTCACAGCTGGTACTGCGGTCTTGCACTGCTCCTGGCTCCGACCTTTGCAAACCACTTCTGGAACAAGGGCGGCTGGATCCAGAACCGTGCCAACACCCTGGCTCTCTGGTGCATGTTCGCTCAGGTATTCCCACTGTTCCAGACCAAGATTGTTCCGGTACTGACTTCTGTATATCCGGACGACTACGTAATGAGCGCAACCATGCCGACTTCTGCAGACCCAAGAATGCAGGGTGTCATCGCTGTTCTTGCACTTGCCATTAACGTACTGGTACTGACCGCTATCATCAAGCGTTCCATTGAACAGAAGAAGAATCCGTACAAGAACGAAATCTTCACCGACCTGAAAGACTTCCAGGTTGCACTTGATAGAGCTGAATAAGTTTTGTCATTACCCTGAAAAAGGAACAATAAAAGGACCTCCGGAATACCGGAGGTCCTTTTTTTGCGCTTTTAACAACTCCACGCACAGGTGCCAGCCCATGCCTTCCAGGGTACAGAGCCCCCGCGGAGTTAGCCCCACCATCTGGGGTACAAAGGACCAAACAAAGATAGAGCCATCGGAGCCCAGATAGCCCCATCTGGACACAAGCATCCCACACCTGGGCACAGAAAGCCTTCTTGGATGGAACATTTTATCCGCAAAAGGGGCCCCTGCAATTTGCAGGGGCCCTCTTCTACGATTTGTTTAATTGTGCTGTGTGTTTATACTTATGCTTCAGCATCTACCGCAGGTTCAGCTTTCAGCCTCTGTTTCAGCTTCCGCCTCAGCTTCGGCTGCTTCTGCTTCTCTCTTCCGTACTACTTCGTTGTGAACCTCTTCCAGTCTTCCCTTGGAAAGCTTGTAGCCAAAGGTTAACAGGGCAAACATAATGAACAGTACAATGGCCGGAATCAAGGTGGAAACGTCATACAGGCGTTCCAGAACCTGTGTATTCTGTCCAACATCTACTTTGCTTACGTCATAGCCAATCAGGGCAAGCAGCGCGGAGGAACCGGCGCCTGCAGCGGTCTGGCCAAGTTTTCTGGTGAAGGAGAAGAATGCATAACTGGTGCCTTCTTCCCGTCTGCCGGAAATTAATTCCTGGTAGTCAATAACGTCCATAACCAGTGCCCAGACTTCCAGTACCAGGAAGGTCTGGCCCATACCGCTGAAGAAAACCAATACCAGGAAAACATAGGGGTTCATGGCAAAGGCGGTAAATTTCAGCAGGTACATCAGCAGGTTAACGACTGCTGCGAAGCCCAGTCCAACGGCGCAGATTTCTTTCTTGCCGAACTTGCGGACCAGCTTGCCCATTACCGGCAGGAACATAGCCATTGGAAGATACGTGCAAACGGTAACCAGACTGTAAAGACCCGGCTTCCCGTAATAGTTCTTAAACAGATAGTTGTAATTGGTCTGTGTGTACATCTGGAATGCAATCAGCAGCATGGATACACCACAGAGGGCTAAGAACGGTTTGTTCTTCAGCAGGAACTTAATGGTATGCCAAACGTTGAAGTCATTCTGCTTCTGTTTTGGCGGAAGGGTAATCCGTTCTTTGGTGTTCTTAAAGTGAATGTAGTAGATGACAATGGTCAGTACTGCAAGAATTAATACAGAATAAAAGACCTTCATCGGATCCAGTTTCTTGACGGCGGTATCCCCTACCATAACGGTAGTGTATACCAGCATCGGCATCAGAATCTGGGCCGGAAGTCCGCCAAGACCTGCGCCGACAGAACGCCACATGGAAAGGGATGACCGTTCAATTTCGTCATCTGTAATAACAGAGGCCAAAGAGCCATACGGAATGTTGGTACCGGTATACATCATGCCATAGAAAATATAGGTGATGTAGGCATAAGCCAGGTACTGTCCTTCAGACCAGACAATGTTGGTTCCGAAGATGTGATTAATGACCAGCGGCAAATCCGTAAACATAAAGACTGCCGAAATAGCCAGTGGAATGGCAGCGCCCAGAATGTACGGACGGAATCTGCCGTACTTTGTCGGTTTCCTGGAGTCTACAAAAGCACCCCACATCGGGTCATTAATTGCGTCCCAGATCCGGGCAACCATAAAGAGGATTGCCACTTTACCGGGGTCAATTCCCAAGGTATCTGTGTAAAACACCTGCAGGAAGGATGAGATCAAAGCAAAGGTAAGCAGGCCGGCGGTGTCGCCAAGAGCGTATCCCACTCGGTCCTTCATTCCAATGCCATGGGTGGAAGAAGTTTCAGCCATAAATAAGCCCTCCGTTAATTTTTAAGCTCCAGGAACGCATCCTTAAACGAGCTTTCTTTTCTGATGAATACCGGGATTTCTCCCAGTGCGGCAGGCACGGTGACCGTTCCTCCCTGATATTCCTTCCCCGTCCAGAGATGAATCCATTCATCCTTTGGCAAATAAACCTGGCGGTCTTTTGCGCCGGGGCGTAAAACCGGGCAGACCAGAATGTCCCGACCCAGTAAATATTCGTATGCTTCTGTGTAAGCCGGTTCTTCGTCATAGTAGAAGAACAGTGGTCTGACCATGCCGACTCCGGTTTCCGTGTTGTACTGACTCGCCCGGGAAAGGTACGGTTTCAGTTTCTTATGAATCTGACTGTACTTTGCACCGTGGGCCAGCACCTGTTCGCTTGCGTCAAACTGCGCATTCAGGTCAGGGTTCAGACCTTCGTGTCCCCTTAAAACGGGCGAGAAAGCGTTCATCTCCATCCAGCGCATAAACAATTCTTCACTACGCTTCAGATTAAAGAAGGTGGTGTAACCGCCGATGTCCGAGTGGGACAGGCCAAAGCCACAGCAGGTCAGGGAAAGCATGGCCGGAATGACCGACGGCAGGCCGAAGTCAATGGAGAAGTCTACGTGGTTATCCCCGTTCCACATCATGGTGGAATACTTCGGGGTTTCACTGTATCCGGCGCGGGTAAAGAACATAATTTCGCCCAGCTTGCCGGCCTCTTCTACGGCTTCCCGATTCAGCTTGGCCCAGCGGGCGGGCCAGGTATTGTGGATTAACTCTGCAGATTCTCCGCTGTAAAGCACGGCGTCCGTAGGCAGATATTCGCCGAAGTCCGCCATCCAGCCGGAGAAACCGAAGTCAATCATATTCTTCTTAATAATCTCCTTCAGCCAGTTATAGGCTTCCGGATTGGTCAGGTCCACAATGGCTGCAGGGAAGGTGGTGATGGTTACGTAATAGTCCTTGCCCTCTTTGTCCTTTACGCAGTAGCCGTGTGCGCTTGCATATTCATACAAGGGCTTTTCCACGGCCAGGAAGGTGTTGCAATAACCAAGGACTTTTATGCCCTGTGCATTCAGCTCCTGAATCTTCTCCTGCAAACCCGGATACAGTTCATTGTCGTGTTCCCAGTTCCAGAACAGTTGCTTGCCGACAGCGGTTACCCGTCTGCCTTCCCAGTCCTGAATCCAGACACCGTTGACAGCCATGCCATGATCCAATGCGGTTTGCACCTTTTGCATCATGACATCGGTGCCGCCTTGTACACCTAAGATTTCCCCGTCATAAACCCAGTCGGGAAGTTCCGGTTGGCGGCCCAGCGTTAAGGTCAGTTCAGACAAGACCTCTTCAAAGGTATTGCCGAAGCCCAGGCAGAAATCCGCCACTTCGTCTACCGTAACCCGATGTTCCTTGGCACCGGTAAAATCAAATACGCTCCGCGCCGTGGTAAAGCTGTGGAAGAAGTACTTCCGGGAGCTTAAAAATGTCGGCTGTGCATAGTAGGTTTCATAGTTGGAAAACTTCTGCTTCCGCGTGGAGTCCCGGAACCCAAAGACCTGTTTTACCAGTTTCTTGCCAACCTGCTTTGCGTTGATGTGCTCGGCAACCCAGCAGTTTACCGTCTGACCCCGCAGGTCAAATTCCGAAAACAGCTCTCCGGTTCCGTAAACGTGCTCTTCGGGAACAGCCGGCAGACAAATGGTCAGGCGGTTATACTCTTCCAGGCCCTCCAGGTGCACAAACAAGCGGTCCCCTTCCAACCGGAAGGTTACTTTTCCGGGGCCAAGGTCTGCTGTCAGCGTCTGGTCTTCCAGGGTCAGGTTCTGCAACGGCAATTTTTCCGGGCGAGTTGCTTTTTCCTTAATTTTGAAAGAGCCATGGCTCATGGAATAGGTATTGGTTCCATGACCGAATAAAAAAGGGCTGTTGCCCTCCTGAAATGAAATTACGCAGGACCCGTTCCGGTTTAAATTCACCGTGTTTTCCTGCGCCAAAAAGTGAAGCATCTTACGCCTCCTGTCTTCAATTTTTTAACGAGCTTAAACAATTGTTATCCTACCCCCATTTCCGGTGTATTGTCAACAAACATGACAAAAAAAGCTCAGATGGAATAAAACTTTTTGACAGAATTATTCCACCTGAGCAATTTTATTGTTTTTATGGCATTTTTGCCTGCATCTTATCTGACATAGGGTGTTACTACCCATTTAATGCAGTTGTCCTTTTTGTTTCCGAACACGTCATATCCCTTTAGGATGTCATTCAATGGCGCACGATGCGTTTGCAGCGGCTTCATGTTAATCCGACCTTCCTTAATCAGGCCAATCAGTTCCGGAATCCGGTTGGCATTGACCAGGCCCATACTAATGGTAATGTTCTTAATCCACAGCTTGTTCATGGCCAGTTCCAGTGGTCCTTCAAAGACGCCGATTACGGACACATTCCCGCCGGGACGCACGGCATGAATTGCCATGTTAAAGGTTGGCGTGGTGCCGACGGCTTCAATGCAGACGTCTGCACCGCGGCCCTCCGTCATGGCCAGCACTTCTGCCAGTGCGTCACAGTGGAGCGGGTTCAGGCCAATGTCGGCATAGCCCTGTTCCACGGCAAAGTCCAGCCGTGCCTGGTTAATATCAAAGGCAATAATTTTCTTTGGTCCCCACAGCTTTGCCGTGGCCATGGCGCACATGCCGACCGGGCCACAACCCGACACAAGGACCGTGTCTCCCGGCTGAATGCGGCCGTTTTCGGCGCCCATATAGCCGGTAGAAAGAATATCTCCTACAAAAAGAACATCTTCATCCGTCAGACCATCCGGAATGATGTGGCAGCCCAGATTCGCATGTGGGACACGAACATATTCTGCCTGACATCCGTCAATCTGATATCCAAAAATCCAACTGCCGGTGTCACAATGGGAGTAGGTTCCGCGTTTGCAGTAAAAACATTCTCCGCATTGGGTAACACAGGAAACGGCGCATTGATCACCGACTTTAACGGTTCTGACAGCGGGGCCTACCGCCACTACTTCGCCGCAGAACTCATGACCGATGATCCTGGGGGCCTCGACTTCCGGCATTCCGCCGTGCCAGATATGGATGTCCGTTCCGCAAATAGTAGACGTGGTAACGCGAACAATGGCATCGTCGTCTTCCACAATCTGCGGAACCGGTACGTCATCCAGGGAAATCTGTTCCGGGCCGTGATACACAAGTGCTTTCATGGTTTCTGGTAATGACATAAGCGAGTCTCCTTTCTTTCAACGTCTGGTTCTTTCCTTACAGTTGTATTGCGCAGCCGCCTTGCACTAGCGGCCGGAAACACCATTCTTGTCCGTTAACGGATTGACAGTCTGCCTACGGAGAAGGCTCGTTTCTGTTCAATTTTTATCATGGGAGCAGGGAAGTCCTCTGCAGCTTCATTTTAACACGGAAAAAAGAAAAGCCCACTTGGCAGGGTATACCAAGTTGTGCTCCCGTTTTTGACGTTTTTGTCAACATTTCATCTGTTTTGTTGTGATTTGTTATTTTCTTATCAACCAAGGTTCCTTCAAAAAGCAGAATTTACCGCTTCCCGCAAGGGAAATTTGTCTTTTTTCCCAAAGTATACTACTATTAAATAGACCGTACTTTTGAAATGAGCCGCAGGAGGAGCAGCATGAGCGCAGAAGAGAAAAAAGCCACGCAGGATACCATTCCGTTGGATTCCCTGGATCCCATTCCACCGGAAGAGAACCCTCTTCCTCCCCAGGGCACGCCGAAAGCGCCTAAGCAGGATTCTCCGGAAGAAGACCGTTCGGAACCGTTCCCCTATGCCGCCAAGGATACAACGGCAGGAGAAGAAAATCTGGACCCAGAGAACATGGCAGAGGATTCGGAAGAAGACCCGGAAGACGATCCCGCACCGTTCCTGACCAGCAAGGCCAAGAAGGTTCTGGTTGTAATCCTGATCCTTGTTGTGCTGTTGGGAATTATTGCCGGCATTGTTTTCAACCTGTATTCCCGCCGCAAATTCAACCAGCCTTCAACAGACCGGACCCGGATTACCACAGAGTCTACTACAGAAGAAGAAACGACTGCGGCGCTTTGTCCGCATGGTCACCCGTATGAAAACGGTGCTGTTTGCGGCTGTCCTATCTGCATTCAGGAATACGGCAAGGACAGCAATTGCATTCTGGTTGCAGAGTACAAAAAAATCAGTATTATCTGCCCGCTCTGTCATCAGACCCAGAACTTCAACAACCTGTTTGTAGATCACGAAACCTGCTCCCGTTGCGGTGCCGTAGTACAAAACAAGGACACCACGGAAAAGAAAACCGTCAATTGTAAGAACTGCAATGCGGAAATTACCCTGTATCCCACCAGTAGCGGCCTGCAAAATACCTTCGTTAAGATTAACGAAGTGGACTGGGCTTCCCAAAGCGTCTATGACGTTACCGGTTCCGCCAAAACCATTCAGTATAACGGCACCACGTTCTTCTATTATCCGGATAAGACCGTGTCCCTGTCCGCTCCCTGCACCTGCAACAATGTACTGGGCGGCGGAAAATATCACGCACTGTACTTATACAACGGAGACTCCCTGACCGCTGTCAGCGGAGGCACCACTCCTTACTACAACACCTCCACCGGTCAGTTTTATGAGCTGAACGGCAAGCAGGAAGTCATCCGGGATGCCTCCGGCAATGAAGTCAGAAGCTTCAACCACACCAACTGCGCTGCAACCGCCAGCACTACAACAGCACAATAAAAACTTTTGTAACAAAATTTACTGACTCGCCTGTCTCCGGCGAGTCAGTTTTTTGCTTTTCAGACGTGAGTAATGGCTCACCTACGCAATTTCTTTGCATTTCGCTTCATTTGCAAAGCACTTAGACATTTGTAAAGATTTGTATCTTGTTTTTCTTTTTCGCACTCTTACAATTCCTTGTGAGGAGGGCTAATCATGAAAATTCTGGGCATTATTCTGCTTGTTATTTTAGGGTTGTTTGCACTTTATGTTTTGTTCATTTATGTCAACTCCCTGCTGGTAGACACCACCAGAGAATACACAAAGTACAGCAAGTATCATCATGCATTATTTGCTTCCGGCGTCTTTCTTGCCGTTTATGGCGCAAGGGTTCGCCTGCAGGTAACCGGGAAAGAAAAACTGCCACAGGAAGGCCGCTTTTTGATTGTCGGGAACCATCGTTCCAAATACGATCCGATTCTGACCTGGTGGGTTTTCCGGAGAACGCAGCTGTCCTGTATCTCTAAAGAGAAGAATTTTCATATTCCATTCTATGGTCCCATCATGCGGCGCATTTTGTTTCTGTCCATTGACCGAAGCAATCCGCGCGCTTCCATGCAGACGCTGAATGCAGCGGCACAGCAGATTGAAGACGACCAGTGCAACGTGCTGGTGTATCCGGAAGGAACCCGCAGCATGGGAGACTATCAACTGCTGCCCTTCCATGACGGTGTGTTCAAGATTGCCAAGAAGGCAGGCGTTCCCATTGTCGTGCTGACCACCAAAGGCACGGAGCAGATTGCCAAAAATTATCCGCTTCATCCAACCAAGGTACAGCTGGACATTCTGGAAACCATTCCTGCTGACTTTGTCAAAGAGAACAGCACCCACGTCATCAGTGCAAGAGTGCGGGATCTGATGCTGGCTGATTTAACAGATTATCCTGCCTCGCCCGAACAAGAACAAGACACCGTTACAAAGGAGGAAGACACCCCATGCTGAAGCAGCGCGTTATAACAGCGGCCGTTATGACCCTTGTTATTCTCCCGCTCCTCTGGTTTTCCTATCTTCCTTATTTAATGGAATCCGTCATGGCGGTTCTGGTGGTGGTTACCACGTATGAGCTGTTCCATGCCTGCATTGGCAAAATCGGCTCGCCGGCAAGCATGATTTCGCTTGTTGTAACGGCTTCGGTTTCCGCCATTCTGCAATTTATTCTTTTGCCACATTACGCCATTTTCTTAGGCGTTTTCTGGGTACTTGCCATTGGCATCTTTGCCTGTTTTATGCCACGTATTTCCGCCTTCTCCATTTCCGGTTATCCGCAGGCCATCCTGCTCAGCCTGGTTACGGCTTTTTTCTTTAAGTCCGTTCCGGAGCTGTGCCATATGGAACATGGTAACTGGTACATTCTCCTCTGTCTTGCTACGAGCATCACAACGGAAATGACGGGCTTCTTTGTAGGCAGAGCCCATGGTAAGCACAAATTAGCCCCAACGCTCAGTCCAAACAAATCCATTGAAGGTGCAGTTTCCGCCTGCATCCTTCCTCCCCTCTTTTTATCATTCGTCATTTTCATTCTGCAATTCACTTGTTTACTGACTGTGCGTTGGGGTTATCTCATCTTATATCTGGTTCTGGGAACCGTGGTTACCCAGTTCGGCGATTTAGCCTTCAGCCTGGTGAAAAGAGCCACCGGTATCAAGGATTTCGGCAAAGTTTTGCCGGGACACGGCGGAATTTTAGACCGCTTTGATGCCCAGTGCTTCCTGACGCCGTATACTTTTTTGTTCCTTACAGTAACAGGAGCGTTCATTATTTGGTAAAATGCAATAAAATTGACGTAAGCAACCGCAAAATCTAGTGTTTCCAGGAACCGGGAATACTATTGTTTCGTCAAAATATAACAGTTTATTCACAAAATTTCGCTGTTTTGTTAAAAGGTTCCGCGTTGGTTAAGTGCTATAATAATCCAAAGCATATGGCCTCTGCACACTATGCAGAGGCTCTTTTTGTAGGAGCGTGAAAAATTACATGAATGCCAAAAAACTGCTTTACGTCCTAAAGCGTATCCTTCTTGCCATTTTCACGGTCTGGGTGGTCATTACCATAACGTTCTTTGTTATGCGTGCTGTCCCCGGCGGACCGTTCTCCGGTGAAAAGGCCATTACCGCCGCTGCGCAGGCCGCACTGGAAGAAAAGTACGGCTTGGACAAACCGCTGTGGCAACAGTACGTCACTTATCTGAAGGATATTGTTCTTCACTTTGACTTCGGTCCGTCTTTAAAGCAGCGCGGCCGAGACGTCATTGACATTATTGGTGACGGTCTGAAGACCTCTGCCAAACTGGGTATTATTGCCGCAGTACTGGCCGCCATTATCGGTATTGTTTTAGGATCTATTGCGGCCTTGAAACGGGGGTCCGTCCTGGACAGCACCATTATGGTACTAACCACGGCATTCGTTTCCATGCCATCCTTTATTATGGGGGCCCTGCTGCTGGTAGCCTTTTCGGTTAAGCTTGGCTGGTTGCCCGCTAACGGGGCTGCAAGTGGTGGCCTCATCCTACCCATTATTACCTTAATGCTGTATCCTATGGCCTACATTACGCGTCTGACGCGGTCGTCCATGCTGGACGTCTTCGGCCAGGACTACATCCGGACGGCCCGGGCCAAGGGCGTTCCGGAAAAGCGGGTTATCTTCGGTCACGCACTGAAGAACTCCTTAATTCCGGTTATTACCTACTTTGGTCCTATGCTGGCTTACATTGTTACCGGTTCCCTGGTAGTAGAACAGATCTTTGCCGTACCGGGCATTGGCCGGGCCTTCATCAACAGCATTACCAACCGTGACTACCCCATGATCATGGGTACCACCATTATTCTGGCAGCCCTGATTGTTATCATGAACCTGTTATCCGACATCCTTTACAAAGTAGTGGATCCGCGGATCAAACTGGACTAAGGAGGCGGTAGTAACATGAGTCAACCCACAAAACATAAAGTTCCTTTTAATATCCAGCAGGACGTCAGTCAATTCCTGCCGGCCACAGACGAAGAAAAAGCATATATGGTCCAAATGCGGCCATCTACCACATTCTTTAAAGACGGTTGCAAACGCCTTCTGAAAAACAAGGTTGCCACCGTTGCCATGGTTATCATTGTTCTGATCACCTTAAGCTCTATC
Organism: Paludibacteraceae bacterium; assembly: GCA_963647215.1. GTDB lineage: Bacteria > Bacillota > Clostridia > Oscillospirales > Acutalibacteraceae > RUG420. Next base: position 49,250 of record CAVIZK010000002.1, on the reverse strand, counting down.
TTTATTCCGCTGTTCTGGCCATATTCCTATGATGCCCAGTTGGGCGTTACCCCGGGCAAAGCAGTAGATGCTTCTTACAGCAACCTGTCTCCGTTTGAATACGGCTCCACAGAGCAAAAACGGATGGCCCAGGGAGAAAAGATTTTCCCGCACGTCTTCGGAACCGATTCCGCCGGACGTGACTACTTCATCCGAATTGTTTACGGCACACGGATTTCCCTTGCCGTTGGCTTCTTTGCCAGTATCATTGTTTTACTTATCGGCCTGGTGGTCGGCGCCATTTCCGGCTACGCCGGCGGCAAAGTAGACCTGTTTATCATGCGCATAGTAGACATCATTTATTCCCTGCCTGACATGCTCATGATCATCCTGTTAGCTTCCGTATTCCGGGTTTCCTTAACGCCGAAAATAGAAGGAACGGCCTTAGCCGGAATCGGTGCCAATATCATCAGTTTGTTTGTGGTCTTTGCCCTTCTGTACTGGGTTTCCATGGCCCGTCTGGTACGTGGACAGATTCTTTCCCTGCGGGAACAGGAATATGTCCTGGCAGCCCAGACTGCCGGTGCCGGTGGTGCCTGGATTATCCGCAAGCACCTGATTCCGAACTGTATTTCCGTTATCATCATTTCCACGGCTTTACAGATTCCAAGTGCCATCTTTACGGAAAGCTACCTGTCCTTCCTTGGCCTGGGCGTTAACGCTCCTATGCCATCCCTTGGCTCCCTTGCTTCGGACGCCCTGAACGGACTTAGCTCTTATCCGTACCGGCTGGTTATCCCGGCCATCGTCATCTCTTTAATTGTACTCAGCTTGAACCTGTTCGGAGACGGCCTGCGGGACGCCTTTGACCCGAAGCTGAATTCTTAAGGAGGTGCTGAAATCATGTTATTAGAAGTTAACAACCTGCACACCTCCTTCTTTACCGATGCCGGTGAAGTCAAAGCCGTTAACGGTGTCTCCTTCCAGCTGGACCACGGAAAGGTCCTTGGTATTGTAGGAGAATCCGGATCCGGTAAATCCGTTACCGCCTACTCCATCATGCAGATTCTGGCCTCCACAGGTAAAATTACCGAAGGCTCCATCAAGCTGAACGGGGAAGAATTGGTCGGTGCCGGCGAAAAAGTCATGAAAAAGGTACGGGGCAATAAAATTTCCATTATTTTCCAGGACCCCATGACTTCCTTAAACCCAACCTATACCATTGGCCACCAGTTAATAGAGGCCATCATGTTACATACCGACCGGGACAAGAAACAGGCCTATGACCGGGCTGTGGAAATGCTCCGCCTGGTTAACATTCCGGAACCGGAAAAGCGGATGAAACAGTACCCGCACGAACACTCCGGCGGCATGCGGCAGCGCATCATGATTGCCATGGCCCTTGCCTGCGAACCGGACATTCTGATTGCAGACGAACCCACCACGGCGCTGGACGTTACCATTCAGGCGCAGATTCTGGAGCTGATGAAAGATCTGCAAAAGGAACTGGGCATGGCCATCATCATGATTACCCATGACCTTGGTGTTGTTGCCCAACTGTGCGATGAAGTTATTGTCATGTACGCCGGTGGTATCTGTGAACAGGGTACCGCAGACGAAATTTTCTACAATCCAAAGCATGAATACACCAAAGGGCTGCTTCGCTCCATTCCGCGGTCCAATACCGCAGGACAACGGTTGAAGCCCATTACCGGCACGCCCATAGACCTGCTGAACATGCCGGAGGGCTGCCCGTTCGCCCCACGGTGTGACGCCGCCATGAAAATCTGCATTCATCAAAAGCCGCAGTCTGAACTGATTAACCAGGATCATGCTGCCGCCTGCTGGATGAATGTCAAAGCCCGGTTAGAGCAGGAAGCGGCAGCAGCTCCGGCAAGTGCAGAAGCTGACTCGCCGGAGAAAGAAGAAAATGCGGAAGGTGGTGTAGAAAATGCCTGAAGAAAAGAAAGTTCTGGTGGAAGTCAAAGACTTAAAAGAGTACTTCCCCATTAGTAACGGCATGTTCCGTACCATTCCGCTGAAAGCAGTAGACGGGGTTTCCTTCAGCATCAACAAAGGAGAAACGCTGGGGCTGGTTGGAGAATCCGGTTGCGGAAAGACCACGGTTGGCCGCACCCTGCTGAATCTGTATAAGCCCACTGCCGGTGAAATCTGGTATGACGGCAAACAGATTAAAACCAAGGCTGACATTAAAGAGTTCCGGAAACACGCCACTATGGTATTCCAGGACCCGTACAGCTCCTTAAACCCACGTATGACGGTTGCCGATATCATCGGCGAACCGCTGGATATTCACCACATGTACAAGACCAAGCAGGAACGGCAGGACCGTATTCTGGAGCTGATGAATTACGTCGGACTGAACTCGGAGCACGCAGCGCGGTATGCGCACGAATTCTCCGGCGGCCAGCGCCAGCGCATCGGCATTGCCCGGTCCCTGGCGGTCAATCCGGACTTCATTGTCTGTGACGAACCGGTTTCCGCTCTGGACGTATCCATCCAGGCACAGGTTATCAACATGTTTGAAGAGCTCCAGGAACAGCTGGGCCTGACCTATTTGTTCATTGCCCATGACCTGCTTGTGGTTCGTCACATTTCTGACCGGATTGCCATCATGTACCTTGGCAAAATGGTAGAGCTGGCGGACGCCGCCGAAATTTATGACCACCCGCTCCATCCGTACTCGCAGTCCCTGCTGTCTGCCGTACCGGAGCCGGATCCGAAGGTGGCCAGAGCCAACCAGCGGATTGTGCTGGAAGGAGACATCCCGTCTCCGTTGCACGCCCCCTCCGGCTGTCCGTTCCGGACCCGTTGCCGGTACGCCACGGAGCAGTGTGCAGAAAGCACCCCGGAATTCCGGGAACTTACCCCCGGCCACTTTGTGGCCTGCCACCGCGTAGAGGAAATTAACTAGTTTCCCTAGTGCAGCGCACTTTGAAATAGAAATAGAAGAAAGGATTAAATCTTATGAAGACGATGAAAAAGATTGTCGCTTTGCTTTTAGCTCTTACCTTTGTAGTTGCTTTAAGCGCCTGTGGCAAGAACAAGAAACATCAAGATGGTGTTATGTCGGTCTGCCTTGCTTCCGAACCGGATACACTGGATCCGGCCCTCAACTCTGCTGTTGACGGCGCTACCATGTGTGTTCATCTGTTCTCCGGCCTTGCCAAATGGGCAGAAGGAGACGACGGCAACCTGGAAGTGGTTGCTGACGCTGCAACCGAACTGACGGAACCGGTTGTTAACGCTGACGGTACCGTTACTTACACCTACACCCTCCGTGACGGCCTGAAATGGTCTGACGGAAAAGACGTCACGGCTAACGACTTTGCATTTGCATGGCAGCGTGCCGGTACCGCAGCTCTTGGTGCCGACTACATGTACATGTTTGAAATTGTAAAGGGTTATTCCGAAACCGACACGAATGCACAGCTTGACGTTAAGGCTGTTGACGCCAAGACCCTGCAGGTAACCCTGACCAGCAACGTTCCGTACTGGAACCAGCTGCTTGCATTCCCATGCTTCTTCCCGGTACGGGAAGATGTGGTTTCCAACGAATCCTGGGCAACGGATCCGTCCACTTACATCTGCAACGGTCCGTATGTCATTTCCGAATGGGATCACAACTCCGTAATCAAGCTGAAGAAGAACGAAAACTATGTTGATGCCGATAAGGTAACCATGGAAGAATTAAACTTCTACCTGTCCGATGACGCAAACAACATGCTTTCCAACTTCCAGAACGGCGACTGGCAGCTGATTGACACCGTTCCTACCAACGAAATTTCCAACCTGCAGAAGGATTACAAGGATGAATATCATGTAACCGGTCAGATTGGTACTTACTACGCTTGCTGGAACATCAACCAGGATCTGCTTCCGAACTTCTCCGGCACTGCTGATGAAAAAGAACGTGCACAGGAAGAAATCCGGAGCGCTATCAGCCTTCTGCTTGACCGCAACTACATTGTAAACGACATTGCACAGGCAGGTCAGGTTCCTGCTTCTTCCTTCGTAGCCATGGGTATTACCGAACCGGACGGCACCGAATTCTATAAGAATGCCGGCTCCTCCTCCGAATATTCCGGTTACTTCAACACCGCCGAAAGCGCATTTGACTCCAACTTCGCTTCTGCTGTTGAAACCCTGAAGAAGTACTACACCTATGATGATGCTTCCAAAAAGTTTACGGACTTCCCAAGCATTACTTACCTGTACAACACAGATGAAAGCCACAAGGCAATCGGCGAATACATTCAGAGCGCTCTTGCTACCGTAGGCATCAACATCCAGCTGGAAAACCAGGAATGGAACACCTTCCTGAACACCCGTAAGAACGGAGACTACGGTCTTGCCAGAAATGGTTGGATTGCTGACTATTCTGACCCAATCTCCTTCCTGGATCTGTGGACTTCTGTTTCCGGTAACAACGACATCCAGCTTGGTAAAGGCAACGCTGCCAACCTGAAGGTTTACAGCATTGATCTTTCCAAGTGGGGCTATGATGTTAAGGTAGAAAACGGCACCTGGGCTCAGACCTATGATGTCCTGATCTCCACCATCAAGACCTGCACAGATGAAACCAAGCGCTATGAAATGATGCACTATGCAGAAGACCTTCTCATGAGCACCGGTTGTATCTGCCCAATCTATTTCTATACTGACATTTACATGCTGGACTCTGACGTTCAGGGATACTATGAATCCCCGCTCGGTTACAAGTACTTCATGTATTGCACTTACAAATAAGATCTGAATACGGGGTTCTGTAACGCGCGTACAGAAAAACCCATCAGTTGAATTTTGTATCATGATGCACTAGGAACAGGCCCTGCTTCCGAACGGAAGCGGGGCCTGCGTTGTTTTTGGCAAACAAGGGAATTTGCAAAGCGGAAGGGTACGGTTTTCTAACACGAAGCCTTCTCTTTTATGCTATAATGAGGTCAACTTTTTGGAGGTGACAGGATGGGAGAATGGTTAAAAGAGCACTGGAAGGATTTACTCCGCGGCGCAGTGGTTGTGGCCATTATTGTCGTCATTATTATATTTCATGATGATCTGAAAAATCTGGATGTCAGAGGGCTGGTAGAAATGGCCCCGTCCATCTGGGTGGCAGCGTTAATTGCGCTCCTGGTTTATGCTGTTAAAGGTGCGGTTATGGTTATTCCGGCATCTATGGTTTACTTAAGCATCGGTCTGGCGTTCCAAACGTGGCAGGCCATCATTATAAACACCCTTGGGGTATTAATTGAACTTAGTGTTTCCTATTTGGTTGGCCGTTTTGTCGGCGGGGAAAGCGTAGAAAAGAAAATGGCAAAAATGCCAAAGGTACAGGCGGCATTAAACGGCAAGTCCAACGCCACCGGTGCCGGTATTTTTGCAATCCGCTTTTCCGGTATCCCCATAGACATTGTTTCCATGTTTTTCGGCTCTACCGGTTACAACTACCTGCGCTTCCTCTTTTGGAGCGCACTGGGCGTGCTGCCGCGCGTCATTTTCTGTACGGCAGCCGGAGAAGCGGCGTATCATTTTGTTCCCTTCTTTGGAGGATAAGGTATGACACAGGAAGAACGTTTACAAAAACAATTTGAGTTTCTATTGGAAATTGATAAGGAAAAGCTGGTACAGCGTCAGACGCCGCTGGCCGACAGCTCCCGTATGGAAAATGACGCGGAGCACGCCTGGCACATGGCCCTGTGCACGCTCATCCTGTCTGAATATGCCAATTCCGAAATAGATGTGGCGCGGACCATGGCCATGTGCCTCTGCCACGACTTAGTGGAAATCTATGCCGGAGACACCTACGCCTATGATGCCGCTGGTGTAGCGGGCCAGGCCGCACGGGAAGCCGAAGCGGCTCCCCGTCTGTTCGGCCTTCTGCCGGAAGACCAGCGGGATTATATTGCCGGACTGTTTCAGGAGTTTGAAGAACACCAGACGCCGGAGTCCAAGTTTGCGCACGCTATGGATAACATCCAACCGGCCATGTTAAACAACGCAAGCAACGGTATTTCGTGGGTAGAGCACGGCGTGCGCTTAAGTCAAATCCTGCATCGCAACGAATTAACAGGACAGGGATCCGAAACCCTTTGGGAGTATTCCAGAGACCATTTTATTCTGCCGCATGTGGACACTGGGGAAATCATTGACAGTTGAGTTTTAAAACCCTTCGGGGTATCATAAAAATGATAAATACTTTGTAAAGGAGAACTTCATTATGCCTAGAGTTTTCTGTCCGTGGGATACCTTAATCCCGTTTATTACCGATGCATTTGTAGGTTACGGCGTACCTCGTGAAGACGCTGAAATCTGCACTGATGTATTGCTGGAATCCGACCGCAGAGGCATTGAGTCTCACGGTTGTAACCGCTTTAAGCCAATTTACATTGACCGCATTGAAGCCGGCATTCAGAACCCGGTTACCAACTTTGACATTATTAAAGAAACCGAATGTACTGCCGTTGTAGACGGCCATGACGGCATGGGCCAGGTTATCGGCTACAAGTCCATGCAGATGGCCATTGACAAGGCAAAGAAATACGGCATGGGTATGGTTGCAGTCCGCAACTCCTGCCACTACGGTATTGCCGGTTATTATGCTTCCCAGGCTGCCAAGCAGGGCTGCATCGGCATTACCGGTACCAACGCCAGACCTTCTGTTGCCCCGACCTTTGGTGTAGAAGGTATGTTCGGTACCAACCCGCTGACCGTCGGCATTCCAACTGACGAAGATTTTGACTTCGTTATTGACTGTGCCACCTCTATTACCCAGAACGGTAAAATTGAATACTATGAACGCATTGGCGAAGATGTTCATCCGGGTACCGTAATCGGCCAGGATGGCCAGCCGGTAGAAGGAGATGCCGGTGTTGCACTGAAGATGATTCGTCAGGGCACTGCCGCATTAACTACCCTTGGCGGAATCGGGGAAGCACTTGGCGGATATAAAGGCTACGGCTACGCCATGGTTATTGAACTGCTTTCCTCCATCCTGCAGGACGGCGCTTACGGAAAAGCCCTGGACGGCAAGGATGAAAACGGAAACATCCGTCCGTATCACCTGGGTCACTTCTTCATTGCCATTGATACCGATCACTTCCTTGGCGAAGAGGTAGCCAGAAAGAAAGCCGGAGAAATTATCCGCAGCGTACGGAACTCCAAGAAAGCGCCGGGTCAGGATCGGATTTACACCGCCAACGAAAAAGAATGGGACGTATGGCTTTACAGAAAAGACAAGGGTGTTCCTATTACCGAACCGGTTCAGAAGGAACTTTGCCAGGTTAGGGATCACCTCGGCCTTACACAATACAAATTCCCGTGGGAGGACTAATTTATGGATTACGCAAAAGAATCGCTCAGACTGCATTATGAATGGAAAGGCAAGCTGGAAGTAACCGCAAGAGCTTCCGTAGACAGCAAAGATGCACTGTCCCTTGCCTATACCCCGGGCGTTGCACAGCCTTGCCTGGAAATTCAGAAGGACATTAACAAATCTTATGAACTGACTCGCCGGTGGAACACCGTTGCCGTTGTAACAGACGGTACAGCCGTTCTTGGCCTTGGAGACATTGGTCCGGAAGCCGGTATGCCGGTTATGGAAGGCAAGTGCGTTCTGTTTAAGGAATTCGGCGGCGTAGACGCCATCCCGCTTTGCGTACGTTCCAAAGACGTGGATGACATTGTTAACACCGTAGCCCTTCTGGCCGGATCCTTTGGCGGCGTTAACCTGGAAGACATTGCCGCTCCGCGCTGCTTTGAAATTGAAAAGAAACTGAAGGAACGCTGTGACATCCCCATCTTCCACGATGACCAGCACGGCACTGCCGTTATTACCCTGGCAGGTCTGATCAACGCCCTGAAGATTGTCGGCAAGAACATTGAGGACGTGAAGATTGTTACCTCCGGCGCCGGTGCAGCCGGTATTGCCATCATCAAACTGCTGATGAGCATGGGCCTGAAGAAGGTTGTTATGACGGACCGTCATGGTGCCATTTATAAGGGCCGTGACAACCTGAACCCAATTAAGGAAGAAATGGCTGAAATTACCAACGAAGCCATGGAAAAGGGTACCCTGGCTGAAGTTATCAAGGGTGCAGACGTATTTATCGGCGTTTCCGCACCTGGCACCGTTACCAAGGAAATGGTACAGTCCATGGCTAAAGATCCTATCATCTTTGCCTGCGCAAACCCGGTTCCGGAAATCTTCCCGGACGAAGCCAAAGCCGCAGGTGCAGCTGTTATTGCTACCGGCCGTTCTGACTTCCCGAACCAGATTAACAACGTTCTGGCGTTCCCGGGCATTTTCCGTGGTACTCTGGACACCCGTGCATCTGACATCAATGACGAAATGAAGGTTGCTGCTGCTTATGCACTGGCCAACCTGATTTCTGACGAAGAGCTGAATCCGGATTACATTATTCCGGCAGCCTTTGACCCACGTGTTAAGGATGCCGTTGCCGAAGCAGTTGCAGAAGCTGCCCGCAAGTCCGGCGTTGCCCGCATCTAAATAAAAGACTTCAAAAAGAGCGCGTTGCAAAACGCGCTCTTTTTCTGTGCGCTTTCCTGTACTCTTGCGCTTATCGGGATGTTTCCCAGTGCGCTTTCTCCGGTGTTTGACACGGCAAAAAGGACTTTGTATACTGATATCAATTAGTATCAATATGTATCAGTTCGGCGCAACATACTACAACCAGGGAGGTGCCACCATGGATATTTCACGCTTTGCAGAAATTATTTCTGACAAACAGTTTAGCAACTTTAAAAAGATGAACTATAAATATCCAAATGACTTTGCGGATTTTATTGCCATCCTGCAGGATTCCTATTATGAAGCCCTTCCGTTGAAGGATTTGCAAGGGAAAAGCATCGTGTATCTTCCTATCTGCACCGGAATCCATCTGGATGCTGTTAAACTGTTATACACTGCCCAATCTGCCGCCTATGGCACCAAAGCGCTGGAAGAGGAAATTATGGCAACCTCGGCCATAGAACAAGTTGATTTCAGCCGGGACAGTGTGCGCAATATTTTAAAAGGGCTTGCCCCTGAAACAGAGGAAGAAAATCGGATTTACGGCCTGAAAAAAGGCTTTGAATTCATCAGCCGGAAGGAACACAAAATAACGGAAGAAAATCTGTATGCCTTATATCAGATGGCCATTGGGAAGTATCTTCCGGAAGAGGATGCCCTGTTGCCGGGACAGTACTATCGCCATGCACCGGTTTATGTCATGAGCAACAAAGTAGAGCACAGCGGTATTCCCCATGAAAAGCTGCCGGAGTACATGCAGAATCTGATTACGTTTGCCAATACCAAAGACAACATGAACGACCTGTTAAAAGCGGCCGTGCTGCATTTTTATCTGTCTTATGTGCACCCGTACTTTGACGGAAACGGACGCATGGCTCGCCTGGTTCATATGTGGTATCTTATCCAGCAGGGATACGAAAGCACATTGTTTGTCCCCCTATCCGGGTTTATTGAAAAAAGCCGGAAGAAGTACTATGACGCCTATACCCTGACAGAAGCCAACAGTACCTATGCCGGTTGCCTGGACTTGACCCCGTTTTTGCTCTACATGATTCAAAACGTATATGACCAGCTGAAGGAAGCACCTGTTACGGTGGACACCATGGCAGAATATAAGCGTGTTTTGGCCACCGGAGAAATAACCCAAAAAGAGGAAAAGCTTTGGCAGTTTGTCCTGTCCACCTATGCGGAAGAGCCGTTCACAACCAAGCAACTGGAGCGGGACTTTGGCGATGCAGCTTACGCCACCATACGGAGCTTTGTCCTGAAATTTACGGATCTTGCTTTATTGGAGGCACAGCCCCGCAGCAACAAGGTAATTTACCGTGTGAAAAAGAGCGGTTGAATTGTACCTTAGCGGCGGATTTGTTATAATGCAAAGGTATTCTGAGAGCGAAAAGAGGTGGCTGCCTTTCCCATGGATAAGAAAACCAAACGGGAAATTCTGATGGTCAGCGGGGTGCTGGGTGCCTGCACACTGTTGTTCTTTCTGCTTGGAAAAGGCATTGGAGCTGCCTTTTCCTGGGCCTTGCAAAGCGGATATTTGCAGCTGACTTATAATGTTTATTACGTGGTACAGATGCTGTACTCCGTTATTTCCTTAATTGTGCCGTTTGCCATTGGCGGACAGATTGTTAAGAAAATCCAGAAGCGGAAGCAGCTGTTTAACTGGGAGCACGCGGAAGACCAGACTCTGTTTTATTTATCCATTGCCTTTGGCTTTCTGGCATTAATCCTGGCCAATGTGGCAACCTCCATTTTAACCGGCTTTCTGCAGGAATATGGGGTTACCTTTGATGACCCGGAACTGCCCATGCCCACCAAGCTGAGTGAATATATTTTCATGACGCTGGCTTCGGTTATTGTGCCTGCGTTTACGGAAGAGTTTGCCTTCCGTGGCGTTATCTTACACAGCTTCCGAAAGTACGGAGACCTGTTTGCCGTTGGCATGTCCGCGCTTCTGTTTGCGTGCATGCATGGGAACATGACGCAGATGCCCTTTGCATTAATCCTGGGCTTTGTTATGGGTCTGCTGGTTATTTGCACCGACAGCATCTGGACCGGCATTGCCATCCATTTGTTTAACAATACCTATGCTTTGGTACTGACCCTGATTTCCGATAACTGTAGTCAGACAACGGCGTATACCGCTGTTATTATGATTAATTTTATTGGTTTGGCGCTGGGCCTGATTGCCAGTGTGTATACGTCCTACCGATACCGTGGCGCAAGACGTAAAACACTTTATGCACCGCCGGTAAACGCGGACAAAAAAGTACAACGGAAATACCATGCGCAGGCCTGGCTGTACAGCCTGATTTCCCTGCCCATGCTGGCGTCCGTTGTTTACCTGATTGTTTGTTTGTACCAAAGTGTCCATACGGGAGGTGCCGTATGAACGAAGCTTTTATGAAAGAAGCCTTGGCGGAAGCAGCAAAGGCTGCTGACGCCGGAGAGGTCCCCATTGGGGCCGTTGTGGTGCGCGGCAATGAAATTGTCGGCCGCGGACACAACCGCCGCGAAGGGGACAAGAGTGCGCTGGCGCATGCAGAGCTGCTGGCCATCCAGGATGCCTGTACCCGCCTCGGGGGCTGGCGCCTGTTTGACTGTGATCTGTATGTTACCTTAGAGCCGTGCCCCATGTGCGCCGGGGCCATTATCAACGCCCGCATTCAAAACGTTTATTTTGGCGCCAAAGACCCCAAGGCGGGGTCCACCGGCAGCATTATTAATTTGTTTTCGCTGCCATATAATCACAAACCGACTGTAACCGGTGGACTGCTGGAAGAAGAGTGTGCCACACAGCTGACCTCCTTTTTCCGCGCCCTCCGTGCAAAGAAAGAGTAATCCTGAAGGAGCAAAGCAATATGCCAGAATTAAGTGCAGAAGAAAAAAATGAATTCCTGTGGGAATCCAATCAGTTCAGCAGTGTAGAAAATGTCATTGCCGTAGCCAGCGGAAAAGGAGGCGTAGGAAAATCCTTAGTTACTACGCTGCTTGCCTGCGCCAGCGCCAAAGACGGTAACGAAACCGCTATTATGGACGCCGACGTAACCGGCCCGTCCATTCCGAAAGCATTCGGTATGCATGGCCACCTGGAAGCCGTAGAAGGCATTGGCATTGAGCCACGCATTTCTGACCTGGGTGTAAAAGTGGTTTCCATGAACCTGCTTCTGGAAAACGAAGAGCAGCCTGTTGTATGGCGTGGCCCGGTTGTTGCCGGCGTCCTGGAACAGTTCTGGAAAGACGTTGACTGGGGTCAGGTAGACTACATGTTTGTAGATATGCCTCCGGGCACCGGAGACGTTCCCCTGACCGTGTATCAGTCCATGCCGGTAAAAGGCATTGTTTTAGTTACCACGCCGCAGGACCTGGTACAGATGATTGTAAAAAAAGCCTCCACCATGGCCCAAATGATGAACGTACCTATTCTTGGCGTTATTGAAAACATGAGTTATCTTTCCTGCCCGGATTGCGGCAAAAAGATCAACGTGTTTGGCGAAAGCAAAGCCGAACTGATTGCCAAGGAACTGGGTGTTCCGGTTCTGGCCACCCTGCCAATGGACCCGGCTGTTGCCTCTTTGGTAGACCAGGGCAAAGTAGAGTATATTCAGGAGCCAAAGGCAGAAGAAGCCTTTGCTTCCATTAAAAATGCGTTGGCATAAGTCAGCAAGGAAACAAAAATAACTAACAAAAAGCATCTGTGAATCACGGTTCCATAAAGGGACGGTTCACAGATGCTTTTATTATTGGCCGGACACGGCCTCGTGTTCTTTTTGCAATTCCTGCAACAGGTCCTGCGGCAACCAGGTGGAATTGGTTGGAGTCAGAACCGCTTTCAATGGAATGGTGACCTCTGCCTGCCGTAAAGCCCGTAGGAACTTGTCCATGGCAGACCCGTTCAGCTGATACATCAGAAGCATCTCTTCCTGAAAGGAAGGTGTTTCCTTTGGCGATACAGCCCCTTGCGGTACAAAGCCAAATAACACATTCAGGGGCAACCCGAATTCTTCCGGCGGAACTACCTTAAACTTTATGCCCTGGCGGCTGCAGATTTTGCGGAGTGCAGCTTCCTTTTCCTGAGACAGATTAAAGGCGCGTACCGCGCCGGCAACCGATACTTTCATGGTGGGATTTCTCCTTTCAAAGTGTCCTTATTATAGCATATAATGGTGGGCAGAAATAGAAAGGAGTGCCGGGAATGGGATGTGAACTTTGCCCAAGGGCGTGTGGTGTAAATCGCAGGGAAGGAGAAGCCGGAATCTGTTGCATGGACAGCACCATGCGGATTGCCCGCGCGTCTTTGCACCAGTGGGAAGAGCCCTGCTTGTCCGGAACCAACGGCTCCGGCACGGTGTTTTTCTCCGGCTGTCCCCTGCACTGTGTATACTGCCAGAACTATCGGATTGCGGCAGGGGACCGCGGCATACCGGTCACCGTTCCGGAGCTGCGGGACATTTTCCTGAAGCTTCAGGCAATGGGCGCCCACAATATTAATCTGGTTACACCCACCCACTTTGTGCCGTCCATTGCCGAAGCATTGGAGCAGGCAAAGACGGCGGGCCTGATATTGCCCATTGTGTATAACACATCCTCTTATGAAACGGTGGACACCCTTTCCCGCATGGACGGACTGGTGGACATTTATCTGCCGGACATGAAATATTATTCCCCTGATTTGGCGGAGAAGTATTCCTCCGTACCGGACTACTTCCAGGTTGCGTCCGCCGCCATTGCCGAAATGTACCGGCAGATAGGAGACCCCGTCTTCCAAGAGGATGGCATGCTGCAGTCCGGTGTCTTAGTTCGCCACCTGCTGTTGCCGGGCCAGGTGCGGGACAGCAAGCGTGTGGTTCGTTACCTCTGGAAAACGTATCATAACCATATTTTCCTGTCCCTAATGTGCCAGTATACACCCCTGCCACACGTGGCCGCTTCCTATCCGGAGCTGGCCCGCCGCGTAACACAGGAAGAATATGATGCACTGGTTGACTATGCCGTGGACCTTGGCATTACCCAGGCTTATACCCAGGAAATGGAGTCTGCCTCCGAATCCTTTATTCCTGACTTTGAATCCTTTTCCGTCTCGGCCTTTTTAAATGCCTGATTTTTAGAAAACGTTATAAAGTTGTAAGAGAAATAACAAATTTCCGAAAGTGTCATAAGTTAAATTGAAGAAAGACTGTTATAATAGGGCTGATTTATGGAGCCTGCGTTATCCGCAAGCGGAAAGGAGTTCCCATGGTCAACAATGGGCTTACCACCGAAGAGGTAAGACAGCAGACGGCGGCCGGCAATGTCAACGTCATTCCCGACCAGTCGGATAAAACCGTAAAACAAATTATTTTAGAAAACGTAGTTACCTACTTTAATATCATCTTTTTCGTCCTGGCCATTCTGGTTATCATTGCCGGATCCTGGAAGAATTTAACCTTCCTGCCTGTGGTCATCGGCAACACGGTGATCGGCATTTTCCAGCAGTTACGCGCCAAGAAAACGCTGGACGAGCTATCCCTGCTGGATCAGTCCACTTACACTGTTATCCGTAATGGCGTGGAAGAAACGGTGCGCTCTGACTCGCTTGTCCTAGGCGATTTAGTCCTTGTCAAAGCCGGCCAGCAGATTCCTGCTGACGGGTACGTGGAAGAGGGTTATGCCGAAGTCAACGAATCTTTGCTGACCGGCGAAGCCGACGAAATTGTAAAGCAAAGCGGTTCTGAACTGAAGTCCGGCAGCTTTGTGGTATCCGGTAGCTGTTACATGCTTTTAACCAATGTTGGTGCGGATTCCTATGCGGCCAAGCTGATGAGCAAGGCAAAGGAAGTAACGGACAAGAAATCCGAAATGATCCGGGACATTGAAACCATCATCAAGGTTGCCGGTATTTTAATTATCCCCATTGGCCTGGCGCTGTTTATTCAATCCATGATTAACGGCAACGGCTTTTCCCAGTCCATTATTTCCATGGTTGGTGCCGTCATTGGCATGATTCCGGAAGGCATGTACCTTCTGACCACGGTTGCTTTGGCTTTAAGTGCCATCCGTCTGGCACAAAAGCAGGTACTGTTGCATGACATGCGTAGCATTGAAACACTGGCAAGGGTAGATGTTCTTTGTGTAGACAAAACCGGCACCATTACCAATGATAAGATGACCGTTACCGAGGTCTTCCCCGCAGACGGATTGGCAGATACCCAGTTTGCTCAGGTACAGACGCTGCTGGATCAGTATGTTCATACCATAGCGGACAGCAACCTGACTATGGAGGCGTTACAGAATTACTTTACCGGTACTTCCCGGCTGAACGCGGTTTCCGTGCAGGAGTTTTCCTCTAAAACCAAGTATTCTTCCATTCGGACTGCTGACGCGGAATATCGCCTTGGTGCACCGGAAATGGCACTGGCACCGGAGCTGTTGGAACGGAACCGGGATGCCATTGAACAGCGGGCCGGCATGGGCCAGCGCGTTTTGGCGTTTGCCTTTGTCAAGGATGGCGTTGGTTATCCCTTAGCGTTCATCAGCTTGGAAAATGAAATCCGCCAGAATGCCAAAGAAATCTTTACCCATTTTGCAGAGCAGGATGTGGCCATTAAAGTTATTTCCGGAGACAATCCGCTAACGGTTTCCCGCGTTGCACAGCAAGCGGGCATTGCCAATGCGGATAAATATATAGACGCCGGAACGCTGACCACACCGGCCAGCATAGAAGAAGCCGCCATGAATTACACCGTCTTCGGGCGGGTAAAACCGGAGCAGAAGCGTCAACTGGTAGAAGCCTTGCAGAAGCAGAAGCTGAAGGTGGCCATGACCGGAGACGGTGTCAATGACATCCTGGCCATGAAGAAAGCCGACTGCTCCATTGCCATGGGCACCGGCAGCGATGCCGCCCGGCAGGCCGCGCAGGTGGTTCTGCTGGACTCCGACTTCTCCCATTTAAAGAACATTGTTTCCGAAGGCCGACGGGATATTAATAACATTACCCGCTCCGCCATTCTGTTCTTATACAAGAACATGTTCTCCTTGTTCTTAGCGGTATTCTCCATCATTAATTCCTTCAGTTATCCGCTGCAGCCGTCCCAGATTTCCCTGATTTCCGCCTTCAACATCGGTGTCCCGTCGTTCTTCTTAGCACTGGAAGCCAACGAAGGCAAGCAGCGTGGACGGTTCCTGTCACAGACCCTCCTGCGGGCCCTGCCGGCGGCCATTACCTCCTTCCTATCCATTGCGGCCATGGTACTGTTTGCCAGAATGTTTAACCTGCAGGAAAGCGAAATCGGAACCGCCAGTACCTATCTGTTAGCGGTTGTCGGATTCATTATCCTGTTCCAGTTAGCTACGCCGCTGAACAAGTACCGTACTGCCATCATCGGCCTTTGCCTTGCCGGCTTTATCATTTGCCTGACCTGCTTCTACTCGTTGTTCTCTATTGAGGCTTTGTCCATAGAAAGTGCATCGCTGTGCATTGTGTTCGCCCTTGCAGAAGTAACCGTTATCCGGGCACTGACCATGCTGATGAAGCGTGGCCAGACCTACCTTGACAAACGGGAAATGGAAAAAGCCGCCGACACCGCCGCCCGTGCCAACAGCGCCACGTCCGGCACCGGGCGCCACCACTATCATTCGGCCACTAAAGAAAGCCGAGCCCCTGCCAAAGCACTCCGCGCCTCAGGCAAAACAAAAAGCAAAAATGCTAAAGAGCCGTTTGATTTCCGCAACAAGCACTAATCAACAAGCTGAAAACACTACAAAAAAGGCAACCATCCATTGGATGGTTGCCTTTTCTTCTTTGTACAACTTTTTAAGCGTTATTTTCCAAAATGGTTTTGCGTGTCCGCAAAATGGAAGACGGGCTGACAGAGAATTCGTCCAGACCCCATTCCAAAAGACGGGCTGTCAGACGGGAGTCTGCCGCTGCCTCGCCGCACATGCCGACGGGAATACCATTTTCCTTGGCGCCTTTAATGGCCAGTTCAATGGCCTTCAGAACAGCCGGTTGCATAACGTCATACAGACCGGACACTTTGGAATTGCCACGGTCTACGGCCATGACATAACCGGTCAGGTCATTGGTACCAATGGAGAAGAAGTCGGCCTCTTTGGCCAGTTCTCCTGCGGTTAAAGCCGCCGCCGGCGTTTCAATCATAATGCCTACCGGTACATTGCCTACGGTATGGCCTTCCGCCGCCAGTTCTTCTGCGCACTGGGCTACCAAGGCCTTGGCCGCGTGGATTTCATCCGCGCAGGTCACCATTGGCAGCATAATCTTTACATTGCCGAAAGCGGACGCACGAAGAATGGCACGGAGCTGCCGCTTAAACAGTTCCGGATTCTGCAGGCAGTAGCGGATGGCGCGGAAGCCCAGGAAGGGGTTATCTTCCTTCTCAATGGCCAGATAAGGAATGTCCTTATCACCGCCCACATCCAGCGTCCGGATAATCACTTCTTTGCCGTGCATGGCTTTGGCAACCGTAGAGTACGCTTCAAACTGTTCTTCCTCTGTCGGTTCCTGGTTGCGGTCCATAAACAGGAATTCTGTCCGGAACAAACCAATGCCTTCGCCGCCATGCTGTACCACATTCTGCACATCCTCCGGCTTTCCGATATTGCCATATACCGCCTTTGGAACACCATTTGCGGTGACGGTAGACATGCTGGCAAAACGCTGCAGGTCTTCCTTCTCCGTTTCATACTGTTTTTGCAAAACGGTATATTCGGCAATTTCTTCCGCCGTCGGATCCGGCAGAACGTGACCGTTGGAGCCGTCCACTACCAGAAGCCGGCCGTCTTCCAGTTTTTGGGTTGCTCCTTCTACAGACAAAACAGCCGGCAGGCCCATCGCCCTTGCCAGAATGGCGCTGTGCGAGGTAACACCGCCTACTTCCGCAATCATACCGGCCACATTGTCACAGTTGATTCTCCCCGTCATGGACGGAGTAAAATCCTTAGCAATTAAGACGCTGCCCTTCGGCACGGCGGCAATATCCACCATGGTTACTCCCAGCAGGAGGCTCAGCAGGTCATCCCGAATGTCCTTGACATCCGATGCCCGCTGCTCCATGAGTTCATCCCCGGTGCCGGCGAACATGTCAATGAAGAACTGGCAGACGCCGTCCACGGCCGATTCGGCCACTTCGCCGCCGTCTATGCGCTCTTCCATCTGCTGCTTCATAAACGGGTCCTGCAGCATTTCCACATGCCCGGACATAATTTCTGCCTCTTTTTCACCGGCAGACACTTTCAGCTGCGCCGCAATCTCCTGGGTTTTGCCGATGCATTCCGCAATGGCGTTCTCCAGCCGAGCCTTTTCCGACGCCGCATCCGTATATTTCACAGCGCTGTAATCTAAGCTGATATCTTCAATAATAATGGCTTTGCCAATACCGTATCCTTCCGATACGCCGATTCCCTTCAGCATAAAAGCACCTCTTTTGTTATGCTTATTCTGCATCGCCAAGACCGGACTCAACCAGTTCTACTGCCTTCTTCAGCGCAGCTTCTTCATCCGGACCTTCACAGCAGATTTCAATTTCAGATCCGCACTTCATGCAGGCCGCCATAATGTTCATAATGCTTTTGCCGTTGATTTTCTGGCCGTTGAACACCAGGGTAACGTCCGAAGAAAACGGAGTCATTTCCTTAATGAAATAGTTGGCCGGGCGCATGTGGAAGCCCTCTTTATTGGTAACGGTTACGTTCTGAGAAACCATGTTTTTTCTTCCTTTCCTTTGCGAGTCAGCACCTTTCGGTCCCGCTCAGCAATTCTTCGGATCTTTCCGGGCGTTCCCCAAAGTGCGGTTTCTTCTGCGATGCACCCGGTGAACTTTCCCGGAAAGATCTTCTTCTAATTATTTTTACTTAACTTAGTTTGCGTTTCGTTCCCTTATTTTTCTTCAGCCTGAACCAGGTCCTTCTTTAAGAAGCGGAGAGCTACTACAGAAGCAACTACGCCAATGGCAAGGGCCAGCAGGTAGAAGTACCATTTGCCTACGGTAGCGAATACGAAGATGCCGCCGTGAGGAGCCATCAGGGTGCAGCCGAACAGCATGGACAGGGCACCGGAGATAGCGGAACCGATAACCAGGGACGGGATAACGTGTACCGGGTCAGCAGCTGCGAACGGGATAGCGCCTTCCGTAATGAAGGACAGACCCATAACGTAGTTGGTCGGTGCGGACTGGCGTTCTGCTGCGGAGAACTTCTTCGGGAACAGCTGGCAGGCAACGGCCAGGGCAATTGGAGGAACCATGCCGCCGATCATAACGGCTGCCATGCTTTCATAGCACATGGTCTGGAAAGCAGCATCTGTGGAGGCGGCAGCTTCCGTCAGGAGGCCGGTGCCGAACAGGTAAGCAGCCTTGTTAATTGGGCCGCCCATGTCAATGGCCATCATGCCGCCAAGCAGCAGGCCAAGGAGAACTAAGTAATTGGTACCGCCGAGCCAGGTCAGGAACTGGGCAATGACGCCATTCAGCCAGATGAAGGCCGGGTCAAGGGTACACATAACAACGGAGATTGCGGCAAGTCCGCAAACCGGGTAAATCAGCATTGGCTTGATGCCGTCAAGGCTCTTCGGGAAGTTTCTGCAAAGATATTCCAGGCCTTTTACCAGGTAGCCTGCTGCGAAACCGGCAATGAGGGCCCCAATGAAGCCGGCGGAAATACCGGAGTCTCCGGCCGGGTCGGCCCAGGTGGCGCCGATCTTGGCAAGATAGCCGCCGGCAAAGCCGACTAACAGGCCAGGACGGTCAGCAATGGAGTGGGCAATGAATCCGGCTAAGATTGGGAGCATGAAGCCCATGGCTGCGCCGCCCATGGATTTAATCCAGGCGGAACCGGCCAGCATGGAACCGAAGTCGGAACCGTACGGGGTGCCGGTCTTCATGCAGTAAATGGTATCAATCAGGAAGGCAATGGCTGTCAGGATACCGCCGCCAACAACGAACGGAAGCATGTGGGATACGCCGTTCATCAGGTCCTTGTAAATCTTGCGGCCGATGGATTCCTTTTCCACATCGTCACTGTCATCGGTAACGGCGCCGGCTTCTGCATGATAAATCGGAGCCTTGCCGTCTACTACTTTCTGAATTAACTCTTTCGGCTTATTAATGCCGTCTGCTACCTTTACGCGCAGAACCGGCTTGCCGTCAAAGCGGGCCATTTCCACGTTCTTGTCAGCAGCAATGATAATGGCGTCACAAGCGGCAATTTCTGCCTTGGTCAGCACGTTCTTGGCGCCGCCGGAGCCGTTGGTTTCCGCTTTCAGCGGAAGGCCCATTTCTTCACCGGCTTTTTCCAAGGCTTCTGCTGCCATATAGGTGTGTGCAATTCCGGTTGGGCAAGCGGTTACTGCCAGGATGCGGTAGCCGTCTTTCTTTTCTTCTGCAGCCGGTTTTTCTTCCGCTGCTTCTTCCGGATATTTCAGCGCTTCCTGTGCGTTGATGATTTCCATGAATTCTTCCGGCGATGCAGCGGCACGCAGACGACTGGCAAAATCGGCATCCATCAGCATAACCATCAATCTGGACAGGATTTCCAGATGAACGTCTCCGCCTTCTGCAGGAGCTGCAATCATGAAGAACAGGTTGCTGGGCTGTCCGTCCGGTGCATTGTAATCCACGCCATCCGGTACGGTAATGGCAGCCAGTCCGGCTTTCTTTACAGCGTCCGTCTTTGCGTGTGGCACTGCAAGGCCTTCGCCCAATGCGGTTGTGCTTTCGGATTCCCGCTTCAGGATGGCTTCTTTAAAGGCCGCTGCATCCGACAGGTTGCCGGCTGCTTCGTGAAGGGAGATCAGCTTGTCAATGGCTGCATCTCGGTCCGCTGCGGTAACGCCAAGTGCAATTGCGTCCACCGTTAACAGGTCTTTGATTTTCATAAAGACACCTCTTTTTCTTTCTTAAAACTTTACTTATTTAGAGAAATACTGTTCCAGAGTATTTCTAATTTCCTTTCCACCGGCAATGCCGTCCACAAAAGCGGAGGCGTTGCCTGCTGCAGAACCCAGACGCAAAGCGTAGTCATAGTCCTGCTTTAATTCATAACCGGCTACAAATCCGGCTACCATGGAATCTCCGCAGCCCACATTGTTAACCGGTTTTCCGGGAACAATGCCGGCGGCATGAATGCCGTCATTTTCATCTACCAGGATGGCACCATATTTTCCACGGCTGACCAGCACGTTGGCGGCGCCCATCTCCTGCAGTTTCTTGGCTAACTTTACAATCAGGATTTCATCAGTTGGAAGCACTTCCTGGCCAAACAAATCCGAAAGTTCATGGTGATTCGGCTTAATCAGGAACGGCTGATACGGCAACACCTTCCGGAGGGCTTCCCCGCTGGTGTCAACTACAATCCGGATACCGCGTCCCTGCAGCTTCTGCATAATCAGTTCATATATATCTTCCGGCAGATTCTCCGGCACCGCGCCCGCCATAACCAAAGTATCCCCGGCGCGCAGGGTATCAATTTTTTCATAAAACTCTTTTAATGCTCCGGCATCTACCTCCGGGCCCGGTGCATTCACGTCCCACTGCTCTTGTGCAAACAGCTTGACATTAATGCGGGTCAGCCCGGCCGGAAGCTCTACAAAATCGGTCTTTACACCATCTGCCTGCAGCATGTCCTGCAGGCCGCGGCCCGTAAAGCCCGCCACAAAGCCCAGTGCCTTATTCGGCAATCCCAGTTCCTTCAGAACCAGGGAAACATTGATTCCCTTGCCGCCATAAATGACTTCTGCTGAATCTGCGCGGTTAATGTCTTTGCACTGGAGTTCGCTTAATCGCACAATATAATCCAGGGCCGGATTCAACGTTACGGTATAAATCATAGGAATCACTCCTCTTCTGTTTCTGCCGGAATTACCTTTACCACGGTGGTTTCAGCATACTTGCTGTCCGGCTGTCTGTCTGTAATAATGGCCGAGTTCACCAGTTGTCCGAAGGTCATGGTAGACACGCGGTCAAATTTGGAATGGTCTGCCAGGACATAAGAGACAAAGCTGCGGTCAATGGCCGCCGTTTTGACAAACGCTTCGTCGGCATCCGGGGTGGTGAAGCCCCGCTTCAAATGCACTCCGTTGGTTCCAAGAAAAGCCTTGGAGAAGTTGTAGTGCAGAATGTTTTGTGCTGCTGCCAGACCGGCCACTGCTTCGGTGGTTTCTTTCAATTCTCCGGCCAGCATATACGTTTTAAAGCCATGCTTTACCAGTTCTTTGGCGTGTTGAATGCCGTTGGTAACGAAGGTGGCGGAGCTTGGTTCCAGATAAGGAATCATCAGCAGGGTGGTGGATCCGGCATCCAGAAAGACGAAGTCTGATCCGGTAACCTGCGCAGCCGCATACTTTGCAATGGCCCGTTTGCTGTCCACGTGCATGACCAGCTTTTCTTCCAGTTTTTCTTCGTTGGTAATGAATTGCGTTTCCGTCAGCGTGGCACCGCCGTGCACCTTATTCAGTTTGCCCAGCTTATCCAGCGCCAACAGATCTCTGCGAACCGTGCTTTCCGAAGAATCCAGCAGTTCCGTCAGTTCGCTGACCGTTACGCTTCCCTTTTCTTCCAGCAGCTTCAAGATCTGGTCGTGCCGCTGCTGTGTCAGCATTGACATGAAAGTCCTCCCTTCCGCAGTGTTTTTCGTGTTGTTATTCCGTTTCGTTTCTCTACCTTGATTATAACAAAACCGCACCGTTAATCAACCAGAATCAGTCACGTTCATTCAAGTTCGTTCATTCTGACTGCCATTTCTACAAAAAGTCGCTGCTTTTCTCCACTTTTTCGCCTATATTTTGACTGTTTTTGACTGGTTTCAATCATCTTTCAAGAAATCCGTCATCCTGCCGCCCACTTTTGGGCAGAAAAAAAGCATCCGGGGAAGATTCCTCAGATGCTTTTTTGTTTTCTTTTGCTTTGCGATTTAGCTGCCTAAGCGTCTACAGCGGAATTCCCGCTTTGCACTACCTACTTATTCAGACAGCGGGCAGTACTGGACAATGGAGTCCCGCTTGTGCTGGCTTGCCTTATGCATACTGTCAATCTTGGCAGCCTTTTCCGGAGCAACCGTGCCGCCGCTGATATAGGTATCCAGTTCGGCATAGGTCAGGCCCATTTCGCCTTCGTCGGTCTGGCCTTCGGCAAGTCCGGCAGACGGCGCTTTGGTAATGATGGATTCCGGAGCATTCAGGAAGCGGAGGAATTCAAAGATTTCCGTTACCGTCAGGTCGGAAATCGGGTTGAAGTCATGGGCGCCGTCTCCCCACTTGGTGAAGTAACCGACGTAGGCTTCACTGCGGTTGCCGGTGCCGGCAACCAGGCGGCCTTCATTGGCAGCAATGGCATACAGGGTGGTCATCCGCAGACGTGGCGCAATGTTGTTCAGCGATGCGGGCTTCAGTTCCCCGGTAACTTCCTGCAGAGCAGAAGTCAGGGCGTCTCTGGTGTCAGACAGGTTAATGCAGCGATGTTCAATGTGGAACTGCTCTGCCACGGCAAGGCCATCCGCCATGTCAATTTCAAAGTTGCGGGAAACAGAGCACGGCATCATGATGCCAACGGTGTTGTCACATGCTGCCTTGCAAAGGATGCCGACCAGGGCAGAGTCTTTGCCGCCGCTGTTACCGTACACAATTCCCTTTGCGCCGCTCTTCTTCAGTAAATCCTGGATAAACTGAACGCGGTTTTCAAATTCCTTTTGATAGTCTCTCATTAAGGACCCCTTCTTTCTATAAGTTAAAAACGGTTACTACGGCAAGCACCGTAATAACCGTTCATGGGCTGTGCTTGCATGCGGAAATCAGTATTTTACCTTGGCATTTGCAGAATACTAATGCCGGTTTCCACTTCCAGAATGTCATGAAAGACAGCAGTTTGTGTTGCAGAAATATGTTTGTCCATATGAAGGCTGCCAAAGTACCATTTCTTGTAGTCAACGGCACCGGCAAGCTCTTCAAAATAGGTGTTAAGCAGAGTAACTCTGGGTTTAACAGTGTTCTTCATGGTCAGGAAATCCTTGATCTTGGCAGACGGCTCATGGGTAATGATGATGTCTACCTTGTTGCCCTTTGCGCCGATGTTGGAGGCGCCTTCCAGCAGTTCCTGTTGGTTCGGGCTTTCGGCAGGAGACCAGTTGTCACTGGCAATGCGGATGTCCATGTCAGGGCTTTCCCCACCACCCATGGTAAAGATTTGAAATCCTTCAATGGTAAAGACCTGTCCGCGCATCAGGTGGTACACATTTCCACCAATGTGCTGTACCTTTCCGCCGTTCCATTCGCTGACTTCATAGGCATTTAGCAGGTCAAAGTTTTCATGCGTGCCATCTACAAAACAGATGTTAAATTTTTTATCTCCAAGCTTGGCGAGTTGCTTTTCCTCTTCTTTGGAGCCGTCCCAGATGAAGCCGAAGTCCCCACAAACCAGAAGCGTGTCTCCTTTTTGTAGTTTCTTGGCGGCCGGAGTCTTAAAACGGGCAATATCACCGTGTAAGTCACCGGTTACGTATACCATATATGTTTCCCTCTCAGATATTTTCTGTTATAATTCAATCAGTTCTTACAGATTTAAAATCTGCAGATTATTTTACAGTATTTCAAGGGTGATGTCTATGGAGAAAAGCGCTAAAAAGCATTTCCTCTCCGCTCTGCTTTCCATTTTTTTGGTGGCACTTCTGATGGTGGGAATCCTGCCCGTTCAAAGCTCCGCCGCTTACAATGACGAACTTGATTTTCAGAGTGATATTGTCTACATGGTCAACATGGACCAGGGCACCGTTATCTTCAACAAGAACTCTTCCAAAAAGACAGCCATGGCCTCTTTAACTAAAATTACCACCTGTCTTCTGGTTCTGGAAAACGTGTCGGATCTGGATACGGAAGTTACGGTTCGTCAGGAAGTGCTGGACACTTTGGCAGGAACCAACAGCTCCCTCGCCAATTTGCAGGTCGGGGAAGTGTTAACCGTCAACCAGCTTTTAAATTTAATGATGGTCCACAGTGGCAATGACGCCGCCGCCGTTCTGGCCGACTACGTTGGTGGCGGCAGCATCAGCAAGTTTGTGGACATGATGAATGCCCGGGCCAAGGAGCTCGGCTGCAAAAACACGCACTACACCAACCCGCACGGTCTGGATGATGACAACCACTATTCCACCGCTGAAGACCTGGCCATTCTGGCCACCAAAGCACTGGAATATGACACCTTCAAAAGCATGGTTTCCCAGTCCAGTTACACGTTGGCGCAGACCAACAAGCGTAAGTCCGTTACCTACTCCAACACCAACTATTTGTTAAGCCGTTACAGCGGTTACTACTATGAACCGTGTAAGGGTATTAAAACAGGAACCACGGAAAATGCGGGCCAGTGCCTGCTGTCCTATGCCACCCAGAACGGATACACCTATCTGACCGTTATTATTGGCGGTAAGGATTTGTATTCCTCTACCTCGCACGAAATTAACATTGCGTTTAATGAAACCGTCAAGGCCTACAAATGGGTCTTCAGCCACATCAAGCTAAAGGTGGTGGCTGACCCCAACACCATTGTTACGGTGGCAAAGGTCTCCATGGCCCGCAAGGTAGACTCCGTCCAACTGGTACCGGCTTCCGAAGTTACCGCACTGCTGCCTTCCGACGTTGACTCCTCCGGGGTCTCCATTGAAGTGGTGGAAGGCTCCATAGATTCCAACCTCCACGCTCCGCTAAAAGCCGGAGACAAGGTCGGGAAGGCCAACGTGCTGTACGCAGGGGACGTCCTCTGCACCATTGACCTGGTTGCCGCAACGGACGTCCGGCGCAGCTTCTTCGGCTCCATCGGTTACTTCTTCAAGACCCTGTTCGGCTTCACTGCCACTAAGGTGCTGCTGGGAATTGCCGCTGTGGCGCTGCTGGGCTACCTGATTGTCAACGCCCTGTACAAGAAGCGGCTCCGCACGCAAAGTATCCAGATGGTACGGGCCAAACCGGACTTAAAAGGTGCACAGCCAATCCGGCCGGTTTCCGACCAGCGCTACCACACCAAGCAGCCGCGCCAGAAGCGCAAAAAGAGCAAGTCCGGCCGGGCAGGCAGCTCCGCCCGCACTTCCTTCTCCAGCACCTACCGCAGCTCCGCCGACTATCGCAACCGCGGCCACCACAACAAGTAAAGCAACTAGTGCTACTATAAGGGCAAGAAATGCTATTGCAAAGAAGAGTGTCCTCGCAAACGTGCGGGGGCACTCTTCTTTTTAGGTGTCTTTCCGAAGAATATCCAAATATTCAGTGTAAGAATAAATTTTAGCTTTTCCGGCCTTGTCGGTCTGCTGCAGAATTCCTTTTTCTGTCAAAAGCAGGACCACCTTAGAGACCGTGTTGTAAGACAAGCCCAATGCCGTGGCAGTTTTCTGAATGTCAATAATCGGGTTGGCCTCAATATAGGTAAAGACCTTCAGGACATTCGTCTTTTGTCTTGCGGAAATATCCTCAAACTGCGCCAGGCTTTCTTCGTGCAGTGTCTTCAACTGATGAATTGTCTGTATGGCATCTTCTGCGGAATCAGAAAGTGCCTGCAAAAAGAAGAGGACCCACTGTTCATAATCTCCGGTTCTGCGAACCTGTGTCATTCTGTCGTAGTACTCAATTCGGTTCAGCTTCAGGAAATAAGAAATATATAATGCCGGACAGGATAACACGCCTTTTTCCATCAGGAACAGTGTAATCAGCAAGCGGCCAACTCGCCCGTTACCATCAAGAAACGGATGGGTCGTCTCAAATTGATAGTGAATTAACGCCGCCTGAATAAGCGGATCAAGGGAATCCTCCCCATTGATATACTTTTCCAAATCAGACATGGCAACCTGCATATCCTCTGGATTTGGCGGGATATACCGCGCATTCTGCAACGTGCTTCCCTGTCCGCCAATCCAGTTCTGGGAAGTGCGGAATTCCCCGGGGCTTTTTTCCTGCCCACGCACGCCCTCCATTAGGACTGCGTGTGTCTCTTTCATAAGCCGGTTGCACAGGGGCAATGTGTTCAGGCGATTCAGTGCAAATTCGGTTGCCTTAACATAATTGACAACATCAGAAACATTCAATTTCTGATTTTCTTCCAGGAAAGGGTTCAGGATGTCATCCAGGGTACACTGGGTGCCCTCAATCTGAGAAGACAGCAAGGCCTCTTTACGAACATACATAGAAACGAACAAATTCATATTCGGAATATTGGACGACAGGCCATCCAAAGTGGCCAGTTTCTTGTTGGCATCTACCAGCTTAGAAACCAGTTCTTCTGTCAGTTCTATTGGTGGATCTGGCGGAAGCGGAGCAGGACGAAAAGACTGATATGCCATCTTGCCAGACAGATTGCTGACAAAGGTACCTGCACGCGTATTCATAATAGCTTCCTCCTGTCTTTCCTTATGGAAAATGAAATTACAGTAGGAATTTTAGCATAGATATTTCAAGAAAACAACTTAAGTTGAAATTTCTCACTGTAAATCAGGTTAGGAATTTCAAGATATTGCGTTTTGTTGAAATTACTCTTCCCAAAGCCGCTTAAACGCCCGCAACTATCAGCTCTTCAATTTCCCCCGCGTCCGGCATAACCGCAATAGAGCCATACCGTGTCGTGGTAAGGGACGCTGCCGCAGAAGCAAATTGCAACATTTCAAAAAGCTGTTCTTCTGTAAGGGCGCCCGGATTACATCCAAAGTCCAGCAGCTTGCTTAAGGCTGCTCCGCAGAAGGAATCTCCCGCTCCGGTTGTATCAATAGTCTTCACCTTCAAATAACACGGGTGGTGCAGAAGTTTGTCTGCCGTCAAAGCGTAAGCGCCCTCTTTACCGCAGGTGGCAAAGAGGAGCTTTGGAGAAAACTCTGCAAAGCATTCTTTTGCCGCTTCCGCAATCTCCTTATCCCCATAAAGGAAGGTCAGTTCATAATCTGAAATTTTAATGATATCCGCATAAGACAGCACCGTGCGGATAGCCTCTTTTGCCTCTTCCGGCGCTTTCCATAGTGGTTCCCTTAAATTCGGATCCACCGAAACCAAAACACCCTTCTGCTTTGCCAGTTCCAGTGCCTTTATGGTGGCACTCCTTGCCGGCTCGTCTGTCATAGACAGGGTTCCCACATGAAAAATACGGGCACTTCCAATCAAATCTTCTGATATTTCCTCTTCAGACAAAAGCGTGTCCGCACTGTGGATTCTGGAAAAGGAAAAGTCCCTGTTTCCCTCTTTATCCAAGGCAACAAAAGCCAGTGTGGTAAATGCGGTATCAGTTCTGTATAAGGAAGACGTGTCTATGTGATAGGAAGCAACTGCATCGCCAAGGAAACGGCCAAACAGATCCGTTCCTACCTTTCCTATGAATGCCGTCTTTTTTCCTAATTTGGTTGCGGCGGAAAGCACGTTGCACGGGGCGCCGCCGGGGCAGGCTTCAAACAGGAAATTTCCGCTTTCGCTGGTTCCCCTGGGCATAAAATCAATTAACAGCTCCCCCAGAGCCACAATATCAAACATCTTACACCTCCAGGTTGTTTCCGCTTTCCTTGTCAAAAAGGTGGACGGCGCCTTCACAGAACGTAAAGGAAATTCTGGTTCCGTTGGAAAGCGTAGTTTGCTTGTCCTGGTGCAGGGTCGGCACAATAATGATGGTGTCTTTTTCATCTACATTCACGTGCAGGTAAACGGAGCTGCCCATCATTTCGGACATCATAATTTCCCCGCTTAGGCCCCGGTCCTCTGCAGAGCACAAAGAAATATGCTCCGGACGGATTCCCAGCGTAATTTCCTGTGGGCCTACACCGGCAGATTTCAGTCGTTTCTGCTTTTCTTCCGGCAAAACAAGCTGCATGCCTTGCACCTGCACTTTATACACGCCATCCTCTTTCAGAAGAGTGGCATCATAAAAGTTCATCTGCGGCACGCCAATAAAGCCGGCCACAAACAGATTATCCGGATGGTCAAAGACTTCCTGTGGCGTGCCCACCTGCTGTACTACTCCATCTTTCATAATGACAATCCGGTCACCAAGGGTCATGGCTTCCGTCTGGTCATGTGTTACGTAGACAAAAGTGGTTTTAATCCGCTGACGCAGCTTAATCAGCTCTGCCCGCATCTGGTTCCGAAGCTTTGCGTCCAGGTTAGACAGCGGCTCGTCCATCAACAAAACCTTGGGTTCTCTGACAATGGCCCGGCCAATAGCAACCCGCTGCCGTTGGCCACCGGACAACGCCTTGGGTTTTCTGTCCAGATACTCCGTAATTCCCAGAATTTCCGCGGTACTTTCTACCCGCTCCTTTATCTGGTCTTTCGGCATCTTCTTCAGCTTCAGCGGAAATTCCATGTTGCCGCGAACCGTCATGTGCGGATACAGGGCATAGCTTTGGAACACCATGGCAATGTCCCGATCCTTCGGTTCCACTTCGTTCATGCGCTGCCCGTCTATCAGAAGATCACCGTCGGTAATTTCTTCCAGGCCGGCAATCATGCGTAACGTGGTAGACTTTCCGCAGCCGGATGGGCCAACCAGAACCACGAACTCCTGATCTTTAATTTCCAGATTAAAGTCCTGCACGGCCACAACGCCTTCGTCTGTTACCAGCAGATTGGTCTTTGCCGCGCCGCCTTTCTTCTTTTTCTTTTCTGCATTAGGATAAACCTTCTTGATGTGTCTTAGTGTTACCTCTGCCATCGTCAGAAGCCTCCTATTCTATGACTTTCTTTAACTTCCAGGTATTCAACTCCGTAATCGCAATGGTTCCGTCTTTTGCGATTAAGTAATTTTCCTGATTTTCATCAGCATTATAAATATTACAGGACAGATTATTTCTGTATCCATTACTAAACAATTCTACGGAGCTCTTATCCGAATATACGTGAATATCCAGCGTGTCCCGTCCCAGCAAATTCAGCGGACATTTTGCCACACCGGTGCTCCAGTTATCGGAATGACTCCGGTCAAAGCGAATCTCCGACTTTGCAAGGTCAAACACAATTTCCGTATATTTTTCCTTTACGGAGCGGAGCTTCAGAATCAGCTGGCTGGCGGTTGTTTTTTGCAAATCCACCTTCATTTTCAATTCAAAGACACAGCCGTTGCAAAGCGACAAATTCCCAGAAGAGGAAGTTGCTGCATCGCCCGGGACAGGGTCAACCAGTTCCAATTCCTGAATGGAAACTCCGTCTTCCCGCAGCAGCTCCAATTCTTTTACAGGGACAAATTTCAGCATTCCGTCCGCGTCCAGAACGGCTTCTCTTGGCACGCTGAAGAAGCCGCACCAGCCCTCCTGATATGTCGGGCCCCAGTCCTTCCAGAACGGCATCCAGTCCCAGGCATTTGCCCAGCCGACCATCAGCCGTCTGCCATCCGGAGCCAGGAAAGACTGCGGGGCGTAGTAGTCAAAGCCCCAGTCCATCTCGCCGGAAGTGGTGTAGAAGAATTTTCCGGTGTCGTAGTCAAAGTCACCGACCAGGTAAACGCTGGTCCGCTCTTTTCCGCCCATGGGAGAAAACATTAAAACATATTTGTCTTCCAATGGAAAGAAATCCGGGCACTCCCACATGAAGCCCCATTCGCCGCGGCTTTCTGCAAGCACGTTGACAAATGTCCAATGAAGGAGGTCATCTGACTTGTACAAAAGGGCCTGTCCAAAGCCGTTTACGCTGGCACCGCACACTACATAATAGGTGCCGTCATGCTCCCAGACTTTCGGGTCACGGAACTGGTCCGGAGACACGCCGGCAGGAGCTGTAATAACCGGGTTCTTTTCATATTTTTCAAAGTGAATTCCATCTTCGCTGTAGGCCACACACTGCACCTGTTCAAAGCCGTGTCCGTGGTTGCTGGTCCCGGTATAAATCAGGTACAGTTTCCCGTCATACTCTATGGCGCTTCCGGAAAAGCAGCCGCCCTGCAGATGGTCATCATAGACTTCACTGGGTGCAAGAGCCAAGGGCAAATAGTCCCAATGAATTAAATCCGTGCTGACCGCATGCCCCCAGTGCATGCTGCTCCAGAAGCCATGATACGGATTGTACTGATAAAAGAAATGGTACTTTCCCTTGTAGTAAATCAATCCGTTCGGATCATTAATCCATCCGGTTTCCGCCATAAAATGGTAGTCCTGTCTTTGTGCGCCCTGTTTTACCAGAGCGCGTTTTGCGTCTATTTCTTCCTGGGCCTGTGCAATTCTCTTAAGCATTAATTCCTTAGACATTCTAACCCACTCACTTTTTTCTTACTTATATTCATCCCGCAGCTTTTTGGCAAATTCGGTGTTCAGCCTGGATTCCCGTCTGGCCTTTTCTTCTTTAATGCGGAACTGTTCTTCCCGTGCCGGCTGATATTCTTCCCATCGGTCTGCCCAGGATTGTCTGGCGGCCTTCATTTCTTCGGTTAATTCCGGCATTTCTAATTTGCGAGTCGGCAATACCGGAACTTCCGGAAGCCGTTCTTCCATTGGCAGTATGGTCAGTTCTTTTGCGGTTGGAAGGGTCTGATACCAATAGGCAGTGGAACTCCAGTCATCCGAAAGATGGTTGGCATGTCCATGCTCAATGGTAACCTTCAGACTCTTTTCAAAGCGAACCGGATCCGTAATATGGAAGCGGTACGATACCTGGAATCCATCCGTGTCACCTTCATGCACAATGGTTCCAAAGAATGGATACGCATTTCGTTGCATACCCCAAGCATGGTTGAAGTAGTCTTCGGTACCGGTGCCGTTCAGAGACGGATATTCTTCTCCGTCAATGAAGAACATGTCGTTGCCTTCGCCCCACCAGCTGCCCTGGTAGTGCTTTACGGTCAGGTTGCAGCCAACGTAGTGGCCGGTGCCTTCTACATCCAGAACGGTGTAGTTGTTTTCACCCTTGAAATTGGTTACGTTGTTAACTTCCGGGCAGTTGGTCTGCAGATCCGGGCCCCAGCCTTTGCAAGGATTTTCTCTTCTCCAGCTGGCATGGAAATACGCGGTATTTTCATCCAGCGGTTCTTTGTACATTTCATAGTCAATGTTGAAATACAGAATAAACGGAATGTCATTCTCATTTACAATTTCAAACTTTGCCTTCTTGTTGAACGGCATTGGGAAGTAACAGGATACGGAACACGGGGCACCATATCTGCCGGCTTCTTCCGGCTTCAGGGAAACGTTAAACGGTAAGGAGGAAAAATTTCCCGGATAACAGTTTCCAATACAGAAGAAATCTCCAAGAGGCGCCAGCACGCTTGGCGTATCCTGATCATCCCAGGTAATTTTAATTAATACCTTTCTGTAATAAAACGGATCATAATCATCCCGAATAACACCCAGTGCCGGATGGATTTCCATAACCGGCGCGGCAGAGGCCATTAACTTCGGGTCTAAAATGCTGGGTGCCGCTACTCTTCTGCAGGAAGAGGTCATCCAGATGTGCGTTACGCAACCGGGGCCCTCTACCTCGCCCAGGGAAATGGTTTCTCCGGCAGGAATTTCCCAGTAATCCTGGTTTTTTCCACGCTGGTCCCAGCTGGCAAGACGTCCGTTTCTGGCCTCTTTTACGGTGGTTAAATCTTTAAACAATCCTGATACGTTGCTCATGATGTATTCTCCTTTGCTTGCTTTGTTTAAGAATGCTTATCCCTTAACCGCTCCGGCGGTCATGCCTTCTACAATATTCCGTTGGAAGAAGCCATAGAAGACCAGTTCCGGAATAATAATCATTAAGCTGGAAGCTACAATGCCGCCGTAATCTACGGTGTAATTGCCCTTAAAGAAGGATGCTCCCATGGAAAGCGTGTAATCTGTTACGTCCCGCAGCATAACGGAGGCGTATGGGAATTCATTCCAGATATACAGAACGTTAAAAATAACAATGGTGGCAATCACCGGCTTGGCCATGGGAAGGGTAATCTTTGTCATTAAATCCCATAGGCTGCAGCCGTCTATGACCGCGGCTTCATCTATTTCTGCCGGCAGCTGCCGCAAGTAGGCTGTCAGCAAAAGCGTGTTAAACGAAATGGAACTTGCTACATAAGGAAAGACCAGTGCCCATTTTCCCTGCAGACCCAGAAAAGCATTAATTTTATAAACCGGGAACAGAAGGATAAATGGAGAAACCGATAATCCTAAAATCAGGAATCCATACAGTAGTTTTTTCAGTTTCGGATGTTTGAATTCCATTCGTGCAATTACAAAAGAACTGCAGAAGGTAATAATCAATTCAAAGACAACAGAAATTGCGCAGACCTCAAACGTATTGGCATAAAGTCTTGGAAAATCCAGGGTTTCCAGCGCCCGCTTGAAGTTATCCAAGGTAAAGGCATCCGGAAGGGCCAACGGGTCTGACATAATTTCCGAGCTTGTTTTAAACGAAAGTAAGATCATCCAAAGGAAAGGAAAAACCACAAGTCCGGTAATTAATGCCATGGCAATATACATTGCCGTCTTTTTCTTTTTAGACAACATCTTACTTGCTCCTTTCCTTTGTCAAAGTTGTGTAAATACCGGTAATTACCAAAGACAGCAGGAAGGTTACTGTGGCAAGAGACATGCCATAACCATAGTCTCCGCTGGCAAAGGTCATGGAATAACTATAGGTGACCAGGGTTTCTGATAAGTGGTTTGGTCCTCCACCGGTTGTCTGCTGTACAATTTCAAAAATTTTAAATACGCCGGTAATAATTAAAACTGCTACGGTAGAAATGGTTGATTTCATCATTGGGATGGTTACACGGAATGTTTTCTGCCAGAAGTTGGCACCATCAATTTTTACTGCTTCCATAACCTCTTCCGGAATCATTTTCAGTCCGGCAAGGAATACGGTTACTAAGTATCCCAGCTGTTGCCAAAAGTAAATAATGGCAATGCTGTATGGTGACAACGTGTCTCCGCCAATCCACTTCTGTTTCAACTCCGGTGCGCCCAGGGCGTCTAAAAGGCTATTGATAATACCAATATTCGGGTCCAGGATATAAACCCAGATAACGCCTACAATAATGGGAGCAATAATTGCCGGAGAAAAAATCAGGGACTTGGAAAGATCTACTGCCTTCAACTTGTTGTTTAACAGTAAGGCAATTAAAAAAGAGATGGTCAGCAAAAGCACAAAGGCAAGTACAAACATTATCATTGTGTTTTTGAAGGACGACCAAAACAGCGGATCCTGAAACAGTCTGATATAGTTTGTCAGTCCATTAAATTTGGCTTTTCCTATTCCGGAATACTTTGTAAAGCTGTATCCAACTGCCATTGCAATTGGAATAATAATGAATACCAGATATACCAAAAGCGTTGGAATTACCAGGCCTATTTTGTATCGGGTTTTACTTAACCAACGCATATGTTTCCTTCCTTTATTGGGTTGAATGGTGTGCCTGCGGGGAAACGTCAGGCACACCATCCTTTATTCTACTGTCCTACACTCCATATAGGTCAGGTAGCGGCAGCACTATCCATCTTGGCAAGAGCCTGATCTGTGGTATAGGTTCCTTGCATTACGCCGAACATGGCGTCATACAGAGCTTCCTGTACGGCGGAATTTACAGTCTGATCCGGAGCGGAGGCCGGAGTGGACCAGCCGTTTCCAAGGGCATTAATCATGGCGTTCATGGCATACTGGGTTTCAGTTGCTGCCAGACCATCATAATTGGTTGCCGGGAAAATAGAGCCTTCATAGGAAATGGTGGCTGCTTCTTTTCCGAAATAATATTTCAGGAATGCATAAACGGCTTCTTTGGTTTCTTCGTCTTCGCCTACCGAAGCGCTGACTACCAGCGGAGCAGACGGAACCTTCATATCAACGTCCTGGTTGTAAGAGGAATCCGTAAATTTCGGTCCCCACCAGAAACCAATCTTGTCACCCAGGTTGGTGTCAAATTCGGCGCAGTCCCATTGGCCGGTGCCGAACATGGCAGCTTTGCCTTCGTTAAAGAGCTGTTTGGCGTCAAAGTATTCAATGGTGGCCATGTTTTCCGGGAAGGCATTTGCATCTGCAAGGCCCTTAATCTTTTCAAAGCAGGCTTTCAGATCTGCATTGGAGTAAGTGGCCTTTTCTGCCGTGTAAGTGGAAAGATTATCTTCCCAGCCATAACGGGAAAGGAATTCGTTGAATTCCCACATGGCATAGGCGCTGTTTTTGCTGCCGATGGCAATTGGGGTAACACCGCTGTCATTCAGCTTAGCAATCATGTCCAGGAATTCTTCATAGGTGGTGTCATCTGTCGGATAACTGATTCCGGCCTTGTCAAACAGTTCCTTGTTGTAGAAGAAGCCCTGTACGTTACACTGATACGGAAGTCCATACTGTGTGTCTCCGGACTTAAACGCATCTTCCATGCCGTTCAGTGCAGTATCCACATCCTGGTTTTCCTGTAAGAATTCAGAAAGGTCCAGAAGATATCCGGCTTCGTTATATTCCGGAGCTTCTGCAGAGTCCAGATGAACAATGTCCGGAAGGGTTCCGTCCTGGGCTGCCAGTTTCATGTTCTTGGAATGCGCTTCTGTGTCACTGGCAACAAATTCTACTTTGTACTTTCCTTTGTAAGCAGCATTAAATGCTTCTACAATGTTGTACGTTACGGTTTCCTGTTCCTTTGGGTTGGCAACGTGAATACCGAATTTGATTACGGTAGCCCCGTCTTCATCTTTGTTTGTCTTCTTTTTTCCGCAGCCGGCAAACAGGCTAAGCACCAGTACGGTCACCAAAATCAATGACAACCATTGTTTTGCGTGTTTCATTGTCCTACCTCCAAAAATGATAAAAAGTGTTTTATTTTCCGTGTGGAACGGGTTCCACATTGTGCCAAAAAAATTTGTGCCGCTGCGATTTACGCAACCGACCTCCTGTCTTATTCATACCCCAAGGCAAATCAGAAGTCAATCATTTTCCTATTCAAAATCATGAATTTGTCATTTTCTTATAACATTAGGCGGTATTCTTAGACAAATCGCTGACTTAAAAACAAAAACAGGCGGTGCTCCTCCGCTGGGACTTTAGAAGAGCGCCGTCTTTGCTTCCGGTTTAAATCAGCGTGGTTTTTCCCTTTCTTAGGGAGACATCTAAAATAACCTGTTTATTTTCATATTCTGTGCCG
This sequence comes from Paludibacteraceae bacterium, assembly GCA_963647215.1. Taxonomy (GTDB): domain Bacteria; phylum Bacillota; class Clostridia; order Oscillospirales; family Acutalibacteraceae; genus RUG420. Next base: position 13,682 of record CAVIZK010000002.1, on the reverse strand, counting down.
TTTACTAAATTACAGATCAGTTTGGTGGCTTCTTTTGCCAGGCCTTCAATTGGCTGTACCACTGCGGTCATGCTGGGTTCCACAATTTGCGTAACATAGGTTCCGTCATAGGAAACGCACTTGACGTCCCTTGGTACTTTCCGGTGTCTGCGGATAATTTCATTCATGCAGGCAATGGCTACCAGGTCACAGCCAAAGACGCCGTCAAATGGCCAGTCTCCGATTTTTTCAAAAAGGTCCTGCACTGCTTCTTCATAATATTCCAGGTCAAAGCGGTTCCAGGCCAGTTCGTAGTCAAAGCACTCCACCTGGTTCTCTTCCATAATTCTAGCAAATTCATAATGCCGGTCATGGTACGGAGATTCAATGGCCAAAGAGCCCCTAAAATGAACCACCTTTTTGCAGCCATTGGCAATCAGCGTTTCGGCAGCCAGCCGCCCGCCTTTTTTGTGGTCTACTGCCACCAGCGGGATGTGTTCCCCTAAATAACGGTCAAACGCTACAATGGGCTTTTTTATTTTTTTGTACTCCTCTACGTCCAGGGAATGCACCCCGGTAATGACACCGTCTACAATGTGGCGATTCAGCATGTCCAGATATTCCGACTCCGCATTGTATTCCTTATCCGTATTACAAAGCATGATTTTAAACCCTTCTTTGTACAGTTCAGCTTCAATATAATGCACCAGCTCTGCAAAAAAAGGGACTTCTACCGAAGGAACCAGCACCGCAATAATGCCACTCTTCTTATGGTAAAGGTTTCTGGCCAGCTCATTCGGTGTGTATTTCAGTTCCTCCATGGCCTGTTCAATTTTTTTTCTGGTTTCTTCGGACACGTATCCGCTGTTATTCAGCACACGGGACACGGTACCTACGCCAACGCCGGCTTTTTGGGCTACATCTCTGATTCCGGGCATGGAAAGCCCTCCTGCTCTTACCATGATTTTGTAATTTTGCTAATTCTATTATTGCTGTTTTGGAGTGGGTTGGCAAGGAAAATGTGAAACCGGTTCCAGTTGCTTTTCTGAAAGCATTTTCTCTGAACGTTCTTTCAGAAACCCGACAGCAACGCAAAGTTTATGCTATTGATTGCAAAAACTTAATGAAATAAATATACTCGTAAGTTACTTTCTTACGAGTATATAAGTTAACAGTATAAGAATTGTTTACCTTTTTAGTACTCGTCTATAGTACAATGTAAGTGGTCCATGCGGCACTCCCTTTGGTCGTGTCCGCTAAATCATACTAACAGCGGTAATACACGGCAGGCAAACGCCTGCAAAAGGAGTACAATATGTCAAATGAAGAAAATCTCCAGTTGTTCGAAGATCAGGCCATCCGAACGGCATGGAACGAAGAGGAAGAAGAATGGTACTTTTCCATTGTTGATGTGGTTGGTGTGCTGACGGAAAGCAAAGACCCACCGGCATACTGGAGAAAGCTCAAGCAGCGGCTCAAAGAGGAAGGAAATGAAAGCGTGACAAATTGTCACGCTTTGAAATTAAAAGCAGCCGACGGCAAACGCCGCCTCACGGACGTTGCCAACACCGAGCAACTTCTCCGCCTCATCCAGTCCATACCCTCCAAAAAAGCAGAGCCTTTTAAAATCTGGCTGGCCGAGGTCGGACGTGACAGGATTGAAGAAACTATGGATCCGGAGCTGATTGCGGAACGCCTTGTTGCCACTTATGAACGGAAAGGCTATACCCGCGAATGGATCAACCAGCGCCTGCAGGCAATTTCCGCCCGCAAGGAACTGACGGATGAATGGAAAGATCGCGGGGTGCAGCAGGGCAAGGAATATGCCATCCTGACGGATGAGCTTACCCGTGCATGGTCCGGCATGACCACAAGACAATACAAGAACTTCAAAGGTCTCAAAAAAGAAAGTCTGCGAGACAACATGAGCACCACAGAGCTAACCCTCAATCAGCTTGCTGAAGTAGCCACACGGGAACTCTCCCAGCAGGAAAAGCCGCAAGGCTTTGAAGAAAACAAGAAGGTGGCACAAGCCGGAGGCTCCGTTGCAGGGAACGCACGAAAGGACCTGGAAGAAAGGCTCGGACGCTCTCTCATTACAAATCAGAATGCAGCGCAGCTCAACCATGTGGTTGCACAGATGATTGAAGCAAGCGCAGCGGCTGTTGATGACGGGAAGGACAAATAAGCGTCAAGCAACCTGCCCATTGCTCCTTGCACAACCTTTCCCATGTGATGTACTATAATCTGGAATTGCGGTGGTCGTCTTCGGACAACACCTTGAAAGAGCCTGATGCGTCGGGCTCTTTTTTCTTGCAACTTTCTACTTTAGTCTCTCCTAAACAAATCCCTTGTATAAACCTTCTCCTCCACATCATCCAGGCAGTTGTCATACCGATTGGCAATGATTGCCTGGCTGCGAGCCTTGAACGTTGCAAGGTCATTGACCACTTCAGAGCCAAAGAAGGTAGTGCCGTTTTCCAAGGTTGGTTCATAAATAATGACCGTGGCACCCTTGGCTTTAATCCGCTTCATGACACCTTGGATGGAAGACTGCCGGAAGTTGTCGGAATTGGACTTCATCGTCAGACGGAACACGCCAACAACTACATTGTGCTCCTTGCTTGGACTGTAGTCTTCGTTGGCCTCATATGCACCGGCAATTTCCAGTACACGGTCTGCAATAAAGTCCTTCCGGGTCCGGTTGGATTCCACAATGGCTTCAATCAGGTTTTCCGGAACATCTTCGTAGTTGGCCAACAGCTGCTTGGTATCCTTCGGCAAACAATAACCGCCATAGCCAAAGGATGGGTTATTGTAATGACTTCCAATCCGCGGATCCAGGCAAACGCCTTCAATAATCTGCTGTGTATTTAAGCCTTTCATTTCTGCGTAGGTATCCAGTTCATTAAAGTAAGATACCCGCAGCGCCAGGTAAGTATTGGCAAACAGTTTGACTGCTTCGGCTTCCGTAAAGCCAACAATCATAGTAGGAATATTTTCTTCAATTGCGCCCTCTTGCAAAAGTCCGGCAAAAGTTTCTGCCGCTTTGACAAGGCGGGCGTTTCCCGTATCCGTTCCCACAATAATCCGGCTAGGGTACAGGTTATCATACAGAGCCTTAGACTCCCGCAGGAATTCCGGGCTGAAAATAATGTTGTCACAATGGTACTTTTCCCGCACTGAGGCAGTGTATCCAACCGGAATGGTAGATTTAATTACCATAATGGCATCCGGATTATTCTTAATGACCAGTTCAATGACCGTTTCCACGGCAGACGTATCAAAGAAGTTCTTCTTACTGTCATAATTAGTCGGAGCAGCAATAACAACAAGTTCAGCGTCCTTATAAGCGGCTTCTGCATCCAACGTTGCCGTCAGGTCCAGGTCTTTTTCCGCCAGATACTTTTCAATATAGTCATCCTGAATTGGGGACTTCTTCTGATTAATCAGGTCCACTTTTTCCGGAATAATGTCCACTGCGGTTACGGTATGATGCTGTGCCAACAACACAGCAATGGACAAGCCAACGTATCCAGTTCCTGCTACTGCAATTTTCATTTTGTCACCCCTTGATATTCTTTCTGCACTGCCTCATAACTTTCCAGGTTGCCAATATCATATCGGCGACCCGGCATTTCATAGGCATGCACTACGGTTTGGGTAGAAAGCCAGGCAATAAAGCTGCCCGGTGCGTCCACACCGCAACCGGCCTCAATTCCGGCCTTTACCAAAGCCACATCTTCGGCTTTGTAAATATAAAACGGCGGCGTACACCAGTTGGATTTCGGCTCCGCCGGTTTTTCTTCCATTTCCAAAATGCGGTCGTTTTCGTCTACCACTGCAACACCGGTTTTATGAAGCTTATTTACGTCCGGTTCCCAGTACCGCATAATAACCGTACTCTGTTTTTGCTTCTGATAGGCAATATAGTCTGTCAACGAGAAATCCAGCAGATTATCTCCCGCAATAATCAGAAGATCATCATGCAAGTCCAGTGCATCAATGGCAAACTGAATATCTTTAACGGCACCCAGTCTGGTTTCGTTACTTTCTGTTCCGTCATCCAAAACGGTTATCTTTTGCGAATGCCCTTCTGCCCAAGTGCGGAAGTGGTCTGCAAATTTATGGTTGCTGATGACTACATATTCATCTACCACACCGGCAGTATCAATATCTTCAATCAGCCAGTCCAGGATGGTTTTTCCCTGCACTTTCAAAAGGGGTTTCGGGAAATTTTCTGTCAGCGGATACAGCCGGGTGGCGTATCCGGCCGCAAGAATCAGACACTTCATTTGGCACCTCCAGAGTTTTTACAGCCAACACCATCTGCACTTTCACACAGGTGGAAGCTGTACTTTCCGGTCATTTCCGGGAACGCGCTTAGATACTTGCGTTCCACTGTTTCCCGAATATCATCTGCTTTGGCGGGGTCTATTAAAGCCATGCAGCAGCCTTTGAAACCGGCTCCGCTGAATCGCCCGCCATAGATACCGGAGGTTTCCCGCATAATTTCATACAGTTTAATTTGCTCCGGCGCACCGGACTCCCAGTTATGAATGCTACTCCAGCCGGAGGCAAAGGACAGGCGGCCATATTCTTCCAGGTCACCACGGCGCCAGGCTTCGGCGCCGGCTTCTACGCGCTGGAATTCGGTATACCAGTGTTCGCAGCGCTTAGCCCATTGAACGGGTAAGCGGTCCTTGTAGGTTTGGTAAATGTCAAAGCTGATGTCCCGCGCGTTGGCTTCGGAAAACTTGCCGTAGTCATAGCCGGACAGGGCTTGCAGAGCGTAGACACCGGAGCGGAGCTCGTCCACGCGCATGTTGTATTTGGAACCGGCCAGGGAATGCTCCAGGCCACTGAAGAACACCGCAATTTTGTAAGGCTTCATGGCCGAATTGGTGGGAATCAGCTCATAACTGTTGTCTTTGCAATCCAGGTATAAAAGGTGGTCTTTCTGGCTCAGGACTTCGCAGCTCTGGTCCAGGGTTCCCACGTTTACGCCAACATAGTCTTTTTCTGCACGGAAAGCGGTGGCAATTAGTTCCTGCGGTTCCAGGGTAATTCCGTTTACGCTGCACAGCGCATTCAGGAATGCCAGGATGACAGCGGCAGAGGAAGAAAGGCCCCCAATGGGAAGAGAGCCTTCAATGACACCGGACAAACCCACGGTCAAGGGGCGCCGTTCGCTCAGGGCCCATGTGGCGCCGCGCAGGTAATCTGCCCAGTCCCCTGTTTTTTCGCCGATTTCCCGAATGTGCCACTGGGCTCTTTTCGGGAACTGCAGGCTGGTCATTTCAATGACGCCATTCATCTTGGGTTTAAATGCAATGTGGATGCCCTGGTCAATGGCAAAGCCGGTTATTTTTCCTAAGTTGTGGTCACTATGCGCGCCAATGGGACAGATGCGATACGGCGCAAAGCTCAGCCCCTCCGGGGCTTTGCCGTAAATCTGATAAAAGCGTTCTTCACAAATCAAACGGTCTCATTCCTTTTCAGCCATGTAGAATTCTTTATACCACTGGGCAAACTTTCGTAAGCCTTCCCGCAACGGCGTATGCGGTTTAAAGCCGAAGTCCCGCTCCAGGGCGGAAGTGTCGGCGTAAGTGATGGGTACATCGCCGGGTTGCATGGGCACCAGTTCCTTGTGGGCTTCAAAGTTGTAATCGGCAGGCAGGACTCCGGCCCGCACCAATTCTTCGGACAGGATCTGTACGAAGTCCAGCAGATTCTCCGGGTTACTGTTGCCAATGTTGTAAACCGCATACGGTGGAATCGGCAGCCCGTCCTCACCGGTCTTCTTTTCCGGCGTTTTCTCCATGACGCGGAGGACGCCTTCTACAATGTCATCCACGTAGGTGAAGTCCCGCTTGCAATTGCCGTAGTTGAAAATCTGAATGGTTTCGCCGTTTACCAGCTTATTGGTAAAGCCAAAGTACGCCATGTCGGGACGGCCTGCCGGACCATACACAGTAAAGAACCGCAGTCCCGTAGATGGTATATTGTACAGCTTGCTGTAGGCGTGCGCCATCAGCTCATTAGACTTCTTGGTGGCAGCATACAAAGACACCGGGTTGTCTACCTTGTCATCAGTGGAATACGGAACCTTCTTGTTGCTGCCATACACAGATGAAGAGGACGCGTACACCAAGTGTTCCACAGGATAGTGGCGGCACGCCTCCAAAATATTATAGAACCCAATCATATTGCTTTCCATATAGGCGTCCGGATTCGTAATAGAATACCGTACGCCGGCCTGTGCCCCCAGATTTACTACCACATCCGGATGATACTGCTCAAAGATGCTGTTAATCAGCTCCTTATCCGCCAGGTTACCCTTAATAAACGTGTAGTTTTCATATTCCTGTAGCTCGGCAAGCCGCGCCTCCTTAATCCGGACATCGTAATAATTGTTCATGTTGTCCAATCCAATGACCCTTGTTTCCGGCGATGTAGCCAGAATTCGTTTGGCAAGGTTGGATCCGATGAAACCGGAGGAACCTGTGATTAGAGTGGTTTTAGTTTTCATAAGCAATCCTTTTTACACTACTTCAAAAAACGTATCCGGCTTCTCCGGATCAAAAACTTCATTGCAAGTCATTACCGTTACCAGATTCTCTGTGTCAGACAGATTAATAATGTTATGTGTCCAACCAGGGATCATATGCACCGCTTCAATTTTGTCTCCGGAAACTTCAAATTCTACCGTTTCACCAGTATTAATATTTCTTTCCTGAATCAGGCCATGTCCTGCCACAACAATAAATAATTCCCATTTGCTGTTGTGCCAGTGCTGGCCTTTTGTAATGCCGGGGCGGCTAATATTTACACTTACTTGACCGCAATCTTCTGTATGCAAAAGCTCGGTAAAGGAGCCGCGGTCATCTATATTCATTTTTAACGAGTATTTAAATTTATCTGTCGGCAAATACGTCAGGTACAAGGAGTAAAGCTTCTTGGCAAAGGAGCCTTCTGGCATCTTCGGCATCATCAAAGACACAGGTTCCTGCTTAAATTCTTCCAGTAAATCAACAATTTCACCAAGAGTAACCTTGTGCGCTTTTGGAATGCAGCAATACGCTCCGGCAGAATCCAAAATTGTTTCTGCCCCGGAAAAGCTGCAATGTACAGCTTTTCCTTCTAAAAGGTCAAACAAACCCTCTACCAAATCATCAATGTATAACAGTTCCAGTTCAGTAGACCGATCATTTACTGTAAACGGCTCCTCATTTGCAACAGCCCAGCAAAAAGTTGACACCGCCGAGTTGTATTTCGGTTTGCTGTGGCCCATCAAATTTGGAAAGCGATATACATATACCGGAACTCCGGCTTCCTTTCCATAAGAAAAGAAAAGCTCTTCTCCGGCCAATTTGGAACGGCCATATTCGCTGTCACCAAATCTGCCGGCAAGAGTAGCCTGAATAGAAGAAGACAACATTACAGGAGCTTTGCTCCCCGTCTTTTTCAAAGTACTTAAAAGCACAGAGGAAAAGCCGTAATTTCCGTTCATGAAATCCTCCGCTTTTTCCGGTCGATTCACACCTGCCAAATGGAAAACAAAATCCGCTTTTGCACAGTATTCTTCCAATTCAGATTTCGTAGAATCTACGTCATACTCATAAATTCCAGTAATGGAAAGAGCCGGTCTAGTCCGGTTCTTTCCATCTCTTATGTTCTTTAAATTGTTAACCAAGGCGGTTCCTACCATGCCCTTGGCACCGGTGACTAGTATGTTCATCCGTCCTTCCTCCAAACCATCTTATTGACCACGTTCACATATCCTTGAATGATTCTTACCACCTTCATGGATACGGTCTCATCAACATAGTCCGGGCACGGCTTCCCAAGGACACCTTCGCGCTTCATCTTGATTGCCATATCTATGGCGTTTAAAAGTTCCTTCGTGGTAATGCCAGCAAGGATGAAGTCTCCCGCTTCCAAGGCCTCTGGCCTTTCCGTGCTTGTCCTGATGCACACAGCCGCAATCGGATGGCCGATGGAAAGGTAAAAAGAACTTTCCTCCGGAAGTGTGCCGGAATCCGATACAATCGCCAGTGCGTTCATTTGCAATTTATTATAATCATTGAAGCCAAGAGGTTCATTGACTCTTACTCTTCTATCCAACTCAAAACCGGAGCTCTCCAGTCTCTTCTTGCTTCTCGGATGGCAGGAGTAAAGGATGGGCATATCGTATTTTTCTGCCAGGGCATTGATCGCATTGAAAAGGCTTAAGAAATTCTTCTCAGAGTCAATGTTTTCCTCACGGTGAGCAGAAAGCAAGATATACTTGTCCTTCTCAAGCTCTAGTCTCTCAAGCACATCAGACTTTTCAATCTTATCAAGATTCATCCGAAGCACTTCTGCCATAGGAGAGCCTGTCATGTATGTTCTCTCTTTCGGAAGTCCCGTGTCTGCCAGATATTTTCTTGCGAACTCGGAATAGCAGAGGTTCACATCAGAAATCACATCCACTATTCTTCTGTTCGTCTCCTCAGGAAGGCACTCATCCTTGCACCTGTTTCCTGCTTCCATGTGGAAAAGAGGAATGTGAAGGCGTTTGGCACTTATAGCAGAAAGACAGCTGTTCGTATCCCCCAGCACCAGATACCCGTCCGGCTGAAGTTCAGACAAAATCTCATAACTCCTTGCCAGAATATTTCCACAGGTAACACCAAGATTATCGCCAACTACCGGTACCAGGATATCTGGTCCATAGTCTCCGAAGGTATTCGTCAGTTCAAAATCTTCCCAGAACACAGTGCTTAAATTTCTGTCCCAGTTCTGGTTATAATACACCACGCAAGTATCAAAGTACTCCCGGCATCTCTTTATTACGGCCGCAAGGCGGATAATCTCCGGGCGGGTTCCGCAACCAATCATCACCTTGGTTCGACCATCGTTTTTCCATTTGAAATTATGCCCCATCATCTATGCCTCCACCGCATGCGGTTTTCCTGCCAACTCTTCCTTTACGTAATCGGTTTCCATAATCTTTTTAACAACGCCATCTACATCAAGAAGATTGGTGTTGTGGGACGTGTAGGATTCTTCTCCCTCCGTGGCAACGGTGCCTTCTACATAGAACTTGTCGTAGTTCAGTCCTCTTGCATCTGGCATGATGCGGTAGTAATGTCCCATATCTACGGAGCGAAGCATTTCCTCTCTTGTCACCAGAGTCTCATAAAGCTTTTCGCCATGACGTGAACCAATGATCTTGCACTCTGTTTCTCCAAACACTTTCATGACACCCTTAGCAAGATCTCCAATTGTGCTGGCATCTGCCTTTTGAACAAAAAGGTCCCCTGGTTCCGCATGTTCAAAAGCAAAAGCTACCAAGTCTACAGCTTCATCTAAGTTCATAAGGAAGCGTGTCATTTCGGGATCCGTGATTGTAATCGGTGCCTTCCGCTTAATCTGATCAATGAACAGTGGAATAACAGACCCGCGGCTGCACATTACATTTCCATACCGCGTACAGCACAAAACTGTTCCGGATCTTTCAAAAGCCTTTTGTGCACGAGCTTGCACTACTTTTTCCCCAACCGCTTTTGTCATGCCCATGGTATTAATTGGGTATGCAGCTTTATCTGTGGAAAGGAAGACCACCCGCTCCACATGATTTTCTACAGCTGCTGTAATAACGTTATCCGTTCCAATGATGTTGGTCCTGACCGCTTCCATCGGGAAGAATTCACAAGATGGCACTTCCTTTAAAGCAGCGGCGTGGAATACATAGTTGGCTCCATACATAACGTCCCGAACGGAATCCACATTCCGAACGTCTCCTACATAGAACTGTACTTTACCCGCATAATCCGGATACTGTGCCTGAAGCGTGTGTCGCATCCAATCCTGCTTTTTTTCATCACGGGAAATAATGCGGATTTCACCAATGTCAGTGGTTAAAAAGTGCTTTAAAACGGTGGAGCCGAACGAGCCAGTTCCTCCGGTAATAACCAGTGTTTTATTTTTAAATGCGTCTGTTATGTTGTTCATAGTTTAATTCTCCCTGTTTTCCCGCCATTTCTTTTTCCAGATTGTAGAGTATGTCCATTGTTTTTTTGCATCTGATGTTGAGCAAAACAAAGGGTAGTTATATTTTCTTTTTCAAGGCATGATATATCAATTTTTCTAACTCTATCTGTGTGTTTTTTAGGTCTACGCTTGAACGATTTTTATCAACCAACTCCGCTGAAGAATGTGACAACGGATTACTGTTTCTAAGCTTGTGAGCTTTTGCAATCACTACATCACTATTCTCAATTCCACCATACAAACTCTTAAGTTCCTTTTCTCTGTAATATTTTTTATAGTTTGGCCTCTTGTCCCCCGGATTCTCTCCTATGATAAAAGCCATATCCGCAGATGCCCGATCAAAGAAATTTTTATAATATGCGTATGTGCCTAAGTAATTTCCCTTATTCTGTTCACAAAGGCTCAAAAAATAAAGGAAAATTGCCTGTTTGTCGCCCTTTACACACTTAAGGAATGTTTCATATTTGAAATTATCAACTTGGTGGATAAAGCTTGTTTTGCAACAATACTCATAATAGGCATACAAATCATAGCATCGGTTTCGAATTACATCCAACAAGTCTATATGTCTAAATTTGCTCTGTATAAGATATGAAATCGCAATTGTTGTGTCATACGAATTCCACAAACCTGCACGCGAACGCTCAAACAACTCATTTAACATAGCTCTCACTGCATGGTTATTTTCAGATTGCATTACCATAACGGCAAGTCTCTTTGGATCTACCGAAAGAAATGAAACATCTCTTTTTATAATCCGAGTCAAAATGCTCGACACCTCAGGCTGTTTCAATTCTGCCTGATTTTCATACACTAAATAGTTGAGTACTTCCTCTGGCACAAATTCTATCTCGTTTGACGAGAAATATTTTTCTATCAATTCTGTGTATTGCTCATTAGTCAATCCATTACCACATATTTCTTCATATATCTCCCTTAAAAAGCCCTCCAGTTTTCCAGTAAAGAAATCACCAATATTTGCCTCGATACCATTAAAATACTCATCATAAAGCGACCGTTTTAATTCTTCGCTTATATTCTCTGTTTCACCATACTTGTATTTCTTTGCATTCAGAGCTAAACCGTACTTTTTCAAAATCGAAGAATATGTGTTGCGAATTACATTATAAACAGATACTAGTTCTTCCCGCTTTCTATCTGTCGTAAAGAGGATGTACAAATCATCCACATACCGGATCATTCTAAACGATTCAATTTCAGATACCTTAGATTTTATAAAATCATGGATTTCACAATCTACTGCATCTAAATAAATAACAGTCGCCATATAAGAAGAGGCAACACTGTTCTCAATTAAAGGATAACAACCATCGCCACAGTACAATAGCAGTTCCTTGATCAATAGCAACTGTGTCTGTGTAATGTTTTGAGTATCCTCATTACATATCTTATCTATTCTGCTTACCAGCTCATTAACATTAATATTATCAAAAAAGCCGGTGACATCTGTTTTTATAAAATATTTAAATTGCTCACTTTCTGCATTAATTTCCTTGTAGAAATTATCATAGTCTTTCTTATACTTGGGACGTTTATATGTGTAGTTTCCGGCATAGTAAACACTGATATCTTTTGGACGCCGTGAAACATATTTTTGGGATACGGTCTTGCCAATTGCCTGTAGAACAAGAAATAAAATTGGTGAAATAAGTATTGCCTTTCGAAAACTTCCATCTCTTTTTTGAATGAAGTTTTCTGAGTGTCGCATAACCTCTGGGAAGAGGATAAAGCCTCCAGTTTCTATATATTTCTTATAAAAGTCTTCGCTCTTTATCTTCTCTTTATCTTCGTCCGTTAATCTTGAAAAAGGGAACCATTGCAGATATTTCTTATGGACACTCACATGAAGGGAGAAATACATCTCACAGGTTTCCTTCCATGTATCATAAGCGATACCGAACATGTCTACCTCCTTATTTTGCTCAAACGTTCGTAAGCGTCAAATAATCTGACGGATTTTTAAACTAACATAAATATCGCATAATACCGCTGTACTAGCAGCGACTCTCTGAGAGTATCTAAGACTCTCAGTTACTCGTGCGAAACGGAGGTATTTTTATGCCTGAATCTAACTTGCAGGCCATGAATCAAAACAAAGAATTGAAAAAATGGATCGGCCTGGTTGTTGAATGCAGAAGTAGCGGGATGTCTGTAAAAGACCGGTGCCAAGAAAAAGATAACTGGGCCACTTCTCTTTTGCCAGAAAATGTCCCCATATATTGCAGAGCAAGCAAAACAAATTAAATCTTATTACCAGAAGCCAGGAGTTATTCCTGGCTTTATTTTTACCAGTGGATTATTTGACGCTTACCCTTTTCTTGACCTCAAACGAGATCCTCTACAATTAAGCAAATTCACATTGCCTGACACTGGGTATTTTCGGATTTATCCGCACTCGTTGTGTGTTTGTACGGCTTTTCATGGTTGACGAACACCATATTTCCGGCGGATAACTGATGATCCTTGTAATTACAGTATCTTAACGAGTCAAAGTCTTCTGCACAAAGCGCAGATTTTCTCATACATCGGCCTTATCACAATTGAAACAATCATTGTTCCTATAATTGTCACGATAACAAAAGTATATATGTTATCCAATATATCGGTTTGTCTCCTCAATAGCAAAAAGAATCCCTGAGAAACGTAAATTTCCAGCGAGTATCTCCCAAGAAATTGCGTTATCTTATTATCAACAATCTTTGTATCCCCAACCAGATATGTAAATATCGTGACCATCGTCGAAAAAGTCACAGCAGACAGCATTTTCGGAATTATACCGAACCTCAGTTGCATCAAAGTAAATATAGCGCATAGCAAGACTGCGCTAAAGAAAATCAATCCGCCTTTTGCTTTTAAAGCCTCATCAATGTTTGCTTTTCTATAAAACCACACCATGCCAAGCAGGAGGCAGAAGACACTTTCATACCATGTACTCGATAATCCCCAGATATAGCAGCTCACGCAAAATAAGACGAGTGCTGCACTCATAACTCCAAGCCGAATTGAATCTCTTTTGATGTTACTAAACACCAGCCAATAAATCAGGTACATCACAAACGTTACTTGAAGATACCACGCTAGGGGAACAACTGTCCATCCGAACAAGAAAGACTGCACTATCTCTTTAGGAATTATGTCTATACCAAGTAAAACTTTGTAAATTGTGTAAATTAAAATCAAGCACACATAAAATCCGTATAGCGGAGCAACACGTTTCAGAAGAAATGCATTCAGATATCCATCTTTCCGGCTGGATATCATCAATCCATATCCGGTATAGAAAAAGAACATACCTACAGACAAATAACCCATCCATTGAAAGATCAATCCAAATACTGCTCCGATCCCTGTTCCGCTATACTGATAAAGATGGTGGAGCAAAACTGTGGCGGCGAATATTCCTTTTAGAGATTTGGTATTCTGAGCCGACAGATACCCCCCCCCGATTTATCGGCTGTATTGTTTTCGCATTATCCTGGCACATATAAAAATTCACATGTATCCTTCCTATACTTGTTGTCGACATGTATAATTCGTGTAGTGGTCAAGCTTTTTTGTAACACCACTGCCTAATTAATTTACTCCAAATCGTTTCTCATAAGGTGTCAGATATCCGTTTGCGGAATGGGGACGAATCTGGTTAT
>CAVIZK010000001.1:277090-332799 GCA_963647215.1 Paludibacteraceae bacterium | reverse complement strand
ACCAGCCATGTTGAGACGGTATGCCTTTTGTCCAAACTTCATGAAGCGAAGCATCATGTGTAGGTGAAGCATAAGCATGGCATCACCCGGCGGGAGAACTATAATAAGCCTAAGTCGGAGGATGTTAAGCAGCCGCAGGGGGTGATACTGCCGAATGAGAAAAAGTAAATACAGAACCTATTGTAATGTTGTATCGAAAAATAAGCTCCCCACCACGGATGATTTCCAGTGGTGAGGAGCTTGCTTTTTGCCTGGCATCAGCAAACTACTATGGTAGATAAAAAATCCTAAGAAAACTTGTTGACAAGGAAACAAACTTGCAATATATTTGTTTCCAGGACAACAAGTTGCGAGGTGATACTATGAATACTGAACTTATGAATCTATTTGCCAAGTATATGGAGAAGCAGGAAATACTTTCCAAACTTACAGAAGACGAAAAATTGCATGGATATAATTATTCAGAAATTCATACGATTGCTGCCATTGGTGATCTGGAAGAACCTAATGTAACCAACATAGCAAATCATATGAATGTTACAAGAGGAGCTATAAGCAAGATTACAAAGAGACTTTTGGCGCAAAATCTGATAGAAGCTTATCAGCAGGATGGAAACAAACAAAAGATTTTTTTCCGGTTGACTGAGTCGGGACAGTTTTTATATGACGAGCACGAAAAAAGGCATAATCTTTGGTTAAAACGAGACGATGCTTTCATAAGACAATTTGATAAAAAAGCTGTAAAGCAGGTTGAAGAATTTATGCGGGCATTCAATGATTATCTTGAAGCGCAAATAGCTGAATTGGGAGGAAATACGAATGAAGATTGATATCACATTAAAGATTACACCTAAGATGGTAACCGATGCGCAGGGCAATGAGAAGAAAGCATTGGTTGGCCATTTGGGAACACATTTTGATGTTATGAATAAAGAGTTTCCGCTCACCTACACGGAAAGAAAAGCTATCTTGTTCGATGTCAGCGGAGTAAAAGATAGAGATATTGATATTACCGATGTTGATTTGGATAAGGTTGATTCGGATATGTTTGTCGCTTTTTACACCGGATTTATCGAAGAAGAGGGCTATGGCACAAGAAAATATTTTACAGAACATCCAGAGCTTTCAAATGAATTGATTGAAGCATTATTAAAGAAAAAGATTTCTATCATCGGAGTTGATTTTGCAGGTGTACGAAGAGGAAAAGAGCATACGCCTATGGATCAGCACTGTGCAGACCATGGAGTGTTTATTGTTGAGAATCTGTGCAACCTGAAAAGTTTGCTTGAAAACGGCGGTTCGTTTATCGCAAATACCTATCCAATGAACTATGCAGATATGACAGGGTTGCCTTGCCGAGTTGTGGCAGAAATATAAAAACGAATCATATCCGGTCTTTTTTACTGTGTTTCCAGCGCATCGAATACACACCGGGCGGTCTGCGGCATTTTTGAAGAAAGCAGGAAATTTCTATGATGATGTGCTGTCCGGAAAAACGGCCTACTACAGCAATTTAATTCCAGCACAGTATCCGTCTGAAGATTAAAGCACGATTGGAACCTGCAAAGCACGCGAACCCCCGCGTGCTTTTTCTTTTGTCAGATTTCCGGTAAAGATATAAGTATTTCCTATAACTGACCATAAAGTATACACGTTAGACAATAGCGGGAAGCTATGATAAATTGGATTCAGGTTAATTACCTACCCGACAGGTAGGTAATACTAGGAGGGTACATAGCATGGGAAAAATTTATAAAAGCATTACCGAACTGGTTGGTCATACTCCGCTGGTGGAACTGACCAATTATGAAAAGAAAAACAATCTGCATGCAACGCTACTGGGAAAGCTGGAGTATTTTAATCCATCCGGAAGCATTAAGGACCGGGCTGCACTCAACATGATTGAAGAGGCTGAAAAAGCAGGTCTCTTAAAGGAAGGCCAGACCATAGTAGACAACACAAGCGGAAACACGGGAATTGCCCTTGCCGCTTTCGGGCATGCAAAAAGGCATGAGTTTGTCACGTTCCTTGAAAACGGGGTTTCAAAAGAGCGCGTAGACATCTTTAAAGCCTATGGCGTGGAACAGTACTGGTTTGCAGACATCAGCCCAAGAGTCAAAGAAATGCTGGAAACCGGAGCCCTTAACATTTCCGCCATTGAAGAAGATGTGAAGGCTTACGGGGACGAAAGAGGCTACTATTACACAGATCAGTGCAGCAACAAACATAATGCACTGGCTCACTATAAAACAACAGGGCCCGAAATCTGGGAAGACACGGACGGCAAGGTAGACATTGTTGTGCTGCTTGGCGGCACCGGCGGTACCATTTCCGGTCTTAGTAAGTACTTCAAAGAAAAGGATGAAAACATCCGGATTGTCGGTGTACAGCCTGACGTCCATTCCAGACTGGATGAGAATAATCAGACCGGAGATACCATTGACGGCGTATTTCCCCTGCAGATTGGGGAACAGATTATCATTCCGCTGATCAATCAGTTTGAAGCAAAAATTGACGAGATTATAGATGTTTCCGCAGCAGACGCTTATGCAGCGGCCAAAGAATTGGTAAGAACCGACGGCATCTTTTTAGGCCAGTCCGCAGGTGCTGCACTTGCAGCCGCCACGCAGCTTGCAAAACGACCCGAAAATGCCGGGAAGAATATTGTCATCATTATGGCCGATGACGGTACCAAATATCTTTCTACCAACGAATATAAATAACTCTGACAGGAGGCGCATTATGGCTGTAAAGGAAATAGAAGTTTTCAGAAAAACTGAAATAGAAGACTACCTGCATGCAGCAGAAGACACTGCTGCATGGATTAAACGGCAGGAAGTCCGTGACAAGCTGGGAAAGCGCTGGAAAATCAGCGGCACCGAAGGAAAAATTCTGGATGCTACAGAAAGTTCCTTTTTAACGGATACCTCCCTTTACGGCGGCGCATCCGGCGTAGGGTATTTCTTTTTGCAGCTGTATGAAATTACCGGAAAGGAAGCCTATCTGGCGGAAGCAAAAGACGCCGCCGACTACCTTATCTCTTCCTATCAAAAGACAGCGGTTGTCAACCCCGGTATTCACAACGGCCTTTCCGGACAGGGTATTTTTGCCCTTTACCTTTATGACATAACAAAAGACCAGCGCTATGCTGATTTTGCAAAGCAACTGGCAGAGGATTCTTATACCCAAAGTGTAAAGGACGCCTCCGGCATTCACTGGAACGGGTTTTATGATTATATGGGAGACGGTGGCGTAATTGCTTACTGGCTGTATCTGGCCGAAAAGTTTGACGACAACCACTACATCGCCTATGCAAAAGAAGCCCTTGATGCCATCCTTTCCCTGAAAAAGGAAGCGGCAGACGGCGCAATCTACTTCAATTTGTTTGACCCCAGCATTTATTTCACCGTCCTTCCCAAAGGCGGCGTTGTACCCAATTTTGCCCATGGTACAGCCGGGGTTATCTACCTCCTGGCCAAGTATTATGAAGCAACCGGGGACGAAGCCTATCTGAATTACGCCAAAGCCGGCTTTCAGTTTTTAAAAGCAATTGCAACCAATACGGAAAAGGCATCCCTTGTCCCCTATCTGTACTTTGAAGGCGAAAAGAACAAGTACGACGTCAGTTATCTTGGCTTCTGCCATGGCCCTGTCGGCGACGGAATTGCAATCCGGGAACTGTATCATGCCACGGGCGATGCAGCATATCTGGAATTTTACCAGCGGCTGACCGAAGCTCTGATTGAAGCAGGAGTTCCCTATAAAAAATCCTCCGGCTATTGGAACAACTGCATTTGCTGTGGTGCATCCGGTGTACTGCTTCATTTCCTTGAAGCATCCAAGCTGATTCAGGATGAACGATATGAGGCTCTGGCAGACCAGCTGGCCAGCAAATTATTAAATGACGCTTTCCAGGATGAAACCGGCAAACGCTGGTATGACGCCTGGACCCGGGTAAAGCCTTGGGATGTGGACGCGCATATCGGCCTGTATGTAGGCACCGCCGGAAACGCCAGCGCATTGCTTACCTACTATGCAGATAAAACCGGGAAGGCTCTAACCCCGATATTTGAATATTGCTGAGCCTAAACATGTAGAAATGGTTGAAGCGTAAATGCAACGCAAATTTTTTCGTTGCATTTACGCTTCTTTTTTACACACAAAAAGGAATGCGGTATACTTTGTGTAGCAGTATTCGGATAAAAGGAGAACTTCATTTATAAATATAAGATACGCAACAGCAGAAGATATCACTGCCATTGCCGCTGTTGAAGCAGAATGCTTTCCGCCGGCAGAGGCGGCAACCGAGCAGGAGTTCATCGCCAGGGTCAGGCATTATGGGAATCATTTCTGGCTGATGTTTGAAGAAGACAAGCTGATTGCTTTTGTAGACGGCTTTGTAACGGATGAAGCAGATTTAACCGATGAAATGTATGAAAAGGCGGACATGCATAACGAAAGTGGTGCATGGCCCCACCGGGTTGCATTCAAGTTAAAAAGAGGTACAAGATGGACACAGAAACCGAACTGCCGGTATTTACAGGGATATATAATCGTGCAAGCGTGCAAAAAAGTGAAGTGTAAATGAAGCGTAATTTTTTTCGTTGCATTTACGCTTCACGCATTTTACAATAAACTTGAATAAAGGAGGCATTTAAATGAAAGAAACCCGCACATTAGAATGCAAAGCAGAAATTACAAATACCTTCTTAAAAACAGTAAGCGCCTTTGCTAATTTTTCCACAGGATCCATACAGTTTGGCATATCGGACGACGGCACCGTCACTGGAATCCGGCACCCTGAGCAAGCTTGTTTAGATATTGAAAACAAAATAAATGACAGCATCAATCCAAAACCAAATTACACGTTGGCCGTTAACAAACGAACCAATGTTATTACACTAACCGTGTCGGAAGGTCCCTACAAGCCGTACCTTTACAAAGGAAAAGCCTATCGAAGAAGTGATACAGCAACCGTAGAAGTAGATCAATTAGAGTTAAAACGGTTAACTTTAGAGGGTAGTAATCTCTATTTTGAGGAACTCCCCTGCGAAGACAAAAATCTGTCTTTTTCTGTTTTAGAATCTAAATTGATTGAACGACTTGGCATTGAAAAGATTACCAATGACATGCTATATACCTTTGGCTTTTACACAAAAGACAAGGAGCCCAATATTGCTGCCGCACTGTTTTCTGATAAAAACAGCTTTTGTGGAATTGACGCCGTTCGATTTGGCAATACTATCAACGATATCCTGGACAGAGAAACCTTTTCCCATATGTCTATTTTGCAGCAATATGACAATGTCGTTTCCATGTTTCGTAGGTATTATCAATATGAAACCATAAAAGGATTAGATCGAATTCGTGTAGAACTAATCCCTGAATCCGCTTTTCGAGAAGCTATTGCAAACGCGTTGGTTCATAGAACTTGGGATATTAACTCGCACATTAAGGTGGAAATGTTCCCAGACAAAATTGAAATCACCTCGCCCGGTGGATTGCCCAGAGGACTTTCAAAAGAGGAATATCTTCACGGAAATATTTCCAACCTTCGCAATCCAATTATTGGGAACCTGTTCTTCCGATTGCAATACATTGAAATGTTTGGTACTGGGATTAGAAGGATTCAAGAAGCATACGAAGGGCATACGTTAAAGCCTGTTTTTACTATCTATGACAATTCCGTCAGGGTAAGCCTACCGCTGTTATCAGAAACTTATGCTGTTACATCGGAAGGAGAAGAGATCCTCTTGCAACTTGAAGGAGGAGCCCTTCTCTCCACTGCGGAATTGGCGGAGAAACTGGGTTGGAGCAAAGCGAAGACCCTTCGTGTCCTGAACATACTTAAGGAACAGCATTATATAACAACCGTCGGAAATGGCCGCGGTACAAAATACAGAAAGGATACACTATGAGCTCTCAACGAAAAATCGGCATTATTGGGTTAGGACATGTCGGCGCACATGTTGCCAACAGCCTCTTACTGCAGGGAATTACAGATGAGTTATATCTGTGTGGTCTGCATGACCAGAAGGTCATTTCGGAAGCACAGGACCTGCATGATTCCCTTAGCTTTGTCCCTTACAATACCCGCATTTTAAACTGCGGGGACCGGTATGAAGATCTTGCGGAATGTGACATTATCATTAACAGTGCCGGAAATGTTGCGTTAAGTTCCACCAACAGAGATGGAGAGCTTTTCTCTACCTCCCAATCTGCAGAAGTCTTTGCCAAAAGAGTTTTGGGCACCGGCTTTAACGGAATTCTGATTAACGTTTCTAATCCCTGTGACGTCATTTGCACGGCCATCTGGAAACTAACCGGTTACAATCCTTCCAAAATTATTGGTACCGGTTGCGGGCTGGATTCGGCACGCCTTCGTTCGGAAATTTCCAAGGTAACTAATATCAGCCCGAAGTCCATTGAAGCCTACATGATTGGGGAGCATGGCTTTTCCCAGGTTGCCGCCTGGAAATCCGCTTCTATAGCCAGTAAAAGAATTTCCGATCTGGCTGTGGAATACCCGGAGCAGTATGGTTTTGACCGTGCTGACATAGAAGAAAAAGCACGTAAAGGCGGTTATGTCACTTTTGCCGGAAAAGGCTGTACAGAATATGCCGTAGCCAATTGCACTGCACGTATTTGTGCGGCAATCCTGCATAATGAACATGCCGTTCTGTCCGCTTCCACCCTCATGACCGGCTATTACGGAGAAGAAGGTATCTTCTCTTCGCTGCCCTGTGTTATCGGCGCAGATGGCGTAGAGCAGGTGTACACTCTGGATTTAACAAAAGAAGAGTTGCAGGGATTCCACAACAGCTGCTCCCATATCCGCGAAAACATCAACAAGCTACAGCTAAACTAAGGCACAACAGCCCACCCGGAAAACCGGGTGGGCTGTTTTCATCCCTCATTTCATCAATCATAATTCATTGAAAAATGATTGATGAAATGGTATCCTAATGCCAAAGAGCTACACGGAAGGAGTCTGCCCATGAAGAATCCCCCCTTTGAACTTACAGACGAAATCATGACAAAGGTTGCACAAATAGCAGAGCTTGTAGGACAAATCAGCTCTACGAAAAACCTGTCTGCTAACCCGATTCTTCGGAGAACCAACCGTATTCGCAGTATTTACTCTTCCCTTGCCATTGAGCAAAACTCCTTAACATTGGATCAGGTCACCGCTGTCCTGTCCGGCAAGCGCGTGCTTGCCCCTCCGAAGGACATCAAAGAAGTTCAAAATGCCTATGAAATTTATGAGCATCTGACTCGCCTGAATCCATACAGCGTAGATGATTTGCTGTACGCCCACGGCGTTATGACAAAGGATTTGCTGGAAGAGAGCGGCGTCTTTCGCTCCAAATCCGTCGGCGTGGTAAATCAGGAGGGCCGGGTTTTGCACTTTGGCACGCTCCCACAGTACGTTCCAAGTGCCGTGCTGAACCTTTTGGAATGGACAAAGGAAAGTCCGCTTCCCATGCTAATCAAAAGTTGCGTGTTCCATTATGAATTTGAGCTGATTCATCCGTTCGCTGACGGAAACGGGCGAGTTGGCCGTCTCTGGCAAACCTTATTGCTAACGCAATGGAATCCGCTGTTTGCCTGGTTGCCCATTGAATCCTTAATCCACGATCGTCAGGAAGACTATTATGCCGCTATTAATGAATCCAATGCCGCCGGCGAGTCAACCCGGTTTCTTACCTTTATGCTGGGTACCATCCAGGATGCTTTGATGGAAATTACGGAGAGTGCTTCTGTCGGGTCCACAAAAACAGATGCGCGGTGGCTTACCATTTATTCCTACTTGCAAACAAATGAATTTATTACAAACGCTGTCGTCCGAAGTTTACTTTCCGTTTCTTCGGCAACAGCAACCCGCATTTTATCTACCCTTTGTGAAGAGGGAAAGCTAACGAAAATCCGCCTGGGGCGTTCCTGGGCATACACATTAAAACAGCCCGTCCGGTAATCCCGGGCGAGCTGCTTTTTTGTCTACTTCAGAGTGTTATTCCGGATTCAGGAATTACTTAGAAGGGTGGTCCTTCATGCGCTGCTTTACTTTGTGGGCAAGCGGCGTTAACGCTAAGCCTTCCTGGCTGGTTTCCCGCAGGCAGGAAGGAATCAGGTTGCCGGTGCGGCGCATCACTTCTATAACGTCATCCGGTGCAACCTTACTGCGCACACCGGCAATAGCCAGTTCGGCAGAGCTGACGGCGTTGACGGCGCCGGACACGTTCCGCTTTACGCAGGGAACTTCTACCAGGCCGGCCACCGGGTCACAGGTCAGTCCAAGCATGTTTTTGATGGCCAGGGCGGCTGCATGAACAATGCATTCGTTGTCTCCGCCAAGCAGGTAAGCCAGGGCGCCTGCAGCCATGGCAGAAGCGGTGCCGATTTCGGCCTGGCACCCGCCTTCTGCGCCGGCAATGCTGGCGCTTTCGGCAATAACCTCGCCAATTCCGGCCGCAACAAACAAGGCTTTGACCATGTCGTCTTCCGCACGCTTTTCTTCTTCTTCAAAGCTGAGGAGCACGGCCGGAATAACGCCGCAGGAACCTGCGGTTGGTGCGGCAACAATGCGTTTCATGCAGGCGTTGGACTCGGCCATCTTTACCGCTTTTTCCATTACCTTGGCAAGAAACGGGCCGACCAGGGTGTTCCCGCTTTTGCGAAACGCTTCCAACTTGGCGCCGTCCCCGCCGGACAGTTGGCTGACCGAACGGGCATTGGCATCATACAGTGTGTCTGCATTTCGCATGGCCAAGTACATAGAGCGCATGGTTTCAAAGGATTCTTCCTCTGTTACGTCCCGCTCTTTAACGTCTTCCGCGCAAACCACTTCCCAGAATTCCTTCTGTTCCCGTTCGGAAAGGCGGAGGATATCCGACAATTTAGCGTAACTCATTTAGAAATCCTCCTTTGCACTGTAATAGGTCAGGCGTTCCACGCCTTTTTCCTGCTTTAAAAGATCCAGTGTTTCTTTCGGAATTTCTTCGTCACACTCAATAATCATAACGGCGTTGCCACCACGTCCGGTGCGATACAGCTGCATAGTGGCAATATTAATAGACAAATCGGAAAGCACTCCGGTAATGTAGGTAACACGACCCGGAATGTCCTTGTTGTGCACAATCAGCGTTGGGCGTTCCCCTGAGAAGTTAGCCTGTCGTCCATCTACGCTGGCAATATTAATCAGGGATCCGCCCAGGGACTCCCCAACTACCGAAAGCGTTTTCCCGCTGACGCCAACCAAGTTCAGCACAACGGAATTCGGATGGCCATTCTTCAGGTGCGCCTTTCCGAACTGCACCTCCATGCCGGCTTCCTTTGCGTATTCCATGCTTTGCGGAATACGGGTGTCATCCGGCTCCATACCCAGCAACCCGGCTACAATGGCACAGTCTGTGCCATGCCCTTTGCCGGTTGCCAGGAAAGAACCGTAAAGCAGAATTTCTGCTTTACGGATGGGTTCTGCCATCAGTTTCCGTGCAACATATCCGATTTTTGCGGCACCTGCCGTATGGGAGGAAGACGGGCCGACCATAACCGGCCCTATGATATCAAATAAATTCATAGGCTACTTTCCCTTCTACCTTCCTAAGTTTATCTAATTAATGTCCGGACGGTTTCTGTTCCAGACTTTCCCTGTTATCTGCCACATCTGCATAAACCAGGGTTCCAAGCAGAACAGCAAACGGAATTAACGTAATTAAAATGGCTCTTCCCGAAATTAAGCGGCAGAAAACAGTTCCCACCGTAACGCCACCAAGGAAAAAGACCAGCATCAGGAAATGCTTTTTCAGCTTTTCCCGATGGGATTTATCCTCCGAATGCAACTGGCGGATTTCATTGGCAAGTCCAATGCCAATCTGCCGTACATGGTTGGTGGCAAAGGTAGTGGCCATTGGCGTACCTTCCGCCTGTCGGAAGGTGTTGTATTGCATGGAGGCAATAAAGTTAATGGCAATCTGCGCAATCTGGATGGGTGCAGAATCCGGCAGCACGCCAATCATCAAAACCACAGCCATTTCTATGGCAATCAGTAAGGTGTCCCAGCGAATCGGAATATTGTGCTTTACCGGATCCGGCAGCAGCTCCGAAATCAGGGTTCCCAAAAGATAGGCAAAAATGGGAAGCAGATAATGGCGGGCTAAGCTCCACTCTCCCTGACCCAATGCCATTCCCAGCAAAATAATATTGCCGGTTTGCGCATTACAAAAGACACCGCCCTTCAGCAGATAAGTGTACGCGCCAAAAAATCCGGCAATGCAGATCAGCGTGTAATAAACCCAGTTCTTTTCGCACGTAAGGTAGAAATGCGTGTCCGACGGTTGCTTATCCAGTGGCTCTCCCACCGGGTCATCCAGCAACTCTTCCAGGGAATCCGTTAATGCGTCTTCCCCGTTTATCAGGTTTGGCTTTTCTTCCATTCTGATCCCTCTCACTTTGGTGCAAAAGATATTGATTCAATTGTAGACAAAGGGACCTTCTTGTCAAGCAAAAAGGTCCCTCTTATTTTGTTTAAAATGGGCACTGGGAATACATGGCCACGTAGTCAACCAGGAAATCCGTCGGGAAGGTTCCCTCCGGGTTTTTGAAGACCGATTTGGCAAGGACGAAGGCCGGATCGCCGGGGACGCCGTCAGATCCATTTAATTCAATGGACAGGTTCCAATAAGCGGTCAACGGGGAAATGTATTCCTTCTCGGTTACTTCGTATACCAGCTGGCGGTCATAGTAGAAACGGTAATAATCTTCCGTCCACTCTACGCCGAAGGTGTGCCATCCGTCATAAATGGAAATGTCTGCGCGCGATTTATTGGTCATCGGGCTGATAGTTTTTTCCTTGCAAATAAAGTTTGGCCCGCTCCGATCATAGTCTCCAACGTGCACGGCGCACTGGTAACTGTCATTCGGCACCAGATCCGAGTTGTAATACGGTGCTTCAATAATATCAATTTCAGAACCGCCCACCGTTACATCGGCTGTTCCTTTTTCTGCCATTACCGGGCTCATCAGCCAGAACGCAGTCCAAATGCCGCTGGCCTTTGGCTGGTACAGACGGGCTTCATAATATCCGTAACCGGTTTCCATCTTACCCTGGGTATCCACGGTACCCATGTAATATTTCCCGTCTTTTTCCTCTGTCCGAAGAACCAGGCAACCATTCTTGGTGAAGGCTTCGTCTGCGGACCAGTATCCCCCGCGGCGTACGCCATCCTGAATATTCCAAACGTCCGTATTAATTTCGTCTTCTGTAAAGTCATCCAGGAACAGCAGGTATTTCTGTTCCGTTTCATTCGGGGTAAAGACGTACTGGGCTTCTTCGCTGTAGACTTCTCCCTCTTCATGGGTGCGGCTAAACAGGTTGTAGACCACAATAAACACACACAGCAACGCAGCAAGTACAATCAGCAGGATAGACAGCGCCTTGCGGCCCCTGCCTTTCTTTTTTTCCTTCTGCGCAACTGCGGTTTCCGGTGCCTGTTCCAGATTGCCCTCCGGTTTTGTTTCCGGCTTCCGTTTCTTTTTGGCCATTGCTTTTCTCCCTTTTCTTAAATTTGCCTTCCGGCATTTTCCGAAGCATTCTGTTCTTATTGTATGGGAAATAACAAACGGGTGCAAGAAAAAGCGTTGCATTCGGCGCAAAGTGTCATTGTTTTCTTCTCTTCCCATATGGTACAATTTTGACATTCTGTATTAAAGGAGCAGCTACATGAGCAAAAAAGAAGAAGGAAAGCTTTCCCTCCGAACCATGTTATGTTACGGCATCGGTGCCGTTGGACTGGATTTAAGTTACGGTATGTTTTATTCATTCCTGTCTTACTACCTGTCCAGTGTATTGGGATTAAAGGAAGCCTTCCTGCTAATCCTGACGCCCATTGCCCGTATCTGGGACGGCATTAATGACCCCATGATGGGCACCATTGTAGACAACACCCGCACCAAGTTCGGCAAATACCGTCCGTGGATTTTAATCGGTGCCTGCTGTAACGCCATTGTTCTGGCCCTGTTATTTACCTCGTTTGGTATGAGCGGTCTGCCACTTTATATTTATATTGGCGTTATGTATATCCTTTGGGGCATGACCAACACCATGGCTGATATTCCTTACTGGTCCATGGTTCCCTCCTTCACCAGCGAAGAAAAAGACAGAAACCTGGTTGCCACCATTGCCAGAACCTTCTCCGGTTTAGGCCAGGCCATCATTACCATTGCAACCCCGATTGTTCTGCCATTACTTTCCTCCGGTGTTACCACAGAAAAAGGGTACAGCGCCACCGGATTTTCCAGATGGGCTATCATCTGCGGCATCCTGTTGGTTTTCTTCTCCTTAACCTGCGTTCTTTCCACCAAGGAAAACAATGTGGTTTATGAAGAAAAGAAGAAATTCAGCCTGAAACAGGTTTTCCGGGTATTGAAGAACAATGACCAGCTGATTACCTTCATTGTGTTTGCCATGCTGTCCAACGCCGGCTGGTACCTGACCAGTTCCACCGCTGTTTACTACTTCACGGACGTTCTGGATCAGCCAAAAGGACAGTCTTTGTTCCAGACCATTGGCACCATCGGTTCCGTTTTGGGTCTGTTCGTTATTCCGTTCCTGTCTAAATGGTTCTCTAAGCGAGCCATTTATACCATTTCCCTGGGCTCTGCCATTGTTGGCTACGTCCTCATGTTCCTGTTTGGACCTATCCTGAAGCTAACCATTGTCATGGATATCTGTTACATTCTGGCTTCCACCGGAATTGCTTCCATGTTCGTGGCACAGACCATCTTCCTTGCCGACATTGTAGACTACGGCGAATATAAAAACGGCACCCGGAATGAAAGCATTACGTTCTCCATGAAGGGCTTCCTGCAAAAGATGGCGTATACCATCCAGACCCTGGTTCTGTTCGGCGGCCTTGGCCTGATGAACTACAACCAGCAGATTACCAGTGGCAGCATTAATGCCGGCACCAAAGTCGGCATCGGCATTATTGCCTTTGCCGTGCCGCCCATTCTGATGCTTGCTTCCATGATTGTGTTCCGCAAGAACTTCAAGATTTACGGGGAATTAAGCAACTCCATTCACGACTTCATTACCGAAAAGCGTGCCGGCGAACAGGAATCCGCCTCTGCCACGGAAGCAGAAGCAATTCCGGCAGCAGAAGAATAAGCAAGTGCGAAGAGCTTCTAAAAAAGAACGTTATAAACGTGTTAAAAAAGCAGAGAAGAAGGGACCAGGCGGTCCCTTCTTCTCTGCTTTTTCTATCTTTTTCTTGCTTTTTCTGTTCCTTTCTTCTTTTTTACAGCTTCTTACAGCCCCTAAAGTTTGCAATTTTTCAAGGTTGTACAACTGTCCAAAAAATGCCTTGTTTTTTCCAAATTGCTGCCTATAATGAAGGGTATCTGATATAAAAAATGTGGGCTGCATCGCCCGCAAAAGGAGAACATTATGGCCAACAAATATCCTACTATTTTCATCCACGGTCTGTTCGGATGGGGCTCCGGAGAAAAGCTTTATGCAAAGCTTCCTTACTGGGGTGCCTCCAAAGACAAAGAACTGACACACTTCCTGACCGGCAAGGGTTATGAAGTATACAACCCCTCCGTTGGACCGGTTCTGAGCGCCTGGGACCGCAGCTGTGAACTTTGGGCTTTCCTGATGGGCGGCACCGTAGACTACGGTAAAGTGCACGCTGAAAAGTATCATCATGCCCGTTACGGACGTACCTATGAAAAGGGTGCCATTGAAGACTGGGGCATGCCGGGAAATCATAAGAAAATCAACATTGTCGGACACAGCTTTGGTGGTCCAACCGTAAAGCAATTTGCCGAACTGGTTGCCCATGGCTGCCAGGAAGAAATTGACGGCACTCCGGAAGAAGAACTGTCCGGCCTGTTTAAGGCAAACAAACCGCAGAAGCTGCACACTGTTACTACCCTGTCCGGTGTAAACAACGGTACTACCTATGCTTCCAAAGACGGCAAGCTTGGCATGGTTGCCATTTGCAACTTCCTGCTGTTCTTTAACGTACTGTTCAGCAGAACCAAGGCCAACCAGTGGTGGGACTTCCACACTGACCACTTCGGCATTATGCCGGAACCGTCTACCGTAAAAGGTTTCAAGCTGACCAATCCGTTCTCCAAGCGCCAGGAAGTACATAACTTTGCCTGGAATGACTTTGACTGCATTGCCCGCGAACTGCAGGTAGAAACCCAGTGTGACATTAACGAAACCGAAAAGGTAGATCCTTCCATTTACTACTTTGCACGCCGCGCCTGCCGTTCCAACCCGGCACCGTTCGGTACCACCTATCTGGATCATGACGGCGAACTGCTGTGCAAAATTCTTTGCCCGATTACCGCTATTGCCACCGCCCGTCCGGGTCTGAAGAAGTATGGCGTAGACAAGAGCTGGAAGCCGAATGACGGTATTGTTAACGTCATCGGCCAGAGTGCTCCGCTGAACGCTCCGCAGACCGATTACAATCCGGGTATGGACGTAGAGCCGGGCATCTGGTACAACATGCCGGTAGAACGCAAGGACCATATGTCCTGGGCAGGCATCGGCGAAGATACCGCTGTTTATACCAAATACTATGAAGATATGGTAAAATGGTTCTCCGAACTGCCGGATGGCGAAGACGCTTCCGACAAATAATTTTCAGAGAGAAGAATCATCATGCAAGGAAAGACAAAGCAAATTACGCTTACGGCATCCTTTGCCGCTCTTATTTTCCTGTTCACTTACTTTGTGAAGGTTCCGGTTGCCTCCGGATATGTTCATCTTGGAGACACCCTGATTTACCTTCTGGCCTGCATTATCGGCGGCCCGTGGGCAATGCTTGCCGGAGCCATCGGAGAGGGCCTGGCTGACGTCATCGGCGGTTATGTCATGTACGCGCCGGCAACGGTTCTGATTAAGGCGGCCGTGGCTGTGCCGTTCCTCTTCTTTACCAAAAAAAGTGACAAGATCTTAACCCTTTGGACCGGACTCATGACCCTGCCCGCCGCGCTCATCACCGTTGGCGGATATTTCCTGGCAGACTGCATTATTGACAAGACCTATGCCGTAGCTGACATTCCCGGCAACGTCATCCAGGCCGTTGGCTCTGCCGTCCTGTTCATTGTCCTGTCTTTGGTCTTTGACCGCATGAATCTGAAACAGCGTTTACTGAAAGAAAAAAGCACCGTTTAAGAATTTTCCCAGAAAACAACAAAGGAACGACTTTCCGATGGGAGGTCGTTCTTTTTTGTTAAATAACTGTTAACAAAGTGCACAAAATGCCTATTTTCATTCACGAAATATTCATAAACCAACACCATTGTCCAGACAAGCTGCATCGCCTATAATAGTCCCCACGTTAAGATTACCTTAAGACTTCCTTAAGCGTATTTTAAGAAACCAAGAAAAAGAGGAAGAGCACTATGAAAACGATGAAGCGGATGTTAGCCACCGTGCTTGCCGTTGTCATGCTGGTTTGCTGCTTTGCCATGACCCTGGCCAACGCAGCAGAAGTAGAAGAAGTCATCAGCACAGACGGTACCTATAGCACTTCGGCTAAAGCAAAGAAAAAAGTAACGGAAGAAAGCGTGAACAACTCTGACACCGTTTATACCGATGTCACCACGGACCGCATTGCCGAAGTTACCGAACGCATTACAGACTATGCAGCCGACCGGGACAGCAGTCTGAACAACTCCAACCTGATTTTTTATGATACCAATCCGCTTCTTTACATTCCCACCATTGTGGAATATGCCACCAAAGAAGGCAACTCCGAAAAAGCGGAATACAAGGACACCCTGAAAGACCTGACCTTCGTGGTTCCGGCCAACTTTGCTTCTGCCTTTACCAAGTCCTTTGCCAGGAACCTGGTCAACTCCTTCTCCACCTATATAGAGGAGGGAACAGAAGCTGCCTATACCGCAAGCCAGACCATCTCCGAACTGCCGGTCATCGGCACCGTATATAAGGGAACCACAGATTTGGGAAACGTTGCCATTTATGCAACCACCGTTACCATCAACAACGTTTCCAACACCGCGCTTCTGATCCTGGTCGGCGGCGTAATTGCCGTTGCCACGGTTGTCCTGATTCCTATCACCTGGATTGCCCTGCCGCTGATGTTCCTGCAGAGCAACAAATACGTAACCGCTTCCATCCAAATGATGATGGATAAGTTGAACGAAGCCGTTTAACGAAAGGAGTTCCCAATGAAAAAGATTCTTTCTGTTTTGCTTGCCCTGGTTGTCATGGGCTCCACCCTGCTGGCCGTAACTGCCAACGCTGCAAGCAAGAAATCCTCTAAGCCAAGTTACTATGGCAAATATAAAACCGTTACCTGCCTCGGCGATTCAGCCAGCTCCGGCTACGGACTGGAAGACTATGAACAGTATGACCGCCTTGTTGTCTGGGAGACCCGCATTGAGCAGTCTTATCCTGCTTTGGTAGCAGATGACTGCGGGGCAGAAAAGCTGTATTCCTACGGTGTTTCCGGGATCCGTTCCACGGAACTGAGAATGCTTCTGGATCCGGATTACACCGGAGACTACCTGCTGAAAAACGGCGCCATGTCCACCCTGTCTGACGGGGAAATTACCGTTGATAAAATTAAGGAACTTCGTCCGGATTATATTAAGGCAGTAAAAGACGCCGACCTGATTATCCTGGACATTGGCTTTGATGACATCTGGCTTCCGACCATTGCCACCATTTATTCCCAGGCAGCAGAAGGCCGCTTTGACACAGACGAATTCAGCCTGAAGGAATATGTTGCAGAGCATGGTGCAACCATGACCGTAGTCAACAATGTACTTTCCTATCTGCACGCCTGGCTGACCAAGCCGCAGAACTGGGTTCGCTACTGGATGGAGTGGGACAAGGCCGTATTAAAGTTCTTATTTGATTACACTGTCAACTACAGCGCAATCCTGGCTCGCATTTATGAATTAAATCCGGATGTTACCGTTATTGCCAACGGCATGTACAACCCGTGTGAAGGCTGGAGCATTCTGCCGAATGACCGCTCCATTGAACACGTAATTCAACCGTACTTTGACTTCATGAATGCCTACAAGGAATCCTTTACTTCCCTGTATTCCAACTACCACTACGTTGCAGAGGAAGACATTCCGCTGATCAACACCAAGTCCACGCTTCCGCTTTATGAAAACCTGACACTGGATGACAGCGGCTTCAACCCGCATCCGACTGCAGAAGGGCATCGCATTATTGCCGACCTGGATTTGGCTAAAATGGAAGAAATTAACTCCTAATTGTAAGCTAACACAAAGATTGGGCAGTTCCCCTATGGGAGCTGCCCGATTTTTGTGTCTACTGGCTGGTACACCGAATTTCACGTTCGCTTTTTAGGTACTTTTGCCGTTTAGTCTGAGTCCCGGCTCATGCTATACTTTTTTTGTTGTATTTTATAAAGGAGAAACGTGCTATGAACTATATCGGCAAAAAAGAAAAGCGCAGTTACTATGTCGGCTTATGCGGACAAAATCTGGTTTATTCCCTGATTGGAGGCTCTTTTTTTACCTACTTCATGACAGACATTGCTCTGTTCCCTGCAATTGTAGTCTCCGTACTCCTGATCCTGATGAAAATCTGGGATGGCGTAAACGATCCCATTGTCGGATCCTATGTTGACAAGCACCGCTTTAAAACCGGGGAAAAGCTTCGTCCGTTCCTAAGATACACGCCGCTTCCGGTGGGTATTTTTACGGTATTACTGTTTCTGGTCTTTTCCACGGAAGAAAGCCTTCTGTGGTTGCGGATTAGCTACTTCGTTATTATTTATATCTGCTGGGACCTGACCTACACCCTGCAGGATGTTTCCATCTGGGGCATTACGGCGTCTGTTTCTCCTAATTCGGAAGAACGGGACCGCTTTGTATGGGGTGCCAGAACCATCGGTGGTATTGTGTATTCCATTTTCAGTGTCGGTCTTCCTATGGTACTGGAAATTGTAGTAAACGCCTCCGGTGTTTCCATGCGGCTGATGGTCTTCGTCTTTGCCGTTATCTTCGGCCTTGGCGGTGCTCTGATTAGTGTACGCGCCTCTGCCGCTCAGGAACGCATCCGTGTAGTACAGGAAGAACAACAGACCTCCATGTGGGAAAGCTTCTCCCTGTTATTCAAAAACAAGATGCTGCTTTTGGTTACCCTGGCCAACCTGCTTGGGGCCTTCGGCTTTGGCGTCAACCTGGTTACCTATCTGTTTAAATACAAGATTCCGGCAGACTTCCTTGGCGCCTCCGGTCTTCTTTCTTATATTGGTGCCCTTGGTCTGACCACTCTTTACTTCTTAATTACCGGTGGCCTTGGCTTCATTGGCATGGTGCTGGCGGACAAAATGAAGAAATGGTTAAAGGGATACGTCAACGTTCTCTTCCTCATCCAAATCTTCAACATTGTATTCCGCGTAGCCGCTTACTTTGTCGGCTATGAAGGCAACGCCCTTTGGATTTCCATGATTTTGATCGGCATCGGCGGTATTCCGGCCGGCGCTTCGTCCATTGCCCAGACGGCCATTTTCTGTGACAGTATTGATTACATGGAATGGGAAACCGGCAAACGCACCGAAGGAATCTCCTTCTCCATGCAAACCGCTTTTACCAAAATATCCAGCGGCATCACGGCCGGTCTGGCCACCCTTGCTCTGCACCTGTTGCATTACAAGGCCATCCCGGACTCCGCAGACGTCTTCATTGGTACCCAGACGGCCGCCTTTGACGCCTGGATTTGGCCGCTGGTTGTCCTGACGCCGGCCATTGCCAGCGTATTGTATATGATTCCGCTCTTCTTCATCCGCTACACACCGGAAAAGCGTGCCCAGGTGGAAGCAGATCTGAAAGAACGCAGAGCCCTGGCAGCGTCTGAAGCGGTAGACAACTAACCATCTCTGTACGAATTGCATTGCACAGCCAAGGGCTGACTCGCAGAAAAGAGGATAAAGAAAAAGCCTGTTGTGGAATTCCACAGCAGGCTTTTGTTTGTGTTTCTTTCTTTTTGGTGTTTAGCCAAGGAGACCGAAGGATTGCAGCAGCAGGGCAACCAGGAAAATTGGTGCCACATAGCGAACCATGATTCTGTAAAGAATCTTCCGCGGGAACTTTTCTCCGTTGCGGGTAACTTCATCCGTAATAGTCTCCGGTCCGGCAACCCATCCAAACAGGATGCAGGTAAACAGAGCAACCAGCGGCATAAGGATGTTGTTGCTGATGTAGTCCATCAGGTCAAGAACCTGACCGGTGGTGCCGTTTGGCAGCGGCAATTCAAAGTACAGGATGTTATAGCCGAAGCAAACAATCAGACCCATAACAACCGAATATACGGTTACTGCAATGGCGCTCTTTGTACGGGACCAGTGCCATTTGTCCATCAGGCCGGAAATAACGGCTTCCATGATGGAAACGGAAGAGGTTACGGCCGCAAAGGTAACCATCAGGAAGAACAGTATGCCGATTGGACGTCCAATCCATCCCATGGCATCAAATACCTTTGGCAAGGATACAAACATCAGGCCGGGGCCGGCAGACATGCCTTCCGTACCCATAAAGGTATATACAGCCGGAACAATCATTAAACCGGCCAGGAACGCTACCAGGGTATCAAAGATTTCAATCTGATTAATGGACTTCATTAAATTGGTTTCTTTCGGGACATAGGAACCGTAAGCAACCATGATACCCATTGCTACGCTGATGGAGAAGAACAGCTGACCAACCGCGTCAATGACCAGCAGGAAGAAGCTTTTTGCGGTCATGCCTTCAAAACTTGGAACAACATAAACCAGAAAGCCCTGTAACCCGGTTCTGGAGACACCGGACGCATCGGTATAAGACAGCGTCAGAGAAAAAATAGAGATACCAATAATTAAGAGAACCAAAATCGGCATTAACACACGGCTGTATTTTTCAATGCCCTTTTCTACACCGCCGATGACAATAAAGGCGGTAATGGCAAGGTAAAGAATCATCCAGAAAATGGGAGCACCCTGGCTGGTAATATAGCCGGTAAAATAACCGTCTGTAGCAGCATTAGCGCCATCCCCGGCCAAAAAGACGCCCAGGTATTTCAAAACCCAACCGCCAATGGTGCAGTAATACGGAAGAATAATAATGGGAACCATCCAGGCAAAGAAGCCGGTAAATGCAAACTTCTTATTGATTTTTCCGTATGCAGTCAACGGGCCCTGTCTGGTTTTCCGCCCCAGTGCAATTTCCGTTGTCAAAAGTGCAAAGCCAAAGGTCAGTACTAAAACAAGGTAAACTACCAGGAAGGTTCCCCCGCCGTTTTTGGCCGCCAAATACGGGAACCGCCAAATGTTTCCAAGGCCAACCGCACTACCCGCGGCAGCCATAACAAAGCCAATGGCTCCGGTAAAGCTACCACGCTTGGCTTTTTCATTGTTTGAACTCATGTCATTTCTCCTTTTCAAAAATTCCGCTTTTACAAAATTTTCATTTTGTAACCCTCTTTTGCATAGTGAAAATAATTATATCATGTTATAGGCATATGAAAATACCCCAAAATTAGAGCAATCACAATTTCGCCATTTTCTGTTTATTCATATTTTGGACTTGGCAAAAAGTTATAATTTGAGTACAAAAATAAATTTCCCATTTAGGAAATGGGGAGTTTAGAAAAGGGAGCTGATACCAAGCCTCACCTATTTTGCTACTTTTGTTTGTATAAGTTTTTCGGAGAGAGACTCTACTAACAACCGCATCCATTTAAGAGGTGACAAAATGAGAAATAAATTAGGAAAACGGATTATGGCATCTGCCGTAGCCGCAACAATGGCGTTCAGCCTTGTTGTACCCACATTCGCTGCCGGTTCGGAATATTCCAAAACACCGGTAACTTACAGTTCTTCCGGATATACCTTCGGAAAAATTTCACACGCAAATAAAGGCTTAAAAGAAGCCGACGGTCTGGTTGACTACACCGGCAACGGCACAGTTGCCGTAACCGGCAGCACGGAAGATGCTGACGGTCAGGGTGACAGAGGCCAGAGCTATGCCTGGTCCGCCGCCACTTATGGGGACTACGTTTATGTAGGTACCTGTTATGCAGCCATGGGTCAGACCCTGTCGGCCATGGACTCCCTGATGGGACATGACTTTGACGAAGAAACCATGCGCGCCGAACTGAACGCCATCTTTAACGGCTCTTTCTTCTATGGCCAGGAAGACGGCGGTAACTCCAAGGGCGTTTTGGTTAAAGTCAATGTAAAGACCGGCGAAATGAAGCTGATCTTAGCCAACTCCCTGAACGGAATTGCACCATTGTTCCGCAACGCAATTGAATACAACGGCAAGCTTTATTTCTGCGGAAGCGTTAATGAAAACAACAAAGCAGGTTTGCCAAGTGTTTATGAAATTGATCCGACAAACGACTCTTACAAGTGCGTTTATCAAGGATTAAGCAACATGACAGAATACATGCAGGCCTACCAAAAAGGCATCTGCACCGGCATCAGAGGAATGGCCGTTTATGATGGCAAACTGGTTATCAGTAACGTTGGCCTGGATGGATCTTATCTTTTAATTTCCGACAATCCTTCTGCCGGCTTTACCAAGATTGCTACCCAGTCTGACCTTTACAATTATCCGGCCATCCGCTACGTAGACAGCGTTTACGGCGGCGGTGTCTGGGAAATGGTACAGTACAATGGTGACCTTTACGTTGCCATGTGCACCGGCACCCCGGAAACCCGTGAAGGAGACAACATGCAATCCTTCGCTATTGTCCGCGGTGAATGCAACGGTGACTGGAGCAATCCTTCCGCTTGGACCTGGACTCCGGTTGTCGGTGACAAAGCAGACGGTGCCAAGTACACCTTCGGCATTGACGGTGAACGCACCCGTGCTGCAGCCTGCAACATGTGCATTTATGACGGTTATCTTTACATTGGTGAATACAATGATGAAGAAATTCCGCTGGAAGAGCTTATGTTTGACCAGGACTTTGGCTTCCTTGCCAGAAACCTGGAGCAATCCATTAACCTGTATCGCATGAAGATCGGATCCGACGGGACCGAACAGTTCGAGTTAGTTGTCGGTGAACCTACCAAGTTGTTCCCGAACGGCGGCATTCTTTGCAAAGAATCCGGCTTCGGAGATTATGAAAACCAGTACTTCTGGCAGTCTGAAGTCTTTGATGGCAAGCTCTGGCTTGGCACCTTTGACACCAGCTCTCTGTTAGAACCGCTGGCCCAGTTCACCAATGGCGACCTCCTGAAGATGTCCGCATCCGAATGGCTTAGCCAGATTAACTACATTAAGGTTCTGGTTCAGATTCTGATGAAGAAGAACCAGGAAGAAAGCACCAAGCTTCTGCCGTCTGTTACCACAAAGGCAAAAGCCGCTTCCCTGGTTGACGAAGCAGTAGAAGAAGCAGCTGAAGAAGACAGCAACGTTACTATTACGGAAGAACAGCGCAGCTCGCTGATCAGCGGCCTTTTGAACGGCAGCCTGACCTCTTCCCTCAGCGACTTCAGCAAGCTGCTGAAGCTGAACGCTCTGCTTTCCCAGATGACCAGCCTGGTGGACACCACCGACATTTCCGGCTTTGCCGACAAGTATGAACAGGCCATTGACCTGTATTCCGACCTGGAAGACAAACTTCCTGACAGTCTGAAGAAGGTTTACAACGTTCTGCTGAACCTGGCCGATCTGGAAAACATGAAGGATCTGGTTATCTGCATTAGCAAGCTTTCCACCGCAACCCGCGGCTTCGGACTGTATACCATCAGCTCCGAAAACGGAAACCTGACCATGGAAACCATTACCCGTGACGGTTTTGGTGACCCTTACAACCATGGTCTTCGTGCTTTTGCTACCAATGAAGAAGAAGGCTGGATGGTAATCGGAACAGCTAACCCATTCATGGGAACCCAGCTGTGGAGAACCGTAGTAGATGCCGACGCATCGGAAGACACTTCTGACAGTTCTTCTTCGGATCTGGACACCATGTTTAACAGCAGCATTTTTGAAAATGCAATCAAAATGATTAAAGACCTGCTTTCCGGGTGGTTTAAAAAATAAAGCGGCCTCTGCCGCTTCCCGGGAAGGTTTCCCCTCTCTCCAAATTCTACTATAAACTTAGTACTTTGCCGGCTGCAGAACTGCAGCCGGCATTTTTTATTTCTTTTTCCATTTTAAGAGCAACGCAGAATTGATAATGACTGCCACGCTTCCGGCATTGTGTACCAGTGCGCCGACAACCGGGCCAAGAAGGCCGGCAATGGCAAGCGTAATAGACAGGAAATTCAGGGACATGGAAAAGGTCAGATTGATTTTTATGGTCGTCATCATCCGCTTGGAAAGTGCAAGCAGGTGCGGAAGCTCCTTAATTTCATCATCTACCAGTGCAATATCCGCGGCATCTACCGCAATGTCACTGCCTACGCCACCCATGGCAATTCCCACGTTTGCCTTTTTTAGGGCCGGTGCATCGTTGATGCCATCGCCAATCATGCAAACTGCATCGCCCGAAGTCTGCATTGTCCCAATAGTCTCCAGTTTGTCCTCCGGAAGGCAATTGGCTTTATAGTCTTTTATACCCAGCTTTCCGGCAATAAAGGACGCCGCATTTTCATGATCCCCGGTCAGCAGCACCGGCGTAATGCCGAGGTTGTTTAGCCGGTCTATCATCTGACGGGATTCTTCCCGTACGGTATCAGAAAGCACAATGTATCCTGCCAGCGTTTGGTCTATTACCACATAAATTACCGTGCTGCCCTGGTTTATATACTGCTTTGCTTCGCTTGCACCGGAAACCGACAGGCCAAGCTTGTCAAAGAGTTTTTCATTACCGGCATAAATGACCTTATCTTCCACACGGGCAGAAACGCCTTCTCCCGGTTCCATGTGGAAATCAGAAACAGACGGCACTTCCTTTTCATAACACCGCACAATGGCTTTTCCCAGTGGATGTTCCGAAAGCTTTTCCGTTGCGGCAGCATAGCAATAGATTTCGTCCACGGAATAAGCAGATACCGATTTTACTGCCGTAACAACCGGCGTTCCGTAGGTCAGGGTCCCGGTCTTATCAAAGGTAATTTTATTGACTTCGGCAAGCCGTTCCAGCGCATCTCCTTCCCGCACAAGGAACCCGTGTTTGGTAGCGTTCCCAATTGCAGCCATAATGGCGGTCGGTGTTGCCAGGACCAAGGCACACGGGCAAAAGACAACCAGGATAGTGACTGCCCGGATAATTTCTCCGGAAAAGAGCCAGGTCAGCCCGGCCGCCGAAAGGGCAATGACCACAATCCAGGTGGCCCATCGGTCCGCCAGTCCGACAATCTTTGCCTTGTCTGCATCCGCAGACTGCACCAGCCGAATCATTCTTTGAATGGAACTGTCTTTACCAATTTTGGTGGCTTCCATTTCAAAGGCACCAAACTGGTTTACGGTACCACTGGACACTTCGTCGCCAACGGTTTTATCCACCGGGAGGGATTCTCCTGTCATAACGGCCTGATTAATAGAGGTCTGCCCCGATAAAATGACGCCATCTACCGGAACGGTTTCTCCGGGAAGAACACGGATTCTGTCCCCAACGGAAACTTCTTCTGCCGGGATTATCTTTTCCGTCCCATCCGCTAAAACACGCGCCGTTTGTGGTGTAAGATGCACCAGTTTTTCAATTCCGGCCCGTGCCTTAGCCACGGTCAAATCTTCCAAAAGGCCACCCAGTTGCATAATAAAAGCCACTTCTCCGGCCGCAAAATCTTCGTGAATACAAACGGAGGCAATCAGGGCAAGGGACACCAGAACGTCCGCCTTAATATCAAACTTGGTAATCAGTCCGATCAGCGCCTCCATAATAATCGGCACCCCGCATAGCACAATGGCCACCCAGGAAATATCAAAGGGCAGCGGCAGAAACGAAACCTGACTGTTAATCAGACTGAGAATTAAGGAAATCCCGCCCAGAACAAGAAGTACTATGTCCTTTTTTGTGCCGCCTATCTCCATCCAGTTTTCCAATTGATACATGAACTTTTTCATGGAAGCGCCTCCTTCATATACCCATGGGGGTATGGGCACATTATACCCATGGGGGTATGCGCATGTCAAGTAAAAAGCCCGGAATGCAGCTTCTGCAGTCCGGGCCCGGTACTATTCAATTCCATTTTGCTTATTGCATATTGGCAAACCGCTCAATCGCCTTGGTAAAGCTGTCAATCTTTTCCATGTCGCCTTCTTCCACGGCGTCTTTAATGCAGTGGTTAATGTGTCCTTCCAGCACCACCTGCCCCGCCTTGTTTAAAGCGGACTTTGCGGCGCTGATTTGGGAAAGCACGTCTTCGCAGGGAACATCTTCGTCAATCATGCGGTCAATGGCTTTGATTTGCCCCATGATTTTTGCTAATCTGCGATGTAGATTATCTGCATCCATGCACTGCTTCATGACATCACCTCCATACCTTAAGGGGTATGTGTATTTTAGCTTATGAAAAACTGTGCTGTCAACCATTCAGGTTCCCTGTTTTAAGGGAAAAAGCCGAAGCACCTGCTACTACTGATTACAGTAAATAATAGTAAACAAAAATGTCATCATAGGTGCCGTCCGGCAAGCGGAAGCCTTCCGGAATTCTGCCAAGTTTGGTAAAGCCAAGCCGCTCGTACAAGTGTTGCGCATGGATGTTTCCTGCCACTACGGCGTTAAACTGCAGAATGCGAAAGCCGTGGATTTTGGCCTGCCGAAGACAGTCTTTGACTAACTTTTCCCCGATGTGCGCACCGCGGAGGTCCTTTTTTACGGCGTAGCTTGCGTTGGCAATATGGCTGCATCGCCCGACATTGTTCGGATGCAGAATATACAGGCCGACCACGTCCCCGGAGTCCACATCTTCCGCAATTCCGGTGTAGGTCTGCGATGTAAAAAACGCATTTCCCCCGGCCTCCGCCAAGGTGTCCTCCTGCGGGAACGCTTCCCCGTCCTCTACCACCTGGTTCCAGATGGCGCAGGCCGCGGCAGCGTCCTTCGGTTCATAAGCGCGAATTTTAATTTCCATGCAAATTATTTCCTGTTCTACTTATTTCTTTTTTCTGAATACGTGACAGCAATACAACTGTCTCAATGTGTGCCGTGAAAGGGAACATGTCGACCGGTTGGATTTTTTGAACATGGAAGCCTTTCTTGGTAAGGAAGCGGAGGTCTCTGGCTAAGGTCTCCGGGTTGCAGGAGATATAGACCAGGCGCTTCGGCGCCAGCTTGGCGCAGGCCGTCAGGAAGGCTTCGGTGGAGCCGGCCCGTGGCGGGTCCATCATGACCACGTCCACTGTTTCACCGGCCTGCGCCATTTCGGTGATGAAGCGCGTGGCGTCACCGGCATAAAACGCGGCCTTCTGGATCTGATTGCGCCGGGCGTTGTATTTGGCATCTTTTACGGCGTCTTTGTTCAGCTCTACCCCAATGACTTTTCCGGCGCCCATGGTGGCGGCAATCAGGCCAATGGTGCCCGTTCCGCAGTAGGCGTCAAAAAAGGTTTCGGTTCCGGTCAGTCCGGCATACTCTATGGCTGTCCGGTAAAGGACTTCCGTCTGCACCGGATTAATCTGATAAAAGCTTTTTGCCGAAATGCGGAACGTGCACCCCAGCAGTTCATCTTCAATGTAGCCCTTTCCGTATAATACGGTTTCCTGTTTCCCCAGCACCAGGTTGGTGTGATAGGGATTCACGTTATGGATGACCGTGGTAATTTCCGGATGCTGTTTTAATAACGCTTTCAGGAAATTGTTCTTGGCCGGGAAAATGGGTGTTCCGGATACAATAACCACCATAATCTGATTGGTGGTAAAGCCGCGTTTTACCAGTACGTGACGGATAAAGCCGCGTCCGCTGTCTTCATCATATGCCGTAAATTTGAAGTCCTGCATTAAAGAGCGGATATCCGTAATAATCTTGTCGGCCACGGTATCTTCAATCATGCAGTTGTTTACAGGCACAATACGATGGGATCCGGACTGATATACACCGGAAATCATCTTCCGGTGCCTTGCATCATATGCAAACGCTGCCTGTACTTTATTCCGGTAATGGGTTGGATTTTTCATGCCCAGAATGGGTTCCGGCTTGCAAAAGCGCCCCAAAAGATACTCTTCCCTATTCTGTTTATATTGCAGTTGCTCCGCATAACTTAAATGCTGCA
The DNA here is from genome assembly GCA_963647215.1 of Paludibacteraceae bacterium. Lineage (GTDB taxonomy): Bacteria > Bacillota > Clostridia > Oscillospirales > Acutalibacteraceae > RUG420. Next base: position 305,626 of record CAVIZK010000001.1, on the reverse strand, counting down.
ACTGGCACCCGCCGCATTTCTTTCGCAACGGGCAGGCGTTAGGCTCCTGCATAAGTTGTCCTCTTTCCTGTGTTCTACTACATGGGAGTTTAGCACAGTTTTGCCCTGTTTAAAAGGAAGCGGTGGACTTTCCCGCTCCTTTTTGGTATCATGCTTACGGATTTAAGCACGAAAAGAAGGAGACAGTCTATGCGTTTTGCTATTTACCTTGTTCTTATAAATATCATTACTGCCCTGGTCTTCTTCTGGGACAAGAAAAAAGCGGAAAACCAGCAGTGGCGGATTCCGGAATGGGTGCTGTTTACCCTGGCCTGGTTAGGCGGAGCTGTTGGCGCCTATGTTGCCATGCAGGTCTTCCATCACAAAACCAGAAAGAAGAACTTTGTGTATGGCATTCCCGCCATCTTCGGCTGCCACCTTGTTATGGCACTGGCCGTCCTTATTTTAGCCGTATCCGGCCTGGCCACCATATAAGCCATCCAAACAAAAAAAAGAGCTTGCTGCAGATTTGCAACAAGCTCTTTTTTCTTTGGATTGTTTTTCGTCAGATTGCGCCGGCAGCCTCCCCCGCATACTGCGTGGAGTAAAAGAAGGATTCAATGGTTCTTGCAAGCGCATCAAAATCTCCAAGAAGGAGAATGGCCAACAAAGCAAGCAAAGAAACTGCGGTAACAATCGTCAAGACCCGACTCGCAACGGAAAAGAACAGAGGCCAGCCCTTTTCTGCCTCTTTCACCGGGCCATCGTAAATCCAGTAAATAACGCCAATGAGTAAAGTAACTAACATGGGGAAGCGCTCCTTTCTGTTTTGCAATTTTAAATTGTCTGATGAGGCACAAGGCCTTCATACAGTTTTTGCCAGAGTCTGACTTCTAACGGACGGTAGTGTTTGGGAATGGATTTGGCCACCAGCAGTTCCAGGACACCACGCAGTGCAGTGGCTACGGCTCCGCCGATGATGTCCGGGCGATGTAGCAATATTCCCACTTTCTTCAGCACACTAACCGGCGTCAGCGTGGATTTCTTATTCTGATCCGTGCTGACCATCAGCATATCTTCCGGTGTAACGGCGCCACAGCCGAACAGCCAGTTCAGTTTTTCCGGTTCCAGGTTCAGCACCCAGCGCTTTAGGATATCAACGAAAGCGTAAGTGGCACCCTGCTCCTGATAATAGGCTACCTGGTAGTCCCACAAATCGGCAGCGGTAAACTGACTGTCCGCCTTTCGGATAACGGTTTGCGCCAAAAGGCTTCCGGCTAACATGGAAGCTTCCAGGCCGGAGCCCATGAAAGGCATGGTCATGAAGGCGGAGTCGCCGACCAGGGCGTATCCGTCAGCCACCATGCGGCCAATGGTGCTCCGCAGGGCAATGGTAACAATGCGTCCCGGAACCACCACTTCATCACTGTACGTCGGGTTGATTGCTTTCATATCCGCCAGGGAATCTTTCCATTCTTCTTCCGGCAGCTTTCCAATGCGGCCAACCAACAGGTCTACCTCATCATGGGAATTCACATTGCACCAGCTGATGCCCGCTCCGCCCCGATGGCGGATATAATAGTGGCGTTCCGGGTGCGGTGTTTCCGTGCCCGGCACTTTTTTGTGAATGGCTCTGTATACTTCCATACGGTCATCCGGCGCCGGCTCTGCCTGCACGCCGAACTGTTCCGGGACCTGGGCCCGGAACGGCGACAGGAAGCCACTGGCATCCACAACCAGATCCGCCGGTAGGACGGCATCCGCTGTTTTTACGCCAACCACCCTGTTATCCAGGATAACCAGTTTTTCTACCGGCGTCTGGTATCGGATGACAGCGCCGGCCTGTTCGGCCAGGGAAGCCAAATGGGCAAGCAGGCCCTTTCTGGAAATAGAGATATCCTCCATTGGCTTGCCCTTTGGCAGCGGCAGTGCGCTCAGATCCGGCGCAATAAAGCAGCGCTGTGTCTTTTGGCAATACAGCTCTTCCGGAGGAGCCGGGATGTCAACGCGGGAAAAGATATCAAAACGAATGTCGTCTTCCCACGGATATCCCGTCTCCTCCCCGGCTTTCTTTTCTAAAATTTCCACGCTAAAACCGGCCTCGGCCAGTTTTTTTGCGGCCACCAGGCCGCCGTGGCCCAGGCCGATGACAATAACTTTTTTCATCTCTTTACCCCTTCAAAAACGGCAGAACCTGTTCCATGGTCCGCTCTCCTTCGTCATACAGGAAGATGTGGCCGGACTCCTCAAACGTAACAAAGTTTGCTTCCGGCAGAACCTCTTTCATCCGCTCCATTTGCATATACGGCATGGTAGCGTCTAAAGTTCCCCAAAGCACCAGTGTCGGAATCTTCTTTTCTGCCAGCTTCTTATAGTTTTCCGTTGTGTGTTCCGTTTTCAAAATGGTATGCCGCAAACTGGACAGCAGGCACCGGGCCATGCCCTTATACTGTGCGTCATGCGCAAACCTGCGCACGTAGTCATCCTTGACCGCCTGGTCCGCATGCAGCAATTCTTTGGCGCAGCCGCCCATGGAAAGTTTGACTCCGGCAACGGCAAAGATTAAATCGCCAAGGAGAGGCGTGTCTGCTAACTTCATGTAAAACGGCGGCTGGAAGGAGTCCATGCCGGCCGGCGCCAGCAGAATCAGTTTCTTTACCCTGTCCGGATGCAGGGCGGCAAACGTAGATGTAATGGAGCCACCCATAGACGTGCCGAACAGATAAAACGGCTGGTCTCCCAACACGGCTTCCGTAATTTCCTGCAGCTGTGTGGCAAAAAATTCCGGCGTGTAATCCGTCTTTACCCGCTCCGACAGGCCACGACCCATCAGGTCATACCGCAGCACCTGATATCCGTTTTGCACCAGGGTCTCTGCCACTTTGTCATACAAATAATATGGCGTGGCGTAACCCGGTACCAGCATGCAGGGCTCTCCGGCCCCCTCCAACACATAGTGAGTCTTTCCACTGGGCAATGCCAGGAAACTGCCGTCTGCCTTTTCCCGTTCCGCATCCGTCAGCTCTTTGCTGCCAATGGCTTTCACCAATTTTTGATATTCCTGTTTTTCCATAACGCACCTCATTTCTAAGTCATTTCCATTTTATCATACAATGCCCGTGCGATTCAGCATTTTACCGGGCAAAAAAATTACCCCACGTAATAGCCTGCTATTCGGCAAGGCCACCACGCGGGGCTTTCTTATTTTTTATACTTTATTTCTGCCGGCTGTTCACGTATTCGCTGATAACGCGAACCGTTTCGTCCAGGCCGATTTTGCTGCTGTTGATGCAAAGCTCATAGCTACGGGAGTCTCCCCATTTGCCCGGGCAATAATGGTTGTGATACGCCTTACGCCGCTTGTCACACTGCTCCATTTTGGCCTTAGCCTCTTTTTCAGACAGCTGATAACGCTCCATCAGGTGCGCAATTTTGGTGGAGGAATCCCCAAGGACAAAAACACTGACCATGTTGGGGTTGTCCTTCAGCACATATTCGGCGCAGCGGCCTACAATAACGAAGGATTCGCCGGCGTCCGCCTTCTGCTTCAGAAAATCAAACTGCAGTTTGGCAATGTTTTCCTCCGGCGAGCTACTGTGTCCCCGTACCGTGCGGGTAAACAGCTTATGCCGTGGGTGTTCATCATATTTTTGCAGATTGGAAGCACTGACGTTCTTTTGATCTGCAATGTCTTTCAACAGATTAGAATCATAAAGAGCAATCTGGTATTGTTCTGCCAGCTTTTCCGCAATTATGCGGCCGGCGCTGCCGTGTTCACGACCTAATGCAATAATGAGTTGTTCTTTCATATAGTTACCTCATCTTATAAATAACGAAGATAAATACAGCCCATGGAAATTAAAATAACAATAATAACTGCCGGTACCGACGCCTTACAAAATTGTTTCCAGCTGATGGGATAGCCTTCTCTGGAAGCAATAGAGGTACCTACTACGTTGGCAGAGGCGCCGATTGGAGTTGCGCTACCACCGATGTCGGTACCCATTGCCAGCGTCCAGGCCAGAACAGACAGATCTGCGCCGGTGGTGGCTGCCAGGGTTTTAATAACCGGAATCATGGTTGCTGCAAACGGAATGTTGTCTACAAAGGCACTGGCAATGGCAGATACCCAGATGATGATGGCAATCATCAGCATCATGTTACCGCCGCTGACTTTTTCAATGAACTGTGCTACTACTTCCAGTACGCCGGTCTGTTCCAGACCGCCGACAACCATAAACAGGCCAACAAAGAACAGCAGGGTTTTGTAATCCACACCCTTTAAAACGTCCTTAGCGCCCTTTCCGGAAACAGCCAGGGTAATTAGGCCAATTACCACACCAATGAAGGCTACGGTTAATCCGGTTTGTGCGTGGGTAATCAGTAAAACAACTGCTACCAGGAAAATAATACAGCTGATGATGAATGCTTTTTTATTGGTAATGGCCGTATGCGGAGCAAGGCCTGCAATGGTTTCCTGATCTACACCTTCTACCGTTGCATACTGTTTTCTGTAGCACAGATAAAAATACAGCAGTACCACAATCAGGGAGATACCTGCTATTAAGCCGGTGTTGGTTAAGAATGCGGTAAAGGAATACTTCAGGGATGTTCCGATGATGATGTTTGGCGGGTCCCCGCACATGGTGGCCGAACCGCCAAGGTTAGCACAGAAAATTTCTGTCAGAATCATGGGAATGGGGTTAAACTTCAGCAGCTGTGCCAGTTCTACCGTAACCGCTGCCAGGAACAGAATAACCGTAATACTGTCAATGAACATGGCCAGGATAAAGGACATAATCATGAAGGTAATGAAAATGGGAATGACTTTGTAATGAACCGCTTTGGCAATGGTTAAGCACAACCAGCGGAAGAAGCCGGCCTTTGCCATACCTTCTACCATAATCATCATGCCGGCCAAAAATAAAATTGTGGCCCAGTTAATGCCACTGGTGCTTTCTGCCGCACCGGATTTGTCATACCAGAAACCCAACGTAAAAATGTTCCGGACGTTTAGGGTTTCCAAAAAGGCGTCCATGCTGCGCATGGAAAAGCCAAATACAAAGATGGACGTTGCTGCGCCACAAGCCAGTGTTACCCAGTGACGTTCAAATTTATCCATAATAATCAGGATAAACATCACCAGGAAGATGACCAGCGCTAAAATTTGTGAAATCATTTCTTCCTCCGTTCACAGACTACTGTGTGAAAAATTTTGACAGTAGTCAATTTTCATCTTGATTATAACAAAATTATTGTGCCATGTCCGCCTTTTTTATAATTTATTGTCTTCTTGGTTGCGTGTTCATGCCATAAAAATTACAGTGTAATCTCCATGTCTGAGTCCCCGGAATCCAGCAAAATAGTGGCATCTGACTCCGTCAGTGTTTCCACATTTTTCAGCTTCTTCTGGATAATTTCATTTCTGTGGTCTGCTTCGTCCAGCACTTTACCGGCTTCGTCTACTTTTTTCTTGGCTTTAGCCAGAAGGTCTCCAAATTTAGCATACTGTACCTTGGCCGCGCCCAGCACCTTATAGACTTCGTCGGCCTTCTGGTTGATGGCAATGGAACGGAAGCCCATGGCCAGAGAGTTCAGCAGCGCCGTAATAGTGCTTGGCCCGGCAATCATGATGTTTTGCTGCTGCAGCTGTTCACACAGGCCGTAATTGCCCATGGCTTCCGCATATAAGCCTTCCGTTGCCAAATACATAATGGCAAACGGCGTTGTTTCCGGTGGGGCAATGTAATTCTGAATGGCTTTGGCTTCCCCTTTCAGGCGAACCTCCAATGCCTTCTTGGCAGCTTCCAGTGCCGGCAAGTCTCCTTTTTCAGAAGCTTCTGCCAAACGGGCATAGTCTTCCATTGGGAACTTGGAGTCAATGGGCAGCCACGTGGTTTCGTCTGTACCGGAATTGGGAATTTTAACGGCAAATTCCACCTGCCCATTGTACTTCGGATTGGTTTTGACATTGGTTTCATACATGCCTGACGGAATGGTCTGGTCTAAAATGTTGCCAAGCTGCACCTCCGCCCAGGTTCCGCGGGATTTAACGTTGGTCAGCACGCGATTCAGGCCTTTAACGTTATCCGTAACGCCCGCCGACAATTCCTTCATTTCCCCTAAGGACTTGTGCACGTTTTCCAGCTGGGTGGAAACCTGTTCAAAGGACGCATTAATGCGCTTGTTCAGGGTTTCCGTCAGCTTTTCGTCTACCGTCAGCCGCATCTGCTCCAATTTCTTTTCATTGCTTTCCTGCATGGACGTAATGGCTTTGGAAACCGTTTCCGATTGTTTCTGCGAGTTAGCGTCTACCGCATTCCGCATCTGATCCAGTTTCTTTTCATTGCTTTCCTGCAGGTTGTGAATGGATGTGGTAATAACCTGATTTTGCTTTTCATTACTGGCATTCAGTTCTTTCATCAGTTGAATCTGCTGTTCGTAATTCCTGTTGGTCAGGTCTGCCATACTCTGATTCAGGCCGCTGAGCTGCCCTTTGGACTGCTGGCTGATTTCTTCAATTTTGTCCAGCTGTGTGGTGTCCATCTGTGGTTTTTTAAACAGCACCACCGCAATCAGCGCCAGCAATAAAAGAATAATGACAATGCACAGGATTTCTACGGTTGCCGACATATCAATTCCTCCGTTTCGTTGTTACTCCTATTATAAAGGAAATACCATTTTCGTGGTACCACTTTTGGGCTATAATAAAAGGACAAGAAAGAAGGGATTTTATGTGGATTGTATTTGCCATCCTATCTGCCGTTTTTGCTGCCCTGACGTCCATTTTAGCCAAAATCGGCATAGAGGGCGTAGACAGTAACCTGGCCACCGCCATCCGGACCGTTGTGGTTGTCGGCATGTCCTGGCTGATTGTTTTTTTAACCCATGCACAAAGCGGCATTACCACCATAGACAAAAAAAACTGGATTTTTCTGATTCTGTCCGGCCTGGCCACCGGTGCTTCCTGGATCTGTTATTACCGGGCCATTCAATTGGGAGACGTTTCCAAAGTTGTCCCCATTGACAAAATGAGTGTTGTGCTGACCCTGATTTTAGCCTTTACTTTCCTACATGAAGAGTTCACGGTTAAAACCGCCATCGGGTCAGTGCTGATTACCCTTGGCACTGTGCTCATGGTTTTATAAAATAGCGGCTCTACAAAATTAAGCCGGTGACTGCACTGCAGTCACCGGCCTTTTTGCTTAGTTTACAACTGGTGTGCTTATCCTTCCCAAAGCCCATGTAAATTACAATAGGCCAGTACGGATTCCACCTGGTCTTCGGAGCCAATAAGGAAGCGTGCTTCCGGAGGATCTCCCGGATGTAGCTTCTTTAGTTGCGCTCCCTCTTTGCTTTGTAGCCAGATCCATTCAATGTAGTGTTCCGGAATCATGGGATGGGCTACCTCGCCGACGGAAACAGAAACCACGCCGTCTGCCACTGTGTAAACCGGGACGTGTTTTTCCACGGCAGCATCCATCTTGCCCGGAATCAGTTCGGTCATTTCCTGTCCGCAGCAAATAACCGGTACGCCGCGGTTTTCAAGAAAGGTAATGACATTTCCGCAATGTTCGCAAACATAGAATTTTTGTGCCATGATAACGCCTCCCTCTCCGTTAATAATTTTCTGCATGTACTTCAAAGTAGCTTTGCGGGTGCAGGCAGGTCGGGCAGATTTCAGGTGCCTCTGTGCCTACTACAATGTGTCCGCAGTTGCGGCATTCCCAAACTTTAACATCACTTTTGGCAAACACTTCGGCCATTTCCACATTATGGAGCAAGGCCCGATAGCGTTCTTCATGATGCCGTTCCACGGCTGCCACCAGCCGGAATCTTGCCGCCAGTTCGGCAAAGCCTTCTTCTTCTGCCGTCCTGGCAAAGCCGTCATACATGTCGGTCCATTCGTAGTTTTCGCCTTCGGCTGCTGCAAGCAGGTTGGCTGCTGTGTCTCCAATTCCTTCCAGTTCCTTAAACCACAGCTTGGCATGTTCTTTTTCATTGTCTGCCGTTTTCAAAAAGAGTGCGGCAATTTGCTCATAGCCCTGCTTTTTGGCAACTGAGGCAAAATAGGTGTACTTGTTTCTGGCCTGGGATTCACCGGCAAAGGCTTTCCAAAGATTTTTCTCTGTCTGTGTTCCTGCATACTTATTGGTCTTGTCCATTTTCATCGTCCTTTCTGTTAAAATTTGGTTTTTTGAAGCGGGGCATCCCCCATCTTTACTATAGCGTATCCGCCACTTTTTTCCAAAACAGAAACTACCGTAAAAAGGCCAAAGTTTTTCCCGCGCTTTCGGTTGTTTTGCCGAAAAGGAAAGCACCTATCTGCAGACAGGTGCTTTTGCTGTTTTCTTTTCAATTTATTTGGTTTCACTTTCATTCAGCTGATGACTAATATCCCGTCCGCCGTAAATTACACGAACTGTATAAACAGTGTTTTTGGATTCATCCGGATAATAGAAAACCAGATAGTTTTTGACAGGGAAATAACGTAACCCCTGACTTCGCCACGGTTCCTCGTCATAAAGTTGGTGCCGCATAGGCATTTGGTCTAAAGAAAGGATTTCTTTGGTAATTTGTTGCACCAGTTTAACGGCAATCTGCGGTTCCTGTAATTCAAAGGAAATATAATCCAGAATATCCCGAAGGTCATTCCTTGCTTGAGCAGTAAATTCTATTTTCCAATTCATACGCCATAATCTCTGCTTAGTTCATCCATTACACTCTGTGCTGAATAGGTACGACCCTCTCGGACATCCGCCATTCCTTTTGCAAGCTCCGCATCCCGTTGCTCTTTTGTCAAAGACCCAAAAGCCTGTGGTTTGCGTTCCGGTAACTTCATTTCAAAAGGAATGCCGCGCTGTAAAACGATTTGACGCAGGAACATACTGACAGCATTAGACATAGGAATACCCAGTTGATCCAGTACCTCTTCTGCCTGCTCTTTAATTTCAGGTTCTACCCGTGCGAACACATTAGACGTTTTTGCCATAATTATCGCCTCCTTATGGATATAGCATACCACTTTTGCTTGCAATGTGCATGCGATTTGCAAGATTCCTTTGCAAAAAAGGGGCACCTATCTGCGTACCTGCCGCTGATAGGTGCCTTTTATAGTGGTGGAGATGGTGGGAGTCGAACCCACGTCCGAAAACAGATCCACACAACTTTCTACGGGTGTATTCAGTCTACTAAGATTCCCCCGTGTACCCGCCGGCCAACAGGCTGATACAGTCGGTAGCTCCCTTTTTCATGACAGAGCCGAAGCAAGTACTCTGTGCACGTGCACTGCTAAGATGACACCCTGACACCGGGCCGCAGTCCTCCCGGGCAGGATGCAGGCTTACTTACGCAGCCTGGAGTTCAAAATTATCGTTGTCGTTTATTTTGAAAAAGTTTGCAAGTTTTAAAGCGGTCTTGCGCCTCTACCCGCTTATCGTGGTTCACCGTCCCCGTCGAAATCCTTTCATCCCCTTATTGGTTCGGTGGTGTTATCTTTGACGGTCCCGGAGAGCCCGCTCGGCTTCCCGTTGTGCGTCTTTTCTGGCAATGCTTTCCCGCTTGTCATAATTCTTTTTGCCTTTGCAAAGACCAACCTGGATTTTCAGCTTGCCTTTTTTAAAGTAAGCGGAAAGCGGAACTAAAGTATACCCCTGCTGCTTAATTTCTCCAAACAGGCGATTTATTTCCCGCTTGTGCATCAGCAATCGGCGTTTCCGCAGAGGATCCCGGTTAAAGATATTCCCGAATTCATACGGACTGATGTGCATGCCGTTGACGAATAATTCACCGTCATCTATGGTGCACCAGGCGTCTTTCAGGTTGATTTTTCCCTGGCGAACGGACTTGACTTCGGTTCCGAAGAGCTCTATGCCGGCTTCATAACTGTCAATGACAAAGTAGTCATGATAGGCCTTTTTATTCCGCGATACGGTTTGCAATTCATTTTGCTGTGGCACGGTAAGAGCCCTCCTTTCCTTTAAATACTGCCGGGGTGAAATGCTTAAATTTCCCGGCGGCCTTCCATGGCTCTGGACAAAGTAACTTCATCCGCATACTCCAGGTCGGCCCCGACGGGCACACCATAAGCCAGGCGGGTGGTCCGGATGCCCATGGGCTTCAGCAGACGGGAAAGATACATGGCTGTGGCTTCCCCTTCCACCGTTGGGTTGGTTGCCATAATGACTTCGTTGACGCCGTCCAGCCGGGCCAGTAGCTGCTTAATGGTCAGCTGGTCGGGGCCCACACCGGACATCGGCGAGATTGCTCCATGCAAAACATGATAGGTACCACCATATTCGTGGGTGCGTTCAATGGCCATGACATCCCGTGGGTCTTCCACTACACAGACAATGGACTTGTCCCTGGCTTCATTTTTGCAAATGGAGCAAAGCTCGTCCTCTGTCAGGTTGCAGCAGATGGCGCACTGATGAATTTTTTTGCGTGCATTCAGAATGGAATCCGCAAATTTTTCAGCATCTGCTTCCGGCAGATTCAGCACATAAAACGCCATTCGTTGTGCACTTTTATGCCCGATGCCCGGAATGCGTTCAAACTGTTCTATCAGTTGGGAAAGCGCGGCAACATCAACACTCATGGTGGTCCTCCAAAACTGGGATTTGGGTTAAAAGAGACCCGGCATACCCGGAATGCTCATGCCTCCGGTTACAGAACCCATGGCATTCTCCATGGCATCAGCGGCTTTGCGGTTGGCTTCATTCAGAGCAGCCGTCAGCAGGTCTTCCAGCATTTCCACATCTTCCGGATCTACTACATCCGGCTGAATGTGAATGGAGCTGACTTCATGGGTGCCTTTTACGGAAACGGATACCGCTCCGCCACCGGCAGAAGCGGAAAATTCTGCTTCCTGTACTTCCTTCTGCTTGGCTTCCATGTCTTCCTGCATCTTCTGGATTTGTTTCATCATGCCGGCCTGGTTGGCACCGATGCCGGTCTTTGGAACATTCGCTTTCATTGTTTTACTCCTCTATGGTCAGGTCTACGCCCAACGCGGTCAGTTTGTCTATAAACGGAAGGAGCGGATCCTCCGGTTCGTCTGTTTGTGTTGCCTGTGTAGCTGGTGTTGCCTCTTCCTGGCGAGTTGGTTTCTCTGCTGCTGCCACTGGTTCTGTTTCAGTAGCGGTCTCCATTGGCTCTGTAGCTTTTTCCACAGGCACTTTCTTTGCGGCATGTTCTGCTGTTTCCACAGGAGACTCTGGTACAGAAGCCGTTGGCACAGGTGTTGTTGGTGCAGATGCTGCTGGTGCAGCTGTTGCGCTGTTTAAAGACGCCAACTCTTCCGGGGTACTAATAATGGGCGTTAAATACTGTCCCATAACCGTGTAGGTTGCAGCCATGAAATTTCGGCGATAATCTTCCTGTGGAAGGAATCTTTTCACCATAACATGATCCGAGTCAATCAGTAAGGCTTCCCCACGCTTATAGGCTTTGGCGGAATCTAAGGTCCCTCTCATAAATTCATCTTGTGTAACAAACTCCTGAACTATTGCATTCCAAACATCAGTTGGAACCGGGCCATCCGGCAATTCCTCCTGCAAGGAAACGTACGGTGCATCCGGAATAGGCTGCATTGGCGGCTCTTCCGGAACCGGCGGTGCGTATTCCGGCACGGGCGGCGCATATTCTGCTGCGGGGCCTGCATACTCCGGTGGTGCCTCTTCCGGAACGGGCAATGCTTCTGTGTAAAGAGCGGTTTGTCCTTCCAGTGGCGTATTGTCCGGCTGTTCCTCTTCCGGTTCGTCTAGGTCAAAAGGTAATGACTCCGGTACGGTTGGTGCTGCCGAAGTGGGCGCTACTGGAGGTACACTGTGCTGCACTGGTTCAGGCCGGACTGCAGGGGCCGTTCTGGCTGGCGCTGCGCCATTTGGCCGGGCAACCGTTGCTTGTGGTGCAACAGCATGCGGCACGCTTGCTGTTGCCACCGATGCGGCGGTGCCAAGATCCCCGCAAAGGCGAATCATGGCCATTTCCACTTCTACACGGCGGTTCAAGCCTTTGCGCAGGTTGTTCATGGTTTCCCCAAGCACATCCAGCGCCTGCAGAATCTGCCCCATGGAGCATCCGGCCGCCATGGACCGGTATTCCTGCAGCTCCTGATCAGAGCAGATAATCAGACCATGCGGGTCCTTAACCGCCTTGGCAATCATCAGGTTGCGGAAATGGTTTATTAATTCATTGCACAGGCGGTCCATTTCGCAGGACCCGCTGTACAACAGGTTGATCTGATTCAGGGCTGCAGCGCTGTCATGCTGCAGGATGCTGTCTGCCAGCGCAAACAGGTGGTCCTTGCCGGCCAGTCCGACAACCTCATTGACCACGGCTTCGTCTATGTCCCTGCCGTGACTGATGCACTGGTCCAGAATGGACAGTGCGTCCCGCAGGGCGCCGTCTGCCAGCCGGGCAATCAGGTTGGCCGCCTCCGCAGTTAAGTTCAGGTTTTCCTGCTGCGCCACGTAGGTAATCCGTCCGGCAATGTCTTCCGGCCGGATGCGCTTAAAGTCAAAGCGCTGGCACCGGGATAAAATGGTGGCCGGCAGCTTTTGCACCTCCGTGGTGGCCAGGACAAACTTCACGTGCTCCGGCGGCTCTTCCAGCGTTTTCAGCAAAGCATTAAATGCGCTGGGGGACAGCATATGAACTTCGTCAATGATGTACACGCGGTACCGCCCGTTAACCGGCGTAAACTTGGCTTCGTCCCGGATGTCCCGGATATTGTCCACGCTGTTGTTGGAGGCGGCGTCAATTTCCACTACATCCAAAATACTGCCGTCATCTATGCCGCGGCAGATGTCACATTGGTTGCACGGGTCCCCGTTGACGGGGTGCTGGCAGTTGACCGCCTTTGCAAAAATTTTTGCACAGGTGGTCTTGCCCGTGCCCCGGGACCCGGTAAACAGGTAAGCGTGGGAATGCCGTCCGGTCATGATTTCATTCATGAGGGTTTCCGTAATATGGGACTGTCCCACTACATCTGCAAAGACCTTGGGTCTCCATTTGCGATACAGTGCCTGGTACATTTCCGCGCCTCCTTTTCCGACTTAAAATGATAAAAATAGCGAAGCTGCTTTTCCTTGATCATATGGCATGCAGGCGGACTGTGGCGCTCGAGGCAATCCGCTTAATGCTGCTCGGTTCCCCGCCTGACATGATTCACGGCGCTTCGCCGCACAGGACCCACACGCCATATGACCAAACAAAAGCGCACTCCGCTTTTATCGTGTAAACATTATATCGAATAGGCGGCGTGAAATCAATATTTCATCTAGGATTTTAACGTACTCTTATGCTATAATGTTGGAGTATATGTAGAGGTCTTCCCGCTACCCCTATCGGGCAAGGCCAAACCAACTAAAAGGAGACCACACCCAATGGGAGTTTTTAAAAACCTTTTTGATTATTCCGCAAAAGAAATTCGGAAGATGACCCCGATTAAAGACGCCGTTCTGGCTTTGGAGGACACCTATGCCGCCATGTCAGATGACGAATTACGCGCCGTTACCCCGGCCCTAAAAGAACGTCTTGCCAACGGAGAAACGCTGGATGACATTCTGCCGGACGCTTTTGCTGCCTGCCGTGAAGCAGACTGGCGTGTTATCGGCTTAAAGCCGTACCCCGTGCAGATCCTGGGCGGCATTGTATTACACAACGGCGGCATTGCCGAAATGAAAACCGGTGAAGGTAAGACCCTGGTTGCCACCCTGCCGGCATATCTGAACGCCCTGTCTGAAAACGGCGTTCACATTGTTACCGTAAATGACTACCTCGCCCGGCGTGACTCCGAATGGATGGGCAAGGTATACCGCTTCCTTGGCCTTTCCGTCGGCCTGATCGTCAATGGCCTTTCCACGGATGCCCGTCGGGAAGCCTATGCAGCAGACATCACCTACGGCACCAACAACGAATTCGGGTTTGACTACCTGCGTGACAACATGGTGCAGTATAAGAAAGATAAAGTACAGCGTGGCCACAACTATGCCATCGTGGACGAAGTTGACTCCATCCTGATTGACGAAGCCAGAACCCCGCTGATTATTTCCGGTATGGGTACCGAATCCACTGAACTGTATGCCATGGCAGACGCTTTTGTCAGCACCCTGACCATGACCAAGGTTAAGGAAGCCGAATCCAAGGAAGAATACGAAGACCTTGGTGACGGTGACTACATTGTGGACGAAAAGGCCAAGACCGCAACACTGGCTCAGTCCGGTGTGAAAAAGGCCGAAGAGTTCTTTGGTGTAGAAAACCTGACAGACGCAGAAAACACCACGCTCTTCCACCACATCAACCAGGCCCTGAAAGCCCACGGCATTATGCACCGGGACATTGACTACGTTGTCAAAGACGGCGAAGTTTTAATTGTAGACGAATTCACCGGCCGCATCATGAACGGCAGACGTTACAACGAAGGTCTGCATCAGGCCATTGAAGCCAAAGAAAAAGTACAGGTAAAACGGGAATCCAAGACCCTGGCTTCCATTACCTTCCAGAATTACTTCCGTCTGTACACCAAGCTGGCCGGTATGACCGGTACTGCCATGACCGAAGCAGACGAATTCTCTGAAATTTACAACCTGTTCCCAGTTGAAGTTCCAACCAACAAGCCCATGATCCGTGTAGACCACGAAGACGTAGTTTACAAGACCCAGAAGGCTAAGTTCTACGCTGCCATGGATCAGATCATTGCCTGCCATGAAAAAGGACAGCCGGTTCTGGTTGGTACCGTTTCCATTGAAAAGTCCGAAATCATGAGCCGTCTGTTAAAGCAGAAGGGCTTAAAGCACGAAGTGCTGAACGCAAAGAACAACGAACGCGAAGCTGAAATCATTGCCCAGGCCGGTAAGCTTGGTGCCATTACCATTGCCACCAACATGGCCGGTCGTGGTACCGACATCATGCTGGGTGGTAACCCGGAATTCCTAGCCAAAGCACAGCTGCGTAAATTCTTTGCTCCGGAAATTGTGGCAGAAGCCATGGGTTATGCCGAAACCGAAAACAAAGATGTTATCAAAGCCCGGAAGCAATATGCCGAGCTGATTGAAAAATTCAAAGAGCAGATTGCTCCGGAAGCCGAAAAGGTAAGAGAAGCCGGCGGTCTGTTTATCCTTGGCACCGAACGTCACGAATCCCGTCGTATTGACAACCAGCTGCGTGGCCGTTCCGGTCGTCAGGGAGACCCGGGTGAATCCCGCTTCTTCCTTTCCATGGAAGATGACCTGATCCGTCTCTTCGGCGGCGAAAGAATGAGCCGTCTGATGGATAACCTGAAGATTGACGAAAACCTTCCCATTGAACTTCGTACCTTAACCAAGACCATTGCCAACGCGCAAAAGAAGGTAGAAGGTCAGCACTATGCCACCCGTAAGAACGTCCTGAAGTATGACGACGTTATGAACCAGCAGCGTGAACTGATTTACAAGCAGCGTGACCAGGTTCTGGACGAAGCCGACCTGAAGGATTCCATTCTTTCCATGATGGACGAAACCATTGACCTTGCCGTAGACAACTTCTGCGCTTCGGATGACGGATGGGACAAGTGGGAAATCAACGCCCTCCGGGACAAGTTCCTTGGCTGGATTACCGAACCGGAAGACCTGCAGGAAAAGATGTCCCGTGAAGAAATCCGGGAATACCTGAAGAAGAAGGGCCATGACAAATACAACGCCCGTGAAGAAGAATTTACACCGGAAATTACCAGAAGTCTGGAACGGATGCTTCTGCTCCACCATGTAGATGCCCTCTGGATGGAACACATTGACGCCATGGAAGAACTGAAGCGCGGCATTGGCCTGCGGTCCTATGCACAGCAGGATCCAGTTGTTGCCTTCAAATATGAAAGCTCTGACATCTTCAATGAAATGACCGCCCTGATCCGGGAAAATACCGTTAAGGATCTCCTGACCGTAAAAGTCAGAAAGCAGACTCCAATCCAGCGGAAAGCCCAGGCAACCGTAACCGGAACCTCCTCCGCCAAAGACGACCTTGACCAGGCCGCACGCGGTGGCGCCAACAAACCGGTTGTTAAAGACAAGAAGCCGGGTCCGAATGATCCCTGCTGGTGCGGCAGTGGCAAGAAGTATAAGAAGTGCCACATGATGTCCGACATTGAAGCCGGCGAAAAATAAAGCGCTGCATCGCCTGAAAAAAGAACCAAATCGCCGAAAAAGCGAAACATAAAAATTGAATACAGAAAGGGGTAATTCTATGGATAGAACTTATTCCAGCTGGATGGACGGCACTTGGACCTCCGCGCAGAAAGAATACACCGAACCAACTACCATGTTGGACGAAAACGGCAAGCTTCTTTGTGCAGGATACGCCAAGCACAATGTGTTTGACTATGACCGGAACCGGGTCAGACACCAGATGCGCCGGAAAGAATGGGATTTCTATCAGATCTCCAATGGCAAGCTGATGGTTCAGATCAGCTTTGCCAACATCTCTCTGGGCGGTTATGTTGCCGCTGCAGTAGTAGACATTCAAAACGGAGGTACGCTGATCAACTCCATGCATTTCTTCCTTGGCGGCAAGGATAAATATCCGTTGCCACCCAAAGGAGACGTGCCAAACGTAGTCGGATACAAGATTGGGTCTGCAGAATTTGAATTCAAGACAGAAGCCAAGTCCCGTACCCTGACCTACAAGGACAAGAAGGTGGAAGCTTCCTTCCAGATGGACATGTATGATGACCATCAGAATCTGACCACCATTCTTCCCTTTGACGGTTATGAAGACCGTTACTTCATGACCACCAAGGCCGTATGTATGCCGTGCGCCGGTTATATCAAGTCCAAGGACAAAGAATTCACCTTCACAAAGGAAGACACGTTCTGCTCTCTGGACTGGGGCCGTGTATGCACCCCGTACAAGCTGGTTTGGTATTGGGGCAGTGGCTCCACTTACCTGACGGATGCTGACGGCAAGAAGCACACCTTTGGTTTTGAAATTACCTGGGGCATTGGCAACGAAAGCAATGCCACGGAAACCGCCATTTTCTATGACGGCAAAACCCACAAATTTGACGCCATTGACGTGGAAACCTTCCCGAAGCCGGACAAGTACATGGAACCGTGGAAGTTCGTTTCCAAGGACGGCCGCTTTGACATGACCATGACACCGTTTTATGATCATCATGCGGATACCAACGCTCTGGTACTTCGCATGAATTCCCATCAGGTACACGGTCTGTGGAACGGCACAGTCACCTTAGATGACGGCACCAAGTTAGAAATTAAAGATATGTATGCCTTCTGCGAATACGTAGAAAACAGATGGTAAAAAAAACAGAAAAAGGGCCCGCTCCGTTTGGAGCGGGCCCTGATTTTCTGTTTTGCAGGATTTGCAATCAGCTAAACTTAGCCAAGTTCTGCAAAGTATTTGATGGTACGAACCATCTGGGAGGTATAGGAGTTTTCGTTGTCATACCATGCAACAACCTGTACCTGATAGGTGTCGTCATCAATCTTGGTAACCATGGTCTGGGTTGCATCGAACAGAGAACCATAGGTGATGCCGATGATATCAGAGGATACCAGCGGTTCTTCGGTGTAACCGAAGGAAGCGGAAGAAGCAGCCTTCATGGCAGCGTTGATGCCTTCCTTAGTGATGTCCTTGCCCTTAACAACAGCAACCAGGATGGTGGTAGAACCTGTCGGAACAGGAACACGCTGTGCAGAACCGATCAGTTTGCCGTCCAGTTCCGGAATTACAAGGCCGATTGCTTTTGCAGCACCGGTGGAGTTCGGAACAATGTTAACAGCAGCGGCACGGGCACGACGAAGGTCACCCTTTCTGTGCGGGCCGTCCAGAACCATCTGGTCACCGGTGAAAGCGTGAACAGTGGTCATGATACCGCTCTGGATTGGAGCATAGTCATTCAGGGTCTTAGCCATAGGAGCAAGGCAGTTGGTGGTGCAGGAAGCAGCAGAAATGATCTTGTCTTCCTTGGTCAGTACGTTTTCGTTTACGCTGTAAACAACGGTCGGAAGGTCTTTGCCTGCCGGAGCAGAAATAACAACCTTCTTGGCGCCAGCGTCAAGGTGAGCCTGTGCCTTATCTTTGGAGCAGTAGAAACCGGTGCATTCCAGAACAACGTCTACACCCAGTTCGCCCCAAGGAAGGTCAGCAGCATTTGCTTCCTTATAGATGGTGATGGTCTTACCGTCAACAGTAATTGTGCCGGCTTCGTCATCGGAAGTAACTTTGTCACAAAGAGCATAACGGCCCTGTGCAGAGTCATACTTCAGAAGATGAGCAAGCATGCTCGGCTTAGTCAGATCGTTGATTGCTACTACTTCGTATCCGTCTGCGTTAAACATCTGACGGAAGGCAAGACGACCGATGCGGCCGAATCCATTAATTGCAACTTTTACCATGGTGAAACCTCCATATAGTTCAAAAAAGCTTTTGGTTTTGACAATTTCTTGTCAATCGCAAGTATTATAGGAAGAAATGTGCTTTTTTGCAAGCCTTATTTCCGCCAAAAAAGGGAGCGGTTTTCCCTATGAATCAGTACAAAATAACAGGGTTCACCGCTCCTATGGAATTCAGTTGTTTTCTTTTGAACGGACAGGTTCTTCCGTAGCCGCTTCAGCGGGGTCAGCTGCCGCCTCTTCTGCAGGAAGACGGGCGGCTAAAACCGTGCCGATCCGGCGGTCTTCAATCTGCGTACAGGTAAAGCGGAAGCCGGCGAAATCCACGCTGACGGTGGAACCGTCTTCGGGGATGAAGCCCAGCCGGTCTATCAGGAAACCGCCAATGGTGTCATAGTCTCCTTCCGGGAAGGCCACGTCCAATTCTTCGGCAACATCATCCAGGTCCGCCGTGCCTTCCAGACGGAAGGAATCTTCCCCGATGGAACGGATATCCTCTTCCTCTTCATCATATTCGTCCTGGATGTTGCCCAGAATGGACTCAATCAGGTCTTCCAGCGTAATAATTCCCGCTGTGCCGCCGTATTCGTCTACGGCAACGGCCAGTTGAATATGCTTTTCCGTCATGGATTTAAACAGGCGGTCACAGCGCATGGTTTCCGGCACAAAGACCGGGCTGCGCATAAAGTCAGATACTTTGCGGGACTTCGGGACCGTCTTGTCAATGTAATCCAGCAGGTCTTTGACGTGCACTACACCAACAATGTTATCTATGTCTCCCTGGTAAACCGGAATTCGGGAATAGCCCTCTTCAATGGCCAGGTCCCGCAGTTCCGTAACGGGGGCATCCGCGTCTATAGCCACCACGTCTGTGCGATGGGTCATCAGTTCCGACACGAAGACATCATCAAACGCAAAGATGTTGTGAATCATTTCTGCCTGATCATCTTCAATGACACCGCTGTCTCCGCCCTCTGCTACCATGGACAGGATTTCTGCTTCCGTTACACTGTTTTCTTCCTTCAGGCGAGTCAGTCCGAATATTTTCATCAGCGCAAAACTAATGGCGCTGGAAACCCGCACTGCCGGCACGTTCAGGACGTAAAAGATCCGTGCCGGAACGGCAAGGCCGGTCAGAACCGCCCGTGGCTTTTTCTGACCGATCCGCCTTGGCACAATGCCGGCCACGGTCATCATTAAGAACGCCGCACCTAAAATCAGGATGACCAGACTAAGCAGTCCTGCCCAAAGTGCCGGCAAACCGGCGCTTTCCAGCGCTTTTTCCAGCGGGGACAAAAAGCCTTCTGCCGCAACGAAGGAAAATAAGACAACTAATAAAATACTGCCAAAAGACGTGGCGGTAATCAGATCGTCTTTCTTTTCCATGAGCTTGCGCAGACTTTTTTTGTCCCCGCTTTTCATGCGCTCCGCTTCCGAATCCGGAAGCTCCGCTACCGCAGCTTTCAGCAGATAAATAAACACTTCTAAAATTAAAATCAGTACTAAAAGTACAATGGGCAAAGTATAATTAGCAGCCCCGGGGTCGTCCATAATAAGTATGGCTCCTTTCCGTTTTTCAAGATGTTGCGCCCATTATATCATGCTTTAGTAAAGATTACAAAAAAGCCACTGCTCTCGCCAAATTTACTGTTTGCTTTTTAGATTGATAAGCCATTTTCATTGTGCTAACATATTCAACTGGAAATTGGGCTCGCGCGCGTATTAATGTATATATTCCCGGCCGGATCTGTACTGCATCGCCCGGTCCAATGCCAAGAAGAATGTCCTGCAATAGTTGCAACTTGCAGGACGAATAACAGTGAATTTTTCACTTGGAGGAGTATTATGTCTAGAAAACTAAAAACCATGGACGGTAATACTGCTGCCGCACACGTATCCTATGCGTTTACGGAAGTAGCCGGTATCTACCCGATTACCCCGTCCAGCCCAATGGCCGACTACGTTGACCAATGGTCCGCTCAGGGCCGCAAGAATATTTTCGGCACTACCGTTAAGGTTGCTGAAATGCAGTCTGAAGCCGGTGCTTCCGGTACCGTTCACGGTTCCCTTGCTGCCGGTGCTCTGACCACCACCTACACGGCATCCCAGGGTCTTCTGCTGATGATCCCGAACATGTACAAGATTGCCGGCGAACTGCTGCCATGCGTATTCCACGTATCTGCCCGCTGCGTATCTTCCCATGCTCTGAACATCTTCGGTGACCACTCCGACGTTTACGCCTGCCGTCAGACCGGTTTTGCCATGCTGGCAGAAACCAACCCGCAGGAAGTAATGGATCTGGCTGCTGTTGCCCACCTGGCCGCTATTGAAGGCCGCGTTCCGTTCATCAACTTCTTTGATGGTTTCCGCACTTCCCACGAACTGCAGAAGATTGCCATCTGGGACTATGATGACCTGAAAGAAATGACCAACATGGATGCCGTTGAAGCATTCCGCCGTCATGCACTGAATCCGGAACACCCGACCATGCGTGGTTCCCACGAAAATGACGACATCTTCTTCCAGCACAGAGAAGCCTGCAACAAGTACTATGATGCTGTTCCCGGCATTGTTGAAAAGTACATGGACAAGGTCAATGAAAAGCTCGGCACCAACTACAAGCTCTTCAACTACTATGGTGCAGAAGACGCCGAAAACATCATTGTTGCCATGGGCTCTATCAATGACGTTACCGAAGAAGTTATTGACTACCTCAACGCACACGGCCAGAAGGTCGGCCTGGTAAAGGTTCGTCTGTACAGACCGTTTGCTGTTGATAAATTTGTAGAAGCTCTGCCGGCCACCTGCAAGAAGATTGCAGTTCTGGACCGTACCAAAGAGCCTGGTTCCATTGGCGAACCGCTCTTCCTTGACGTTGTTGCAGCTCTCAATGCCAAGGGCAAGAATGACATTAAAGTAATCGGTGGCCGTTACGGCCTTGGCTCCAAGGACACTCCTCCAAGCTCCGTATTTGCTGTTTATGACGAACTTGCCAAGGAAGATCCGAAGCCGCACTTCACCATCGGTATCACCGACGACCTGACTTACCTTTCCCTGGAAGAAAAACCGGCTCCGAACACCGCTGCCGAAGGTACCATTGAATGCAAGTTCTGGGGTCTTGGCGGTGACGGTACCGTAGGTGCTAACAAGAACTCCATCAAGATCATTGGTGACCACACTGACAAGTACGTACAGGCTTACTTCCAGTATGACTCCAAGAAGACCGGCGGTATTACGGTTTCCCACCTTCGTTTCGGTGACAAGGAAATCAAATCCCCGTACTATGTAAACAAGGCTGACTTCGTTGCCTGCCACAACCCGTCCTACATTGAAAAGGGCATGCACATGGTAGACGACGTTAAGCCGGGCGGTGTATTCCTGATCAACTGCCAGTGGGACGAAGCCGAACTGGCTCAGAAGCTGAACGCAGAAACCAAGGCTTACATTGCCAAGAACAACATCCAGCTGTACACCGTTAACGCCATTGACCTGGCCATGAAGGTTGGTATGGGCAAGAGAACCAACACCATCCTGCAGGCAGCATTCTTTGCTCTGGCCAAGGTTCTTCCAATTGATGACGCCGTTAAGTACATGAAGGACGCCGCAACCGCTTCTTACTCCAAGAAGGGTGAAGACGTTGTTAAGTGCAACCACGACGCTATTGACGCCGGCGTTTCCGCTTTCGTTAAGATTGACGTTCCGGCTGAATGGGCCAACGCTGTTGATACTCCGGTAGAAAGCAAGCTCACCGGTCCTGCCAAGCTGGTTAAGCAGGTAGAAACCATCATGAAGCCGGTTGGCAACATGGACGGTTACAACCTGACCGTTGGCGCTTTTGCTGACCACGTAGACGGTGCCTTTGAACAGGGCGCTTCCGCTTATGAAAAGCGCGGCGTTGCCGTCATGGTTCCGGAATGGAACGCAGACACCTGTGCCAAATGTAACAAGTGTGCTTACGTTTGCCCGCATGCTACCATTCGTCCGTTCGCACTGAACGCAGAAGAAAAGGCAGCTGCTCCGGAAGTTACCAAGTTTGCTCCTAAGCCAATCGTTAAGACTGACTACACCTACACTCTGGCTGTATCTCCTATGGACTGCATGGGTTGCGGCGTCTGCATCGGCGTTTGCCCAACCAAGTCACTGAAGATGGTATCCCGTGAATCCCAGGATGCACAGCAGGCCGCATTTGACTACTGTGTAGAAAAGGTTTCCGACAAGCCGGAACTGACCGAAAAGATGACGGTTATCTCCAGCCAGTACAAGAAGCCGCTGCTTGAGTTCTCCGGTTCCTGCGCAGGTTGTGCTGAAACCTCCTACGCCCGTCTGGTTACCCAGCTCTTCGGTGACAGAATGTACATCTCCAATGCAACCGGATGCTCCTCCATTTGGGGCGGCCCTGCTGCAACTTCTCCATACACCACCGACAAGAACGGCAAGGGTCCGGCTTGGTCCAACTCCCTGTTCGAAGACAACGCAGAACACGGCTACGGCATGCTGCTTGGCCAGAACGCCATCCGTGCTCACCTGATGGAAGAAATCAAGGAAGTTGCCGCATCTGACAAAGCATCTGACGCTCTGAAGGCTGCCATTGCCACCTATCTTGACACCGCCAATGACGGTTCCAAGAACACCGCTGCAACTGCAGCCATGGTAGCTGAAATGGAAAAGGCAGATTGCCCGAAGATCAAGGCTATCCTGGATCAGAAAGATTACCTCAGCAAGAAGTCCGTATGGATCTTCGGTGGTGACGGTTGGGCTTATGACATCGGCTTCGGCGGTCTGGACCACGTCCTTGCTTCCGGCGCAGACGTCAATGTCTTCGTATTTGACACCGAAGTTTACTCCAACACCGGCGGACAGGCTTCCAAGGCTTCCAACATCGGTCAGGTTGCACAGTTTGCAGCAGCCGGTAAGACCATTGCCAAGAAGAGCCTTGCTGAAATGATGATGAGCTACGGTTACGTTTATGTTGCCCAGGTAGCCATGGGTGCTGACCAGAATCAGACCCTGAAGGCCATCCAGGAAGCAGAAGCTTATCCGGGCCCGTCCCTGATCATCGGTTATGCTCCTTGCGAAATGCACTCCATTAAGGGTGGTATGACCAACTGCCAGGCCGAAATGAAGAAGGCTGTTGACTGCGGTTACTGGAACCTGTTCCGCTTCAACCCGACTTTGAAGGCCGAAGGCAAGAACCCGTTCTCCCTGGATTGCAAAGCCCCAATCTCCGAAGATTACAGAGCCTTCATCATGAATGAAGCCCGGTACTCTCGTCTGACCAAGGCCTTCCCGGAAAGAGCAGAAGAACTCTTTGAAAAGGCAGAAAAGACTTCTGTTGACAGATACAACCAGCTGCTGAAGCTGAAGGATTTCTACGCTCCGGACGGAGAATAAGAGCCCCTTTGTTGGACTGTCTTTCAACTTGCAGAAAGTCTCTCAATGAGTTAAACTAATAGTTGAAGTGGCGCTGAGCTTCGCTCAGCGCCTTTTTGTTTCGGTTATTAAAATTCAATATAAGGAGGCTTTTCTGTAATGGCTAAGAAATACGTTATGGCCTTGGACCAGGGAACTACCAGCTCCAGAGCAATCGTTTTCGACAAGCACGGAAAAATCATCACCAAATCGCAAAGAGAATTTGAGCAGCATTACCCGCATGCCGGTTGGGTGGAGCATGACCCAATGGATATTCTCTTCTCTGAATATCAGTCCATCTCCACCATCCTTGGCGAAGGCCAGGTAAAGGCAGAAGAAATTGCCGGCGTCGGCGTTACCAACCAGCGGGAAACCACCATTCTTTGGAACAAAGAAACCGGTCTTCCGGTTTACAACGCCATTGTCTGGCAGTGCCGCCGTACCGCCGCTTTTTGCGAAGAGCTGAAGGCCCAGGGCCTGACCGAAGAGGTTAAGGAAAAAACCGGTCTTCTGATTGATGCTTATTTCTCTGCTTCCAAGATTCGTTGGATTTTGGACAACGTGCCTGCCGCCAAAGAACTGGCAGACCAGGACAAGCTGTTATTCGGTACTGTTGAAACCTGGTTAATCTGGAACCTGACCGGCGGTGCAACCCATCCGGAAACCGCTGTTCATGTAACAGATTATTCCAACGCTTCCCGTACCATGCTGTTCAATCTGGAAACACTGGATTGGGATGAATCCCTTTGCAACGCCATTGGCATTCCTATGAACATTTTGCCGAAGCCGGTTCCATCCAGCCAGGTTTATGGCTACGTGGCCCCGGGCATCCAGGGTCTGGAAACGCTGGAAGGCTGTCCGGTTTGCGGCTCCATCGGTGACCAGCCGGCGGCTCTGTTTGGCCAGGCCTGCTTTAAGGAAGGCATGGTTAAGTCCACTTACGGCACCGGTAACTTCCTGTTAATGAACACCGGCAACAAGCTGGTTCACTCTAAAAATAATCTGACCTCCGGCATTGCCTGGGCCATTGGTGACGACATCACCTATGACCTGGAAGGCTCCGCCTTTAACGCCGGCTGTGTCATCCAGTGGCTGCGGGATGAAATCCATCTGATTGACAGCGCCCCACGCTGTGACGAACTGGCAGAATCCGTACCGGACGCCAACGGCATTTACCTGGTTCCGGCGTTTACCGGCCTGGGTGCCCCCTACTGGGACATGTATGCCCGTGGCTGCATTGTCGGCCTGACCCGCGGCGTAAACCGCGCCCACTTTGCCCGTGCCGTACTGGAAGCCATTTGTTATCAGTGCGTTGACCTGCTTCGTGCCATGAAAGAAGACTCCGGCATTGACATTAAATCCGTTCGCGTTGACGGCGGTGCCTCTGTCTCCAACATCATGATGCAAATCCAGGCAAACCTGCTTGACTGCGAAGTAAACCGTCCGAAGATTGTAGAAACCACCGCCCTTGGCGCCGCTTACCTTGCGGGTCTGGCCGTTGGCTTCTGGAAGGATACCGACGAAATTGCAGAAAACCGCGAAGTATCCAAGGTTTACCAGCCGGAAATGGACTCTGAAACCAGAGAAGAACTGTATGCCGGTTGGAAGAAAGCCGTAGAGCGCGCCAAAGACTGGGTTAACCACTAAGCATAGCGTGCATTTCTGAATGAACAGATACACCAATTACACAAAAAGGACCTGCCATAGCGCAGGTCCTTTTCTTTTGGTATGCAGGAAAGCCCACCCTGCAGGTAGTTTTTTCTTTGTGGTGACAGAAGGATTTCTGGCAGAAAAGAATCCTCCTTAAAAAGCTAACAATTTTTTAAGGAAACTTTGTTGCTCTTAACATTTACAGAAAGGGCCGTCGTTGGTATAATTCCATGGAAATTATCAAACGGAGGCAAAGTCAATGAATTCCGAAAGATACCTCAGACAAATTGAAATTCCGGAAATTGGGGAAGACCGTCAGACCCTTCTGGAAGATGCCAGCGTTTTGGTTATCGGTGCCGGCGGCGTCGGCACTACCGTCCTTTATGACCTGGCAGCTGCCGGGGTCGGCACCATTGGAATTGCAGACCATGAAATTGTCAAAATGAGTAACCTGAATCGCCAGTTCATTCATTTTGAAGAAGACATCGGCTCTTTAAAGGTCAATTCCGCCGCCAAGAAACTCCGGGCTTTCAACTCTGAAATCAACGTTATTCCACACGCTACCGCTGTCAACAAAGACAACGCGTATGAACTGATCAGCCAGTATGACATGGTTGTTCTTACCGTAGACAATGCGCAGGCCCGCATGATTGTAAACGAAGCCTGTGTAGATCTGGGCAAGCCGTTTGCATACGGCCAATGCGGCGGTGTTATCGGCGCCTGCTGCTTTGTAGAGCCGGGCAAAACACCGTGTCTTGCCTGCCTGTACGGCACAGCAGAGCCGCCTGAAGAACACTTCTCTTCCTGCAGCCCGGTTGTTTCCGTCATCGGCGGAATTGTTTCTTCTGCCGTGCTGAGTGAACTCTTCGGCGAAGAAGTTCCCCTGGCCGGCAACATTATTACCTATAACGCCAAAACTGCTTCTTTTGAAAAAATTCCTGTGGAACGCAACAAGAATTGCAGCGTCTGTGCTCGTCAGGAGGGTTCTGAAGAATGAAAGCTTATGAAACCAGTGAACGCTATATCGGCAAAGTCCGTGAATGCTGCAATTACAGCGTGCGTTCCGCCAAGAAGTACCTGGATGAAGAAGATGCCCTGCATCGCCAGTGCGGAGGAGCAGGCGTAGAACAGCTCCGGGACCGCTTACAGGCTGACCTGGGCGAATTTACGGACACCATAGACCTGCAGCCAATTTCCATTGACAAGCAGACCTATGTGGCCTCCAACATCATCAATGCGGTCTTCATGCTGATCTCCGCTGCTTTTGCCATCCTGGCCTATTACTTCCTGGATTACTACACACCCATTATTCTGGCTGCTTTAGTATTTTCCGTTCTGGCCCTGATTGCCTTCTTTGGCGGATTTGGATTTACCAGTAAGAACGTGGCTACTGCCAATCTGTTTGCAGTCAGAAAAAGCAATAATGCCCCCAGCAAGCGGGTTATTCTGCAGGCCAACCTGGATGCGCCTAACAAACGCAAGCTGGGCAGAAAGCCGGAGCTGATTATTAAGGCACTGACCTTCCTGTCCATCCTGCTGTACATTGCCTTTGACATTGTTGAGCTTCTGATTTTCTCAGAAACCATTCACTTTACCTGGGACAACAAGCTGATTTATCTGCCGTTTGGCCTGGCTGTTCTGGCATTCCTGCCGTTCATTCTGACCAAAACCGTTGCAGTTAACTCTTCCAACCTGGGCGTTTCGGACAACTTAATTGGCTGCTACACTGCTTGTGGCGCCATGCGTTACCTGTCCGAAATGGATTTACACTTGGAAAACACGGAGTTCTGTGTTCTTCTGACAGACGGCAAAAGCAGTGGTAACGAAGGTGCCAAGAAGTTCATGAAGGAATATCGTGACGAACTGAAAGCCACTGACACCACCTTCCTCTGCCTGGATTCCATTTATGATCCGGACAGCCTGAACCTGCAGGCCAAAGGCAGAAAGCTGAACAAAGTAGTTGACCTTGCTGTTACCAATGCCGGTATTATGGTTACCGACCAGGAACCGAAGTACCACAAAAACGAAGCCAAAGTCTTTACCAAAGCCGGCTTCAACACCGTATCTGTAACTACGCTTCCGGATACGCCACCGGCTTTTTATCGCTCTGACGAAGACAATCAGGATACCCTGAACGTCCACGCCGTGGAAGCCGCCATCAAGTTCAGCCTTGAATTTGCTTATGCCAAAGACGCCGGCACCATTGCTTAATAGCTATACCAAAGGCTACCCTGTCATAAGACAGGGTAGCCTTTTTATTTTGTGCAATACAAACCCGCGCAGAAAAAGGTGCTTGAAACCGGGGCGGTTTTTGACTATGATTGCCTGTGAACAAAGCAAATGGCATTGGAATTTAGGAGGACTTTGGTTTGGTAAAACTAGTTGTAACAGACATTGACGGCACGTTGGTTGCGCCGGGCGGGAACAAATTAAATCCGGAGTATTTTGACGTTTTCCGGCAGCTGACGGACAAGGGCATCCACATTGCGCTTGCAACCGGGCGGCATGCCGTCAGCGTGGAAAAGACCTTTACGCCGGTTCTGGACCGCGTCTGGATTCTGTCCCAAAACGGAGCTGTGCTCTGTGGGCAAGGAGAAACCCAGTTGCTGCACCCCATTCCAAACGAGTGGCTATCAGAATTCTGGCAGGATTTGTCCCGGTATCCGGAAACAGACAGCATTCTGGACACCGCAACAGAAACCTTCTGTCCCTTCCCAGACACGCCTATGTTCCACCTTGTTACGGAAGAATATGGATATAATCTTTCTGCCACGGGCGATTGGGCGCACATTCCAAATAAAGAGTTCAGCATGGTCACCATTTATCATCCGGAAGATGCTGACCGGTTTTGCCAGGAGTATTTTTATGACAAGTGGCAGGGCCGCCTGAATATGATGTGCACCGGGCAGCACTGGGTGGATTGCACCATGCCCGGCATTTGCAAAGGCGCTGCGGTACGCAGCCTTTGTGCCCACCTGGGCATTGACCCTTCTGACGCCATTGCTTTTGGGGATCAGATTAATGACATCAGTATGCTGGAAATTGTCGGCACCGCTTACGCTGTGGAGAACGCCCGGCCGGAAACCAAGCAGGCCGCTGACTTCGTTAT
>CAVIZK010000001.1:0-276800 GCA_963647215.1 Paludibacteraceae bacterium | reverse complement strand
CAGCCGGTTTGAATCAGGGCTGCTTCTGCCCGTTGCAGGTACGGTGCCATTGCCTCTGCAGAGGCAGCGTCCATGGCTTCTTTAATGTAGTTATCATACGTGTCATTCTTCAGGTTGATAACATTGTTTGGGCTGCCACTGACAAAGCGGGCCAGGGTGTTGGTTGCAATGGTGTCACACTGCAGTGGCGTGTACGCAACATCATACGTTCCGTTGGCCATTTCCTTTTGCAACGCATACGGGGTGTCATACGTGGTAACAGTAATGTTCAGACGAACACCGAAAATCTTCTGCCAGTTCTGAATGACCTGCTTTACCGGAATTTCATCTGTCTTCAGGCAAAGGACGGTCATGTTGTAAGTGTCGTCTGTGGTGGAAAAATCAGAAATACCCTGGTTGTAGTAAGATTTGGCCGTGTCCAGGTTAAACTCCGGAATGCTCTGCGAACCGGTGGCTTTCCGATACGAATTCCCCGGCGTAATTAAAGCGGCATCCGGTATAATTCCGGTGGCCGGCGTGTTGGTCAGTGGTGTGCTGTCCGTGGCATACACCAAGGCCAGGCGAAGGTTCTGAATGCCCACCAGCTTGCTGCTCAGGTTAAACAGGAACGCCTTGGTGGTGTTCTGATATTTTGTAATGGAATACTTATCCGATACCCCACTGACATCTGTCAGTACAGCTGCATTTAAGCTTTCGTCTGTCAGCAGTGCCGTATTCAGATTGGCGTCATCTGTTAAAACAAAGCGAACGGTTTCTACCTTTGTTTTGTAACTGCCCTTATATTCTGAATTCTTGGACAGTTGGATGTATCCGGAGTTGGAAGAATATAAGCTGTAGTAATAGGGTCCGTTGCACAGAGTGTATCCCGGCTCCATACCGTACTTACCGGCAGTGGCCTCAAAGAAGGTCTGGTTGCACGGCATGCAGACGGCGGATGCCAAGGTGGCAAGCAGGTTGGCGTCCGGCTTTGTCAGACGGATGACTAAAGTATAGTCATCCGTTGCCGTGACGCCAAGGGTGCTTTTATCTTTTTTGCCGTTGTAAATATCTTCCGCATTTTCCAGATTCCAAAGGGAAGACGCAAACGGTGAATTGGTGGTTGGGTCTATGGCCCGCTGTAACGCAAAGACGAAGTCTTTGGCGGTTACGGTAGTGTTAATCTGGAAGTCATCACCAAAGACCTTTTTCATGGCGTCAGTGTAATTCCAGCGGGAGGTATTTCTTAAGTTGAAGGTATAAGTTAGTCCATCAGAAGAAATGGTCCAGTCTGTTGCAACGGCAGGCTGAATATTGCCGTCTGCATCCATGCGCACCAGACCTTCAAAGCAGTTATTAATAATGCTTTGTTCGTCATTGGTTCCGGCAATCTGCGGATCCAGACTGGATGGGGTTTCCTGGATAGGAAGGTTTACTTTACTGGGCACCCGTCCGCAAGCGGTCAGGGACAGGCAGAGAAGCATGGCCAGAATGCATGCAGCCAGTCTTTTCATGGGAAAAACCTCCTTCCTTAGTAGCCTTTATTTTATCACAAATGCTATAATAACTCTATGTTATTTTAGGTATGTTGCAGGGGGCCATGCGCATGAAAAAAGTAATGATTTTAACCTCTTATCTGGACGGAGCCGGACATCTGACGCCGGCGGTCCTGGATGCGGCGTCTTATGACGCCATCATCTGTGCCGACGGCGGATTGCGTTGGGCACAGCGGCTGGACCTGAGCCCCACTATTTTAATCGGGGACTATGATTCCATGGACCAGCCGGTAGGCGAAGAGCTGATTGTCCTTCCGCAGGAAAAGGACATGACGGATACGGAAGCGGCCCTGGACCTTGCCATAAAGGAAGGGGCAAAGCAGATTACCATTATTGGCGGACTGGGTGGCCGCTTTGACCATACCATGGGTAACATTGGGTTGCTTTGCAAATCTGCCACTACCGGTGTCGACGTGTGCCTGGAGGACGGGTATAACAAAGCGTTTATTTTGACACCCGGCACCTATCCGTTAGCGCGTGGCCGCTTTCACTACTTTAGCCTGATTGCCTACGGCGGGCCCGTTACCGGGCTGTCCCTGGAAGGTGCTAAATACCGGTTACACAACCACACTCTGACCTGTGACACCTCCCTGGGCGTTTCCAATGAAGTAGCAACGGGGTATGAGCAGGCCACTATTACCTTTACCGAAGGACTCCTGCTTGTCATTCAGACCAATGACGCCGACTAACCGGCACTGTCAGGGCAGAACAAAGCCTCTGTGTATTTTTACACAGAGGCTTTTCTTTTGATATTCTTTTGTCTTATTTGACAGACTTTATTTTGCAGGCTTTGGATCCTTAACGGATTCTACCAGGCCGGTGGCAAGACCGGCAAGGCCCTGCAGTTCGCTTGGAATAATAATCTTGGTTGCCTTGCCGTCCGCAGCAGCGGAGAAGGCGTCCAGGCTCTTCAAGGTCAGGTATTCCTGGGACGGGTCGGCCTCATTAATCAGCCGGATGGCTTCGGCCTTACCTTCGGCTTCCTTAATGGCAGCCTCTTTGACGGCTTCGGCCCGCAGGATGGTTGCCTGCTTTTCCGCTTCTGCATCCAGGATGGCGGATTCCTTCTTACCTTCTGCAACCAGAACAGTGGATTTCTTTTCCCCTTCTGCCCGCAGGATAGCTTCGCGGCGTTCCCGCTCTGCTTTCATCTGCTTTTCCATGGCGTCCTGAATGGCTGCCGGTGGCATGATGTTCTTCAGCTCTACGCGGTTAATCTTGATGCCCCAGGGATCTGTGGCAAGGTCCAGTGCTGCGCGCATCTTGGTGTTGATGGTTTCACGGGAGGTTAAGGTTTCGTCCAGTTCTAAATCGCCGATGATGTTACGCAGGGTGGTTGCGGTCAGGTTTTCAATGGCAATCATGGGATTTTCCACGCCGTAGGTGTACAGCTTGGTATCCATAATCTGGTAGAAAACAACGGTGTCAATCCGCATGGTTACGTTATCTTTGGTAATAACCGGCTGCGGGTCAAAGTCTACTACCTGTTCCTTCAGGCTGACTCTGTTGGCCACGCGGTCAATGAACGGTACTTTGAAGTGAATGCCGTTTTTCCAGGTGGCACGGTAGGAGCCAAGGCGCTCTACAATATATTCTTTGGCCTGCGGTACAATCTGAATGCTGCATACCAGAATGACTAAAAGGATGACAACAACTGCAATAATGAAATACATGGGATTCCTCCTTTGGAATGGGTCTGTGTCTCCGTTACCGGAGCAGGAAGTCTTTGAATTCCTGATTATGGGAAATAAAGGTCCGGGCAAACGCCATGACATTTTCCATTTCTTCCGCGGATGCTTCGGTTACCCTGCCCTTTTCAGAAACAAAATAAACGGCGTCCAGGGTGTTTTCCGTACGGTGTTCCGCATCTGCAAAGGAGAATACCATCAGCGATGCCTTTGGTGACGCTAAAACAACCAGTTGTTCCGGTGCCTTTCCGGATTCATGGGCTACCAGTTCAATGAAGCCATTGGAAGTGTCATCTGAAACAATGGCGTTTCCAACCTGAATGGTGTTGGGGCCTTTCTTTTTCTTTGGCGAGGTGGTTGCTTCCTGAACCGGAGCTTCTTCTTTTACAGGAGCGGCTTCCGGAGCAGGCTCTGCTTGTGGCTCCGAAGCAACTTCCCGGGCTGGTGCTTGTTGCGGTTCCGGAGTTGGCTCTTGCGGTGCAGGTGCCGCTTCTTGTTGAACGGCTTCCGCTTCCTTAGTGCTGTCAGAGTAAATATCTTCAAAGTGGTCTTCTGCCGGAGCAGGAGCTTCCTCTTCTTCCGGTGCGGGCTCTTCAACAGTTGGTTCTTCTTCAACCACTGGTGCCGGTTCTTCGGCCACTGGTTCTTCTTCAACCACTGGTGCCGGTTCTTCAGCCGCTGGTTCTTCTTCCGTTGGAGCTTCCTCTTCCGGAGCTTCCAGTGCAGGAACAGCAGCAATTACCGGTACTGCTTCTTCTGCAGGAACTTCTTCCACAGCGGGAGTTTCTTCCACTACCGGAGTTTCTTCTGCCGGGGCCGTGACGGGCTCTTCCGCAGGCGGTTCCTCCGCTTCCGGAAGCGGAACGAACTGTCCGTTTTCATCTTCAAAGGCCACATCCTGTACCGGTTCCGCTTCCGGAACATTGGTGGGCGCCTTGCTAAAGTGGTTAATGGATCCAAGGTCAAAGCCACCGCCAAGACCAACGCCGTTTTCTGCGTGTTCCGTAAAGAAAGCGTCGTCCTGGTCCTTGGCCACCTTGGATACAATGCGTGCCGTTCCGACTGCGGTAGCCAACGTTGCGGCCCCGGCAATCATGATTTTGGCAAACGTGTTCATTGCGAGTTCCTCCTGGTTTTGATGATCATTTTCATTATAACAGAAACCGAAGGAAAAATGGACATAAGAAAAGGAACCGCCGAAGCGGTTCCTGATTTCTTGTTAACCTTCCTTTATCTTTGCGAAACATTCGCTACAATAAACCGGACGATCATTTCTTGGTTCAAATGGAACCTTGCAGGCTGCTCCGCAAGAAGCGCACACTGCGTCATACATTACACGGGCTGCCTTTGCCTGGTTCTTCCGGGCATCGCGGCACTCTTTGCAACGCTGTGGTTCATTTTCGAAACCCTTTTCGGCGTAGAATTCCTGTTCTCCGGCAGTAAAAACGAATTCTTTGCCACATTCCTTGCAGACAAGAGTTTTGTCTTCGTACATAGTGCTATTACCTCGCTTGTTTTTCCATTTCTGGAGTGTAGGATACATATAATGGGAAACCCTTCCCCTTATATACTTCCTCATTTTACTTGTTACGGTAAAATAGGACAATACCTGTTCTTTCCAAAAAATCGTGAAAAATTTAGCAAAGTGTCCAAAAAATTGCAAAATCAAGCTACAATCTGTACTCTTTCGCAAAAGTGTCTAACTATGAACAAAAAATTTACATTTTCTTCTGCGGGCGATGCACCGGCCCACACCTGCGCAACAACCACTACAATGCCCAGTAGCATGGTTGCCGCCAAGATTAGGGCAATGACTTTAGTCAGCTTTTGATTCATGCGGCTCAGGCCTCCAGCCAGGACTTGGCGTCCGCCAGGACGGAGCCGTAACAGGCATCTGCCTGTTCAAAGGTCTTGCCGGTTGCGGTAATGTAGAATTTAATTTTCGGCTCCGTGCCGGAGGGACGGACAATAATCTGGGCCCCGTCCGGCAGGCGGAAGGACAGCACGTTGGAAGCCGGCAAACCGGTTTCTTCCGTATTTTCATAGTCCAGTACCGCTTCTACCGGCTTGCCGGCAATCTGCTTTGGCGGATCCTTCCGCAGGCCGGACATAATGGCCTGCATTTTTTCCATCCCGGAGGCACCATCAAATTCAAAGCTGTCTACCTTATTCAGGTAGATGCCGTATTTTTCGTAAAGGCCGTTCATGACTTCAATCAGGGATTTGCCCTGTAATTTGTAGTAAGAAGCCATCTCGCAGATAAGCATGGAGGCCACAACAGCGTCCTTGTCCCGGGCGTGGGTGCCGAAAAGGTAGCCGTAGGATTCTTCCATGCCGATGACGAAGTTATCCTGCTTACCTTCCTTTTCCAGGCCGGTGATGTATTCCCCAATGTACTTGAATCCGGTCAGGGTGTTGTAAACGGTGGCGCCGTAAGTGGCGGCAATGGCCTTAACCAGGTTGGTGGTAACAATGGATTCCACAACCACCGGATGCTCCGGCATCAGGCCCTTTTCCTTGTATTGGGAAAGCACGTATTCCGTGAACAGGGCTCCGACTTCATTGCCGGTCATCAGCTTGTAGTCGTCCCCGTCTTTTACGGCAATGCCGACACGGTCACAGTCCGGGTCCGTGGCCAGCAGCAGATCGGCGCCGGTCTGGAAGCCCAGCTTCAGAGCACATTCAAACGCCTGGCGGATTTCCGGGTTAGGATACGGGCAGGTCGGGAAGTTGCCGTCCGGGAGCTCCTGCTCCGGAACCACGGTAACGTCCCGGACGCCGATGCTGTCCAGGATTCTGCGGACCGGCTTATTGCCCGTTCCGTTGAGCGGTGTGTAAATAACTTTCAGGTTGGCCTTAGCGCAGGCATCCGGGTTCAGGTTCTTCGTCAGAACCTGACGGAAGAAGTCTTCGTAAACCTCATCCGGAACGTAGGCAATGGAGCCGTCCCGCAGACCTTCGTCAAAGTCCTTGGTCTTAACGCCCGTAAACAGGTCTACCTTCTGAATGCAGCGGTACGCTTCATCCGCGGCTTCGTCCGTCATCTGGTAACCCTCGGCGTCATAGCACTTGTAGCCGTTGTATTTTGCCGGATTGTGCGATGCAGTAATAATAACTCCGGAAGCGCAACCCAGTTTCCGAACGGCAAAGGACAGCATTGGCGTAGGTACCAGTTCTTTATAAATGTATGCCTTAATGCCGTTGGCGGCAAAGACGCCGGCCGTTTCCTTGGCAAATACATCGGAATTAATACGGGAGTCATACGCAATGGCAACCGTCGGATTGGTAAAGTTTTGATTTAAGTAATCAGCCACGCCCTGGGTTGCCTGGTTTACCGTGTAAATATTCATCCGGTTTGTGCCGGCGCCTAATACGCCACGCAAACCGGCGGTCCCAAATTGCAGGCTGGTATAAAATCGGTCTAAAATGGCGTCTTCGTCATTTTGGATTTCTTCTAATTCTTTTTTCAGTGCCGGGTCTTTGCACTGTTCCATCCAAAGATGATAGAGCGCATTGTAATCTTCCATCTGGAGGCCTCCGTTCTTTTCTTTTATTCTGGCATTACTGCCGTCTGTTCTCATTCTAATACCTTTGCTTCCCCGCTGTCAACGAAATGGGAGACAAGCGGAAAGCCTTGTTTTATACTGTTTTCAGCAACTTGTGTTTGGCCTTTTCGGAGGTTCATTATGTATGCAAAAGTAAACAGCATGGGAATGCAGGGACTGGATGCCTTGCCGGTGGTGGTAGAGGCAGATTTAAGCAGCGGCCTTCCGCGCTTTGACCTGGTCGGCCTGCCGGGAAGCTCTGTTTCCGAGTCCCGGGAGCGGGTTCGCTCCGCCTTGAAAAACAGTGGACTCAGCTTCCCGGTCAGCCGGATTACGGTCAATTTAGCGCCTGCGGATTTCCGCAAGGAAGGCCCCATTTATGATCTGCCGATTCTGCTGGCCATCCTGCTGGCATCCGGTCAGCTCAGCGTGGACCTGTCAAAGGCCGTGCTGCTTGGCGAGCTGTCCCTGGACGGGAAAACCCGCCGGATTAACGGAGCGCTTCCCATGCTGATTGCTGCCATGGAGAAGGGCCTGGAAACGGCCTACATTCCGGCAGCAAACACAGCGGAAGCGGCGGTCCTTTCCGGCATTACGGTTTATCCCGTCCGGGACATTGCCGAGCTGCTTCGGCACTTTGACGGCTCCGCGCCCCTTGCCCCTGTCCCGCACTGTATCCACCGGCCGGAGCCTGCTGTACAACCGGGTCTGCCGGTTGTGCAGGGCGAAGCGGTGGATTTTGCGCAGATTAAGGGACAGGGGGCGGCCAAGCGAGCCATGGAAATTGCCGCCGCAGGCGGTCACAATTTACTGCTCGTGGGGCCGCCGGGCTCCGGCAAAAGCATGATGGCCAAGGCGCTGCCCGGCATCTTGCCGGGGATGACTTATCAGGAATCCCTGGAAACCTCTAAAATTTACTCTATTTCAGGCTTGCTCCCCACCGGCTCAGGCCTGGTAACGGTGCGCCCGTTCCGGTCACCGCATCATACGGTGACGGAAGCGGCGCTGACCGGCGGCGGGAACAACTTTCGCCCCGGAGAAGTTTCTCTTGCGCACAATGGGGTTCTCTTTTTAGATGAACTTCCCCTGTTTTCCCGCCGCACCCTGGAGTGCCTGCGCCAGCCTTTGGAAGACCACCAGGTAACCATCTCCCGACAGCGGTATACCGCTACTTATCCGTGTACCTTCATGCTGATCTGCGCCATGAACCCATGCCCCTGCGGTTTCCTCGGGGACCCGCACCACGTCTGCACCTGCACGGAGCAAATGCAGAAGTCTTACCGGAACCGGCTATCCGGTCCGCTGTTGGACCGGATAGATTTACAAATCCGCGTTCAGCCTGTTACCTGGGAAGAGTTCCGTCCGGGCAGGGCAGACGCGGAAGAGGAGTCTTCTGCGGTGGTGCGGGCCCGCGTGGAAGCCGCCCGGGCCATCCAGCGGGACCGATTCCGCGGAACCGGCATTACCTGCAATGCCGGTATACCCGGAAGCAAGGTCCGCCATTACTGTCGGCTGACGGCGCGGGCAGAACAGTTGTTACAGCAGGCCTTTGACCGCTTGGGTCTGTCGGCCCGCGGCAGTGACAAAGTCCTGCGCACTGCCCGCACCATTGCCGACCTGGCCGCTTCGCCGGAGCTGGATACCGCCCATCTGGCGGAAGCCATCGGCTACCGCTCCGGCGAAGACCTCTTCGGTTAACACCTTTTCATAGGAAGGAACCCCTCCAAACGGCGTTATTACTAACTCGCCAGACAGAAAGAAAAGCCTTTACTACTGCGCCCTCGGAGGAGTATTCTTGTAAGGTAAGACTAAAACAGAAAGAGGTTGCTTTATGACCGCATTTTTCGGCACCGTTTATGGCGCCATCCTGTTATTAATTATCGGCTTTGTCCTCCTCATCAAAGGTGCAGACGTATTTGTAGAAGGTAGCTCCAGCGTTGCCAAGCGCTTTAAAGTTCCTTCCCTGATCATTGGTCTGACCATTGTTGCCATGGGTACCAGCCTTCCGGAAACCGCTGTTTCCGTATCGGCATCCATTACCAATAACAATGCATTGTCCATTTCCAATGTAATCGGCTCCAACATTTTCAACACAATGATGGTTATTGGTGTCTGCGCCATTATTACTGCCGTTCCCGTACAGAAGAAAAGCTTAAAGGAAGAATTTCCGTTCTCCATCTTCTGTGCCCTTCTGCTGGCCGGACTTGGTTTCCTTGGCGGAAAAATCCTTGGCCGCGTAGACGGTATCATTTTCCTTATTCTCTTCATTGCTTACATTTTGTTCCTGATCCACTCCGCCAAAAAAGCGGCCGCGGAAGGCAAAGCAATTGAAGATGAAAACCTGGAAGCCGCCGAACACATGGAAATCCTTTCCGTACCGAAAAGCATTATTTACATTGTCCTTGGCGCCGCAGCCATTGCCTTTGGTGGCGACTGGACCGTAGATGCCGCATCCACCCTGGCTTCCGCCATGGGTATTTCCCAAACCTTAATTGGTCTGACCATTGTTTCCATCGGCACCAGCCTTCCGGAACTGGTTACTTCCATTGTAGCCGCCCGTAAGAAGGAAATGGACCTTGCCCTTGGCAACGCCATCGGCTCCAACATCTTCAACATTCTGATGGTTCTTGGCCTGTCCTCGGCCATCAGCCCGCTTAGCCTTGTCACCGCAGACTTCATTGATATGGCTGTCCTTGTTGCCTTCTCTGCCATTGTCTGGCTGATGGCCTGGACGCAAAAAAAGATTGGCCGCAAAGAGGGCATTATCATGGTTCTCCTCTATGCCGCCTACGTTGCTTACATTATTGTAAGATAAGCATTTATGAAAACATTACTAAAGCCCCGGGAGTTTCCTCCCGGGGCTTTAGCTTGGTACTTTTTTATTCCTTTTTATTTATGCCAGTGCGGCGCCAAGGGCCTTGCAGGCTTCGGTGGCTTCATCATCCGGAGCATCGTTGCAAATAACAGGGTCTGCAGCAAGAACCGCGCCGTCGTTTTTGCAGGTTTCTGCCCAGTTGCGCATCCATTCGCCGTCGCCCCAGCCATAGGAGCCGAACAGTGCAATCTTTTTGCCGGACAAAGCGGATTCACAGGATTCAAACATAGGTGCAAATTCACTGTCTTCCAGTTCTTCTGAGCCCATGGACGGGCAGCCAAAAGCAACTGCATCATAGTTTCCAAGCAGGGAAGCGCTGAAGTCGGCAGCAGTGAACTGTTCTACTTCGGCTCCGGCGGCTTTGGCGCCGTCAACAACAGCGGAGGCCATGGCTTCGGTGTTGCCGGTACCGCTCCAATATACAACTGCAATCTTACTCATAGTATAATCTACCTTTCTTATTTTCATTTTCTATTGTTAAGCGGCCACCGCGAGGAAGCAACCGCCTAATCATCGTTTTCTTTGGTCAACCGGTTTAACTCAGCCGGCCACAGTCAACCGCTCAATGGATTTGCCCTTGGCAAACTGGGAGCAGTACACTGCCGTACACTTTTTGAATTTGGCAAAGGTTTTTTCGGCGGCAGCTGCATCGCCATAGACCTTCCAGCATCCAACGGATTTGCAGCCACTGGCCCCGTGCTCAATGAAGCCGGACACATCCTCCGGCGGGTAGCCCAGGAACAGCCCGATTTCGTGCGGAAATTCCCGGTTCTGGCGGAGTATTTTCATTAGCCGGGCGATGCAGCACGTTGCGTTCTCCGGACAATACCCTCTTTGTTCCAGCAATTTGCTGGCGTCATCCTGCTGCAGGTCTTTGGATAATCTGGTTGGGCGATACACGTAAATCAGCGCACGGTTTCCTTCTATTCTCAGCGGTAACACCCGCAGGCCTTTTCCGCCTAACAGCTGGTTCCAGCAGCGGATGCAGGAGCGCAGCTCTTCCGTGCTGGAAAAAGTCCACGAAAACAGGTTGCCTGTTTTCATGCCTGCCAAGGTTGGCGAACAGTGCTGTACCAGTAATTCTTCCGACACTCCGATACCCCTCTCCAATAAGTTAGCGTCTGCTAACTCCATAAACAGTGTACACTATTTCCACAAAAAAGCAAACTTTTTTTACCGCTTTTTTAAATGTAACAATTTGGTCAAAGCGCTTTACAGCATTGCCGCAAAGAGGGTAAAGTATACGTGCAAAAACACATCCCTATCTTATAGTCCTACACAAAGGAGATTTTCCTATGACAGCTACAGGAACAAGAAAGTATCGGGGCATTACCCTTATCTTTGTTGCCATTCAGATTGCCGTTGCGGTAATGCTGTTCGTCAAAGTGGGTGACATTCAGGTGGTGCCGGGCACGTATCTGGCTCTGGGCGCCG
Source organism: Paludibacteraceae bacterium (assembly GCA_963647215.1). GTDB lineage: Bacteria > Bacillota > Clostridia > Oscillospirales > Acutalibacteraceae > RUG420. The sequence goes on along the minus strand of CAVIZK010000001.1, from coordinate 265,726 downwards.
CGGTCGTTGCCGTCATTGACCTGATTCTGGTTCTGGTTTCCAGAAACAAGGTCTCTACCATTGTTACCAGTGTTATTTCCGTACTGCTGACCGTTGCCATGCTGGCCGGTTACGTAGTGGTACACAAATTAGATTCCACGTTAAATAACATCAGTACCGGCGAAAAGTATGAAACCATTCAGGTTTCGGTTCTGGTACTGAAAGACGACACGGCGCAGAGCCTGTCAGACCTGGCCGGCACCACGGTCGGCAGCCTGAAGGATGATGATGGCGTGTCAGACGTTCAGGAAAAAATTAATGAAGCAGTTTCCACTGCTGTTACGTATACGGATTACATGGATCAGGCGTCTTTGGCAGACGCCCTGCTGAACCAGTCTGCCCGCGCCATCATCATGAACCAGGCGTACGTAGACGTCTTAGACGAACTGGAGGGCTACGAAGGCTTTGCCGACAAAGTCCGCGCCCTGTATACACTGGAAGTCAAAATCCCGATTAAGGATGACACCAGCACCTCCGACAGCACCAAAGACGGCACCTTCCTTGTTTATGTCAGCGGAATAGACACCTACGGCAGCGTCAACGTCAAAAGCCGCAGTGACGTCAACATCCTTGCCGCGGTTAACACCAAGACCGGCACGGTCCAGCTGATTAACACCCCAAGAGACTACTTTGTAGCATTCCCGGAAAAGAACAATGCCAAGGACAAACTGACCCATGCCGGCATTTATGGTATTGACTGTTCCATCAGCACACTGGAACAGCTCTACGGCCAAAAAATTGACTACTATGTCCGCATGAACTTCAGCGGCTTTGAAGGCATCATTGACGCCATGGGCGGCGTTGACGTGGAATCCGATTACGCCTTCAGCGTAGATGGCTACTCCTACGTTAAGGGCACCAACCACCTGAACGGCGCCCAGGCGCTCCGGTTTGCCCGGGAACGTCACTCCTTCTCCGAAGGGGACGTTCAGCGTGGTAAGAACCAGATGGCCGTCATTACTGCCGTTATCAAGAAGGCAGCTTCGGCTGACACCCTGAAGAACTTCAACAGCATCATGAATCAGCTGTCCGGTACCTTCCAGACCAACATGCCAACCGAAACCATGTACTCCCTGGTTTCCAAGCAGCTGTCCTCCGGCACCAGCTGGAACGTAGAAAGCTACACGGTAACCGGCACCGGCTCCATGTCCACCGAAACCTACTCCATGCCCGGCCGGAACCTTTACGTTATGATTCCTGACCAGACCACCGTGGACCAGGCCAAGACGCTCATCAACAACGTCCTGAATTCCTGATTTGCAACAGCCGGTGCAACCACTGGCAAAACCGCCGGCACAGCCACAACCAACAGCAAACAATCAAAAGCAGAGAGCTTCCCGCTCCCTGCCTTTTCCTTTACCCCATTTTCCTTTGCCCTATTTTCCTTTTCCCCGGCAATCTGGTCCTATCTTTTCACGCAAATTCTTGTCAAACGCAAAGTAATACTATAAAATCATTATGAGAGACATATAAATATGTATACGAGGTTTAAAAATGATTAACAAGATTTTAAAAGCCAATCCCATAGACGACCCCTCTGTGTTGTCCAGACGGGAACGTAAAAAATTAAACCAGAGATATACCATCATCAGCGCCGCGCAAATTCTGATTCAGCAAAAGGGATATGACCAGACCTCCATCAGTGAAATTGCCGAAGCGGCCGACATTTCCTATGGCACCTTCTTTAATTACTTTGCCACCAAGGACGACATGCTGCTGGCCATAGAACAGGTGGAATACGAAGACCTGTATGAAATTCTGCAAATCCGCCACGCGGACGCCATTAAAATCCGTCCGGTGCTGGAAGATATTTACTATGAATGGTTTTCTGATGACGTAAAATATTCCCAGGTGTTCCTTCGCATGGGCGAGGTACTGGCTCGCGCACACGAAGAACCCTACATCAGCAAGCCCGGCATGATTCTGTACCACTTAATTGAGGAAGGCATTGACCGCCACGAATTCCGCAAGGACGTGGACCCGGCCACGGTTGTTATGATGATGGACGGCTTTGTCCATGACCTGGTCATTACCAAACACTATGACCGGTTTGAACCCGGCATGAAAATGATTTTGGACAGCATCATGCGGTAACATGGCGGCAAAACCAAAAAACAAAAAAGATAAGAAGAAGGGCGGGGCAAGTTGTCCCGTCCTTCTTCTCTGAAGATGATCAAAAAGCGTTTTATTCCGGCTGTGGCAGGATTTATTTTCCTGCCGCAGCTTTTTTATACATTTGGGCCAGTCCCTGCAGTGCCGCCACTTCTTCCTCCGGCAACGGCTTTTCGCCGCCAAGGATACGGGCGCAGATCATGATTTTAGCAATCTTTTCTACTGCACGTGCCTGGGAATAGGCCACAAGCAGATTCGGACCAACGGCTACCATGCCATGGTTTTCCAGCAAAACAGCGCTGTATCTGGGAAGGTATTCCTCAAATCCGGCGGCAATTTCCGGGGTGCCGGGACGGCCGTACGGAACCAGTGGAATTTCCTCAAAAATTTCCAGTACTTCGGCAAGGCCCTTGCTTTGAATGGGTAATCCTGCCGCCGCAAAGGCAGAGGCATAGGCACTGTGATTATGCACCACTGCATTTGCCTGCGGACAAACCTTGTATGCCTGCAAGTGCATTTTAAATTCTGAGGACGGCCGCTTGCCGCATTCCGGATTCAGAACGGTACCGTTCTCATCCACCTCCAAAACCATGTCAGCTGTCATGGTTTCTTTGTCTGTCTGAGACGGGGTAATCAAATACCGGTCTTCCCACCGCATGGAAACGTTTCCTTCAAACAGGTTAACCATATCCTGATGATACATTTCCCGCATGTAGTAAACTACTTGTTCTTTGGCTTCCTGCAATGTCATGGTTTGTGTCCTTTCCGCATCAGTTCATCTTGGCAAACAGCTCTTTCAGGGAAGGATAAATTTCCTTCCACTGTTCATACAACCGGCTGTACCGTTCTGCATTCTCCGGAATCGGCTCAAAGGTCCGATCCTGCTGAATGAACTGATCTACTTCATCTTTCTTGTACATCCCGGAGCCAACAGCCACAATGGCGGCCGCACCAAGGGCACCGGCATGACGGCAATTCTTTGGCCGGTAAATTGGGGTGTTCATAATGTCAGCCATCATCTGCATCCAGTGGTCCCGGAGGGCACCGCCGCCAATGGCGCCGATTTTCTCCGGCCACATGCCGGTGTCATGCCGGTAATAATCCATCTGCATCCGCAAACTGAAGGCAATGGATTCCATCATGGCGTTGACTAAATCGCCACGGGTGGTCAGATTGGACAGGCCGATAAACACGCCGCGGGCTTTTTCGTCCATAATGGGGCAACGTTCTCCCATTAACCAGGGCGATGCAAAAACCCCGTTGGAGCCCGGTGGTACCGGGCAGGTTTCCTCTTCAATCAGCGGATAAACACCGTCTCCCAGCTCTTCTTTTTCCTTGTGGTAAAAGCGGTCTATGGTCCAGTCCAGAGCCAGGCAGGACGACTGTACACAGCCGCCGTAGATTAAAGCATCTACATCCAGGCTTGGAAGCTGGTAAATCCCGGTGCTGACGTCCGTCAGGTATTCGGAACCGGTAATGGAGGAGATCCAACCGGAGGTGCCTAGGTAAACATGGACATCTCCTTTTTTGCAGCACGCTGCGCCAATGGCAGCAACCGTAACATCAACTACGCCCATGTAAACCTGAACGTCTTCTGTTACCCCCAGTTCTTCCGCTGCTTTCGGGGTCAGATCTCCGACATAGCCGGAGCACGGAATAAGTGGCGGAAACTTTTCCAGATCCAGACCCGCGGTAACATATAGATTTTTCAGGTAATCATCTATTGCAGGGATAGGGGAATACGGTGCGGATCCGGTGTAGTCTGCCACACACTTTCCGGTTGCCTTCATTACCAGGAAGCCGGTGCAATCCAAAATGTACTTGGTTTTTGCATAAAGCTCCGGTTTGTTCTGCTTGTACCACAGAAGCTTAGAAAGGGTGTCACTGGCGTCCACAACGTGGTCGCCCAGTTTTTCATTAATTTCGTCTGCCTGTTTTCTGGCACGACTGTCAATCCAGGTAATGTTGTTGTGCAGTACTTCTCCGGTTTCGTCTACCGGGATAATGCCCATTCCCTGGGTTCCGAAGGACATACCCAAAATGCTGTCCTTCGGCACATCTAATTTCTTTATAACGGCATTGGTGGAGCTGCAAATAGCCTTCCAGTAATCTGTTGGATTTTGTTCGGCGTAACCCTGCTGTTCGGAAAGCAGCGGGTAAGCCCCCGTTTCATATCCGTACAGGGTTCCGTCAAAACCAACCAGTGCAGCTTTTACTCCGCTGGTGCCGAAATCATAAGCAAGAATGTATTTTTTCATGATTCTTCCTCTGGCATGCGTACGTTTACTGCGATACGGTTTCTTCTACTACTTCTGCAACTACTTCTTCTGCCGCTACTTCTGCTGCAGAAGCCTCTTCCACTGCCGGAACGCTTTCTGCTACTTCGTCTTCGCTTTTTGCAGCAGCTTCCCGTTCAGCCAGGTCTGCCTTAATCTGTGCGTACTGTTTTTCATTGATACCGAAGAACAGCTGTACAATGGCATGCACTACACCAATCAGGGCCGGTGCCATCATACCAACAAACAGGAGTCCTTCTTTAATGGAAGCAGTCAGTTCTACGCCTTCTTCATAACCAATAGCACTCAGGGCAAAACCAACTAATGCCGTACCAATTGCGCCGCCGGCGGTCAGGGTAAAGCCGTTCAGGGAATAAATAAAGCCGGACTGGTTGTATCCGTTCTTCCAGGTACCGTATTCTACGGCCATTGGCAGTTCCAGATAACAGAAGTTGTAGTATGCGCCCTGGATAAAGCCACCCAGGATGAACAGCCAGAACAGAAGGCCCCAGGACAGGGATTTCTGTGCGGCATCAAAGCTCATGGTCTTGGCAAGAACATAGAAGATAACGCTGTCCACAACCAGGAGGATAGTCCAAAGGATATAGGCACGGTTGGTGTCTTTCAACAGTTTAATAACCGGGTTCATAACCAGTGCACCAACAACGGCGGCAATGGTCATAGCCGTCAGGGCAATGGTGCCCATATCCGGCATTTCAAAGTAATAGTTGAATACGTAAACTGCGGCAGAGGAACGGAATGCCTGAATAACATACATCAGGAAAATACCGATAACGGCAATAACCGCAGGCTTGTTAGAGAACAGGGTCTTAAACTGCTGACTGATCTTCGGTTTTTCACCGCTGCTGTCTTTCAGTTCCAGTTCTTCCTTCCAGGTACCGTCCGGATTCAGTTCGTACTTCTTGGACATAACATAGTCTGCAATCAGAAGGCCAACATACGGGATACCAAGAACAATTGCAGAAAGCAGGAAGCTGCTGCTGTTTCCGCCAAACCAATTAACCATCGGCATAAAGACGGCAACGGCTACAACGGAAGCAATGGATCCGGCAACGCCTTTCCAGGCAACCAGGGAAGCCCGCTCACCTTCATCATCGGTCAGAACCTGCAACTGGCAGTTTGTAGGAATGTAATATAACGTACAGCCAATGGCACCCATGCAACCGTAAGCAATAACGGCAAGGACAATGTTCAGGGTCATGTGTCCTTCCACCGCAACCCACATTAACGGCCACAGAATAATATTGGCGGGGATGGCAAATTTAACCCACGTACGGAATTTGCCCCATTTAAAGTGGCAGTTATCTACCAGGCCACCGATTAACATGTCGGTAATGGCGTCAAAGATTTTGGCGCCGGCCATAATGGTACCTGCCAGTGCTGCGCTGATTTTCATGTAATCCGTATAAAAATACAACAGATAGTAACCAACGATAACCCAGGGAAGACTTGCAACAAATCCTTGGGCGCACCAGATAAATTTGTCTCGGAACGGCAGTTTGCCGGTTTTGGATGACTTTTCTTTCATACTGGTTCCTCCAAATCGTTTGATTTTGATTAGGTATTTTAATAGGCACAGCAATATTGCATTTCCAGTATAAAAACAGATTTTCAAGATGTCAATAAGGCAAATTGCTATTTTTTGTGTGAGTCAAAACTCACGCAGTTAAGCCAAAAATTTCACATTTTTGAAAGATAAGCATTGCAAATCAGAAGAAAGCAAATTATACTTACAATATAAAAATTAATTAATGATTTATAAAGCTGAATCGCAAAAGATACAGAACGGAAAGAGGGAATTTTTCATGTCCAAGTATATTGACGCCTATGATTATGCTGCCATTCATGCGCAGGCCGGGGAGCTCATGCAGCACCGGAAGCACCTGAAGCGGAGTGCAGTGGATAATTATTTAAAGTGGTTTGATGAACACTGTGACGGCTCCAAGAAAGAAGCAGAGCTTGCACAGCAGACCATTCCGGGCGGCATTCAGCACAATCTGGCAAATAACCACCCGTTTGCGCTAAGCGTGAATCGCGCCGCCGGCCCTTATCTTTATGATATTGACGGAAACCGGTATATTGATTTTCTTTGCGCCGGTGGTCCGACCATCCTAGGTAACACCTACCCGGCTGTTGTGGAAGCCACCTGCAAGGAAATTGCCGAAAATAATATGATTACCGGCCTGTACAGCCCGTATGAACGGGAACTGGCGGAACTAATCCACCACTATATGCCGCATGTGGAAATGTATCGCGCACTGGGGTCCGGAACAGAATCCAATATTATTGCGCTCCGTCTGGCCAGGGCCTATACCAATAAGAAACATATTTTACGCCTGGTAGGCGGTTACCACGGATGGTCGGACCAGATTGTCTACAACGCAGACAACGCCGCTGCCGGCATGCTGAACGGCATCCCTTCCGACTGTTTCCAATACACCCATCAGGTTCCGGTCAATGACCTTGCCGCACTAGAAGAAGCCATGCAGCAATATCAGGACGACGGAGGCGTTGCCGCCTTCTTCATGGAGCCGTTAGGCCAGGACAGCGGCGCCGTTCCAACCACCAAAGAATACGTAGCCGGCGCCCGTGAGCTCTGCAATAAATACGGTATCCTGCTTGTTTTTGATGAAGTAGTTACCGGTTTCCGCATGGGCATGGGCGGCGCACAGGGCTACTTTAATGTATATCCTGACATTACCATCTTCGGTAAAATCATCGGTGGCGGCTTCGGCTGCAGCGGTGGCATCGGCGGCAGAAGAGACATTATGGAAATGCTGAGCGCCGGTGTACAGTGGACCACCAACACCAAAGTTAAGGTCGGCGGCACCCTATCCGCCAACCCCCTTACCACCCTTGCCGGTATTACCGTCATTAAGGAACTGGACAAGAAGAACGTGCATGAAGAGCTGGACAAGACCGTAAACTACTTCATGCAGGGCATTGCCGACATCTCCGAACAGTATGATGTCCCAGCCATCATCTTCAACCACAGATCCATCCTGCACATTGACGTACACGGCATTCAACACATCCCCTATTTCTTTAAACCGGAAGATCCGGAATATAACGATCAGGTAAAAAGCGCTTACCAGAATTACATTGAATTCTCCATGGCTCTTGCAGCAGAAGGCTTAATTATTGCCAACGGCGGGAAAACCTACTTCCCGTATGATGCAATTGACATTGTAGATGACGCATTGGGTTGTTATGAACGTGTATTCAAGAATTTTGAATAACCCCTGGATACCGTACATATAGAGTGCATATTACCAAAAGGGAGCAGCGTTGCCTTGCGGCAACGCTGCTTTCTTGTTTCTATTCTTATTCCAGGATTTTACATCGCTCGGCAATCAATGCCATACATTGTTCTTTCAGTAATTCCGGCAAAAAGGACTCTTCACAAAAAGAAAGATACATAGGTTTCCGCCGCACCACATCTGCCATCATTTTTTCTGCAGCAATCCTGGAAATCCCGCAGGAATTGGCAAAGGTAAAGAAATCCTTTCTATGAAGGTTCCGCTTTTTTCCATTCAGGGTAAGCGCAAACTGCTCTTTGTCTTCCGGCAAAAGTACATTTACCGGTAACAGGTCATAGGCTGGTGAAAGCACATACAGTCCACTGCCCTCCGCTGTTTCAATCAACGAGAAGTTTTTCAGGTGCATATCTGAGTTTCCGATTACAAAAGAAAAGACCAACCGCAAATAAAGCTCTGTCATGTCAAGTCCCTTGCGGGATGAATAGCGCTCAACCACTTTGGCACAGCGTTCATAAGAACCTTTGTATTTGTCCTGCGTCAGGCGCAAATCAAGTTGGCAAAAATCTTCCATTGCCAACATTTCTTTTCCTTGTTTTCCTTTGCGATCTACCCGTTTTGTGATATAAGCAAAGCCTTCCTTCCCCGGCAGCAAAGCATGCGGAACCGTAGCAATTCCCGTTGCTTCAGCCATCAACATTGCCATATGCTCCGCCTCCGGTAAAGCATTTATTTCGGGAACCTGTGGCTTCAAAATATATCCCGTAGGATAGTTAACCAAAGTAAGCCTTGGGGTCTTCTTATCAGAAAACAAGTGTAACGACAGCTTCTTCTGCACTCCAGGCACGGTAAACCCTTTTCCAGTACTTTCGGTTGCCAATGTATCCAGCGTAGACTGGTTAATTTCAATTTCCGGAAGTCGGGGCACCCCGAAGAACCGACCTATACATTTTTTGTGCCAGCCAGAGGTTTCCTGATCCGTAAGCGGTTTACCGCAGCATAAACAGTTCATCTTTTTTCTCCCATATGCTAACATTCCCAATTCCATCTTTACAAGCTACCAAAAGTACGCCGAATCGATCCTCAGGATTCATTTTCCAGTTGCGACTAACTACATCCAGAAGCCATCCTTCGGGAACTAAGCCATCAAAAAACGGAAACAATGTTTTGGAAAAATAAGCCTCTTCAGAAAGCGGCAGTGTTAAAGATACCACACTTGCCTGCTCTCTTTTCAGGTAATCCTTGTCATAAGCAAACGTGTAACCGTCATCCGTTTCATTCAGTTCCCCGGCAAAAGTATTCCGTACATAAACATAGGCAGTTCTTAAATTTTCCATTTTTATTTATCCTTCCTGCCGGGTACGGCTTCCATGCCAAACATAGAAAGTGCCACATTAACTTTGTCCAAGCGAACAGTTTCTTTTCCTTGCTCCAACTCCCGGACAAAGCGAAGACCCAGTCCGGATCGTATAGCAAACTCTTCCTGTGTCAGGCCGGCAGCCCGTCTGTTCTGCTTTACAAAATCGCCAATGGTACTCATTTTTACACCCCATTACAAGATACTAAAGAAAATATACACCCTTTCGGGTATATATTCAATTCTTTTTCTCAATAATATACCTGAACGGGTGTATTATTCTTGCTTTATTCTACTTTTATACCCGATAAGGTATATATTTGTCCAAGTTTCGCCGGCTGTTGACTTCTTTTTCCTTACGCTTTACAATGATGTTAGCTGGAAGGGGCGTCCCCCTCCTGGCATCAAGAAGTTAAAGAAGCTACTCTAACCAGTTAGAGTAGCTTCTTCCTTTTAAAGCTTATAGTAAAGCACTTAATGCCACTACAAGTGCAAGGATTGCTATAAATAAAGACATTATGATAATCATCATAAAAACTCTTTGATTCATAGTATCACCTCCTTTGCAAAAGGCTCAGGAGGGAACCCGCTCTATCCAGCTAACATCTTGGTTATATCACATCGGCATATGCTTATTCAATAATTTAGAACGAATAGCAGAAATCACGCCTCCAACGGCAACTATTCAGACCAACTTTCCTACCATCTTTCCTATAACCACACTTAACTTACGCCATCCAAAGTAGCAACTATCGGCCGCAATCCCAGCCTTCAGCAAATGACAATCCAGCATAGACAAAAAAGAGGCCAACACAGGAATTGCTCCCCAGTTGACTTCTTTTTCCCTACGCTTTACAATGATGTTAGCTGGAAGGGGCGTCCCCCTCCTGGCGGCAACTTTTTAGAAAGCTACTCTAACCAGTTAGAGTAGCTTCTTCCTTTTAAGTCTTATAGTAAAGCACTTAATGCCACTATAAGCGCAAGGATTGCTATGAACAACGCCATTATGATAATCATCATAAAAACTCTTTGATTCATAGTATCACCTCCTTTGCTAAAAGGCTCAGGAGGGAACCCGCTCTATCCAGCTAACATCTTGGTTATATCACATCGGCATATGCTTATTCAATAATTTAGAACGAATAGCAGAAATCACGCCTCCAACGGCAACTATTCAGACCAACTTTCCTACCATCTTTCCTATAACCACACTTAACTTACGCATCCCAAAATAGTAACCATCAGCCACTATCCCGGTCTCCAGCAACGACCGTCATAAGCTACAAACAGCAAAAGGGAGCCATCCTCATCGGATGACTCCCTTCCCTATTATCTTACTTATCCGTTTCTCTTCCGTCTAAACACTTTAATTCCAACAATGGTTCCACCAATCAGAATTACCGCGCCCAGAACGGAGGCCTGGAACACTGTGCTTTCCAGCACGCCGGTCGGAGTAATATCCGTCTTTGTGTAAACAACCAGCACCGTGCTGTTTGCTTTCAAAGAGCCGGTATTCTCTCTTTGGTTGTCGGCGCCGTCTTCGTAGGTCAGTTCATAACCGTCCTCATCGGCACCTTCCACCTTGTAGTTCCAACCATACGGAATTACCATTTTCTTCTGCGATGTAGCCTTAGACATCTTCACCGTAGCCGTCAACTTCGTTCCGTCACTGGTGAACGGTTTTAAAATCTGACTTGCTTTTTTAATTTTTCCTCTACTCCAGTGCATTTAATTGAATCGTATTCATTTCTTAGTTTTTTTAATGCTAAATTGCGTTCTTGTAATCGTTGTGGTTCTTTTGTCAGTCCCTGTATTTCTTCAAATTTGCGATCTGGGTACTCTTTTCTTACCCGATCCATTTTGTTCAAAACAATCTGATATCTATATAGTTCATTCAGAGCATCTGCATACGCTTGTAAAAAAGTCTCCAAAGATTTAGCTTCTTCTCCAGAAAAAATAAGTTCGCTTTCCATTGCCGCACGCCTTAGTTCTTCTATGCTTGTTAAAAATTTTCTTTGATATGAACTTTCCAACGTGTGCGTTATTGCATCTGTACAATCGCTAAGAGCTGGGCTGTTCGTCAAACACTCAAAAAGGAAGTCATTACTATCGTCCGGTTCCTTGTCATCTTTTAAAAGATCATTATTTCTTTCAAACAAAGACATTAATTCTGATAGCAATATGATTTTTTCTAATCTTAGGGTCAATCGTCCCTGCTTCTTGCTAATACTCTCATGTTTTATTGACAGATACAAAGATGCACCTGAAATCGCTAGAGAAATTATTGCTATCCAAAGCTCAACATCTTTAAAAAAATCTGGCATACATATTCCCTCTTTGTTATCAACAAAGGGCCATCTTCCGACGGCCCTTTGCTTTATCCTATTTGCTTATCTTTAGACGTTGTTTCTCTTCCGTCTAAACACTTTAATTCCAACAAGGGTTCCACCAAGAAGGACTACAAAGCCGAGTAACGAAGCTTGGAGCAATGTGCTATCTAATACTCCAGTAGGTGTAATATCTTCGCGTGTAAAGATGACATCTACTGATGTATCTCCTGTCAATGTTCCTGTTTCTGTTCCATCAACATTGTAGGTAACGGAATAGGCAGAATCGTCTGTTTTCCCTTCTACTGCGTAACTCCAGCCATATGGGATTGTCAACGTTTGGGTGTCGTTTCGGCCCATGTTGTTGATTGTCACAGTAAGGGACTTACCATCATCGCTCTTTGAATATACCAAGCCATTTAAGGCGCCAGAAGCAATGTAGTCATCAACATCAATGATTGGTAAATCACCGTTGGGCGTCAATGTTATGGTTACATCAAAAGTCTTAAGATAGTTGGCATATGCTCCTTCTATCTTTTCCGCCACAGTCAGATCATGGTACGTTGAATCATAGTAATAAATCAGCTCATTATCTGTATTTCCATCCGCCTTAAAGTTTTCAAGCTTTGTAACGCTCTTATCTGATAAAGCATATCCTACTTCAGGCTCGCCAGGAATACCAATAATGGTTTCTCCAACCAAACCAACATAGTGTTCTTCACTAGTAAGCTTATACCATTTCTCGTTTTTCTGTTCAGCACCCTCTGTGTTTTTATTTACTTCCTTGTACGTCTTAATGGTGTAATTGGCTTTTTCAGTCTCGTCATCTTCCGATTTCCAAAGAGCCTTAAAGACGAACTTATGGTTTCCTCCAGAAACAGCATTGTAATCTGTATAAGTTACCCCATCTAATTCATACGAGGTTTTTTCAGTTACCAAGCCATATTTGTATGTATTTTCATTTACAACAAATTTTCCGGCAACATCTAAAACTAATGGAGTTGCCATGTCTGCATATTCCTGGTTGGTTGGAACCAACTGCCATCCTTCAAAAATATACCCTTCTTTTTCGGGCGCTGTTGTCGGAAGAATAATTCGATTTTTACCCTCTTCTATTGTATATTTTGCAGAATCTGTATAAGATCCAGAGCCATTAATGGAACCTCCATCTAAGTCATATTCTACAGAATAAGAATAGGGATCTACCGCCAGAGACAAGTTACGGAAATCAATTCCTACACCAGTATAATAAACAAACCAGTCATATCCGGCTTTCTTAGCCGTTGCCACAGATTTGTTTTTATCTGTGCTAAAAACGCCAAATCGGGAAGATGCTTTTCCCGTTACAAGATTTGCAATATTATCGCAATCTAACGCCGTATCCTGTCCTGTTATGTAGGCCTTCATGGTAGTTGGATCATATCCTACTTTTGCCGTGAAATATACGTATCTTGATCCATACCCAGAACTGCTGTGCTTGTAGTCAACTGAAGTATGGTCCAATTCTGACGCCTTTAACCCTGCTTTATTATTACCAAAGAATTCGTTAACTAATTGTTTTCCTATAGGATCAGCAGAGGTCCAAACATAATTCGGAAAATCAGTTGCTTTTCTATCAGCTTGGGCTTCTCCATTATAAATACCATCCCAGAAATCTGTAATCTTTAGCAAATATTTGGCTCTATCAAAGGAAGAAGCAACCACGTTGGAAATGCCGTCTGCCTGTACAAGAGTCAAAACTTCCCTTTGATTACTTTCACATTTATAGTCTACACGGATATCATCAGAGACATTTGTAACCCAGCATTCGTATTTATTCCGTGGCGAATCTGCATTACTGCTCAAGTGGCTGTCTTTTTGACTGTCGCCCAAAGAGCGGAAATAAACAGTCATTCCATTTCCAATATCTGTAGCGTGAATTTGACCATCGCAAACAGCGTCAATGAACTTTCCGTTAATCAATAACCGTTCAAACTCCCATTTGTCCCTGGTTTGTGAATACATGACAAAATAAATTGTGCCACCAGGAGTTGCCATTACATTAGCTCCTACTGTTCCCGAGGATCCAGCCGCATCATACGAGCAAAACAGGGATGGATCAACGCTGTATGGATCAGCTACATTACTATTTTTTTCACTGGAATTACCAGCCCAGCAGATATGACCTTTTGTTTCAGTTGCAGTATGGGCATCAATCAGATAGTATTTTTCAATTTTTTCAACAACAGCAACCAACCGAACATTTTTTCCCAGAGACGACAAAGTTGCCATGTTGTCAGAATCTAAAGTAATTGCCTCTATTGTGCCATCTGAATAAACAGCTTGCATTTCTTTTATTCTATAGTCCGCATCTCCACTGGAAGCATTTTTTGCAGGGGTAAAGCGAATATTAATAGAATCACCTTTATCTACTTTGGTCACCGGAGATACAAAGGTGCCACCTTTTTCTCCGATGCTTTCGCCACTAATAGAATTCAGCCGTACCTCATAAGAAATAGAAACTGTTGTTTTATACACCAATTTAATATACTGCTCACTTGTCAGCAATACACCAGTGTTCGGCGTTTCTGCAAAAGAGTAGTAAATATATGTATCGTCACCCTCCGAATAACTTCCGACATAAGAAATTTCTTCTACTGCTTTCGTACCATCGGATTTTGTGGTGACTACGTATGCGCCTTTATATTCTTTGCCACTAATTGAAGGTGCATTGGAAGAGATTTTACCAACCGGAATACTTCCGTCTGATTCCGTCCCATCTTCTTCAATTTTCACTGGCACTGTTTTATCTGTAGTTACAGCTGCATCATTGCTTGCCAATTGTTGTAACTTGATAAAAGACATTTCCGGCTTAAAATTCGAATTTATAGTGGTAGTATTCCTATCGTCAGAACCACTATCAGCATCTACAGCAGCGTCATCCTCCGCTGCGGCCTGCGTTGTAGGCTCCGGCGTAGCGCCATCTGCTGTAGTAGTGTCCGTAGTATCTGCGTCCACTGTTGTGGGTTCCTCAGATGCAGTGGTAGTCTCTTCGGAGTCTACCGCATTCAGGGTAGTGCTGGCCTCCGAGAGGTTGTCGTCGGCCGAGGCGAAGTGGAGGCCGACGGGGACAGCGGAAATAACAAAGAGGGCGCACAGGCAGAACGCCAGGACACGCTTCAGCGCTTCGTGGCTCTGCGAAGAGCGGGCAGACTTGTCCCGCTGATTCTTATTTACAGTAGAAAAAGAACGTTTCATTCGTTGCGCCCTCCTGTTTGTTTTTTCCGCCCCAGCAGTACGAAAAGGACTGCAAAGAAGCCAATGAAGCCGACGGCCAGCAGGCTAAGCCAGAGGCCGATATTAGAGTCATCATTGGTGTTGACATTCGTACGCGTCTGCTTCTGCGTTACGGATGTCTGTTTTTGGGTGGTAGTTTCCGGAGTAACGGTGCCCTGAATGGCGTAATTGCATTCTACGCCGTTTTCGTGAAGGATAAGGTTATCATTCTCGCAGGTGTAAGGAGTTAAATCCAGGGTATCTCCGGTTCCGTTTTTCACAATCATGCCAAAGTCATATACTTCGGCCTCCGGGTTCGGCTGGCCGTCCGCTTTCAGCTGATACAGCTTGTAGTCATATACGCCGGGCTTGGCGTAGGTAATAGAGATAGATACCTTGTCATTCCCTTTCAGGGAAAAGACATATCCATCTGTACCGGCGCCGTCCGGCATGGGTACGTCTGCATCATCGGGAACAAGGAGGTACTGATAGGTATCAGTAGCCACATCGCCCGTAACATGCTGGGACACAATAACCAAACACTTGGTGGCTTCCACGTAAGCCGCGCTTACGCTGACAGCCAGTGTTCCCATCAGCAGAGCAACCGCCACCAGAATAGATAGTAGTTTAGATCTGTTTTTCATGTTCTGTCTCCTTCTCTGACAACGCGCCCTTGCACTTTTTGCTCCTGCGATTGTCAAGTAGGCGTGAAAAAAGATAAATCAACAAAATAAAAATTAACAGGATTAAAATCCATGCCCATTTCGGGAGCTTCTCCAGCCACTGGGTCAGGTGGTATACGTCAATGCCGGTACCTGTGTTCTTCTCCTCTTCCGGGAACGGGTCTGAAACAGGTTCGTCCAGAATCTTCCCGACTAAGAGGGACCGGCCATTGGTCATATCCGTGGAGCACGTGCTCATGACCACAATGTGGTCTGCCGTGCTAAGACCCACGTCCCTGGAGTACGTTGCCTTTTCCATAATATAGGAAAGGTAACTCTGCTTACTGCTTTCCGCAGAAAGCGCCGGGCTGTAGATGGTATTGTCATACGCATCCACTTCCAGCACCGCCACAATCTGTAAGCCGTGGTCTTTTCCGCCATAGAAAAGATTGCCGTATTCGTGGGAGTCAAAGTAGTCCTTTTCCAGGAAATTGTCTATCCCGCCGAACATAACCTCCCCGGCCATGTGGTGCCCGTAAATAAGCGTGTTAAAATCCGTAAAGTCAGCAGCGTTCCGGTAGTCCAAGAACAGGGACCCGGAAGCCGTTACTTCTCTTTTGGCATTTAAAGAAAGATATTCATCATTGCTTGTCTTGGACTGCACCAGAGGATAATCAATCTCCGTGCCGTACAAAGTCAGCCACCCCATTACATCGGGGTTAATGCCCACCAGTTCGTCATAGGATTCGGTATCCTCTTCCGTCGGCTTGTACATTTGGAACTGACTCTTGTCCGCACTTTCATGCACGCTGTTAGAGTCATACCAGGCGTACCCGGCCACAATAATCAGCAGCACCAAAATAACAAGCACAATGGCGTCTGTCAGCTTATCCAGAAAACGAACGGCTTTCTTTCCGCGCAGTTCCGCTTTGGAAACAGAAGAAATGTCCTTCATGCCGCTCTCCCTTCCTTTTCTGCGATTCAGCTGTAATCCAAGAACCCAAGCTCCTCTCCCTGCACCCAAGGGGCCGGTCCCATCGGGCCCAGCCCCTTGGTAAGAACAAGGTTAAAGCTTAGTTATGCGCTTTTGTTTTGCGCTTAGTTTTCCTTTCTCTTCTTAACAACGTAGAACGTCATACCGCCGGCAGCAACCAGAGCAAGAATGATGTACGGAGCGTTGTTGATGAGGATACCGGTTGGAGATACGGAAGTATCATCAAAGGTATTGGTGTAATTAACGTCATCATCAGTTGTAAGGTTGTCGTCAATTACATAAGTTCCAACGGTAAGGTCGGTGTGCTTTTCAACAGTAGGAACCGTTACAGCCGTGCCCTTATTTGTAGCTACTGCGGAAGCCTTATACTCTTCTGCCTTAGTAACGCCAGATTCGCTAAGCTTTTCAGTTACGCTGTATGTAGTACCTGCTTCAATTTCATAGAAGCGAAGGGTTTGACCGTCTGCAAGTGTAAAGGATTGTGGTGTATCATAATCCATGGTGCCAGACTTAACCGGAGTTTCACTTGTTCCCTGATAAATGCTGTACTTAGCTTTAGCGTTTTCTGCAGCAAGTCTTGGAGCATTCAGGGTAATTTCAAATTCAAAGCCGTAGGTCTTGTCACCATATTCACCAGCAACCTTCTTGGAGATGTTCAGGAAGCCTTCTTCGTTCTTATCTTCCTTGGTGTTGGTCTTCTTATATGTGTTGTCAAAAGTGAAGCCCTGTACATCTACGTTGCCGTCACCGGGTTCAGTTTCTGCAGTGTCACCAGTCGGATCCTTCTTGGTCGGATCTACCTTTTCGCCTTCGTTTTCGCCATCAGTGGTTTTCTTTACTTCAACAGTTTTGGTTCCATCATTCTTAACGTAAACATTCAGAATATACTGCTGTTCATCATAAGTAAAACCATCTGCGCTTCCCTTGGTTTCTGCTACAGTGTAGGTGTAAACACCGGCTGCCGGGAAAGTAGTACCAGCTAACACATCGGCCATAGACTTTGTCTGATAAACGGAAGCTTCGTCATCAGCATCATTGGTGTCAGCCCAGTTACCATCATTGGTTGTCATGGTTACATCAGAAATAGGTGCTTTGTAAGCATCCGTTACAGCTGCACCGTTGTACTTGGTCTGCGTGAAGGTAAAGGTAAAGGTTACATTAGGAATTGCAATACCTTCGCCAACTTCCAGATACTTAATTAAGTAACTGTTAGCAGCTACATCTGCTTTCCCTTCTGCAAAAGCAGCCACACCCATGGTGCCAATCAAGGCTGTTGCCAGGGTAACCGAGGTGAATCTTTTTAATAGGGTCTTCTTCATTTGGGGTTCCTCCTTCAAGGAAAATTTTAATACAGTTTTGTAAGGGTATTTGCTGTGTACATTGTGGGACATCAGAAGTTTCTGCGACGGAGAATCATCATGACTTTACCAAGCGTGTCCTCTGCCTTAACGGCGCCCATGACACGGGAGTCGGTAGAAGCCGATCGGTTGTCTCCTAACAGAAAGATTTCTCCTTGCTTCAGCGTAATGGGGAAATCTACCTGATCTACATACGGAAGGGTCGTCTGTGTTTGATCCGGTTCCTGCTGTCTGTGCCCATTAATGTACAATCCGTCCTCCTTGATATCTACCGTGTCACCGGCAACGGCAACCACACGTAAGATATGCACTTCATCCTGATACTTCAGTGCTACTAAGTCGGTGGCTACGTAACGTTTGTCCAGTCGGTAGTAGATGACTGCATCGCCCGCCCTGACGTAGGGTTCCATTGCTAAATTGTTGTAGCGGGTAAAGCCAAAAAGGAACGTAAAAAGCAGAACAAAGAGTAGCAATATAATCAGAATCTTCAGCAGCAGGTGAAAAAGATCTTCCCAGACGGAAGTGGTCTTTTTCTCCGGCGTTTGTTCCGCTGCCGGGGCTGCGCTGTTCCGCTGTTCTTTCTGATTCATTGGACTAACCTCTGTTCTGTGGATTCTCTGTAGGAGAATCAGATACGGGGACCCTGTGTGGGATTTCCCTGTGTCTATACTTTAACTTATCTTAAGGTCAAATTTAAACAATTTATGAATAGTTTTCACATTTGTTTTTGGCATATCAACAAAATATGTCCATTTTGTTGATATTGATTGTCGTTTTTTTGTCAATTCCGCATCTTTTTTGCTATGTGGCTTGCAGATGTGCGGCAGAGGGCGGCTTTGGTGGGCGAATTTGTCACAAATGTGAGGAGCGTGGTTGTGGTTGCTGGGGCGCCTGGCTGGGCGGGATCGGGCCGAAGTGCTGTGCAGGGTCGGGCCGCCGGGGCGCTGTGTTGCAGGCGCCTCCGCCTTGCCGCCGCACTTTGCGGGGTCGGGCCGAAGTGCTGTGCAGGGTCAGGCCACCGTGCTAGCTCTGCCTTGCGGGCCGCCCCATTGGCTGCCCGGCTGTCCCCCCAACTGCCCCACCGACTACCATGCTGGCTGGGCTGCCTCCGCCTTGCCGCCCAAGCTCTTGCCGATGTCGCCCCACCGCCGCGCTGGCCCTGTCTTGCGGGTTGCCTCCGCCTTGCCGTGGGGCGGGTTTTAGAGTATAATTCTGCTTGTGTTTTTACATTTTATATCCTGTCCCAGTAGCTCAGTAGGATAGAGCGTCCCCCTCCTAAGGGGAAGGCCGGGGGTTCGATTCCTCTCTGGGACGC
Source organism: Paludibacteraceae bacterium (assembly GCA_963647215.1). Lineage (GTDB taxonomy): Bacteria > Bacillota > Clostridia > Oscillospirales > Acutalibacteraceae > RUG420. The sequence continues at coordinate 246,753 of CAVIZK010000001.1, read as the reverse complement.
CAAGAAAGCCCCGTGTTACACACGGGGTTTTCTAATTAATTGGGACAGAAGGCCTCCACGGCCTTCTACTTTTTATTGAAAACGCAGTTGGGACGCGCTATTTTAAAAATGTAACATAAAAAAAGTGACATTTTTAAAAGGCGGACACATGAAAGAATATTTGGAAAAAACATTACGCCAAAAAGCATACCTTTCCCGCTCCAAGTGCCGTATTTGCGGCTTTTTCAGATGAAAAGCATACCTGCGGTGCCGTTTGGGCCAAAAAGGTATGCTTTTATTTTGTCTGTCTGTTGGGCTGCTTGGTTAGGGCAGCAGAAAAAGCATACCTTTCCCGCCCCAAATGCCAGATTTGCGGCTTTTTCAGAAAAAAAGCATACCTGCGGTGCCGTTTGGGCCGAAAAGGTATGCTTTTATTTTTTTACTCCGGCGGATCCCCTTTTGGGACAAGTGGAAGGATTAATAAAAGTGTCTAACGCTTTAGGCATGTTATTTTCCTACCTCGCCTATTTCAAGTAAAATTAATTTCTACTTGACGTTTCAAGCACAAGGAATATACTGATAACAGAGGAGGTGCCGTATGGACAGCTATGCAAAGTACATTGAAGCAACAATTGAACAAGAGCCCAGAAACAAACTTTTGGAAGCCAACACCTTGTATTTAAAATCATTCGGCACGGTTCCCGAAATGACATACTATAAGACCTTGGAAAGAATGTGTAAGCAGGGGACACTTGTTCACCTTACGAAGGGGTTGTATTACCGGCCAAAGGAATCACGGTTTGGAACAATCCCAATTAGTGAAAAAGAAATTGTCGGCCACTATACAGAAGGCGGCAAAGGCATTGTAATCGGATATAGATTGTACAATCAAAAAGGGTTAACAACGCAGATCAGTAATCGCGTGGAAGTTCTGTCCTCCGCCCTTTCGGAGCAAAAGAAAAACATCAACAATGTCTGTGTTACAAATAGCGGTATTACTTTGACTCCGAAAACAATCCCGATAATTGAAACCCTGGAGATCCTTCAAAACTACAAATCCATTGAAGATATTAATAAATCAGCACTTGCCGCATATATGGAGGATTTTGCGTCAAAGTATTCTGATAAGAACACTGTGTTTGTTTTGAAAAATCGTAAATACAAAAAATCAACCATTGCATTCTTAGAAAGTTTTTTGAATTTTTTCAACATAGAAAATACACTGAAACAGTTTTTATCTGCGCTTTCTTCTTATGCAATTCCCGAAATGGAGGAGTTCTATGAAGCTGCATGAGCACAAAGAAGAATTTGATGAACTGGTTGCCATTGTAGCTGAATGGATCGGAATTCCATCCGATGCGGTCCGCAGGGACTATTACGTTGTTTTATTGATGCAAAACCTGGAAAAAAGTATTTATGCAGACAAGTGTGTTTTTAAAGGCGGAACTTCTCTTAGCAAATGTTATCCAGGATCAATTAGCCGCTTTTCTGAAGATATTGATCTAACCTTTATCCCAGCGGAGGATATGAGCAGCAAAAAATACAGCAAGGTCTTAAAAAGAGTGGAAGAATCCGTTTCTTCAGGATTCCTAATGGAGAAAATTCCAGCAGAGCGAAATGACCGAAATAAAAGTTCCTATGTCTGGCCGGAAATTGAAGACAAGGATTCTTGCAAAGTCAAACTGGAAATCGGTTCGAGCGTAAGGCCTGACCCTTTTACAAAAAGGAGTATGAAAACCTATATCCAGGAATATCTTGAAAAGAACAACATGGGCGATGTAGTTGCAGAGTTTGATCTTCAGGCGGTTTGCGTCAATACGCTTGATATTACACGGACTTTCTTGGATAAAGTAATGTCCGTAAAACGACATGCCATTTGTGGAACGCTTCCAAGAAAAGTACGTCATATTTATGATGTTACTGTCTTATTTGATCGGGATGATATTCAAGCGTTTTTAAATGATTCTAAGCAATTAAAACATCTTTTGCGTCTTACGAAAGAAACTGACAGTTATTATCTTCAGAAGAGAAATGTTTCGGAGGAGTACGACCCGTTAGGACCATATTCTTTTGAAAGTTGGAATCAATACTTTAATAATGAAATACGTAGCAGATATGAAACACTGCATGAGGATTTGCTCTACTCCTCTGAACAGCAGGATTTTGATAAGGCAATTCAAACGTTTCAGTCCATCAGTCAGATATTTGCTACAATTGATGAATAATCAAAAGCCGAAGGCCGCGGAGGCCCTTTTTGGGACAAGTGGAAGAGCAGACGAAAAGTGCCGGAGAGGGAAGAAAGGTGTAGCAGACGCAGCCTTTAGCTCTGCATTTTTCTAATATAGAAATACTTTGCGAAAAACGACTAACGCTTAGCACGCTTAGCTGTGAAGCCAGGAATGCTAAGGGTTAGGGAACCACCGTCAAAGAGATAAACTGACGAAAGCCGAAGGCCGCGGAGGCCTTCGGCTTTCTTTTTGTCTGTTCCGCTGAGAAGACAGCTGTTGCAAGTCAGCTGTGCCAACGCTTGGCCAGTCACTTTCGCCAGCGATTAACTGTACTACTTACACCTGCGAGTTAGCTATGCTGCATGCGTCAGTGGGTTAGCAAGGCTACTTGCGCCAGCAATCAGCTACGCCGCTTGCGCCGATGGTTCAGCGCCAGCAGGGCCACCAACAGGATGCCCGCTCCGCCAAGCAAACGGTAAACAAAAAGGTTGTCTCCGGTGTGCACTGCTGTTGCAGGAAGGTCTTTGTTGTTTAGGAATTCAACAGTGGCACCGTCCTGCGCAAGCACAATGCTGGCCGTTTGGCCCTGGGTTTCCGCTTCCCCGATTTTATAGGAAACGGTATAACCGTCTGCCGCGTCCACCTCTTCGGAAACCTGGTACGTCAGGCCAACCGGCAGCCCCGTGAAGACTTTGGTTTGACCGTGGCGTAAGGTGAAGGTGGTTGTTCCGGTTGCGTCAAAAGCTACATCGCCAATGGTCTTGCCAGCCAGGTCGGCGTTGTGCATGGTGAATGTAAAGTCCCTGTTCCGGTTCAGAACGGACCCCGGTGGCACAGTCTTTGTTACCGTCAGGCTTGCCGTTGGCACAGTCCACGTATTTACAAAGTTGGCAATCTTGGTGTCCCCTGCCGTAATGGTTCCGTTGCGGGAGGCAATGTCCACCGTGTACCCGCTTGGCACATTCATTTCCGTTACGGTGTAACTGTTGTCCTTCGGCAGGTCGTAAATGATGGCGTATCCGTACAGTGGAGAAAAAAAGTAGATACAGGCAGGCCCTGCAGGACCTGTCCCTGTATCTACAAAATAGCATAGTATGTTATAAATGTGAACAATTTAGACTTAATTTTATTAAAAATCTTTTACTGCCTGCGGTTTTCTGCATATAAAGCGCCCATTTTATATGCAGAAAGCTCTTTTCTAATTGTTATTTGGCAAATTCCATTCGGTTCTATTGAACCAGTTCTTTGGCGGCAGCTGACGCGGAAGCGGAGGCTGCCTGAAGGCTGTTTGCCACGGCGGACGGGTCAGGGAGGTCCGTTCCGTAGGCGCAGACCGCCCGGAAGTGCGGAATGCCGTACATTCCGCACAGGTCCCGCAGGTTGGCTGCGCCGGCATCTTCGGCATTGCCTTCCGGGAACCCGCCACGGGTGCACAAATACAGCAGATGGGTGCCATGGCACAAACCTTCCAGTCCGGCATCCGTGGCGGTGAAGGTAATGCCGTCAACAGAGACCCGCTCCAGATACAGCTTAAGCAGTGCGGGATAACTCATATCCCAAAACGGAGCGGCCACAATAATCCCGTCCGCTGCGGCAAACTGCCGTGCATACCGGAAGCAGGGCTGATCATACTTTCCTTCCAACACCAGCCGATCCCGTTCTGCCAGACGTGTAGCGTTTAATGGTAGAATTTCTTCCTTGCCTAAGTCCACTTGTTCAAAGGTAACCGTTACCTGATGTGCCGCTGCTTCCTCCTGCACGGAAGAAACCGCCGCTTCCAGCAGCTGCCGCGTGCGGGAAGCGTCTCCGCGGATACAGGCATCAACAATTAAAATTTTCATAGGAAAACCTCCGTTCTCCGTTTTTTCTTATTTTAACACAACGCCGGTGCAACAGAGAAGTCCCTGCCATGGGGTGGCAGAGAAAGCCCGCTACCGGGGTGCAACGGAGAAGCCCCCGCTGCCGGATTGGCAACGGGGGCTTGTGTTTACTTCTGGAAACGCAGGTTACTTAACGGAACAAACCTTTCTTTTCATACGGTTCCGCCGTAATTGCAGTTACCTGATAACCGGTATCTGCAATGGCCTTCTTCAGCTTTTCTTCGTCCAGGGGTTCTTTGGAGATAATCTCTGACTGGCCCTTCTGATAGGACGATTTAACGGATTTCACCGAGAAGTTCTTCCGAATGGTGTCATTCATGTGATTTTCACACATGGAGCAGGCCATGCCGTTAATTTTCAACGTTGTTTTTGTCATGAAAAATCACCTTGCGTTTCAGTTTTTCGGCTGCTCCGGATTAACCGGACCGCAACCGCTACAGCCGTTGCAGCTTCCGCCGCATGGGCTGCTACCGGTAGCTTTGCTTGCTTTGTTTTCCTTCACCAGACTTCTGATGGCAAAGAACACAATAACAGCAATGACTAAAGCAACAATAACAGTTGACATACATTATGCCTCCTTTGTTACTGTCTCCTTCATCTTTTTGGCCTTGTCCTGTTCAGGAGAGTATCTCTTCTTGAAGAAGAGCAGGTAGATGAAGCAGGCAAGTACTAAGAATGCAGCAATTACGCTGACAATATTGTAAGAAGCATAGTTGGTACCATAAGCAATCAGGGAGCCAATCTGGTTAATCATAAGAGCAACACAGTAGGCCAGTCCGCACTGATAGCCAATGGCAAACCAGGTGTACTTCTTGGACATCATTTCCCGTCTCATTGCACCAACAGCGGCCATGCAAGGTACGCACAGCATGTTGAAGATCATCAGGGAGTAACCGGCAACCGGGGTATAAGCGGCTGCCAACTGCGGCCAGAATTCGGTACCGTCTTCTGCAACTTCGGCAAAGCCGTACAGAACGCCGAAGGTACCAACCAGATTTTCCTTGGCGATTAAGCCGGTAACAGATGCAACAGCGGCACGCCAGTCTCCGAATCCAAGAGGATGGAAGATCCAGGCAAAGACACCACCAATGGAAGCCAGGATGGATTCGTTGGTGTCAACCATGTCAAAGTGCCAGTCAAAGCTCTGCAGGGCCCAGATAACAATGGTGGATACCAGAACAACGGTACCAGCACGTTTTACATAAGCCCATGCACGTTCCAGCATGGTTCTGAGAACGCCCTTTACGCTTGGCAGGTGGTAAGCCGGAAGTTCAATAACGAACGGAGCCGGGTCACCGGAGAACATCTTAAACTTCTTCAGGATAATGCCGGAAATAATAATGGCGGCAATTCCGATGAAGTAAGTGGATGGAGCAACCCAAGGGTTGTCCGGGAAGAATGCACCGGTAATCAGTGCAATAATCGGTAACTTTGCACCACACGGAATGAAGGTGGTGGTCATAACGGTCAGACGGCGGTCATTGTCGTCTTCAATGGTACGGGATGCCATGATACCCGGAACACCGCAGCCGGTGGAAACCAGCATTGGAATGAAGGACTTACCGGACAGTCCGAACTTACGGAAAATACGGTCCAGAACGAAGGCAATACGTGCCATGTATCCACAGTCTTCCAGAATGGCCAGGCAGATGAACAATACCATCATCTGCGGCAGGAAGCCAAGAACGGCGCCGACACCGGCTACAATACCGTCCATAATCAGGCCATACAGCCAGTCGGCAATGTTCAGGCTTTCCAGCCAGCCGCCGAGATAGGTCGGTACCCATTCTCCGAAGAGAACGTCATTTACCCAGTCGGTCATCATGGTACCAACGGTGGAAATGGAAATGTAATAAACAGCAAACATAACCAGGGCAAAGATTGGAAGGGCTGCCCAACGGTTGGTAACAACGCGGTCAATCTTATCAGAGGTGGTCATGCCGGACTTGTTTTTCTTGTCATAGCACTTGTCAATGACCGTTGCAATGTAAGCATAACGGTCTGCGGTGATAATGCTTTCGCAGTCATCATCCAGCTTTTCTTCACAGGCGGCGGTCAGGGCTTCTGCCTGATCCAGTGTGCCGGCATCCAAAGAAAGGTCATTGATGATTTCACTGTCTCTTTCAAATACCTTTACGGCGTACCAGCGGCGGCTGGTTTCGTCCGTAAACGGAGCAACAACGTCTTCCATTTTTTCCAGCGTTGCTTCTACTTCGTCAGAGAACTTATGCTTCGGGCGGTCGGCAACAGCCTGACCGGCCATCTCAACAGCTGCTTTTGCAGCTTCATCAATTCCTTCGCCTTTTAAAGCGGAGATTTTTACAACCTTGCAACCAAGTAACTCGCCCAGTTTATCGGCGTTTACAACGTCACCCTGCTTGTCCACAATGTCCATCATGTTCAGGGCAACCACAACCGGAACGCCAACTTCAATCAGCTGGGTGGTCAGGTACAGGTTTCTTTCCAGGTTAGATGCATCCACAATGTTCAGGATAACATCCGGTTTTTCATGAATAATGTAGTTTCTGGAAACTACTTCTTCAGACGTATATGGAGAAAGAGAGTAAATGCCGGGTAAGTCTTCTACTACAACCGACTTGTCGGACTTCAGCTTACCTTCCTTCTTTTCTACGGTAACACCGGGCCAGTTACCAACATGCTGGGTACTGCCGGTCAGTGCGTTGAATAAAGTGGTTTTACCGGTGTTAGGGTTACCGGCCAATGCAATTTTAATCGCCATTTTTGTCCTCCACTTCTTCAACTTCAATCATCTCTGCATCGCCCTTACGGATGCTGAGTTCATAACCGCGAACGGTAAGTTCAATCGGATCTCCCAGAGGTGCTACTTTACGAACATAAACCTCTGCATTTTTGGTCAACCCCATATCCAGGATACGCCGGCGAAGTGCTCCGTCACCATGTGTCTTAACCACTTTGACGGTTTCGCCCACGGCAACGTCTCGCAGTGTTTTCATGCATATACTCCTTTCAATCTGCAAGGATGACATGGTTTGCCATAACTTTGTTAACGGCAAGCCGCGTTCCTTTGACTTCAATAATCAGGTTTCCGCCCAGCTGTGAAACCACTCTGACGGTGTCTCCCGATACAAAGCCCAGATCTTCCAGGTGCTTCTTCATTTCCGGTTTCCCATGAAGCTCCTTAATTGTTCCGGTGGCTCCTTCTCTTAACATGGATAATGGCATCATCCACATCTCCCTTTCTGTTAGAATAAGTTAGCATCATCTAACCAATAATATTCTACACGATTTCCGCAAGATAGCAATAGCTAACGCAAAGAAATTTATTGACAAATAAGCCAAGCTTTCCGGTTGGGTGTCGGTAAAACTAGACAAGTTGTCGGAAAGGAAATGCAGTCATGGCAGTGGCTTTCTTTGCGCAGTGGCTTGGCAAAGAAAAAAAACGGGCCTTCTTTGCAGAAGACCCGTCTTGTTATAGAAACGGTTGTTATTGAATGGGTTCAAAGTCGGCCGCACCGTGTTTGCAGATAGGACAGATAAAGTCATCCGGCAGCACTTCCCCTTCGTACACGTAGCCGCAGATTTTGCAGATCCAGCCCTTGGTTGCGGTCGGCTTCGGCTTTGGCTTTACATGGGCATGGTAGTAAGCGTAGGTCATGCTGGGTTCTTTATTCAGCGCCTTAACTTCCGTAATAGAGCAAAGGAACAGGCCGTGGGAACCCAGGTCCAGGTAATCCTCTACCTGCAGTGCCAAAGCCGCATTAATGCAGAAATCCAGGTGAGCCAGCCCATTTTCCATGCGTGTCATAGAGAAGTCCTTACACTTATCCACCGTACGTCCGCTCTGAAAGCCAAAGTTCTGGATAATGCCAAAAGGACAGCTTTCCGTCAGGCAGTTGACAACCAGCTTGCCGGTATTTTTAACCACGGCATGCGTATAGTTGCTTTTGTTGATACTGACGGCCATGCGGTCATTGGCCACCTGCGCCACCGCATTTACAATGCAACCGGTGTCCCTGGTGCCGTCGTGGCAGGTAATGACGTACAGCCCGTAGCCGATTTTGGCCAGTGCGTTTCCTAACGTTTCTTTGTCATACATAAGTTCCACCTCCTGATTCTACTTTTGACCCGGCGAGTCAGCAAACTACCTTTGCCAAGCGTTTCCAGTGACCCGGCGAGTCAGTGTTCCATTTTTGAAAAGCTGTTTTCCGTTTATAGTTCTTTAATGAAGATGCCATCTTTCATGACAGCTTTCAGGGTAAGGTCAGGGGCCCAGCGGACCAGGTCGGCCTTTTGACCCGCAAGGAGATATCCGCGGTCGGAAAGGCCGAGGCGGGCTGCCGGGACCATGGTGGCGGCGGTGGCCGCCTGTTCCAGTGGAACGCCCATGTGTACAACGGCGCGAACCACGTCGGCCAGGTTGGTGACGGAACCGGCAAGGCAGCCGGTTCCCTCCAACACGGCCTTGTTACCGTGCTTCATGACCGGGTGTCCGCCCAGCATATACGTGCCGTCCGGCATGCCGGTGGCACGGATGCTGTCGGAAATCAGGCAGATCCGGCCTGCCATTTGCCGGAACAGGTCCGTGACCTGCTCCGCCGGCACATGGATGCCGTCTCCAATCAGTTCCGCCGTTGTTTCCGGGTGTTCCAGAATGGCGCCTGCCACGCCGGGATCCGAGTCATCCCATTTGCGCATGGCGTTATATAAATGGGTGGCGTGGCTGGCGCCTTCTGCAATGGCCTCCTCCGCCGCCGCTTTGGTAGCGTTGGTGTGCGCCATGGAAACAATGACCTGCTTGTCCAGCCACTTGATCAGCTTCTTATTTAAGCGGATTTCCGGCGCAACACCAACAATCCGAATGGCGCCGCCGGCCGCCTTCTGGTACTTCTTGAACAGCGCTTTATCTGCCGTTTTGATGTAATCTGCATCCTGGGCGCCCTTCTTTTCCGGTGAAATGAACGGGCCTTCCAGGTTCACGCCCAGCACATCGGCCATGGTCGGAATGGACTGCTGCATTTCTGTATGAATGGCCGACAGGGCTTTCAGCAAATCCGGTTCCGAGATGGTCATAGTGGCAAGCAAAAGGGACGTGACCCCCTGGCCCGCTTCATATTCCCGGATTTTGCGGATGCCGTCCCCGTCGGACGCATCCGCCCCCATGGCGCCGTGCAGGTGCAGATCAATCAAGCCCGGCAGCAAATAGTCCGCGCCGTCTTTGACGCCGTCCTGCAGGTACTCTACTGCTACTATTTTATTTTTCCAGGTTTCCACTCTGGCTTCCCGAAACGTGCCGTCCGGCGTCAGAGCATTTACATGTTCAAAAATCATAAGCCTTTACTTTCTTCTTTTATTTTCTTTACCGCTGCCAAAGACTTTCTGCCATAGCCCATCATGTAATGCGTATAGTGTGCCAGGTCTTTGACCTTCTGCCACCCGTGGATATTGGCTTCTTCCACGGTTCTGGTATTAATGTTGTCTTTCCACAGGAAAGACACGTAGTGACTGGCTCGCGGAGCAAAATCTTCATAATCCCGTTCCTTGGTCCAGAACAATTCCATGGCGGCCACCACGCGCGGAAACAGCATGTATTCCAAGCGGTCAATGGTGGCAATATGCTCGGCCCAGATACAGGATTCATATCCGTAAATCTGCGCCTCCGGCAAGGTCTTCAGTCCTTTTATATGCGGTTCATATTCATAAACCGCTTTCAGGGAGTACATAGAGCACGGGTAATCCAGGTACAGCGGCTTGAAATTGGAAAGGATAAACTTCCGCTCGGCGGCCGCTTCGTCCTTGCAATAGCCGCCCTGGTCCATCCAGTACTGCACCACAATATCTTTGTCCAGGTAGCCCGGGCCAAGCTTCACGCTTTCATTCCAGCAAATTAAGGTTTTTCCATACGGGCGCAACAGACCGGCCGCATAATTCATTAAGTGGGCCTGCAGTTCCTCTTCGTTTTCCATGCCAAGCTCTTTCATTTTAGCCTGGCAATGCGGGCAGAGCTTCCATTCATCTTTGGGAGCTTCATCGCCACCAAGGTGGAATTCCTTTGCCGGGAACAAATCCACCAGTTCCGCAATGACGGTTTTAATAAAGGTGTACGTTTCTTCTTTTCCTGCGCACATGATGACAGGGAAGATGCCGCCTACGGTTGGCGGTGTAATTTTGTTGCCGCGGCAGGTCAGCTCCGGATAGGCGCTGAGCGCTGCCGATTCATGGCCCGGAATTTCAAATTCGGGAACAATCTGCATGTTACGCTGTGCCGCATAGGCGATTAAGTCCCTTACTTCTTCCTTAGAGTACTTCTGCGTTCCATTAGCTTCTGTCAGCTTGGGATACGCATCTATTTCAATGCGCCATGCCTGGTCGTTCACGCAGACCCAGTGCAACACATTGCATTTTAACAGTGCCAGCTGTTCAATGGTTTTCTTCATTTCATCTATGGTAAAGAAATGCCGGCAGGAATCAAAGGACTGCCCCCTGCGGGTGCACTTCGGCCAGTCGTGAACCGACAGGCATGGCAGCGTGTCCGCTTGGCGCAGCAGCTGATACAAACTGACCAGTGCATTACTTGCGCCTGCGCGGTCCCCATATCGGATGGTGACGCCTGCTTCTGCGGCCTCAAGGTAGTATTCTTCGGCTTTTGGAAGAGGTTCTTCCAAAAGCGTTACGTTCACCTTGAGCCCGCCCAGCGGCGCCAAGCGGTCCTCTAACAGCAGGGTCAGGTCGCGGATGTCGTCCTTGCACGCAATGACGCCCTGCGCCACCTTCCCCACCGTTCCGTTCTTCCTTTTAAATTCCCCATTCGGCTTTGGAATTAAATACATTTCATCATCCCCACTTGTCCTGTTTGCGGAGCATTCTCCTGACGCATTTTGCATATTCTTTTCAGCTTCATTCTATCATATCAGAATCCGATAAAACAGAAAAAAGCTTCTGCCTGTGGGAGCAGAAGCTTTTCGGAAAGCATTCGGTTATTAAGAATTCAGATAGGAAACTTAGTTTTGCTTTCACGGAACAGAATACAGGACAGGCTTCAAAAAGGCAATCAATCTGTTAATAAAATAACAAATGTGAAAATTTGCAAAACTTTTGCACAAAAGATACCTTGAAAAGTGTACCGGAGAGCACAGGGTGGTACACAAAAACGACAGAGCCCATTGCAGATCAGTCTTCTGCAATAGGCTCTTGTCTATGGATGAATGAATGAAGGAGTGTATGTGCTATTTGCAGTCGGCCTAGGGCTTTTTGATTCCGTTCAGGGTAGGAGCATCCCGTTCCGGTTTTGGTTAGCCTTTGCTAACTGCTTGCTCATAGTTTAAGCTGTCTTTCCCTTCCTGTCAACTGTTTTCTGCTTTTTTCTGCCGGCCTGTCCAACAATCACATCCGGAAGACCCCTTTCCCTCCGTTTACGCAAAAGAAAGGACCCGTTGTAAAACGGGTCCTTTGGTTTCATAAAATTTCAGCATTTCTTAGAACAGGTGAATGCCGCCAATATTAAAGAGGCCTACAAAGCCGTCAATCATTGCTAAAAGAGCATTTACCAGATAAGGAACATCTGCAATATTAAACATTTTCTGTCATCCTTTCTTTCTCCTACTTGGTGGTCAGCCAAAAGTGACTTCTTACAGCCATTATTTTACGGATTTCCGGCGCTGCTGTCAATTACTCTTGCCGCAAAGAAGAAGCCGTTCCTACCGCAGAAGAAACCGCCCAGTCTTGCGACTGGGCGGTTTCCCGTGTAAGCATTAATTAATATTTACATGCAGTAAATTCGGACTTGTGTTTAATACTGAGAAAAGACATTTGCGGGCGGAAGCTAACAGTCACGTTGGCTTCCGCCAAAAAGTCTAAATTAAAATTAAGCTTTGTCTACTAAAAAGAAGTAAGTAAAACTTACTTTCTCTTAGCGATAACGAAAGCAGCGCCGGAAACGGCAGAGATTGCTACAACAGCAGCGAAAGCGGCATCACCGGTCTTGTCGGTGTCTTCCGGATCAACATCAGTTACCGGATCAGTGTCGGTATCAGTGTCAGTGCCGGTGCCAGTACCAGTGCCGGTACCAGTGCCTGTGCCTGTGCCAGTGTTGAACAGGCCGGCTGCAGAAGCAGAAATAGCCATGCAAAGAACAAGGCTAAGAGCTAAAACAGTTGCAAGAACTTTCTTCATGTGTATCATTCCCTTTCCTCAGATTTGATTTCAGTATCAGGGACACACTTCCCACTTACTTACTCTTCCAATTTTAAGCATCCGAAGTGCCTTTGTCAACGTATTTGCGCTTTTTTGTGCATGTTTCAGCCCCCGAGAAAACTTTCACGGGGGCTTTTAGTAAGTGTTAACAAAATTTTTACAAATAAACAGAACTGTCTATTTCTTAGCGGTTTCTCTGAGAAACTACAATACCGTTTTTAACCGTATAAACCTTGGTCTTGGTGGTTACGGTTCCGCTGTAGCTGGTGTCTACCACGCCATTACGTACGTAATAGGACTTGCTGGAACCGGCAACAATTCCGGTATAAGAGGTTTGTACAACACCCTTTACCACATAATAGGTCTTACCGCCGGTAGTAACCATGCCGCTGTAGTCGGTCTTAACAATACCTTCCTTTACATAGTAAGTGGTCTTGCCGGCCTTAATAACACCGGTATATTCGGTAATAACACGGTTCTTCTTTACGTAATACTTCTTACCACTGACGGTAACAATACCGGTTACATCAAACTTAACGGTACCGTTCTTTACGTAATAAATACCGTAGTCAGATTCCCCAAGGCCGGTGTAAGAAGTCTGAATCTTTCCACTCTTGCGGTAAGCCCATACACCGTTTACTTTGGTCAGCCACGGATAGCCATTCGGGCCCTTGGAAGCAACGGCACGCTTACCGGTAGGAAGTACCTTGATAATGCGGTTTGCCATATCCTGATGTCCGGCAGCTGTCGGGTGCGGGTTGTAAACAATGGTCAGGGAACCATTGCTGTTGTCAATGCATTCCTTAAAGCTCTTGGTAATCAGGTCTACGCCGGTCATGTCAACGTAGTAGCAGTTGTCATACTTGGCAGCCAGATCCTTCTTGGTCTGGTTCATCTTGTTGTAAGAAAGTGCGTCAAGCAGAGGCCCAAGCATAGGAGCGTCGTCCCAGTCAGAGAAGGAGTTGTAGCTACCAACCAGAACCAGGGTAACGTCCGGATTCAGTTCATAAATCTTTTCTACAATGGCCGGATAGTTGGTGTAGTAACCCTGCATCAGGTCATAACCAACTTCTACCATGTACGCCATGAAGGCAGGCCAGGTAACCAGATGCATAATGGCATTCAGGCCTTCATTCATGATGTTGCCAACCGTGCCATACTGCTTCAGTGCATAGGAAATAGCTTCGGTTACGTCAGTGGCACCGGTGCCGGTGTCACGCCAGAACAAAGAGATTGCGGATACCGGAAGCCAGGTATCATTCAGGCCGATATCCAGTGTAATCAGGTCTGCATTCTTAACAGCATTCTGATAGGTGCTTCTCTTCTTCAACAGGTTCTGGTAATCATAAATATTTCCGCTGGCGGAAGCTAATTCGCCAACATATTTTTTGGTGATGTTGTCTCCGGAATAATCATCATCCAGCATCATCCGTACTTCCTGGGTACGGAAGCCGGGGGCACCTAACGGATAGGTTTTTCCGCCGTAGTTAGAGGTGGCCTGTACTGCCTTGGAAACCAGGTTCGGGTAACTGCCGGTAATGTTCTGCCACGGCCATACATACTGGCCGTGCTGATTGTATTCTTCCAAAGAGAATCCGGAAGCAATACTGTCTCCAATGAAAGCATATTGCTTATATTGTCTTACGGTTGCAGCGGAAGCTGCGTTTGCTGCCACAGCAGCAATGGATGCCAACATGGAAATTGCCATCACAATTGCGGCAAGCTTTTTGATCAGTTTCTTTTTCATGAGGCTTCTCCTTCAATTATCGATCTCTGGAAGATACCACAACACCGTTCTTAACCGTGTAAACCTTGGTCTTGGTGGTTACGGTTCCGCTGTAGCTGGTATCTACAATACCGTTTTTAACGTAATAGGAATTGCTGGAAGCACCTACAATACCGGTGTAATTCTTCTGCAGGACACCGTTCTTTACGTAATACTTGGTGCCGTTAGAGGTAACAATGCCGGTGTAGCTGCTCTGAACCATTCCTTCTTTAACATAGTAAGAAGTGTTGCTGGTGTTTACCATTCCGGTGTAACCGGTCTGTACCTTGTTCTTTACAACGTAGTACTTCTTGCCGTCTACGGTAACAATACCGCTTACGTCAAATTCAACCTTACCGTTCTTAACGTAGTAAATACCGTATTCGGATTCTCCAAGGCCGTTATAGGTGCTCTGGATAACGCCGTTCTTCCGATAGGCCCATACGCCATCTACCTTTGTCAGGGTTGGATAGGTGCCGCTTACATAAGTGCTGCTGCGCTTTCCGGCAGGAAGAGCTGCAATAATCTGGTTATACATGTACTTATGGCCGGTGGCAGTTGGATGCGGGTTGTAACCGGAGTCATCCAGTGTCAGGTTGCCGGGTAACGGCATGGTGAAGTGTTTGCCGATAACGTCTACATCGCCAACGTCGGCATAATAATAGTTGTCATAGCTGTTCTTCAGGCCCAGCTTCAGGGAGTTCATTGGGATATAGCAGCTAACCTGCGGGATAACGTAGATTGGAACTTCCCAATCCTTGAAGGAGTTGTAGCATCCGACGGAAACTACGGTAACGTCCGGATTCAGCTTATAAATGGCGTCTATTGTGGCAGTGTAGTTAATGTAGAAGTCCATCCAGAACTTGCGGACAGCGTCTACTACCAGGGCAGTCAATCCCGGTGCAGTCATAATCTGCTTGAACGCATCTCCGAAGGCCTGTTCCATGGCGTCCCAGCTACCGAAGTAGTTGAAGGCGTTCTTCAGTACTTCATTTACGTCTTCCCCGTTAATGGCATAACCAACGGTCATGACAGCAGCAACAACAGAGAACCAGGTGTCATTCATACCAACGTCAATGGTAATCAGATCTGCATTCTTAACGGCTGCTCTGTAATATGGCTTCATTGCCATTAAGTCATTGTAATTGTATGCGCCCATGGACAGCTCTGTGATTGCTTTCCCCTTAACAACCCAGTCACCATCATAGGAATCATCAATCAGCATGCGGATTTCAGAGGACCGGAAACCAGGGCAGGCATATGCATATACTGTGGTTGCGCCAACTGCTTTGGCAACAAGGTCTGTATAAGAGCCCTTAATTCTGGTCGGGATACTTACTTTTCCGTTGGTGGATTTGTAGTAATCCCCTTTGCTTAAGATGATATTGTCACCCTTCAGCTTGTTGCAATAATCTGACAAGCCAAAGCCGGATGCAATACTGTCTCCCAAAGACAGATAAGTCTTATAGGTCTTTACGGTACTTGCGGTTGCTGCGTTTGCATAAACGGCGGCAATAGACCCCAGCATGGTAACCGTCATCAACAAAGAGATGATTCTTTTCCATGTCTTTTTCATTCATCTTTCTCCTTTACTTGAGTTTAACGGACAGCAAAATAGCCATCCCGTATTACAGGATAACACACGGTTATTTTAGCCTTGCCCCCGTGCCGTGTCAAGTAAACCAAAGGCCGTCAAACTGTTGGAATTTAGCCATTTTCCCCGCTTTCTTTTTCATATTTCCCATAATCTGCCGCGGAATTTTGGCGTTTTTTTGCATTTCTTTGTTTATTTTGTGCGATTTAGCCAGTCTATTTTGCCAAAATCTGACAAATCCAACAAGAATGTGTGAACAAATTAAAAACAAAATTGATTTTTGTACATATTTGTGTTAGCATAAGACCCAATAAACCAGAAGAAATCCACATCTGGTGTGTAATGGGATGTTAGCGGCACTAACATCCACAACTTTTGGAAAGGAATCCTACGGAAATGGTTAAAACTATCAATCTCTTAAATGATGAGGCCAGACGCCTTAATGTTTACCACCTGGAAGACTATGAACAGTTCTTCATGGATGATCCAAGCAAACCGTCCGCACGTATTTATCAGACAAAGAAAGGCCGTAAAGCCATTGAAGGTCTGAAAATGATTCAGAAGGAGTACAACATCTCCTGGTACAAAGCAGTTAAAGGCCGCTGGGTTGACAGCATGGACAAAGAGTTCATCTTCTACCGCGGCAACAGCATTACTGCAGCAGAAGCTTTCCAAAAGGCAGACCGGTTAGCCGAAGCACTTGCCTACATTGGCATTCAAAAGGGAGACGAAATCCCGTGCTGCCTCGGCAACATTCCGGAAACCGTTTACCTGATGCTGGCCGCCAACAAGTTGGGCGCCAAAATCAACTTCTTTGGTGCACACTATGACCCGAAGTTTATTGACATCATCCTGTCCCAGACTTCCCACAAGCTCTTCATTGCTTCTGATGAATATTACGGTCAGGTAAAGGATGCCGTTGCCAAGCAGGATTTCCTTTATAAACTGGTTATCTCCCTGGCAGATTCCCTTCCGCAATATCCGGAAGAGTGCCCGGAATATGAACCGGAACTGGATTCCTATTATCGCTATGAAAACAAAGCGCAGCAGTACATCGCCGAAGATATCAGCCTGATGAGCTGGCCTGAATTCCTGGAACTCAGCAGCAACTTCACCGGCGAAATTGTGGATGACAATGACCTGTACACGGACTTCCTGGTTACTTACACCAGCGGTTCCACCAAGGTTGGCTTCCCGAAGCGCATGATTCACTGCAACCGCTCCCCTATCTGCGTTGGCGTATTCCATGATCCGGAGCTTTGCGGCAACCCGGCCAAGAAGGGTCTGCGTTCCCTGGCCCACATCCACACAGATTCCAACACCAACCTGATTACCTCTATTTCTGACGCGTTCTTCCAGAACTGGTCCGTTGCCATGGAACCGGAATATGACCGGGAGCACTTCATTGACATTCTGTTCCTGGACAAGCCGAATGTCTGCATTGCCACCACCAGCTTTTATATTGAAACCGCCAGACGTTACCTGATTGAAGGTAAATACAATGACCGGAAGCTGGACTTCTTGCTTTCCCCGCTCTGCGTTGGCGAAGGCACCGCACCCGGTGAAGAGAAGTTCATTAACAAGTTCCTGAAAGAAAGCAAAGCCGGTAGCGGCGTTAAGCTGGCAGGTCCTATCCACTTCCCGTATGTTACCATCGGTATCGGCGGCGGAGACACGGAACACGGCGGCATTTACTACTCCCTGTGGAAAGGGTTCTACCAGAAACTGAACAAGTTTAAGCTGAAGGGGGAATCCTTCGGCATGCGTCCGGTACCATACGTTCAGGTAACCGTTCTTCGCAAGGATGAAAACGGACAGTATGTAGAATGTGACTACAACGAAAAGGGCATTATTGTTGCCAACTCCTTCACCAACCTGTCCACCTACAAGAGCTATGAAAAGGTACAGGACAAGATCATTACCGACAACAAGGGTCGTGACTGGCTTTCCTGTGACGTATTCGGCTTCATTGACTCCATGGGCAACGTCCACATGAAGGACCGCCGGGACAGCCTGGTTACCATGGAAAACGGAGACAAGGTTTATCCGTTCCGTCTGGCCGATGTAGCTTCCGAAGACGACCAGAACATTCTGACTGCCGTAGTAACCGAAACGGACTATGAAGGCAGAACCCACTTTGTTATTAACTATGAAGTATCGCCGCTGGCCGACCTGAGCGCGGATGCCGCCTGCCAGGCCATGGATGAACGTCTGAAGGCTGCCTTCCCGCAGTTGCATGACCGCATTCTGTACCGGTACTTCAATGACGTATACCTCTTCCCGCTGACCGGTTCCGGTAAGCGGAACGTAGTGGAAGTAGCCAACAAGGGATACTCCCACACCTTCCGCCTGGAAGACGGCAAAAAAGTAGACGTTAAGTAAGACTGTTCCATAAGACGTCTATCAAAACAAGTAAAAAAGGACCCACTATTATGATGTCCTTACCTGGGGGTTGGACATTCATAAAATGTGGGTCCTTTTTGCTTTGTATAAAGGAGCACTGCTAAAAGCAGTAAAAGCAGGCCTCTGTTTAAGACAGAATAATTGGCTTCTTGGTGGGCGCTTCCGCTTCGGCGTCTGCTTCCGTCTCCGCGGTATCCGTGGTCGGCGCAGCGGCGTCTACCACCGGGGCTTCTGCCTGTTCCTGTTCCGGTGCGGGGGAAAGCGTGTCAACAGAGGAAATAGAGGCGTCATCTGCCGGACGGGTAGAGCCGGAATCCAGCCAGGCGTTAATCATGTGGAACAGCACTTCAATTGCGCGGTAAATCAGCTCCGGGGGAGTGTCTCCGGGAAGTGCGGTTACCTTTGCTTCGTTTGCGGTACGACCATCGGAAATGCTGACGTACAGATAATAATCCTTAGTGCCATCTTCCAGCGTTTTTGCATATACTTTGGAAACAACGGCGCCCAGCGGCGTTCCTGACTGTTCCTGTGTCTGGCGGGCCAAACGGACAATGTAATCTTCCGAAGATTCGCCCTCCGCTTTTTCCTGCGTGTACTGGCTTAGCAGAACCGTATTCTGCATATTAATCAGCGCCGCCACGTTTTTCAGGAAATCTACGGTTTTGGTATCCGCAACCGAAACCTGCTTTCCGGCAGCGTAGAGCTTTGCCACTACCTGTGCCACAAACGGTTCATTAATAGGAATCCGCTGCGGTTGCGGTGCTGCAGCCACCGGTTCGTCTTTGCCGGAAGCGTCTTTTATAGGGGCCACTTCTTTTGCCTGCGCACCGGCGCCGGTAAAGAACAGTTTGGCATCCATATGATCCTGCAGGTACGGCAACACACTGTCCTGCATTAAATAATCCATCCGTGTCGGATCCAGCGGCAGTGCCACTAAAATCTGCCGGTTTGCCTTAATGGCAAAGCCGGAATACAGGCCGTCTTCTGACAGAAGCGCATCCGCTTCCGCAGGCAATTCCGCCTGCTCCGGGATGGCTTCCGGCGGAAGATCCGGGCAGGTCTTCTGCAAGTGCTTTTGTAACGAGCGGTTGCTTCGCATTTTTAAGCCAAGTGCATCGCCCATGAATTTTTTAAATAACGGAAACAGTTCCGGGTCTACGGTAACAACCACTACGTCACTGTCATCCAGGGAGGCGCGAAAGCCGTCCAGGAAGGAGGATTCCGTGGCGTAACCGACAAAGTCCGGTATCTGGCAGACGTCCCCCAGGGCTTCCTGAAACGCATCTAAAATGCGTTCCTGTGCCGTGCGCATGTCCGCCGTCAGTTCAATTCCAAGGTTCAGAAAGTTGAGCTTCATTCCCATTCTCCTTACGTATCCTGGTTGTACCACTTCTCCGCGTTCTTATACGGATTGCTCAGGCCCTTGGCGTCATAATACGCCTGCGGGTACCGCGGATTGCTGTTCTTAACGGCAAGGCTGGTATCTACGGTTTCATCTTCGCCGTCCCGAACCATGCGGCCAACCACAACCAGACGGGCTTCGGTAAAGTCATAGGTGCAGGTGGACAATGTAATCAGCTTGTCCCCTACTTCAATGTCCACACCCGTGGTGTAAAGTGCACGCTGGTTCAACTGCTCTACGTAGCCGACAAAGGCTTCGTCACTGACAAAGTTGGACGTTGGGTAGTTGAAGAGGTAACCGTTGTCTCCGGAAGCAGTACCATTGGTAATGAAGACAGCGTAAACCTTAAACTTATAATTTGCATAAAGCGTGTCATATTCAATGATGGGATTCTTTTTGAAGCCATCAATGGACTTGTATTCCTTCAGGTTGGTAAACATCTGGTCATCCCGCCGCATGGAGTGCGCGTAAATGGTGGAGTTGTCATCCAACGGGTAAACCTTGTTGTACTGGTCCAGATACGGAGCACCGTAGGCACTGTAGGTCTTGCTGAAGTTGTGCTTCAGGTAATAATCCGAGTTCTGCATGACAGGGTAGTTAATGCCAAGACCTTCAATGGTAATCCAGCCAATCAGATCCTGGTTCTGTGCATACAGCGTGGCAAACTTAACCTGCATGCCTTCCGGGAAGTCTACGTCCGGATACTTGGCCTTAATTTCCTTCCACTTGGCTTCTACTTCTTCATCTGTGTATTCGGTATCAACGGCAGCCTGTGCATTTTTGTTTACATGGGTGTTGTCATACCGTTCCTTAATGGTATAGCCGAAGTAAAGGGCACAAAGAATCAGGGAGATGGCAGAAACAATAACCACCAGTTTCCGTACAACTTCAAAAGCTGAGTCTCCTTTTTTGGGAAGAACGGAGCCCTTCTTGGACTTCTTGCCTTTCTTGGAGTTCTTAGACTTCTTGCCGGAGGTCGTCATTGCGCCATCCGCAGCGTCTGCTGTCTTTTTGCCCTGCTTTTTAGTTTGTTTTTTCTTGTCTTTTTGTCTTGTCTGCGAGTCAGCTTCTGTCTGTTCCTGCGGCAGCTCCTGTCCCCTTGGCGGTTCCTGTCTTCTTGGGCGCCGTGCCGGCGCTCCTTCAAAGGCAGCCAAAGCTGCATCCACATCTACTGTGGAAGGGACCGGCTGGGTTGCGGCCATGTCTGCGTGGTTTTGCGCGTTCTCCGGTACAGGTTGCTGTGCCTGGTTTTGCGCAGCTTGCGCAAAGTATTGCGGAGCACCCGGATACATGGCGTTCTGCGGCTGTGCCTGGTGCATTACCTGCTGTGCAGCCTGTTGTGCGGCCATCCGCTCCTGCACCATTTGTTGCTGACGAATCCGTTCCTGTCTGGCAGCATAGGCCCGCTCTGCGGGAGTGCCATACGGGATGGGATTGGGTTCAACCGGCGGTTGTGGCGTTTCCACTGCCGGTTGATTTTCTATTGTGCCCGCTGCAGGAGCAGCGGATTGCTGTGGGAACGCCTCAGATTTTGGGTAACTTTCACCCGTTGCCTTTTTTCCATCATCAAAATGATCCAGAATGGAGTCTACGTAACTCCAGTATGCTTCGTCTTTCCCGTCTCCGGTAACTTCTTCCGCCGGTGTCTGGGCAGGTGCAGTCTCCACCTGTTCAGAAGAAAGGGTTTTGGGTGCCGAAGTAACCGGCGGCTGCGGTGCAGCTTCCGGCAAATCCTCCTGTGCCTGTTCCCCTTGATTCATGGCACGGAACATACTTTGCATGGCGTTCATGTAGTTAAAGTTTTCTTTTTCCGGGGTTTCCGGTACTTCTGTCTGATTCATTGGAGTACCAGAGGACATAAACTGTCCGAAATCCGGTGTCTTGTTATCTGACAAGTTCCATTCCCTCCTTAAGATTGATACTTGGCGCGTCCGTTAAAATAACGGCTACGTTGCTTTGTGGCTCTGCCACTGTTTTGCTGGACGTGCCGCCGGCCACAATCAGCCAGATGGTGCTGGCCAGAATAATGGCAAAGCAAATCCAGACAATCCCCTTGCGAACCAGTTTTCCGGCGGAATCTCCTACCACCGGCAGGAATAATTCCAGGAAGATATTGGTCTTTCCCTGCGTATCCGGTTCGTTTGTATCAAAGCTGTCAGCCTCTGTTTCCGCCTCTTCCACATAGGGTTCTAAGGTATCCGGCGGAACCGCTTCCTCCTGTTCCGGAGCGGAATCCGTAAAGAACGAAAAGCTGATCTTTCCTTCTGTTGGCTGCTCAGCCGTATCCGGTTCTGAAACGGGCTCTTCCGGAGGGAGTTCTTCGTTTAAGGCTGCTTCTTTTTCTACTTCAATTTCATTATGGACTTCTTTTTTGATTTCAGACAGAACCTGGTCTACATCAAAGTCTTCCAGTTCCTGAAAGAATTTATCATCCATGGGTAACCTCCGCAATAAGTAATTGCAGGGCGGCGTCTGCGGCTGCGTGCCGGTTGGCCTCCCTTTGATTTTTGGTACCGGTCTGCAGGTGCCGGACAGCAACATGGGTGCCGTTTGCTACGGCAACGTAAATGTCTCCTTCCGGATGGGAACCATCCGGTCCGGGGCCGGCCACACCGGTAATGCCGATTCCGTAGTCAGCGGAACCAAGGCGCCGCACGCCACAGGCCATGGCGGCAGCCGTTTCCCTGCTGACTACACCATAGGTTTGAATCAGGATAGGGTCTATGTGTAATAGGGATTCTTTCATAGGGATGGAGTAGGTAACCACGCCACATTCAAAAACAGTGGAGGCACCCGGCACGTCCGTGACAGACGCCGCCAGTAAACCACCGGTGCAGGACTCTGCCAAAGCAACCGTTTTTCCGGTTTCCTTCAGAAGCGCAACTGCCTGTTCTTTCGGCTTTTTCATAAGGTGGCTCCTTCCCGCAAGTTCCCTAGATTATACCATAATAAAAAGGCGCTTGTATATCTTTCGTCTTCTCTTTAGTCTTCCCGCTCTATAACCACCAAACGGGTATTCTTGACGGCACGCTCCACCAGAGCGTCCATATCCAAAGCCTGCTCTGCCTTTTCCAGGGTCTCCAGGCCGGGGTGTAAGCGCGGGTGCTTTGGGGTAAATACAGTACAACAGTCCTCATATGGCTGAATGGAAGTGTCAAAGGTGCCAATCTGACGGGAAATGGCTACAATTTCATTCTTATCCATACCGATAACCGGTCGGAAAATAGGCAGGCCGGCCACTGCGTCTGTACATTGAATGGCGTCCAGTGTCTGACTGGCAACCTGGCCCAGGCTTTCTCCGGTAATCAGGGCGCCACAGCCCTGGTTGCGGGCAATCTGTTCGGCACAGCGCATCATCATGCGGCGCATAATAATGGTAAACAGGTCTTCCGGGCAATGGTCTTTAATCTGCTCCTGGATTTCCGTAAAGTTCACCACAAACAGATTCATGCGTCCGGCATAGGCAGCCACTTCTTCCATTAATTCATGGACTTTTTGCTCGGCGCGGTCACTGGTGTAAGGGGGACTGGCAAAGTGAATGCCGGTCAGAACCACGCCGCGCTTGGCCATCATATAGGCCGCAACCGGGCTGTCAATGCCGCCGGAAATCAGAATGGCCGCCCTGCCTGCGGTGCCTACCGGCATACCGCCGGCGCCCTTCTGCTGATTCCCGTGAATAAAGGCATATTTTTCCCGGACTTCCACGTTGACAACTACATCCGGATTGTGTACGTCTACTTTTAAATGCGGATTATTCTTCAACAGGTACCCGCCTACTTCTCTGGAAATTTCCGGAGACTTCAGCGGGAAATGCTTATCCGAACGCTTGGACTCTACTTTAAAGGTGGAAATCCGGTCCAACTCCGGCTTTAAGTACTCTGCCGCCGCACGGACAATGGTCTGCATGTCCTTTGGCACGGCTGCTGCCCTGGAGTAGCCGGCAATGCCAAAGACTTTGGAAACCACGTCGGCTGCCGCGTCCATGTCAATGTACTCTTCCATGGGCTCTACCGTAATGGTGGACTGTGCAATGCTGATCTGGAAGCTGCCCAGCGGCGCCAGACGCCGTTTCAGGTTTTTCATCAGGCAGTCCTCAAAGGTGCGGCGGTTTAAGCCCTTCAGTGCTAACTCGCCGTTTTTAATCAAAATGATTTCTTTCATGAATACTCCTTGTTTGCTCAGGATTTCTTGCGCAAAGTCTGCTGGGCTTCGGCAAGGCATTGATATAAGAAGTCTACTTCTTCCATGGTGTTGAAGCGGGAAAAGCTGATGCGGACAGCGGAGTCAATCCGTTCCGGCGGCAGTTCCATGGCCGTCAGCACCGGGCTGCGGTGCCCTTTGGAGCACGCCGAGCCTGTGGAAACATAAACCTCTTTGGAAGACAGGAAATTCCGCAATACTTCAGAGGGAATTCCCGTCAGGGAAACATTCAGAACAAAGGGCAGCGCATCGGGGCCGGAGTTGAATTCCACCCCGCCAAGAGCGGTTAAGCGTTCTGTCAGGGAGTCCCGTAGCGTCCGCACGGCCGCCAGATGTTTCAGCGGGTTGCCAATGGCGGCTGCCGCTGTGCCAAAGCCGACAATGGCCGGCATGGCCTGGGTTCCGGAGCGGATTCCGCTTTCCTGTCCGCCGCCTAAAATGTACGGCGTTAAGCGGATTCCCTT
Organism: Paludibacteraceae bacterium; assembly: GCA_963647215.1. Classification (GTDB taxonomy): domain Bacteria; phylum Bacillota; class Clostridia; order Oscillospirales; family Acutalibacteraceae; genus RUG420. The sequence goes on along the minus strand of CAVIZK010000001.1, from coordinate 222,666 downwards.
CTTCACATAAAGGGCACCCACGCCCTTTGGCCCGTGGATTTTATGGGAACTGACACTGATCATGTCCACGCCCAGTTCTTTCGGATTGATGGGCAGCTTGCCAAAGGCCTGTACCGCATCACAGTGAATGTAGGCCGGGGCACCGGCTTTGTCCACCGCCGCGCGGGCCGCCTTAATGGGCTGAATGCTGCCGACTTCATTATTGACATACATCAGGCTGACCAGGATGGTATCCTTGGTAACGGCCTGAAACAAATCTTCTTCCTGCACGCGGCCCTGCGCATCTACCGGAAGACGAACCACATCAAAGCCCTGTTCTTCCAGGCGCTTCATGGGTTCTTCTACACTGGGATGCTCCAAGCAGGTGGTAACAATGCGGTTGCCCCGGCGTTTTAACGCACCGGTGGCGCCAAAGATGGCAATATTATTGCTTTCTGTCCCGCCGCCGGTGAAATAAATTTCTGCCGGGGTACAGTTCATGGCTTTGGCAAGCTGCTTGCGGGATTTTTCCAAAAGCGCAGCTGCTTCGTCCCCTATTTTGTGCAGGGAAGAGGGATTTCCGTAAAAGGTGGTCAGCACCGGCAACATGGCCTCTGCCACTTCCGGCAACGGCTGCGTTGTGGCACTGTTGTCAAAATAACATTCCATGTTTCTGCTCCTTAGCCCTGATAAGCGGCTTCTGCCTTGGCAATTAAGGAGTGAATCATCTGTTCAGCATCCGGCGCCTTGAAGATGGTGGAACCGGATACAATGACATTGGCTCCTGCCGCTGCGGCATCCGTAACCGTGTCTTCATTAATGCCGCCGTCTACCTGAATCAGCAAATCCGTTTTTCCTCTGCGATTTGCTTCTTCCCGAACCGCACGCACCTTCGGCATGCAGTCGTACATAAAGCTTTGTCCGCCGAAGCCCGGCTCTACTGTCATAACTAATACCATATCTACGGCATCCAGATACGGGAAAACTGCTTCTGCCGGGGTCTTCGGCTTAATGGCAAGCGCAGGCTTTGCGCCGGCCGCGCGGATGGCCGCTATGGTGGCCTCCACGTCCGAATCTGCCTCCAGGTGGAACGTAATCACGTCTGCGCCTGCTTTGGCAAACGCTTCCACGTAGTCTAACGGATCCGTAATCATCAAGTGCACATCCGCGGCACCCTGTTGATGTTTCTTTAAAGCGCGGACAATTTCCACGCCGATGGTCAGATTCGGAACGAAGTGGCCGTCCATCACATCATAGTGGATCCACTGCGCGCCGCCGGCCTCCATGCGTTCTACTTCCTGTCCCATTTTGGCGTAATCGCACGACAAAACAGAGGGAGAAATAATAATCATGACAGAAACCTCCTAATTTAACGGGTATACTATACCATAAAAAAGAAAAAGAAAAAGCAAAAACGACGGAGAAAATCCCTTTATTTTGGGAAACTGCTATGGTAATATATGCTACAACCTATTCAAAGGAGGACGTCTCGTGAATATAGCTGTTTTGGGTTATGGTACCGTCGGCTCCGGCGTGGTAGAAATCATTGACAAAAAAGAAGCCCGCCATTGCGCAGAGGACCTGCACCTGGCCCACATTCTGGATCTCAGAGACTTCCCGGGAGACCCGCACGAAGCCATCTTGACCAAACGGTTTGAAGACATTTTAGAAGACGACAGCGTAGGGGTTGTGGTTGAAGCCATGGGCGGAACCCACCCTGCTTTTGATTTTACCTATCGTTGCCTGGCTGCCGGAAAACACGTGGTTACATCCAACAAAGAGCTGGTTGCCACCAAAGGCCTGGAGCTTTTGGAACTGGCCGAAGAAAAGAACGTCAACTACTTATTTGAAGCCTCTGTCGGCGGTGGTATCCCGATTATCCGGCCACTGTCCATTTGCCTGGCAGGGAACACCATTTTAAAAATTAACGGCATCCTGAACGGCACCACCAACTTCATCTTAACCAAGATGATTCAGGAGGGCGTTTCTTTTGCAGAAGCCCTTCGGACCGCCCAGGCAAACGGATACGCAGAAGCGGATCCCACCGCCGATATTGAAGGCATTGACGCCTGCCGCAAAATTTCCATTCTGTCCTCTTTAAGCTTCGGCTCTTATGTAGACCCGAAGGACATTGTTACAGAAGGCATTTCCAAAATTACGGCAGAAGACGTTGCCTATGCTGAAGATGCAGATTGCGTCATTAAGCTGATCGGCACAGCCGAACAGCTGGAAGACGGCAAGCTGCAGGTACAGGTTTCTCCGGCCTTCATCCATAAAGAAAGCATGCTGGCCAAAGTAGACGGCGTTTACAATGCCGTTGCCGTTACCGGCTCCAATGTCGGAGACACCCTCTTTTACGGGCAAGGCGCCGGCAAACTGCCGACCGCCAGTGCTTGTGTTGCCGACGTCATTGACTGCGTCAACCACAAGGACCGCCGTCGTCCCATTGGCTGGGGCCCGGCAAAGGAAAACGCCGTTGCAGACTGCAACACCCTGCCAATGATTTACTATGTCCGCCTGCCGGGCAGTGTAGACTGCGGCGCCTTGGGCAAAGTACAAATGCTGCATCGCCCGGGGGCAGAAGACGAAACCGCCTTCTTAACGCAACCCATTTCCAAAGCAGACCTGCTTCAGACGCTGGCAGACAACAATCTGCCGCAGCCACTTGCCATCATCCGCATGGCCCACTGCTGATTCCTTAAAAAGCAGCTTCTTACACTATTTTCAGCACTCTGCTGTTGCAAAATATCCTTTAGCAAAATCAACCAGAAGGAGGACCTTTTATGGCTCTTATCGTTCAGAAATTCGGCGGTTCTTCCGTAGCCAATGCCGACAGAGTAAGAAACGTAGCCTCTATTGTTGCCGACACGTATCGGGAAGGCAATGACGTAGTTGTTGTCGTTTCCGCCCAGGGCGACACCACCGACGACCTCATTGAAAAGGCCGCTGAAATTTCCGCAAAACCAGCCGCCCGGGAAATGGACATGCTCCTTTCCGCCGGCGAACAAATTTCAATTGCCCTGCTGGCCATGGCAATTGACAAACAGGGTGTTCCTGCCATCTCTTTACTTGGCTGGCAGGCCGGTTTTAATACCAGCTCCACTTACAAGAGCGCCCGTATTAAAAAGATGAATACCGAACGCGTTCGCAAGGAACTGGACACCCACAAGGTAGTAGTTGTTGCCGGATTCCAGGGCATCAACAAATATGATGACATTACCACATTAGGCCGCGGTGGTTCCGATACCTCCGCCGTTGCACTGGCTGCCGATCTGCATGCAGACAAATGCCAGATTTTCACAGACGTACGCGGTGTTTACACTGCTGACCCACGGAAAGTACCGGGCGCCAAAATGCTGCAGGAAATCACTTATGATGAAATGCTGGAACTGGCCACCCTTGGTGCACAGGTTCTGAATAACCGTTCTGTAGAAATGGCCAAGAAATATAACGTCCCGTTGGAAGTTCTTTCCAGTATGGAAAGAGTACCGGGAACCATTGTTAAGGAGGCAACTAAAATGGAAAAAATGCTGATCAGAGGCGTTACCAGAGATAAAGACACTGCCCGCATCTCCGTTATTGCACTGCCGGATACCCCGGGTGTTGCATTCAAGATGTTCTCTAAGCTGGCAGCCAAGAATATTAACGTAGATATCATCCTGCAGTCCGTCGGCAGAGACAACACCAAGGACATTACCTTCACTGTTCCGGCCGCAGATGCTGAAACCGCCAAAGCCGCCATTCTGGATGCCTTTGACCTGGAAGACAGCAACATTGTCATTGACTGCTCCGTTGCCAAGGTATCCGTTGTTGGTGCCGGCATGGAAACCCACCCAGGCACTGCAGCCACCATGTTTGAAGCTCTGTACAGCGCTGACATTAACATCCAGATGATCTCCACCAGCGAAATCAAGATTTCCGTTCTGGTAGACGAAAAGGATGCCGACAAGGCTGTTACCGCTGTTCACGCTGCGTTCTTCCCGGAAAAGTAAGAACGGCAAGAACCAAAAACAAAACAAAGCAAAGCAACCATCCGCTTTTTGCAGATGGTTGCTTTTTTCATTGCAGATTTTACTCTTTTGTTTTTTAGCCAGCGGTCCTATTTACCAGGACCTGCCGCTTTATTTCTTTGGCGTGTAATATTTAACTGCGCCGAAGATACCGGTAACAGAGTCTGCAAAATTGAGCATATCCGTAATGCCGGTAATTTTCTGCTTGGTAGTCAGAGGCGGAATTGGCCAGGAAATATAGTCTTTCTTGGCATCTTCTGCAGACAGAGGCGGCAGTTCAAAGATTTTATCTTCATGTGCGCGAGGTACGTCTACTGCCTTGCCCTGCAAAATCCACTTGGCACGATAAATCATGGTGCCAACCAGCATTGGTGCAGAAGTGGTAACCAGACTGGTATTCCGATGCGGACGCAGCTGCGGGTTAACAATACCAAGGGCGTTGCAGGAAGCGTTTAAGCATTCTGCAGGGTCACAGCAGCCGCGGATTGGATAGTCTGCAATGTCCAGCATATCCTGGCCGCAGCATTTACCCATAACCATAATCCGTTTGCCGGAATTCTGGATGTCTTCCTTGGTGTACGGCTTACCATTGCAGTCAAACCAGTAACGCTGGCCGTCAATGGGAACACCGTGTCCTTCTACTACAATCAGATCCGGATTCTTAGGTTCTGCCGGTCCATACAGGCCGGAAGCAAATCCCATACCAATAGAGGAAAGGCAGCCGCCAACGCAGGCCTGCTCCAGAGCAAACGCCTGGTCCGGGGTAACGTTGTTCGGATCCGTAATTTCCGGAGCGCCCGGAAGGGTATGTCCGGCAACGGCTACTACTGCCGGATACTTGTCATGCAGTTCTCCGCGCATTAAGGACGGACAAGCCGGGCGGAACGGGGTAACGCGTACGTTGCCGACAATTTCCACGTCTGGATCTCCGAAGCCGCGGATGTCTGCTTCCTGAATCAGCTTATTTTCATCCGGATTGAAGCCCATCATGTAGGTGGTAATCCGGTCTGCTTCTACCGACTGGTTGGAAGCAACAATCATGTGAACATCTACCGGGTCAACCGGAGCCGGGGTATTGCCTTCGCCGCCGATAATACCGTCAATAACGGTCAGGTTCGGCTTGAACAGATACAGCATGTCCGCCAGTTTTCCGTTGATGTCGTGGGTGTGGTTCCGTTCCCGCAGGAAGTAAGGAATGGTACCCATGGCGTTCTTGAAGCCCAGGGTAACACCGGTGTAAATGTTGGTCTTCATCTTCGGAACGGAGATGTAGAATGCCTTGCCCTTTACAATGTCATCAAAGGTATCCGGAATCAGGATTTCCTTCATGATTTTGGCCTTTGGCAGCATGTACCGTACTACCGGGCGGCGTTCCAGCGGAACCAGGTCCGTGTTGTAATATTTTGCGATATAGTCATAATGCGCAATTTTAAAAGAGGCCGCAGCCGGGAACGGTTTTCCGGAAGACTCTGCAATAACAATATTGGGATTGTAATTCTTTACCCAGTTAACAACAGCTTCAAACACACGCGGGTCGGTGGTTTCCGGGAAATCGGTTTTGCCGTCTTTATCATAGAAACCGGAGTTGTGGTATACATCTACCAGGTTCGGTTTAATGATAACCTTTTCATATTTGGCCATTTCTTCTGCAAACCGGGTCCGTTCATTCAGATCATCCAGTGCAGCAAAAACGGTTTCACGAATTGCCTTGACGTCTTCTCTGTGGAAGTAGTCATAGGTGCCGTAATTCTTCGGAAGTGCTACGAAGTCATGGGAATAATCCAGCTCCGGAGCATCCTTCAGAATGACATAACTTTTTGCCATGGGAACTCCTCCTATTCATTCACTTGTACGTCCCTGTAACAGGAAAGCCGTTCTTTCCTGCCACAAATAGCACATCTATTGTATCACACGGACTTACACCTTCGGCAGTAGAAACAGAAAAAGGGCCTTCCAAACAGAAAGGCCCAATTTTGTTGGTTTTGCTTAGTTGTTTTCTTTTTACATATGCTCCGGCACACTGATTTTCAGCATGGTCAGCACGTTTGCCAACGTATTTTTTACGCACATGCACAGATACAGACGGGCACGGCTAAGCGCTTCGTCTTCCGTGTTGACACGGCAGGCATTGTAGAACTTATGGAACAGATTGGCCAAGGTAATGGCATACCGGGTAATCCGTGCCGGGTCATAAGCCTTGGCTGCCATAATAATTTCATCTTCCAGGTTGGACAGATGACGAATTAATTCCCGCTCTTCCGGTTCTTTCAGCAATTCCAGTTCTGCAGCAGTGGCAACCTCCGGGGTCTTGCCTTCTTCGGCAAGCTTGCGAAGAATACTGCAGATACGGGCATGCGCATACTGGCAATAATAAACCGGGTTCTGGCTGGACTGCTCTACGGCCAGGTCCAAATCAAAGTCCATCTGGCTTCCGGCTTCCCGCATATTAAAGAGGAAGCGGGTGGCGTCAATTGGAATTTCTTCCAACAGGTCTACCAGGGTAATGGCTTTTCCGGTCCGCTTGGACATCCGAACCACTTCGCCGTTACGGGTCATGCGCACCAGCTGCATCAGCACAACGTCCAGACGGTCTCCGCCAACACCCAGGGCTTCTAATGCGCCTTTCATACGGGCTACATGGCCATGGTGGTCTGCGCCCCAAATGTCAATGGCCTTGTCAAAGTTGCGGGTTACCAGCTTATTGTAATGGTATGCAATATCTGCTGCAAAGTAGGTCGGGTTTCCGTTCTGACGAACCAGAACGTCATCCTTCAGATCCAGTTTGTCAATGTCTTCCTGGCTCTTGCCCTGCTTTTGCAGGATTTCTGTCTGAATGTCTTTGTTCTTATACCAGAGGGCGCCGTCCTGTTCATAGGTCAGGCCCTTTTCGGTTAGTTTTTGGATGACCTCTTTTACGGCACCGCTTTCATGCAGGGTGCTTTCCTTAAACCAGGTGTCATAGTGAATGCGGTATTTTTCCATGGCGGCGTGCATGGCCTGAATGTTCTTCGGCAACGCAAAATCTACCAAGGCCGCACGGCGTTCTTCCGTGGAAGCATCTTTATACTTGTCTCCGGTTTCTGCAATAAAGGCCTCTGCCAAAACGCGGATGTCCTCTCCGTGATAGGAGTCTTCCGGCAGCTCTACTGCCTCTTCCCCAAGGAAGTGCTGCTGATACCGAATGTCCAGGGACAGGGCAAACTTGTCAATCTGGTTGCCGGCGTCATTAATGTAAAACTCCCGTTCCACGTAATATCCGGCATAGTCCAGGACGGCAGCCAGACAGTCTCCCAGGGCGCCGCCGCGGGCGTTTCCCATGTGCATGGGCCCGGTCGGATTGGCGGAGACGAACTCTACCAGTACCCGTTTGCCTGCGCCAAAGTCCGACCGGCCATAGGCGTTGCCGGACTCTGTAATTTCAAGCAGAATGTCTGCGTAGTATTGATCATTTAAGAAGAAGTTCATGAAGCCGGGTCCGGCAACCTCTGCTTTTGCAAAGTAGGTGCCGTCCAACTGCAGGGCCTCCGCAATCAGGGAAGCCGCCTGCCGCGGCGCCATCTTGAACAGTCTGCCGTTTACCATGGCAACGTTGGCAGAGAAGTCTCCGTTGTCTTTGTTGGCGGGAACTTCAATTTGGAAGGGAGCCAGGTCCCCTGCAGGAAGGGTTCCTTCCGCTTGTAATTTGCAAATGGCATCCGTCAGCGCACTATGCAGCTGTTCTTTGGCCAGACGTACGGTTTTGGACATTAGAAGATCTCCTTTACGGTAATGCGAAGCTGATTGGTGGACACCAGCTCGCCATCAAAATCTAGAGTATAGGTTAGGGAAAGGGTCCCGCCGAAGGCGCTCATTTCCGAACGCACTTCCGAAGCGTAAATTCCCATCATGACCGTGCCATACGGGGTACTGTAGTGGCACAGATGGCGAACCCCTTCCTCCATGGTCATTTCAGTGGTCATGGAACCGGTCCGGCAAATGGTAACCCGGTCTGGTTCCGTTACGTGGACGCGGGTTTTACACCCGGCAAGGATGCCGTCTTCATCATCATATTCAATAATGTAACGGCCGGCATGATAGCCCAGTCGGCCGAACAGAAGCACGTCGTCTGTGTCGGTTTCCCCGTTCGTTTCATGCACGTTGTATAACTTAATCTGGAAACGGCGTTCCTTGGACTCCGTCATGGGTCAGCTCCATTTCTCCTGGGCGAGTTGCAATAAGCGGTCTAACAGGTCCGAATACGGTAACCCGGCCGCCTCCATCATTTTCGGATACATACTGATATTGGTAAAGCCCGGAATGGTGTTGATTTCATTAAACAGGACATTTCCGTCTTTCTTGGTAACAAAGAAGTCTACTCTGGAGAAGCCGGTGCATCCCAGGGCCTTAAAGACCTTCTTGGCCTGTGCAGCTACTTCCTGACGGGTTTCTTCCGGAACCAGTGCCGGAATATGCAGCAGACTGGCGGCATTATCATATTTGGCATTGTAGTCATAGAATTCGTTGGCCGGGGTAATCTGGCCAACCACGCCGTTTTGCAGGTCGTCATTTCCAAGAATGGAGCACTCTACTTCAAAGCCGTCTATAAAGGCTTCAAACAGCACCCTGCTGTCATGCTGCAGGGCCAGTTGCAAAGCACCTTCCAGTTCTTCCCGGTTATGCGCCTTAGTAATGCCGACAGAGGAACCGGCATTGGACGGCTTTACAAAAATAGGATACGCCAGCGTCTGTTCAATGTCGTCCAGACCCTTTAAGCCGTTCCGATATTCATACTCTGTCAGATAGTCCCATTCCGCCTGCGGAATCTGCACACGGTCTGCCACCATGTTGGTAAAGATTTTATCCATGGATACGGCGGAGGAGGTCATGTCACATCCTACAAAAGGAATGCCGGCCAGCTGGAACAGGCCCTGGATGGTGCCGTCTTCTCCGTTCTTTCCGTGTAAAACCGGAAACGCAACGTCTATGCGAATGTTCTCCGCGCCGGTTTCCCGCAATACCGTAATTCCGTGAATGCTTCGGTCCGGAGAAACAAAAGCCTTTGTTTTCTTCTCCGAAGTTACCCACCGGTCCTCCGGCAACAGGTCCACTGCGTCCTCATAAAGATACCATTCGCCCTCTTTGGTAATTCCCATCAGATACAGGTTGTAACGGTCTGCTTTCAGATTGGAAATAACGGATGCGGCAGACACCACGGAAACGTCGTGTTCACTGGAAACGCCGCCGAAGAGGATTAAGACATTTTCCATACCAATTAATACCTCCTTTAATGCTCTGACTATCTTATCACACCGCCCATGGCTTATCAATTGAAAATCTTAATGACAAAGACCGGCAGATATGCTAAAATGGCCCTGATTTGTAACCTGTTACATGCACGGAGGAATACCATGGTTGAAAAGAATGTTGCAAAAGAAGCTCTCCTGAAAGCACTGGACGGCACCCTGTCTGCTGCGGGACTTTCCCTGTCTGCAGAAGAGTCCTCAGATACCCAGGCTGTTTATCAAGGAGAAACCGGTTCTCTTTGCATTACCTTTGAAGATATTGTTGTTACTGTTTCCGGCACCAAAGACGACAAGGAAAAGGAAGTTTCCCGCACCCTGTTTGAACCGGAAACCGAATCCTGGACCAACAAAGACACCCTTTCCACAGCTGCCGATTTAGCAGACAGCATTGCCTCTTTCTTTGGCGTGGAAGCGGTTTCGGTTGCCGCCACGGAGAAGAAAGCCGGCAGCAACGGCAAAAAGCAGGAAAACAAACCGGCTGCCCAGCCGCAGAACACACCAAAGAAGAGCAAGAAGCAGAAAGCTGACTCGCCCGCCTATGATGCCATTCATCTTGCCTACCGCATGGAAGTCATCTTCCCGCAGCTGGCCGGTCTGGCACAGGAAAACCTGGAACAATACGGCGAATTCCTGGCCGAAGAATATTTTGAAACCAACGCCAACCCGCTGATTCTGGAAACCATTAAGAAGAATGACCGCCAGACCCTGAAGAAAATCTTCAAGACCTTAAACAGCTACTACGAAGAAGGCGAAAAGGACACCCAGTCCCTGGTTGCCGTTACCATTCTTGGCATGAACATGGCAAAGGATCCGGCCGTAGAAGAAGCCGCTGCAAGCTGGCTGGATGAAGACCTTGGCCCGGCAGTAAAGGAAATTGTAGCTTTCCTGAAGAAAAACGCCGGTCAAAGAGCCATTAAGAAATACCAGAACCCGAAGCCGTACAAGGAATCTTCTTTCCACAAACTGAAAAGCCGCTTCTCTAAGGGCTTCAAGGACAAGTTCGGTGACCCATCCCAGATGATGCTGGATGCCCAGTCCATGCAGAACATGAACCGGTAACCGCGCCTGTTCCCGTATACTACTTTAGAATGAAAAACCCGCATGTCACATTTTCCTGTGCCCTGCGGGCTTTTTTCTTCCTGTCTTTGTTCTTCCTGCATAATGTTGCCAAACTTTGAATTTCCACCGGTTTTGCTACCATTTTCCTTTGCTTTAAGGTAGAATGGACAGTGGTTTAGTCCGCACTAGCCCTACTTCAACGAAAGGAACCAAACTCCTATGAAACGTTTTTGTTCCCTGATCCTGGCTCTTTGCCTGCTGGCTGTTACCCTGTTTGCCTGTGCCTGCGGAAAAGAAAAAGAGCCTGCCGAACCCAATACCGTTACCATTACCTTCCCGGAAGGATATACCATTACGCAATATGCCTCTTTGCTGGAAACCAACGGCGTTTGCAGTGCTTCTGATTTTATGGAAGCGTGCAAGACCATTCCGGAAGGCTATGAAGAACTCCTCAGTGGCACATCCCAGGAAGGACGCGTCTTTGCACTGGAAGGATATTTGTTCCCGGACACCTATGAATTTTATAAAAATGAAAGTGTCTCCAGTGTTCTGGCCCGCTTCCTGAAAAACACCCGCTCCAAGCTTGGCACGGATACGCTGTCCCAGGCAGAAGCCCTTGGCATCAGTGTAGACCAGTTGCTGACCTTTGCCTCGGTTATCCAGGCAGAGTGCAGCATTGCTTCCGAAATGCCTCATGTTGCTTCCGTCTTTCACAACCGCCTGCAATCTTCGTCGTTCCCTTATCTGGGAAGTGACGTAACTCGCCAGTATATAGAGCAGAAAATGAAAAGTTACATTACCTCCTGTAATGAAACCACGCCGGACACCTATGACTACAACACCCTGTTCGGCAACTACTGTACCAATGACAGTTACACCTACAAACGGTCCGGCCTGCCCATTGGTCCGGTCGGCAACCCCGGCTCGGAAGCCATTGCTGCGGCGCTGAACCCCAGCACCACTTCGGACTATTACTTCTTTACGGACGCCGACGGCGGCTTCCACTACTATACCAATTACAAAGACTTCCAAACCGAATGGAATACCAAATATAAACACTAAACAGACTTACTAAAGACACGCACCAAAGGAATCCCGAACATGAAAAAACTGATTTCCTGGAACGTCAACGGCATTCGTGCCTGCGTCAAGAAAGGCTTCTTGGAAAGCTTTCAGGCGCTGGATGCCGACGTATTTGCCCTGCAGGAGACCAAGCTGCAGGCCGGCCAGCTGGAGCTGGATTTGCCCGGATACCATCAGTACTGGAATTACGCCGAAAAGAAAGGCTATTCCGGCACTGCCGTCTTTACCAAAGAAGAACCCCTTGCCGTCTTTTACGGGCTGGACAGCCCGGAACATGATTGTGAAGGGCGAGTTATTACTCTGGAATTTCCGGAGTACTTCTTTGTTACCGCCTATGTTCCCAATGCGCAGGATGAACTGCGCCGCATAGAGTACCGCCTTCGCTTTGAAGATAAGCTGCGGGACTACCTCTGCTCCTTATCCAAGGACAAGCCGGTTGCCTATTGCGGGGACCTGAACGTGGCGCATCAGGAAATAGACCTGAAAAATCCCAAGCCCAATGTGGGGCACCCCGGCTTTTCCGATGAAGAGCGCGGCAAATTTTCCGAACTGTTGGACGCCGGTTTTACCGACTCCTTCCGTTATAAATATCCGGACGTAACCGGCGCCTATTCCTGGTGGTCCTACCGTGCCAAGGCACGGCAGAACAATGCAGGATGGCGCATAGACTACTTTGTGGTTTCCAACTCCGCCAAAGATAAAATTGCGGATGCCAAAATTCATGCGGAAATCCTGGGGTCTGACCACTGCCCGGTAGAGTTAGATTTCAATATTTAGCAAACACACTTTACGCGAAAGGACCTTTTTATTATGAGTAACCTTGTTATTACCACTGACTCGCCTACTGACATTGCCCCAAGCAAAGCAGAGGCATACGGCATCGGTATTATCCCGCTCCACGTCAATCTGGACGGAAAAGATTATAAAGACGGCCAGTCCATCACCAACCAGTTTATTATGGACACCTACCGTCAGAAGAAGATTCTGCCAAGTACCTCTGCCGTTGCCGTTGCAGAATATGTAGATTTCTTCGGTGCTTACCTGGAAGAAGGAAAGACCGTTATCCATATTGCCTTTAGCTCCGGCGCATCCTGCACCTATCAGAACGCCTGCATTGCCGCAGATGACCTGAAAGAAAAGGGCACGGTACACGTTATTGACTCCAAGGCGCTTTCCGTGGGTACCGCTGTGGTTGTTTATAACGCCTGCAATTTACTTGCTTCCGGTGCAACAGAAGAAGAACTTTTAAAAGGCATTCAGGACTACATTGCCAGAGTGGACAAGACCTTTGTCATTACCTCTTTGGAATTCCTGAAGCACGGCGGCCGCTGCTCCGCAGTAGAAGCCTTCGGCGCCAACCTGCTGAAGCTGAAGCCCTGCATTGACATGGTAGACGGCAAAATGGAAGTCATCAAGAAGTTCCGCGGATCCGACGAAAAAGCCTACCTGGCCTACCTGGCCGACCGGATTGCGGAAGCCGGCAGTTACGATGACTCGCTGGCCTGCGTTTCCTCCGTACTGGTTCCGGAAGCCACCCTGGAAAACGTGGTTTCCGTGTTAAAAGAAGAATATCATTTTAAGGAAGTTGTGCTGTCCGAATGCGGTTGCGTTATTGCGGCCCACGGCGGAAAGGGTGCTCTTTCCCTCAGCTTCTTAAGAACGTAAAGGAGATCTTACTATGATCCAGCATAAGAAAGCAGTTGCTGTCCTGATGGCGCTTCTCTTGCTGCTGACCTGTGCTTTCCCGGCGTTTGCCGTGTCAAGCACCTCTACCGGTAGCAGTTCCGGCTCCGGCAGCTCCGGCAGTTCAGACTCCGGTAGCTCTGACAGCGAAGAAGACACTTCCCCCATTACGGAAATTACCGCCAGCTTCAGCAACCCGAACGGCCGTGTCCTCAGTGTTGCCAAAAGCGGGGATTACCGCAATTATCCGGAAGACTCCCTGGTGGCCCTGGAAGCCAGCATTGAAATGGGCGTGGATATCATTTCCGTTTCCGTGCAGCAGACCAAAGACAGTCAGCTGGTGTTACTGGAAGATGAAACCCTGGACCGGATGCTGATTGCCAGAGACAGCGGTTCTTCCGCCAGCGGAAATGTTTCTTCCTATTCCTTAAGCGAGTTACAAACCAACTTTTACCTGCGGCAGGGTCACGGTGGCAGCCAAAGCTCCACTACCAAAACAACGGTAGCCTCTTTGGAAGAAGCCATTAAGGAAACCAAAGACCATTGCATGCTCTTTATTGCAAACGGCTGGCAGTATGCGGATGCCATTAACAGTCTGGCCCGCAGCGCTGATGCCTGCAACACCATCATTATCGGCGGTGCCACAGATCCTTCGGCCATCAGCACCTTCCTGCAGGAAAATGATTCCCCGGTTTGTCACGTTGCTGCAACCTACAAGGATAAGACCAACAAGACAAAGGCCAAGGACTTTACCACTTCTGCACTGAAAGCCGGAGCGGTCATGATCCTTTATGAAACCTCTAAAAGCTCCTCTGCCGTCTTCAAAAGTGCCAATATCAAAGCGCTGAAGGACGCCGGTCGTGCCATGATCAGCTTTACCGATACTGACCTGTGCGGCGGATACCGGGACATGCAGGCGGACTGGGAAACCTTAATTGACACCGGCTTTAGTGTTCTTGAAACAGATTACCCGAAAGCCCTGGCAGATTACCTGTCCATGGTAGAGGATTACCGTTCTGACATGACGCGTCTGATTACCGCCGCCCAAAGTCTGAATACGGTGAATTACTCCCGTTCCACTAAGAAAGCCATCAATCAGGCACTGGAACCGGCTTTGGAACTGTCCGGTATTGGTGCTCTCAGCCTGACCAAAACCGTAGAAGTCCGTTACAACTTACAGGAAGTCATGGACTCCATTGACCAGACCGGCGAAGCCACTTACCACGCGAAAGTAAAATGGTGGGTTGTTCTGCTGATTATCCTTGGCTCCCTGCTTCTGTTGGCCGTCTTAACCATCCTTGGATTACGTTTCTTCAACAAACGGAAATCCGCAGAATATAAGAAGCGGCAGAAATTTAAAAACCGCTTTCGTGCCCAGGCGGAGGCCAACCTGAATGAAATGGCCGAACGCCTGCCGGATCAGGAAGACTTCTCCGAGCCCGCCTCGGAAGCCGAAGCCATGGCTGCCGAAGCACTCCGCCGGGAACAGGAAAGCTTAAGCAATAAGCTGAACCAGAAGATGCACTCCGGCAAAGAAGCCATTGACCAAAAAACAGCCGCCCGCAAGGAACAGCGTGAAGCCAAAAAGGCGGAGCGCCAGGCAGCCAAAGAGGCCGCCCGGGCAGAGAAAGCCGCACGGCTGGCCGCAGACGAAGCGGCAGCTGCGGAAGAAGCTGCTGTAGAAGCAGAAACTGCTGTAGACCAGTTCTCGGCACAAACGGATCCAACCTTGCTGTCGGATGCACCGGCAACCCCGTTCCAGTTCATCAATCTGGACGAACCGGTTCCAACTGCCCAGACACCAATCTCTGATACCCAGAGTATCCCTCCGGTGCAACCGCAGACTGCCGCCGATGTCAAGGCCAGCGCCGAAGCTGATATCAATCAGATTGTAGAAAACGAACTGCCCAAGCGTCAGGTTCCAACGGCAGCACCTTCCGAACCGGAAGTCCTGCCTGCTGCGCCGGTAGCTGAAGACGAACAGTCCGTTACCCATTAACCACCAATCCGTTAATCAACACAAGAAGAGCCCGCTGTATGCGGGCTCCTTTTTTGCAAAAAAACAGCCGACCGGAAAATTCCGATTGGCTGTCCGCTTTTGCATATGAAATTCTACTCTGGGATTTCCCCATTCATAACCAGGACTTTGCCTGGGCTTAGCCCTCTGATCAGTTAGGGCTAAATTTAAATGCCCCGTACAGGAAGTACGGGGCATTTCCTTTTACAAAAATTCTCCGTAGTAATTAGCCAAGCAGGCTCTGGATGGTCTTGTTCAGATCTCCAATAGCGCCGGATACGGCATCAACGGTGTTTTCATCTACCAGAGCGTCTGTAATTTTAGCACCGGCGTCAGCAATCTTTGCAACGGAACCGATGGTGTTAGACATCATGCTGGAGATGGTATCCATGTCAATTCCCATGCCGCTGAGGAGGCCGTCAACACCGCCACCAAGCAGGCCGTCAAGGGAACCGAGAAGACCGGAAAGATCAATACCGCCCATCATGTCAAGCAGCATGTCAAGCATTCTTACTACCTGGCTCATGAGGATTGGAAGGTAAGTGGTGGTTTCGGTCATTGCGGTAAACATAATGTTCATGCCATTAAGCATGTTCTTCAGGAACGGAAGAACAACTCCCATTAATGGTTCCTGATAAGAAACCAGCAGCCAGGCAAGAATGCCGCCGACTACCAGCAAGCCAAGAGCCAAGCAGATGCAGATGATGGCAATGATCAGTCTGATGTTGGATCTTGTTCTCAGCTTTTCTTGATAATCCAAGGATTTGGTCAAACGCTGTGCTTCCAGCGTGTTGGATACACGCATGAGAGCTTCGCCGATCATAGACTCCTCAGAGGAAATGGTGCGTCTCCTATCGTCCATTTCACTCCCTCACTTTCAATTTAATTTTTAACTACGAGCAGAATTTCATCTACTTTCCAGTCAAGTATACACGACAGAAAGCCACAAATCAAGGGTTTCTGTAGGGTTCTGGTCCAACAGAGCTGTTCATTTCTTGCAAAAAATTGCTTCTTTTTTCGGGATCTGTCACCTTGAACGCCTCTCCTGCATCTGTTATTATTAAATAAAGATAGCCTTTGCTTTCCTCCTGTTTTTTGTTGGTTTTCCCCAAATGGGTTGGCAAGGCTTCTCGGATTATTTTAGTTTTGGGGTTCATATACTATGAAAAGCACCAATCAACCGGACTTAAGCGTTCCGGTATTCCTGTTTCATCAGGGAACCAATGCAAAAGCATACGAATTCATGGGGGCCCACCGGGTAGCGGATACAGAATCCGTGGTATTCCGGGTTTGGGCGCCGCACGCCGCTTCCGTCAGCGTCGTCGGGGACTTCAACCAGTGGGACGAAACCGCAAACCCAATGGAAAGAATCAGCTCCGACGGCATTTGGGAAGCGGAAGTGCCCGCCGGCATCCAGGAATTCTCCACGTATAAATACTGTATCCGCACCGCCGGTGGCGCCACCTTAATGAAGGCGGACCCCTACGGGTTTCACACGGAAACCCGTCCCGGAACCGCCTCCAAGTTTTATGAGCTGGAGGGCTACGGTTGGGAAGATCAGGACTGGCTCGCCGAGCGAAAGAAACAGGTCATTTATAATGAACCGGTTAACATTTACGAAATGCACGCCGGCTCCTGGCGCCGGTATGAAGACAAAAATCCGCTGTCTTACCGGGATTTGGCCGACCAGCTGGTTCCTTACGTCAAAGAAATGGGCTACACCCATATTGAATTTATGCCGCTGTCAGAATATCCGTTTGACGGCTCCTGGGGCTACCAGGTTACCGGTTATTATGCCGCCACCAGCCGCTACGGCACGCCAAAGGATCTGATGTACCTGATTGACCAGTGTCACCAGAACGGCATCGGCGTTATTTTGGACTGGGTTCCCGCACACTTCCCGAAGGATGCGCACGGATTATATGAATTTGACGGCCAGCCCTGTTATGAATACGCCGACCCACGCAAAGGGGAACACAAAGAATGGGGCACCAAAGTCTTTGACTACAGTCGGAATGAAGTTCGCAGCTTCTTAATTTCCAACGCCATGTTCTGGTTTGAAAAGTTCCATGTAGACGGCCTGCGGGTAGACGCAGTTGCCTCCATGCTTTACTTAGACTATGAACGCAAAGACGGCGAATGGCTCCCAAACAAAGACGGCGGCCGGGAACACCTGGAAGCCGTAGACTTTTTAAAGCAGTTAAATGAATCCATCTTCCGAGAACACGGAGACATCATGATGATTGCGGAAGAAAGTACCGCCTGGCCCATGGTCAGCAAGCCCACCAATATCGGCGGACTTGGCTTCAACTTTAAATGGAACATGGGTTGGATGAATGACGTCATTAAGTACTTCAACTTAGACGGACTCAGTCGCAAATACAATCACGACTGTCTGACCTTCTCGTTCTTTTATGCTTTTTCGGAGAACTTTGTTCTGCCCATTTCCCACGATGAAGTGGTACACGGCAAAGGCTCCTTAATTAACAAACACCCCGGGGACCCGACAGACCCGGTTCAGTATGCCGAAAAGTTTGCTGACTTCCGTGCCATGCTGGCCTATATGTATGCTCACCCGGGCAAAAAACTCCTGTTCATGGGTTCGGAATTTGCCCAGTTTAAAGAATGGGATTACCAGGACGAACTGGACTGGGGTCTTCTGGATTATGATATGCACCGGAAGACCAAGGACTTTGTTCAGGCCCTGAATCTTTTTTATCGGAATACCCCCGCACTTTGGCAGATTGACTACAGTTGGGAAGGCTTTGAATGGCTGATTCCGGATGACGTAAACAATTCGGTTCTGGCGTTCAAGCGCAAAGACAAGGAAGGCAATCCTCTTTATGTCATTCTGAATTTTACCAAAGTAAATCGGGAGCAATATTGCGTCGGCTGTGAAGAAGGCACCTATGATGTCGTTTTCAATACCGATGACAAAGCCTTCGGCGGAACCGGATGGGGAACGGCAAAGAAAGCCATCCGTTCCAGAAAAGGCAGTATGCACGGAAACCCGGCACATCTGTGCCTGGATTTGGCCGGATTCTCCGCCATCTATTTAAAAAAAAGAGCTACAAAAAGCGCAAAAAGGAGAAAAGCTAATGGGACGTAAAACCGAATGCATTGCCATGCTGCTTGCCGGCGGTCAGGGATCCCGGCTGGGCGTTCTGACCCATAAAATTGCCAAGCCGGCCGTACCGTTCGGCGGAAAATACCGCATCATTGACTTCCCGCTGTCCAACTGTGTCAACTCCGGAATTGACACCGTCGGCGTGCTGACCCAGTATCAGCCACTGGAATTAAATGATTACATCGGCAACGGAGAACCCTGGGACTTAGACCGCGTAAACGGCGGTGTCCATATCCTATCCCCGTATCAGCAGATTAAGGGAACCGAATGGTATAAAGGTACTGCCAATGCCATTTATCAGAACATTCACTTTATTGACAAATACAACCCCACCTATGTGGCCGTCCTTTCCGGTGACCACATTTATAAGATGGATTATGCCGACATGCTGGCCTTCCACAAGGAACAGAATGCCGACTGCACCATTGCCATGCGGGAAGTAGAATGGAAAGAAGCCTCCCGCTTTGGTCTGATGCTGGTCAATGACGACCACACCATCGCCGAATTTGAAGAAAAACCGGCTCACCCGCGCAGCAACAAAGCGTCCATGGGTATTTACATCTTTACCTGGTCCAAGCTGCGGGAATACCTGATTGCCGATGAAGCAAAACCGGATTCCAGCAATGACTTTGGCAAGGACGTCATTCCTGCCATGCACTCTGCCGGAGAAAAGCTGGTTGCCTATCAGTTTGATGACTACTGGCGGGACGTCGGCACCATTGACTCCCTCTGGGAAGCCAACATGGACCTGCTTTCCCCGTCTGCCAACATCAATCTGGATGATCCAAACTGGAAAATTTACTCTAGGAACTCCGGCGCCGCGCCACAGTTCCTGTCAAAGACGTCTACCGTTAACAGCTCTTTAATTACCGAAGGCTGCCGGGTGGACGGCAGTGTAGACTGGTCCGTCCTGTTCGCCAACGCCAAAGTGGCGGAAGACGCCAGTGTTACCTATTCCATTATTATGCCGGGTGCCGTTATCGGGCCGGGCGCCGTGGTCAAGTATGCCATTGTCGGTGAAAACTCCGTTGTGGAAGCCGGCGCCCATATCGGCAACGGCCCGGAAGAAGTTCCCGTAGAAGACTGGGGCGTTGCCGTCATCGGACCGGACCTGACCATCGGAAAGCAGGCCGTCGTCCCGGCTGCAAAAATGGTTACTGCAAATGTAGAGGAGGGCACCACCTATGAGGGCTAACAATATACTCGGCATTATTCATTCCCAAGCCTATGACTCCACCATTAAGGAACTGACCTCCAACCGTACCATTGCATCCGTACCGTTTGGTTGTCGGTATCGCCTGATTGACTTTCCGCTTTCGCACATGGTCAATGCCGGCATTTCCACCGTTGGCATTATGACACAGGACCACTATCATTCTTTAATGGACCACGTTGGCTCCGGAAAACCCTGGGACCTGGCCCGCAAGAATGACGGCATGTACCTGCTGCCACCCTATGCAGAAAACAAATTCAATGAATTCAGCAATACCAATGCCAGAATTGCATCTCTTTACAACAACACCAACTTCATCCGGCGTGCCAAGCAGGAATATGTCCTGATGACAGACGCCAACAGCGTTTATAACTTTGATTTACAGGAGCTGTTTGACGCCCACCGGGCCAGCAACGCAGATGTTACCATTGTTTATAAGACCGGTAAACTGCCCAAGATTGACCACAACATGGTCCTGACGCTGGACGGAGACAAGGTTACGGATATTTCCATTGCCAATGCAGAATCTGCCGGCATGGAAGCCACTTATTCCTTTAACATTTTCCTGATGCGCAAAAGTGTGCTGGAATATTTAATCAAAACCGCTGCCTCGCATGACATCGGTTCCTTTACCAAAATTTTGCAAAACAACCAGCCCAATCTGAACATCCGCGGCTTTGCCATTCCGGGCTACGCCGAAATTATTGATGACCTTCATAAATATTATGAAGTGTCCCAGAAGCTGCTGGATCCGGACATCTGCGCGTCCCTGTTCAACACGGCCAATCCCATTCAAACCAAAATCCGGGATAATGTGCCGGCGCTTTACGGCACGGACTGCCGCGTAACGGATTCGCTGATTGCAGACGGCTGCCGCATTGAAGGCACCGTCAAGAATTCCCTGCTCTTCCGCGGCGTAGTGGTAGAAGAAGGGGCCGTGGTTGAAAACTGCATTTTAATGCAGGATACCGTAGTTCATGCAAACAGCCATCTGAACAGCGTTATTACAGACAAAAACGTTGTTATTACCGCAGGCAAGAGCCTGCACGGGGATTCTTCCTATCCCATTTATATTGCCAAACGAATTGTGGTATAAGCATCCTTTCTGGTATCAGCATTCCTTTTCCGGAGGTATTTTATGAAAGTATTATTTGCATCCAGTGAAGCTGTTCCCTTTGCCGTCAGTGGCGGTCTTGCGGAAGTGGCCGGGTCCCTGCCGAAAGCCCTGGTGGGCAAAGGCGTGGATGTCCGCGTCATTCTTCCGCTGTATGACTGCGTTTCAGAAGAGCAACGGGCCGGCCTTACCTATCTTTTCAACTTTGATGTTTCGGTAGCCTGGCGAAAGCAGTACTGCGGTATTTTTGAAGGAAAGGTCGGAGACGTTACCTATTATCTGGTAGACAACGAATATTACTTCAAACGCTCCGGTCTGTACGGCTACTATGACGATGCCGAACGCTTTGCCTTCTTCTCCCGTGCCGTATTGGAAACCATTGCCCACCTGGACGGGTACAAGCCGGACATCATTCACTGCAATGACTGGCAGACCGCCCTGGTTCCGCTGTATTATAACTGTTTCTACAAGGACCGCCCGGGATATGAAAACATCCGCACCGTTTATACCATTCACAACATCCAGTATCAGGGCATGTATGGCCTGGATGTCCTGGGCGAGGTAGTTGGTCTTGACCCTGTAGACTACTCCTTAATTGAATACGACGGCTGCGCCAATTTCTCCAAAGCGGCTATTGAATGCTGCAACAAGGTAACCACCGTCAGCCCGACCTATGCCAATGAAATCCTGGACCCGTGGTATTCCCACGGACTGGACAGCATTCTGCATAAGAACTACTGGAAGCTGACCGGCATCTTAAACGGCATAGATGTGGACAGTTATAATCCTGCCACCGATCCTGCCCTGCGGTATCATTACTCCCAGGCAAACAAAACCGGAAAAGCAAAGGACAAAGCGGAATTACAGCGCATCTTCGGTTTGGAAGAACGCCCGGATGTGCCCATCATTTCCCTAATTTCCCGTTTGGTTTCCCATAAGGGACTGGATCTGATTACCGCCATCCTGGACGAACTGTTGAACACCACGGAAGTTCGCTTCCTTGTCCTCGGCTCCGGAGATCAGGAATATGAAAACTTCTTCAAGGGCGTTGCCGCCCGTCATCCGGATAAATTCCGGCTGGAGCTGGGCTTCCGCCCGGATCTCAGCCGCAAAATGTATGCCGGCTCTGACCTGTTCCTGATGCCGTCCAAAAGTGAGCCCTGCGGCCTTTCCCAGATGATTGCCCTTCGGTACGGTGCCCTTCCCATTGTCCGGGAAACCGGCGGACTGAAGGACTCTGTTTCGGACTGCGGAGACGGCAAAGGAAACGGATTTACCTTTAAGACCTATAACGCCCATGATATGTTATGGGCCATTTCCCGCGGCATAGACCTCTATTACAATGACAAAAAGACCTGGAAACAGGTGGTTAACCGCGCTATGAAATGTGACAACAGCTGGAATAAATCCGCGGATTTGTACATCGCCATGTATAAAGAGGCCATGATGTAAGAAAAAACGGAAAAGAGACTACCCGCACAGGTAGTCTCTTTTTTTGATTTGTGCTATACTTTTGCGTGATTACAACAAATCTGCAATTCTCATGTTCAGATAGTCATTAATCCAGGCAGACAGGGTAACCACGCTGGCCGGTACATCAATCTGGCGGGCGGCACTTCCCCGGGGCTGGATTTCATCTAAAGAATCCAGGAAGCTGGTCACCAGAAACCGGTACTGCTTTTCATTGGCAGAGTTCTGACCCAGCCAGCTGGCCGGCAGAATTTTGCGCTTTACCCCGGCGCAAATGATAAAGTACGTGCCAAGGGAATAAACAGATTTTACAAACTGCTTTAAGGTCTTATCCTTCATGACGTATCCACCGGTTACCAGGGCCGAACGCAAAATGGTGTTGGTAGTCCAGTTCACGTCTTCCTCCGTATCCGCCAGCTGCGGTCCGGTTTTTAAAGAAACTTCATTGGTTGTCCTGCCCAGCAGGTAGTCACAGCTGACGCCATAATATTCTGCGGCCTTTACCACAAACGCCAGACCGCATTCCCGAATCCCATTTTCATAATGAGACAGTAGCGCCTGAGATACTCCCAGGTCTGCGGCAGCTTGTTTCTGGCTTAAGCCGCGGGCTTTTCTTTGTTCTGTTAAACGGGTGGCAAAACTTCCCTGCATCATACAATCCACTCCTTAAGCACGTTATACACAATGTATATTTTATAGTTCCATTATATTTTCAAAAATACTTGGAGGCAACATGCAAACCTATACCATTCATCTGATTCGCCACGGCATGACGCAGGCCAACCTGGACGGTACCTTTACCGGCCACCAGGATCTGGAGCTTCTGCCGGAGGGAAAAGAAGAGCTGCAAAAGCTGAAAAAGGACTATGTGTACCCGGAAGTGCCGGTTGTTTTCTCCAGCCCGCTGAAGCGCGCCCGGGAGTCTGCCTCCATTCTGTTTCCGGACAATGAAATCCTGATTCTGGAAGAACTGATTGAATATAACTTTGGTGAATTTGAAGGCTTAACCGCGGAGCAGTTAAAGGATAACAAGCACTTTCAGGAGTGGTTTACCGGAGACGGCACCGTTCCGGCACTGCACGGGGAAAGCAACCAGGAATTTTCTGTCCGGGTTGGCCGCGCCTTTGAAAAGATTGTAGACGGATTGCTGAAAACCGGCATTACCGAATGTGCCGTAGTAACCCACGGTGGCGTTATCATGACGCTGATGGCCATGTATGCGCTGCCGGAAGCGCCTATGACTGACTGGATGCTGGAATGCGGCGCCGGATATACCCTGCGTCTGACCCCAACCCTTTGGACCCACGGGCGCAAGGTGGAAGCGGTTACCAAAATTCCACTGATAAAAGAAGAAAACGACAAGGGGGCACACTGATATGGCTATTACCGGTGCCATTTTTGATATGGACGGAACCTTAACGGATTCCATGCATCTTTGGGTGAACGCCTGGCGGGACTTTCCAAAAGTCAAAGGCATTCAGGCAACCGAAGAGGAATTACAGACCATGCAGGGCATGATGCTGAATGACATGGCCCGCTACTTAAACGAGCATTTCGGACTTCCCGGTACGCCGAAGGAAATCCGTGCACAGATAGACCAGCTGACCGAACAGGGCTACTTCCATGAAGTGGAACTAAAGCCCGGTGTGGTAGAAACCCTGGAACGGCTGAAACAAAACAATGTCAAAATGGTTTTGGCAACCGCAACTGACCGGTATCTTGCCGAAGGCTGTCTGAAACGCCTTGGCATTATAGATTACTTCCAGAAGATTTATACCGCCGCCGAATACGGCAGCAAGTATGACTCCCAGATTTTCCTGACCGCCTGGCAGGAATTGGGCACCCCAAAGGAAGAAACCTACGTTTTTGAAGACACCCTGGACGCCATCCGCGGTGCAAAGAAGGCCGGCTTTAAAGTCATTGCCGTTCACGACAAATGGTCCGCTCATAATCACGACAAAATTGTAGCCTTGGCGGATCAGTTCCATGACAGCCTGCAAGACCTGGACCTTTCCACCTTAGGCCTTCCCCTGACCAGAAAAGAAAAGGCCATGAACCTGTTCCTGGAAGGCTACAATTGCAACCAGGCGGTCATCCTGGCATTCCAGGACCTTCTTCCGCTCAGCAAAGAAATGCTGGCCAAACTTGGCTCCGGATTCGGCGGCGGCATTGGTCGCCTTCGGGAAGTGTGCGGCGCAGTGTCCGGCATGGTCACCGTTCTGGACCTGCTTTATGGTTACACAGATCCGAAAGACACCACCACCAAAGCCGCACAGTATAAGGACATTCAGGAGCTGGCCGCAAAATTTGAGCAGCAAAACGGCAGCATTATCTGCCGCGATTTACTCCATCTCCGTGTTACCAAAGACAATCCCACTCCGGATGAACGCACTGCGCAGTACTATCATGATCGCCGTTGCAAGGATATGGTTGGTACCGGCGCAGAGCTGTTAGAAGAATACATTGCCACTCACCCGATTCCCGAAAAATAACAGGAGTTAAGCCCATGAAATGGACGAAAAAGAAAACTATCATTACCGTTCTTGTTCTTGTACTTCTGGCTGGCGCAGGGGTTGGAGTCTGGGCCGCCTGGCCGTACCTTCGGCCAAAGGAAGTCACTCCAACCGTAACCGCAGAGCCGGAACAAAAAGAGCTGACGTCCTACCAGGATGTGGTGCTGTCCGCTGCCTCCTCTGAAAAAGATTTAACCATCTCTTTCCTGGATTCCGCAGAAGCCGCCATTGCCGGACAAAACTTCTCGGTTAAGGTAGTCCGTCTTGGAAGCAAAGACGAAACCAATCTGGATGAGTTAAACAAAACCACTGCAGATAACATGTTTACCATGTCCGCTTATGCCACCTCCGTGGAAGACCAGGTGCAAGAGGATACCACTGACGCAGGCAAAAAAGCGGTAACTGCTGACACCTATACTGCCGGTATCAACACCTACCAGCAGCAGTTAGACGCTGTGGAAGGCACCGTCTATACCGATGAAGACGGAGACGGCAGCCTTTACCAAAAGAACCTGGACCCCGGCATTTACCAAGTTTGGTATGTCCCGACAGACGGGTACTTCCCCAGCACCCCTGTTGTCAACGTAGAAGTCAAGGACAAGGTAGAGCGTGTGGTAGACACCAAAATTGAAGAAAAAGTAACACCGTATGTGGCTTCGGAAGACGTCAAACCGGCTCGCCCGGCAACCGTGGAAAAAACCGTAACCAACACTACGGAAAAGGTGGAAAAGAAAACGGAAACCGTAACTAAGCCGACCTACGCCACCGCCGTTGCCGTAAATCCGTATGCAAACTGCCCCACCCTGGAAGATGGCTCCATAGACAAATCCGGTGTGGACACCTCGGCACAGTTGACGGATGCCAGCGGCCATCTCCTTTATACGGACTCCGCCTGCACCAAGCCGGCAACCGTAGCCATTTACAGCGAATCCGCCACCTACTACTACAAAACCGAAACCACGGAAGTCCTGTATACCGGCTGGCAGACCATTGACGGCAAAACCTATTACTTTGACGCCAATCATCAAAAGGTAACGGGGCAGCAGACCATTAACGGGCTGATGTACCGTTTCAATGACGACGGCAGTCTGGTCAACTCCCTTGGCGCCGGCATTGACGTTTCCAAGTGGAACGGCACCATTAACTGGAGCAAAGTGAAGGCCGCAGGTATCAATTATGTTTTCGTGCGATGTGGCGGCAGATATTCCGGCGCACGTACGCTGTTTGAAGATCCTACCTACGGGCAATATGTTTCCGGTGCATTAGCCGCAGGCCTTAAAGTTGGTATTTACTTCTATTCCTCCGCAACCACCACAGCAGAAGCGGTGGAAGAAGCGTCCCTTGCCGTTACCATGGCAAAGAAATACAAGATTACCCTTCCCATTTTCATTGATATTGAAGACAGCGCCATGCCGAAAGGCCAGCTGACGGAAATTGCGCAGGCCTTCTGCCAGACCGTACAGTCTGCCGGTTATACCCCGGGCGTTTATTCCAGTATCAGCTGGTGGAAGAGTTATTTAAACTACAGTGCCCTGTCCTCTTATAAAATCTGGATTGCCCGCTTTAACACTGTGCTTTCCGGCGGAAATTACACCTGGACCGGCCGCTGTGATTATTGGCAGTATTCCGGCTCCGGCACCGTTGACGGGATCAGCGGTAACGTAGACCTGAACATTGCCTATTAACCTGTACGCAAATTTTTAAGGAGAAACGAATTCATGACAAAAGCACAAATTGGCATCATGATTTCCATTACTATTTACCTGTCTGCCATGGTAATGGTTGGTGTACTGTATGCCAAAAAAACAAAAAACGTAGGAGACTTTTACCTAGGTGGCAGAAAACTGGGCCCACTGGTAACCGCTATGAGCGCAGAGGCTTCTGACATGTCCAGTTACCTGCTGATGGGTCTTCCCGGCCTGGCATTGGCCTCCGGCTTGGCGGAAGTTGGCTGGACTGTTATCGGCCTGGCCATTGGTACTTACCTGAACTGGTTTATTGTTGCCAAACGCCTCCGGAAATACTCGGAGCACATCGGTGCTATTACCATTCCGGATTTCTTTGCCAAGCGGTACCATGACGAACGCAATGTCATTACCGCCATTGCCGCCATCATGATCATTATCTTCTTTGTACCGTATACCGCTTCCGGTTTTGCTGCCTGTGGTAAGCTGTTCGGTACCCTGTTCGGCATTGACTATCACCTGGCCATGATTGTATCGGCCATTGTTATTGTCGGATATACCTCTTTAGGTGGATTTACCGCCGCTTCCATTACCGACTTTATCCAGTCCATCATCATGACCTTTGCTTTACTGGTTGTGCTTCTCTTCGGTATCCACCAGGCCGGCGGCGTAGACGCCATTTTGGAGAATGCCAAAAGCCTGGACGGCTATCTGAACTTCTTCCAGGGATATAATGCAGAAACCAATTCGGCCGGATCTTACTCCATCCTATCCGTTATCTCTACGCTGGCCTGGGGCCTTGGTTACTTCGGTATGCCCCATATCCTTCTGCGATTTATGGCCATTGAAGACCCGGAAAAAATCAAACTTTCCCGGCGCGTTGCCACCGTTTGGGTTGTCATTTCCATGGCCGTTGCCGTTGCCATCGGCGTTGTTGGTATGGGCATGGTAAAACACGGAGCACTTCCTGCCTTTGCAGACAGTGAAACCGTTATTGTACAGATTGCTTCTTTGCTTTCCCAGAAAGGCTTTGTTGCAGCCCTTTTGGCCGGTGTTATTCTGGCCGGTATCCTGGCAAGTACCATGTCTACGGCAGATAGCCAGCTTCTGGCCGCCTCCTCCGCTGCCAGTGAAAATATTATTGGCGGACTGTTCAAGGTAAAGCTGACCGAACGCTCTGAAATGGTAGTTGCCCGCTCCACACTGATTATCATTTCCGTCATCGGCGTATTCCTTGCCTGGGATTCCGATGCTTCCGTCTTCCGGATTGTATCCTTCGCTTGGGCAGGATTCGGTGCCGTATTCGGCCCGCTCATGCTGCTCTCGCTCTTCTGGAAGCGCGGCAACCGGTATGGCGCCGTTGCCGGCATGGTCGTCGGCGGAGTCATGGTCTTCGCCTGGAAGTACGGCATTGCCAAGCTCGGCGGCGCCTTTGCCGTATACGAACTCCTTCCGGCCTTCCTCCTTGGCCTTGTTACCAACGTAGTTGTCTCCCTCCTGACTCCTGCACCGGAGCAGCCGGTTGTAGATGATTTTGACTACGTAAAGACCTTGAACTAAACCATATACGCATACGAAAAGGGCCCCGGCTTCTGCCGGGGTCCTTTTCGTTTCTGTCTCTTTAGGCTTTTACTCCTTTTTAGGCCTAATATACCGCTCCATTTTAATTGGGAAACATTCTCCCTCTGGAAAAAAGGGGACTGGCTTTTTCCACTGATAGGTTATTCCGGTATAGGATATTAGCCGGTCATCTTTTACAACAAAGTCGTATATGCACGGGGACATACTTTCTTTTTTTCCGTGATAAAGAAACGTATCATTTTCTACTATCATTCTATCCTGTTCATAGGTATACTTTTCCTCCCAAGAATCCAAAAGAACATACTGAAATCTGTCTCTTTCCCAGTCTACCTCAACTCTATAATAAGCATAACTTTGCAATAAACCGTCAACATATTTGCTTTTTGTAACGGCACACAAATTGTTTCCATCCCATTTAGAAATAGTTAAACCTATCTCCTCATCTCCTTCCCAAAAAATGACTTCATTCTCTCCTATAGAAAGATTCTTTGCCAACACTAATTTATTATCTTCATCAAATTTAAAAATATAATCCGGCCTCTTATGGGGGCTTTTTTTAAAATTTTTCCTCTTTTTTGGTTCCCGATAACAATATCCTCTATCAGGCTAGGACAATAATATCCACGATGAAGCGTCTCTCCTCCTCGTCCGTATTTTTCATATGCCACATTTTTTTCTGCGTCAGTAAAAAGTTTCCTTACCATACGGTCATATTCCATTATTTCAGGAATTTCTGTTTTAGCATTCATAGGAGGCTTTCTCATAAAGAAGTTAAGAAATTCCATATCCTCATCTATATTCTCCGTAGACGGAGTCTTTTCCAAAGAAAATGACCGCAATTTTCCAGAGAGAGAGAATAGATACGTTGCCCTTTCCGGAGAAACAAGAAGCATATTTTGTAGTTCTGTATGTACTATTATTTCCTCCGTTTGATATTCATATTGTTCTGTTTTCTCTTCAATAGGAAAGTCTGGATCTGTATCATTAAACCATGCGTAAAAATATTTCTGTATTTTCCCATCCTGGTATTCTATTTCCGAAAATTCCAACAATCCTCCGGTCAAACCAGAAACGGTAATACCATACTCTTTCGCTCCAATCCAATAAATCAATTCCTGATCATAATTGCTGGCAAACCCATTCCAACTTTTTACACTAACCAGCCGGTCTTCCTTATCATAACCAAAAATAAAATCTGGCCTTTTAACAACTCTTTTCAGTAGCTTACCGATGCTTTTTTCTTCTTCTGCACGTTCCACCAAACTGGGACAATAGTATCCTCTGTGTAAAAGCAGCCCGCCTCTGGCATATTCCTCTCTGATTACTTTCTGACCCCAAGTTTCAAGATTGTCTTTTATAAACTGTTTACATTGTTCTATTTGTTTGGCTGTCATAGTAATCCTCCGTTTATAATCCAGATACTAAAAACACTCCGACCCGTATGATTACTAAAATAAGGTATGCCCTGAAAAAGCAGGGGTAAAAAGGAACTAAAAGAGTTTCGTAGGGAGGCAATTTAACATTGGTTGCCCTTTTTGCCTTGTCCTTTATTTGCTTTTCTTCTCTTCCATCCAAGACAGATATAATGCCACGCTGATTTCGTCTGTAAAGAGCTTTCAAATCCACCGATTCATAAAACCAGTGAAACCCTTTTAAAAAATAGAAAGAACAAATAATAGAAGGAATCGGTCTGAAAAGGAGAGATGCTCCTATTGCAAGTGCACAATAGATGGGTATCTGTTTCCTGTATCGTATACTACTTGGAATTCGGGCAAATTCGTACACGTAATCTAACACAATATTTAAAATCAGACCGCCAATAAAAAGAGCTGCACTTACCAGTGTTATGACGAAAACAGCAAATCCTTCAAAACAAATTAGCCAGGGTTCAAAAAAAGACACAAACAACCGATATAGCACAGGGTCGCCCAATTCAAAAAAAGAAATTCTTTCTAAAGAAAAAGGACTATGCTGCAGGAGCCAATAGGACCAATCCTTTTTGCAGATAATCAGCCAACTGGCAATAGAGAACAAATAAACATTGGATATCACAAGAAGAATCGGATATAAAAGCTCATCTGTTGGTTTGATTTTATCTGGTTTTGAATCCTTGTGTATCACCAAAAGAAGAATTACCGTACAACACAAGGCATAAACAGCTACACAAAAAAAGCAAATCACCGCCTGTCTCTTTTGTGGCAAAGAAAAGAAATCTGATTCATAGACCACAATGCAATTCTTTACCATTGTCATTAAAGGTGTAAACAACAAGAGATTTATCAAAATTCCAATGTCGGCAAAACGTCTTTTGCCTGTTTTTCTATATTTGCAATAAGAAAAAACTGACAGAATAATTGAACCACCTAATAATATCCCCAAAAAAATTGTACTCATATGCCTGACCCCTATGCTGTCTTATTTTCCCAAGCATGACGTAAGCGTTCTCTTTAGTTTATTTTATAATATTGTAGAATCCTTATCAGCTTAAACTGTCTTACTTTTGTTTGTAAGGTTCTACATAATTTGACATGCTGTCTTGGAAGAATCATGCAGGGCGGCTGTCTCATGGCTACATGCTTTACCATTTTTCGGGGTGGAGCAAGACAAAACGGTGCTTCCACCTCCCCTGTTTTGCGTTTCTGATGTGCATGGCTAGTGACTTTTTCATGGTGGAAGGGCCCACAAGAAAGGTGCCACACCCCCGAAAAGGGTTGAAAACCCGGTTTTGATCTGTCAGACAGCGCCCGTTTTGGGAGGTGGAACGCTGTTTTTACAGTGTTCCACCCTGATTTTTATGGCGCTGTTACTGCAGCAAACCGCTGTTCAGGGGAGGTGGTGGCCCTGTTTTGCGACCATCCACCCCGAAAACAAGCCGATAATAGCTTCTTTAGAGGAGCTTTTCCAAAACCCGTATATCAAAGAACAACCCCTCCTACCGGAAATACTCCGGCAAGAGGGGCACTATAATCTATTCTCTTTAATCTTCTCTCAATTAAATAGGAATTGTCCATTACCCAATCATCAGCGCTATTACATACGGCAAACCAACAATTTCCAGAAGGCCAAGGAGAAGGGTTAAGCCGTATTGTTCCAGCCAGGCGCCGCCGTACAGAATAACGGCGAAGGGGCTGAGCAATACTTTTACTACTGTTTTGGAAGTAGAGTCTTCCCCGTACAGCTGTTCCCAAAGATTCATGGCGTCTTCCATCAGCGGGAAGCAGTTGGTCAGCAGGCACAGGCCTACGTAAAAGAGCAGCAGGCAGGACCAGTCAAACGCGCCAAAGTAAAAGAAGCGGATGCCGGCCGGCAGGGAAATGGCCAGGCCGAACAACAGCATAATCAGGTGCGGGAAATAACAAATGCCAAAGCTGCCTTTTTTGGGGGCCAGGAAATGTTCCACGTGGCCGCACATGCTGTTGGGCTGCAGATATTCTGCATATTCTACCGGCACTTTAAAAGCCCGGCAGAACAGATGCTCTAAAAAGCCTTTTAACAGAGCTCCCGGAGCCGTAATGAACTTAATAACGTAATACACAATTACCATGTGAAGTCACCCTCCCCGTTTAAGAATATGTCTTCAAAAGTGGTTTCTCCGGAAAGGATAGAGTCTACATCGCCGGAGATGGTATATCCATAGTTGGAAAGGTCTTCCACAATCTGGTCATACAGTTCGGTCTGATCCCGCTCTTTGGCAATCAGTGCATACAGGCTGCCGGCGGACAGGTAGCTGTTGACGGTGTCGGCATACGTGTAGGCGGTTTCCACATAGGTGGCGGCCTTGGTCAGGTCTCCGTCCAGCACACAGTAGATGGCCATCTGGTAGTTCAACGCCGAGTTTTGGTCATTGGACTTCAGGCCGGTCTGGATGGCGTTGTAGGCCTTTGGCAGATTGCCCTGCATGCGGTAGGCAATGGCACGATATACATAGGCGTAGCTGTCTTCCTGATTCAGCTTTAACAGCTCTGCAGAATAGGACAGCGCCTTGTCATAATCTTTGTCATTCAACGAGATTTCCGAATACAGTGGCAGATACAGGCTGGCGTACTTGGTTCCGTCAGCGGCAATGGCATCTACGTACTTCTTCTGGGTGGCCGTGTCTTCGTCATAAACCAGGCAGGCGTAGTAGCGGAAGTAATTGGCATAGGCCTCTACGTAGGTCTGGTCCTTTAAGGCTTTGTCATAGGCGGTCAGGAACGTATCCAGATCCGTTACGTCATCCGAAGACGCTGCCGTAGAGAAGGCATTGTAGGCCGCGGTGTATCCGGCAATTTCTTCGTTCATCTTCTTGGCATACCGGTTCCACGGCTTTTTCAGGTCCACCGTAGTGTAGTTGGTGCCGATGAAGTCCGAGGTGTCCGTAAAGCTTTGTACGCCCAAAGCGTCATAGACTTTCAGCTGGCGTTTCAGATAAATCCAGCCCGGGGTCTGATCCTTGTCAGACAGCAGCGTGTTGGTATCCGAGTACGCACTGATGGACGAGGTCAGCCGATCCGCCCTGGCATACGCATCCGCCTTTGCCGCGCTATGATACGTGGACCAGCCCAGCACCAGCAGGACGATGGACAAGGCCAGGAACATAACTGCAATAACGGGGTATGCAACGTCCCATGCGTCAAAAGGATAATGCCGCATATAATTCAGGCATTTGTCACAGTAAATCCGGTCCTCCGGGATTTCCACTTCGCCACAGCACTGACAAAGGTGCTTGGTTTCTTCCGCACGTTCCGTGCGTTCTTTGCTTTCGTTCTCCGGCGATGCAGTTACCTGCACTTCTTCCGGAAGTTCCTGTGGCACTTCCTGTGGCAAATCACTGGTTAATTTCTTTTCTTCGTTTGCCATTCGGTTCACTCCTTTAAAGTTTGTTTTCCCCTTTTGCAAACAGCAACATTCTATCATAAAACAAAGGGCCCTTCAACGAAGGACCCTGCTGTTCGGATAATGAAAGCGTATTCAAATTTCTTATTTCTTCTTCTGTACCAGTCTGCCGTTTTCGTCCAGTCTTGGGAACAGGAACAGGCTGAGCAGGACACAGCCGATAATGGTAATAATGGTTTCCGGAAGCATGTAACTGCCGTTGTAAGTTAAAGAATAAAGGATAACGGCCTTCCAGGTTCTGTTATCTACCCAGGATGCCCAAATGGTAATGCCGCTGATGAAGTGGCAGAGGAACCGCAGGAAGCAAACCAGGAGTGCGCCCAGGGAAATGGCAAGGGTATCATTCTTAATGTGTCCGCGGAAAATACCGCCAAGACCAAGCAGTGTAAACGGGAAAATGTAGTCTGCAAAAATCAGGACCAGATAGGCTACAAAGCCGGATACATATCCAAAGTTGCTGAAGCCAAACAGCAGCTGGATGATGGACATAACGCCACCGGTTAACAGGCCCCATTTGGTTCCGTACAGCCAGGCTACCACAATAATGGGAACCATGCTGAACAGGGTAACGCTTCCGCCCATCGGCAGCGAATACGGCTGGATAAACGAAAGCACCGTTGCCATAGCCACCATAACGGCGCTAAGGACAAGACGGTACGTGTTGTTCTTGTTGTTCTTTTGTTCTGTCATAAAATCTTCCTTCCTACGCAGGCATTATCCTGATCAGGTTTCACGGGTTTTCGGGTCTTCCCTTCTCTCAGCCGGCTACAGCCAGCT
Source organism: Paludibacteraceae bacterium (assembly GCA_963647215.1). GTDB lineage: Bacteria > Bacillota > Clostridia > Oscillospirales > Acutalibacteraceae > RUG420. The sequence continues at coordinate 189,198 of CAVIZK010000001.1, read as the reverse complement.
CCCCTATTCACTTGACTCTTAAATTCTACCGATAATAGGCTTGAAATACAAGCGTCCGGGTGATAAAATTTTGCGGAACTTAAACAAAATTTGACTTTTTGAAGGTGTATGCGTTGAAACTCAGAGAAGACATCCGCAATGTAGCAATCATTGCGCACGTAGACCACGGTAAGACAACCCTGGTAGACGCCCTGTTAAAGCAGAGTGGTACCTTCCGTACCAACGAACAGGTGGACGAACGCGTTATGGACTCCAATGACCTGGAAAAGGAACGCGGCATTACCATTCTCTCCAAAAACACCTCCGTGCATTACGGAGATACCAAAATTAATATTATTGACACCCCGGGCCACGCCGACTTCGGCGGCGAAGTAGAACGAATCCTGTTGATGGTAGACGGCGTTCTTCTTCTGGTAGATGCCTTTGAGGGTTGCATGCCACAGACCCGCTTTGTATTAAAGAAAGCACTGGGCTTAAAAAAGAAAGTCGTTGTTGTTGTCAACAAAGTAGATCGCCCGGGAGCCCGTCCTGCCGAAGTAGTAGACGAAGTCATTGACCTGTTTATTGAGCTTGGTGCAGACGAAGACCAGATTGAATTCCCGGTTGTTTTTGCCTCCGCCAAAGACGGTTACGCTTCCTATGACATGCGGGACCGCGAAGGAGACATGCGGCCAATTTTTGAATCCATCATCAAGGAAATTCCCGCTCCGAAAGGAGACGTAGATGCCCCGCTGCAGGTTCTCTTCTCCTCTTTGGACTATGATGACTATGTAGGCCGGATTGGCATTGGACGCATTGAACGCGGCACCATCCGCCAGGGCCAGCAGGCCATTCTGTGCAACACCGAAGACAAGGCGGAAAAGGTTAAAATCAGCAAGCTGTATACGTATGAAGGACTGCGTCGCACGGAAGTGGCCAGCGCCTCTGCCGGAGAAATCATCTGTGTGGCCGGCGTTGCCGACCTGAACATCGGCGAAACCGCCTGTGACCCGGAACACGTAGAACCCATTCCGTTCATTAAGATTGACGAACCCACGCTGTCCATGAACTTCTTGGTCAATGACAGCCCGTTTGCCGGACGGGAAGGCAAATTTGTTACCTCCCGGAACCTGCGGGACCGTCTGTTCAAGGAAGTGGAAACCAACGTTTCCATGCGCGTGGAAGAAACGGATTCCACCGACACCTTCAAGGTTTCCGGCCGGGGCGAGTTACACCTTTCCATTTTAATTGAAACCATGCGCCGGGAAGGCTATGAGTTTGCTGTCTCCCGTCCAAAGGTTATCTTCAAGAAAGACGAAAACGGCAAGCTGCTGGAACCGATGGAACAGCTGTTTGTAGAAGTTCCGGCGGAATACGTTGGCGCCGTTATTGAAAAGCTGGGGTCCCGGAAAGCCGAACTGCGGGACATGATGGCCAACGAAGGCGGCACTACCCACCTGGAATTCAGCATTCCGTCCCGTGGCCTGATTGGCTACCGCTCCGAATTCATGACCGACACCAACGGTAACGGTATCATGAACCAGATCTTTGACGGCTATGCTCCATACAAAGGAGACATCTCTACCAGAGAACGTGGCTCCATTGTTGTCCATGAGCAGGGCACTTCCAGTGCCTATGGCCTGTTTAATACGCAGGAACGCGGCACCCTGTTCATTGGCGCCGGCGTAGACGTTTATGAAGGCATGATTGTCGGCGAATGTTCCCGCGGTGAAGACATTGTCTGCAACGTTTGCAAGACCAAGCACCTGACCAATACCCGTGCTTCCGGATCGGATGACGCCCTGCGTCTGGTACCACCTACCAATCTGTCCCTGGAACAGTGCATGGAATTCCTCGGAGATGACGAAATCCTGGAAGTAACGCCGGAAAGCCTGCGTCTTCGCAAGATTATCCTTTCCAAGGAAAAGCGCATGAAGAACCAGTTCAAAAAGAAATAAGCCCTTTTGGGGTAAGGAAAAAGCCGGGCTTGAAAGCCCGGCTTTTTGTTTTTTGTATTTGATTGACGGTTTTAGAAGATCAGGACTGGAAGAACGCCAGGAATGCCTGATATGTGCTGTACAGGTCCAGCTTGGATACAACTTCAAACGGAGCATGCATGGAAAGTACCGGCACGCCAACGTCAATGACGTCTACGTCAAGGTTGGCAACAAACATGGCAACCGTTCCGCCGCCGCCGGCGTCAACGGCACCCAGTTCTCCGGTCTGCCAAACTACGTTGTTTTCTTCCAGCAGCTTGCGGATCCGGCCGAAGAATTCGGCAGAGGCGTCCGATGTGCCGGACTTACCGCGGGCTCCGGTGTATTTCATAAAGCAGGTGCCCTTGTTAATGAAGGCCGCATTGCGCTTGTCCATGACATCGGCAAAGGTCGGGTCATAGGCAGCGGTTACGTCTGCGGATAAGCATTCACTTCTGCTGAGCACGTCATGGCCCGGAATACCGGCCATTTCTGCCAAATCATAAATGAAGTATTTGAAGTAAGAGGAGTTCAGGCCGGTGTTGCCGTCAGAACCGATTTCTTCTTTATCTGTCAGGACGGTAACTACGGTGTGCTCCGGTACGTCCAAGGCAAAGTTGGCGCGAACGGCAGGATAAGAGCAAACGCGGTCATCATGACCATAGGCACCAATCATGGAGCGGTCAAAGCCAATGTCGGTTGGCTTCATGGCCGGAACAATTTCCAGCTCTGCAGTCTGGAAGTCCCGCTCTACAATGCCATACTTTTCATGCAGCAGATTTAAAATATTCAGCTTTACCAGTTCGGATTCTTCGTCATCCTTGAACGGCAGGCTGCCAATTAACAGGTTCAGTTCTTCGCCACGGATGCCGTCTGCCAGAGAACGCTTTTCCTGTTCCTTGCCAAGATGCGGCAGCAGGTCAGTTACAACAAACTGCGGGTCTGCCGGGTCTTCCCCGATGTTAACGGAAATCTTAGAGCCGTCTGCCTTTACAACCACGCCGTGCAGGGACAGCGGAATGGCCGTCCACTGATATTTCTTAATGCCGCCATAATAATGGGTCTTAAAGAAGGCCATTTCGTCGGATTCATACAGTGGGTTTGGTTTCAGGTCCAGACGTGGGGAGTCAATGTGGGAAGCGGAAATTTTTACGCCTTCCGCAACACTCTGCTTACCAAAGGTGCATAAAAGAATGCATTTTTCCCGGTTAATGTGGTAAACCTTATCGCCCGGGACATAGGATTTGGTCTTGTCAAACTTGGTATAGCCGTTCTTTTCGGCTTCTGCCAGAACATAAGATACGCACTCCCGCTCGGTTTTTGCGGCGGACATAAAGGCTTTATAATCTTCGGCAAAGGCATCTGAGGCAGCAGCAACGCTGTCGTCAACCACTTTTGCCATGTGCTTTGGTTGATAGAACAGTTCCTCTTTCAGTTTAGAGGCTGCACTTTTTTCTTGGTTCATGGAAAGTTCCTCCTTTTATTCTTCCCCTGCAATATAAGATTCAATGATCTGCGCTGCCTTTGTGGTCAGTTCATGCAGGTGGTCTGTTCCTTGTTTGTTTTCAATGACGATATCGGAATGGGTCAGAAAATAGTCTTCCGGCAGTTGCGCATGCATGCGGCGTTCGGCCTCTTCTGCGCTTAACCCGTCCCGCTCCATAATCCGCGCTTTCCGCACGTCTTCCGGTGCGGTAACGGAAATGACCAGGTTGCAAAGTTGATCCTGCTTGGCTTCAAACAGCTGCGAGGCATCTAAGATAACCGCTTCATAGCCGTCAAAAAAGGCGCCGCGGATTTGCTTTTGCATTAAATGGCTGATGAACGGGTGGGTTATGGCATTCAGCCTTGCGGTTTGCTCCGGTGTGGCAAAGGCTTTTTCCGCCAATTTCGGGCGATTCAGGGTCCCGTCCTCCTTAAGGATATCCTGTCCGAAGGCAGCTTGCAACTCTTTCAAAACAGGGGAGCCCTTTTCGGTTGCCAGACGGGCATATTGGTCTGCCGGAATAATCTTATATCCGAAGCGGGACAGAATTTCAGCCACCGTGGATTTCCCGGCGCCGGTCTGGCCGGTCAGGCCGACAATCATTCCGTGTCTCATGGGCGGCTCCTTCCTTTTTATAACTTGATAATTTCAAAGGCGGCTGCACGCAGCAGGCGGTTCATGACCGCCAGACCAACGCCGTTTTGGCCCGGGCACCGAACATAAACATTCTTCATGCCAAGGTCATCGCACTTCCGGAGTTCGGCAAAGAGCCGGTTGGCGTGTGCCAATTCGTCTCCTTCTTTGCCGAACGGCAGGCAGGTACAGTGCAGTAGCGGTTCTTCTCCGTCAAAGACCAATGCGGCCGTGGTATCCGGGTCCTGTTGATTCACATAGTCTGCAAACGCTTCTAAGGACCCGGTTACAATGGCCACATTGGCGTTTGGAGAATAATGTTTATATTTCATGCCCGGGCTGGCTGCCACCTGGCCCTCTTTTAAGTCGTTCAGTACGGCGTCGTCAATATCCACGTCTTCCCCAAGAACTGCGGACAGCTCTTCCGGGGTAACGCGGCCGGGGCGCAGTACCCGCGGGCGGCGGGTGGCCAGCGTAATAACGGTGGACTCTACACCAACGGAGCAAGGCCCGCCGTCTACCACGGCATCAATTTTTCCGTCCATGTCATCCAATACGTGCTGTGCCGTGGTGGGGCTGGGCTTGCCGGAGGTGTTGGCACTTGGTGCAGCCAAGGGCACGCCGGCCGCTTTGATGATGTCCCGCGCCACCGGATGGGACGGCATCCGAATGGCTACCGTGTCCAGTCCGGCGCTGACTTCATCGGGAATCAGTGCAGACTTCTCCAGGATAATGGTCAGCGGGCCCGGCCAAAAGGCGTCCGCCAGATCATAGACGGAGCTTGGCACATAGGCGGCCAGGTCATCTAAGGCGGCAAGGTCCGTAATATGGACAATCAGCGGATTGTCCATGGGACGGCCTTTTGCCTGAAAGACCTTGGCCACGGCGGCGCCGTCCAGGGCGTTGGCCGCCAGGCCATATACGGTTTCCGTTGGAATGGCAACAATGCCGCCATTCCGTAAAATTTCTCCGGCGCGTTTGGCCTGCGCCGGTTTTAATTGTTCTGTCTTCATTCTGTGTCGTCCCCTGCCGCTTCTAACTTTGCGGCGGTATCAGCCGCAATCAGGGCATCCATAATTTCATCCAGATCCCCGTTTAAAATGGCTTCCAGTTTGTAGAGCGTCAGCCCGATGCGATGGTCGGTAACTCGCCCCTGCGGGAAGTTATAGGTTCGGATCCGTTCACTGCGGTCTCCGGTTCCCACCATGGCTTTCCGCGCCCCTGAAATTTCGGCATTGTGCTTTTCCTGCTCTATTTCATACAGGCGGGAGCGCAACACCGTCAGCGCTTTTTCCTTGTTGCGGTACTGGCTGCGTTCGTCCTGACATTCTACCACCATGCCCGTTGGAATATGCGTTACGCGAATGGCGGAAGAAGTCTTGTTGACCTTCTGTCCACCGGCGCCACTGGAACGGAAAACATCTATTTTGACATCGGCTAAATCCAGGTCAAAGTCCACATCTTCTGCTTCCGGAAGGACCGCCACGGTAGCCGTGCTGGTCTGGATCCGGCCCTGGGACTCCGTTTCCGGTACCCGCTGTACGCGGTGTACCCCGCTTTCAAACTTCAGGCGGCTGTAAGCACCTTCGCCCTTCACTTCAAAGGAAACTTCCTTGAAGCCGCCCAGCTCTGTTTCATTGCTGCTGAGCACTTCCGTTTTAAAGCCGTGGGCTTCGGCATACATGGTGTACATGCGGTAAAGCGTTCCGGCAAACAGGGCGGCTTCTTCTCCGCCGGCCCCGCCGCGAATTTCCACAATCACGTTCTTGTCATCATTCGGGTCCCGTGGCAGAAGCATAATTTTCAGTTCTTCGGTTATCTGTTCGCGGTGGGCCTTGGCGGCCTCCCACTCTTCGGTAACCAGTTCTTTAAAGTCCGGGTCCAGACCGCCTTCCTCCAGCAGTCCTTTGGCGTCGGCCTCGTCGGCCTCCGCCTTCTTAAATTCCCTGTATTTTTCCACGACCGGCTGAATTTGCTTGTGCTCCTTCATATATTCCGTATATTTTTCCCGGTCCGTAACCACCGCGGGATCTGCCAGCTGCGTGTCCAGAAAGGACAGGCGATCTTCCACACCGGCCAGTTTTTCAAACATCAGTCATTCTCCTTCGGTAGGATTTGTTTTATTGCTTTTTCGGCTTTTTTGCGAGGTAGCATTACTTCGTGCCCACACCGGGTACAACGGAGCTTAATATCCATGCCCACGCGGGTAACCAGAAATACATCGTTTCCACAGGGATGGGTTTTCTTCAGTTTTACGGTATCCTGTAACTGCAATTCCATGCTACGTGCGCTCCTTTCGCCGGATATAATAGTATAACACCTGTCCCAAGGGGATACAATTCAGCCACCTTCAAAAACAAAACGTTTTTGTATTGCTTTTACAAATGTTCTCTGCTATAGTGTTAGCCGATTCGATTTTCAATTTTTAATCTTTAAAGAGGTGCATACCTGATGAAAAAATGGAAAGAGTTTATCAGACTTTTAATTGGTGGATTTACCATCGGCTTCGGCAATGTTATCCCCGGACTGTCCGGTGGTACCCTTGCTTTAATCATGGGCATCTATGATAAGCTGATTAACGCCATCAGTCATTTGAAAAAGAACTTTAAGCAAAGCATGGGCGTGTTAATTCCGGTTGTTATCGGTGTTGCCATTGCGTTCCTGTCCCTGAGCCATGCAGTTACTTACTGCCTGACCAATTTCCTGTTCCCGACCATCATGCTGTTCTTCGGCGCCATTGTGGGTGCCCTGCCAATGCTGTTCCGGGAAGAAAAGGGCGTTAAGTTCAAACCGTCCTATGCCGTTGCTGCACTCCTGGCCTGCGCCGCCGTTGTCGGCTCCGCATTCCTGCCAATTGCAGATTCCATGGATTTGAGCAACCTGAACTTCTTAACCATTCTGTTGCTCTTCGTTTCCGGCGCCATTGCTGCTGCCGCCATGGTTGTTCCGGGTCTGTCCGGTTCTGCCCTGCTCATGACCTTCGGTTTTTACACCCCTATCATGGAACAGGTAAAGGATCTGACTACTTCCGGTACTGACAAACTGCATGCCGTAGCCATTCTGGTTCCTTGCGGTATTGGTATTCTTTGCGGTATCTTTGGTATTTCCAAGCTGATTGAATACTGCCTGAACAAGCATTACCACGGTACCTACTGGGCCATCATCGGCTTTGTTATCGGCAGTGGATTTGCCATTCTGTACACCAACTTCTTTGCTTCCACCGCAGACTTCTCCTTTGCTGATGTTTCCTGGATGCAGTATGTTGCCGGTGTTATCACGCTGGCCCTCGGTATTGTCGGCACCATGAAACTGGGCGACAAGAACAAAGAACATGATGACGCAGAAGCTGCCGCTGAAGCAGCAGAAGTAGCTGAAGAAGACGAAGAAATTAAGGAAGACCTGGAAAAGTAATTTTCTTAAATTCCCCCTAAAAAACAACAAAGACCCACTGGTATCCACCAGTGGGTCTTTCCTTTTCTGAAAACAGGAATTAATACATTTCCTCTTTCCGGATTTTCTTATGCAGTTTTTTGACTTTTTCAGAGTGTTTCCGAATGCCGTGATACGATTCTTTCAGCTCTTCTTTCTCCACAAAAACCTGGACTGCCAGACCAAGGCATCCCATCAGGACGGCAAAAGCGGTCATCAGCAGATGAGAGAAGGTCAGCTGGTCTTCCATCATATTCCAGAACAGGAAGGAACCGGAAAAGGATGTGGTAATCATCAGCATCATATACTTGTACTTTATGCTGAGGATACCGGCTACCAGCGCCACCAACAGGCCCATTAAAATACCTAATCCTTTGCCAATGGACACAATATAATCCGACACGGTAATGTACACCATAACAAAGGTGGTAATAAACAGCTTGGTCTTGAACAGATGCTTGGAATAAACAGCGCACAAAACGCCAATGGCCAGACAAGCCAGCACCAGAATCCAGAACAGGACGCCGGAGGGTTCCTTGAAGAGGACAAACAAAAGAAACAGCGGCAGGAAAAAGCCGATACTGAAAAATAGACAGGCATTCCACACCTTGTGCATAAAATGTCCAAAGAAGCAGGTGGCCAGCGTAAAAATGGCATAAAGCCATGGCAAGCAAGCTTGGCACATGGCTTTTGCACTTTCATACCCTTCCGGGAAAAAATCAATCAGTTTTTCAAAAAACTCATAGAATTCCATATTAGTCTGCTTTGGTTACAGAAATGGAGGCGGCTTCCCCGTTAATCTTCCAGTCTGCTTTGTAACCGGCTTCATCCAGCGGTCCAACTGTTACGGAGTCAGCAAGTACATCGCCCGCAATGGAATCTTTGTTGCCGGAGACAATGGCGTTAATCTTGTCGGATCCGGATACGCACACGTGAATGTGGTTCTGGACTTCAAAGCCGGCGTCTTTCCGCATGGTCTGAATCTTGGAAACCAGTTCGCGGACAAAGCCTTCTTCTACCAGTTCGTCCGTCAGCTTGATATCAAGGGCAACTACCAGGTCTCCTTCGGACAGGGTGTAGTAGCCTTCTTCCTGCTTGGTTTCAATCAGAAGGTCTTCTGCGGTCAGGGCAATTTCGCCGATGCTGATGGTCAGCTTCAGGGTACCGGTTTCATCCAGTTCCTTCTTGGCAGCACTGCCGTCCAGGGCGGCCAGGGCTTCCTTAATTTCATTCAGCTGCTTGCCGTATTTCGGACCGAGGGTTCTCATCTGCGGTTTGAAGCCGTAGGTCATAAGAACGTCGGTGTTTTCCACAAATTCCACTTTCTTCACGTTCAATTCATCTTTGATGATGTCCGTGTAGAAGTTGCCCAGTTCCTTGGCGGCCTTTACATACATGCCGGCCAGCGGCTGACGGTTCTTCCGGTTGGAGCCGTTGCGGCAGGCACGACCCAGGCTGACAATGTTCAGGACTTCCTGCATGTCATCTTCCAGGGCCTTGTCAATGTGATCCGGGTTGGCTACCGGGAAGTCACACAGATGGATGGAAACCGGAGCGTCCTTGTCAATGCTGCGAACCAGGTTCTGATAAATGGATTCGGTCATGAACGGAATCATAGGAGCGGCTACCTTAGAAGTAACAACCAGCGCCGTGTACAGCGTCATGTAGGCGTTAATCTTATCCTGCTCCATGCCCTTGGCCCAGAACCGGTCACGGCAACGGCGAACATACCAGTTGGACAGGTCATCTACAAAGTCGGAAATGTAGCGGGCAGCTTCCGGAATCTTATAATCATTCAGATTCTGGTCTACGCCCTGAATCATGGTATTCAGCTTGGACAGGCACCACTTGTCCATAACGGACAGCTTGTCATAATCCAAGGTGTATTTGGTGGCATCAAAGTTGTCAATGTTGGCATACAGAACAAAGAATGCATAGGTGTTCCAAAGGGTACCCATAACCTTACGCTGCCCTTCAATAACAGCCTTGCCGTGGAAGCGGTTCGGCAGCCACGGAGCAGAGTTCGTATAGAAGTACCAGCGGATGGCGTCGGCACCGTAGGTTTCCAGCGCTTCCATCGGGTCAACGGCGTTGCCCTTGGACTTGGACATCTTCTGTCCGTTTTCATCCTGAACATGGCCCAGAACAATAACGTTCTTAAACGGCGCCTTGTTGAAGATCAGGGTGGAAATGGCCAACAAAGAGTAGAACCATCCACGGGTCTGGTCAACGGCTTCCGAAATGAAGTCTGCCGGGAACTGTGCTTCAAACAGGTCCTTGTTTTCAAACGGATAATGATGCTGTGCAAACGGCATGGATCCGGAGTCAAACCAGCAGTCAATGACTTCCGGTACGCGGGTCATGCATCCGCCGCAGTCACATTTTACGTGAACCTTGTCAATGTACGGGCGATGCAGCTCAATTCCATCCGGGCAGTCATCCGACAAGGATTTCAGCTCTTCAATGGAACCAATGCTGACGCGCTTGCCACAGTCCGGACATTCCCAGATGTTCAGCGGGGTACCCCAGTAACGGTTCCGGGACAGGCCCCAGTCCTGTACATTTTCCAGCCAGTTTCCGAACCGGCCTTCGCCGATGCTTTCCGGAATCCAGTTGATGGTCTTGTTGTTGCGAATCAGGTCTTCCCTGACGTCTGTCATCTTAATGAACCAGGATTCTCTGGCGTAGTAAATCAGAGGAGAGTCACAGCGCCAGCAGTGCGGGTAGCTGTGCTCAAACTTCGGAGCGTCAAACAGCAGTCCGCGGGCATCCAGATCTTTCAGAACTTCCAGGTCTGCCTTCTTGCAGAACAGGCCGGCAAACGGGGTTTCTTCGGTCATGTTGCCCTTGTCGTCTACAAACTGTACAAACGGCAGGTCATACTTGCGGCCGACATTGGCGTCGTCTTCACCGAAGGCCGGTGCAATGTGAACAATACCGGTACCGTCGGTCATGGTAACGTAGCTGTCACAGGTAACAAAGAAGCCCTTCTTGTGCTGCTTTTCTGCAACCGGAACGGCGCATTCATACAGCGCTTCATATTCCTTGTATTCCAGTTCCTGGCCTTTGTAGTGCTCCAGAACTTCGTAAGCAGGCTGGCCATCCTTGGCCAGAGAGCCGAGAACTGAATCGCAAAGGGCGGTGGCAATATAGTAGGTATAGCCGTCGGCGGCTTTGACCTTTTCATAGTCGTCTGCCGGGTTGACGCAGAGGGCCACGTTGGACGGAAGGGTCCACGGGGTGGTGGTCCATGCCAGGAAGTAGGCGTCTTCTCCAACTACCTTAAAGCGGCAGATGGCGGAGCGTTCCTTAACGTCCTTGTAGCCCTGGGCTACTTCGTGAGAGGAAAGCGGGGTTCCGCAACGCGGGCAGTACGGCACAATCTTGAAGCCTTTGTACAGTAAGCCCTTGTCATAAATCTGCTTCAGTGCCCACCATTCGGATTCAATGAAATCATTGTGGTAGGTAACATACGGGTTTTCCATGTCTGCCCAGAAACCGACTGCCTTGGAAAAGTCTTCCCACATGCCTTTGTATTTCCATACGGACTCTTTACACATATCAATGAACGGTTCCAGTCCGTATTCTTCAATCTGCTCTTTGCCGTCTAAGCCAAGGGCCTTTTCTACTTCCAGTTCTACCGGCAGGCCGTGGGTGTCCCAACCCGCTTTCCGAGGCACGTAGTAGCCCTTCATGGTGCGGTACCGCGGAATCATGTCCTTGATAACGCGGGTCAGCACGTGACCGATATGCGGCTTTCCGTTTGCAGTTGGAGGGCCGTCATAGAAAACGTAGGATGGGCCTTCCTTCTGTTCGGTCAGTTCAAACACCTTTTCGTCTTCCCAGAACTTGGAAATTTCTTTTTCTCTTTCCACAAAGTTTAGATCCGTGGAAACCTTTTCGTACATTGGAATCCTCCTTCAGATACTTAAAAACGAGCTTCGTCCGTAAACAGGACGAGGCTCGTCAGAACTCGTGTTAACCACCCATTTACACATACCAACATATGCTTCCCGGTAACGGCGGGGTCCGGCGCTGTCTAGTAGTTTCCGTTCAACAGGCAACTCGGGAGTGATCTTCGGCGGTACGAACTCTGGCCGGGCTTTCACCATCCCCGGTTCGCTTGCAAAGCACCTGTACTGCGTACTGTCTCCGTCAACGTCTTTTGGTTTTTATTTGCGCTAAAAGTTTATCACGTTCTTTTTGAAAAGGCAAACGAAAAGGGCAAACTTCTGCGGTTTTTTGCAGAGTTTGCCCTTTTTTAATTAGGTCTTGTCTATAGACAGGTTTCTAAGGCCGTTCCCTTAGGCTGTTTCTTTAGGAGTTTTCCTGAATGACAAAGTCATTGTCGTCCACAAAGTTCTGATCATTGGTCATGGAATCACAAATATTCAGAGCAAATGCGGTCAAGGCACCCTTGGCAATCGGGCCCAGGGTCAGGTAGCTTCCACACCAGGTAAAGAGTGGCGATACGCCTTCCGGCAGCAGGGCATCCAGAACCGCAAAGGTAACGTCTGCGCCCATCACCGCCAGGTGCTTGTTCAGAATCCGAACCAGTTCATCTACCAGATAACCGGTGGAAACCTTGGCAATAGACTTGGTATACCATTCCGGGTTATCCCCGTGGTCGTCTCCGCTCATGCTGGTGTAATAAACGTAGTTCAGCAGTTTCTGTACGTCTGCACCGTCTGCCAGTTCCAAAGAGAAGAGCTCTTCCATGGCAGCTACTACAGATTTCTGTACGGAAGCCGGATAGGATCCTAATTTTTCAGCAAAGAAGTCCTTTACCCACTGATCCAGCATGTCGGCGTTAATGCCATAGGCGTCAGAGCAGGAATGGGTGGTCAGGTCAGAAATATGACCCATCTTCTTTGTCTGCGGATTGTAGTAGGTCAGGCTCTTGTGAAGGATGGTTTTTCCTTCTACGCTGTCCTTCTTAAAGGTAACAATTCTGGTTGGGCACGGGTGCGCCATTGCAGAACCGGTTTCCAGGTCATAAATAACATTGCCGGATTCGGTGGTCAGCTGTGCAATATCATTGGAGTGCTGGTGACCGGTAAATACGTAGCTCATGCCGGCGTCGGCCCATTCGGTGGCAACGTCTTCGTAGTTGTCCATCAGGAAGTCCGACAGGATGGTATGTTCTACAGTAAAGTGCTCTACCACACCGTGGTGGGTCATACCAATGATTTTGTCTCCGCGCTTTTTGGCGGCAGCAATCTGTTCCAGAATCCACTGACGGCATTCGTCTGTCAGGTTACCTCTGGTTTCATGTTCGTCTTCACCGGAATCGGTGTTGTCAGAAGAGTAGCAGCAGGAGTCCACGGAAATAATGGTATATCCGCTGTCCAGTCTGGCTACATAGGAAAGGCCATTGGCTTCTCCGGTAGATGGTTTGTAGGTGGCAATAATAGAGTCATCCTGATAGGTTACGCCATAAACACCCCGGAAATCTTCCGGATCCGTTCTGATTGCTTCGGTGTCTTCCGCGTAGTTGTAGCCGTTCTTGTTTCGGATGTCGTGGTTCCCCGGTGTTACATAAATTTTCAGGTTCGGCATCTTCTTTTTCAGGGCTTCCAGCTTGGCTGCTACGCTCTTATGGCTTTCCAATTCCCCATCTTTGGTCAGGTCTCCGGAAAGTAAAAGCACATCCGGCTTTTCTTTCAAAACCCGCTCCATTTCCTGGTCAAAAATAGCTTCCGATTCATTAAAGAGCTTCAGGTTTTTGGCCAGGGCATCCTGATAACTTTTGTTGTCTGCAATCAGATCGCTTTCCAAAACGTGCGTATCCGAAAGCACCATTACCTTCAAGCTGTCTTTTTTCTTTGCTGCTGCAGAGGCAGGAAAAACCAGACAGCCTGCCATCAGGGCCAGTGTCAGAATGAGTGTTACCACTCGCTTTGCATGATTCATGCGTTTCCTCCTAATTTCTTTATGTTTTTTTGGGAAGGTGCGATTTAGCGTTTAAAACAGACCAGAGATAACACCGTTTTCGTCTACGTCAATCCGTTCTGCAGCAGGACGCTTCGGAAGACCCGGCATGGTCATAATATCTCCGGTTAATGCTACTAAGAAACCTGCTCCGGAGGAAACCTTCAGGTTCCGTACGGTAATGCGGAAGCCCTTCGGTGCCCCAAGCAGCGTTTGGTCATCAGAGAAGGAATACTGGGTTTTGGCCATGCAGATAGGAAGGTTGGAGAAGCCAAGGGCTTCCAGTTCCTTCAACTGCTTTTTGGCGCCTGCCGTCAGGTCTACCCCGTCTGCATGGTAAATCTTGGTGGCAATGGCATTCAGCTTTTCTTCAATGCTGAGGTCGGTATCATAAGCAAAGCGGAATTCTCCCGTTTCCTCTTCGCAAAGGCGGATTACTTCTTTGGCAAGGGCAATACCACCCTGGCCTCCCTTTGCCCAGACTTCGGACAAAGCTACATTTACGCCAAGTTCTTTGCATTTGGCTTCTACCAGGTCCAGTTCGGCTTTGGTATCGGTTGGGAACGCATTAATGGCCACTACCGTGGGCAGGCCGTATACGTTCTTCATGTTGTCTACATGCTGCAGCAGGTTTGGAAGCCCAGCTTCCAGTGCCTGCAGGTTTTCTTTATCCAGGTCGGCCTTGGCAACGCCGCCGTGGTTTTTCAGGGCACGTACCGTGGCCACAACAACCACGGCGTCCGGTACAAGACCGGCCATACGGCACTTAATGTCCAAGAACTTTTCGGCGCCAAGATCCGCGCCGAAGCCGGCTTCCGTAATGGCGTAGTCACCAAGCTTCATTGCCATTTTGGTGGCGGTAACAGAGTTACAGCCATGGGCAATGTTAGCAAACGGACCGCCATGAACAAAGGCCGGTGTGCCTTCCAGTGTCTGCACCAGGTTTGGCTTTAAAGCATCCTTCAACAGCGCGGTCATGGCGCCTTCTGCTTTTAAGTCATGTGCCGTAACCGGCTTGCCGTCATAGGTATAAGCCACAATCATTTTGGCAAGACGGGCTTTCAAATCAGTAATGTCCGAAGACAGGCAAAGGACGGCCATTACTTCGGAAGCTACGGTAATATCAAAGCCGTCTTCTCTGGGGACACCCTGCATCCGGCCGCCAAGGCCATCCACAATGTGCCGCAGCTGACGGTCATTCATGTCTACTGCCCGTTTCCAGGTAATCTTCTTCACATCAATTCCCAGTTCGTTCCCCTGCTGAATGTGGTTGTCCAGCATGGCGGCCAGCAGGTTGTTGGCGGCGCCGATGGCGTGGAAGTCTCCGGTAAAATGCAGGTTGATATCTTCCATTGGTACTACCTGGGCGTACCCGCCACCGGCGGCGCCCCCTTTAATACCAAAAACCGGTCCAAGAGACGGTTCCCGCAAAGCCACTAAAACATTTTTGCCCAGCTGCCGCATACCGTCAGCAAGGCCTACCGTAGTGGTGGTTTTGCCTTCTCCGGCCGGGGTCGGGTTAATGGCGGTTACCAGAATCAGTTTGCCATCCGGTTCGTCCTTTTTGTCCTTCAGCAACTGATAGTCTACTTTTGCCTTATAATTTCCATACTGCTCCAGATACTTAGCGTCTACGCCTGCTGTATCTGCAATTTCCGTAATGCGCTTCATTTGGCATTTCTGTGCAATTTCAATGTCTGTTTTATAAGCCATAAAAGATAACCCCCTTGTGTGATTCTCTACTCATTATATCATCTTACCCTGCTGTTTACCATGTTCCTTCTTTTCTGTTACAATGGTTTTACTGTGATTTTACGAAAATGCAAAAGGGGAACCACTATGAAAAAGATCATCCTTGCCGGTGCCGGATACGGAGCTTTTACCTGTAGCTTCTTGTTGGCCAAGGCCGGCTATGATGTTACTGTTTATGAAAAATCAGCACAAAGTCTGCTGGGGCCGGATTGGTATGGCCGGATTTCCCTGTCCGACTTCACCGGGATTGGGTTACAAGTGCCGCCACAGGAAGAAACTATTGCCCCCACAGGCTGCCTTCTGCATTCCCCTTCCGGCTTAGGCTCCTTACAACTTCCAAAAGAAGCTCAAAACGGCTCTGTTTCCATAAATCAGCGCTTCCTGAAAGCCTTTCTGGCCGCACAGTGTAAAGCGGCCGGCGTCAACTTCTGCTTTGACACGGAATGCCTGGAGCCCATTGTAGACCGCAGACGGGTTACCGGCCTGAAAGTGCGTCAGAACGGAAAGAACAGCCCTGTCTTTGGCGATTTAGTCATTGACTGCTGTGGAGCTGCCTCGCCCGTCAAAGCCAATCTTCCGAATTATCTTGGCGTACCCAAAAGCCGTCCGGAAGAACCGGTTTTCCACGGAACTTGTATTTCTTATCCGTTGGCGGAAGCGGAACCGTCCCCTAAAAAAGAACTTTTTCTCTATCCAAACGGCACACCGGCCCTGGTTCAGACCTTTTCTTACGGAACCCGGCTGGACTGTTTTGTCGGATCTTCCAAGCCCCTGACCCGGGAAGTGGTACAGGACGCTTTGGCTGCCATACAAAAAAAATATCCCGGTCTTAGCCGGGATAAACATGCCAACGGGTCTTCGTTTACGCTTCCGTTAGGCACTCCGCAAACCATGTTCCTTGCGGAAGGATACGCCGCTGTCGGAGACAGCGTTGGAATGGCCAACCCGTTAACCGGGTCCGGCATTTCCAACGCCATGCAGGCCGGAACCGTTCTGGCGCAGGTCATCCTGTCCGTCGGCAAGGCCCCGCTGACCAAACAAACCCTTTGGCCGTATGAGCACCGGATTTTCCACAGCTTTTTAAGGAATGCTCCCATACAGTCTTCCCTCTGCCGGGTTCTCCAATCCCTAGACTACCTGGATTGCAACCTTTTACTGGACAACGTCTGTTTTGATTTTACTTCCAAAACGCCCCTTACCGACGGACTGCCGGCTTCCCTGCGCCGGAAGCTTCCGGCCCTTCGTCTGCTCCTGCATAAAAGTAAGCCAGAATTAAAAACAGTAGCTGAAAAAACAGTTAAAAGCCAACTCGCCGCTGCCGTTCTGCCAAAAGAATACAACGTGCTACGCATCTCTCTTTGGCAGGTTCTTTATTAAAAACCGAATCCTTACCACCCCCGAAGCGTTGCCAACGGCAGCGCTTCTTTTTTGCTTTGTTTTGTGATACAAATTGTACCTTTCCCTTTTGGGTTCCATATGCTTTAATGCAAGTGGAGGGAGGCGTTTGCATGGAGTATGGCAGGAAAATTGCAGAATTGCGGGAACAGCATCAAATGTCACAGCAGGAACTGGCCGACGTTCTTTTTGTTTCCCGCGAGTTAGTGTCCAAATGGGAAAATAACACGCGCCGTCCGGATTATAAAACCCTGACCCGACTTTCGGAATTATTTTCTGTTGAGCTGTCTTTCTTTGCCTCCGCAACAGAATCTTTCATTTCGGAATTGGAAACGTGCGTCCCAAAGGAAGGAACGCTTTCTGCAGAACAGCTACCAACCATCTTAAACGCCTTTTTAGAAACCCTTTCCCCAAGAGACCGCAGCATCTTTGTCCGACGCTACTATTTTATGGAAACGCCGGTCGAAATAAGTAAGCGCTTCCAAACAACGGAAGTTTACGTGCGCGTCATACTTTCCAGAACCAGAAATAAATTGCGTAAGTACTTAGAAAGGACGGAATTATCATGACCGGAGAAGCCTTATTTTATTCCTTTGCACTGATTGATGAAGCCTACCTTAAAGAAGCAGAAAAGCCGCCGGTTGCTTCCCATAAGACCGGCTCCAAAGTCCTTGCTGCCTGCCTGCTTCTGGTTCTTCTCCTGGGAAGTACATTTGCCATTACCGGTTCTCTGAAAAAAGATGGCTCTTCTGATGCAATGCCCCTTTTGCCGGTCTCTGAAACAAAACAGCTATGGTCTAAGGCGGAAAAGGAAAGCTCCGACACGGAAACGCTTGCAAATCTGGATCAGCTACTGGAACCGTATCAGGAAGTAATTGACCGACTGAACAAAGAGAATGGATGGCGTATTTCTATTCCGGAAGACAGTAAGCAACAGGTCTATGATTATTACAAAGATTATTCCATGGAAGACTTTGAACAAGAATTGCGGAAAGAAATGGCTGAAATAGGATACTAACCTTTTTTATTGTTAAGGAGGAGGTTCAAATGAAGCGCGGTTTTACCATTCTAATGGTACTTTTACTCTGTATCTGTTCGTCAATTATATCCTTTGCTTTAATGCCGGGCAGAAACAGGAATACACAAGATAGTGAAACACAGAATTTTAACATTAGTGGGTCAGAACAGGGTGACCAAGAGAAAGATCTCCGGTACAATTCCACCCTTAGAATAAACCCTGAAACCGATAGGCAGGGAAGTCCTTCGTACCAAAGTATCACCAGTATCTCCACTCTGTGGCCCAGCAATTACAGTGGGTACCACTATCACATCACAAATTCCTCTTATACCATCAGCGCAGACAGAAAAACCTGTACGGTAAAAATTACCGGCGTTCCGAAAAATGCCGACGGCATGACGCTGACAGGAATCCTGTATGATACGGTTACCTTTAGCGCAAACTAACAAAAAAGACCCGGCTCCGAAGAGTCGGGTCTTTGTTTGTTTTAGAAGAACTAATATTCCGGAGGGAATTAGTCTCTTGGGTTGTTGATGGCAGCCTGTGCAGCAGCAAGGCGGGCAATCGGCACACGGAACGGAGAGCAGGAAACATAGTCCAGTCCGATGTCGTGGCAGAATTCTACGGAAGACGGGTCACCGCCGTGTTCACCGCAGATACCGCAGTGCAGGGACGGATTAACCGGCTTACCAAGATCAAGAGCCATCTTCATGAGTTTGCCAACGCCAACCTGGTCAAGCTTTGCAAACGGATCGTTTTCAAAGATCTTGGCATCATAGTAAGCGTTGAGGAACTTACCGGCGTCGTCACGGGAGAAGCCGTAAGTCATCTGGGTAAGGTCATTGGTGCCGAAGCAGAAGAAGTCTGCGTTGGCAGCAATTTCATCGGCAGTCAGGGCTGCACGAGGAATTTCAATCATGGTACCTACTTCGTAGGCAATGTTGACACCGGAAGCAGCAATTTCGTCATCAGCAGTCTTAACAACAATCTTCTTAACGTACTGCAGTTCCTTTACGTCACCAACCAGCGGAATCATGATTTCCGGCTTAACAGTCCAGTCACTGTGTGCCTTCTGTACGTTGATAGCGGCACGGATAACAGCCTTGGTCTGCATTACGGCAATTTCCGGATAGGTAACGGTCAGACGGCATCCACGGTGACCCATCATCGGGTTGAATTCGTGGAGACCCTGGATAATGCCCTTGATTTCTTCAACGGTCTTACCCTGTGCGTCTGCCAGTGCTTTGATGTCTTCTTCTTCGGTCGGAACGAATTCGTGGAGAGGCGGATCCAGGAAACGGATGGTAACCGGTGCACCTTCCAGTGCTTCGTAGAGAGCTTCGAAGTCACCCTGCTGATACGGCAGGATCTTTTCAAGAGCAGCTTCTCTTTCTTCTACGGTGTCAGAGCAGATCATTTCACGGAAAGCAGCAATTCTGTCTGCTTCGAAGAACATGTGCTCTGTGCGGCAGAGGCCGATGCCTTCTGCGCCAAGTTCGTGTGCCTTCTTGGCATCTGCCGGAGTATCGGCATTGGTACGAACTTTCATCTGACGATACTTGTCAGCCCAAGCCATTACGCGGCCGAATTCGCCGGCAATAACAGCATCCTGGGTCGGGATAACACCGTCATAGATGTTACCGGTGGAACCGTCAATGGAAATATAGTCACCTTCGTGGAAGGTCTTGCCTGCCAGAGTGAAGGTCTTGTTGTCTTCGTCCATAACGATGGCGGAGCAGCCGGATACGCAGCAGCTACCCATACCACGGGCAACAACGGCTGCGTGGGAGGTCATACCACCACGAACGGTCAGGATGCCCTGAGAGGACTTCATGCCGGTGATGTCTTCCGGAGAGGTTTCCAGACGAACCAGGATAACCTTTTCGCCACGGTTGTTCCATTCTTCTGCATCTTCAGCAGTGAAGACGATCTTACCGCAGGCAGCTCCCGGGGAAGCGCCAAGGCCCTTGCCGATTGGAGTGGCAGCCTTCAGTGCAGCAGTGTCAAACTGCGGGTGAAGCAGGGTGTCAAGGTTACGAGGATCAATCATCAGAACAGCTTCCTGTTCAGTTCTCATGCCTTCGTCAACCAGGTCACAGGCAATCTTAAGAGCAGCCTGTGCAGTTCTCTTACCATTTCTGGTCTGCAGCATGTAAAGTTTGCCGTGTTCTACGGTAAATTCCATGTCCTGCATGTCTCTGTAGTGCTTTTCCAGGATGGCGCAAACTTCAGTAAACTGTTTGAATGCTTCCGGGAATTTTTCTTCCATTTCGGAGATGTGCATTGGTGTACGAACACCGGCAACAACGTCTTCGCCCTGTGCGTTGGTCAGGAATTCACCGAAGAGTCCCTTTGCACCGGTAGCCGGGTCACGGGTGAAGGCTACGCCGGTACCGCAATCGTCGCCCATGTTACCGAAGGCCATGGCCTGTACGTTAACGGCAGTACCCCAGGAATACGGGATGTCGTTGTCACGACGATATACGTTAGCACGTGGGTTATCCCAGGAACGGAATACGGCCTTAACGGCACCCATGAGCTGTTCTTTCGGGTCAGTCGGGAAGTCTTCGCCGATCTTTTCTTTGTATTCAGCCTTGAACTGATAAGCCAGTTCCTTCAGGTCGTCAGCAGTCAGTTCAACGTCCTGTGTAACGCCTCTCTTGGCCTTCATTTCGTCAATCAGCTGTTCAAAATACTTCTTGCCGACTTCCATAACTACGTCAGAATACATCTGGATGAATCTTCTGTAGCAGTCCCAAGCCCAACGCGGGTTGTTGGATTTTTCAGCAAGAACGTCTACTACGTCTTCGTTCAGACCAAGGTTCAGGATGGTGTCCATCATGCCCGGCATGGAAGCACGAGCACCGGAACGAACGGAAACAAGAAGAGGATTTTCCTTGTCACCGAACTTTTTGCCGGTAATTTCTTCCAATTTTACGATATGGTCTTCAATCTGAGCCATGATTTCGTCGTTGATTTCACGGCCGTCTTCATAATACTGAGTGCAAGCTTCAGTAGATACGGTGAAGCCCTGTGGTACCGGAAGACCGATGTTGGTCATTTCAGCAAGGTTTGCACCTTTACCACCAAGGAGTTCACGCATGTCTGCATTACCTTCGGTAAACAGATAAACGTACTTTTTTGCCATGTGTTATTCCCTCCGAATAGTGAATATATTTTTGGGTTTACGGCAGAGATTATAGCATAGGGAATTTTTCTATTCAACGTCAAAAAAATCCGCCTACTTTATTTTGTCGCTTTTCCCACAAACAGCGTCCCCGAAAGGCCCTGTTTTCGTCATTTTTTAAAGCATTTCTGCGATTCAGCGATCATAGATTTTGGTGCGCTCTGCAATCTGCTTTGCCAGGGCTGCAGTGGCCGCCCCGGGGAGCATGCGCCAGGCCCAGTTGCCAAGGGCAACACCCGGCACATTCATGCGAGCGGAGCCGGGCAGCTGCAGCCAGTCCTGCATCTGGGCCACGAACAGGTCTGCCGGGCTTTGCAGGCCTCCGCGCAGGAGGCCCAAAACCGGCCCCTCCTGTTCGTTCAGGCCCAGATAGGTGACGGCGAAGTCCTTGTCCTCCTGGGGCACCGCAGGATCCTGCCACCAGCCAAGGCAGGTGTTGTTATCATGCGTCCCTGCGTAACAGACGCTGTTTCGTTTGATGCGGTGCGGCAGGTACTTGGACGAGCCGTCTGCAGAAAAAGCAAACTGCAGCACGTTCATGCCCGGGAATCCGGTCTGCTCCAGCAAGTCGGTAACTGCAGGGGTCAGAATACCCAGGTCCTCCGCAATGTAATCCAGGTCATAGAACCAGTCCCGCAGCACGCGGAGCAGGTCCATTCCCGGGCCCTTATGCCACGTGCCGGTCTTTGCGCTGGTGGCGCCGAATGGAACGGCCCAATAGCTTTCAAAGGCACGGAAGTGGTCAATGCGAACCATATCATAAAGCTGTTTGGCGCCTTCCATGCGGCGGATCCACCAGCCGTAGCCATCTGCTTTCATGGCATCCCAGTCATACAGTGGATTGCCCCAAAGCTGACCCTCTTCTGAAAAATAGTCCGGCGGCACGCCGGCCACTTCTTTCGGAACCAGGTCTTCTCCAAAAGCAAAGAACTGCGGTTCCCGCCAGGTGTCCGCGGAATCCATGGCAACGTAAATAGGCACATCGCCGATGATATGAATACCAAGGCTGTTGACATAGCTTTTTAACGCGGTCCACTGTTTAAAAAACAGGTACTGTACATAGGTGTAAAAGCGAATGTCCTCTTTCAGCAGTTCCCGGTACTTTGCCAGCGCTTCCGGGGTGCGCTTCCGCAGGCCTTCGTCCGGCCAGTCCTGCCAGGAGCCATCTCCGAAATAGTCTCTTGCCGCCATAAACAGGGCATAATCCGGCAACCACTTTTGTTCTTCCGCAAACTGCTTTACTTCGTTTTCCCGGTGCGGGAAGCCTGTTTCAAAGGCTTTCCGCAATACGGTAAACCGGTTTGCACGGAGCGTTGCATAATCCACATGCTCCGGGTCCTTTCCCCAGTCAAACTGCTCTACGTAATCCCGCTCCAGCAAACCTTCTTCTATCAGTAAATCAAGGTCTATGAAGTACGGGTTTCCGGCAAACGTGGAAAAGCTGGTATACGGACTGTCCCCCAGGCCGGTCGGCCCAAGCGGAAGCACCTGCCAGTAGCGCTGCCCGGCGTCTTTTAAAAAAGTGGCAAACTCATATGCCGATTTCCCCAGGGTGCCAACCCCATACGGGGACGGCAACGCGGAAACCGGCAGTAAAATTCCACTGGATCTTTGCATAGAAAAACCTCCTAATGAAGCCCATTATACAACAGTTTTCCTAAGTTGACATCCCTTGCGGCCTTTGTTATAATGGCTTAGCTATCGAGGCGTGGCGAAGTTTGGTATCGCGCTTGGTTTGGGACCAAGATGCCGCTGGTTCGAGTCCAGTCGCCTCGACCACCAAAGGACGGTTTTCACCGTCCTTTTTCTTTTTTAACAACCTGTAAAAACCAAAAGGGAGTAACTGCAACCGATGCAGTTACTCCCCTGTTTATTTTTAGGCATTGGTCTTAATAAATGCTTCCAATTGCGCTTTTGTCTGGTATCCAAAGAGAGCCTGAATGGCCTGACCGTCTTTCATCATAACAATGGTCGGGATGGCTTCAATGCCGAACAGCTGTGCCAGATAAGGCTGCTCATCCACATTGACCTTTCCCACTTTAATTTCTTCATGCTCTTCCGCAATTTCTTCTATAATGGGCGCCACCATCTGGCAAGGCCCACACCAGGTTGCCCAGAAATCCAATAGGACGGGCTTCTCAGAGTTTGCCACCTCTGCTTCATAGTTCTCTTTGGTAATTTCTACTTCTTTGGACATCTTCAGTCCTCCTTACTTTTGTAATACAGCATACAGTGACAAAAGCCTTCAAATTCCGGGTCTGCTATTTGCTGTCTGAATTCCTTGCAAATGCATTTCGTATCTTCCGTTTGCTCTCTCCGGCAGGGACAATACCCGCCGGTTCGTTTCAGACCTTCTTTTACAACAGCCACTATTTCTGCATTCGGGTTGAGTGATACTTTCACGGTATTGCCTCCTTTTCTTTAAGTGCCTTCATTTTAGCATGTTTTTTAGGGAAAAGGAATGCGCTGACTCGCCCAAAAGAGGGAGGATTTTTTCTTTAAGATGCCGAAGTGTCTTTTTTCTTTTTATTCAGTACAAATGCGACTACTCCGACAATGATAACAACGGCCGACAGGCCGCCAATCAGGGCCTTGGCCCAAGCCGGGAAGTCCTTGTCCTCTTCCTCGGTGGTGGTTTCTGCTTCGCCCAGTTCGGACGGGCGATCTACGCTATATTCCGTCCAGGAAGTCAGGGTTCCCGCTTCTGTGGTGCAATCTGCATATTCACCATAGGTGCCGGTAACGGTAACGGTATAATCGGAGTCACCGTCTACATAAACGGTTCCGTCTTCGCCCTGAATGGTAACGGTCTTTCCTTTGGCGTCCACAATCTTGCCACTGTTGTACAAATTGGTAACGGTACTGTTTCCGGTAACAACCCAGATGGAGTTCTTATCAATGGCCACGTTAGCGTAACCGTCTCCGCCGTTACCGGCGTTGCTTTCGTCATCCAGGATTGCACCGGTCAGCTTGGAACCATCGGTCATAAAGAAGTTCAGCGTAGAGATGCTGTCCCAGATAATGTCACCGTTCATTTCCTGTTGGATTGCGGTGAATTTACAATCTGCACCGTTGCTTCCGGAGGAGCCCCAGCCACGCTGGTTCGAGTTACCGGTACACTTCAGGAAGAACTCGCAGTCATCGGCAGCGGTAATTTTTACATTGCGAATGACAAAGTCACTTTCGGTATTGGTGGTATAGAAAATACCGCCGTTTTTGCTGGTGATGGAGCCACCGTCCATCTGGAAGGTGCCCTCTCCTTCTTCAGAGTCGCCGGACATGCTCTGGTAAACAATTACGCTCCAGGTGCAATCATTCTGTTCATTTTCCGGCATATTGGAGGTCAGGTCACTGTTATATAAATGCAGGCTGTTCAGGCCTTCCAGGCAAATTCCTTCGGAGTTGTTTGCTACCAGCGTAGCGTCGTGGATGGCCACATCGGCAGTAACATAAACCGCCGGGGATCCGGTGCCGTTGGAGGTGTAGGTGCCGCCATCCACGACCATGGTTCCGCCGCCGCGATCAGAGCGGATTGCGGCACTGCTGTTGCCCTGCGTGGTAGCGGTTACGTTCCACGCATACAGCGTGCCGCCACCGGCTACATGCAGTCCACCGGAGGTGTCCTGTGTGGTGTTAATAGTGGTATCCGCTACGTAAACTTTACCGTCACTATAGGCAAACACGCCAGCCCCGCCGGCGGAATCCGTAGTAATGGTACTCTTGGTAATATACGTTGTGCCGCCCTTCCCCAGGACTGCGGCGCCAACACCATAGAAGCTGGAGTTGTCTCCCCCAGAAGAATCCTCCGAGGTTCTGGTGATGTTGGCCCCGCTGAAGACCTGTGTTCCATCGGAAACTAAAACAGCGTTTTCATCTGTTCCGGTGGAACTGATGGTTTCGTCATTATAGGTTCCGTCTTCGGTATATTCTTTTACGGCAGTGTAACTGTCTACGCCGGAGCTTTGGCCTCCGCCGCCCGGAGCCTGTCCGCCGCCACCGGTTCCATCCGGCGGTGCACCATCTCCTTGGGAACTGCTGTCACCGGATGGTTTTTCCGGCGGGGTCCCGCTCTGGCCGGAAGAGGCAGCCAGCGCAGTCAATCCGCAGCACACTGTCATAGTAAGTGCAAGTAAAACTGCCAGGATTCGCTTGGTTATCTTTTTCATAGGAAACCGCCCTTTCTTTTCTTAGTACACCTGCATTGTAAACCGCGTGGTTTAGCCATAATTAAAAAAGAGACGGTTTTTTGCCGTCTCTTTTTTAGGTTCCTTTTATGTATCTTTGTTGTTTTGCGTTGCGTTATGCATCAATGACATCACAAATAGCCTTGTAAAGATCATCATATTCTTCGTAAGCCGGAATATTCGGATAATCTTTCTTCAGCTGATCTGTGCTCTTGAACAGGAAGCCGGCTTTAGAGGCCTGAATCATGCCAAGGTCATTGAAGCTGTCTCCGGAAGCGATGGTGTCAAAACCACAAGCCTGCAGGGATTTTACCGTTGTCAGCTTGGACGGGGTACAACGCATTTTGTAATCCGTAATTTCCCCGTTTTCAGCCACTTCCAGGGTGTTGCAGAAAATAGTGGGCATACCCAGCTTTTTCATCAACGGTGCTGCAAACTGTTCAAAGGTGTCAGACAGAATAATGACCTGGGTCTTGTCCCGCAATTTGTCCATAAATTCCTTGGCACCCGGAATCGGGTCAATTTTGGAAATAACGTCCTGAATTTCCTTCAGGCCCAGTCCATGGTCCTTTAAGATTTGTAAGCGATACTTCATCAGTTTGTCATAATCCGGCTCTTCCCGGGTGGTGCGTTTCAGCTCCGGAATGCCGGTTTCTTCGGCAAAGGCAATCCAGATTTCCGGTACCAGAACGCCTTCCATATCTAAACAAACAACATACATAGGTGGTATCTTCCTTTCCGCTTTAAAGTCTTTTTTATTATAACAAAAAAGAGAGCCCTGTTACAGGCTCTCTTTTGGAGTATCTTCTTGTGCATTATCTGCGGTACTGTCGGCCGTATGATCTGCTATTTCCTCTGCTATGTCTTCTGCAGGTGCATCCGGAACATCCTCTACATCCGTAAAGGAAATATCGGACTCCGCCGGATGCGCCTTTCGCCATTCGGCAACCTGCCGGGAGGCCTCCCGGCCGCTCAGGCCGTCCGGAACCTGTGCAATAATGAGCAACGCGGTTCCGTCGTCACTTTGTGCGGTAATGGCACCTCCATGCGCCCGAGCCACGGTCTGCGCCATGCTAAGGCCGATTCCGTAGCCCTTCTTTTCGCTGCTATGTGAGGTGTCCCCACGGTAAAAGCGGTCAAAGAATTCTCTGTGCTGACCCGGCGTAATGGGATCCAGCGTATCGTTTTTACTGAAGATCTGCACCTTATGCCGCTGGTTGGCTACACCCAAGATAATGGTGGTTCCCGGCTTGGCATATTTTATGGCGTTGTCCGCCAAAATGGAAATGACCTGCCGCAGGGAACGTTCGTTTCCGTAAATTAAAACATTATCCGTCACCATGGTGTGCAACAGGAATCCCTGTTCCTCTGCCATTAAGGCAAACGGTTTTATAACATCGTTAAAGGCCTCAGACAAATTAAAGACGGCCCGCTCCAGGTCCTGGTCATTTTCTTCAAACTTGGCCATGGTAATCAGTTCCTGTGTCATCAGGGACAGCCGTTCTACCTGTGTGTGAATTCCTTCCGTCCACTTGGTCTCCCCGTTTTCCATTTCAATGACCTCCGTACAGGAGTCAATAATGGCAAGCGGCGTTTTTAATTCGTGTCCGGCATTGGTAATAAAGGATTTCTGCTTCTTGTAGCTTTCCTCTACCGGATAAAAAACGCTGCGGGACAGCAAACAAACCAAAAGGAAGAAAACCAGAACCCCCGCCAGGAATACAATGGTGGTAACAATGCAGAATGCTACCCCGCTTTGCATGGTAGCGGTGCAATCCAGGAAATAACACTGTAATCCGTCTCCGCGGGAAACCAGAACATAACGGTACGTGGAAACGTATCCTTTGCTTTTCTTTCCGGAAGCAGCCAGCCTGGCAAGCTGAATGGCCTGCGCAGAAGTCAGCTCCGTTTCATTTGCCAGGAAAACCTGATAGTTCCCATCCGAACTGATGCCGACCGAAAAATAATGGGATTCATAATCCTTTGTGCTGGATTTTCCACCTGCCTGAATGGCCGCTCTGAAAAAGCTGCTTTTGGCAGAATCTTCCTCTTCTGCCGGATCTTCATCATGTGTGGGTTCTTCTCCATCTGTAGAAGACGACGGCAGCGGCATCCCGTTGGAAAAGACGTTGGACACAATTAAGCTATCCAGCGTATGGTCTGCTTCATCTTCAATGCTGCCGAAGTTGGCAAGGTCTACCGTAAGCATCAGCACACCCAGCACCAGCATAATAGACAGCGTTGCAATGGCAATAAATCGTTTGCGCAGTCCGGCAATCATTTTTGTTCCTCCAAAGAGTATCCGACGCCACGCGCTGCCTTAATGTTTACATGGGTTCCCAGGGCAGCCAACTTTTTCCGCAGGGTAGAGATATAAACCCAGACTACGTTAATTTCCGCATCCGAGTCATAACCCCAGATTTTTTCCAGAAAACGTTCCGTCGGAATGACCTGGCCCGGATGATCCATCAGCATTTCCATCATCTGGAATTCCTTGTTGGCCAGTTTTACGGCACTTTCCGGTCCGCTTAATTCGTAGTCGGAGCGATTTAGCTGTAAATCGCCGAATTGCAACACCGTGTTGCTCAGCTCCGGTTGCCGTCTGGTCATGGCACGGATGCGGGCCAGAAGAATATTAATTTTAAACGGTTTGGTCAGGTAGTCGTCCGCTCCGGCGTCCAGACCGGCAACCACGTCATCGTCCTGGCTTTTGGCAGTCAAAAGCAGGATGGGAAGGGTAAATCCTTCCTCGCGAATCTTTTTGACTACGGTTACGCCATCCATTTTCGGCATCATGATATCCAGAATGGCACCGTCATAATCTCCGGTGCGCAGATAGTCAAGCGCATCCTGACCATCATAAACAGCATCTACAGAATAGTTGCTGTGTGTCAGCATGGTTACCAGTGCATCTGACAGCATATGTTCATCTTCCGCAAGCAAAAGTCTCATAAGACAGCCTCCCCTTTTTGTTTTCTAGATTTACCATACCGAAAACAACTTAAAAATAAATAAGGCTAGTTCTGTTTCCGCGTAATGGTATATTCGTCTCCGGCACGGAAATACGGGCACTCTTTATAATGGTGCTCCAGCAGACGGACATATTCGTCTTCGTCCATGTCCACGGAGCAGACGTCTTCTTCCAGTTCCTCATCCCACTGGAAATTCATGCAGTAATCACAGCTGTAGGCCATTTCCGTCCTCCTATTTCAGTTGATCCAGGGTCAGCAGATAGCTTGGCAGGAACTCCGTTAAAAAGAGTTCCGCAGAAGGACATTCCAGTTTGTGAATGGCCTCTTCCGTTGCTTCCCTGGCTTTTAAGAATTCCTGGTTGCCGGCTTTTTCCTCTTCCACGCACTTAATCAGGGCGCTGAGCTTGTCCGCTGCTTTGACCAGCTTCCAAAGCTCCCGGTCTTCCGGCTGCGGAACCATAACGTCCCGGTACTGCGGCTGTAAATCTTCCGGCAGCATGGTAATCAGTTTTTCAGTGGCAATGTGCTCTACGTCCTTGTAGGCGTGACGGATTTCTTCACTGTAATATTTAACCGGCGTCGGCATGTCGCCGGTCAGGATTTCGGAAGCATCATGAAACAGACCGATAACAGCTGCCTTGTCCGCATCCAGGTCGGTCCCGCAGCGTTCGTTGCTGATGGTGGCCAAAGCGTGGGCAAGCAGCGCCACTTCAAAAGAGTGCTGCATTAAGCTTTCCGATTCCGTGTTCCGCATCAGCGCCCAGCGATCAATGTATTTCATGCGGGAAAGCATGGCGTAAAAATCATTTGACATGATGGTTTCCTTTCCTGGTTCAAAATAGCCCTGTATCGGCAAAAAGAGCCCGCTTGTTTTGCAAGCGAGCTCCGGATTTGCTTTTTGTGCAGATTATTCTGCGTCCGTTGCGTTATTTCCCGCCTTAGCCATCTTCTTTGCAGAGCGGTCATAGCTCATGGAACGGCCGGTGTAAACAAAGAGAATTCCGCAAAGAGCGGCAATCAGACCTACGCCTACCATGCACAGAAGAACGATGAATACAATTAAAAATAATCCGGAAGTAATCATTTAATAATCCCCTCTTTTAGTCTCCTAAGTTTTACAATAACTCCGTTGCTGCAGACAAAACTGCCACAGCCTATGCTATATGTCGGTTTAATTTTAGCAAACTGTGTTTTAAAAAGCAAGGACACGCTGCAAAAAAAGCAAAGAAGGACGCGGTTTTCTTGATTTTAAGCAGTAGATTCTATATAATTTTTGACGAAGTTCATTTCCATTAAAAAGGGGTGAAATACGTGTCCTCTATCATTTCCGTCAGTCGTTGGATTCTTCCTTTGCTGGCCCTGGCACTGGTAGCCATCTGTGCTTATGTGCTGTCCCAAAACAACCGGAAAACCGGCACCATCGGATATTTGATTAATGCTGCCAACCGGGACCGTATGCCGCTGAAAACGGCAGAAACGTCCATCGGCCGAAGCAACACCTGTGACATTGTTTTGAATTACAATACGGTATCCCGTTTCCATGCCGTTATTACCAAACGGAACGGAAAATGGATTCTGTTTGACACCAACAGCAAAACCGGCACCCTGGTCAACAAAGACCGCGTCATTGGCCGGAAATACCTGGAAAACGGAGACATTGTTGTCTTCGGCAACGCGGTTTTCAAATTCTTTGAAGAACTGCCTTTAGAAGCAGAATACACCAAAGAAACACTGCCCAGAAATTATAATAAGCCGGCTGCGCCGGATGCCTTTGCCTATGATGACCGCAACAACGGAGACATCATTATTCCGCAAATGGCAAACGAACTGAAAGAGTCCTGCAACCTGGAAAACTGCATCACCGGGGAAATCATGTCCCTTGACCGGATGAACAAAGTGGTCATTGGCCGTGCTTCTGACGCAGATATCCGGATTGACCGCCCGGTTGTTTCCCGGTACCACGCCGTTGTCCGCCGCAACGAACACGGCAAATGGGTTATTGAAGACACCGGCTCGCAGGCAGGAACCCTGGTAAACGGGGAAGAAATCTTTGCCCCAACGCCGCTCTTTGACAGTGACATCATTGAAATCTGCGGCTATACCATTAAGTTTAATAATCCTTATTCCTAATTGTTTTTACTTTTTTCTATTTGAAACTTGATTACTAAAGTGAGGTGAGCCAAATGAGCGGACCACGATGGATTCCGGCCATGACCATACTGACTCTGTTCCAGATTCTGTCCTTTGCTCAGATTGTCTCTCTGAGTGAAGCACTGACCACCATTGGCCAGAACGTAAGTGCCGGAACCGTCTTCATTGCCTTTCTGGCTTTGGAATGGGCCTATGCCATTGTCTCTTCCCTGATTTTGAAAAAACACAGCATGGGCTTGGAAATTATTGCCTTTTTCCTGACCGGAATCGGTCTTGCCCTGAACGCCTGCCAAAGCACTAGCTCTCTGCTGACACAGTTTTTGGCCGTTATCCTGGGCTTTGCCGGATACATTGGTTTGCTCTGGATTTTGTCGGATGTGGACCGTGCAGACAAATATATTCTTCCCATGGAAATTTTTGCCATTGCCCTTCTGATTTTCGGGCTGGTCTTTGCCAGTTACAAATACGGTGCTTATAACTGGGTAACCATTGGCTCCATTTCGTTCCAGCCCTCGGAAATTGTAAAAATCCCGTTTGTCTTTGTTGGTGCTGCCTCGCTGGAAAAATTACAAACCAGCAAGCACATCTGGCATTACATCGTTTTTGCCGTTGTCTGCATCGGCCTGTTGTTCCTGATGAAGGACCTGGGTACCGCGCTGATTTTCTTCTCCGCCTTCCTGGTTCTGGCCTTCATGCGATCCGGTGATATCCGTACTGTACTCTTCATTGTTGTTGGCGCCGGCCTGGCCGCAGCCATGGTTGTGCTGCTCCGGTCAGACTACGTTATGAGCCGTTTTGCCACGTATCGCCATGTTTGGGATGACGTTTACGGCAAAGGCTTCCAGCAGACCCACGCCATGACCTACGCGGTCAGCGGCGGACTTGCCGGTATGGGCGTTGGTAACGGTTACCTTCGTAAAATTGCCGCTGCCATTGAAGACCTTGCTTTCGGTATTGTCTGTGAAGAGTTTGGTATGCTGATTGGCTTCCTTGTCCTGATCTGTTACCTTCTGATTTTCATTCACGCCATCCGGAATGCAAACGGCTCTTCCAGTGCCTTTTATTCCATTGCTACCTGCGCAGCCGGAACCCTGATTCTGTTCCAGGCCGCCTTACATACCTTCGGTGTTATGGACTTCCTGCCATTCACCGGCGTTACGCTTCCATTCATCAGTCACGGCGGAACCAGTATGGTTTCCTGCTGGGCCATGCTTGCCTTTATTAAGGCGGCGGACAACCGTACTTGGGCAAAAGGAGGGAAGCGAAAAGCATGAACCGAATTTTCAAACGCTCCAAATGGCTTTACGCCATCGGCGGCATCTTTGCCGTTGCCATGATTGTATTGCTTTTCACCATGCTGATTCAGGCCAAAACATGGGTCAGCCAGCCATACAACAAACATATGGTAACCAGCTCCGGTTCCATTTATGACCGAAACGGAACGGTTTTGGTTTCCACCAAAGACGGGGAACGGACTTACAATGCCGACTCCGCGGTTCGAAAAGCCACCCTGCACGTGGTCGGGGACTCCGAAGGGTTTATTTCCACCGGTGCGCAAACTGCGTTCCGTTCCCAATTAACCGGCTACAATCTGATTAACGGATTATATGCCTCTGACAGCAAAAAGAACGACCTGACACTGACCATAGACGCTGACCTTTCCGTTACCGCTTATAAAGCGCTTGGCAATTACAAAGGCTGTATCGGCGTTTACAACTATAAAACCGGTGAAATTCTTTGTGCTGTCTCCACACCAACCTATGATCCGGCCAACAAACCGGATGACATTGATGATTCTTCAGATAATTACAAAGCCATTTACATGAACCGCTTCTTCAGCGGTACCTATACACCGGGTTCCACTTTCAAAATCATTACCACCGCCTGTGCCCTGGAAAATGTCAGCAACATTGAAAGTATGACCTTTACCTGTCCCGGTTACTTTACCACCAAGAGCGGCAGTAAAGTAAAGTGTAACAGCACCCATGGTACCGTTACTTTTAAACAAGGGCTGAATCGCTCCTGTAATACAGAGTTTGCACAAATTGCCTGCAATCTGTTAACCAACAATGAAATGATGTCCACGGCCAAGGAATTCGGCTTCGGCAAAACCATTGAAGTCAACGGCATCAAATGTGCCACCAGCACCTTTGACCTGTCCGACGCCTATGACATTGACCGCGCCTGGGCCGGCATTGGTCAGTACACCACCATGGTAAATCCGTGCCATGAAATTACCATTCTTGGTGCCATTGCCAACAAAACCGGCGTTACCCCGAATCCAACCTTAATTTACGGATCTCGTGGCGGCAACCTTTCTTATTGCAGTTCCAACATTGCCCGCAAGCTGAATGATCTCCTGCGCTCCAATGTTACGGATTACTACAAAGACAGTAAGTTCCCAAATCTGGAAATGTGCGGTAAAACCGGTACGGCACAGGTTTCCAATGGAAACCCGCATACCTGGTTTGCCGGATACTCCCAACGGGATGACCTCCCGCTCTGTATTGTGGTTGTTCTGGAAAATTCCGGTGGTTACGGTTTAACCAACGCCATCCCGGTTGCCAATACGGTCATGCAAAAGGCTCTTTCCCTTTACGCAAAAAGCTAATTACAAAGCCTAAGTTTATAAAGAAAAGCATCTCTTCCCAGGCAAACGCCTGTTTGAAGAGATGCTTTTTTGCGGTTCCTCTTGCGCACCAGCGGTTCAGTGCACACTCCGGAAACCGCTCTATTGCACTTTGCCTGGTGGGGGTGTCAGCCGACAAAGGTTGCAATCTGTTCCAGGTTGGCAATCACATAGGCTTGTGCTGCCGCATCATAAAAATTTTTCCGATACCGGTGTCCGGTATGACTGATTCGCTCCTCCGTAAGTATGCCTAACGCATTGCCTTCTTCGGTAGCGTACTTTACCCGTTCCTGATTTTGTATTTCTGTCCGTAACAGACCCTCTGCTTCCAGCCACTTGGTAATTTGGGCAACCGGCAGGGACTTCACATGCGGATCCAATACCGCATTAATCCGGTCTGCCAATTGGGAAACCCCAACCGGCTTTTCGGTAATATCAATTTCCATGCGCTCTTCTTCCGAAATGGAGAAGGGCGCTTTTTTGGCGTTGGGAACCTTTCCAACCAGGCCTCCGTTTTCTAAAATCTGCTCCAACAGATCTGCCACATAAATAAAGGTGCGGCATAATGTTACATTATTTAAAATGTCTTCTTCCGGAAGTGCACTTCCGTCCAGTGGGTTTCTTCCGTTTGCCAGTTTTTCCAAGTACAGTTTGGCCGTATAAATCTTCTCTTTTTCTTTCATGCAGAAGTCCTCCTATTCGTTCTCCAGTTCTTTATTCATACCAGCTTAATTTCAACAAATTCACACCGGCACTATTGCGCACAAAGGCCGTTCCCTCTTTGGAAATGGGGCCGGCTTCGTCAAAGACAGGTTCTATAACCGGTGTGCCGGAGTCATCAATATAGCCCCACTTGTCTCCGACTTTGACTGCGGCGTACCCTTCCGAGAAGGATTTTGCGTCCGCAAAGGACGGCTGGATTATCACATTTCCCTGCTGGTCCGCAAAGCCCCAAAGAGATCCCTGACGAAACGCCAACAGCCCTTTTCGCTCCTGCGGAAGACGGATTTCTTCCGCCGTAAAAGAAGACAGTACTTCTCCGTCCGGGCCATAGAAAGACCACTGTCCATTGCTGTTGCCGATGATGACACCATAGGTGGAAGAAAAGCCATAAGGATCCTCTACCACGGAAGAAAACGGACAGGAGCGAACCACTTGCAGGTTGCTATCCAAAAGCACCAGCCTGCCGTCCTGTTGCGCCAAAGCATATCCTTCCTGGAAGGCGTACGTTTTGGCATAGTGCAATTCCTGCAGATGCAGTTCTGCATCCATATAGCCAAACACCCCGTCAAGGGAAACCGGCGCGTAGCCGGATGCCATTGGGCCAAGA
Source organism: Paludibacteraceae bacterium (assembly GCA_963647215.1). Lineage (GTDB taxonomy): Bacteria > Bacillota > Clostridia > Oscillospirales > Acutalibacteraceae > RUG420. Next base: position 155,146 of record CAVIZK010000001.1, on the reverse strand, counting down.
GAACTTACCAGCTGCTCCGGCACCAACCGCCGGTTTCCCTCCGCATCTGCAAAAAGGAATTGCCCCTCCTGGCACACCGGATATAAGGACCCGTCTTCTGACGGTCCGCCGGCCCAGGAAAGTTCTCCGCCAAACAGCCGCCGCCCGGAAGCCGTGTATATGGCTGCCGTTCCGGAATCGGTAATGACAGAGGCCACCATCTGTGCACCGGCTCCACACCAGTCCTGAAAAGAGGAGAGCGGCACATAGCTTAAAACATATTGTCCTTTAATTTCCCGTATTTTGTCCCGGAGCAACTGGGCATCCCCTTTTTCCAAAACGGCAACCGCGTCTGCATACCGGTTTTCTGCTAAAAACGAGTCTGCCCAAAGAAGAAGGTTGTCTGCATCGCCGGGTAAAACGGAGTCCAACGTTTCACAGGTTTTTCTTGCTTTTTCATACTGCTTCAGTTGCAGGTACAATTCCGAAACCCGCTGCAACACCTTCTGGTTCTTTGGTTCCATGGAAAGGCAGGAAAGGTAGGCTTCCAGCGCCTCATCCGGTATTTTCTTTTCATACAACTCTTCTGCCTGTTGCCATTGCCGGTTAAAGCGGGCAGTAGCATTTGCCTGGGTGTAAATAAACTTACCCCAACCGCCGGCACAGAGACAGAACAACAGCACAAGAGGGACAATTCTTTTCATAATAGTTTCACCAGCTGAAGAATGGTTTCCGCCATAACACCAATGGCCAGAAACGGAGCAAAGGGAAGCGTGGCTCCCTTCTCTATCTTTTTGCTTAACAGAAGGACTGCTCCCACACCAAGCGAAAGCAGAGCTGTTATTGCCAAAGCCCCAAGGAAATCCTGCAATTCATAGCAGAAGCCCAGAGCCAGCAGCAGTTTCAGATCGCCTCCGCCAATACCGTCTTTGGCCAAAAGCCGACAGCAGAGGCAAAGAAGGGCCGCCACTAAAAAGCCTACCAATGGAGGAACTAAAATTTGATACAGTCTGATTTCCGGGGTTTTTAAAAAGCAGCTTAACAGAAGATACCCTGCTTCTACGACCACCATTTCCAGCAGTAGTTCTTTGGGGATCAGGCGGGTCCGTATATCCGTTATTGCAGTCAGGCAGAGCAGGGTGGTTAAGAGAACCAGTCGCATTAATTCCAAAACGATCATCTATAAGGCCTCCTGCTCATACCGATATTCCACTTCTGTTCCCTGCTTTTGCAGGGTTCCTTTTATTTGTTGCAAACCCGTCTGCATGGTTTCGTTTTTTTGGCACTCTTCCGGCAAAATCAGAATCAGTATGCTCCGCTTTGCAGGAACTACTTTCTGTTCCTGCCCGCTCTCCATTAAAATGGTTCCGTTCAAAGACCGGATGTCCTTTTCCAAGCGGTTTGCGTATTGCTGTATCTGCTTTTCCACAGCTTCCCGGTTTAGGGAATAAGACGAGACCTCCGTTGCATCTCCGTTACAGGAGCTATAGGTAGAAGAAAACAAATTCATGGAATAGGCTTCCTGATAAACGCCGTTCCCGGCATCATAAAAATCAATACCAACACCGGAGGCCACCGCCTGTCCGGCATTTTCCGATTTCAACTGACTGATAAAATACCGGCCACGGATAAAATTGGAGCTTTTCCAGATGGATTCCTCCGTTTCTTCTGTTTGCTGGTTGCGTAATGCTTCCAGTAAGGACGCATTCTCCGGCAGAAGGGCAAGTGTCTCTGCCGTCTGACAAATGGTAAGTTGCTTGGAAAACAAGCCATACGTCTGCACCTGTAACGGATAGGCAACGGTAATAGAAATGGTTTTCCCGTCTCCTAAAATACTGGTTCCGGAAAAATCAAAGGCTGCATAACCCCCTTCTATTCCCTGCTCCTGTAGCCACGGTTCCCATTCGGTACGGGAAAAATGTTTTTTTGCCAGACTTTTCGCCAGCGGAGCACCAATGCCTTCCGCTACCGTTTCCCTTGCCTGATCCATGAAAATACTTTGTAAGGTGCCGCCAAGATCCGTAGCATCATTTTCCGTGTCAGAGAGCGGCACCACTTTTCCCAACGCATAGGTGTACTGGGAAAGCTCAATGGCTGTCTGGTTAATGGCGTCCTGCACTTCCAACTCCACACGAAGAATGGAAAGAATAGAGAATGCGGCAAGAATACAAATCGTAAAAATGGTGATGCTGAAGGCTCCTTCCACACTGTAGGAACCACAATCAGAAGCGCGCCAGTCCCTGATAAGAAGTTTCCGCATATTGTATCAAGCGCTCCTTTTCTCCCGGGTCCTTTGCCACATAGACAAAGAAACCACGCTCATTTTCCAAATTAAACCCGCAATAATACCAGGTTTCATTTAATCTTCCATTTTCAATGGTTCCGGATTGTAACGTCTCTTTCCCATCTTCCGGTACTACTTCCGTTTGGGTTGCATAAAACCCGGTGCTGAAAAATAACGCCAAGTCCTGCGGCAACGCCTCTTCTAAAGAACCTTCGGCTCCTATCAACAAGAAGGTTAAGGCCTGTGCTTCTGCTTCATAAAGCTTATCTTTATTGCCTTTTCCTTCCCATCCGGCAGGAATGGGAATGGCAAAAGAGGAAACCTGTGCAATTCCCGTTTCGGTTGCCTTCTTTGCACGTTCCCCCTGCACTTCCGTTTTTTCCTTTCCGCAGGAAGCCCCGGTTAAAAGCACCATGATAAGAAGCAAAAAAGCCATCCATTGTTTAATAGGCATATTCTTTTTCCTCCTTTATGGTATAAGACGAAACCCGGACTTCTGCATTCAACTGCACCGCTGTATACGCTTGCGCAATGTTAAAAGAGGATTCTTTTGCCGCCACGCGGGCCTGTATTACCTTGGCGCTGCGAGTCAGCATGCCTCTTTTTCCGGAGTTGCTTTGCAATCGGACAAAGGTAATTACCTTTAAGTAATCCTGATAGGAAAACGCCAGCCCGGAAGAGCCGGAAACGGACGCTGAGGTCGACCCGTTTCCGGACCCCAGAAAGGTGCCCAGTTCTTCCGCATAACGGTTTATCACCGCCACCGTTTGGTTTTTGACGTTCTCTTTGGCTCCATTTACAACCTGATGAAGCTGGTTTTCTGCTTCCGTCACTTTTTGATTTATTTCTTTTTCAATTGCAGAAAACAGCTTCTCATATAAATCAGCCAAAGCTTTTTCTAAAGCCGAAGCGGCAGCTTCAGACAGGGCATCTTCTGTAGATAAAAGAGGTTCATAATATTGATAGACCTCTTCTGTCAGTTCCTCTAAGCAATACTCGGTAAACAATTGCTTTCCCAGGGTTACTGCTGTACTGGTTCCTTCTACGGAATCCACGGCAGCCTGTAACATCTGCCGTATTTGATCTTTACTTTTTCCGGCATAGGCAGCCGTTCGGTTTCCAATCAGACTGGTCAGCTGTGCTTCAATTGGCGTCACAATTACATTGGTTACGCTTTCCGCAGCACCTTCCGCCGTTTGTCGAAAATAGTTTTCCGCGGCACCGGTAATCTCTTCCAGCTGATCATCCGCCGTTTGTTCTATTAAGGTAAATACGTCATCTATTTGCTTGCTGGCATAATTTGCTGCCCCTTCTGCCAAGGTGCGCCCTGCGCCGTTTAAACTGAGCGTCCATGTGGACGCGTTTTTAAACAGCGGCACCGCACCGCCCTTGCACAGGGTGGCAACGTCCAGGACGGATTCCCCGCCGGCCCATAAAAGTAACAGTAAATTCTGCGCGGCAGTAATGCCGATGCCGGTCCATCCGGCCAGCGCCGTTGCCACCGTAAGGGCCTCACTGCGCATTTTTGCGTTACCGAACGCATAAATGCAATTGAAGAGCAACCGGCAGGCAAAGAGTACATTGGTATACAGTGCCACATTGGCTTGCAAAGAGTCTTTTCCAAAAAGGATGTACTCTAACTCGCCCCGAAACAGCGGGCTTTCTGAAAAGGCACTCCCGGATAAATTCTCCGCCTGGTCCCCGGTGGCATAGCAACTGAACTGTTCCGTCAGAAATTCTTCCACATAGCAGTTTTCCAGTTGATTTTTGACCGCATTTTCCATGTCGGAAAACAGCTGCTTCATACTACTTAACTGCTGTAAACTGATTCCTTCTGCCGTGGATAAAGAGACCTTGTCCCCAGTTTCCCCCAGAGCATCTATGGTTTCTGCCACACTTCCCAGCTGTTCCGAAACAGAAAGTGCTGCCACATTTTCATAGAAAACAGAAAGTGTTGTATCTGTTATTCCCTGCAGGGCAGACTTCGTTTCCTTTGCAGAGGCTTTGTCCTCTTCTGAAGCAGCGCTGCCGGAAGCGGATAACAGATACCGGTAAACCGGATCCGTGGGATATCCCAAAACCGGAAACGGTGTGTCCCCGTCCCCTTCTGCCTGCGCATTTCCTTCTGCCTGCTCTGCACTTTGTGCTTTTTGGGCTTCATATTCCTGCAGTTTATTGAAATCTTCCTGTAAAAGCTCAGAAAAAGACTGTAAGCCATCTTCTGATAACGCCCCGGCCGCATCCTGATAATTCCCGGAAAGCAATGTTTTCATTTCTCCGTCTTCCATTTTTTCAATGGCAGATTTCCACGCTGCTGCTTCCTTAGAGGAACCCTTTAATGCGTTGTGGAGCGGGTCTATGGTTTCCTGCAAAGCGGCAATTTTTTCCTTTTCCGCGGCAACAGAACCATCGGTTTCTCCGGAAACCGACTTCCCGATTTCAGATAAGCGGTCGTCCGTATCAGACAGTGCGTTGTAATACGCCTGGCTCTTTTCCAATACCGTTGCCGCCTCTGCGCTTTGCCGGAAAACAGCAAGCTGCTGGCTTAGTCCTCTGGCAAACTGATACGGCGCCCGGTATTTCATATAATCCACCATATACCGTTCCAACACTTCCGGTCTTGCCAAAGACGCTTCGGCAGGGAACGAAAGAGAAAAGCTCTTCACGGAGGTGCTGATCATATTCTGCTGTCCCGCTCCATAAGCATCCACGGAATTGCCAAACAGATTTCCAATCCGCTGTTCTTCTTTCTCCTGCCCGGAAGACATGGCAAATAATCCATACAGCTCTTTTAACACAAAATCATAATCATTCAGGGCCCCGTTTCCGCAAAGGGCAAGCGCACCTTCCGCCTTTTCCCTGGCCGCTTCATATCTTGCCGCGTCAATGACAAAATAAACGCAGGAATAAATGGGCAAAAGAACCATGGCAAGGAATAATGAAACCGAACCCTGATACGCTTTACGTGCTGTCATATTCTTTTTCCTTATTCAGATATTGTTCGTACTTTTCTTTGATTTGGCTCAGGAGGTCCGATTCTTCCGCCAACTGTTCCACCAAATCCACATTCTTTGCAAATTCTCTGGGGTGGTACGCTGTTCGATCTGCAACCACGGAAAACAACTGCTTCCCAAAATAGCGGCAGCTGATCTTCACCTGAAATTTTGTTCCCACCAGGTTTTCCGTAAACGACGTCTGAAAAGAAATGCCCGGAAGCACTTCCATTCGTTTCATTTTGGCGGCAAGCTCCTTTTCCAGGGCGAGTCGGTCTTCTTCGTCAATCGGATCTGTACTCAGTTGCCAATAAATCCGATCCGACTGTTCTGCTAAATAACAGGCCTGTTCCGCATACTTCCCGGCAACCGAAACAGAATAGGTATAAAAGAAGAGTAAAAAGCCCATATACAGCAATCCGATTACCGCCGTAAACGCAATGGGAAGCACATAAGAGAACTCCACCACCTGAACCGAGCCGGAACGGGAGGTCATGTTAACTCCATAGACTCTCTGATGTTGTCAAAGAGCGTGCTGATAATACTGGTCATTTCAGTTCGGAAAATAGCCACCAAAGCAATAACGACAATGATCAGCAACACCATTGCCACAATATTGACTTCCCCTCTGTGATCCATTAAAAAATTCTGCCATCTTCGTTTCATGTTGCATTCTCCTACCTTCCGTCAAAATAAATTTTCAAACGCCGGAATCATGATCATCAGCAAAATACCAACAAACATTAACAGCGTTGGTCCCAATAGTTTTTGATCTGCTAATTCCCCTTTGACCTTGGCTCTGTTTTTCCGTTCTTCCCATGCCTGCTGTGCCATTTCATTCAGACTGTTTGGAAAGTCCGGTCCACCCTTTCTCCGGTTTTGTTGAAAAAGCGAGGCAAACTTCTTTCCCTCCCGCAGCGGGCAACGAAGGACAAATTCATCCAGGGCATCTTCCAGGCTTATGCCGTTATTCATGTTATTTACTACCTGTTGCATTTCGTCATACAGCAAACCCTCTGCGGAGTAGGCCACTTGGCGAAAGGCGTCGGATGCGGTAATTCCTGCCTGCACCATCAGTGCCAGTTTCGTCAGCATGGACGCAAAGGAGGCTTCCATTTCTTCATGCCGTTTGGTTATGGTCTGCTTCAGCCAGAAATCAAAATAGAAGCAAAGGACCCCTAGCAATAAGAGCTCTAACAGAAACAGCAGATAGTCTTCTGAAAAGAAAAGCAAAAGAAATAAAACAGGCAATCCTAACAGTAAATAGGTTGCCGGAGCAGCTGCTGCGCTTCGGTTCATTTCCTCTGCCTGTCCCGGGGTATACAATTCCCGCAGACGGCGCTTCCGCTGGGTATTCTGTTTTTCTTTCCACGGTGTTTTTTCAGAAAGACCCTCTCCCAGGAAAAAGAGATCTTCTAAAACAAATTGTTTCATGCCGGTTGTTTTCCACCCTGCTTTTCGCCGCTTTAAAAACAGAAACAGATCCAGGAAACAAAATCCGGTTGCCAGAAGTAATACCAGTACTTTTCCCACTATTGTCATTTTCTTAAACCTTAATTTTCACCATGTTGCGACCCAGTAAAAACGCAACTGTAAATAAAGCCAACGCAACCAGGTTGATTGCCAGGTGCTCTGCCGTAAACAAATCCGTAGACAGTAATTTCATTGCTGTTAAGATGACTAACGGCATGCCGGTCATGATATAAAGTTCATTTTTAGGGCCGGCCAGTAAAACGCTGATTTCCGCCTCTATGGAGATTTTTTCTGTCAGCATATTCCGGCTTTGGTCTACTACCTGCTTTAGGTTTCCCCCGGCCTGCTCACAAATCAGATAAACATTCCCAAAGGTTTGCACATCTTCACAATTACTCTCCTTTGCAACGCTTTCCAAAATAGATGCTAAGCGCTCTCCGGCCATGAGATTTCCTGCAATATATTCCCCTGCCAGACAAATGGGAGCCTCTTCCGGATAAAGCGTCCGCATATCTGCGCCGGCGCTTAAAAACGTGTCATACGTGTTCCGCCCACAGGCAAGAGACATGCTGATTGAATCTAAGTAATCACAAAACTGTAACCGAAAAACCTGCTCCCGCTTTTCCATCAGAAAAACAGGATAGGCACGGGCTCCAATCAAACCGCCAGCCAGTAGCAACACTAACTCCAGCGGCAAACGCTGGAATAAAATGTATCCGACTAAGAATCCAATGGGAGCACCCAGCAGGAATCCACTGCCTGCCTGTTTTATGCCAAATTGCTTTCCACAACAGGAGCGGGTTATGATCAGCTTTTTCAGGATTGCCAACTGCGGCCGCTCTTGCGTCTTGTTTTTCGTTCTTTTTTGCGTTCTTTTTTTCGTCCCGCTCTCCGGTTTAAACAGATCCTTTTCCTGTTTTTGCACCTCTTGATTCAGATTGCTTTGTAGCGGCCTTTCTGCCACCAGCCTGTCGGGCTCCGGCCCTATCCAGGCCAGGGGTTCTTCGGGACTTGCCTGATTCCGGAAGATCTTCTTCCTGTTCTGTTTTGTCTTGTTCTGTTTTATTTTGTTCTGTTTCATTCGGTTCTTCCCCATACAGCTTTAACTTATAATCCTGCTTCAACGTAGGCTCTACACGAATCAAAGCGCCGTTCTGTAGGCAAAATAACGTTCGTAACCGGTATTCTCCCTTTTCTATCCCGTCCATTTCACAGATTTCCATGACCCGGCGCTTTGAACCTAATTTCCCCAAATGTATAATCACGTCCAAAGAGGACGCTATTTTCTGTCGGATTGCCACCAGCGGCAGTCCGGCATTCCCCTGTAATACCATGGTTTCCAACCGGCTTAGCATGTCATAACAGCTGTTGGCATGGCCGGTGGACAGGGATCCGTCGTGTCCCGTATTCATGGCATTTAACATATCCAGTGCTTCTGCACCTCGAACTTCTCCTACAATAATGCGATCCGGCCGCATCCGAAGGGAGGTCCGAATCAGGTCCTGGGTGGAAACCCGGCCAACCCCGGAGGCATTGGCATTTCGCGTTTCCAGACGAATCAGATTCGGAAGCCCGCGGATTTGCAACTCGGCAGAATCTTCAATGGTAATAATGCGTTCTTCCGGTGGAATTTCATCGGAAAGAACATTTAAAAACGTGGTTTTTCCGGAACTGGTCCCGCCACTGATAAACAGGTTGTACCGGCAGCGCACCAGAAGCTTTAGAAAATCTGCCGCTTCTTCCGTAATAGAGCCCCAGGCAATCAGCTTCTCCATGGTAATTTTGTCTTTTGGGAAACGACGGACCGTAACCACCGGCCCATTTAAAGAAATGGGCGGCAGCACAACATTTACCCGCGCGCCATCCGGCAACCGCGTATCTACAATCGGTTTTGCCTGGTTGACCTCCCGGCCGCTCCTGCTGACAATCCGTTGGATGGTCTGCTCCAACTCCACTTCATTTTCAAACTGCAAAGAACTGCGTTTTACGGTTCCCTGCCGCTCTACATAAATCTCATCAAAATGATTGATCATGATTTCGGAAACGGTTTCATCATAAAAAAGCTGGTCTAAGACCCCGTAACCCCGAAGCGAACTGTAAATCCGGTCTACAAGCGCAATTTGCGTTGCCAGTGGTAACTGCCGATTTTGCTCCTGCTTTAAAAAGAGCTTTTTGATTTGCTGATATAGCTCTTCGTTGCTCAGCGCACCAAGATTTCCTTCGGTATACAATTCCCGTTTAATGTCTTCAAACATAAAGGCTTTCTTCCAACCGTTGGAACGGCCCCAGATCCGCCAGCGTGTTCATTAAACTTCTTGGCGAGTCAGCTTCCGTCCGGTTAATACCACCCAGCTTTCCAATTTCCGGCAAATCCAGCAATTGCCCTCCAACCCGTTCAAAGCGGTTGTACAGTAACTGCGTTTTCCGCGCTACTTCAAACGCGGTCAGATTACAAAGGAGTGGCAGGGCATTTAAAAGCTGTTCCACTTTGTCATTACCAAGCGGCTCCCCATTGGCTACCAGAACTGTCTTTTTGGAATACAGAAACGGCAAAACAAAAGATTCGGTGGCATCCGCATTCATATCCAGGACCAAATAGGTTTTGTCCCCCAGATTTTTGGTAATGGCGTCACAGATCTGCAGAATTTCTTCTCCGGTTAAAGAGAACCAGTCTGATACAGCGCCACAAGGCATAAGAAAGTAAACGCCGGAGGTATCCCGGCAGAGGGCATGACGCAGTAGCGTGTTTAATTCATATTTCCGGCTTCGGAGAGAAAAAATGATGTCATCCATGTCATAATTCCCATTTCCCATGAAGAACTGTTCTGTACTGGAAAAGGGCTCAAAATTTAAATAGACCACCTTTTTTCTGTTCCGCGCCAGATGCATGGCGAAGGCGGCAGCGGCGGTACTGGTACCGGTCCCGCCGCCTCCGGAAAGAAACAGGCACAGCGTCATGGGCCCTGCCCCGGAAAGCTCCGCTGTTCTGCCCCAATCGGCAGCGAACCTCCCTCTGCAGTAAGAGCAGAACAGGCTGTACCAGTCACTTACACTTTTGTATTTACAGACCTTACGATACGCGTGGTCCTCCGGCTCATAATCTACTCCGGTCTGGGTACACAGCAATAAAATAGGACAGGCAGCAGTTCCGCTCAAATAGAGCCCGTCTTCCACCAACAGTAATTGCAATCCCAACTTTTCTGCTGCTGTGACGGCCTGGTCAAAGGTAGAAAAAACAAAAAAGTCTATTTCATTTGGATACTGTTCTTCAAACGCATCCTGTAGCCGTGTTGTAAATTCCGTGTCGGAATCCAGCAGACCGATTTTCCATTTCATGAGTCCGTCCTCCTTTAAGAGATGACCCCATTAAACCCTACCGACCCGGAAAAGAAAATAAAAAAAGAACCAGAGGTTCAAAAGACCTCTGGTTCGGTTCTTATCTTCTTCTGTTTTTCCTATTTTGACCGGCCTCTGACCACTGGTTCCCCACCAACGGTAATCCCAAAAACGGCACGAAACCGGCACAAAACCGGCACAAAACCGGCACAAATAAAAATAACCAGCCTTCTGGCTGGTTACCTTCGTTGATGTCGGCATTGCCCTATCTTCCCAGGGGGCTGCCCCCCAAGTATTTTCGGCACTGATGAGCTTAACTGCCGTGTTCGGGATGGGAACGGGTGGACCCTCATCGCTAAAAACACCGACTGCGTCAACGAGATATACTATATCAGACTGTCAGCAACTTTGCAAGTCTTTTTTTCAAAAACTTTACTTTTTCTTCTTTTGGAAGAAATTGCCTTTCACAGATGTGAGACCGCTAACACTTGGTATTCTGCCGTTCGTGCCCTTCTTTGGTGATTTTTCTCAAAACATTTGCAAAATCTACCGGTTTCCTCTGTGCGTTTCTAACAGTATGAATAAAGGAAAAGATAGTATAGCATAGACTATTTTTCTTTGCAAGCAATTTCCCTTGCATCCTTTTATCCAAATATACTATAATATTTTTGTAACTATTAGACACTTCTTTTGAAAGGGGAGGACCCATTCATGCCAGCAGATTTACACTGTCATACCCGTCTTTCGGATGGTTCCTTAGGCATTGAAGATCTTATCCTGCTTGCCAACAGAAGCGGTGTAGAAACCATAGCCATTACCGATCATGACTGCCAGGCCGGTACGGTCCGCGGTAAAATCATCGGAAAACGTCACGGTGTTACCGTCATCCCCGGCGTGGAACTTTCCGCTTTTGACCAGGACAAGCAGAAAAATGTATTTATATTATGTTATCTTGCAGAAAACCCGGATCGGTTGGAAGGACTCTGCCGCCGCAATTCACTGGCTCGCCGAAAAGCATCCCAGTTAATGGTCGGCAAGGTTTCCCACAAGTTTCCCATCAACTCCGAACTGGTTTTGAAATGCGCTGCAGGATCCACCAACATTTATAAAGAGCACATCATGCATGCCCTTATGGAATGCGGATATACCACCAGCATTTACGGAGACCTGTACCATTCTCTCTTTGATCCGGACAGCCCGGACAATGTTCTGGTACAGCCAAAGTATCCGACTCCTGCCGAAGTTATTGAAGAAATTCACAACGCCGGCGGCATTGCCGTTCTGGCCCATCCGGGACTGGATGGCCTCATGGATTCTTTGGAAGACCTGATTGCCTTAGGGTTGGACGGACTGGAAGTTTATCATCCAAACAACACCGAAGAAGAACGGACACAGCTGAAAGCCCTTGCCAAGAAACACAAGCTCCTGGTAACCGGCGGCTCTGATTTCCACGGCCTGTATAACAGATCGGCCACGGCTCTTTGCTCGGAAGCCACCCCGGATGATGACCTCTCCCTTCTTCTCGGATATCAGGCAAAACAGCGCCGTGCCAAAAAGAAAGCCGAAGCCAAGGCTGCCAAGGAAGCAGAAGCTGCGGCTGCAAAATAAGGAGATCTCATGAACAAGGACGACAGAGATATTAAAATTTTTACCTCAAAAAAGGCTGCGCCGGCGGACCAGGACATTTTGTCCATGGTAGAAGCCATGAATGAACAGCGGCGCAACGGCAACACCAAGAAGGCGGAAATGCTCGGTTATGCCCTGGCCACCGTTGCTTTAAGTGACGAAACCAAAGCCGAACTGACAGACCCCTGCTTCTTTGAAGCCGAAACCTATGACCAGGTTGGCGTGCTGCAGCTCTTCTCTGCAGAGGCCGCTTTAAACTACTTCCTGCCCTCTTCCCAGCTTTCCGTCCTTGCCATCACCGCCCTGCACAAACGTCTGGATGAACTGGAATCCGACTTTTATAAAAATGTAGTGGAAAGCTCCGCTTATTCCTTTTATTACCTCAGCGTCCGGAAGGGCGGCGAAGACGTTGCAACCGACATCGGCAAAACCTTTGCCATGCTTTGCAAAAAGGAAGGAAACGAACTGTACATTAACCAGGGCCGTCACATCTACAACATGGTTCTGCATGAAGTAGAAAAAGAAGTCAACAACCTGGATTTCCAATAAACCGGCCTTCCTGAATAAAACACAAAACCCGTCATCAGTCAGTGCTGATGGCGGGCTTTTTTCTTTTCTTTTTTCTGCTCTTTGGCGAGTCAGTCTTTTTTCTCTGCCGAAGCTTCTTCTTTTTCTTTTAGTTCTTTTTCTTTGGCTACTGTTTTTTCTCTTGCCTTTTTGGCAGCTTCTTCCGCCTGCTGGGCTTTTTCTTCTGCCTGTGCCGCTTTGCGTCCGGCCTTTTCCGCCCGCTTTTCGGCTTTCTTGGCAAGTGCTTCCTCTTCATCCTTTTTCGGATGCAGCAGTTTCATTTTCAGCTTATCGGCAGAATTCACAACATCCTGCAGTTCCACTTCCTCTGTTTTCTTCATGGTCATGGCCTGTAGCTCGGCGCCTTTTCGTTCTTCATACGGAATCTCATATAACCGTTTGGTTACCCGTTTTGCTTTCAGGCGGTCTACAATGAAGTCCCGGAACAAGGCATACAGAACCGAGCAAAGCGGAACAAAAATGACCATGCCGGCAACACCCATCAGTTCGCCACCAACAGTAATGGCAAACAGAACCCAGATGGACGGAAGGCCAACTGTGCTTCCGACAACGTGCGGATAAATCAGCTTTCCTTCAATCTGCTGCAGAACAATAAACATAATCAGGAATTCAATGCAGTATTTCGGATCTACAATTAACAGTAACAGGGCACTGATAAAGCAACCTAAGAACGCACCGAAAATCGGGACCAGAGCCGTAATGGTAATTAAGACGGCAACTAACAGGGCATACGGCATTTGGAAAATGCTCATGCAAATCAGGAACAGGGTGCCTAAGATAACTGCTTCCAGGCACTGGCCACGGATAAAGTTAGAGAAGGTTACGTTGGAAAGGCTTCCCACTTCCAGGATCTTTTCTGCAGTGGATTCTTTAAATAAGGCATACAGAATCTGGCGCATCTGTCTTGCCAGGGCTTCCTTACGGAACAGGCAGTAAATGGAAAAGGCAAAACCAATGAAGAAGGTGGCAACGCCGCTGACAATGGAAGTAACCACGCCGGTAACGGAATCCATTAAGCCGCCGCCATTTCCGGATCCAACATTAGAAACCCAGTCTTTCAAATAGGAAGACAGCTTTTGTAACGCACCAGCGTAATCAAAGTTCAGCACGCGGGAATCCGTTAAAAACTTTGCCGTCCACGGATAGGTTTCTACCAGTTCCTTTCGAACATCTTCCATACTGCTGTATCTGGCAGCAAGCTCTTCAATTTCTTCTATCAGGGTCTGTGTAGACTTGACTACCTGCGGAACAATAATCAAAAGCGCGCCGGCCAGGATAGCCAGAATAAAGAGCAACGTCAGCAAAATACAAATGCCGCGCTTCCCTTTAAAGTCTTTCTTAAAAACCCTTGTTTCCAAACTACGCAGTGGCACATTAAAAATAAAGGCCATGGCACCGCCCAAAATAAAGGGAAAAACAATGTTTAATAATTTTCCCAGGGCAGAAAACACCGTAGAGTAATTAAAAATAACAACTGCCATAATTAAGACAGCGGCAGAAATGAGTAAGATTTTTTTCGTAGTTTCTTTGTTTAGCCAATTTCCTTTTGGTTCCAAAGCTTCCGACTCCTTTTTTTGCATTTCTTTGGGATAGTATAACACTATCTCGCCCGTGTTGAAAAGAAAATAGAGTTTTGCTAGAATTGTTTTGACAAATCAGAAAAACGGAGGTTCTTTCTATGGCAAAGCGGGAAGATTATATCAGCTGGGACGAATATTTTATGGGCATTGCGTTGCTTTCCGCCATGCGGAGCAAGGACCCGAATACGCAGGTTGGCGCCTGCATTGTCAACCACAACAACAAAATTATGTCTGTCGGATACAACGGGCTCCCCATTGGGTGCAATGACGACGACTTTCCCTGGGATCGCGAAGGGGCTGCGCTGAACACCAAATATCCCTTCGTCTGCCACGCGGAACTGAACGCCATTCTGAACCACGCCGGTGGCTCCCTGCAGGGCTGCAAAATTTACGTTGCGCTGTTCCCCTGCAACGAATGTGCCAAGGCCATTATCCAGTCCGGCATCCGGGAAGTGGTTTATATTTCCGATAAGTACGCCGAAACAGACGGCACGCGCGCCTCTAAAAAAATGTTTGATGCCGCCGGCGTCCGTTATTACCAATTGAAGGGCGTGCACCAGGAACTGACTATTGATTTCCGGGAAGAAGACATCTGACTCGCCTGAAAAGACACAGAATTTTCCACATTTCCACAGAAAAACAGAGCTGCTTTTCATCGGCAGCTCTGTTCTTTTTTGTTTTTTTCTGTTTGCGAGCCAGTTCCTTCCGCTTTTAGAAAACTCTTTTTCTTGTGGAAGAGGAACTGGAGGACGTTGCTTTGGAAGTGGTACTGCTGGTACTCTTCTGCTGCTGCTTTCCGGATAATTCTTCTATTAAATCGTCTCCGAAGTTGGTGGTGCTGGATTTGGTGCTATAGGAGCGGGTGGAAGATTTCCCGGTACTGCCACTGCTCTTTTTGGTAGAAGCAGAGGTGGTGTTTTCCGAATAAGAAGAGGAGAAGCTTAGCGGCGATACCCGGTTCTTGGCAAGGGAAATATTGCTCTTTCCATATAATTGCATTTGCAATTCATAAGCGGAACCTTCGTAGTCACACAGCCAGATCCACTGGGTTCCGGCATAACCCGGAAGGCAGTAGTCATCCGTTGGCATGGTGGCCTGGGTACGCGGCCAGTTAATCCAGCTTTCACTTAGGGCCTGCGTTCCATAGCTGATAATCTTGGTCTTTGTCATGCTGGTGGTAACATACGGGAAGACCGTATTTACCATGCTGTTCAGCTGGGAAGCAGTGGCGTCCTGTGCCTTATCAATAATAGCGTCTATGACTTTTCTTTGCCGTTCGGTCCGGTTTACATCGGAATCCAGTTTCCGGATCCGGCAATACATTAAGGCGTGTTCGCCATCCATTTTCATGTCTCCGGAAGTAAACGAAATTTTATTTCCGGTTCTGGACCACTTCCACCAGGTCTTATTCAGATAGGCAGCTTCTTTTTCCGTTACGTTGACGGTAACGCCGCCCAAGGCATCAATAACCTTCGGGAAGGAATCATAGTCTACCAAGGCATATTCATCAATCTTGATTTTATAGTTGTTTTCAATGGTAGAGCGAACCAGTTCGGCGCCACCATAACTATAAGCTGCATTTAATTTGGTAAAGGAATCCTTTCCGTTCTTCCGTTTTACATAGGTGTAACTGTCCCGATAAAAGGAAACCATGGAAATTTTCTTGGTTTTACGGTTAACGGAAACCAGCATCATGGTGTCGGAAAGGGAAGAGTCACTGTCTACACCAAGCAAAAGAATATTTTTGACGTATTTACTGGACATGTGGTCCCCGCCGTTATTATGCCAGGCTTTTAACCAGGCCGTTAAAGACGTGGCGTCCGTAATACTGTCTATGGTTGCGGCATCTATGTCGTCTTCCATGGTGTCTACTTCTTCCCAGTCTTCGCCGCCGGTATTAATCAGGCTCAGCTTGCTCCATAAGAATCCGCCGCCGGCAAGAAGTAAGGCCAGTAAAACACAGATAATACTCATTAAGATTTTCTTGGTTTTTGACCACTTCTTACGAGGCTTCTTTTTCTTTGAATTTCTTTTCCTGTTTTCTGTTTCCTGCGGCAGATTATCTTCCGGCAAAGGTTCTTCCGTAAAAGACTCTTCCGGCAGATAGTCTTCTTCCGGAGGATAGAAACCATCCTGTTCTTCCGTCTGCGGCTGCGCTGGCAAAGAAACCGGCATGGTTGGTTCGTCTACCGGTGGTTGCGGTTGTGCCTGTGATTGCACCTGTGCGTCAAACCAGTGGTTTTGTGGTGTAGCTTGTTCTTGGGGCTGTTTTGGAGTTGCTACATGCGGTTGTACCTGACTTTCTTCTGCAAGCCACTGCTCTATTTCCCGCTCTGCTTCGGAAGACGGCTCTACAGACTGTCCCTTCTCTTCCGGAACAGACAGTTTGTTTGCCACTTCTTTTTTTACTTGCTGCTCAAAGGCGTTTAATTCTTTTAAGAATTCCGCCATTTCGCCGTCAAATTGATGTTCGTCCATAAAACTGCTCCAAACTTGTTAATTTTCTACGGGTTCAGGTTCTTCTGTATGTTCTACGGCAGAAAGCGTAATTAATTTGTCGTCATCCGAAATCCGCATGACCTTTACACCCTTTGCCGGACGAGAAGCATAATTGATTGTACCGGATTCAATACGAATCATAATGCCGGAGGCCGAAATTAACATAATATCTTCGGTGTCGTGTACCACACGAAGTGCGGCCACTTTTCCGTATTTTTCTACCCGGTAATTAATACGGCCGGAACCACCACGGTTCTGTACCGGATAATTGTCCGGGGAAGAGCGTCTTCCATAACCCTTCTCAGAAACGGTCAATACCGTACCGGTGTCATCTAAGACATCAAATCCGACTACATAGTCGCCGTCTTTCTTGAAGGTAATGGATTTTACACCACGGGCGGTACGTCCCAAAGTTCTGGCATCCGTTTCATGGAAACGAATACACATTCCTTCATGCGTTGCTACCAGCAAATCATCCTGACCACTGGTCAGTTTTACCCAGGCCAGTTCATCGCCTTCGTCCAGATTGATGGCAATCAGACCACTGCGTCTGACGTTTTTATAATCAGACAGTGCCGTTCTTTTAATGATGCCGGCACGGGTTACCATGCAAATATAAGCATCGGCTTCCGGGTCATCCAGTTTAATCAGCGCCGTTACTTTTTCTTCCGGCTGCAACGGTAACAAGTTCACCACGTTCATTCCGCGGCTGGTGCGGCTGGCTTCCTGAATTTCATATGCCTTAATCCGGTAACAGCGACCCTGATTGGTAAAGAACATAACGTAGTCATGGCTGGAACAGCTGAACATGGTTTCCGTAACGTCCTCTTCCCGGCGGTTCATACTGGAAATGCCGCGGCCGCCGCGCTTTTGCAGGCGATAGACATCGGTTGCCTGCCGTTTGATGTATCCCAGCTTTGTCAGGGTAATAATATTTTCCTCTTCCGGAATCAGATCTTCAATATCCATTTCTCCGGAAACGTTACAAATTTCGGTACGGCGTTCATCGGAGAACTTATCTCCAATGGCGCGGGCTTCGGTCTTAATTTCATCCAGAATCAGCTGCTTATCTGCCAGCATGGCCTGATAAGTTGCAATCTTTTCTTTCAAAGCTTCCTGTTCGTCCAGAATCTTCTTAATTTCCAGACCGGCCAGCTGGCCTAAACGGAAGGCAACAATGGCGGACGCCTGCGGGTCATCAAAGTCAAATTTTTCCATGATGGCCACTTTAGCTTCTGCCTGACCGCCCTTAGTGGCACGAATGGTAGCAATAATGTCATCTACAATATCAATGGCTCTTGCCAGACCATCCAGGATATGGGCACGGTCAGAGGCCTTCTTTAATTCATACTCTGTCCGTCTGCGAATAACATCGCACTGGAAGGAAATATATTCCTGCAGAATTTCTTTTAACGTCAGAATCTTCGGCTGTCCATCTACAATGGCCAGGTTAATAACACCAAACGAGGTCTGCAACTGGGTATACTGGAACAACTGATTCAGTACCACCTGTGGGTTTGCATCCCGTTTCAGGTCTATGGAAATATACATGCCGTGCATGGAGGAATAGTCGTTGATGTCGGCAATACCTTCAATCCGCTTTTCCTTTACCAGGTCGGCCATGCTTTCAATCAGTCTGGCTTTATTTACGTTATACGGAATTTCCGTAACCTTAATTTCAAAACGGCCGTTTTTCTTTTCTACAATTTCCGTTCTTGCCCGAACCGTAATTTTGCCGCGTCCGGTGGCATAGGCTGCCCGAATACCGGAACGTCCCATAATAATACCGGCAGTTGGGAAGTCTGGGCCGGGGATATGTTCCATTAATTCTGCCAATTCAATTTCCGGATTATCAATGACGGCACACATACCGTCAATGACTTCCTTCAGGTTATGCGGCGGAATATTGGTTGCCATACCAACTGCAATACCCATGGATCCGTTTACCAGCAGGTTTGGATAACGGGACGGCAGCACCGTTGGTTCTTTCAGACGGTCATCATAGTTCGGCTGAAAATCTACGGTGTCTTTGTCTATATCCGAGAGCATCTTTAAGGAAAGCTTGCTCATGCGGGATTCTGTATAACGGTAAGCAGCAGGCGGGTCACCGTCAATGGAACCAAAGTTACCATGACCGTCTACCAGCGTATAACGCATGGAGAAGTTCTGGGCTAAGCGAACCATTGCATCGTAAACCGATGCATCGCCGTGGGGATGATATTTACCAAGCACGTTACCGACGGTATCCGCGCACTTTCGGTACGGTTTGTCCGGGTACAGACCGTTTTCATACATGGTATATAAAATTCGTCTGTGTACCGGCTTTAATCCATCCCGAACGTCCGGAAGGGCACGCTGCACAATAACAGACATGGAGTAGTCAAGGAATGATTTGCGCATTTCCTTGTTCAGATCTACGTCTACAATATGCTGGAGTTCAAGGTTGTCACGGAACTCCTGTTCTTTTTGTTTTTGCATTTCTGCACTTGCTTTAGCCATTGTTCATTCCCCTCCTCTCAGACGTCCAGATTTTGAACATATTTTGCGTTCTTTTCAATGAAATCCCGACGCGGTTCTACCTTGTCCCCCATCAGGATAGAGAAGGTTTCGTCTGCTTCCATGGCATCGGTCAGATTCACTTTCAGCATGGTGCGGGTTTTCGGGTCCATTGTGGTTTCCCACAGCTGAACCGGGTCCATTTCACCCAAACCTTTGTACCGTTGGATGTCACAGGAACCGCCAAGCTCGGCAATTTTCTGGTCCCGCTCCTCATCAGAATAGGCATAGGCAAATTTATTTTTGCCCTTGCTGACTTTATAAAGTGGTGGCTGGGCAATATAAACGTGACCTTCTTCAATCAGCGGTCTCATGTACCGGAAGAAGAATGTTAACAACAGGGTTCTGATATGCGCACCGTCTACATCGGCATCGGCCATTAACACAATTTTGTTGTACCGCAGTTTGGTAATATCAAATTCGTCTCCGATTCCGGTACCAAGAGCTGTTACAACCGGCGTTAATTTGTCATTGCCGATAACCTTATCCAGGCGGGCTTTTTCTACGTTCAACATTTTGCCCCACAGCGGAAGAATGGCCTGGTATTGCCGTTCCCGTCCTTCCTTTGCGGAACCGCCGGCGGAATCCCCTTCGACAATATACAGTTCTGTCAGTTCGTTTCCTTTATCCAGGCAGTCTGCCAGTTTTCCGGGCAAAGAATTGCCTTCCAATGCCGTTTTTCTGCGAGCCAGATCTCTTGCCTTGCGGGCAGCTTCTCTGGCACGGGAAGCTTCCAATGCTTTATTGAAGATGGCCTTGGCTACTGCCGGGTTTTCTTCAAAGAAGGTCATAAGCTTTTCATATACGGTTTTGGAAACCAGTGGCGTAATGTCCGTGTTGCCCAGTTTACCCTTGGTTTGTCCTTCAAATTCTGCTTCTGTCAGCTTTACGCTGATAATGGCAACCAGGCCTTCCCGCACGTCATCTCCGGAAAGCTTTTTGTCACCGTCTTTAATAATGTTGTATTTTCTGCCGTAGTCATTGAAGACACGGGTTAATGCAGTTTTAAAGCCCTGTTCATGGGTACCACCGTCAATGGTACGAACGTTGTTGGCAAAGGAATACAGGTTTTCGTTGTAGCTGTCATTGTACATAAGTGCAATGTCTACTTCCCGGTCATTCTTTACTGCATTAAATGCAATTGGCTTTTCATGCAGCGGGGTATAGCCTCTTTTTTGCACAACAAAGTCTACGAAGGAGGAAATTCCGCCTTCATAGCAATATACTTCCTGATGCTCTTCTTCTTCCCGCTTGTCTGTCAGTGTAATTTTCAGGCCGGCATTTAAGAAAGCCTGTTCCCGTAAACGGCGTTCCAGGGTTTCAAAATCATAAACCGTGGTTTCCGTAAAAACATCCGCACTGGCTTTAAAGCGAATTAATGTTCCGGTAGTGTCTGCTGTTCCAATTTCTTTCAGCTCTTCTACCGGATTTCCGATTTCAAAGCGCTGGAAGTAACGGTGTCCGCCCTGGCAGACTTCTACTTCCATCCATTCGGAAAGCGCATTTACAACGGAAGAACCTACGCCGTGCAAACCGCCGGAAACCTTATATCCGGAGCCACCGAACTTACCACCGGCATGTAATACCGTCAGTACTACGGTAACTGTGGAAATACCCATTTTTTCATTGATACCAACAGGAATACCACGACCGTTATCCTGTACTTCAATGATATTGCCGGGCAGAATATTAACTTCAATGTGGGTACAATATCCGGCCAGAGCTTCGTCTATGGAGTTATCCACAATTTCATAAACCAGATGGTGCAAACCCTTGGGTCCGGTGGATCCGATATACATGCCCGGGCGTTTCCGCACGGCTTCCAGCCCTTCCAATACCTGGATTTGGCTGGCGTCATATTCTTCTTCCACTACGGTATCCATTTCTGCTACATCGTCAAAATCACCGATTTCTTCAATGGCTTCTTCTAAGGCTTGCTCTGTTGTTTTCTGATCCTTATCCAAACTAAAACCTCCATGCATAGCGTACGTTTCTTATCCTATACTTTTGTACCGACCCAACAGGGTCTGGGTGGATAATTGCGAAAGATAAACCGTTTCCTGTCCATCTGCTTCCAGACAAACTACAAAACTTTTGGGAAGTTCATAAGAAACGGTTTTTACCCGTCCGGCCTTTTGGGCCCGGGTAAGAAAATTCCGGCTGTGAACCGAAACAGTTGTGTTATCTAAATCAAAGACTCCTATGATTTGGTCTGTGCGAATAACCGTATCCTGTCCTAGATGGAGGAACATAAGTGTCCTCCCTTCAATTCAAACAGATTTCCACTGTCATCTGTTTTTGACAATAAAATATGGGATGGTTCACAACAGGTAATAAATACCTGCCATCCTTCAATATGGTTCAGCAGATAATCCTGTCTGCTGCTGTCCAGTTCGCTCATGACATCATCCAGTAAAGCAACCGGTTGTTTTCCGGTGGTTTTATGAACAATGGCAGCTTCTGCCATCTTTAAGCTTAAAGCGCAGGAGCGCTGCTGTCCTTGCGAACCGAAATTTTTGGCCGGGAGACCGTTGAGCCTGATTTCAAGGTCATCTCTGTGCGGGCCGACCGTAGTATATCCTGCAATTAAATCTTCTTTTCTGCTGTTTTGAATCAGAAGCTTCATTTCTTCCTGCAGCTGTGCTTCGGAAGTACCCTCCAACGGACCGGCAGAAAGATAAGAAAGGGAGATTTCTTCCCTGCCGCCGGAAATTCCGCCGTAAAACTCTTTCAGATTTCCGGTTAATTCCGTTAAATACTGTTTTCTGGCCCAGATTAAGGAGGCGCTGAGCGCTGCCAGCGTTTCATCCCAAACGTCCAGTGTATCCAGCAGTTCTGAATGATAGGTAATATCCTTTAACAGAATATTTCTTTGTTGCAGGATATGATGATATTGCGTCATTTTTCCGGCATAATTCGGCCGCAGCTGACAGAGCGCCTGGTTTAAGAATTTCCGGCGTTCGGTCGGCCCGCCCTGAATCAGGCTCAGGTGGCCCGGCGAAAAAATAACACCTAAAAATTCACCACATAAAGCAGAACAGGAGGGATAAGAGACACCACCGACGCTGGCTTTCTTTTTTTCATTAATGGTGATGACAGCAGTCTGCTCCCGTACATCATTAAAGTAATTCATTTCCAGCCGCGCCTGCTTTTGTCCGAACCGAACCTGTTCTTTTTCTTTGGAACCACGGAAACTCCGAAGGCCGGTAAATAACCAGATGGCCTCTAGTAGGTTGGTCTTTCCCTGGGCATTTTCCCCGTAAATGACATTGACGCCGGAAACCGGGGAAAATTCCATATGATCAATATTTCTGTATTGATCCAAAAGCAAGGAATTGACTTTCATAATATCTTAATTCCTTTTATCCTTCATTCCGTAAACGAACCGGAAGTACCAGGAACAAGAAGCTGTTCCCTTCCATCGGAATGATGGTAATGGGGGATAACGGTCCATTCAGGGTAATTTTTACTTTTTCCTGATTGCATACCCGGAGGGCATCCAGTAAGAAGCGATTATTAAAACCAATTTCTACACGGTCCCCTTGGATGGTTGCCGGCAATCTGTCATTGGCAGTACCCAAAGTTGTTGTTGTACTGATGCGAATGACGTTTTCATCAAAGACACAGCGCAACGGACTTTTCAGGCGGTCCGTAATTAACAGGGAAGTACGATCAATAGAATCCATAAGTGTTTTTACGTCTACTAATACTTCCGTGCTGTGTGTTTTAGGAACGGCAGCATGATAATCCAGAAATTCACCGTCCAACAGACGGGAAATAACACTGTAAGAACCAACTTCAAAAATAATATGACGTTTGGCAACATTCAAAGAAACCACATCTGCATCATCTAACAATTTGATTACTTCGGAAAGGGTTTTTGCCGGAACAACAAATTGTAAGTCTTCGCCGTCATAATTAATTTTTTCTGTCCGAATGGCCATACGGAATCCGTCAACGGCAATCAGGCGAAGCTCTCCGGCTTTAATTTCAAACTTAACACCGGTATGAATAACCTTGGTATCATTGGTGGAAACAGCAAAAATGGTTTGCTTTACCATCTGGCTTAAAATATCGGCGTCTACCAGAACCGGTACGCCGCCGGTAATGGACGGCAGTTCCGGATATTCTTCTGCAGCAATGCCGACAATCTTATATTCTACTTCTCCACAGCGGATAACGCAGAGTTGTCTTTCGTCTGCTTCAATCATGACAGATTCTGCCGGAAGTCTTCTTAAGATGTCACAAAGAATACGGGCATTAATAACAATGCTGCCTTCTTCTTCTACCTTTACTTCCAGGTCAGTATGAATTCCCACTTCCAGATCATATCCGGTTAAGGAAAGTTTTCCGTTTGCGGCCTGCATGAAAATACCTTCAATGGCAGGAATGGAAGTTTTGGAAGAAACCACACGCTGAATATTCTGACAGGCCTGGCTTAATAATTCGGTACTGCAAATAATTTTCATTTTGTTTCGGTCCTCCTTTTTTAAGAAACATAAAAAAGAATTATTCTAGTAGTAGTAGTAGGGTTGGTTCAATTTGCGGAAAAGCTTCTTTTTGTCTTATTCTGTGCCGAAAGTTTTTGTAAGACGGCAAAAAGGAAAGAGCGGAAAAAAGAGGAAAAGAAGGCTAAGCAAAACAGAAAAGGTTTAAAACGTGGAAAAGACATTGTGGAAAAAGAATAATAAGTGGAAAACTCAGTTATTATTTACGTTATTAATAATGTTCTGTACGGTATGTTTTACACTTGGATTGGTTTCCATGTCTTTTTCTACTTCTTTAATACTGTAGATAATGGTGGAGTGATGCCGGTTTCCGAATTCGGCACCAATCTTTTCCATGGACAGGTCCGTTACTTCCCGGATAACGTACATGGCAATCTGTCTGGCTTCCACCACTTCCTGGTTTCTGCGGTTGGAAGTAATGGCATCTACAGAAACGCCGTAAGTTCTGGCTACTTCATTTAAAATCTTGTCTATGGTAACCGGAACGGGCTGATTGTCCGTCATAATATCCTTAATGGCCTTTTGCGCCGTTTGAATATTAATTTCATGTCCATTGATGGTGTAGTAGGCATCCAGCTTTTTAACGGTGCCCTCCAGTTGCCGGACATTGCTTTTTATTTTTTCTGCGATGTACTGCACTATTTCATCCGGAAGATCCAGATTATAATATTCGGCTTTTCGTTTGATGATAGCCATGCGGGTTTCAATATCCGGTGGCTGAATATCTGCAATCAGGCCCCACTCAAACCGGGTGCGAATGCGGTCTTCCAACAACGGAATTTCCTTCGGCGGCCGGTCGGAGGTCAATACAATCTGTTTATTGGCGGAAACCAAAGTATTGAACGTATGGAAGAATTCTTCCTGGGTCTGTGTTTTGCCGCCAATAAACTGGATGTCGTCCATCAGCAGAACATCTACGGTGCGATATTTATCATGGAACTGCTGCATGGAACGTTTCTTTTCCAACCAGCTGACCAGTTCATTGGTAAAGTCTTCGCCATTGGTGTAAATGATTTTGGCATCCGGATAATTCTTTTTAATTTCCGTGCAGATAGCGTGCAGCAAATGGGTTTTCCCTAATCCGGAGTGTCCGTAAATGAACAGCGGGTTATACGCCTGACCCGGTGTATTGGCTACCGACTGGGCCGCCGTATAAGCAAATTTGTTGGAAGATCCGACAACGAAATTATCAAAGGTCAGCTCTTCTGCGCCGCCGCCAAAGGGAGAGCGGGAAGGTTCTGCCTTCTTTTCTGTTTTTTCTCCGTCGGTATCATTTACAAATTCAATGTCAATGGGAAAGCCGATGACTTCTTCAAAGGCTTCATTTAACAGAGGCATAAATTTACTGCGAATGATATTGGCTTTGAAGGAGCTGGTGGCTAAAATCAGTTTGTCTTCTTCAAAAGAGACCAGTTTCAGGGGAGCCAGCCAGATATTGTAGGCGGCGTCGCTGATTTTGCCGTTACTTTTACAGTATTCCAAAACCAAAGCCCAGACATCATTATAAGAATCCAGTTTCAAGTAAATTCTCCTGTTCTAAAAATGATTTTTTTGCTTATAAAGGTAATAAAATTACATAATATATTAACTAATGAATTCTACCATAAAAGGGCCTTCTTTTCAATAAAATCGTAGGGAAAAGGAACCCCGGAAAGACCCTATTTTAGGGCTCTTGATTTTTGGCATAAATAAAGGGTTTTTGTCTTTTTTCAGTTGACAGAATTTATACTTATCCTTTATAATACCGTTTTGCAAGTGAATTGTTTTCACATTCCTTTAAGAAGTGGAGGGAAACTCATGAAAAGAACTTATCAGCCGAAGAAGCGTCATCGCGCTAAAGTGCACGGCTTCCGTCAGAGAATGTCCGATAAGAACGGCCGCAAAGTCATTGCTCGCCGCAGAGCAAAGGGCAGAAAGAGCCTGACTGCATAAAATGAAACCGGAAATTCTGAAACAGAATACAGACTTTCGAAGGCTTTACAAAAGAGGAGCCTCACACGCAAATCCTGTACTGGTTGTCTATACTATGAGAAACCGTACGGGACTTTGTCGTATAGGGATTACTTCCAGCAAGAAAATCGGAAATGCGGTGGAACGGAACCGTTCCCGCCGCTTAATCCGGGCAGCATTTCAAGAAGTCTACAAACAACATGAAGCGGAACTGCAAGGATATGATATTGTTTTTGTAGCACGGGTAAGAACCCGTTATCGGAAAAGTACCGAACTTGTTCCGGTTATGATAGACTGTTTACAGAAAACAAACGTTTTAAGGGGAAATTAACTGAATCGCAGAAAAGAAAGCAGAAAACAATGAAGTACGCAATGACGACTAGTATTCGCTTTTATCAGAAACATATTTCAGTTCATACTCCGTCAACCTGCAAGTTTTATCCGACCTGCTCTAATTACGGACTGGTTGCCATTGAACGTTACGGTGCAATCAAGGGCGGACTGATGACGCTTTGGCGCATTATCCGTTGCAGCCCCCTGACGTCCGGTGGGTATGATCCGGTTCCGGAAGAAAAAGAGTATTATTAAGCCGACCACAGGAGAACCACTGATGAACGGAATTTATACTTTCATTTATAAGATTTTTTCTTATCCTTTTGGTTACATCATTGACTTTTTATATAATCTCTTTGGTGGAAACTATTTGCTGGCAGTTATTATGCTGGCAGTTTTAGTAAAGCTGATTTTACTTCCAACCTCTATCAGTACGCAGAAGGGACAGGCAAAATCCCAGAGAATGCGTTCCCGGATTGAAAAAATCAAAGAAAAGTACAAAGATGACCAGAATAAACAGAACGAAGCCATTCAGGAATTTTACAAAAAAGAAGGCTTCAGTTCCATGGGAACCGGTTGCGGCAGCATGCTGATTCAGTTCCCGGTTATTATTGGTCTTTATGGTGCCATTTATTATCCGCTGACCTATGTTCTTCGGATTGATAAGCGTTTTGGAAGCGGCATTATTGAAAAGTTAACCAGTGCTGCAGAATCCATGAACTTAGGCTCTTCTTCCGGAAGTGCAACCCGTTTCATGGAAAACACGGTTATTTCCAAAATTGATGACTTAAAGGAAGTTTGCCTTTCGTTAACCAACGGTCAGTCGGTATACAATACCATTCATGACTTCAACGCCAATTTCCAAATTGGAGCATTCAGTTTCGGTGACATGCCAAAGCAGTTCATTGCGGACGGTGGAACAAAAGCGGTTTTAATTATTCCTATTCTGGCATTTGCCGCTGCCATGATCAGCTCCATTTACAGCTTAATTCGTACCAAACGAATGAATGACAGCAACGCGGCCAACATGGCGTCCATGGGTTGCATGATGCTGTTCATGCCGTTCTTCTCTTTATGGCTTGCCTATCAGTTCCCGGTAGGAATCGGTATTTACTGGGCAGTAAACAGCTTGCTCGGTTTCCTGCAGATGCTGGTATTAGACCTGATTTACAAACCGGATAAAGTCATTGCAAGAAATATGGTAGAAGAAACAATTCTTAGAAAATCAAAGGAAGCTGCCGTTAAGGAACTTCATTAAATTTAATTTTGTATAGAAGACCGTCGCTACTCTACCTTCACCTACCGCGACGGTCTTTATTATTTATATCAAGGAGGTAAAAACATGATCAAGGACGCAGTTGCAACAGGTGCTACTATTGAAGAAGCACAGCAGGCTGCCGTTGCCGCACTAGGCGCGCCGCTCTCCGCCGACGTTCAGTTTGAAGTACTGACCATGCCGGAAAAGAAGAAGTTTGGCCTGTTTGGCGGAAAGCTTGCAGAAGTAAGAGCATACTACGAATGTCCGGATGAACCGAAAGCAAAACCGGCAGATCAAAAGAAACCAAAGGCGGAAAAGCCGAAGGCAAAACCGGCGGCGGATAAAACCGCGCCGAAAAAGGAAGTTTCCAAAAAGGAAGCTCCAAAAGCAAAGAAGAACAATGAAAAGAAGGAAGCTGCAGCTCCGGCAAAGGCAGCTCCAAAGAAAGCGGAAAAGCCGGCTCCGGTAGAAATTAAACTGGAAGATTGTCCGGATGCCGTTAAGAAAGCCTATTCCTATTTACAGAAAATGGTAGAAGGTATCGGCGTTTCCGGTGTAGAAGTCAGCATTTCCCATACGGAAAAAGAATACTTCTTTACGCTGACCAGCCAGGAAGATTACAGCCTGCTGATTGGCCGCCGCGGGGAAACCTTAGACGCCATTCAGTATCTGGTAAGATTAATTGCCAACCACGGTAAAGAAGAAGGCAAGTTTGCCAAAATTTCCATTAACGTTGGAAACTACCGGGAAAAGCGGGAAAACACCTTAAAGGAAATTGCCAGAAAGAACGGCCGCCGCGTACGGAAGTACGGACGCAACGTTACGCTGGATCCCATGAATCCGTTTGAACGCCGGATTATCCATACTGCCATTGCAGAAATGGAAGGCCTGGAAACCTATTCCGTTGGTTCGGAAGCGGAACGTCGCGTAGTTATTACACTGGCCGAAGGTGTAGAACCGTTACAGGAAGACCGCTACAACAGAGGCGGCCGCAGAGACGGCGGTCGTGGCCGCGGCGGGAACCGTGGTGGAAGAGCTCCCAGAAGAGATGACGCTCCGGCAGCACCAACCCGTGCACCGCGCGCAGACCTAGAAGGTGTTCGCTACGGCAAGATTGAAGTTCGTGCCGCAGCCACCGAAGCGCCGGCAGAACAGCCGACAGCAGAAACGGTTCCGGAAGCAACCGCAACAACAGAAGAATAAGCTGTAAATAAGAAAAGGACCACACAGAAGTTTCTGTGCGGTCCTTTTTTATGTGGTTTTACTTCTTAATAATTTTATCCGAACCAAAGTACGGACGAAGTACTTCCGGAACCGTAATGCTACCGTCGGCATTCTGGAAGTTTTCCATGATGGCGGCAACCGTACGTCCAATGGCAACACCGGAACCGTTTAAGGTATGAACCAGCTGTGGCTTGGAAGTTGGGGTTTCCTTATAACGAATCTGCGCTCTTCTTGCCTGATAGTCTAAGAAGTTAGAGCAGGAGGAAATTTCTACATAGCGGCCATAAGATGGCATCCATACTTCAATGTCATAGGTTTTGGCAGAGGAGAAGCCTAAATCGCCGGAGGAAAGGCAAACAACGCGGTAAGGAAGGCCCAGTCCCTGCAGTACGCGTTCGGCGTCATTGGTCAGGCTTTCCAGTTCGGCCCAGGAGTCTTCCGGTTTAGCAAAGTGAACCAATTCAACTTTGTTGAACTGGTGCTGGCGGATTAAACCTCTGGTGTCCCGACCGGCAGAACCGGCTTCGGCACGGAAGCAGGCGGTGTAAGCACAATACTTATAGGGGAGGTTGGCACCGTCCAGGATATCTCCACGGTACATATTGGTAACCGGAACTTCGGCAGTCGGAATCAGGAAATAATCATCTACGGTCTTGAAGGCATCTTCTTCAAACTTCGGTAACTGGCCAGTGCCGGTCATGGAAGCTCTGTTTACCAGAAACGGTGGGAAGATTTCCGTGTAGCCATGCTCTGTATGGGTATTCAGATAATAGTTGATAACGGAACGCTCCAGGCGTGCGCCCTGATCTTTGTAGAAATGGAAGCGGGTGCCGGTAACTTTGGCAGCGGTTTCCGGATCCAGGATATCCAGGTCTTTGCCCAGGTCCCAGTGAGCCTTTGGCTCAAAATCAAACTGGGTTGGTTCGCCCCAACGGCGAACTTCTACATTTTCGGTGTCATCCTTACCAAGTGGAACGGATTCATCCGGAATATTCGGGATTTCCAACAGAATGGATTTCTGTTTTGCTTCCAGATCAGACTGCTTTTTGTCCAGATCCTTTACTTCGGTTTTAATTTCTGCCATTTCAGCAAAAATAGCGGAAGTATCTTTGCCTTCCTTTTTCAAAACCGGAATCTGCTTGGAAGCTTCATTCTGCTTTTGCTTTAAAGCGTCTACCTGAACGGTCAGCTGGCGGCGTTCCACGTCAATGGCAAGAAGCTCGTCAATTTTTGCGTCCAGATCCATGTTTCTGGAATGCATGGCTTGTTTTACCCGTTCCGGGTTTTCGCGGATGACTTTAATGTCTAACATAGTTCATTCTCCCTTTATTCTGCATCCAAAAGTTGAGCTAACTTTTGCAGGTCTTCTTTGTCAAAGAACTCCAGTTCTAAGATACCGCCCTTTTTATTGGAAACAATGCGAACCTTTCGGCCGAGGGTTTCTGCAAGGGCCAACTCCACTTCATTGTAAAAATTATCTTTTTTCTTTCTTGGCGTGGGTTTGGCCGTTTTACTTTTGGCTTGCGCCTTGGCCACCCGTTCTACGTCCCGGACTGAAAGATCTTTTTTCTGAATTTCTTCCGCCATGGACAGCATGTCCGCCGTTTTATCAAAAGCAAGAAGCGCTCTGGCGTGTCCGGCAGAAAGTGTACCGGCGCGGGTCAAATCCCGGATTTCATCCGGTAAATTTAACAATCGGAGCGAGTTGGCAATAGCCGGTCTGGAACGGCCTACCCGGTTGGCAGCTTCTTCCTGTGTTAATCCGTAACGATCAATTAAAAGCTGTAAGCCTTCTGCTTCTTCAATTGGGTTTAAGTCTTCTCTTTGTAAGTTTTCAATGAGGGCAATTTCCATTGCCTGTTCATCAGAAAGCTCCTTAATAACGACCGGAACTTCTGTTAATCCGGCAATGCGGGAAGCCCGCCATCTGCGTTCCCCGGCAACCAGTTGGTAACTGCCATCCGGCATGGGGCGAACCAGCAGAGGCTGTAAGACTCCGTTCTTAGCAATGGAATCTGCCAATTCATTCAGGGCGTTTTGGTCAAAGGTCTTACGCGGCTGTTCCCGGTTCGGTTCAATTTCCGTTAATCGAAGCGTAACAGGAGCGGATCCGTGAATATCATCTACGGCATTATCCGTAAACAATGCATCCAGACCACGACCAAGTCCGGTTTTCTTTGCCATATCCTTTCTCCTTTCAGGCTTTTTCTAAAAACTCCGCTGCCAAAGCATCATAGGCTTCGGCTCCCCGGGAGGCTTTATCATAATAAGAGACCGGTTGTCCAAAGCTAGGCGCTTCGGACAGGCGGACATTTCTGGGAATGACGGTGGCATATACTTTTTTGGGGAAGAACTTCTTAACTTCTTCCACTACCTGCTGTGTCAGGTTCAGACGGCCGTCATACATGGTAAGAATAACGCCTTCCAGTTCCAGATACGGATTATAAAGGCGTTTGATTTGTCTTGCGGTAGTCAGCAACTGGGAAAGACCTTCCAAAGCATAGTATTCACATTGAATGGGAACCAGGAAGGTGTCAGATGCATTTAATGCATTAATGGTAATCAGCCCCAGTGCCGGAGGGCAGTCCAGGAAAATGTAGTCATATTCTTCATAAACAGGAGCAAGGCCGGCCTTCAAGCGATTTTCCCGGTTTCTTTGTTCTGCCAGCTCTAACTCTGCTCCGGCCAGGTCAATATTAGCGGGGAGAAGGTCAACCCCTTTGAACTGGGTATGAAGAATGCCGTCTTTGGCATTGGCGGAATTAATTAAAACGTCATAAACGGAGTTAGTCAGTCCCCGTTTATCTACGCCCAGGCCGCTGGTTGCATTTCCCTGTGGGTCAATGTCTACCAAAAGGACTTTCTTTCCTTTCATTCCAAGGGCGGCAACCAAGTTAACAGCGGTTGTGGTTTTTCCCACGCCGCCTTTCTGGTTTACAATAGCAATGGTTTTTGCCAATTCTTTCACCCTTTCTGAAAAAGATCTGTCCTTTGTCGGATTGCTATCCATAATACCATAAAAAGACAGCTAAATAAAGAATTAGCTGTCTTTTTATTTCTGGCTTGTTTCACGTGAAACAAAGCGAATATTTGGTTTATTTATGCGGATTTTCTGTTGCTTTTATAAAATCTTTTCCATTCCGATCTTCTGAATATGGAGGCCAAGCTTTTCATAGAAACCAACGGCCTTTTTGTTGTCCGCCCAGACATTTAAGGTAACGTTGTAATATCCGTTTTCTTTTGCAAACTGCAGAACGTGTTCATAAAGAGCAGTTCCCACATGTTTGCCACGGGCTTCCTCGTCTACACACAGATCATCAATATATAAGGTTTTTACTTCCTGCATGCTTTTCTTTCCAACCATTTCCTGGTGAATACAAAAAGCATACCCAAGAACGTGTCCCTTTTCTTCGGCAACAAAAACAGGAGTGTTCTCATTCTTTAAAATGGCAGAAACCTCTTCGTCAGTGTATTTTTTTGCGCCTGCCTTAAATAAGTCCGGACGAACGTCACTGTGTACTTTGTGAACCTGGAACAAGAGCTTTGAAATGGCAGGTAAGTCCTGCTGTGTGGCTCTGCGAAGGATTAAATTACTCATCAAAAAACTTCTTTCTTTTCTTTAGTGAATGGGATGGTTTTTAATTTGTCCCATGGGCCGCGGATATTTCTTCGGTGTTTCTTCTTCTTTTCCAATTAAAAGGACGCTTCTGCCGCCACGGTCCGGCAGTTCATATTCTATTAGCTCTAAAATAGTGCCACCCAGAGTTTCAATGGCAGCTTCTCCGTCCTGGATTTCTTCTTTTAAATCCGGGCCTTTCATGGCAAGGAACAAACCGCCTTCTTTGACAAAGGGAAGGCAAAGCTCGGAAAGATCCCGCAGATTGGTAACCGCTCTGGCAGTGGCAACATCATAGGTTTCCCGATAAGGCTTACTTCTGCCGGCTTCTTCTGCTCTGGCGTGTACCACGGTTGCAGATAAATCCAGCTCATCCAAAATATCCTGGATAACCGCAAGACGCTTTTTGGTGCCATCTAAAAAGGTCATCTGTAAGTCCGGCCGGGCAATCAGCAGGACCATACCGGGGAATCCGGCGCCTGTGCCGACATCAATGACTTTTGCGTGTTCTTCAAAATCGGTAACGGAAAGCAGATACAGGCAATCCAAAAAGTGCTTATAGACAATTTCCAGGGGTTCAATAATGGTGGTCAGATTAATCTTTTCATTCCAAAAAACCAATAGTTTGGCGTATTGGTCAAAGCGTTCTAATGCCTGATCATCCAGGGTTACGCCAATTTCTTCCGCTAAGGAGCGGAGCAGTTCCGTATTAATCATTTGCTTTTCTTCCTTTCAGCTGTTCTTTTTCCAGGTAAATTAAAAGAACGGAGATGTCGGCAGGGCTGACGCCGGAGATACGGCTGGCCTGTCCAATGTTGGCCGGCCGGATACGGTCCAGCTTTTCCTGTGCCTCTAAACGCAGTCCGGTAATTTCCCTGTAACAGATGCCTTCCGGCAGTTTCTTGCCTTCCAGGCGGCGCATTTCTTTGATTTGTGCTTCCTGCCGCCGGATGTAACCTTCGTATTTAATCTGGGTTTCTACTTCTTCCAGAATATCAGGGGAAATTGCCGGGCGAGTCAGATCCCACGGTGTTAACAGCGCATAATTTAATTGCGGACGCTTCAGCAAATCCGCCAGCTTTTGGCCGGATTTCATAGGCGATGTTTCACGTGAAACAAGAAGCGCATTTAAGTCTTCCTTTGGGGAAATAGTGGTGTGAAGGGCGCGCTCTTTTTCTTCTGTAATCAGACGTTCCTTTTCCAGCAGACGCTGGTAGCGTTCTTCCGAAACAAGACCCAGTTCATAGCCCATCTTCATTAAACGGAGATCCGCATTATTCTGCCGCAGAATTAAGCGGTATTCGGAACGGGAGGTCATCATACGGTACGGCTCATTGCAGCCTTTGGTGACCAGATCATCAATTAAGGTTCCAATGTAGGAACTGGCTCTGTCTAAGGTAAAGGCCGGTTTTCCAAGAACTTTCAGGGCAGCATTAATTCCTGCAATGAGCCCTTGGGCGGCCGCCTCTTCGTATCCGCTGGAGCCATTGAACTGGCCTGCGCCGAAGAGTCCCGGGAAGTCTAAAAATTCCAGGGTGTTTTTTAAAGACAGCGGGTCTATGCAATCATATTCAATGGCATAAGCGGTACGAATGACCTGGACGTCTTCCAGTCCGGGGATGGTCTTTAAAAAGGCAAGCTGGACATCTTCCGGCAGGGAAGAGGACAGCCCCTGTAAATACATTTCCTGGGTGTGAAGACCACAGGGTTCCAGGAAAATCTGATGGCGTTCCTTTTCCGGGAATCGCACCATTTTATCTTCAATGGAGGGGCAGTACCGGGGGCCAATGCCCTCTATTTTTCCGCCATACAATGGGCTTCTGTCCAGATTGTTTAAGATAATCTCTTTGGTTTTTTCATTAGTATAGGTAATGTAGCAAACGGATTTATTTTCCGGGGTTACGCTTGGGTCATCAGAGAAGCGGACTAAGTCTTTGTCTCCTTCCTGCACTTCCAGGTTTTCCAGATGCAGACTGCGCTTGTTTACGCGGGAGGGGGTTCCGGTTTTAAAACGACGGGTAGCAATGCCCAGTTTCTTCAGGCTTTCTGCCAATTCCGTTGCAGGGAAAAGGCCATCCGGGCCGGAGGCATAAGAAACATCTCCGACAAAAACACGGCCGCCAAGGAAGGTGCCGGTTGCAAGAATGACACACTTGGCATGATAAATGGCTTCCAGGCGAACCTTTAGTTCCCAGGTTCCGTTTTCCAGTCTGGAAAGGGAGGTTACTTCTGCCTGCCGTAGTTCCAGGTTTTCTGTAGACTCAATAACGTTCTTCATGTAAGAAGAATAGTCGCGGCGGTCTATCTGGGCCCGCGGGGAGTGAACGGCAGGACCTTTTCCTAAATTCAGCATTCGGCTTTGAATTAAGGTATGGTCTGCAGCAATGCCCATTTCTCCGCCTAAGGCGTCAATTTCCCTGACCAAATGGCCTTTGGAAGATCCGCCAATGGCCGGATTGCAAGGCATATTGCCGACCCAGTCGGCAGAAATGGTAAAGATACAGGTGCTGCAGCCCAGGCGGGCAGCCGCAAGGGCTGCTTCAATGCCGGCATGACCGGCGCCGATAACAGCAACATCATATTCTTTTGCAAAATATTCCATAAACAACTTCTTTCTGCTTTTACAAAGGTTCTTTCGCAAATTATTTTCCTACACAGAAGGTAGCAAAAACTTCTTCTATTACCGTGTCGGAAACCTGTTCGCCGGTCAGCTCCAACAGGGGCTGAATGGCAGCATCCACGGAAACGTTAACGGCGTCCATGGTCAGGCCGGCTTCAATTGCAAAAATAGCTTCCCGAATGGCGTCATCCGCTTTTTTACAGCAGTTCAGCTGGCGTTCGTTGGCCAGCATGGCGGCGGAAGAGTCAAATTCGGCGGTGCCAAGCAGGTTCTCCAGTAATTGTTTCATCTTGTCATAACAGGCTTCATCTGTAGCGGAAAGCGTAATAACAGCAGAAACATACGGTGCAATGCTGTCTTCCGAAACCACATTGCCAAGGTCCGACTTATTAATAATGCCGACGGATTTCTTGTTTCCGTCCGCCTTTTGCCGGCGCAACTCCTCCAGCAGGCGGTGGTCCGCATACGACAGGGCTGCGGAGCCGTCAAAGACGGCCAGCACCAGGTCGGAATGCTGCAGCCGCTCCCGCGCCATCTGAATGCCGATGGCTTCTACTGTATCATCGGAGTCATGTAAGCCGGCTGTGTCAGATAAGCGGAGGACGACATTTCCAATCCGCGCCGTTTCTTCAATAATATCCCTGGTGGTTCCGGCAATAGAGGTAACAATAGACCGGTTCCTACCCAGTAAACGGTTCATTAAGGTGGATTTTCCGACATTCGGCTTCCCCACAATGGCCGTATCTATGCCTTCGCTTATAATTTGTCCCGCATCAAAGCGTTGCATCAGCTCCTGTAATTTTTGCTCCGCCTCTTTAAATTGGGACAGTAACAGGGAATAATCTAATTCTTCTTCATAAATTTCATCCGGATAATCCGCCCATGCGGCCATATGGGCCGAAGCCGCAATAAACACCTGCGCAATGGCGCGGATTTCTTTGGATAAGGAGCCTTGCAATGCGTGGTACGCTGCGTTGGCGGCCTGTTCCCCATGTGCGGAAATCAGACTCATAACGGATTCTGCTTCGGAAAGGTCCAGCTTTCCATTTAAAAAGGCGCGTTTGGTGAATTCGCCCGGTTCGGCGGAAGCCGCCCCGGCGTCCAACACCAAACGCAGGATTTCCTGCATCAGGAACAGGCCGCCATGGCACTGCAGTTCCACTACATCTTCCCCGGTATAACTGCGTGGCGCACGGAAAAGAAGCGCAATTGCCTGATCTACCGGTCCCTCCGCAGAAACAACAGAGCCAAACACGCAGGAATACCCCGGAAGATCCCGCAACAAAGTGCCATTAGCAGAATGAAATACAGCTTCTGCAACGGATATGGCTGACTCGCCAGAAATACGGATAATTCCAATTCCGCCTGCCGCATTCGGTGTGGCAATTGCTGCAATGGTCTGTCCCATACGCACGCTCCTTTCCAACATCTTAATATCATAGATATTATAAGCAATCCGTGACAAAAGGAAAGCCCTGTACAATTGACTTTTTCAGGGTGGTATATTAAACTTTTTTCAGCGTAAAAACGGGGGAGAGAAGACAATGGACAATTCCTTAAAAACCATGGACAAAATTGTAGCCCTCTGCAAGAACAGGGGCTTTGTTTACGCCGGTTCCGAAATTTACGGCGGACTGGCCAACACCTGGGACTACGGCCCCTTAGGTGTGGAAATGAAACAGAACATTAAAGATGCCTGGAGAAAGAAATTTATCCAGGAAAACAAATATAATGTGGGCCTAGACAGCGCCATTCTGATGAATCCGCAGACCTGGGTTGCTTCCGGCCATCTGGGTGGGTTCTCGGATCCGCTGATGGACTGCAAACAGTGCCACACACGGCACAGAGCTGACAAGCTGATTGAAGACTATGTCTTTGCCAACGGCCTGGATGACAATCCTGCCGGTTGGGATGACCAGCAGCTGATGGATTACATTAAAGAACATAACATTGCCTGCCCGGACTGTGGAGCCCATGACTTTACGGACATTCGCAAGTTCAATCTGATGTTCAAAACCTTCCAGGGTGTTACCGAAGACAGCAAAGCCGAACTGTATCTGCGTCCGGAAACCGCACAGGGTATCTTTGTTAACTTTGAAAATATCCAGAGAACCACCAGAAGAAAGGTTCCGTTTGGCGTAGCACAGATTGGAAAATCCTTCCGGAACGAAATTACCCCGGGTAACTTCATCTTCCGCGTACGGGAATTTGAACAGATGGAGCTGGAATTCTTCTGCAAACCGGGCACGGACCTGGAATGGTTTGAATACTGGCGTGCCTTCTGCCGTGACTGGCTTTACAGCCTGAACATTAAGCCGGAAAACCTGCGCCTGCGGGACCATGATCCGGAAGAGCTTTGCTTCTACTCCAAAGCCACCACAGACTTTGAATATCTGTTCCCGTTCGGTTGGGGCGAACTTTGGGGCGTTGCCGACCGCACCGACTATGACCTGACACAGCACAGCAACGTTTCCGGCCAGACCTTGGACTACTTTGATCCGGAAACCAATGAACGCTACATTCCATATGTCATTGAACCATCCCTTGGCGTAGAACGTCTGTTCTTGACCCTTCTGGTAGAAGCTTATGACGAAGAAGTGGTTGGCCAGGACAAGAAAGGCAATGACGACATCCGCACCGTTATGCACTTCCACCCGGCCATTGCTCCGTATAAAGCAGCCGTCCTTCCGCTTTCCAAGAAGCTGGACGAACAGGCCACCGCTTTTTATGAAGAGCTGTCCAAGCAGTTTGTTCTGGACTATGATGTAACCGGCTCCATTGGCAAGCGGTATCGCCGCCAGGACGAAATCGGCACCCCGTACTGCATCACCATTGACTTTGACACCGTCGGGGACCCGGAAAAGGGCATTGAACCGGACCACTGCGTCACCATCCGTGACAGAGACACCATGGAACAGGTCCGCATCCCCATGGGCGAGGTAGCAGATTACCTCCGTCAACGCGTCACCCTTTAAAAAGCTCTTAAACAAAAATAAGCCGCTTTACACAACACGTGTAAAGCGGCTTTCTACGTTAAATCAGTTTATTTTGCTGCGCCGGTTTTTGGATTGTTGCTTTCAAAGAATTCCAGCAGGTCAGCAAAGACTTCGTTCTTCAGGCCGGAGTCTGCTTCGTTATGAATTTCATGTTTGGCATGCGGATACAGCTTCATGGTTACATTGCGGTTGGCTTTGGACAGCAGACGGAAAACCTGCTTTGGTCCAAGGGTGTACAGACCGGCAAGGTCATCTTCACCGGAAATAACCAGAATAGGCAGTTTCTTATCTACCTTGTGAGCCCATCTGATTGGGGTTACACGCATCATCATGCCCAGCAGATACAGCAGGCTGAAGTTAATTTTGGCACCTTCATACGGATTCTGTACATAGGAAACAATGTTGTCCTTGTCATAGGAAAGCCAGCTGTTGACAATCATATCCAGCTTGGTTGGTGCGGCTGTGCTGATTTCATCGGTCATATCCGGATGTTTGCTCTTGGCTTTGGCAACTGCCTTCTTGAAGGACGGTCCTAAAATGTCAGCAATTAAATCGCCAAAAGGAGCAATAAAGTCTGCAATAACAGGCATTGGAACGGTACCGCAAAGAACGCAGGCAGTTAATTCCTTGCTGTATTTCTTCAGATACAGTCTGCCAAGCATGGAACCCATGCTGTGTCCATACAGGAAGTAAGGCAGCTTCGGATATTCGTCATGCATGATTTTATACAGCTTGTGCATGTCTTCCATCATGGCTTTCTTAACGTCCTTCGGGAAGATCTGGGTTGCCTGTACGCCGGAGGTTTTGCCGTGTCCAATGTGGTCCTGGCCGCAAACTACATACCCGGCCTTTGCAAACATTTCAGCCATTTCGTCATAACGGTCAATGTGTTCGCCCCAACCGTGGGTCAGCTGAATAACACCAACCGGCTTCTTTACGCTGTCATCTTTCCAAACAACGTAGCGTACCGTAATGTCTGCCTTGGAAGTAGACGGAAAGCTTCTTTCCTCTTTTACAATAGCCATAAATACTTTTCTCCTTTACAGGTCGGCCATAGTCGTTGTAGCCGACGTTTTTAATGTCACCTTTATTGTACTATACTTTGCACCTGTAAAGGTAAACTTTTTGTAACAAAGCAAAAAAAGGGAGAAATATGATATAGTAGTCTATGGAAAGCGTCCTTAATGAATAAAGCAATACTGCATGGTGCTGTTGGTGATCGTGTGAATTTTCTATTTTTGAGTTGGGCAATTCTTAGCTTTTTAATACCATTACTTTGCTTTTATAAAAAACGAGGCTTAATACACTCTGATGAAGATGATTTGAAAAGGCTTAGCAAATTTGAAAACTATACAATTGCGGATATAGCGTTTGATATCTTTTCTCCGATTATTGTATATGGCTTGCTGGCAACTGTTTGGAATGTGAGTATCCCCGAAGCAGATGTAAGCATAAAAGGTGGAGTCTTCATAATTACAGTTGTGCTTCTTCTCTTAATATACGGAACGAAAGAGTGGAACTCATTAAAAAGGACGCTTGAAATTACGGAAGAAAAATATGGATCAACCGCTGTTGAGAAAGTATATGCGGAAAGATTACCAGTCATGATTGGACTCTTAAAGGGTGTAAACCTTTTCTTTCTTCTTTCTGATTATCAATGGCTAATGCGGCACCAGTTTATATCGCTTTAGGTAGCTGCTTTTTAGCAAGATTTTGTGCTTGGATGGTGTTTTTTTGTTAGCAGTTTCAGTTGGGACTCTTTTATTGAGTTTTTCGTTTTCTTTTTTCTTATGTCATAGAAAGTACAGGCTGCTAGATTCTTCAGCCGATTATATAACAAGAGTAAAAAAGCTGGAAAATTATTCTATTATGGAAGTGCTTTTTGATGTTGGCACGGTATATCCCTTTGTTTTCTTTATGAGAGAGGTTTGGAAAACACCACTTAGTGCTTTAAACATAAGTGAAAATGTTGTGATAGCAATTGCTATGACAGGACTTGTTTTTACTATATATGGGACAATGGAGTGGAAGATGTTAAGGAAAAGTATTCCAAAAGGAAACGAAGATTGGGAATTTACTGCTGCAGACGAGGCGCAGGATTCATGGATTAATGAGATGTTAGGCGTTTTTAAAATGATAAATGTTGCCGTTCCAGTTGCTTATATTGAGTATTGGTTACAGCAACGCTACTTATAATCTTTGGCATGCTTCTTGCAGAAAAAATACGCTAAAGAATTTGCTACATTAGTGGCGTCTGTGACTTAGATAGGGGGAATCCAATTGTTATTATTTTCAGTAGGCTTTCTCCTGTTAAGCTTTGCTTTTTCTGGCTTCTTGTTTTACGAGAAAAGAAAAATGATTTTTTCGGAGTTGTCGGATGAGAAAAAAATAAAACGATTTTATAGGTTTTCTCTTTATGAAATGGCTTTTGACGCTCTGTCCTGTTGGCCTTTTCTGGTTTTGATTAACTCTCTTTGGATTGTCCCAGAAGATTCTTTAGAAACGCAACAAAATAGTCCTGTGTTTTCTGTAATTCTTATCCTTACTTTTTTGGGATTTACTGGATGTGGGATTTGGGAGTGGCGTGATTTTAAAAGAAGAGTTCGAATAGATAAAGAAAGTACGGCTTTAGGAGATCTTGGTTATGCAAATGCTCTTTTAGGCGTGGCAAAAGGCTTCAATGTTTTTTGGCTTTTACCATATGTTCAATGGGGCTTTGCCTACGGGTCACCAAAGAGAAGAAATTTTTTCAAGGAAGAAGGAATCACATTGGATATCTATTCATTCTTTTTACCTGTTGATCAGGACATGAAACCGTTTTGTTATGCGGAAGATTTTTTGCTTGTGTATTTTTTGCTTGCTGTAGTTGCTGCGGTAGGATTTGTCCTGTGGGCAAAGAAGAAGCAGGTGCCGGAAAGCAAACGATATCTTTATATGATAGTTCCGCTTGGCTTAGCAATTCTTGCACTGGCTTCTGTTATGAGAGTTTGGACAGCAGCAGTCTTTTCCCTGATTGTCCTTTTTGGCGGATATGGTGTAATGCTAACGTCCATGGCAAAGCACCGCGAAGACATACAGTTAACACCTAAGCAGATATGGGGTAATGCCGGCATTGCTTTTGTGGTGATGTTTCTCTTACGGCTAGTGGAATATCTTGTTTTTAAAATGTAAGCAAATGAAAAACAGCCCTGCACATTTTGTGCAGGGCTGAAAAATTTTTAGTAAAGCTTGCCGACAACATAGTACAGGAAGCTTTGTGGGAAAAGGCGCTGGAGGAAGACGAACAGTTTATACACGGAACCGATGGTATAAACCGGAGCGGGATGCTTTTTGCAGCAGATGTCGGCAATCTGTTTTCCGGCTACATCTGCGGACATGCCGTTACGTTCATCCTTTTCCATGGAGGCTACGGATTTGGAGATTTTTCCGTGATAAACGTCGTCTCCGAGCGGGCTCTTTTCCCGCGCATCCGTGAAGCCTGTGGCAATGTCTCCGGGCCAGATGCAGATGACTTTAATGCCGAAGGGGCGCAGTTCATTCTTCAGGGCCAGGGTGTAGTCCGTAATGGCAGCTTTGCTGGCACTGTAGAAAGCCTGGAAAGGAATGGCAATGGGCGATGCAACGGAAGATACGTTGACAATACACCCGGAGCCCTGCTGGCGGAGGACCGGAATGACCTCTTTGGTCAGGTCAACCAGGCCGAAAAAGTTAACGTCAAATTGTTTGCGCACATCTGCGGTTTCCGTAAATTCAACGGCACCGGAAATACCAAAGCCGGCGTTGTTGACCAACAGGTCAATCCGGCCTTCCGCAGAAAGAACCTGCGCCACGGCAGCTTTGCTTTGAGCAGCGTCTGAGATGTCACAAGTAATGTGGGTAACGCCCTTGGGAAGCGGAACCTGATGACGGGAGAACTCATAGACTTTGTAGTTCTTTTTGGTTAAGCGCTTGCAGATTCCCAGGCCAATGCCGGAGGATCCGCCGGTAACAATTGCAATTTTCTTTTTCATAAAGGGGCCCTTCTTTCCAAAGAAATTAATAATAACGGAAGACGGCAATGACTTTACCCAGAATCAGGAGTTCGTCACAAATAATGGGGTCCATGTAGTCGTTTTCCGGTTGCAAGCGGAAGCAATCCGCTTCTTTGTAAAAGGTTTTTACCGTGGCTTCGTCATCTATTAATGCTACTACCTTTTCTCCGTTAGAGGCAACCGGAGTCCGTTCTGCCACAATAATGTCCCCGTCTAAAATACCGGCGTTAATCATGGATTCCCCGCGAACCCGAAGGGCAAACAGGGTTTTGTCAGAAGAAACCGGACCGGCAAAGGGAATGTAATCTTCAATCTGTTCCGCTGCCAGAATTGGCTGACCGGCTGTTACGGTTCCAACCAGAGGCACACTGGTGTAATCCGTTTGCGGAACACCGACGTTTAATTGAATGGAACGCTTCAGCTTTGGGTCCCGGGTAATGTACCCGGCTTTTTCCAGCGCATCCAGATTGGTTTGCACGGAAGAGGTGGATTTTAATCCGACCGCGCTTCCAATTTCCCGCACCGTTGGTGGGACAGCGGTTTGCTGTGCACGTTCCAGCAAATATTGATAGATCTTTTCCTGGGTTTTATTGATCTGTTCCATGGGACACCTCCGCACATTTGTTCGTAGTCAGTATAACAATTCCGCAGGCAAAAAGCAAACATTTGTTTGCTGCGAAAATTGACGAAAAGCAGAGGTGCTTTACAGTGCAAATTTGTCTTTTTTCAAAAAGGGGATAAACAAGCCATTGTAGGAATCCGAAAATAGACGGTTGTCTGTAAATCCACAAACAAATTTGTGCAAAGAGCGTACAAAACTGTTGTTTTAAAGTGAAGTTTTGTCAGAAACGCCTAAAGAGCTCTTTTTCATTTTGTAAAAAATGAGAATTGTTATTTGACTGTAAAATAATTACCATTACTTATACAAGGCGCCGTTCCCTACAAACGTTCCCTAAGAACGCCTTGTTTATTCGGATAATTGCCAATCGTTGTCACCTGTCCCCCAGCCGGTGTCTTTGTTTGGACATATAGACATGAATGCAGCTTGTGCTTCGTGTTCTTTTCTGTCCCCTGTGTACACCGGATCCCGGTGTACCTATGCAAATATCTTGCTTTTGTGCACCTAATTTTTATTAGGTGCTTTTTATTTTGTTTTTTAGAGGAAGCCGCCATGACCGACAAAGAACTAAGAAAATTAAATCGCCTGGAGCTGCTGGAACTTTTGGTTGCACAGGGCAAGGATTTGGAAGAAAGCCAACTCGCCCTGGAACAGCAAAAGAAGCAGACAGAAACACTACAGGCACAGGTAGAAGACCTGACCGCACAAGTGGAAGAGTGGAAGGAAAAGGCAGAAAAGCCGACCTTCACTTACGAGGGGTCTAAACCGGGCAATCTGGCAGAAGCTGCATTGCAGGTCAGTAAGGTGTTTGAATCCGCACAGGAAGCTGCTGATCAGTATCTGAGCAACATTAAGCGCCTGAATGACGAACAGGAAGCGCTGGCTGCCGAAAAGATTTCCGGTATTCAGGAAGAAGCCAACCGGCTGTTGGCAGAAACCCGGCTTCGCTGCAGTGCACTGGAGCAGGTTACCAAAGAAAAGTGTCGGGAAAAGCTGGACAATGCAGAGCGGGACGCCCAGAAATACTGGGACGAAGTTACCGTCAAGATGGAAGAGTTCTACAAGGCACATCAGGGTTTGAAAGATTTGCTTTCCCTTTTCCACTCCGCACCGGCAGCAACTCCGGCAAACGAAGAAGAACAGAATTTATATGAACAGTATTTGGCGGAGTATAAGGACGACGCCAAATGAATGTAACCCCGGTAACCCTTCCGGATCTGGATTCCCTTCGGGAAGAAAGAGACCGGGAAAGATACAGAAAGAAATACCGAAGAGTATTTCGCAACACCGTCTTTTCCCTGATTACGGTAGCCGCAATTGCCATTCTGGTGGCAACGTTAGTGCTTCCGGTCTTGCAAATCTACGGAACTTCAATGACCCCCACCTTAACGGAAGGAGACATTGTAGTTTCCGTTAAAACCAAGACGTATCAGCAAGGA
This sequence comes from Paludibacteraceae bacterium, assembly GCA_963647215.1. Taxonomy (GTDB): domain Bacteria; phylum Bacillota; class Clostridia; order Oscillospirales; family Acutalibacteraceae; genus RUG420. The sequence continues at coordinate 111,638 of CAVIZK010000001.1, read as the reverse complement.
GACATCGTTTCGTTTTACTACAACAACAAGATTCTGGTAAAACGGGTCATTGCCACCGCCGGGCAATGGGTAGACATGGACGAAAACGGTGTTGTCTACGTAAACGGAAAGCCCATAGACGAACCGTATCTTACCGAAACCGCCTTCGGTGAATGCGACCTCATCCTACCGTACCAGGTACCGGATGGAAAAATCTTCGTCATGGGAGATCACCGAGCCACCTCGGTTGACAGCAGAAGTAAAACCATTGGCTGTGTTTCAGAAGAACAGCTGGTGGGAAAAATCATTTTCAGAGTCTGGCCGCTAACGGACTTTGGAAACATTACTTAAGGGTACAGGGCCGCTGGTCTGCACAGCAGCGGCTCGGTATACCTTGGAACTGCACTCCCAAAAGGAATGTCGGTTCTGAAAAAATTTTTAGGAAAGGGGTGTGTCTTTTTTTGCGGGCTAAAACAAGACCTCACGTCAAAAAGGCCGACGTGATTACTCAGGTAAAGAGACGTTCCAGGCTCTGGAAGGCCTTTATGGTTGCAGCAGTGGCCGTTGTTTTTGCAACAACCTATATGCTGATTCTGCCTGCAATCACACTGGAAAACAAAACAATCTGTGGTTTGGAAGAGCATACACACACGGAGGAGTGCTACCAGGAGGTTGCTACCTTGTCCTGCACAGTGGAGGACGCCGACCATCAACATACGGCGGACTGTTACACCATAACGCAGGAACTGGTATGTCAGCAGGAAGAACACACTCATAACAGCGGGTGCTACGCTGATGAAGCAGAAGAGGGCCAACCCCTTCTGGCAAGTTTGTTCTCCGCGGCAAGCAATGACGCCGCCATTGATTTTACGGACATGATTACCAAGGTAAGCATGGAAGTCAACAATCAGACGTTGAATGCAAATAGCTCCGGGAAATATGAAATTGATGACTGGACCGCCATTAAGTTCTATATCCGGTATGTATTACCGGGCAACAAGCTTTCGGCAAGCCAGACCAAAATTTCCTACCAGCTGCCCTTCCAGATTAAAGCGCAGGAAACCGGAAATGTGTATGACAACGGAACGCAGGCCGGAACGTATGTTATTTCCCAGAGTGGTTTAATTACCATTACTTTCAACAATGACTACGTTACCAAGAATGTAAACGGTAGCCAGCTGACCGGTGACATTGCCTTTACGTCCCAGGGCTCCCTGGTACGTGACAGCGCAGATGAAAAAACCGTGAAGTTCAACAGCTCCATCAGCTATGTCTTTACCAAGCCGGTAACGGAGCCGAGCGAGACAGAAACTTCTGATTTATCCGCCAGCGAAAAAGTGCTTTCCACAGATGGGTATCAGGGAACCATAGCCCTGACACTGCGTTCCAATTCCGGAACCAACAACAGTGCCATTACCGTTACCAATAATCTGGACAAACTGAAAATAAACGGCCAGATTACCATTCAGAAACCGGACGGAAGTACTTATACCGCTTCTTCATTCCCGCTGACGCTGGATGCCCTGTCCGCCGGACAAAGCTACGTAATTACGTACAACACGGAATTTACCGGGACAGTGGAACAGAACCAGGCAACTTACGCCTCCACCAATGTAACTGCAAAGTGGACCGGGGTTACCGGAGAAAAGAGTGTAGGTGCAGGAAGCCGTTATACTTACGGCGGTGTATTCCTGAAGGCAAGCGGTTCGGCCGGAAACACCAATGTTACCTGGACTATTGAAGTAAACTCGGACAAGTTAAACATTGCAGGAGCAACGTTAACAGACAGTTATCTTGGAAAGGTCCTGAAATCCGCCCTCCGGGTACAGCGGGACTGGAACACCATAGATGAATCCTCCGGAGATTACACGGTACAAACCGATGCAAACGGATACGTTACCGGTATTTTGTTTAATTCCAGTGCCAACGAGCACTATTACCGGATTGCTTATGATATGCCGGTCAGCCTGACCCTGGCAAAAGCAACGTATGAAAATGCGGTAACGCTGGTTAACAACGGAGTGACCTATCAGGCAACACCAACGGCAACCTATCAGGGCTTTAACCCGGTAGAAAATGCTTACAAGCAAAGCTCTTTGAACAGTGACGGAAGCCGGACGGTAAACTGGAATGCCACCCTGAACGGCGGCGGTGTAGATGACAACGGAAACAGTGTTACGGCTGCCGGATATGAATTCTCCATTGATCTGGACGGCACCAACCACGTCTTTACCAAAGCCAATTTGACAGCGCTTTCCAATACCCTGGGAAGTGACGGAACCGTCTATGCGGTAGATGACAATGGCAACAGTGTTCCGCTCAGCAGCGTAGGACAAACCGGTACGTTTAAGAAACTGCGGGTAAGAATGAACAAGGCGCTGTCTGCAGGCGAAACCCTGCCGGTAGCTTACCAGACTACCGTAACGGAGCAGCCGACCACATCCAAAGCAACCTATACCAGTAAGGTAGCCCTGACCGGATATGAAGGCATCGGTGTTGGCGCAAATTATAGTTATCAGAATCCGGTTTCGGATGAGAATAACAACAACCCGGACGAAGTCTCCAAGGAAGATCTGGAAAAGAACGGAAACAAGCTGACCTGGACGAATTCCATTAACATCCCAAGCGATGTAGACGAAGACGTCATTATTACCGACGAAATTCCGGATGGAACGGACTTTACGCAGTTGACCTTCTTGGACACCGACTTAGATCTGGATAAAGGAAAGACCACCATCAACTACAACGGAACCGATTATGAGGTAGAAACCGAAAAGAAAGACGGAAAAGTAACCATCACCATTCCGAAAAATCTGGTAGCACAGATTCGGGGACAGAATAAGACCCTGATTACGGTTGTTTCTTTGGATGAAGACAGCATTCCAACCGAAGCAACGGATTACGAAAACAAGGTCAGCCTGGCCAGGAAAGCAACACCGGATCTGGTTCTTGGATATCTGGTTAACGTTACCTCTGTCGGAGGCAGCTCCTTTGACAAGGCAAGCTTGCAGAAATCCGGAACCCAGGTAGATGAATATGTAACCTACCGTATTTTGGTAAATCCAAGCAATTATGTTTCGGACGGCGATACAAAATACTACGTTCGGGATACGCTCAAGTTTGACACCTGGTGGTTATGGAAAGACTTTGAACTGGTTCCCAGTTCCGTAAAGGTTTACAAGGAAGACGGAAAGACTCCGTTAAGCTCTTATCTGTATTCTTACACCACTTCGGAAGAAGTAACGAACGGAACGAAAGAGCATGGTGAAGTAAAGAAGTACATGGACTTTACCATTGACTACAGCGGAAACGTAATTCTGGAGTACACCTACAAGCTGGTAGCAACCCAGTATGGTTCCAATTCTGCTGAAATTACCAATGCAGTAGCAATCGGAAAAACCAAACCGGATCAGGAATCAACAGAGTGGAAAGGTCAGATTTACGCACAAAAGAGCTCCGCCACCGTAACGGCAACCGGAGCCACCATCTACAAGATTGACGAAACCAATGCCAATGTAAAGCTGGATGGTGCCAAGTTTGATCTTTACAAATACAACGGATCCTCTTATGTGAAGGAAGGATCGTATACCACCGCAGATGGCGGCAAGATCTCCCTGCCGGACATCAGCAATGATACCGCTTATTACTTAGAAGAAACGGCGGCACCAAGTGGATACAGTCTGCCGGATAATCCGAAGACGTACTTCTACATTAACAACGGAGGAACGAAAGTAAAACCGGATGACTTCAGTGGTCAGGAATTACTTTCGGGCGGAAATCTCTACATCGCCAATCAGAAGGCGCCAAGTGCACAGGTTCTGATTCAGAAGGTCTGGATTGACCGGAATGGCACGGATGTTTCCGCAGACAAGAATGGGTCCATTGCCGTATCTCTTTACAAGTCCACGCAGAGCAATCTGGATGTGAACGGAGATATTGCAGCGCAGGCCACGAAGGTAGAAGGAGACTTCACCGTAAGTGGCGATGCCAAACAGTGGATTTTGCTGATTGACCAGCTTCCGCTGACGGAAAATGGACAGACCCTGTACTACTACGTACAGGAAACCGGGGTAAATGGCTACGAAGCTACTTATGCGGCAACGCAGCAGTACACGGATACCTTAGGGTATACGAAAGTAACCATTACCAACACGGAAACCGCCAAAGAATATGTCCTGCCGCATACCGGCGGAAGCGGACTCTTTGGTTACCTGGCAGCAGGATTGCTGCTGATGGGTGGATCCGCACTTCTTATGTTGCGAAAGCTTCGTAAACGGAAGGAGGGGTTCGTATAAAGAACTACCTGTTTCCGTCCCCCGCCAGGGAAGAAGTTAGTAGAAATAAGAGGTTTGAGATAATACACAGAAAGGAAATGACTATGAAAACCTTCACGAAACGAATGATTACCGCAATGCTTTCCATGGCTTTATTAGCAATGCTCTGCATTCCGGGTTTTGCAGCAAGTACTGCAACCGTAAGTACAGAAAGTACGCACACGTTTGAACTGTATCAGGTTTTTACCGGCGATGTAAGCAACAACAAACTGACGAACGTTAAGTGGGGCCAGAACGCTAACACAAGCGCTGCCGATTCCGCTGAAGCAGCAGCAGAAGCGCTGCTTGACAAAGAAGCAAAAGAGGCCGCTGCATATGTAAATTACAGCAGCACTCCGGTTGCCACGGTAAGCAGTGGTAATTCCGCCTCCGTTCCGTCCGGCTACTATATTGCCAAGGACGTTACCACACTGAACAAAGGCGAATCTTACTCTGACATTATTGTTAAAGTAGTAGGCGCAGACGTGGTTCTTTCCCCGAAGTCCAATACGGCACCGAACTTCAACAAGAAGATTTATGACGTAAACGACAGCAAGGAAACCCTGAGCGGCGAAATGGTGAAATACGATGAATCCGGCTGGCAGGATTCCGCAGACTATGACATCGGTGACTCCGTTCCCATGCGGCTGCAGGGAACCGTGCCGGAAGACATTACGAAGTATGCTCATTATTACTATGCTTTCCACGACGTAATGGAACAGGGACTGACCTTTGAAGAAATTGAAAACGTTTATGTAAACGGTACCGTTCTTCCGGAAGATGCCTATAAAGTAACAACTGACGGAAACAAGATGAACGTTATCATCAAGGATCTGAAACCGTATGCATCAGCAAATGACAAGGTAAATGTTTATTACACCGCAAAGCTGAATGAATCCGCTCATAACGGAAGCTATGGCGAAGTAAACGAAGCCTGGCTGGAATACTCCGCTAACCCGCAGGATACCACTTCTCCAGAGGACGAAGAATATCCGAAGGATACCAATGAGACCGAACATGACAAGGTTATTGTTTTCACCTACAACGTAGTAGTTAACAAGGTAGACACCGCAGGTAACGCTCTGCCGGGCGCAGAATTTGAGCTTTATAAGAAGATGGCAGACGGTTCTGAAAAGAAGATTGAACTGACCAAGAATGCAGACGGAACCGTATTTACGGCCGTTGGTATTGATGACGGTACCTATGTTCTGAAGGAAACTACTCCTCCGGATGGATACAACGCCATTGAAGATACCGAATTTACCGTTACCGCAGAACACAAATCTATTTGGGAAGCAGAAGAACGGACAACCGTTCTGACGTCTCTGGCCGGTGGAGACCTGTTCACAGGTGAAGTTTCTACTGGTACCCTGACAGCTAAGGTAGAAAACAAGTCCGGTGCAGAACTGCCGACAACCGGTGGTACCGGTACCGTACTTCTGTATGTTCTTGGCGGAATCCTGGTAATTGGAGCCGGTGTCCTGCTGGTAACCAAATACAGAGTTTCTAAGGAACACTAAGCAACACTAAGAAACGCTAAGGAATAGATCTCTTTTGAAGATCTGACGAAGAATTTATGACCGGAGGCTCCGGCCCAACCCCCTGCAGGGCCGGAGCCGATACGGTAGCAAGGAGAGCCCTATGAGCTGGTGGAAAAAGAATTGGACAGTGGTTCTGCTAACCGTTGTCTTTCTTGTGGGACTCTGCTTGATACTGTATCCCAGTGTCAGTAACTACGTGAATTCTTTTCACTCTTCCCGTGTTATTTCCGCCTATGAAGAGGCGTTGGGGAAGATGAGTGCAGAGGATTACACAAAAGAGCTGGAATCTGCCCGTGCGTACAATGCCACGTTAGCGGCCCAAAAAGGGATGGCAAACTTAACGGCGGAGCAGGAAGAAGAATACCGCAGCCTGCTGAATCTGGCAGGTATGGGTGTTATGGGATACGTGGAAATTGAGAAGCTGAATGTGTCTTTGCCGATTTATCACGGTACCTCAGACGAAGTTCTGGAACGCGGAGTAGGTCACTTAGAGTGGTCATCCTTGCCGGTGGGTGGAGAAAGCACCCACGCGGTTATTTCCGGACACCGCGGGCTGCCGTCCGCCAAGCTGTTTACCAAGCTGGATAAGCTGACCGAAGGGGACACCTTTGTCATTCACGTGCTGAATGAAACCCTGACTTATGAAGTGGATCAGATTCTGATTGTAGAACCGGAAGACTTAACCAACCTTGGCATTGAAGACGGCAAAGATTACGTGACCTTGGTTACCTGTACGCCGTATGGCATTAATACCCACCGGCTGCTAGTAAGAGGACACCGGATTAGCAACGTGTTAGACGGCTCTTCGGTTCCGGCCGACGGAATCCAGATGGAGCCGGAGATGATGGCCCCACTGGTAGCAGCACCCTTGCTGCTTGGCCTGCTGATTTATGTCATTGTTAACACGCAAAAGAAGAAGAAACAGAACAAAGTATTCCATGAGGCCATCAGCCATACCATGCATGGAATAGAAGAAGAGGATTTTGCCTCTTTGGTCCTGCCGCAGCAACCGGACCGCCAAAAAACCGGGAAGCAGAAGCGGCGGAAGAAGCACAGAAAGAAGGGGAACAACAGTGAAATTGAAACGTAAACTGGGCCGTGTAATTTGCACCGCTATGCTGGTCTTTGCTGTTCTTTGCCCGTCTGTTTTTGCCATGGCAGCGGACGCCAAGGGAAGCATTACCGTGTCCTTTGACTATCCCACCACGTTTTCTCTGTACCATGTGGCAGATTACAACGGGGACGACACCTACACGCTGGTAGGAGAGTTTGCTACTGCATTGTCAAAGTCTGGTGAATCATCGATAGATCTGACCAGCGAGTCGGCACCATCCACTCTGGAAAATTATGTGTACACCGGCATCAATCCGGATGACGTGAAAGACACGGATGAAAACGGAAATGTGACCTTTACCGGTCTTTCTGCAGGCGCCTATCTGATCATGGGCGATGAAGTGGTTACCGAAGACAATCAGGTGTATGCACCGGTTGCCACCCTGCTGTCTTTGCCTGGATGGAATGAAGACGAATCTATAAACTGGTCTAAGCAGGTAGACGCAAACATAAAAAAAGTAACTTATGAGGGCTTTTTCCGGGAAATGCGGTTCTATTGTGGATTTAGACCTGTATATGACGATGATGATTTCCCAGAAGAACTGAATGTAGACGTTTATAAAGAAGAGAAACTTTATAAAAAGATTACCATTCGGGAAGACGAAAATTGGACAGCTGAACTGGATGAGGAAGGCTTTAAGAAAGATATATCTATTAAGCCAGAAGTGCCTGAGGGATATACGGTAGAAGTAAAAACGGACATAAATGATAAGGGATATTTAATCTTTAAGATTTGCTACACCAAGAAGGAAGTTGTAACACCAACGGAGAAGAAGACCACCAACCTGAAAAAGACGGTTAAAAATGTTTTACCAAGAACCGGACAGAATTGGACTCTGGTTTCCGGTCTGGCCGGAAGCGGCATGGTGTTCCTGATTGCCGGAACGTTACGTTATAGGAAAAATGATGAAGAAGCCTAAAAAAGGAATGATTTTAATCTGGGTGGGTGTAATTCTTGTGGGAATTGCCCTTTGCCTGGGAGGATATTTTATCTGGGAATCCAATCGTGCAGGAAAGCAGTCGGAAGAGATTGCTTCGGAACTGCAGGAGCAGATTACAGAAAACGCCGAAGAAGAAACCGGCATGCCGACGGATGACCCCGACCGCACCATGCCGACCATTACCATGAAAGACCGGAGCGGTGGCAGCAACAAATATATTGGAATTTTGGAAATTCCGGCGCTGGGGCTAAAGCTTCCCATTATGGAAGACTGGAGCTACGCCAAGTTAAAGATTGCACCCTGCCGGTATGCCGGAACGGTGTACGCCGACAATATGGTAATTGCAGCCCATAATTACCGTAGCCATTTCAGCGGTTTGAAAAATTTAACAAGCGGAGCCAAAATCTACTTCACGGATGTTGAAGGGAACGTTTATACGTATGAAGTAGCAACTTTAGAAACGTTGCAACCGGAACAGGTGGAGGAAATGAAGAGCGGAGACTGGGGACTTACGCTCTTTACCTGCACCCCTGGCGGAAAGACCAGAGTAACCGTTCGTTGCAACCGGGTCTCCTAAGGAGACGTTATCGGCACCGCTGTGCTCCCTTCCGAACTGATCCATCCGGATCCGCTTCGGAAGGGAGCTTTTTGTCTGCCGTTTTGAGGATACTCCGGAAGATGTTATAATAAGGCAAAGAAACCTTGCCAAAGAAAAAGGAGGGAACAAAATGGCTTATGTAAAAACCGGCTTTACGGCGCGGTTCTCTAAAAAAGCAAAGCGGCGCCTGGGGGCCGGCGGCGCGGCGGTAGCCCTGCTGTTGGTGCTGGCCCTGGTGTTGGCGGTCTGCCCGCGTGGCCTGTTCCTTCTGTTGACTACGGACAAGGCGTACACGGAGTATGTAACGGCTAAGGCCCTTTCAGAAATGCTGGAAGAAACAGAAGACCTACAGGAGTTCCTTGGGAAAGATGGTTCCTATCAGGCCACGGGCGGGGTAACCGCCAACCTGACCACCTATGGCCAGAATGAGCTGGGCGGCGAGCGCGCCGGCGCAGGCTTTGCCTCTTACCTGGCATCCACCCGGTTGAATCTGGAATATAACCGGAAAGACGGCAATTCCCAGTGGTCCGTGGATTGGACAGACCCGGACGGCTCCGTCCTTTCCGTGCAACGGAAAGACCTGGGGGCGTCCGCCTATCTGAACATTGCCAACCTGGAAACCGGCTGGATGCAGGTCAAAGAGGCAAGCCAGAGTAATAAGAAGGACCAGTTAAACAAAATCTATGCGAAAGCAGATTCCACGGTAAAGCGCCGCTTCCTGAAGGCGGTAAAGACCGGATACCAATCCGTAAACAAGGATATTTCCTATGGCGTTTCCAAGAACATGGAACTACAGGTGGAAGACAAAACCGTAACGGGCACACGCTGTCATATTCTGATAGATGCGGCCACTTTGGAACAGTGGATTAACGTAACCTGCAACACCTTAAAGGAAGACAGCAAACTTAGAACCGCCATTAACAAAACGCAAAGTAAAACCGAACAGCTGTCAGAAGATGAGTATGAAGCACTGGTAGAAACCCTGCGGAGTCTGGCACAGTCTGTTTTAGAAAAAACCGAAACCCAGAAAGTATCCCTGGAGTTTTACGTAAACCGGAAAAACGAAGCAGTCGGCATGACCTGCATGGCGCAGAGCAATGTAGAAGACCTTATGGTCAGCGGGATTCGCTCTGCCACAGAGGGCGGAATGGCCCTGCTGGTCCGGGTCGGCAGTTCGGACTTACTGCAGGCTTCCGTTACGCCGTCGGCGGACAAAGACAACAGCGGCACGGCCCATCTGCAGCTGGGCAAGACGGAAATCACCATTACCTATTCCAATCTGGAGTGGGAAGACGGAAAACTCCTGGGCCGGATTACCGCTGACAACTTTGTCCTGCCCGGCAATGAAGACCAGGGCGGTGTAGCGCTGGAGCTGGTATCCTCAGAAAACAAGGACGGCAGCGTTGCCTTAGGTGCCAGCCTGAATTCGGAAACCCTTGGATCCCTGGTGTTCAACCTGACCGTAACGGAAGGCAGCGCCACCACCGTTGCCGCCCCGGACCAAAAGGACATTGCCGCCTATGACAAGGAAGAAACCGCTACCGCACTGGTGGAATATTTCCTGAAGGACCTGCCCAAGCAAAGCAGCTCTTACAATAATATGTATAAAAACATTATTAATGGCATCTATCAGAATCTGTTGACAGCCGCATTCCTGAAAGGAGGGGCTTCCGCATGAAGATCATAGACATTTCCAAAGAAGGATTTACCGCTGCAAGAAAACCGACAGAGCCGGAACCAAAAATTCAAAAGCTGCATCGCCTGGCATATGGAGACGAATACAATCAAAGCGCCGTGTATGCCTCCTGCCAGATGGGAACGCACATCCTGACGCCCGCGTACGTCTTTGGCCAGGACGACGCAGACGACCTTTCCACGGAGTCCCTGTCTTTGGCAAAGACCGTTGGCCCGGTTACGGTGCTGACCGTGCCGTCCCCCATCGTTACCGGCGAGGTAGTGGAAAATTATTTTCCATGGAGCGCCCGTCGGCTGATCCTGCGTACGGAAAACGGGGAACCGCTTTCCTTCTTTGCCGGAGCAGCCGAAGATATTGCCGCCATCGGCTACCAGCTGATTGGTTTTGAAGGATTTCTTGGAGACGGTGCCACCAATCTGTCTCCGTACCGGGATTTAATGGCGCAGGGCGCCGTTCTCCTGGAGGGCCTGGATTTGTCCAAAGTGGAGCGGGACGGAGAGTTTTTCCTGTTTGCACAGCCGGTCAAATGGGACGGTTTGGAAGCGGCACCGTGCCGTGCCCTGCTGGTGGCAGATGAAATGAACTGGACTTCCTCAAAAAGCCGCCTGTTTTAGCTTGACAACGGGGAAGAGCAGTGTTAAATTAGTAGCACAACAAAGCAGAACAGAACCGTTCTCACCTGCCAGGTTTCGTCTTTCGCAGGTCAATATTCCAAAAGAGTATTGCACGGACGGGATTATTTTCTGTCCGTGTTTTCGTTTATTATCACGCATTGGAGGTGCTTGAACATTAGCAACAAAGACATGACACAGGTAAACGAACAGATCCGGGATCGGGAAGTCCGCGTTATTTCCGCTGACGGAGAGCAGCTGGGCATTATGTCTTCCAGAGACGCTCTTCATCTGGCTGAACAGAAAAACCTGGACTTGGTTAAGGTTGCCCCACAGGCCAAGCCGCCTGTGTGCAAAATCATGGACTATGGCAAGTACCGTTTTGAACAGTCAAAGCGGGAAAAAGAGGCCAAGAAAAACCAGCACACTGTTGAAATCAAGGAAGTTCGTCTTTCCCTGAAAATTGACAAACACGACTTTGACACCAAAGCAAATCAGGCCATTAAATTTTTAAAGGCCGGCAACAAAGTAAAGGTTTCCATTCGTTTCCGGGGCCGTGAAATGGCACATCCGGAAGCCGGTAAGGTTACCATGGAAAAATTTGCAGAAGTTTGCTCTGAGTATGCCACCGTGGAAAAGGCCGCTAAGCTGGAAGGTCGTCAAATGCTGATGTTCCTTGCGGCAAAAACCGCAAAACCACCCAAAAAGCAGAAGCCGCAGCCAAAAGCAGATTCCAATGCAGCTCAGGAATAATTAAGGAGGAAGAAACCCATGCCGAAGATTAAGACTCACAGCGGAGCTAAGAAACGTTTTAAGATGTCCGCAAACGGCAAGCCGAAGATGGCTCATGCCAACAAATCCCACATTCTTACCAAGAAGAACACCAAGAGAAAGAGAACTCTGCGCCAGCAGCAGGTTGCCGACAAGACCAACCAGAAGGCTATCAAGCAGATGGTTCCTTATAAATAAGAAGAACCCTGCAGCCAAAGCTGCATGACAACGAATTATTGGAGGTAAACAACTATGGCTCGTGTTAAGGGCGCAATGATGACTCGCAAGAGAAGAAATAAAACATTAAAAATGGCAAAGGGCTACTACGGCTCCAAGTCCAAACTGTTCAAGACTGCAAAAGAAGCAGTTATGAAATCCGGCCAGTATGCTTACATCGGCCGCAAGCAGAAGAAGCGTGACTTCCGTCGTCTGTGGATTTCCAGAATTTCTGCCGGTTGCAAAGCCAACGGCATGAACTACTCCACCTTCATGAACGGACTGAAGAAGGCCGGCATTGACCTGAACAGAAAGATGCTTTCCGAAATTGCCATTTCTGATCCGGCTGCTTTCACCGCTCTGACAGAGCAGGCCAAAGCCGCGCTGAAATAAGAACATAACTTACACGTCCGCGCGCGTACGCGGGCGTGCTTTTTACTTTATAAGGGGTCAAGTAAATGGACGTCATTTCCAGTGTTTCCAACCCGAAAATTAAACAGGTTGTCAAGCTGAACGCTTCTGCCGGAGCCCGGGAAAAAGCCGGACTGTTTGTGCTGGAAGGGCTGCGGCTTTGCCTGGATCTGCTTCGCTCCGGGCTGCAGGCGGAAGAACTGTATTTTACGGAAAAAGCCGCCGACAGAAATGGCACGGAAATAGCGTCCCTGCAGGCGCACAGTGCAGCGTCTTATCTGGTTACGGAGGCAGTGGCAGCCAAGCTGTCTGACACCAGCCACAGCCAGGGCGTGTACTGTGTTGTCCGGATACCGGAGCAAAAAGAAGAACCCCTGTCTAAGACCGGAAAATACCTGTTACTGGAAAATGTACAGGATCCGGCCAACCTGGGTGCCATCAGCCGCACGGCGGAAGCCCTTGGCCTAACCGGCCTTCTGGTTTCCGGCGGCTGTGACAGATATAGTCCGAAAGCACTGCGCGCCTCCATGGGCGCCTTGCTTAGACTGCCCGTTTACCAAACCACAGAGGTAACAAAAACAATCCTGACCGCAGCAAGTCTTGGGTTAAAGACGTATGCTTCCACACCGCGGACAGACGCAATCCCTGTTACGGCCGCAGACTTCAGCGGCGGTGTCCTTTGCGTTGTCGGCAACGAAGCCAACGGGATCACCGAAGAAACGCTCCAGTGTTGTCAACACCCGGTTACCATACCTATGGCCGGCAGAGCGGAGTCACTGAATGCGGGGGCGGCAGCCTCCATCCTGATGTGGGAAATGGTGAAACCGAATGAAACAACTGAATTACTGGATCTGGCTCCATGATTGTCTGCCTGCCAGACCCAACTCTGCAGACATTTTTCGCTTTTTTGCCGGGCCGCAGGAAATCTATGAGGATCCGGCAAGAGCATCCAGCGGCCTGTTTTCTCCGGGCACGCTGGAACGAATGGACCACCTTCCGCTTGCCGAAAGCTACCGGCAGCTGGAACTTTGTGCCGGAGAAGGCATAGATCTCCTGACCCCGGAAGATCCGGAATACCCGCCGCTGCTGCGGGAAATCCGGGATTATCCGGTCCTGTTATATGCCAAAGGAAATACCTCGGTCTTGCAACAACGCCTGCCTTTTGCTATTGTAGGCACCAGGAAACCGGGTCTCCGCAGCAAGCATGCAGCTTCGTTATTGGCAGAACGCCTTTCCGCCTGTAACTTTGTTATTTGCAGCGGCGGGGCACTGGGCATAGACTCCGCAGCGCATTTGGGCGCATTGGCGGCCGGCGCGCCAACCGTAGCGGTTCTTGGCGGCGGCTTCTTATCCCATTACCTGCAATCCAATAAGGATTTACGTAAGGTAATTGCCGCAAACGGTCTCCTGCTTTCTGAAACCAACCCGCAGGAAGAGCCCCACAAGGGTACCTTCCCCAACCGAAACCGCATTATTGCCGGCATGACCGTTGGCACCTTAGTGGTGGAAGCAGGTAGGAAAAGCGGCTCTTTGTTAACCGCACGGGACGCCGGCCTGTATGACCGTGAGGTCATGGCGGTCCCCGGCCAGGCCCTTGGTTCCGCCTATGCCGGTGCCGAAGATTTGCTGGCAGACGGCGCCACGTGTGTCAACTGTCCCATGGATGTAATTGCACAGCTGCAGGCATCCTATGGCAGTCACATTCAGATTCCGGAAGAACAGCTTCCCCTTTTGCTGCAAAATGTGGTGCAGCAGGAAAACTGGAGTGCTCTTCCCAATTTGAAAACCCCGCAGATTGAAGAGGCGTACCTCGCCAAAGAAAAGGAACAAAAAAAGGAACTAACGGACCCGGTTACGGCAGATGCCGAAGCAGTGTATGACTGCTTTGCCGGACGCCCGCTCAGCATAGAAACCTTGCTAACCAAGACCGCGTTGCCGGTGAATCGCCTGCTCGGCGCCCTAACGGAGCTGGAGCTTTTGGGCTACCTGCAACTGCAGTCCGACAGAAACTATACTTTGAAACAGGATGGTTAAAACATGTCAAATCTGATTATTGTAGAGTCACCGACCAAGACCAAGACCATTCAGTCTATCCTGGGTAAGGATTATGACGTAGTGGCCTCCATGGGTCATGTACGGGACCTTCCGGCTGCCAAGCTGAATGTTGATGTTAAAAACAACTTTGAGCCGAAGTATGCCGTTATTAAGGGAAAGGAAAAGCTGGTAAAAGAGCTGAAAGAAGCCGCCGCCACGCATGACAAGGTTTACCTTGCAACGGACCCTGACCGGGAAGGGGAGGCCATTTCCTGGCACCTTGCCACCCTCCTTGACCTGGACCCAAAGGAAACCAACCGGGTTACCTTCAATGAAATTACCAAAACCGGAATTGAAGAGGGCATGAAGAACCCGCATACCATTGACATGGATCTGGTCAACGCCCAGCAGGCCAGACGGATTCTGGACCGGCTGGTTGGTTACCGGATCAGCCCGTTTGTTTCCCAGAAAATCCGCCGTGGTTTGTCTGCCGGACGGGTACAGTCCGTAGCCCTTCGCCTGATTGTTGACCGGGAAGAAAAAATTAATGCATTCAAACCGGAAGAATACTGGAGCATTGACGCCAAGTTTACGCCACCGGCCAGCCGGAAAGCCTTTGCTGCGGCCCTGACCTCGGATGAAAAGGGAAAAGTAGAAATTAAGGATAAAGAACAGTCGGATGCCTACCTGGCACGGCTGGACGGCGCCACCTTTAAAGTGGACACCGTTAAAAAAGGAACCCGTCGGAAGCAACCGGCACCGCCGTTCATTACTTCCACCCTGCAGCAGGATGCCTCCCGTCGTCTGAACTTCCAGACACGCCGTACCATGAAAGTGGCACAGGAACTGTATGAAGGCGTTAACATCCAGGGCAAGCAGATTGGTTTAATTACTTACATGAGAACGGACTCCCTCCGGATTTCCGAAGAAGCCCGTGCCGCTGCCGCAGACTATATTAAATCTACTTACGGCCCGGAATATCTGCCGGAAAAGCCGCGGTATTTCAAGTCCCGGAACAACGCACAGGATGCCCATGAAGCCATTCGACCAACAGACATTACCCTGACGCCGGATGACGTCAGAGGTTCCCTGACTTCGGATCAGTACAAGCTGTATAAGCTGATCTGGCAGCGCTTCTTAGCCTGCATGATGGCGGTCTGCGTGCAGAACACCCTGAAAGTGGAAATTAAATCGGAAAAAGATGGAACCGAAGGGTTCTGCCTGTTTTCTGCCAGCGGATACAGCGTTAAGTTTGACGGTTTTACCCGCCTGTATGACCTGGACGAAGAAAAAGCCGGCTCCGTTCTGCCTGACTTAAAGGTAGGAGACCAGGTAAAGCCGAAGGAATTACTGGGAAACCAGCACTTCACACAGCCGCCGGCCCGTTACACCGAAGCTTCCCTGGTTAAGGCACTGGAAGAAAACGGCATTGGCCGTCCGTCTACCTATGCCTCCATTATTTCCACGGTTTTAAGCCGGGAATACATTGTACGGGATGGCAAAACCCTGAAACCCACGGAACTGGGTCAGGCCGTAACCAAGCTTTTGGAAAAAGAATTCCCCAAATTTGTAAACACCAAATTTACCGCTTCCATGGAAGCCTCTTTGGACGAAATTGCAGATGGCAAAGCCGAATACATTGAATTGCTGCAAAGCTTTTATGATGATCTGGAAGCCACGCTGAAAAAGGCCAAAGTGGATATGGACGGACAGAAGATTGAACTGGAATCGGACAAAACCGATATTCCGTGTGAAAAGTGCGGCCGCATGATGGTCATCAAGACCGGCCGTTACGGACGGTTCTTGGCCTGCCCGGGTTACCCGGAATGTAAGAACACCAAGCCGCTGATTGTAGAAACGGCAGCCACCTGCCCGAAGTGCGGCGGAAAAGTCATTCAAAGAAAGTCCCGGAAGGGATATGTTTTCTACGGGTGCAACAATTATCCAAACTGTGATTTCAGCACCTGGGATGTTCCAACGGAAGAGAAATGTCCGCAATGCGGCTCCAGTCTGTTCAAACAGAAAGGCAGACTGGTTTGCCTGAAAGAAGGCTGCGGCTATGAACAGGCCGTACAAAGAAAGAGGAAGACAAAGAATGCAGACGCGGAAACCGACAGCGCAGAATAAAGCCATTGTCATAGGAGCGGGATTTGCCGGAACGGAGGCTGCCATGCAGCTGGCCCGGGCCGGAGTGGAAACGCATCTGTATGAAATGAAGCCGGTCAAATTTTCTCCGGCCCATCAGAAAGAGACCTTTGCGGAGCTCATTTGCTCCAATTCCTTCAAAGCCGCCCGCGTGGAAAGCGCGGCCGGGCTGATGAAGGAAGAAATGAGCCGCCTGCAGTCTCTTTGTGTGTCCTGCGCTAAGGCCACCGCCGTTCCGGCAGGTGGATCCCTGTCTGTTAACCGTGACCAGTTTTCGGAACTGGTAACCGAAAAAATTCTGGTAGAGCCAAACATTGTTGTGCATCGGGAAGAGGTTACTTCCCTGCCAAAGCCGGGTGTGGACGCAGACGTGGTTATTGTAGCCGCCGGCCCTCTGGCTTCGGAAGCCCTTTCCAAGGACATTCAGGCGCTTTGCGGGGAAGGCCTGCATTTTTATGATGCCGTTGCCCCCATTGTCAGCGGGGACAGCATAGACCGCACCAAGGCTTTTGCCCAGTCCAGATATGACCGGGGCGGAGACGAAGACTACCTGAACTGCCCCATGAACAAAGAGGAGTACGAAGCCTTTTACCAGGCGTTAATTACCGCTGAAAGTGCACCGCTGCATTCCTTTGACAAGCGCAAGGACGTTTATGAAGGCTGCATGCCCATTGAAGTCATGGCCTCCCGTGGCCCGGATACTATGCGATTCGGCCCTTTAAAACCCGTCGGTCTGCGGGATCCGCGGACCGGACACCGGCCCTGGGCTGTTTTGCAGCTTCGGAAAGAAACCAAAGAGGGCAGCATGTATAATCTGGTTGGCTTCCAGACCAACCTGAAGTTCGGGGAACAGAAACGGGTCTTTTCCATGATTCCGGGATTGGAAACGGCAGAATTTTTGCGATACGGCGTTATGCACCGCAATACGTATTTACAATCCCCCCAGCTGTTGGGACCGGATTTCCAGTTCCGTACACAAAAAGGCCTCTTCTTTGCCGGACAGATTACCGGTGTGGAAGGCTATATGGAATCCGCCATGTCCGGCATCCTGGCCGGCATCAATGCGGTCCGCTTTTTGCAACAGAAAGAAGCCTTTATACTGCCGGATTACACTATGATGGGCGCTCTTAGCGCCTATATCAGCAACCCGGCAGTTACGGATTTCCAGCCGATGGGCGCCAACTTCGGCGTTCTGCCCCCGCTGGAAAATCCGCCAAGACAGAAGAAAGAACGGTACGGCCAGTATGCCGCCCGCTCTCTTGCTTATTTTGATACCTTACAGGAGGTGTAAGAGAATGAAAATCATTGTAGACGCATTCGGCGGAGACAACGCTCCGTTGGAAATTCTGAAGGGTTCTTTGGAAGCCAGAGACGCTTTTGGTGTGGATATTCTCTTCTGCGGTGACAAAGAGGCTATTCAGGCCTGCGCCGCTGAAAATAATCTCGACATCAGTGGCGTGGAAATTAAGGATGCGGACGGATTTATTCCGGTAGAAGAAGATCCTATGAAAATCCGGCATCAGTACAAGAACAGCTCTTTAGCCGTGGCCCTTCGTGCCCTGAAGGACGGAGAAGGAGACGCCGTTGTCAGCGCCGGGTCCACCGGAGCGGTAGTGGTTGGAGCCACCTTGTTCCTGAAACGCATTAAGGGTGCCAAGCCGGCACTGGGCGTTATTATGCCGCACAACGAAGGCAATTTCATGATGATTGACGGCGGCGGCAACACCAAGGTTACGCCGGACGCATTGCATCAGTTTGCCATGATGGGCAGCATTTACATGGAAAAAGTCATGGGCATTGCCAACCCACGGGTCGGCCTTGCCAACATTGGTGCAGAACCCAACAAAGGGACTGATTTGCAGGTAGAAGCCTACCAGATTATGAAAAATGCCACGGAATATAACTTCATTGGCAATGCCGAAGTACGGGACATCCCGTTCGGCGGCGTAGACGTTGTGGTTGCCGACGGCTTTACCGGTAACATCTTCCTGAAAACCTATGAAGGCGTTGCCATGATGTTACTGAAAAACATCAAGAACATTTTCATGAAAAACACGCTGTCCAAGCTGTCCTATCTTGGCGTAAAAAGCGGCGTTGGCGAATTAAAGGGCAAACTGGATTACAACGCGGTCGGCGGTGCTCCGCTGATTGGCGTACAGAAGCCGGTCATTAAAGCTCATGGCTCTTCCAAGGCAGAAACCTTCAAAAATGCCATTCGTCAGGCCATTTCCTATGCGGAATCCGGCGCCATCCAGGCCATTGCCGACAACCTGCCGAAGCGGGATGCGGAGGAAGCCGATCATGAATAAGGAAATCAGCGAAAGCAGAGTAGAAGAGCTGCATCGCTTTGAGCAGAATTTAGGGTATACCTATCAGGACCTGGACCTTCTGGACACGGCGCTGACCCACTCTTCCTACGCCAACGAAAAAGGCCGGAACTGCAAATACAATGAACGGCTGGAATTCCTTGGGGACTCCGTCCTTGGCTTCATTACCGCAGATTCCTTCTTCCATAATTACCGGGATATGCCGGAAGGGCGCCTGAGCAAGCTGCGGGCTTCCACCGTTTGCGAAGAATCCCTGCAGGCCTTTTCCAGACAGCTGGATTTAGGAGATTATTTGCTCCTTGGAAAAGGGGAACTGAAAAGCGGCGGCCGGGACCGCGCGTCTATTCTGGCCGATGCCTTTGAGGCTGTCATTGCCAGTATTTACTTAGACGGCGGACTGGAACCGGCGCGGACCTTTGTCCTGCGCTTCGTGCAGACCGCCGTGGATACGCACACGGTCTCCTTTAAGGATTACAAGACCATGCTGCAGGAAATTATCCAGAAAAATCCGGAAGAACAGTTGACCTACGTTCACGTTGGGGAGACCGGTCCGGACCACGATAAACGCTTTCATGCGGAAGTCCATTTGAATTCCAATGTCATCGGCAAAGGCACCGGCCGCAGTAAGAAGCAGGCCGAACAGGCCGCCGCCAAAGAAGCCCTGGAATTGATGGGCTTGGACGGTTAATAATATGGTATAATAAGCAAACACTTTGATTCGGAAAAAGGTAGGGGACCACATGGTTTTAACAGCACTGGAAATGCAGGGGTTTAAGTCCTTCCCTGACAAGACCGTGTTACGGTTTGACAAGGGAATGACGGCGGTCGTAGGACCGAATGGCTCCGGCAAAAGTAACATCTCTGATGCGGTCCGCTGGGTTTTGGGGGAACAGTCCACCAAAAACCTGCGCGGCGCCAAGATGGAAGATGTTATTTTCAGCGGAACCGATTCCCGCCGTGCCCTTGGCTATGCGGAGGTTACCCTGCGTCTGGACAATAAAGACCGCTCTTTAAAGAAGGACGCGGATGAAGTGTCCATTACCAGACGGTATTATCGCTCCGGAGAAAGTGAATACAAAATTAATGGGGAAGCAGCTCGCCTGCGGGACATCAACGAAATGTTCATGGACACGGGCCTTGGCCGGGACGGATACTCCATTGTCAGCCAGGGTAAGGTTGCCGACATGGTTTCCGCCAAGTCCAGCCAGCGCAGAGACATGCTGGAAGAGGCCGCCGGTATTTCCCATTTCCGTTACCGCCGCACGGATGCCCTTCGCCGCTTAAGCCAGGCGGAAGACAACCTGGTGCGCCTGCGGGACATTCTGACTGAACTGGAATCCCGGGTAGGTCCGTTAAAGACCCAAAGTGAAAAGGCCCAGAAATTCCTGCTGCTGGCAGAAGAAAAAAAGCAGGTGGAAATCAGCCTGTGGTTATACAACATTGATCATTTAAAAGGCAAACTGAAGGAGCAGGAACACAAAGTGGACCTGGCCTCCCATCAGTACAATGAAGCCGAAGCGGCACTAACGCAGATTGAAGAAAAAATTGAATCTGCACTGGACCGTTCTCGGGCACTGACCCTGCAAATTGAAGAAATTCGCAATTCTTTGGGTACGCAGGAAGAAAAAGCGGCCGATTTACACTCCAAAATTGCCGTTCATGAAAACACCATTCAGTTAAACAATCAGTCCGTAGAGCGGGTACGCCGGGACATGGAAGCTGCGGCCTCCGAACGGGACGAAGTAGAACAGACCGTACAGGCACTGCGCGCTGCCGTGGAAGAACTGACCCGGCAGGAAGCAGAAAAGCAGGCACAGCAGGAAGCGCTGAAACAAAAGTCAGAAGCGCTTGCGGCAGAAAATACCAAACACGGAGACCGGAGTGCCGAACTTTCCCGGAAAATCCAGGATTTGTCGGACCAGCTGGCTACCACCCGGATCCGGAAAAGCTCCGCCCAGGCCGGCCTGGAAGAACTGACTACCCGGGCCGCCGATTCCGATGCCTCTGAAAAAGAGCGCCGTTCCCTGCTGGAAGAGCTTTCCACCGCCAGGGACGCAGCGCAGCAACGGCTGACCGCTGCAGAAGAATCCGCAACCGCCTTGTCCAATGCCATTCAGGGATATGAACTGCGGGCCAGAACCCGCTCCGAAAAAGCGGAAACCCGCCGGGCAGAATGGGAAACCATCCGCCGGGAAACCCAGCAGACCGAAGATAAACTTCGTCTGTTAGAAGACATGGAAAAGAACATGGAAGGGTATCAGGGCTCCGTAAAAGCCGTAGTAAGAGAAGCCAAGCGTGGCACGCTACGCGGTATTCACGGTCCGCTGTCCCAGTTAATCTCGGTTTCGGACCAGTATGCCCTTGCCGTGGAAACGGCACTGGGTGCCGCCATTCAGAATGTGGTGGTAGACTCTGAAGCGGACGCCAAAAAAGCCATCTCCTTTTTAAAGGAAAGTAAAGGCGGCCGTGCTACCTTTTTACCAATCTCCGCCATCCGCAGTCACCCATTACAGGAATCCGGTCTGGATGACTGTTACGGGTATGTGGATCTGGCATCCAACCTGGTAAAGACGGACGTCAAATATACAGAAATTATCCGGGCGCAGCTGTGCCGCACCGTTGTGGCGGAAGACATGGACAGTGCCATTGCCATGGGCCGGAAGTATAAGAACCGGTTCCGGATTGTAACCTTAGACGGACAGCTGATTAATGCCGGCGGTTCCATGACCGGCGGTTCCCGCGTCCGTAACGCCGGAATGTTGTCCCGCAGTGGGGAAACAGAACGGCTGAAAGCGGCTTTGGCCGACCTGCAACAGAAGCAGACCGCGGCAGAGCAGCAATACCGCCAGGCCGCTGAAGAGGCTTCCAAGGCCCTGGCCGAAAAGGAAGCCACGGCCGCAGATTTAATTACGGCCAATGAAGAAAAAGTACACGCCGAAAGTGCCTTTACACTGACGGAGGGACAATATACCAGCGTGGCGGACGCCCTGTCCGACCTGTTGGAAGAACAGAAGACCAATGAGCAGCGCAGTACCGGATTCCGGGAAGAAATTGCGCAGGCCGAACAGGACGAAGCAACCCTGCAAAAAGAAATCCAGTCCCTGTCCGAAGACCTGCAGAAAGCAGATGCTTCTGCCGGTGCCGTTCTGGAACAGCAGAATGAACTGCATCAGCAGGCCGTTCAATTAGGTCTGGAACTGCTCAGTCTGCAAAAGGACCGCGAAGCCAAGACGGACACCATTTCCCGTCTGACGGAAAACGGTTCCGGCCAGACGGAAAAAGAGGTTGCCCTGCAAAAAGAACTGGACACATTCCTTGCCGCCAACCAAACCGCAGCAGAAGAAATCCAGCAGTATCAGCAGGCCCTGGAAGAGCTGAAAGAAGCCGGGCAGGATGCACGGCAGAAGATGGACGCCCTGACCGTAGAGCGGGAAGGTTTCCAGGCAGAAGACAGCAAGCTCCGTTCCTTAGAACGCCAGAAAACGGAGGAAAAGGAACGCATCAGCGGCGAGCTGGCTCGCCTGGAAGAACGCAAGGTTACCATGCTCCGGGACTATGACGACACCGTTAACAAGTTGTTTGACGAATATCAGCTGACTCGCCGGGAAGCGGCAGAAGTAGCGGAACCCGCAGAAGACCCGGTAGCCACCGGACGCAGCCTGTCTGAACTGAAGGGCAAAATTAAAGCCCTTGGCTCCGTCAACGTCGGCGCCATTGAAGAATACAAGGAAGTATCAGAACGGTACGAATTTATGCGCGGCCAGATTCAGGATGTGGAAACGTCCAAAAAGGAACTGACGCAGCTGATTGATGAACTGACGGACAGCATGGCCCAGCAGTTCCGGGAACAATTCCACCGCATTAACCGTGCGTTCGGCACCACCTTCACTGACCTGTTTGGCGGTGGTAAGGCAGAGCTGATCTTAGAAAATGAGCTGGACATTCTGGAATGTCCCATTCAGATTCAGGTACAGCCACCGGGCAAGAACGTACAAAACATAGACCTGCTTTCCGGCGGCGAAAAGGGCCTGGCAGCCATTGCCCTGCTCTGTGCCATCCTGAAAGTAACCCCGGCCCCCTTCTGCATCTTTGACGAAGTGGAAGCGGCGCTGGACGATGTCAACGTATCCCGCTTTGCGCAATATGTGCGCGGCATGACGGGAAACACCCAGTTTATCCTGATTACCCACCGGCGCGGCACCATGGAAGAGGCCGACATCATGTACGGCATTACCATGGAAGAAGAAGGCGTATCCAAGCTGTTGGAACTGCGCACCGCGGAAATGGCTAACAAACTGGGCTTGAACGCCTAAAAAAGTTCGGAGGAAACACATGGGAATTTTCGGAAAAACCAACAGCGGAATGAAAAAGACCAGAGACAAACTCAGCGCCAACCTGGACGCCGTTCTGGACTCCTTTGAAGAAGTCGGGGACGACCTGTTTGACGAACTGACAGAGCTTCTTGTTATGGGCGATGTAGGGGTTTACACCTCCGAAGCCATCATAGACCAAACCAGGAAGCTGGTCTCTGAGCGAAATATCCGTGACCCGCAAGGGGTTCGTCAGGCCATGAAAGAAGTCGTGGCTGACATGTTGGGCAAGGACCAGACCATAGATTTTTTAACCAGCCCTGCCGTTATCTTAGTGATTGGTGTTAACGGGGTTGGAAAAACAACCACCATTGGTAAAATGGCCGCCTTCTTTAAAAGCCGGGGACAGAAAGTTATCCTGGGTGCGGCGGATACCTTCCGTGCGGCAGCCATAGACCAGTTACAAATCTGGGCCGAGCGGGCCGGAGTAGACCTGGTCAAACATGCCGAAGGCGCCGATCCGGCTGCCGTTGTGTTTGATACCATTAACGCCGGCATTAACCGGAATGCGGATGTCATTATCATTGACACGGCAGGCCGGATTCACAACAAAAAGAACCTGATGGACGAACTGAATAAGATTTTCCGTGTCATTGACCGGGAACTGCCGTATTCCGACCGGGAAATTTTCCTGGTGCTGGATGCCACTACCGGACAGAACGCTATCAGTCAGGCTAAAGAATTTATGAAGGTGGCTGACGTCTCCGGCATTGTTCTGACCAAGCTGGACGGTACGGCCCGCGGCGGCGTAGTCCTGTCCATTAAGAATGATTTGAAACTGCCGGTAAAATTCATCGGCGTCGGCGAAGGCATAGACGACTTACAGCCGTTCTCCGCCACCGCATTTGCCTCCTCTTTGTTTGATTCGGTTTCCGAAGAAGAGCAGGAGGCCCTGGAGCGGAAGATTGAAGAAAACATGAACCTGTCCGCCCTGCCGGAAGAAACGCCGGACGAGGAGCGGGAGCTGACCAAGAAAGAAGAAAAGGCCAAGGCAAAGGCGGAAGCGGAAGCAGCAAAGGCTGCCGAAGAAGCCGCCCGTGCCGCAGAAGAAGAAAAGGCCCGTCGGAAAGCCGAGCAGAAAGCCAAAGAGCAGGCGAAGAAAGAAGCCTACCGGAAGCAGCTGGAAGAAGAGGCTGCCGCCCGTGCTGCTGCAGAAGCTGCGGAAGCCGCAGCAGATGCTGAAGCGAAAGCAACCGCCACTGATGTTGCTCCGGTTGTAGAAGCTGCTCCGGAAGAAGCCCCGGCAAAACCGGCAATGACGGTTGCAGATGAAAAAGCGGCTAAGAAAGCCGCAAAGGAAGAAGCCAAGAAACAGGCGGAAAAGGAAAAGATTGCCCGCATGATTGCCAAAGAGCGGGAAAAGGAAGCCCTCCGCCACGAAAAACTGATGGCAAAGAAGAACAGAGGCTAAACCATGATCTTTTTAATTGCTACCCAGAATCAGCATAAGAAAAAAGAATTTGACCGTATTCTGGCTCCTTTGGGTATTGAAATCAAAACCGCCGGAGACTTAGGATTATCCCTCCCCGATGTGGAAGAAACCGGCAGCAGTTTTGAAGAAAATGCGCTGCTAAAGGCACGAAGCGGATGTCTGGTCAGCGGTCAGCCGACCCTGGCAGATGATTCCGGTCTTTGTGTAGACGCCTTGGGCGGTGCCCCCGGAATTTACTCTGCACGCTACAGCGGCGGAGATGATGAAGCCAACAATGACAAACTGCTGGCAGAACTGGAAGGGGTTCCGGAGGAAAAGCGCACAGCCCATTATGCCTGTGCCATTGCGGCGGTTTTCCCGGACGGACGCGAATTTGTTGTTCTGGGAACCGTGGAAGGTCACATTGGATTCTCCCGTCACGGACAGGGTGGTTTTGGCTATGACCCGTTATTTTATTACGGAGACAAAACCTATGCAGAGGTGCCGCCGGAAGTCAAAGACCAGACCAGCCACCGCAGTGTGGCATTACATAAAATGTGTCAGTTGTTGAAAGAGGAAATGAAGAATGACCAGTAAAGAAAGAGCGGCACTCCGCGCAAGAGCACATACCCTGACGCCGGTTACCCAGATTGGGAAAAACGGCATCAGCGTGGAACTGATCCGCCATGTAGATGAAGCCCTGACGGCCAGAGAGCTAATTAAAGTAAAGGTTTTGTTGGAAACCACACCCATCCGTCCGAATGAAGCCGCAGTAGAACTGGCCGCCGCTACCGGCGCAGAAATCTGCGGGGTTGTCGGCGGAGTCATTATCCTGTACCGTTATAGTCAGGAACTGCATGATAAGGAAAAACAGAAAAAAGCCAACATCCGCAAAGCGGAAAAAGTCAGCCGGCAGAACGCCCGTGACAAAGCACGGCGGGAGTATCTGGCAGCCAAGAAGAAGGAAAGACAACGTGGATAACATCGGCGTTTTCGGCGGAACCTTTAATCCGCCCCACTTAGGACATCTTCATATTGCAACTGCTTTTTTGCAGGCCTTTCAGCCGGAGGAACTACTGATTATTCCGTCTTATGTTCCGCCGCACAAGGCCAGTCCGGAACTGGCTTCCGGAGAAGACCGGCTGGTTCTTTGCCGGCAGACGTTTACGGATCCGCGTTGCAAAATTTCGGATTTGGAGTTGCAACGGAAGGGCCGTTCCTATACAGTGGATACGCTGGAAGAATTAAAGCGGAACCATCCGGGAAAAGAGCTCTACTTTTTAGTAGGAGACGACATGCTGCTGTACCTGCCGCACTGGCGGGAACCGGAGCGGCTGCTGGAACTGGCACACTTTGTTTCGGCCGTGCGTTCGGACCGGACCTCCGTTGCAGATTTGGAACGGTTTGCACAGCAACAATATCCGGCACAGTATGCCGCCGGACGCTTTCACTTCCTGCAACTGGAACCCTTTGAAGTCAGCTCTACGGAGCTCCGGAACAAACGCAAGACCGGAGAAGCCCTGACAGGGCTGGTTTCCCCGGAAGCAGAAGAGTATATTAACCGTAAAGGACTGTACCTATGATAGAACGGAAAGACGAACTGGTTCAGCTGTTACAACAAAAGCTGAAACCGTCCCGGTTCCGCCATTCCCTGAATGTGGCCGATGCCGCACGGCAGCTGGCCGAACGGAATGGCGCTGACCCGGACAAAGCCTACCTGGCAGGGCTTCTTCATGATATTGAAAAGAACGCCTCACCGGAGGAACAGCAAAAATACCTGTTCCAGCTGGGGGCTCCGGTTCCCGACGCCGTACGCAACAATCCAAAGCTGTGGCATGGGCCGGCGGGCGCCTGTTACGTCCGGGACGAACTTGGAATTACGGACCCGGAAGTGCTTTCCGCCATTCAGTACCACACCATCGGAAAAAAAGACATGACCACCCTGGAAAAGATTATTTATACCGCTGATCTGATTTCCGTAGAACGCTCCTACCCGGACGTGGACAAAGTCCGCGCCGCCGCCCTTCAGAATTTAGACGAAGGCACTTTCCTTGGAGCCCAATTTACCTTGCAAAAGCTGCTGGCCCAGCGCCAGCCCTTAAATGCCGATACGCTGGAGTTATACAACCAGCTGGCCGAACAATTCTTAGCGGAGGAACGCGCATGACAAATCTTGAACTGGCTCAAAAGATAGCCACCATCCTGGACGACAAGAAGGCCATTGATGTTCGCATCAAAAAGGTAGGAGATTTAACCGTGCTGACAGAGTACTTTGTTATCTGCAACGGTACCTCCAACACACACATCAAATCCCTGGCAGATGAAGTAGAATTCAAGCTAAAGCAGGAAGGCATAACCGGTCATCTGGAAGGAAAATCCTCTGACTGGTTGTTAGTAGACTTCGGTAGCGTCATTGCCCATATTTTCCTACCTGCCGCCAGAGAGCAGTTCAATCTGGAACGCCTTTGGGCAGATGCGGAAGATATTCCAATTGCGTAACGCTGCATCGCCGAAGAAAAAAGAAAAACGCATAGTAACAATTCTAAAATAGAAGGAATGTTGACACATGAAAGCATACAATTTTAAGGAAGTAGAAGAAAAGTGGCAAAACAAGTGGGAAGACGCCGGCGTCTTTCATGCAGAAGACGGTTCTGACAAGCCGAAGTTTTATGGCCTGGTAGAATTCCCGTATCCCTCCGGAGCGGGCATGCATGTAGGACACATTAAAGCGTATTCCGGTCTGGAAGTGGTTTCCAGAAAAAGACGGATGCAGGGTTATAATGTCCTCTTCCCAATCGGCTTTGATGCCTATGGTTTGCCGACGGAAAACTACGCCATTAAAACCGGTATGCACCCAAGAGAAGTAACGGACAAGAATATTGCCCGTTTCTCTGACCAGTTGAAAAGAGTCGGATTCTCCTTTGACTGGAACCGTGTCATTGATACCACGGACGAAGATTACTACAAGTGGACGCAGTATATTTTCCTGAAGATGTTTGACCACGGCCTGGCCTTCCGGGACAAGACCCTGGTTAACTATTGCCCATCCTGTAAGGTAGTTCTGTCCAACGAAGACTCCCAGGGCGGGCATTGTGACATCTGCCACTCTGAAATTGTGCAGAAGTCCAAGGACGTTTGGTATCTGCGGATTACCGAATATGCCGACAAGCTGCTGGAGGGTCTGGAAGAAGTAGATTACCTGCCGAACATTAAGCAGCAGCAGATTAACTGGATTGGTAAATCCGTTGGTGCCTTTGTAGACTTCCCGGTAAAGGGCTCTGATGACGAAACGCTGGAAGTTTACACCACCCGTCCGGACACCCTGTTTGGTGTTACGTTCATGGTTATGGCGCCGGAACATCCTATGATTGACCGGTACGCCGACCGCATCGGCAACATGGCTGCCATTACGGCATACCGTGCCGAATGCGCCAAGAAGACCGAATTTGAACGGACCCAGCTGGTAAAAGATAAGACCGGCGTGAAGATTGACGGCCTGACCGCCATTTCTCCGCTGGACGGCAGAGAAATTCCAATCTTTATTTCTGACTATGTAATGATGGGCTACGGTACCGGCGCAATCATGGCTGTTCCGGCCCATGACCAGAGAGACTATGACTTTGCCAAGAAATTCGGCATTGACATTATTGAAGTCATTAAGGGCGGAGACATTTCCAAGGAAGCCTATACCGGAGACGGAGAAATGATTAACTCCGGCTTCCTGAACGGCATTCAGGATAAGAAAACCGCCATTGCCAAAATGCTGGACTATCTGGGCGAAAAGAAGCTGGGCCGCAAGGGCGTACAGTACAAAATGAAAGACTGGGCCTTTAACCGTCAGCGTTACTGGGGCGAACCCATCCCCATTGTACACTGCCCGAAGTGCGGCATGGTCGGCGTTCCGTATGAAGAACTGCCGCTGAAGCTGCCGGTAGTAAAAGACTTTAAACCGGGTACCGACGGGGAATCCCCGCTGGCCAAGATTCCGGAATTTGTCAACTGCAAGTGCCCGAAGTGCGGCGGCGATGCCCGTCGGGAAACGGACACCATGCCGCAGTGGGCAGGTTCTTCCTGGTACTTCCTGCGTTACATAGATCCGCACAATGACAAAGCCATTGCGGATTCGGAAAAACTGAAGTACTGGGGTCCGGTAGACTGGTACAACGGCGGTATGGAACACGTTACCCGCCATATGATCTATTCCCGGTTCTGGCACCGTTTCCTGTATGACATCGGCGAGGTACCGTTCAAAGAACCGTACGCAAAGCGGACTGCCCAGGGTCTGATTCTGGGACCGGACGGAGACAAGATGTCCAAGTCCAAGGGCAATGTCATTGACCCGCTGGATGTGGTAAATGAATACGGCGCAGACGTTCTGCGGACCTATGTTCTTTTCATGGGCGACTATGAAAAGGCGGCTCCGTGGTCCGAAGCTTCCGTGAAGGGCTGCAAGCGCTTTATTGACCGTACCTGGGCCCTGCAGGATATCCTGGTAGACGGAGACGAGTATTCCAAAGAACTTTCCGCTTCCTTCCACAAGGCAGTTAAGAAAGTTTCCGAAGATATTGAAAGCATGAAGTTCAACACCGCCATTGCAACGCTGATGGCTTTGCTGAACCAGATTTCCGACAACGGCAAGCTGAACAAGGCAGAATACAAGACCTTCCTTCTGCTGCTGAACCCGTTTGCTCCGCACGTAACCGAAGAAGCATGGGAAGCCCAGAACTTCGGTGGCATGATGGCTACGGCAGAATGGCCGACCTATGATGAATCCAAGTGTGTAGAAGACGAAGTGGAAATTGCCGTACAGGTAACCGGTAAAATCAAAGCCCGCATTATGGTGCCGGCTGATATTACTGCAGAAGACGCCATTGCTGCCGCAAAAGCAGAAAGCAGAGTGGCCGCTGCCCTGGAAGGCAAGACCATTGTGAAGGAACTGTATGTTAAGGGCCGTTTGGTTAATATTGTTGCCAAATAAGAGGAACCGCTATGACGGAAGAATTAAAGCAGGTATTTGACTCTATTGCAGAGTATGTTACAACGCATCTTTCCTTTATTTTGCTGGGACTCCTCCTGTGGGGGCTCTGTGTAGCCTTCCGCGGGAAGGTGGCCAAATTCGTTTCCAATTTATTGAAAAAATCCACCGTGCGCTGGCCGGTGATGTCGGAAGGCTTAAGCCAGTCCGTAATAAGCCCGCTCCGCGTTTATTTACCGGTGTTTGGACTCTATCTTTTCCTGGTAATTATGAATCCGGGCAGTACGCTGACGTGGGCCGATGATTTTTCCACCAAGCTTATCCGGATTTCCAACATTATCCTGGTTACCTGGATTGCCATGAACCTGTCTCCGTACCTGACGTCTTTGTTAATTAAGACGTCAGAGGAGCACCATCAGACCAGCGCGGTGGCCATTAAATTTACCGCCAATGTACTGAAAATTATTATTGTCAGCCTGTCCCTGGTCATCATCATCAGCGAACTGGGCTACAACATTAACGGCATTATTACCGGTCTTGGTATTGGTGGCCTGACCATGTCCCTGGCGGCCAAAAACACGGCGTCCAATCTGTTCGCCGGATTTGAAATTGTGGCCGACAAACCGTTTGAAATCGGGGACTACATTGAAACGCCGTCCTGCAAGGGCACCGTGGAAGACATGACCATGCGTTCCACCCGCATCCGTACCACCGGCGATTTACTTGTTGTCATCCCCAACTCCACCTTAATGGCCGAAGCCATTACCAATTATTCCAAGATGGGGAAGCGTCTGGTAAATGAAAGTATCGGTCTGACCTATGACACGTCCAACGAAACCATAGAAAAGATTGTAACGGAAATCCGGGACATGCTTTCCAAGCACGAAGCCGTGGATAACGAACGGATTGCCGTCAGCTTTTCCACCTTCGGAGACAGTAGCCTGAATATTGAATATTTGTACTTTACCACTTTTACGGATAAGGACGAGCACATGCTGATCAAGCAGGATGTTAACCTGAAAATCCGCGCTATTGTAGAGAAAAACGGGGCTTCGTTTGCCTTCCCCAGCACCAGTGTTTATCTGGAGAATGCGAATTGACATCCCCTGAAGCAGGCTGTATAATAGGCCATGTTCGTATGACGAACCATGATTGATAATTAACCCTGCTAAATTGGAAGGAGGGACAACATAATGAGCCAGGTAAAAGTTCGCGAAGGCGAATCCATTGATGCTGCTCTCAGACGTTTTAAGAGACAGACTTCTCGTGACGGTATTATCCAGGAAGTACGGAAGAGAGAACACTACGAAAAGCCGTCTGTTCAGAAAAAGAAGAAACAGGAAGCTGCTCGCAAGCGCAAATACAAATAAGTCTTTGAAACGGCCGGCTGGGAACTTCCTCAGCCGGTTTTGTTTTTAAAGGAGGGCCCTATGAAAAAGGTACTTCGTACAGCCATGAAACGCCGCACCATGATGGATGTCAGCGTGGAAGATTTGCAAAAACTGCAGACCAAAGTCATTGCCATAGATGCCGACAATACGGCATGCTTTGACGGCACCCATACCCCGTTACCGGGGGCAGAGAAATGGATTCAGTCCATGAAGCAGGCCGGGTACCGCCTGGTTATTGTTTCCAATGCCTGGGCAAGCCGCTCTGCAGATTTGGGAAAGCGGTTTGGCATTCCAACCATTGGAACCGCTTTGAAACCATTTCCCTTCGGCTTTTGGCGGGCCTGTTTAAAAATGCGGGTTTTGCCGAAGCACATGACCATGATCGGGGACCAGGTACTGACCGATGCCATTGGTGCCAACCTGGCCGGCGTAAACATGTTGTATGTTTTTCCTTATGAAATGGAAAAACGTTCCCCAAAGATCTTTGCCATGAAACGCAATTTGGAAGAACTTATTTTCACCGTTCAGGAACTTCTGGACGACCTTAGAACAAATCGCCCGACAGGAAAGGAGTAGATTATGAATCTGCTTGAATTACAAAAAAAGCTGCAGCCCAACCAGGCCGCACTTGTTCTTTCGGAAGAAAACCGCCGGTATTTTACGGAATTTTATACCTCGGACGGATATCTGATTGTCAGCGCAAAGGGCTCCCTTTTCCTGACGGACAGCCGTTATATAGAGGATGCCAAGTTCCGGGTTACCGCCTGCGCCGTCGCTTTGCAAACGGACGCACATGAACAGATTGATGCGTTCCTGCGTGCCAAGGGTTGCACGGAAGTTTTGGTAGAAGCTTCCCGAATGACCATGGCAGACCTGAACGGGTTCCGGGAAAAACATCCGCAACTGATCTGGAATACCAGCGGCACCCTGGATGCCTATATTCAGGATTTCCGTTCCCGGAAGGAAGTAGAGGAACTGGTTCTGATGACCAAGGCACAGGAAATTGCCGAAAAGTCTTTCCTGGAAACCCTGGACTATGTAAAAGAAGGCGTTTTGGAGCGGGAACTGGCTGCGGAACTGGAATACCGGATGCGTCTGAACGGCGCCGACGGCGTGGGGTTTGACTCCATTGTTGTCAGCGGCGAAAACAGCTCCAAGCCACACGGTGTGCCGGGCAAGCGGGCACTGCTTCGCGGCGATTTTATCACCTTTGACTTCGGCGCTTTATACCAGGGCTACCGCAGTGACACAACCAGAACCGTAGCACTTGGTAAGCCGTCGGACGAAATGCGCCTGGTTTACAATACCGTTCGCAAGGCGCAGGAAGCCGCTGTGGAAGCGCTGCATGCCGGCATGACGGCACGGGCGTATGACAAGGTGGCCAGAGACATTATTACCGAAGCCGGGTTCGGCCCCTACTTCGGTCACAGCCTGGGCCACGGCGTTGGTATTGAAATTCATGAAGAACCGTTCTGCGGACCGCGCTCGGAAGCTGTTTTGCAGGCACGGAATGTGGTTACCAGTGAACCGGGAATTTATCTTCCGGGCAAATTCGGCGTGCGGATTGAAGACATGCTGATGGTAACAGAAGAAGGATCGCAGAATTTCTGCAAATTGACCAAAGACCTGATTGTTTTATAAGGCACCATGCCTTGAAAAAGGCAGGGGTATAAGATACAATAGGTACGAATAAAAGCAAATTAGTACATGGAGGTACACCTATGATTTCTGCTGGTGATTTTAGAAACGGCGTAACCTTTGAAGAAGACGGACAAGTCCTTCAGGTTGTAGAGTTTCAGCACGTAAAACCTGGTAAGGGTGCAGCATTTGTTAGAACCAAGACCAAAAACGTAATTACCGGTTCTGTTGTAGAAAAGTCCTACAACCCAACCGCTAAATTCCCGACCGCTTTCATTGAAAGAAGAGAAATGGATTATTCCTACAATGACGGTGACCTGTATTATTTCATGGACAATGAAACCTTTGAAATGGAACCGGTCAGCGCAGCAGATCTTCCGGACAACTTTAAGTTTGTTAAGGAAAACATGACCTGCAAAATCCTTTCCTATAAGGGCAAGGTATTCGGCGTAGAACCGCCAAACTTTGTAGAACTGACTGTAACCGAAACCGAACCGGGCTTTGCAGGCAACACGGCAACCAATGCCACCAAGCCGGCAACCCTGGAAACCGGTGCCGAAGTCAGAGTACCGCTCTTCATTAACGAAGGAGAAACCATTCAGATTGATACCCGTACCGGAGAGTACATGGGCCGTGCATAATAAAGAAGGAGATCCTGTTATGGCGCTGTCTGAAAAAGTAGCCTACCTGGCCGGATTAAAAGAGGGCCTGAATCTGGATGAAACGCGTCCGGAAACCAAGCTGTTTAATGCGGTGGTAGACGTGTTAACGGATACCGCACTGACCCTGGACGGCATGGAATCCACCATGAATGACGTGTTTGCCCAGCTGCGGGAAGCAGATTCTGCCGGGGCTTCGGCTGCAGAGCCGAAACCGAAGGCGGAAGAAGTGCCGACTGTAAAAGCCGAACCGGACGAACCAACAGAACCGGCCGGACAGGTCAAGGTGGCTGTAACAGAAGATCAGGCAGAAGAAAAACCCTTCTTGGACGAAGAACTGTTTGAAGTAGAATGCCCCAACTGCGGACTGCTCATGTATTTAGATGAGGACGCGCTGGCAGAAGGCGGCATTGCCTGCCCAAAATGCAACAAAAATCTGGAGTTTGAAGTAGAAACAGACGACTAAGAAAACAAAAGAGGGGTATTGACGGCTTCGTCAATACCCCTCTTTTAAAGTAAAGGAAAAGATGACACGGTATGATGAATTTCAAAGAATCGGACCTTTTGGAAAAAACCATTCGAAAAATTTACGTGTTTAAGGGCCGTATTGTTAACGTCAGAAATGACGATGCCCAGCTGTCCAACGGCAAAATTGTCAGCCGGGAAGTGGTAGAACACCGCGGCGGTGTCGGCATCCTGCCGATTACCGCACAAGGGGAAGTACTGCTGGTAAAGCAGTACCGGTATCCGTATGAAGAGCTCCTACTGGAAATTCCCGCCGGCAAACTGGAACCGGGGGAAACACCCTTTGAAACCGGGGTGCGGGAATTGCAGGAAGAAACCGGCATGAACGCAGCACGGTACTTTGACCTGGGTATAGACTACCCAAGCCCCGGTTACTGCAATGAAAAAATTCACCTGTATGCCGCCGACGGTCTGACTGAAATCGGCCAACGGCTGGATGAAGGCGAATTTTTAAACGTGCTTTCCGTTCCGCTGACGGAAGCCTTAACCATGATTTACAACGGGGAATTGAAGGACTCGAAAACCGTCATTGCCCTGATGAAATATCATGAAATGCAACAGCTTGGAAAGCTGCAACCGATTGCAACAGAAACGGAGGCGGCAGAATGAAGCTGATTTTGGCCTCCGGTTCCCCGCGCCGGCGGGACATCCTGTCGGAGCAGGGCCTTTCCTTTACCGTTTTTACGGCTGATTTTGATGAACATTCTGTCAGCCTGGCAGACCCGGAGCAAGGCGTACAGCAACTGGCTTTAGGCAAAGCAAAAGCGGCCATGGAAAAGTGGCGTAACGAAGGACATTCGCTGACAGAAGACACGGTCTTCTTAGGCGCGGATACCATTGTGGTGTCGGACGGCATTCCCATGGGGAAACCGGCCGACAAGGCAGACGCTTTTGCCACTCTGAAACGGCTCTCCGGAAAGGCCCATCAGGTTTACACCGGGGTGGCCCTGTGCCGTCCGGAGCAGGCAGAGTGCTTTGCCGTGAAAACCGACGTCTACTTTAAACCCCTTTCAGAGGAAACCATCCGGGCCTATATTGCCACCGGAGAACCTATGGACAAAGCCGGCTCCTACGGCATCCAGGGCCGCGGCGGTGAACTGGTGGAAAAGATAGACGGAGACTACTTAAATGTGGTTGGCTTACCTGCCAAAGAAGTGCTGAATCGCTTACAAAAATTGTAATGATTTTCTTGTTGTACACCGGTTTACGGTGGTTTATAATAACTATACTATTAAAGAAGAACATGCCCCAGTGCGCATGATTGGCCCTTGAAAGGAGTCTAGTAAAAGATGCTATTTACACAGGATATGGGGATTGACCTCGGTACCGCAAATACCCTTGTTTTTGTAAAGGGCAAAGGAATCGTTATCCGCGAACCTTCCGTTGTTGCCGTAGACGTTCGCTCCACCCCGAACCGGGTTGTAGCAGTTGGCTCGGAAGCCAAACAGATGATTGGTCGTACCCCTGGCTCCATTACCGCTGTTCGCCCGTTGAAGGACGGCGTTATTGCCGACTTTGATATTACCGCGGATATGTTAAAAGAATTTATTACCCGTGCCATGCAGGCCTCCCATCTGTCCAAAGCCAGAGTTATGATTTGCATTCCGTCCGGGGTTACTGAAGTAGAACGCAGAGCCGTTCATGACGCCGCAAGAAGTGCCGGTGCCAAGAGCGTCAGCCTGATTGAAGAACCCATGGCAGCTGCCATCGGTGCAGGCCTCCCGGTTGCTGAAGCCACCGGCTCTATGATTGTAGACATCGGCGGTGGTACCGCAGAAGTTGCCGTTATCTCCCTTGGAGACATTGTTACTTCCTGCTCCGCCCGCGTAGCCGGGGACAGCTTTGACGAAGCCATCGTCAACTACGTAAAGAAGAAATACAGCCTTCTGATTGGTGACCGCACCGCAGAAGACATCAAAATTAAAATTGGTTCTGCCTATCCGTACGAAGGCGAAGGCGCCGTAGACGTTAAGGGCAGAAACTTAGTAGACGGCCTGCCGAAGAATATTGAAATTACTTCGGAAGAAGTACGGGAGGCTCTTTCCGACAGCGTAAACCAGGTGCTGGATGCCATTCGTTCCACCCTGGAAAAAACACCGCCGGAACTGGCAGCAGATATCATTGACCAGGGCATCATGTTGTCCGGTGGCGGCGCCTTGTTGCGTGGCCTGGATCGCCTGATTTCCGCAGAAACCAGAATGCCGGTTCATGTAGCTGACAATCCTCTGGACTGCGTTGTAGATGGCACCGGTATCTGTTTAGAAAATGACATGCTCAGCCTGACCGGCACAAAGAATTACGACTAAGCACAGGCTGTAATCACTGAGGAGAACAGAAAAAGGGGCTTTGTATCAAAGCCCCTTTTACCACCTTTTAGGGAAAGAAGAGAGGATCCGGCGTGAAACGGTTTTTCAAGACACTTTGGTTTAAAATCCTGGCTGCCATTCTGGCGGTCCTGATTCTGTTCACCATAATTGCAGGGGTCTCCGCCCACCGGGGAAGCCCACTTTCCTCTACCATCGGAATTGTAGCGGAACCGTTTGAAATTGTGGCCAGCGGCGTCAGCCGTGGAGCCAGTTACATTAAGCATTTGTTTACCCGCTCCACCACCTACGAAAAGCGGATTGAAGAACTGGAAAACCAGGTAACGGAATACCAGAAGGACCTGGCCGATTATGAATCTGCCAAGCAAAAACTGGAGCAGTATGAAGCCTTCCTTGGAATCCAGGAAGACCACACGGATTATGAAGTCCTGTCGGCCAGTGTTATTGGTAAGGATGCTGCCAACAATTACACCACCTTTGTCCTGAATAAGGGCACGGCCAGCGGTGTTAAGGTCAATGACCCGGTTATTTACGGGGCAGGCCAGCTGGTTGGTGTGGTTACCAAGGTGGCTCCCACGTACTGCGTTATTTCCACTATTCTGGACCCGAACATCAGCATTTCCGTTTATGACATCAGAACCCGGGAATCCGGCTACATTACCAACACCACAGAGCTGGCCGCCCAAGGGCTGTGCAAGCTGTCCGGTCTGAACCGGGATACCGCCGTTACCAAAGGCGCCATCATTAACACGGCCGGCTCCGGCGGCATTTACCCGCGGGACCTGGTCATTGGTACCGTAACAAACGTACAGAATGATGACTATAACCTTTCCGCCTTTGCCACGGTTAAGCCGAACATTACTATTGCCGACGTTCAGGAAGTGTTAATTCTGACCGCCTTTGACGGCCAGGGTATCTCCGTTGCCACGGACAGCGGTGCCTCCTCTTCGGATGCCACTTCCCCGGAAATTGAATCTTCGTCTTCCACCACTACGTCCAGCAGTACCACAACCAGAAGAAGACGGACAACCACCTCTTCTTCGTCCTCTTCTGCTTCTGCAACGGAAAGCAATACGGCTTCGGCAGAAACCGTTCCGGAGCAGTAAGCCGGGAAAGAGAAGAAAACTACAGCAACTGCAAGGACTGCATCGCCAAAGAAAGGAGCGGGACAATGAAAGTACAAAACAAAACCATTCCCCTTGGGAAAAAGCCCCGGCTCCGTTTAACACGGGAACAGAAACACCGTTTTTGGGTGCGCTTCTTTTATGCCTGCCTGATTTTGCTTTGCTCTTTGTTGCAAAATACCGGCCACCTGATTCCGTCCGTTTTTGGCGCACACGCGTGGCTGTTGGTCCCGCTGGTGGTTTGCATTTCCATGTTTGAACACAACCTGGAGGCCACCATCTTTGCCGTTGTGGCAGGAGCGTTGTGGGACGTTTACTCCGCCTGGGGAGACGGATTCCACGCCCTTATGATGTTTGCCATTTCCACCTCTGTGGCGCTTCTGTTGAATTATCTTATGCGGAACAACCTGGTTACCAGCCTTCTGCTGGGTGCCATCACCGTTGTTTTTTATGGTCTTGTCCACTGGCTGATCTTTGTAGTCATCCGTGGCACGGGCGGGGCGTTCCATTCTCTGGTTACGTTCTACCTGCCAACCATGTTATATACGTATCTTTTTACCCCCATTTTTTATATTCTTGTCAGAGCTGTTCTTGTCTCTATTCGAAACCGGTATCCAAAACCGGTTACTACCCGCAGACCGTAAGGACCTGAACACTTGCTAATCCTGCTTGCATTTCCAACAGAAAGGAGGAGTTCCCTATGGGAATCAGTAAAGCCAGAACCGTAGCTGTTAATGTTATTATCGGGATCCTTTGTGTTACCCTGACCGGCGTGCTGTTCTGGGCACAATTAGGCAACTCCGATGCTGCCGGAAGTGCAACTGCTTACAACGTAACCGTAGATGCGGTCCGCGGAGAAATTTTAGACCGGAATGGTTCCCCCATTGTTACCAACCGGCAGGGAAACTCCATTACCTTTAATGCGGTCAGCTTTCCCAGCAGTGACGAACAAACCTCCCGCAATGAAATTATCCTGTCCCTGATTCAACTGGCAGAGGCCAACAATGTGGAATATGTGGATGAACTTCCCATTATCTTAGATGGTACCGGGAAGTATGTCTTTACTACGGAAGACACGGATACCGCTGCGGCAATGGATGAATCTGACACCAAAGAAGCAGAATCCTATATTACCTGGCTGAAGTCTTCTGACATGCTGAATCTGAATAGTTACGCCACCGCAGAAAACTGTATGGATGCGTTAATTAAACGGTATCAGCTGGAGTCTTACTCCAAACAGGATGCCAGGGACATTGCCTCTGTTTGCGTACAGATGAAGAAGGAAAACTTCAGCAAGTCTTATCCTTATACCTTTGCAGAAGACGTCTCTATGGATTTTGTTACCATTATTATGGAAAACAAGAGCTTTTATAAAGGCGTAGAGAATACGGTGGAAGCGTATCGTGAATATACGGACGGTACCCTGGCGCCGCATATTATTGGGCGTACGGCTAACATTGATGCCGACACCTATAAAAGTAAAACGGAAGAATTGGAACAGGCCATTAAGGAAGCCAATACTTCTGACGAAGAGGCCGAGTTAAAGCGGAACGCCTATACCGTTACAGATATTTACGGTAGTTCCGGTATAGAACTGGCCATGGAACAATATCTGCGCGGAACCCGTGGCGTAAAGAGCGTTTCTGTTGGCGCCGACGGAACCGCCACAGAAACCTACACCATAGAGCCAACACAGGGAAATGCCGTTGTCCTGACCTTGGATTCCGGGTTGCAGCAGGTAGCACAGGCATCTTTGAAACAGCGGGTAGATACCCTGAACAGTTCCACGTCCCTGCCCTGTGCAGCAGCCGTTGTTGTTATGAATGTTAATACGGGCGAGGTACTGGCCTGTGCAACCTACCCCACTTATGACAACAGTACCTGGAAAGAAAACTACAGCACCTGGGCTAATGATTCCACTGCTCCGCTTTGGAACCGTGCCCTGAACAGTGTATACGAACCGGGTTCCACTTTTAAGCCGCTGGTTGCCGTGGCCGGGCTGGAAGAAGGCGTAATTGACGAAAACTTTACCGTTACCTGTAACGGTTCCTATACTTACTATTCTGACCATACTTACCACTGCGCTT
The DNA here is from genome assembly GCA_963647215.1 of Paludibacteraceae bacterium. Taxonomy (GTDB): domain Bacteria; phylum Bacillota; class Clostridia; order Oscillospirales; family Acutalibacteraceae; genus RUG420. The sequence goes on along the minus strand of CAVIZK010000001.1, from coordinate 72,438 downwards.
ACAATAAAGCGCATGGAACCAATAACGTAGTTGGTGCCTTGAAAGAATCCTGTAACGTATTCTTTTATGAAACCGGCCGGTTGCTTGGTATTACCAAGCTGGACCAGTGGGCAGATGCCTTTGGCCTTGGCCAGAAGACCGGGATTGAAATTTCCGAAGCAACCGGACAGATGTCCAGCCCGGAAGAACGGCAGGCCAGCGGCGGTACGTGGTACCCCGGTGACACCATTACCACGGCCATCGGCCAATGTGACAACCAGTTCACATTAATTCAGCTTTGCAACTACGTGTCCACCTTGGCAAACGGCGGAACCCGGTATGTACCACATTTGGTAAAGAAGGTTCTGTCGGCGGATTATTCCGAAACCATTTTGGAAAAGGATCCGGAAATTGCCCAGAAAATCAGCATCAGCAGCAAGACGCTGTCTTTGGTAAAAGAAGGTATGTTGAAGGTTGCCTCGGAAGGGTCCTGTAAAGAATACTTCAAAGACCTTCCGGTACAGGTTGCTGCCAAGACCGGTACTTCCGAAGTTACCAAAAAAGTCGGTGACGACTATATTGAAGGCAACAACGGTTTCTTAATTTCCTTTGCTCCTTATAAGGATCCGGAAATCGGCGTAGCAGTTGTTGTTGAAACCGCAGACGCCGGTTCGTTAACCGCCGTTATTGCAGCTGATATTTATGATTATTACTTTTCTGCCAAAACGCTGCAGAGCACAGCAGATTATAATACGCTACTTTCGTAATTCGTAAAGCGTCTGTAAGCAGGTTGCTTTAGAAAGCGGAAAAGCAGAACAGGGAAAGGGGATGACTCACGGTGTCTGAACAAAAGAAAAAAGCCAGAAAAGTGTTGCTCACTTCCGGTAAGGGCGGCGTGGGAAAATCCACGCTGACCGCCATGATGGGGCGGACCTTAACCTCCCTGAATAAAAAAGTGTTACTTCTTGATTTTGATATTGCGCTACGCACCCAGGACCTGATGCTTGGAGTGGCAGACCGTGTGGTTTATGACTGGTATGATGTCATTGCGGGTCGGTGCAAGCCGATGGCGGCGGTAATTCCGGCTACCCTGTCCGGACCGGACGTCCTGGCGGCACCGTTAAAACCGCATCCCATTACCAAGGAACAGGTTTTAACCCTGCTGGCGCAGTATGAAAATTTTTATGATTATATCTTGGTGGACAGCCCTGCCGGCGTTGGTTCCGGCTTTACCGCCGCCACATGGGGTATGGATTTGGCGCTGGTGGTTTCCACGCCGGATCCCATTTGTGTACACAGCGCTTCTGTTGCTGTGGATCTGTTACAGGAAGCAGGCCTTCCGTGCCGTTTACTGATTAACCGGTTTATTCGTAAATCGGTGGAAAAGGAACGCGCACTGAACATAGACAATACCATAGATGCAGTAGGAGCAAGGCTGATTGGCGTAGTTCCGGAAGATATGCAGCTGGCGCTGGCTGCACAAACCGGGACCTGCGTGGATCTGCGGCGCAAATCCGCCAAAGCATTACAGCGGATCTGTGCACGTCTGGAAGGAGAAAACGTACCCTTGAAAGTGTAAGCTGGACATTTTTGCTTTTGTGAAAAGAACACAAAAGCCGGTTGTTTAAAACACCCTTTTGTGTTAAAATAGTCACGACTTACAGGTTTTGAAGGAGAGATATTCTCATGAATATAGCCATTATTGCTCATGATGTAAAAAAAGAACTCATGACCCAGTTCTGTATTGCTTATGCGGGCATCCTTAGTCAGCACAAACTCTGTGCTACCGGCACCACCGGAAAAATTGTATCGGAAGCCACCGGTCTGTCCATTCAAAAGTTCCTAAGCGGAGACCAGGGCGGAGAACAGCAGATTGCATCCCGGATTGCCTGTAATGAAATTGACCTACTCTTAATGTTTGGGGATCCTTTAAACCCGAAGCCAATGGAGCCAATTGAAGCAGACTTACTTCGGCTTTGCAATGTGCACAATGTTCCGGTTGCCACCAATATTGCCACGGCAGAAGCCCTGATTCACTCCCTTGCCCGTGGAGATCTGGACTGGCGGGATATTGTCAATCCGAAGACGGATCAAAGAAAACAACTGACAGAAGAATAACCTTGCAAGCGCCTGCAAAAGAAATGATTCTTTTGCAGGCCCTTTTACTTTTTGGAGGAAGAATTATGCGAAAAACAAAGATTATCTGCACCATTGGCCCAGCTTGTGATGACCCTGCCATTTTACGGCAGCTTTGCCTTGCCGGCATGAATGTGGCACGTCTGAATTTCTCTCATGGCACCCATGCGGAACATCAGGTCCGGATTGACAATCTGAAGAAGGTACGGGAAGAACTGAACCTGCCGATTGCCATTATGCTGGATACCAAAGGCCCGGAATATCGCATTAAGACCTTCAAGAACAGACGGGTTACCTTAAAAGAAGGAGACAAGTTCACCTTCACTACGGATGATGTAGAAGGAGACGAACACCGCGTTTCCGTTACTTATAAAGACCTGATTTCCGACCTTTCCGTAGGAGATACCATCCTGGTAAACAATGGCCTGGTCAGCTTTAAAGTAGAAGAACTGGAAGGCAACAATGCCAACTGCGTGGTTCTGATTGGCGGCGAGCTGTCCAACCAGAAGTCCATGAACTTCCCGAACCACGTTATGACCAACACTTACCTGAGCGAACAGGACAAGTCTGACCTGCTCTTCGGCATTAAGAATGACGTAGACTTTATTGCCGCTTCCTTTGTTTCCACCAAGCAGGACCTGCAGGATCTGCGGGATTACCTGAATGCCAACGGCGGCAAGGACATTGAACTGGTGGCCAAAATTGAAAACCGTTCCGGCGTGGACCATATCCTTGAAATCTGCGATTTAGCAGACGGCGTAATGGTAGCCCGCGGAGATTTGGGAGTGGAAATTCCGTTTGTAGAAGTTCCGGCCATTCAGAAAAAGATTATTGATACCTGCCGGATGCAGGGGCGCCGCGTCATTACGGCCACGGAGATGCTGGAAAGCATGATTGTAAACCCGCGTCCGACACGGGCGGAAATTTCCGACGTGGCAAACGCGGTTTATGACGGCGCATCCGCTGTCATGCTGTCCGGGGAAACGGCGGCCGGTAAATATCCGGTGGAGGCCGTAAAGTATATGGCGGAAATTGCCGAGTATACAGAAAAGAACATTCATTATGAACGCCGTTTCCATGATACGCCGTTCCAGATTCATAATATGGTAGACGCCATTTCCCATTCCACCTGCTCCATGGCCATTGACGTCGGCGCCAAGGCCATTGTTGTTAACTCTTTGACCGGTGCAACCGCGCGTATGGTTAGCCGGTTCCGTGCACCCATTGATATTATCGGTACCACCACTACAGAGCGCGTATGGCGGCGGCTGAATCTGAGCTGGGGCGTTACGCCGGTTCTGTTGGAAGAATTTGATTCTACTGAAGTTATGTTCTATAGCTCTCTTCGGGAAGCCAAAAAGATTCTGGATCTGAAACCGGGAGACAACGTGGTTGTTACCGGTGGCCAGACTACGGGAAAAGAGGGCGCCACCAACATGATCCGTATTGCAACCCTGTAAGGTTTGCAAAAGGCCAACCCTGGTATTATAATTTCAAGGGTTAAAATTCTGCCCCGCAGGGGCTTAGGAGGTTCTTTATGTCCCTTGTTACACAGGCCATAAAAGGAACACAGGATACACTGCCGCAAAACAGCCACAAGATTCAGTTCTTAGAGGCTACACTGGCAGAAATTGCCGGAAATTACGGCTTTAAAGAAATCCGTACGCCGGTGTTTGAACACACAGAATTGTTTGACCGCTCCGTTGGTGATACCACGGATGTGGTTCAAAAGGAAATGTATACCTTCCAGGATAAGGGCGGACGTTCCATTACCTTGCGTCCGGAAGGAACTGCCGGTGCAGTTCGTTCCTACCTGGAACACGGACTGTTTAATGATGCTGCTCCGCAGAAGCTGTATTATCTGACGTCCTGTTACCGGTATGAAAAGCCGCAGGCCGGCCGGTTACGGGAATTCCACCAGTTTGGCGTGGAATGCTTTGGCACACAAAGTCCGGCAGCAGATGCAGAAGTCATTGCACTGGCAGACGAAGTGTTTGGTTTCCTTGGCGTAAAAGACCTGACCCTGGAAATTAACAGTATCGGTTGTCCGCATTGCCGCCCGAAGTACCAGCAGGCGTTGCGGGACTACTTTGAAGAACGCAAGGATCAGCTTTGTGATACCTGCAAAGGCCGTCTGGAAAAGAATCCTATGCGGATTTTAGACTGCAAGGATCCGGGAGACGCCGCCATTGCCGCCGGGGCACCGGTGGTTTTGGACTACCTTTGCCAGGAATGCAAAGACCACTTTGAAAAAGTACAGGCGTACTTAAGCGCCATGCAAATAGACTTTACCATTAACCCGCGCATTGTACGGGGCCTGGACTATTACACCAAGACCGTATTTGAATTTGTTTCTACCGGTATTGGTGCCCAGGGCACGGTTTGCGGCGGCGGTCGGTATGACGGCCTTTGCGAAGAGCTGGGCGGCAAGCCAACACCGGCTCTTGGCTTCGGCATGGGCATAGAGCGGCTGATGCTGGTGCTGGAAGCGCAGCAGATTGCGCTTCCGGAAGCAGAGCATCCGCAACTGTATCTTGCCTCCGCCGGAGAAGCGGCCACCCTGAAAGCCTGCCAGATTGCACACGACCTGCGCAGCGAAGGTGTCTATGTTTTGTTTGATACCGTTGGCCGCTCCGTAAAAGCGCAAATGAAATATGCCAATAAAGTCGGTGCCGACTTTGTGGTTGTCCTTGGAGACAACGAACTGGAATCCGGCACCGTCAGCTTAAAAAATATGCAAAGTGGGGAATGCCGGGAAATGGCACTTGCCGGCTTTGCGGAAGACTTCAGTAATGTGTCCTTACAACAGATGGTGGCCTCCCTCGGTGCCGAGTTTGCAGAGACCGACATGGAAGGATTCAATATCACCGATTTTCTGGGAGGGAACCTGTAATGGATTTAATGACCGGACTGAAACGTACCAATTATTGTAATGACTTTACCGCAGACAGCATCGGCAACGAAGCTGTTGTTTGCGGATGGGCCGCAAAACAGCGTGACTTAGGCGGCTTGATTTTTATTGACCTGCGGGACCGCACCGGTGTGGTTCAGCTGGCCTTTGACGATTCCACGGACAAGGCTGTTTTTGAAAAAGCCACTACGGTTCGTTCTGAATTTGTCTTAATGGCAAAGGGTACCGTTCGGGAACGGGCCTCTAAAAACAAAGACATCAAAACCGGTGATATTGAAATTTTTGTCACGGATCTTCGCATCCTCGGAAAGTCAGAAACACCGCCGTTTGAAATTACAGACGATGTAAAAACCGACGAATTAAAGCGGCTGCAATACCGGTATCTGGACCTCAGAAGACCGGCACTGCTGAACAATCTTCTGCTGCGTCACAAGATTACCAAGGTTACCAGAGACTACTTTGATGAAAACGGCTTCATTGAAATTGAAACCCCGATGCTGATTAAGTCCACTCCGGAAGGAGCCCGGGACTTCCTGGTACCAAGCCGTATCCACAACGGGGAATTTTATGCACTGCCACAGTCCCCGCAGCTGTACAAGCAGCTGTCCATGGTAGCCGGCTTTGACCGCTACATGCAGGTTGCCCGCTGCTTCCGTGACGAAGACCTGCGTGCTGACCGTCAGCCGGAATTTACCCAGATTGACGTGGAAATGTCTTTTGTGGAAATGGAAGACGTCCTTGCCGTTGGGGAAGGCTACATGAAGCGGATCTTCAAGGAAATTCTGGATATTGATTTGCCGTTACCGCTGCCTCGCCTGACCTATAAAGAGGCCATGGAACGCTACGGCTCTGACAAGCCGGACACCCGCTACGGTATGGAAATTTATGACCTGTCTGATGTAGTCAAAGACAGCGGCTTCGGCGTTTTTGAAAGCGCCATTCAGGGCGGCGGCTCCGTTCGCGCCATTACTGCCAAAAATGCGGCAGGAACCCTTTCCCGGAAAGCCATCAACAAGCTGACCGACGAAGCAAAGGGGATCGGCGCCAAGGGCCTTGCCTGGATTCGCTGGACAGACGAAGGCTGCACGTCCTCTTTCGGAAAATTTGTTTCCGAAGACTGCATGAACGCCATTCTGGAAGCCGGCAACGTAGAACAGGGAGACGTAGTTCTGATTATTGGTGACACCAACAACAAGCACGTTCTTACCATTTTGGGAGCCCTGCGCCAGACCGTTGCCAAGAAACTGGATTTAATTCCGGAGGGCCTGTATAACGTCCTTTGGATTGTAGAAATGCCGTTCTTTGAATTTGATGAAGAACTTGGTGAATGGGTTGCCATGCATCACCCGTTTACCGCACCTATGGAAGAATGTCTTCCGTATCTGGAATCCGACAAAGAAAATGTCCGCGCCCAGTCTTATGATCTGGTTTTGAACGGCATTGAACTTTGCTCCGGCTCCATTCGTATCACGGATCCGGAACTGCAATCCCGTATCTTTGATCTGCTCGGCCTGACGGAAGAAGAAGCCATGAACAAATTTGGCTTCCTGATTAACGCATTTAAGTACGGTGCGCCGCCACACGGTGGCTTTGGCCTTGGCCTGGACCGTCTTTGCATGCAACTTTTAGGTGCTTCTACCTTGCGCGATGTAGTTGCTTATCCAAAAATCAAGGATGCCTCTGAACCGATGACCAACTGTCCTTCTGAAGTGGATGCTGACCAGTTAAAAGAGCTTGGAATTGCCCTGGATTTGTCAGAATAAATTCCACATAAGGAGGAATAAAATGTCAAACCATTATCCAACCGTCTTCATTCACGGCCTAGGTGGCTGGGGTGAGACAGACAAGGCAAGCAAATTTTTCCCGTACTTCGGCTCCACACCTTCCAAGAACATGATTCAGCATGTTCGGGAAGAAGGGTATGAAGTGTACCAGCCGTCCCTTGGCCCGGTTACCTCGGCCTGGGACCGTTGCTGTGAACTGTGGGCCCAGCTGGTCGGCGGAACCGTAGACTACGGTAAAGTGCATTCCCAAAGACACGGTCACGCCAGATACGGACGGACCTATGAAAAGGGCCTGATTGCAGACTGGGGAACCCCAGGAGATCACGCCAAAATTAATGTGGTAGGTCATAGCTTTGGCGGCCCGGTTGTAAAGCAGTTTGCAGAACTGATTGCAAACGGATGTCAGGAAGAAGTAAACGGCACTCCGGAAGAAGAATTGTCCGGCCTGTTTAAAATAGAAAAGCCGCAGAAAATCCACTGCGTTACCACCCTGTCCGGTGTAAACAATGGCACCACAATGGCTTCCCTGATGGGCAACAAGGGCATGACCGTTATTACCTATGCCATCCTGATTGCCAATGCCTTGGTAGGCCAGACCAGAGTCATGGATTTCTATGATTTCCGTACAGACCACTGGGGCGTTATGCCGGATCCAAGCACCGTAACCAAGCACAAGTTTACGAACCCGCTGAAGAAAAAGGCTTCTTATGCCGCCTATGACAAAAACTTTGTGGATTCCTGTGCCCGTGAAATGATGGTGGAAACCGTACAGGACATGGTAAACCCAAGCCAGAGAACCAACCCGAAGTATTATTACTTTGTATACCGTGCCGCACGTCAGCTGAAGGATATGTTCTTCCTTTGCGGTGCAGCAGGTAAGTTAACCGGAAAAATTCAGGAAGAAAAACTGGCCTGCTACGGTGTAGATGCTTCCTGGAAAGAGCAGGACGGTTTTGTCAACGTACCGGGACAAAGTGCACCATTTAACCAGCCATATGCGGACTTCCCAGGCGAAGAAAGCATTGAACCGGGTATCTGGTATAACATGCCGGTAGAAGACAAGGACCATATGTCCTGGATGGGCTTCGGTGAACCGAAGGACAAGTACTTTGCTGAATATGAAGTTATGCTGAAGCGTTTTGCCGCATTGCCGGACGTAGACTAAAGGAAACGCTTTTCAGAGATTCCTGTTTAAAGATTGACACAGCCTCCAAAGCATGGTATTGTGTTCAAACGCGAATCATTCGCATTTGACTACACCTGCTTTGGAGGATTTCATGTTAGAACTACTGTGGGAGGTTTTGAAAGAAACCACCCTTGATACCTTAAAAGTAATCCCGATTTTATTCATTGCCTACGGGGCAATGGAATTAATTGAACACAAGGCCGGGGAGCGGACCAAAGAGCTGGTGAAAAAATCCGGCCACTTCGGTCCGCTCTACGGCGCGGTACTGGGGATTTTACCGCAATGCGGCTTTTCCGCCGGCGCATCCAGCCTGTATGCCGGCCGGGTCATTACGGTGGGAACCCTGGTTGCCGTGTATCTTTCTACCTCGGATGAAATGCTGCCGATTCTGCTGTCGGAAAATGTCCCGGCCGGCACCATTGGCAAAATCCTGGGCCTGAAGGTGCTGTTTGCCGTTCTGGCTGGATTTGCCATTGACCTTGGCGTGCGCCTGTTCCGGAAACGCCGCCATGTACCACTGGAAGAAGAGCCGGACATTCATCACGTCTGCGAACACGATGCCGCCCACAAAGAGGAAGACGGTGTTTTAAAATCCACCCTCCTGCATACCGTAAAAATTACCGGTTATTTATTCCTGATTTCCTTTGTCCTGACATTTCTGATTGAACTGATTGGCGAAGAACGGCTAAGCAGTCTGCTGGTTTCCGTTCCGGTGCTTTCGGAAATGATTGCCGGTTTAATCGGCCTGATTCCAAACTGCGCCGCGTCGGTAGTCATTACCCAGCTATATGTGGAAGGCCTGATTGGAGCGGGCCCGATGATGTCCGGCCTGCTGGTTGGCGCCGGCATCGGCATTTTAGTGCTGTTCAAGGAACACGATAACCCGAAGAAAAATTTTGCCATTGTCGGCATGACCTATTTCTTCGGCGTCCTGTTCGGCGTCCTGCTGGACCTGTTAAACGTAACGCTGTAAGCAGAAGGAGGGTCTTCATGAAAACGGAATGGCCGTCTTGCCTGAAGCACACCAAGCAGCGGGAAGAAATCATGCAGCTGTTGCAGGATTCTGCGGAACCGCTGTCTGCTTCAGATTTGTTCGGGCGAGTCAGTGATATTAACCTGTCTACCATTTACCGCATTTTAGCAGCCTTTGAAGCCAATCATCTGGTAGAAACCATTGTCTTGCCGGACGAGGACACCACCCTTTATAAGTGGTCAGCCGGGGAACATAAGCATTATGCTACCTGCCTTGGGTGCCACAAGCAAATTGCATTAACCGGATGCCCGGTAGCGGAACTAAAATTATTGGAGAGCACTCCGGAGTTTACCATAACGGCACATCGCCTGGAGTTGTTCGGATATTGCAAGGATTGCCTGCAGAAAAGCGGAAAAAAGTGATACAATAGTAAGGATTTCAAAAGAACCTGAAAAGGAGAACGTTATATGAAAACAGATACCAAAGTCATTCATTCCGGCTACAAGCCGGGCAATGGAGACCCGCGGATGATTCCGATTATTCAGTCTACCACCTTCAAATATGACACCAGCGCAGACATGGGAAAACTGTTTGATCTGGAAGCCAGTGGGTACTTTTACACTCGCTTACAGAATCCGACCAATGATATGGTAGCGGCTAAGCTTGCTGACATGGAAGGCGGCACCGCAGGTATGCTGACCTCTTCCGGTCAGGCGGCCAACTTCTATGCGGTCTTTAATCTTGCCAACTGTGGAGATCATGTGGTTGCTTCCTCCTGCATTTACGGCGGAACCTTTAATCTGTTTGCCGTAACCATGCAGAAGATGGGTATTGAATTTACGTTTGTAGATCCGGATTGTACCGATGAAGAGCTGGAAGCCGCCTTCCGGCCGAATACCAAAGCGGTTTTCGGTGAATCTATTGCCAACCCGGCATTGACTGTTTTTGATATTGAACGTTTTGCCAAGGCAGCCCATGCCCATGGCGTGCCGCTGATTGTAGATAACACCTTCCCAACGCCAATCAACTGCCAACCGATTCAGTGGGGTGCGGATATTGTAACCCACTCTACCACCAAATATCTGGATGGCCACGATGCCACCGTTGGCGGCGCAATCATTGACGCCGGCAAGTTTGACTGGATGGCGCATAAAGAAAAATTCCCGGGTCTTTGCACACCGGATGAAAGTTACCATGGCATTACCTATGCTGAAAAGTTTGGCAAGGAAGGCGCATTCATTACCAAGTGCACTGCCCAGTTAATGCGGGACTTCGGTTCCATTCCGTCTCCCATGAATGCGTATCTTTTGAACCTTGGCATTGAATCCGTTGCCGTTCGCATGGAGCGCCATGTCAAGAATGCACAGAAGGTTGCGGAATTCCTGGAAGCCCATGATAAGATTGCCTGGGTAGAATACCCCGGCCTGAAGTCCAATAAATATTATGACCTGGCGCAGAAATACATGCCGAACGGCACCTGCGGCGTTGTTTCCTTTGGCGTCAAGGGCGGTCGTTCCGCAGCAGAGGAATTCATGAAGCACCTGCAGCTGGCCATCATTGCCACGCATGTGGCAGATGCCCATACCTGCGTGCTTCATCCGGCATCTTCCACACACCGCCAGATGACAGACGAAGAACTTCTGGCTGCCGGTGTCAGCGCAGACCTGGTTCGCCTGTCCGTCGGCATTGAAAATGTAGACGATATTCTTGCGGACCTGACCCAGGCCCTTGCCGCAGTATAATCTGGTCAGTCAGCAGTACAATTCCATACCGTGGTGCGCGTAGAAAACGCACGCAGTAAAAAGAAAGACCTTGGAGCAAACGCTCCAAGGTCTAAGCTTTTGTGTCTTTTTACGGACCGGTGATTATTCGCCCTTCATGTCAAGGAGCTTAACACCGCCGTCAACAACAGCTGCGGACAGCTTGATGGAGTCGGTAATAGCGGCTTCAATGTCATCCGGAGTGGCGCCGAGATCTTTGTAAGAAGTTTCGGTGTCAAAGAAGATGTCAATGTCCATGATGTACGGAAGCTGCATTGGGTCCATACCGGATTCAATACCGCGCTTCTTGTAGTCAAGAACATACATTGGCATTGCCATAGCCATCATCCATGGTGGGATGGAGATAACCGGACGGTTGTTGCCCATGCCGCGAGCCTTGTAAACAATCTTCAGGAACTGCGGCCACTTCATGTTGTAGCAGGAGATCGGGTAAGCACGGCCGCCCTTAGTGTTGTAAGCAGCACCAACGCAAACTTCACCAACCTGACGAACGGTCAGCATTGCGGTACCACCAGCCGGATAGAAGGTGCAAGGAAGCTTATCCATCATCTTGAGCTGTTCAATCAGGATGGTCCAAACCGGCTTACGGCCCGGCTGTGTGCCGAAGATGTACGGCAGTTCCAGGATGGCAACGGCAAAGTCGTCATCAGCCAGGGAAAGAGCATATCTTTCCTGATCCATTCTGGCGCGGAAGTACGGGTTTCTTTCTTCGGTCTTCATCTTCGGATAGTTCTTTGCTACGAAGGAGAAGTAAGAACCAAAGATAACGGAGCTCTTGTAGCCAAGTTCCTTAGCCATCGGCATAAGTCTCTTCAGCGGAGCAATGTTGTACTGATAATATCTGTCATAAACAGGTGCCGGGAATTCTGCACGTTCGTCTACGCCGGCGGCATAAACAAGGCAGTCACAACCGGTCATCAGTTCGCGAAGTTCGTCATCAGAGCACTTGTTAACATCCTGGAAGATGATTTCCATTTCTTCCGGCAGCGGAGCGCCTTCCGGAAGAGGAGGAAGCGCCAGGGTCTTAACAGAGTCGCCTCTTTTGATGAACTGTTCAGCAGCAGAAGAACCAAGAAGGCCGGTGCCGCCAATCATAAATACTTTCATGTTGAGATCTCCTTTAAAAGAATACTGTTTTTGTGATTGTTATAAAATATAACAATCTGCACAAGTGTTATTTTACCCTTTAAATAGTATCTCTGTCAATTTTCCAGAGCTAGCTTTCACAAAAAATGTGCAGGATTTTCGTTAGGCGATGCAGTGCTCTTTCATTGAAAGAAAAAACCAAATATGCTAGAATGTACATGATATATCCGATTTTATCGGAAACTTTTGGTTAGAATTTACAGTAACAAAATCCCAAGACCAAGGAGGAATCAAACATGAAAACCTATAGTTCAGCCAACATACGAAACATTGTGGTAGCGGGTCATGCCGGCAGAGGTAAGACCTCACTGTGCGAAGCCATGCTTTATGTAGCAGGAGCAACCGAACGCCTCGGAAAAATAGCCGACGGTAGCACAGTCATGGACTATGACCCGGAAGAAAAGAAAAGACTCGCCAGTTTGCAGAGCGCCGTAGCAAGCCTTGAATGGAATGACGTCAAAATTAACTTAATTGACACTCCTGGTCTTTTTGATTTCGCCGGCGGCCTTTCCGAAGGCGTGCGCGCAGCGGGCTGCATGATGATTGTAACGGATGCAGAAAAAGCCAAGTATGATGTTGGGGCCGAAAAGGCCTTTGCCGCAGCCGAAGGCAGAAATCTGTCCAAGATTTTTGTCATTAATAAGACGGATGCGGAAAACGCCAATTTTGGCAATTTGTTTGAAGAGCTGAAAGCCATCCACGGCAACAAGCTTTGCCCGGTCGTAGTACCGTTTATTGAAAACGACCGCATTAAGTGCCTGGTTAACTTCTCACAGAACAAAGCTTATGAATATCACGACAGCAAAGCGGTTGAAGTGGATATGCCGTCTTCCGAAAAACTGGACGCCATGCGGGATATGTTCCTGGAAGCCGTTGCCACTACAGATGACGACTTAATGGAAAAATATTTCAATGGTGAAGAATTTACAGAAGTAGAAGCCCTGACCGGCCTGCTTGCCGGTGTTACCGATGGCTCCGTTTATCCGGTTTACGCCTGCTCCGCAACCAAGCTGGAAGGCATTGACCTTTTGCTGAAGGGTATTGTAAACCTTGGGCCATCAGCTTCTTCCAAGACCGGAGAACTTGCCGTAGATGAAGACGGAAACGAAGTGCAGGTTCTTTGTGATGACAAAACGCCGCTTGCCGCCATTTGCTTTAAGACCATTGCAGACCCGTTTGTCGGTAAGCTGTCTTATCTGAAAGTTATTTCCGGAAAGCTGACCGCAGAAAGTGCAGCCTACAACCCACGCACCGGAGAAATGGTAAAGATGGGGAAACTGGTTGCGCCGCAGGGCGGAAAGCAGATCGATATTAAAGAAATCAGTGCCGGAGACATCGGCATTGTCACCAAGCTGGCCGGTGTAAAGACCGGAGACACCCTTTGTGATCCAAAACACGTTCTTACCCTGAAGGGCCTGACCCTGCCGGTACCGGTTTACACCAGAGCCGTTACCGCCAAGAAGAAGGGCGAAGAAGAAAAGATTGCCCAGGGACTCTTACGTCTGTCCGAAGAAGATCCCACCATTAAGTTCTACACGGATCCGGAAACCAAGGAACAGATCCTTGCCGGTCTTGGAGAACAGCACATAGACATTATTGTCGGCAAGCTGAAGAGCAAATTCGGCGTAGAGCTGAATCTGGCAGCCCCGAAGGTTGCTTACCGGGAAGCCATTCGCAAGAGCGTTTCTGTCCAGGGTAAGTATAAGAAGCAATCCGGTGGTCACGGTCAGTACGGAGACGTCTGGATCCGCTTTGAACCGTGTGATGCCGAAGGCCTGGAATTTGCAGAAGAAGTCTTTGGCGGATCCGTTCCGCGGAACTTCTTCCCGGCAGTAGAAAAGGGCCTGCAGGAATCCATTAAGCACGGTGTGCTTGCCGGGTATCCCATGGTTGGCCTGAAAGCCGTTCTGTATGATGGTTCCTATCATCCGGTAGACTCTTCCGAAATGGCCTTTAAGACTGCCGCTTCCTTTGCTTATAAGGAAGGTATCCCGAAGGCCGCTCCGGTTATTCTGGAACCCATTGTTACCCTGACGGTGGAAGTTCCGGATGACAACATGGGTGACATTATGGGAGACATCACCAAGCGTCGCGGCCGTGTACTCGGCATGGAACCAATGGAAGGTCGTCCGGGTATGCAGCGGCTGGTAGCAGAAGTTCCGGATGCGGAACTGTCCGACTTTCCAACCATGCTTCGCTCTACCACCAAGGGCCGTGGATCCTTCACCAAGGAATTTGCCCGTTATGAAGATGCCCCACAGAATGTGGCAGAAAAGATCATTGCAGAATCCAAAGCAGAATAAAGCGGGATTTTGTTTGAAATAGGGAAAGAAAAGAAGGCCTCCGGCAACTTGCCGGAGGCCTTCCAATTTTGTTTAGTCTGCTTTTAAAATGGCTAAGTTCTTTGCCGATTGCTCCACATTATGGGAATATACGTGGGCAAGGTCAATCATGTCATATACCGTAATGGGGTGTCCGCGTTTAGACCACCGCGCAAAGCACATTAAATATAAGAACTTTAAACTGCGAAGGGTCAGGAGACGTTCAATAGCCACATCGCCATCCTGATACGCATCCAGGGTATAACGGAAGAAAAAGTAGGCGCCAAGGCGGCGGAACCACTGGTTAATCAGGTCCCCCTGCTGCTCTTTGAAGAACACCTGCGCAGAGTAGTAGTCCGGGCGACGAAGCAGTAGCTTTACGGCGTGGACGGCTTTGGCCCAGTCTTCGCTTAATACTTCCATGGAGTCCATGCGATCCAGCAATTGATGATTGGTTTCATCCAACGCAAACAGGTCTTCCAGCGGACTTTGCGGGTCTAATGCCGTGGAAACCAGTTGGTCACGGATGTCCCGGAGATCATCCAGCTGGGCGTCCCCTGTACTTAGGTCCGTGTCTCCTGCCACGGAAAAAGAAACGTTGGGCCCGAAAAACAGATGGCCAACTTCCATACAGGAAAGGCTGAGGTCCATTTGTTCGTAGTTGCCAATGGTCAGGACCGATTGCGGGAAGTTGGTTACCAGGTGGGTCATACCATCATTCAGACCGGGGTCCTTCCCGGGGCAGTGGTATTCCAGGCAGTTTTCTCCGGCACAGGTAAAGCGCTCGGCGTATTGTGGGTACTCTCTCATTCTTCTCACCGTACTTTTTTGGATTTTGGATTGTTAACTTTTGAAGGCGGCAATGTTCTTGTCGTCATGCTCTACCTCTTTGGAATAGGCGTGGCAGAATTCCATGAAATCCTGATTGGTCAGGTGGTATTCTGCCACCAAGCCGGTTTTGCTGGCTTTTTGTTCTCCGGCCCACCAATGGGAAAAGGCCAGAAGATATAACAGGCGCATGCTGCGGCGCATCATTTTCAGACCGCAGACCGGGCTGTCATCATAATAGGAATCCGGGAAATACCGGAAGGCCAGATACATGCTGAGCTTTTCAAAGTTGCGCTCCAGAATTTCCTGGTTGCGCCAAAGGAAAAGGGCTTCCAGGGTTTCGTTGATGTGCGGAAGCAGCTCCTTCATTTGCTTCATTTCGGCGGCCCAGCGGGGATCCCAGGGGTCTTCGTCCTTCAGTAGCTTTAACAGCGCTTCGTTGCTTTCTTTCGGCAGGCGTTTGCCGATTAAAACATACTCTTCCACCTGAGCCAGACGCTTCGGCAACGGCAGGTCTGTTTTTCCCAGAATGGAAAGGGCTTTGTCCCGCACTTCAAGGCAGGTGGTAAAGTTGATGTCGTCCAAATAGGAATCCGTCAGATAGGCGGGATTTTCCTTCTCCTGCCGGATAACGGAAAAACGGAAGTCATCCCGGAAAAACAGCCGGCTGGCCTCCGGACAGGAAAGACTTAAGTCATACTGGCGGTAGTCCGCCACTTCTACCACAAAGCGCGGATGTTCTGCGCAGGTGCGGCAAAGACGGTTTTCGCCAAGATGCAGGATAATGTCACACAGGTTCTGTTCGTTTAAAAACGGACAGCGGCCTTTTTCCGTTAGGGGAAAAATGGCGTCTCCTTCCGGTGTTTCCGCAATATGGGAGCGGATGACGTCTCCAAACGGAGCGGGCGCAATTTCCCGGTAGTAGGTCAGGGCATCTTCGTCCAAATCTACTTCCCAGCCTGCACAGCAGGTTTCGGGACAATCCCCGGCGATGCAGTGGAATTCCGGGTAATAATTAGGGTATTCAATGACCATGGTTAAGACTCAATTCTGTCAGAACCTTAGTCAAAAGCGTATAAAAACGGTCTAAGGAATCTAACGGCATTTTTTCGTCCGGGGTGTGGACGTGGAATAAATCAGGGCCGACGGACACGGCGTCCAGGCCGTCCATGGCGCTGACCAACAGGCCGGTTTCCAGGCCGGCGTGTAAGGCTTCTACCTTCATGTCTTTCCCGAACAGGGATTGGTATGTGGCAAGGATGCAGTCCCGAAGCGGGGATACTTCCTGATAGGCCCAACCGGGATACCGGCCGGAAACCGCCATGGTAAAGCCGAAGGCTTCCGCAGCAAGACGGATGCGGTTCAGGGCTTCCTCTTCCAGAGAGTCCACGGAGCTACGGGCCATGCAGGCGTAGGTGCAGCTGGCATCTTCCGTGCGGACAATACCTAAGTTGGAAGAGGAGACAACGGCACCGTCCAGCTGCGGATTCCGCGAAAGGACGCCATTCGGCGTCAGCAGAATGGCGCTGGCAAGGGCCTGCCCGTCGGCCGCTGTCATGGCATGGACCTGACGGTCTTCCTGCAGGCGGAAGTGGAATTTAAAGTCCGGTTCCTGCGGACGGATTTCATTGTGATAGTTGTTGCGTAAGTGTTCCAGCATGGCAATGGCGCGGTCTGCGGAGTCAGAGGTGCGGTACAGCACCGTGGCGGAGCATTCCCGCGGAATGGCATTGTCCATGCCGCCACCGTTAAAGTCAACCAGCTGAACGTAAGGGTTGTCAGCAAACAGGTTGGACAAGGTGCGGGCCATTAACAGGATGGCGTTACAGTGGTTCAGGTCTATGTCTGTTCCGGAGTGGCCGCCCAGCAGGCCCTCAATGGTAATGCTGATTAAAAAGCCCTGGGCTTCATGGCGCCGGATGGCGCGGGTGGTGTCTACTCTTGCACCGCCGGCGGAACCAACAACGCAGACGCCTTCTTCTTCGGAGTCCAGATTGATTAACCGGGTGCTTCTCAGCCAGGTGGGGCTTACTTTGGAAGCGCCAATCAGGCCAATTTCTTCTCCTGTGGTAAACAGGCATTCCAGTGGTGGATGGGTTATGTCTTTGTCTTCCAGGATGGCCAGCATCATGGCTACGGCAATGCCGTCGTCTGCGCCAAGGGTGGTTCCGTTGGCGGTCAGTGCGCCGTCCTGAATCAGCAATTCAATGCCATCGGTTTGAAAGTCGTGGGAACAGGTGGAAAGTTTTTCACAAACCATATCCATGTGACCCTGCAGGGCAAGAAACGGCGCGGTTTCGCCGCCGTTTTGGCCCGGCTTGCGGATAAGCACGTTTAGCGCTTCGTCTTGCTCCGCTTCCAACCCATGGTCCTTTGCAAACTGCATCAGAAAATTGCTGATGCCGGCTTCGTTTCCGGAGCCTCTGGGAATAGCGGAAATCTGTTCAAAAAAAGATAAAACATTGGCCGGCTCCCGTCCGGCAAATAATTCTGTCATAGTGTCGGTGCCTTCTTTTAAGTGGTGTATGCATTAAAAGGAAAGGGTGTTGACCTTTTCTGTTAATTCTATGATTTGATCCCGGTAAAATGCAATCAGGGCCGGGCCTTCCGGCTGGTCCTGCAGGCGGCGAATGGAGCGCCGCAGCAACCGGGTATACCCAAGCAGCTTTGCCTTGTTTTCCTGTTCTTCCAGAATAACCGGGTCTTTGGTTCCGAAGTATTCTTCCAGAGTACGCTGCCAGAAGGTTCCGGCAAGGTCCCAGGAAATACCAAGGAAGTTATCAATATTGCTGTGGTCCAGTACGGAAAATCCGCGGAATGCGTTAAAGATAGAGGCAAAGTCAAAGACCGGAGCCCCATAGGACAGGGTGTCCATATCAATCAGGATGGTTTCTCCGTTCTGCATCATGACATTGCGGGTGTGGTAATCTCCGTGAATCAGGTGATGGTCTTCCGGAATGGCCTGTACCAGAGCGTGTAATTTTTCCCAGGTTGCTGCAGGAAGATGATCTTGCAGGAAATCTACCCAGCCCATAACCACGGCTTTTTCATCCGGAAAATCTTCCGGGGAAACTTCGGTGGCGTGAATCTGCTTTAACAGGCGCACAAAAACGTGTAAATATTCTTCCAGGTTTTCCGGGTGTGCCTTTAACAGCTTGCTGAGGGATTTGGCAGACAGCAGTTCAAAAACGGAACCGTAGCTGTTGCCGACTTTTACTACATCGTACGGGATGGCGGTATTAATACCGGATACAAAGGCTTTGCGAGCCAGCTCCCGCTCATTTTGAATCTCCGGAAGTGCATCCGGATTGCGATATACTTTAACAACGGTTTCCGGATCAATCCGGTAAACCAGACCGTTGGAGCCCTGGCCGATTAAGGTACAGCCTTCTACGGACAGCTGGCGATACGCTTTCTGTACCGGCAGCATTTCCGTAAAGCCGGTCATTTCCAAAATGTCATACACTTCAGAGGAAGCGTTAATCAGCTGCAAGTCCGGATGGTCCTTCCGGAGACGCAGGATGACACGCAGCCCGGCACTGGAAATGTAAACCAGATTTTCGGCGTCTAAGATATAAGAAAGGCCCGGATTGGCATCAATGACCTTCTTGCAGTCTGCTTCCACAGCGGCAGCGTTATTGGTGTCAATGCGCCCTTCCAGGCAGAGGTAGAGGGTATCGTTTTCCTGATAGGTTTTCATAAACGGGGCATCCTTCCTGAAGAAAATTAGTCGTGAATAAAGATTTCATGCAACAGCTGCAGGTATTCCTGATAAGCATCGGTGTCTTCCAGCTGACTGGTATATTCCGCAATGCGCTCATAATACCACTGCTGCATGGCAGGGTCTTTCTGGTTGAAGTGTGACCACAGGGCATCTCCTTCGGCACGGTAGGAGCGGGCATAGGAACGGAGATTGGCAAGCTTGTCACTAAGCCACAAAATTTTGATGTCTCTGTCCGTGGTCTGTTTTAAATCCTGTAAGGATTCTTTCTTTCGGATTTGCCAGGTGTCCTCCGGCGGGCGGTCCTGCCGCTTGTCTTCCGTTTCACTTTTGACCAGTTCATAAACCCGTGGGCCGAATTTCTCCTGGATTTCTTCCAGAGAGACGCCGGCGTCTTCTACTACATCGTGAAGCACGGCGGCAGCTAACAGCTCCTGGTTATTGGAAATGGTGGAGGCAATGGAAGCTACTTCCATTGGGTGAAGGATATACGGAGAGTAGGAAAGCTTTCGCGTCATGCCGGCGTGTTTTTCCGTGGCAAAGTAAATTGCCTGATCTAATAAATCCATAAGTCTGCTGTCAAATCCTTTTCTGTAACGTTAAGATATTCTGACCGTCTTTTTGCTGATAGGACATATCATCCATGGTTTTCTTTACCAGGAAGATACCAAGGCCACCAACGGTACGGTCTTCTGCGCTCTGGCTGATGTCCGGTTCATCCCGGTCCAGGGGGTTAAAAGGAATGCCGCTGTCTGTGAATTGCAGACTGAAGACGCCGTCTTTGTAGCGGGTTCCTAATGTGATATTTCCGGACTGTCCAATATAGGCGTAATGCGCAATGTTGACAAAGACCTCTTCTGCAGCCAGGGTAATTTGCATGGCGTCTTTGGGACTACAGGGAGTCTTTTCCAGCTCCTGCTCTACAAAGGCAATGGCGGAAGCCAGTTCCGTGTCCGAGGCGGGAAAGGATTGTTCCGTAAATTCTGTGTTATGGGCGGCTTTGCGAAACTCCATCAGAAGCATGGTAATGTCATCAAACTGGGCGGCGTTTCCGGCAAAGGCGGCCAGTTCCTGCCGCAGGTTCAGAAGAAGATCATAAATGTCATCTCCGCCGTGCTGCGTCAGATAGTCGGCAAGCCGATCCGGACCGTACAGTTCATTGGCTTCATTCATGGTTTCGGTAACACCGTCGGTATACAGGAACAGGCGGTCTCCCGGGTCCATGTGCATGGTGCCCAGTTTGTATTTCATTCCGTCCATGGCGCCAAGCACCAGACCCGGACGGTTCTTAACATAATGGAACGAGCCGTCTTTCTGCCGGAGCAGCGGCGGGGTATGACCGGCATTGGCATAATGCAGTTCGCCGGTTTCCAAATCCAGAACGCCCATCCATGCGGTAACAAAGTATCCGGTGTCATTGCCTTCACACAGGCTGTGGTTCATCCGGGTAAAGACTTCATTGGGCTCCAGACCTAATTGTGCATGGTTCTTCATTAAGATTTTGGCAATGACCATGAACAGGGCAGCAGGAACGCCCTTGCCGGAAACGTCTCCGACTGCAATGGCAAGGTGCTTCTGGTCCACCATATACATATCATAAAAGTCACCGCCGACCTCTTTGGCCGGTTCCATGGTGGCAAAAATAGAAAATTCATCATGTTCCGGGAACGGTGGGAAAATATTCGGCAGCATGTTGGCCTGAATGTCCGTGGCAATGCTGAGCTCAGCGCTGATGCGTTCCTTTTCCTTTAAAGAGTCCACCATCTGGTTGATGCTGTTGCCGATGTGCCCCAGTTCGTCTTTGGATTTCATGTCCAGCGGCTCTTCCGGGAATTCGCCGGAGCCGACTTCGTCCAGGTAGGAATCTATGCGGGCCAGACTTTTGCTCCATTTTACCGTGCGATTCAGAATTAATGCGAATGCCAGAATCAACATGATTCCAAGGAGCAATAACAGTCCCTGTTTCAGGCTTTTAGTGGCACTTTCCAATTCGGAAACTTCCTTGCCGTCTACCAGAATACCGATGGCGTTTCCGTCGGCATCGTAAATACATTGATAATAACAGTAGACCATGGTGCCGGCAGCGTTGGCTTCGCCGGAGAAGTAGCCTTCTTTATCCAGAATGTCGGCAACGGTTTTGTCAATGTAGGTGCCGATGATAACCTGACCATCCAGGCCCTTGGTGGACCCGGCAACACGGATGTAATGCCCTTGCTGGTATCCGGTTTTCTTGTCTCCTACCCAGGTCAGTTCATCGTCATTGTCGGTTTTCATGAACACATAGGAGAAGGTGCCGGTTTTTTGCTGCAATTTTCGGAAGGGTTCGGTGTTGGCGGCTTCCAGGGTGCCGTCCCCAAGGCGGACGTCCCCTTTATAAATGCAGCCGTCCTGAACGGACCAGTCTCCTTCGCCAATCAGGTCGGAAAGGTATTGTAAGTTGGATTTCAGCTGTGCTGTCATCATCTCTTTTTCCTGCTGGTCCACCACATAGGTGATGGCAGAGGAAATGCTGGCATACAGAATAGCGCCACTGAGGATAACAATCAGAAGCACTTTGGACGCTACGGTATGCAACTTAAAGAACTCTTTTAATTTTTTTCTGTTCATGGTGCGTCCTTTCCTGTCTTAAACAATGGTAAGAATATCCGAAAAGCCGGTCATGTCCAAAATGTCCTGAACAATGCTGTTGACATGGGTCAGGGTTAAGGAACCGTTGCCTGCCAGCTGCTTTTGCGCAGCCAGCAAAACACGCAGTCCGGCAGAGGAAATATAGTCCAGATTGGTAAAGTCCAGAACCAGCTGACTACTCTTTTCCAAGGCGCTGTTAATGGCGGTGGAAAGCTCCGGGGAAGAAAGGGTGTCTAATCGCCCGGAAAGGGCAAGGGTAATGGCGGTTCCGTTTTCCGTTACAACGATGTTCATGCTGGTCTGACTCCTTTCGGTTTTGTCTGTCTTTTTTATACCGATTTTAAGTCTTATTATAAAGCAGTAAACGGCACAAGAAAAGCAAAAAATAAAGACCACGCAACGAACATAGTTGCGTGGTCTTTTGTGGTGACCCGGACGGGAATCGAACCCGTGTTACCGCCGTGAAAGGGCGGTGTCTTAACCGCTTGACCACCGGGCCATTTGGTAGCGGGAGTAGGATTTGAACCAACGACACCCCGGGTATGAACCGAGTGCTCTAGCCAACTGAGCTATCCCGCCATGTGTCAAAGCAAGAGTCATTATAACGGAATACTAAGGGGCTTGTCAACACTTTTTTTGGCGTTCTTTAGCTGCCCGGTAAAAGGATACTTTTCAGCTCCTGCGGGGTGCGGGCAATGGCGTCGGCTCCGGCGGCAAGGAGCTCCTGCTCCGAGCCAAAGCCGTAGGTGACGCCGATGGCGCTGACACCGGCTTTTTTTCCGCCGGTAACGTCATAGTGGCGGTCCCCGACCATGCAGATGTCCGGGCCGGCCGATAAGTTCAGCTGTGCCAGGGCACAGCCAACCAGATACGTTTTGTCGGCATTCTTGTTATGCAGCTCCGGGCCGATGACGGCGTCCAGCAAATCGGCAATGCCGACAAACGGCACGGCCATCTGCAGGAAGTGGAGCGGCTTGGAAGACGTTACGGCGGTGGGAATACCGGCCGCCTTCAGCGCCTCCAGTAACTCCCGGATGCCGGGATACAGATCCAGTTCAAAGACGCCCTGTTTCTGATAGTAAACGCGGTATAAGTCTACCAGCTCCGAAGTCAGGGGCTCTTTCGTACCGTAGACGTGGGAATACCCATCATATAAAGGAGGCCCGATGAAATAATCCAAAGCAGCCGGATCGCCTACAGGAATGCCTTTTTCCGCCAAAGAAAAACGGATGGCATTTTTAATGCCCCGCTCCGTGTTGGCTATGGTGCCGTCAAAATCAAAGAAAACTGCGCGAACTGTGTTCATGGGAACCCTCCTTTGCTGTTGTTCATTATACGGTAAGAATGGTATAATCAGCAACGGTGATTCCCATGACTGAAACAACCGGGCAGAGCCGGGTCATTTTCCTGGACGAGGTACGCGGCTTCTGTATCCTATGCATGATTCTGTATCATGCGCTTCTTCTGTTAGACCAGTTCTTTTTTGTGCAGACAGCAGCCACATTGTGGCACTGGCTGTCCTATATTCAGCCGCTTTATGTCATTACCTTTGTGGTCATCAGTGGCATCAGTTCCCGCCTAAGCCATTCCAATTGGAAGCGGGGGCTGAAGCTGGCAGTTATCAGTGTTCTTATTACTATTTTAACCGTGCCGGTTGCGCACGCCGTACACTTCCACGGAATGGAAGATTATTTCGGTATCCTGCACTGCCTGGCATCCTGCATTTTGCTTTTTGCTGCCACAGAACGGTTGTTAACGAAAGTAAAACCGGAAATAGGAATTTCAGTCTGCCTTGTGCTTTACGGCATCAGCACCCTGTTTTTCCCACTGACACTGGACACTGGAACCAATGCGTTCTTCTGGCTGGGAATCCATAACACGGACTTTGTGTCCATGGACTACTGCCCTTTGTTGCCTCTGGTGTTTCCTTTTTTCCTGGGAACCTTCCTTGGCCTCTTTGTAAAGACCGGACGGATTCCTGACTGGACGTACCATTCCCATGTCCGCTTTTTTGCGTTTACCGGCCGCCATGCACTTTGGATTTATCTGTTGCATGTACCCATTCTGTATAGCCTGTTTACGCTTTACTTTAAACTGTTTTAAGGAGCTTTTTCCATGACCAAAAAAGAGCGCGCCCGCGCCGCAGTGGAACAACTGAAAATCATGTATCCGGATCCGGAGTGCTCTTTGGAAGCACAGGACCCGTATCAGCTGCTGGTGGCAACGCGTCTGTCTGCCCAGTGCACGGATGCCCGGGTCAACCTGGTTACGCCGGCACTGTTTGCCGCGTTTCCAAACCCGGAAGCCATGTCCAAGGCACCGGTAGAAGATGTGGAAGAGCTGATTCGCTCCACCGGGTTTTATCACACCAAGGCCAAAGACCTGGTCATTATGGCACAGCAACTGTTAGACCGCTTTGACGGCAACGTGCCGGACAACATTGAAGACTTGACGTCCCTGCAGGGTGTTGGCCGGAAGACAGC
Organism: Paludibacteraceae bacterium; assembly: GCA_963647215.1. Lineage (GTDB taxonomy): Bacteria > Bacillota > Clostridia > Oscillospirales > Acutalibacteraceae > RUG420. Next base: position 48,561 of record CAVIZK010000001.1, on the reverse strand, counting down.
CAACCTGATCTGCGGAGACATTTACCATATCCCGGGCTCCGTGGTAACGGACACCCACTTAATCCGCATTGCCAACCGCATCGGCCTGGTAGAAACCAAAGATCCCAAAAAAGTGGAACTGGAGTTGCGCAAGCTGTTGCCACCGGAAGAAAGCAACAACTTCTGCCACCGCTGCGTCATGCACGGGCGCGCCTGCTGCACGGCCCGAAAGGCCCATTGCGAAAACTGCGCCTTAACGGAGATTTGCAAAAAGAAGATTGCAAAATAACGCATTTTCATTAAAATACTGTATAGGCGCGTTTTTGCGCCGCCTTTATGGGCCTATAGCTCAGCTGGGAGAGCGTTCGGTTCGCATCCGAGAGGTCGAGGGTTCGAATCCCTTTAGGTCCACCACCAAGAGCGGTCATTCTATTTAGAATGACCGCTCTTTTTTGCATTTGTCCAGAGCTAATCGTGATTTTTATCAAAATAAACACCTTTGTGAAAATATTCTAAAAGTTCGTAAATTTATTTCGGAATTTATTGAAGATAGCCAAAAACGGGAGCAAAATACACTATGGATAAAAGAGAAGCTTGCAGCAATTTCTTTGAAAGGAGGTTCGTTCTTCAGGAAAAAGAACAATAAATAGGTATGCAAGCGCTTCCAAACGGATTTATCCGAATTCCCCAAACGCAAAGGAGCGTTACTTTATGAAAAAATGCAAAAGCAAATCACTAATTGTGCTTGTGGTTGCGCTGGTAGTTGTTCTGCTTGCCAGTCTTGCGGCACAAGCATTTAACACTTCTGGCTACTCAGTATCTGTTAGCCGCATCTATTTTGACACAGAGCACGGAACCCTATCCGGCTTGTTATATATGCCAAAAGGAGTGTCCGAATCCAATCCTGCACCTACCCTTGTAACCACCCACGGTTACCTCAACAGCGCTGAAATGCAGGATGCCAATGCCATTGAAATGTCCCATCGCGGCGTTGTAGTACTGGCACTGGATCAGTATGACCACGGTCATTCCCGTGCCAAAGAAGAGAACAGTGACTGGATGTCTTTCTGGCAAAACAGCCAGTATGATGCCGTATGTTATATGTACGAACAACCCTATGTGCTAAAGGATGCCAATGGCAATGGCATTATCGGCGTAACCGGCCACTCCATGGGCGGTTTTTCCTCTTCCATGGCGGTTTATTATGATGAACTGGCTGCACAGGAAGGCAGCCCCCGCAAGATTAGCGCCATTCTGACAGAAGGTTCAGACTATCAGTATTCTGAATGGCTTGGCCTGGATACGCAGACGGCAGCCGATACTGCCGGTGGCCGTTACTATGGTAAGGTTTGCGCCCAGTATGACGAATTCTTCTTTAATGATTCCACCTCGGAAGCCGCGGGCACGGTGGTGAAGAAGAACTTTGTCGGCACGAAGGAAGGCCTGATTTTCCTGGAACAGACTGCAACGGGTACTGCCAAGAGCGAAACCTGGTATGATACCAGCGACGGCGGACACCGCATCGTATATCAGCCCCGTCAGACCCATCCGTGGAACCATTTCTCCAAGACTACCACGGGCGATTTGATTTCCTTCTATACCAAAGCGTTCAGCCAGTATGGAATCAAAGACATTGCAGCCAACAAGCAGATCTGGCAGTTCAAGGAAGCCTTTGAGTGCGTAGCACTGATTGCCTTTATGGTATTCCTGATGGCACTGGCTACCGTACTGCTTAAGCTGCCTGTCTTCAAACTGGCCAAGAGCGGCGAAGCCATTGTTACCAAGCCGGTCACTTCCGTTGGCGGCAAGATTTCCTCTGTCTGCCTGTTTGTGGCCACTATGTTTATTCCGGCTATCATCTTTGCCACTGTTTATGGCTCCGCCTACAGCACGGAAGCCATGCGCTGGCTGATTTACGGCGCCGATATCACAATGGTTCTGGGTGTTGTCAGTCTACTGATTTCTCTGCTTGACAAGAATGACAAGGACCGGAAAGTACACGCCATTTCCTCCGGCGTAATTACCCTGTTGGGCATTGCCCTGCGTGCCATGAGCTCCGAGAATGCACTGACCAATTTCTTCGCCAAGGAACAACTCTTTAAGGCCGGCGTTCCTACCTCTATTATGAAGTGGGCCATTGTTTGTGCGCTGATTGCTGCCATCATTAGCATCATTGTTTATGTATTCTCCAAGCGGAAAGAAGGCGTAACCCTGGCCAACTACGGTATCTCCGGTAAGTTAAGCACGGTAGGTGTTGCTCTTCTGTTGGCCGTTGTTGTAACCGCTGTGGGCTACGGACTGCTGTTCCTGGTGGATGCCATCTTCAAGACCGACTTCCGCATTTGGACTTTTGCCTTTAAGACTTTTGAAGGCAGCCACCTGACGGCCTCTCTGATTTATATGCCGTTCTTCTTTATTTACTACTTTGTTGCCTCTGCTGCCGCAGTTTCCAACACCTCCAGCGAAAAGCTGCAGGGCTTCTGGGGCTACGTGCTGGCCGCACTGACCAACATGGGCGGCATTCTGGTATGGCTGATTCTGCAGTACGGCACGCTCTTTGCCACAGGTACGGCATTCTATCCGAATGAAGCGCTGTCCGGCATCGTGCTGATTGCCCTGGTTCCAACTCTGGCCATGGCTTCCTGCTTCAGCAAGTATCTGTACAAGAAGACCGGCAACATCTGGTCTGCCGCTTTCCTGAACACGATTCTGATTACCATCATGACCGTTGCAAACACCACGGTATATCATCAGCTGTAATTTAATCTGCTGATAAAAATACCATCCCCCGCGGAGAGGAATGTCTCTGCGGGGGATTCTTTTTTATCCTTGTGCATCCCGGTACTTCTTTGGCGTAAGGCCATACGCTTCCTTGAAAATCCGATGAAAATAACTGAGGTTACTGTATCCCACGGCGCGGCCAATGTCATCCACTTTAAGGGTGGTGCAACGCAGGTAATAGGCGGCCTGGCTCAGACGTTTGTTTTGCAACAATTCCTGAAAGGTGCTCCCTGTCCGGCGACGGATTTCCCTGCTAAGCCAGTAAAGGTCATAATTTAATTCTCCTGCAATCTGCGTCAGGGAGGCGGCCTGGTAGTATTCCTCAATGTAACGGAGCACCCGCACAACGGCATCTTCCTGCATGTTTTTGGTGGTCAATCTGTCCGTGTGGTTCATCAACTCCATAAAAAGGAGCCCCATGGTGGTTTGGCAAATGCTCCGGCGATTCGGCTCGCTTTCATTTAACAGGGCATAAATCAGATTTTCTACCAGATTCTGGACCGGTAAAACATCTGCTACACGGAAGTGCAACCACCCGGTATTTTCGGAGCCAAGACTTTCTGTCAGGAAGGTGCGCAAGGGGGCTTTGTCCGTGTCCAGCATTTCCAAAACCTTGTCAAAAAACTGCGGCAGGATAATAAAATTGACGGCAATATCATCTTTGCCGGCCGGTAAAATTTCCTGGGTGGCTCCTTGCCCGAAGAACAGTAACTCGCCCTGACATAACGTTACCGTTGTGCCGTTTGCAATGTGCGTGGTACTGCCCCGGCACATATAGACAACTTCTACATAGTTGTGGCTGTGCTCCGGAAAGTGGGCAAACCGGGTATGCGGGCGAATGGTAATTAACCGTCCGCTTTGGAGCAACTTTGCCGCGTCCACAATGTCGGATGCCGCAGCGGCATCCATGTAAATTCCTTTATTCAGCGCCTGCCCGGACAAAAGCGCTTCCTCTTCCGGGCTGATTCCGCTGAGCTGTTGCAATAGCTCCTGGTTTAACATGTAATTCACATCCCTTCTTCCTATCTTTACTATACCGTTCCCACGTCCTGGTTTGCAATGCAAATCAGGACACTTTTTCTGTCAAATGGCGGCCTAAACTTTTGCCTTTTTTCATGATTAAATGAAGACGAAGTGAGGTGTATAAGGAATGAAGTGTTATCTTGCAATTGACATTGGCGCGTCCTCCGGACGACATATTTTAGGCTGGCGGGAAGACGGCGGAATAAAGACAAAAGAAATTTACCGCTTTCCCAACGGCGTAACAGAACAGGAGGGGCATCTTACCTGGGACATGGAACGCCTGCTTTTTCATGTCCGGTGTGGCATAGAAAAAGCAAAAGCGGAGTGCCCTGAACTGGTCAGTCTTTCCGTGGACACCTGGGGTGTGGATTACGTCCTTCTGCAGGGCGATGCAGCTGTTTTACCTGTTTATGCCTATCGCGATGACCGAACAAAGGACGCGGTTGCAGAAGTACACGGGAAACTTCCTTTTGCAACCCTGTATCAGCGAACGGGAATCCAATTCCAGCCCTTTAACACGGTTTATCAACTTTACGCGGACCGGCTGGCAGGTCGTCTAACGGATGTAACAGATTTTTTGATGATTCCGGAATACCTGATCTACAAGCTTTGCGGCGCCAAAGTGCATGAGTACACGAACGCTACAACAGGCGGTATGGTGAATGCCGAAACAGGAGAATATGATCCGGAAATTATTGCCGCGCTGGGGCTGCCGGAACACCTTTTTCCAAAACTGGCTGCACCGGGAACCGTGGTTGGAGAATATGAAGGAATCAAGGTGGTCCTTTGTGCCACCCACGACACCGGATCGGCGGTGGAAGGAATTCCCATGGACGGAAATAATCCTTATATTTCCAGCGGTACCTGGTCTTTGCTTGGCGTGAAGACGGAAAAGCCAATTACAAATCAGGCAAGTGAGCTTGCCAACTATTCCAATGAGGGTGGCGTCGGATACAACCGATACCAGAAAAACATTATGGGCATGTGGCCGGTAAACGAATTGAAGCGGGAGCTTTGTCCTGATATTCCCTTTTCAGAAATTGATCCGGCTGCGGTAGAAAGTATGTGTGACGCTGTTGTAGATATTAATGCTCCGGAGTTTTTTGCGCCAAAGAGCATGAAAGCCGTCTTTGACGAAAAAAGCGGGGATACGTTACACACCATAGGGGACTATTTTTGCTGTGCATACCGCTCTTTGGCCGTCAGCTACCAGAAGGCGCTTGCCGAGCTGGAGCGGAACACCGGAAAAACCTACGAAAGGCTTTATATTGTGGGCGGTGGCGCAAAAAACAAAGTGTTGAATGAACTGACTCGCCAAATAACAGGAAAAGAAGTGGTTGCGCTGCCCATAGAGGCAACTGCAATCGGCAACCTGAAAGTACAAATGGAGGTTACGGAATGTTAGTGGAGACCAAAGCAAGAATCGGCGTTTTTGCGATTGCCCTGGGAGCGTACTTGCCGCAATTCCCGGAGCTGGTGCCGGAATTTGAAGAACAGTACCGGGACTTTAAAAAGCGGATTCCGGATACGGTGGAACTGGTGGATGGCGGCATTGTTACCACGAAAGAACTGTCTATGGCGGCAGGGGATAAATTCCGCGCCGCAGACGTGGACCTGGTTATCCTGCAGCTTCTGACCTACGCCACGTCTTACAATATGCTTCCCGCTGTCCGGGACCTGGACGTGCCGGTGGTGTTGGTAAATCTGCAGAAGAAAAAGGCTCCGGATTATGCAAACACAGACACCGCTACGTGGCTTGGGCAATTGTATGCCTGCGGAGCAGTTGGCGAAATGGTGGCAGATTTGGAGCGGGCAGGAAAACGCCATGCGGTTATTACCGGTGTGGTAGAAGGCGGAGACGCCGATGCCCAGGCGGAACTGGAAGACTGGTGCCGTGCTGCACAGGTACGTCGTCGCTTCCGTGATACCAACCTTGCCCAAATCGGCCGACCGTACCCCGGCATGATGGATTTATACATTGACGAAACCAATTTGTACCACCGGATGTGGCTGTATACCAAGCAATTTGACTGGGAAAAGATGTGGGCTATTGCCGATGATATTACGGACGAAGCTGCCATTCGCACCAAGGCGGAGGAAATCCTGGATACGTTTGCCATAGAGGGTGGCGCTACGGTGGAAACCGTTTGGGACATGGCCCGGTATGTGGTTGCCTTTGAGCAATGGGTCAAGGACGAGCAGATTGCGCTGATTGCTTCCCATTACGATGGCTTTGCCAAAGGGGTAGCGGGGAAACTGGATGCTATGCTGATCCCGGCGTTCTCCATGCTGATTAAACAGGGTGTGGCCTGCGCGGTAGAGGGGGACATCAAGGTGGCAATGGCCATGAGCATCCTCAAGACCATCTCCGGCACCGGGCAGCTCAGCGAAATGTATTCTATTGATTTTGATGAGGATATCTGTATGATTGGCCATTCCGGCTCGGGCGATGCAGCTATCAGTGTAGAAAAGAAGCCCACCATGAAGATTGTTCCGGTGTTTCACGGTAAGGCCGGGGGCGGTTATCTGACGCAGTTTTATCCGCCGGTCGGACCGGTAACCTATCTTGGCATTACCCAGGATCAGGATGGTCACTTTAAATTTGTTGTGGCAGAAGGCGTAAATCAGGAGGGCCCGATTTTTACCTTTGGAGACACCAATATGCGCACGAAATTTACCTGCGGAGCAAGGGAATTCTGCAACCGCTGGAGTCAGGCAGGTCCCACACATCATATGGCGGCCGCAATAGGTCACCATATCGACACTATTTTAAAGGTGGCAGAAATTTTTGATGTGCCGGTAGATGTTATTACCAGATAAGGAGAAAGGGAAATGAAAGATATTTTAACCGCACCATGGATGATAGAAATGATCCGCACGGCGGACAATATGTATCAGAACGGCTGGGATGAACGCAACGGCGGCAACATCAGCCTTTTGGTAGAGGAAGAACAGGTATGTGAATACGTGGATACGAAAAAGGTTCTGCGTACTTTGGAAACAGGATTTACGGCACCTTCTCTGGAAGGAAAGTATTTCCTTGTTACCGGAACCGGAAAGTATTTCAAAAACGTAAAATACGCACCGGAAGTCAATCTGGGTCTGGTACACCTGGTAGCGGAAGGTAGAACTGCTGAGCTGCTTTGGGGATTTGCTGATGGCGGTTGCTTTACCTCCGAATTCCCGGCACACATGATGAGCCATGCAGAGCGCCTGAAGGTGGATGCGGAAAACCATGTGGTCATGCACTGCCATCCAACCAATCTGCTTGCCATGACCTATGTTCATGCGCTGGACGAAAAAGCGTTTACAAGGACTCTTTGGCAGATGTGCACCGAGTGCATTGTTGTTTTCCCGGATGGGGTTAATATTTTGCCCTGGATGCTTTGCGGGACCAATGAAATTGGCCTTGCCACTGCCGAAAAAATGCAGACAGCCCGCCTTGTGGTATGGGCACAGCACGGAATTTATGGTGCTGGCAAGGACTTGGATGAAACCTTTGGCCTGATTGAAACCGCCGAAAAAGCGGCAGAAATCTACATGAAAATTGCCCATCTGCCAATCCTGAACAGCATTACCGATGAACAAATGCACCTGCTGGAGCAGCGGTTCGGTGTAACGGCCAGGGAGGGATATCTGTCTTAACGGAAGGGCTTGTGCTTTGCAAGGCGGATTTTTCGGCCTCTACGTTTAAAGCTTCTAAAAAAAATAAGAGTTTCAGACTTACAAGTCTGAAACTCTTTTATTTTTTGGACTTTTGGAAAGCAGAGCCCCAAAAATGTGTGCTTGGCGAGGTAGCTCCTTTGCTTTTGAAAAGCGGAGTCTTGTCAAACCAACAAAGTGTTCAAGCTTTGTTAATTCTTTTGGCTGGAGAGCGCTTTATAATAAAGGTGTCCGATTTCAAAATTTATATGCAAAGGAGAGAAAATGATGCAAGAAAAGAAAGTTGCAGTTGTTACCGGCGCGGCTCGCGGGATGGGCTTTGCTGCCGCAAAGAAACTCTGCGAAAAGTACTATGTTATTCTGACAGACGTAAACCGGGAAAATCTGGATGCCGCCGTGCAGGAACTGACGGAGGCGGGATTTTCCTGCGAGGGAAAAACAGTAGATGTCAGTAACCGCGGGGCCGTGGCCGAACTGGCGCAGTACGCTGCCACAAAGGGCCAGGTTCAGGCTTCTGTTAACATTGCAGGTTTGTCTCCGTCCATGTCGGATGCCAAGAAGATTTGGACGGTAAATGCCCTGGGCACCGTTTATATGGCGGAGGAATTTACCAAGGTAATGACCGAAGGAGCCTGTATTTTGAACTTCTCGTCCATGTCCGGAGACATGCTGCCGGATCTGGCCCTGATTCGTATGTTCCACAATCTGGAAAGCCGGAACCTGGAAACCTATAAAAAGGTAATGTATAAACTTCTGGATTTGATGCCCGCCACGTTCGGCCCGGCCATGGGCTATATGCTGTCTAAGAACTTTGTAAATTATTATGCAGCACTGTACTCCAGAAAGCTGGTAGATACGGGAATCCGCTGTGTTACCATCAGCCCCGGCGACTTCGCCACGCCAATGGGCATGCTGGAAAAGGACGGCGCCGCCACCTATCTTCCGGGGGCCTCCATTCGTCGATTCGGCCAGCCGGAAGAAATGGCGTTCCTGGTTGACTGCGTAGTAGACGAACGCAACAGTTACCTGACCGGCTGTGAAATTCTGAATGACGGCGGCGTCATTGCCAGCCTGCGCACCAGCATGCTGTACAATATAAAAGCTACGGTGAAGGCCGCCATCAACCAGTACCATCTGGCGGACAAGTTCCCGGTGCTGAAAGTATTTGTAAAATAGTGTTTGGAGTTTAGCTGTGGGCGGAGACTTGGTTGGCCCTTGGCTTAAAAAGGAAAGGCTGCAGTTTGGAGCGGGAGCTCTAAGCTGCAGCCTTTGTTGTGCTTCTTTCTTATCTTTTTTTCTTGTCTTCTTTTTGGGGATCCTTTTTGGTTTCGACTTCAATTTTCTATATTAGAAATATAAAAGGCGAAAAGCATACTTTTTTCCGTTTTTGCTTCAAAATGCGGCTTTTTTAGAGGAAAAAGCATACCAAATGGCAATTTTAAGCAAAAAAGTATGCTTTCTAGAGGCTGGCTTTTGAAGGGAAAACCCACATATTTCCAATATAGAAAATGAAAGCAAACTTTTTGACGAAAAAGCCTTAATTTGCGGCCTTTGGTGCATACCAAATGACGTTTTTTGGCAAAAAAGTATGCTTTTGGGAACTTGGCGGCAGGACGAGCCAGTAACTGGGCAAGGTAATTTCAGCAAAGCAAAAGCCCCACGCGGTCAGCGCAGGGCTTGGTAGGTTTCGTTTATAGCTTTCTGTAATCAGCTTTTTGTAATCAGCCTTGTACTTTTTCCATGGCCTTGCGGAGCGGGAGCGCAAGGGCAACCGCTAACACGGTGCAGGTAATGGCTTCAATTAAGCCATTGACGCCAACAAAGGCAACGGTGAAGGCAAATACGTTGGTGCTTCCCAACTGGGTGGCAAAGCCCTGAATCAGGTCTGTCTTCCAGAAGAACGCCAACAGGGTGGTCATAAAGAACAGCGTGTTTAACAGTGCGCCCGCAAGGCCACTGACGCCGTATGCCAGGGCGTTTTTCTTTTTAAACGCCTTGAAGATGAGTCCGCAGAGCCAGCCCATTAAACAGCGGGTTGGTACACAGACCAGGAAGGTGGCCACCGGACGAATCTGAAACAGAAGAACGCCGAAGGCGGACAGGCCACTGACGGCCTGGATAAAGCTGGTAATACCAAATGCCAGGCCAAGGATGGCTCCGGCTTTTTCATCCAGCAAGGTAGCGCCCAAAATAACCGGAATGGTAATCAGGGCAATTTCCAATCCTGCGGTTTTAATGTAGCCGATGGGGGTGAAGGCCATTAACAGAAGGATGGCCAGCAGCACCGACAGCTCCGTTAAATACAGGATCCGTGGGTTTACACGTGCTTTTTTCATATGAAATTGTCTCCTTTGCTACTGCTCCCGAACGGGATGCAATGCGTTTTGGCGATGTAGTATCGCGCCCTCATGATAGCCTGCGCACCGCTTTTTGTAAAGCCTTTTCTGTCTTGCCTATTGCATATTAATACGTATATAATACAAGCATATTACTTTTTTAATTAGGAGGAATTATTCATGAAAAGCGTAAAAAAGATGTTAGCTCTTATCATGGTCCTGGCAATGACCGTTGCGTTTGCCGCTTGCGGCGGGTCTGACAGTAGCTCGCAGAAGGTAAAGTTGATTAACATTGCATTGACCGAAGAGGAATATGCATATGGTGTTAATAAAGATGAAACGGAATTGCTGGCACAGTTGAATGACTTTGTTCAGAAGAGCAAAGAAGACGGCACCCTGGAAGAAATCATGAACCACTATTTTGGAGATGGTACTCCGGTGGGTGTTGAGCTGGGCACAGAAGATTCCGCTAAGGATCAGCTGATTATTGCCACCAACTGTGAATTCGCTCCGTTTGAATACCTGGACGGCAGTCTGGCTTATGGCGTTGACATGGAAATGATGAAAGCCTTTGCCGATTCCCTGGGCAAGGAACTGGTTATCAAGAACATGGAATTTGACTCTGTTCTGACCTTCATTGACGCCGGTTATGGCGATGTAGCTGCCACCGGTCTGACCAAGAACAAGGAAAGAGAACAGTATGTTACCTTCTCTGATTCTTACTACAATGCAAACCAGATGATTATTGTAAAGGAAGACGACACCCGCTTTGATGACTGCAAAGACCTTGCAGACGTAGAAAAAGTACTGAACAGTCTGGATTCCAGCACAAAGATTGGTGCACAGAACGGCACTACCGGTAAGCTCTACATTGAAGGCGATGACGGCTTTGGCTTTGCCGGCCTGAAGGCCACCGCCATGGGTTACGCCAACGGTGCCCTTGCCGTACAGGATATGCTGAACGGCAACATTGACTTTGTTATCATTGACGAAGCTCCGGCCAAGTCCCTGGTAGAAAAGTTTAACGCTGTAGCATAAGGTTATAAGGTTAAATAGAGAAAGCGCCGGGGGAGGGAGCACGTCCCCCGGCTTTTTTTAAAGGAATGTTGTTATGAATAATTGGGGCTTAAAATGGACCACCTTTGTAAACAGCTTCATTGGAAAGGAAGCTTATAAACAGGTCTTAATCGGCTTGGAAAATACAGCGATGATTGCCCTTGGCGGCCTTTTGATTGGCCTGGTAATTGGTACGCTGATTGCGGTTGTCCGGTTACTTCCGCAGAAAAATGCAGCCACCAGTATTTTTAAGCGGCTGGCTTCCCTTTATGTCGGGTTTTTCCGCGGCACGCCAATGGTAGTGCAGTTGCTGCTTGGATATTATGTTCTGTTCCCGTTGCTTGGCATACGGGGCGTTCAGGCCTTAGTGGTTGCCATTGTCATTTTTGGTATGAACTCCGGTGCGTACGTTTCGGAGATGATGCGCGGCGGCATTCTGTCTGTAGACTACGGACAGACGGAAGCGGGCCGGGCCATCGGCCTGACCTATGGACAGACCATGGTGAAAATTGTCATTCCGCAGGCCGTTAAAAATATTATTCCAACCCTTGGCAATGAGTTTATTACCTTAATTAAGGAAACATCTGTAGTTGGCTACATCGCCTGTACGGATTTGTGCGTAGCATTCCGGAACATCGGCGCCAGCAACTATGAATTCATGGTTCCGTACCTGGTGATGGCGGCAATGTACATTGTCATCATCCTGGTTATGACCCTTCTTGTAAATGCACTGGAAAGGAGGCTGCGGAAGAGCGATGTCAGATAACATTATTTTGAGCGCAAGACACCTTTATAAAACCTTCCAGAAATCGCGGGGCATGGTAACGGCGCTGCAGGACGTCAGCTGTGACATTGCCAAAGGAGAGCGGATTGCCATCATCGGCCCGTCCGGCTCCGGTAAGTCCACCTTCCTCCGTGCCATGAACCTGCTTGGGGAACCCACCTACGGGGAAGTGTGGTTTGAAGACCAGCTCCTGACCCCGGCAGACCCGTATCTGCACTGGGATGTTATGGAGGCCTCCAGAACCTATCAGAAACTGTATTCCTCCTTTGCGAGTCAGCATTCCGCTTTGTCTCCGGAGGAGACCAGGGAAGCCCTGATTCAGAAAATTAAAGCGGAAGACCTGTTGCACGAAAAGCATGAAGGCCGCGCTTATAAAGAAAAAATGAAGCAGATTGAAAAGGACCATACCCTGGACATTAACCGGGCCCGCCAGAAAATTGGCATGGTATTCCAGCATTTTAATCTGTATAACAATATGACCATTCTGGAGAATGTTACGCTTGGACCCACAAAGCTGTTGGGACAGAAGCCGGAAGAAGCGAAGGCAAAGGCAATGGAGCTGCTGGAGCGGGTCAACCTGGCCGACAAGGCCGGGGATTACCCGGGACAGCTGTCCGGCGGCCAGAAGCAGCGGATTGCCATTGTGCGGGCGCTTGCCATGAACCCGGAAGTCATGCTCTTTGACGAACCTACGTCTGCACTGGATCCGGAAATGGTCGGTGAAGTATTGGATGTTATGAAAGAGCTGGCAGAGGAAGGAATGACCATGGTCATTGTTACCCATGAAATGGGCTTTGCCCGCGAGGTGGCATCCCGCGTGCTCTTCATGGCCGACGGGAAACTGGTAGAAGAGGGAACGCCGGCAGAAATCTTTGACCATCCGCAGTCGGAACGGCTGCAGGATTTCCTGTCAAAGGTTCTGTAAGAATCTGTGCAAAATGTAAAGGCAGATTAACGTTTCGTAATCAAAAAGCTGTCAAGCATTTCTTTTTCCGCAAATCGGAAGAAAATACCGGAAAAGCCCTGATTACGCCATAAAAAAATCTACTTTTGGACTGTTTCCGCAGAGTTTTGAACAATTATCCGCAAAAAAATAATACGGAAAGTTGTATTTTTCTGTTTTGGAACTAAAAATAGGGTATTGACACGAATATTCCGCAAAAACAAGCCAAAAACACGGTTAAGAAGTCCAAAAACCAGGCCGCGCCGGTGGGAAAAATCCTGCCGGACGCGGCCCTTTTGCTACTTTTTTCATAAATTGGCCACATTTTAATACAGATTGTTGTTAAACAATTTCAAAAAAGTGTTTCACGCCATTCTTAGTTGTCCTTGGGGCGGATAACGGATACAATAAATATCTCAGGAAATAGAAATAAGAAGGAGGATTACGTATGGCGGCACCTTTGGCGGATCGCATTCGGCCGGAAACGCTGGACGACATTGTCGGGCAGCGGCATCTTCTGGGCGAAGGCAAAGCGCTGCACAACATTATTCAGTCCGGCACCATCCCGAATTTGATTTTTTACGGGCCGTCCGGAACGGGGAAAACAACGGTTGCCAGCATGATTGCAAAACAGACCAATAAACGGCTGTACCGGTTAAACGCTACCAACGCCTCCATTTCCGATATTAAGGATATGGTGTCGGAGCTGAATACCCTGGCAGCGCCGAATGGGATTTTACTGTATCTGGATGAAATCCAATACTTTAATAAAAAGCAGCAGCAGAGTCTGCTGGAGTATCTGGAAAGCGGAGACATTACCATGATTGCCTCCACTACGGAAAACCCATACTTTTATGTATATAATGCGGTCATCAGCCGCTGCACGGTCTTTGAGTTTAAGAGCGTCAGTGCAGAGGATATTGAACAGGCCGTGCAGCGGGCCTTCCGCGTTTTAGCGGAAGAGGGCGGCGCTCCGTATCAATTGGAAGACGGCGTCAGCATGGCCATTGCCCGCGCCTCCGGAGGAGACGTGCGCAAGTCCATTAATACGGTAGAGCTGTGCGCTCTGTCCTGCGGACCGGAGCGCAATATTACATTAGACCTGGTGGAACAGCTGACGCAGAAGTCCTCCATGCGGTACGACCGCGCCGGAGATGACCACTATGATATTCTAAGCGCTTTCCAGAAAAGCCTGCGGGGGTCGGACCCGGATGCCGCCCTGCATTATCTGGCCAGACTCCTTTCCGCAGGAGACCTGCCATCTGCCATCCGGCGGCTGATGGTCTGCGCCTGCGAAGACGTTGGCCTGGCCTATCCGCAAATCATACCTATTGTAAAGAATGCCTGTGATATTGCGTTGCAGGTCGGCCTTCCCGAAGCCCGCATCCCTTTGGCGGACGCGGTGGTCCTTGTTGCCACCAGTCCGAAATCCAACAGCGCGTACCTGGCGTACGGCGCTGCGGAAGCGGACGTGCAGTCCGGCAACTTCGGTGCCATCCCGCGCCGCCTCCAGAACAAACACTTTGACGGCGAAGACAATCCCAACAAGGGCCAGTTCTATATTTACCCGCATGACTATCCAAACCACTGGGTAAAGCAGCAATATTTACCGGATGCCATTAAAGATACCGTTTATTATACGCCCGGCGAAAACAAAGTAGAGCAGGCTGCCAAAGCCTACTGGGATGCTATAAAAGGAAAGTAAAGGGAAAAGGCGGATTGCTCTGTGCGATGCAGTAAATTACAGTCACTACGTGTAAATTCTCTTTTTTATTGAAATTACACGTAAAGGCTTCCCAGAATTACGTGTAATTTTTTGCTTTTCTTCGAATTACACGTAGTCTTGGAATCAAGGCCTGACATTATCAGCTCTTTTGGCTGGTAGACTACGTGTAAATTCTCTTTTTTATTGAAATTACACGTAAAGGCTTCCCGGAATTACGTGTAATTTTTTGCTTTTCTTCGAATTACACGTAGTCGTAGAACTACTCAGATCTGCGGCAGGGACTGTTGGACAACGGCGAACGAATGGCTGTTGATATAGAGAACAGTGGATGGTCAATACTGAATAGTCGGCACCGTGCGGTAGATGGCCAACACGGTAACCGCGGACAGCCAACGGCAAATGAGGAACGGATATAGATGACCGCAGGCGGCAAAAGCTTACTGGGATTCCATAAAAGGTAAATAAATTGTAAGAAGGCAGATTATTCTGTGCGATGCAGTAATGTGCAGTCACTACAGTAAATACGAAGTGGCGCGGTAGTCTCTGCGTATAGGAAACAACAGAAGGCAGTCCACCGCCAGACAAAATAAAGCTAAAAGCTACATTTTGCGGCCTCGGGGACGGGGACCGCAACATTTTGCGGAAGAAACGGAGTGCAAAAACGCACTCCGTTTTTGCGCGTTTTCTGCCTCCCGCATCTTTGTGAAAAATGACAGAACTCTGCCGGAAAACCTTGTAAAAAAAGCAGAAATTTCTCAGAAAAAACTATTGCATCAGGGGTACCGGTATGGTATATTTTTTAGGCACGTGAATTGGGCGTCCTGCGCCCAAAATCACGCAGAGATATGCGAAGATGCGGGAGGTGGCCGTCCCCGAGACGGGAAATTTCCGCGGAGTATGTCCGATTTTAAACCGGGCGAAACAAATAACGGCAAATCAATCTGACTCGCAAAGGATTGAACTGCCATGCTGTTTTGTCACCCGAAAGCAGAGCTGCTCACGAGCTCAGGCCTTCAGGTTTTTTAAATACTGACTGGGGAAACGCCCGGTTGGGTTTACAAAATAGCAATAAGCCCGCCATACTTATCACTCTAGGAGGAGTAAAAAATGGCAGTAAAAGAAAAGATCAGAATCAGACTCAAGGGCTATGATCACAACTTAGTTGACATCGCAGCCGAAAAGATCGTTGAAACCGCAAAGCGCACAGGCGCTAAGGTATCCGGTCCTGTTCCCCTTCCTACTGAAAAGGAAGTTGTTACCATCCTTCGTGCAACTCATAAGTACAAGGACAGCCGGGAACAGTTTGAGCAAAGAACCCACAAAAGACTCATCGACATTCAGAGACCTTCCAACAAAACTGTTGAAGCTCTGACTGGTCTTGAGCTTCCTGCCGGTGTTGAAATCGAAATCAAGCTGTAAAGCACACAGTTCTGACTACATCGCCAGAACGCAGATTTCATCCCGTAGGGTCATGTTGGCACACGCCAACCAATAACCATTAGGAGGTAGTAATTATGCAGAAAGGTCTTATCGGTAAGAAAATCGGTATGACACAGCTTTTTGACGAATCCGGAAAAGTTATCCCGGTAACCGTTGTAGAAGCTGGACCATGTACTGTTGTTCTCAAGAAGACAGAAGCTAATGACGGTTACAACGCCGTACAGCTTGGCTTCGGAGACGTTAAGGTACAGCGGGTTAACAAGCCTATGAAGGGTCAGTTTGACAAGGCAAATGTTGCCCCGAAGAAAGTTTTGAAAGAATTCAGACTGGATGATTGTGACAGCGTTAACGTTGGTGACATTCTGAAGGCTGATACCTTCGCCATCGGTGACAAGGTAGACGTCATCGGTACCAGCAAGGGTAAGGGAACCGCCGGTGCCATTAAGCGCTGGAACTTCTCCCGCCTGAAAGAAACCCACGGTACCGGTCCTAACGCAAGACACGCCGGTTCTCTGGGTGCCTGCTCGGATCCGTCCCGCGTATTCAAGGGAAAGAAATTAGCTGGTCACCTTGGTTCTGAACGCGTAACCATCCAGAACCAGGAAGTTGTTAAGGTAGACGTTGAAAACAACCTGATTGCCATCAAGGGTGCCATTCCGGGCCCGCGCGGCGGCATTGTTGTTCTCAGAGACACCGTAAAAGCATAAGAAGGAGGAGTAAGACATGCCTAGCGTAGCAGTTTATAGCGCAGCCGGTAAGAAAAACGGCACCATGGAACTGTCCGACAGCATCTTCGGCATTGAACCGAATATGTCCGTTGTTCACCTGGTTGTTGTAAATTACCTGGCAAATCAGCGTCAGGGTACACAGTCTACCCTCACCCGCTCCGAAGTAGCCGGCGGCGGAAGAAAACCGTGGAGACAGAAGGGCACCGGTCGTGCTCGTCAGGGCTCCATCCGTGCACCACAGTGGAGACACGGCGGTATTGCTCTTGGTCCAAAGCCCAGAACTTACGGCTTTGACGTAAACAAGAAAGTAAAGAAACTGGCCATGAAGTCCGTTCTTTCCGACAAGGTTGCAAATGATGCATTCCAGGTTGTAGAAGAATTTGGTCTGAAAGACATTAAGACCAAGGACATGGTTAAGGTTCTTAGCGCACTTGGACAGACAAAGAAGACTCTCATCGTAACCGCTGAGAAGGACGACGTTGTTTACAAGAGTGCAAGAAACATTCAGGGCGTTAAAGTAAGCCCGGTAAACGCTATCAGCGTTTATGACATCGTCAACAGCAACAAGGTTGTTATTGCCAAGGACGCTGTTGCCAAGCTTGAGGAGGTATATGCATGAGCAAGGTAGCACAGGACATCATCCTCAAACCAATTATTACAGAAGCCAGTATGGCAAACACTGCTCTGAAGAAGTACACCTTCAAAGTAGCCAAGGATGCCAACAAGATTGAAATTGCCAAAGCAGTGGAAGAACTGTTCGGCGTACAGGTTGCCAAGGTAAACACCCTGAACGTTCGCGGTAAGCAGCGCAGACAGGGCCGTTTCGTAGGCTACACCGCATCCTGGAAAAAAGCCATCGTAACCCTGACCGAAGACTCCAAGACCATCGAGTTCTTCGAAGGCATGATTTAAGTTAGGAGGGAAAAGAAATGGCAATTCGTGTTATCAAGCCGGTTACCAACGGCACAAGAAACATGTCCGTTACTGATTACTCCGAACTTTCTAAGGTTGCTCCGGAAAGAAGCCTGTTAGAGCCGCTTTCCAAGCACTCCGGTCGTAACAGTTACGGTAGAATTACCGTTCGCCACAGAGGCGGCGGAAACCGTAGAAAATATCGTGTCATTGACTTTAAACGTCAGAAGTTTGATGTACCTGCAAAGGTTATCACTCTGGAATATGACCCGAACCGCTCTGCCAACATTGCTCTCATCCAGTATGAAGACGGCGTAAAGAATTACATTCTTGCTCCGGTTGGCCTGAAGGTTGGAGATACCGTAGAAGCCGGCCCGGACGCTGATATCAAACCGGGTAACGCACTTCCTATGGTAAACATTCCGGTTGGTACTTTCGTACACAACGTAGAACTTTACCCGGGCCGCGGCGGTCAGTTCGCAAGAGCTGCCGGTAACGCTGCCCAGCTTATGGCAAAGGAAAACGGCAAAGCCCTTCTCCGTATGCCATCCGGCGAACTTCGTAACGTGCCGGTTACCTGCATGGCCACTGTTGGCCAGGTTGGCAACACCGACCACGAAAACGTAAAGCTTGGTAAAGCAGGCCGCACCCGTCATAAGGGTATCCGTCCAACCGTTCGTGGTTCTGTCATGAACCCGAATGACCACCCGCACGGTGGTGGTGAAGGTAAGTCCCCGATCGGCCGTCCGGGCCCTGTTACTCCGTGGGGTAAACCTGCACTGGGTTATAAGACGCGTAAGCACAACAAGAAGTCCGATAAGATGATCGTAAGACGTCGGAACGGCAAATAATCGTGAAAGGAGTTATGCATCATGAGTAGATCTTTAAAGAAAGGCCCATACGTGGAGCCGAAACTGCTCGCAAGAGTACAGAAGATGAACGAAGCCGGTGAAAAGATCGTTTTGAAGACCTGGAGCCGTTCCTCCACTATCTTCCCAGATTTCGTTGGTCATACCTTCGCAGTTCACGACGGACGTAAGCACGTTCCCGTATACGTTACTGAGGACATGGTAGGACACAAACTCGGTGAATTCGCACCGACCAGAACATACAGGGGCCACGCAGGTTCCAAGACATCAGGCAAGTAAGGAGGGTGTAAATAATGGAAGCAACTGCTAAGGTTACATTCGTAAGAATTGCACCTCGCAAGGTACAGATCGTTCTGGATCTGATCCGCAACCAGCCGGCCGACAAGGCCATGGCTATTCTCAAGCACACCCCGAAAGCTGCAACAGAGGTTCTTGAGAAACTGTTAAAGTCCGCAATGGCAAACGCTGAGGTTAAGGGTATGGACATCAGCCGGCTTTACATTTCCGAATGTTATGTAAACCAGGGACCAACTCTGAAGCGTATGAGACCAAGAGCACAGGGCCGTGCATATGGAATTGACAAGAAAACATCCCATATCACCATGGTGCTTAAGGAAGCAGAATAAAGGAGGAGGTTGAAACAATGGGACAGAAAGTTAACCCAACTGGACTCAGAATCGGTGTTATCAAAGACTGGGAATCTCGCTGGTATGCCGGCAAGAACACTTTCGGTGACACACTGGTAGAAGACTACAATCTCAGAAAATACCTTCTTCAGACTCTGAAGCCAGCAGGCGTACCAAAAGTAGAAATTGAACGTGATGCAAAGCGCGTTCGCATTAATATCCACTGTGCAAAGCCGGGTATTGTTATCGGCCGCGGCGGTTCTGAAATTGAAAAGCTGAAAGCAGTATGTGAAAAGAAGCTCGGCAAGCCGGTTTCCATTAACATTATTGAAATTAAGCAGCCGGACCTGGACGCACAGCTTGTTGCAGAAAACATTGCCGGTCAGCTGGAAAGACGTATTTCTTATCGTCGTGCCACTAAGCAGGCAATCGGCAGAACCATGAGACTGGGTGCCAAAGGTATTAAGGTACAGTGCGGCGGCCGTCTCGGCGGTGCTGAAATTGCACGTTCCGAAAGCTATCACGAAGGAACCATTCCTCTGCAGACCATCCGTGCAGACATTGACTACGGATTTGCAGAAGCTCATACCACTTATGGTGTTGTTGGTGTAAAAGTATGGATCTACAACGGTGAAGTACTGCACAGCACCAAGAAGACCGGTGGTGCTAAGAAAGGGGGCAACAAATAATGCTGATGCCAAAAAGAGTTAAACACAGAAAGCAGCAGCGTGGTCGTATGACCGGTAAAGCCACTCGTGGCACCAAGGTCACTTACGGTGACTATGGTCTTGTTGCTCTGGAACCGGCATGGATCACCTCTGCTCAGATTGAAGCAGCCCGTGTTGCCATGACCCGTTACATCAAGCGTGGCGGTCAGGTTTGGATTAAGATCTTCCCTGACAAGCCAATCACCAAAACCCCGGCTGAAACCCGAATGGGTAAAGGTAAGGGTGCCGTAGAATACTGGGTAGCCGTTGTTAAGCCGGGCAGAGTTATGTTTGAACTTGCCGGCGTACCGGAAGAAACAGCTCGTGAGGCCATGCGTCTTGCAGCTAACAAGCTCCCCATCAAATGCAAGTTCGTAAAGAAAGAGGAGGGTGAACAGGAATGAAAGCTTCTGAACTGAGAACACTGTCCGCCGCTGAACTTGACGCAAAGCTTGCCGAACTTCGGGACGAACTGTTTAAACTTCGTTTTCAGCAGGCAATCAACCAGCTTGAAAACCCATCCCGCATCAGTGCCGTTAAAAAGGACATCGCCCGCATCAAAACCATCCAGCGCGATGTAGAACTTCACGGCACGGAAGCCTAAGGAAAGAGAGGTTTGAAAGCATGAGTGAAAGAAATCTTAGAAAAACTCAGGTCGGCGTCGTAACCAGCGACAAAATGGATAAAACCGTTGTTGTTACTGTCAGAGACAGAGTACAGCATCCGCTTTATAAGAAGATTGTAAACCGCACCGTAAAGATCAAAGCCCATGACGAAAACAACGAATGCCACGTAGGTGACAGAGTTAAAATCATGGAAACCCGTCCTATCTCCAAGGATAAGAGATGGCGTGTAGCAGAGATCATTGAGAAGGCTAAGTAATTAAGGAGGGAATCCCTGTGGTACAACAGCAAACACTCCTCAAGGTTGCCGACAACTCTGGTGCAAAAGAAATCATGTGCATCCGTGTACTTGGCGGTACCGGGAGAAGATACGCCAACATCGGTGACGTCATTGTTGCTTCCGTAAAGAAAGCACAGCCGGGCGGAGCCGTAAAGAAGGGCGAAGTAGTGAAGGCAGTTGTTGTCAGAACCAAGAAGGGCGTTCGTCGTGATGACGGCACCTACATTCGGTTTGACGAAAACGCAGCTGTTCTGATTAAGGAAGATAAGAGTCCAAAAGGAACCCGTATTTTTGGGCCTGTAGCAAGAGAACTGAGAGGCAAGGACTTTACCAAGATTCTGTCCCTTGCTCCGGAAGTACTCTAATCTGGAGGTAAAAAAATATGAATAAAGTTCACGTTAAAACCGGCGATGAAGTTATTGTAATCAATGGTAAATACCACGGTCAGAAAGGCAAGGTTCTTGCTGTTTCTCCGGCCGAAGGCAAAGTCATTGTAGAAGGCATTAACATCATCACCAAGCACGTTAAGCCAAGAAGAATGGGCGAAACCGGTGGTCTGGTAAAGGCAGAATCTGCCCTGTATGCCAGCAAGGTTCAGCTCGTTTGCCCGGAATGCGGAAAACCGACTCGCGTTGGTCATGAAGGTCAGGGCAAAGATAAGAAACGCGTTTGCAAGAAGTGCGGCGCAAAGTTTGAATAAAGGAGGGGAACAACAGAATGGCTAGATTAAAAGATAAGTATGTAGGCGAAGTTGCTCCTGCTCTGATGGAAAAGTACGGTTACGAATCCGTAATGCAGATTCCGAAGCTGGAAAAGATTGTTGTTAACGTTGCCTGCGGCGAAGCCAAGGAAAACTCCAAGGTTATTGATTCCGTAGTAAACGACTTACAGATCATCACCGGTCAGCATCCGGTTCTTTGCAAGGCTAAGAAGTCTGTTGCAAACTTCAAACTTCGTGAAGGCATGGTCATCGGCGCAAAGGTAACCCTTCGCGGTGACAGAATGTACGAATTCCTGGATCGTTTCTTCAACCTGGCTCTGCCACGCGTAAGAGACTTCAGAGGAATCAACCCGAACTCCTTCGATGGCCGCGGAAACTATTCCCTGGGCATTAAGGAACAGCTGATCTTCCCGGAAATTGAGTACGACAAGATTGATGCTATCCGTGGTATGGACATCTGCTTCGTTACCACTGCAAAGACTGACGAAGAAGCAAAAGAACTGCTCACCCTGATGGGTGCTCCGTTCGCAAAGTAAGGAGGAAAGAACTGTGGCAAAAACTTCTATGAAAGTTAAGGCAGCCAGACCTGCCAAGTACTCGACCAGACAGCATAACAGATGCAAGATCTGCGGTAGACCACACGCTTACCTCCGTAAATACGGAGTATGCCGCGTTTGCTTCAGAGAACTTGCTCATGCAGGTCAGATCCCTGGCGTTAAGAAAGCCAGCTGGTAAAAAACGAGCAATAGCATAAGGAGGGTAACGAAACATGCAAATTACAGATCCGGTAGCAGATATGCTTACCAGAATTAGAAATGCAAATTCCGCAAAGCATGACACAGTACAAGTTCCCGCATCCAACATGAAGAAGGCCATTGCTCAGATTCTTGTTGACGAGGGATACATCAAGAGCTTTACCGTTACGGAAGACGGAAAGCAGGGCGTTATTGACATCGTGCTCAAGTACGGCCCGAACAAATCTCAGGTCATCACCGGTCTTAGAAGAGTTTCCAAGCCGGGTCTCCGCATCTACACCAGCTGCGAAGACATGCCGAAGGTAATGAAAGGTCTTGGCATTGCCATCCTTTCCACTCCGAAGGGCGTTATGACTGATAAAGAAGCTCGCAAAGCCAATGTTGGCGGCGAAGTTCTTGCATTCGTTTGGTAAGGAGGAACAGTGAAATGTCTCGAATTGGTAAAAAACCAATCGCCATTCCAGCCGGCGTTGAAGTAAAGCTGGACGGAAACACTGTTACCGTAAAAGGTCCGAAGGACACCCTTACGCAGACAGTACATCCGAACATGGAAGTAAAGGTAGAAGGAACCGAAATTTTGGTAACTCGCCCGAACGACCAGAAAGAAAACAGAGCTCTGCACGGCCTGACCCGTTCCCTGCTTGCCAACATGGTAACAGGCGTAACCGAAGGCTTCACCAAGGAGCTTGAAATTAACGGTGTAGGTTACCGTGCTGCCATGGAAGGCAAGACTCTGGTACTTACCATCGGTTATTCCCACCTTGTTAAGATGGAAACCCCGGACGGCCTGAAGTGCGAAGTTCCGGCTCCGAACAAGATTGTAATTTCCGGTGCTGATAAGCAGGCCGTAGGTCAGTTTGCAGCTGAAGTTCGCAAGCAGCGTCCGCCGGAGCCATATAAGGGCAAGGGCATTAAGTATGCTGACGAACACATTCGCCGCAAAGAAGGTAAAGCCGGTAAGGGCGGTAAGTAAGAAAAGGAGTGAATCGGAATGGTATCAAGACAAGATAGCAATAAAGCTCGTCTTAAGCGTCATAAAAGAGTACGCGCAAAGATTTCCGGCACTGCACAGCGTCCGCGCCTCAGTGTTTACCGTTCTTTGAACAACATCTATGCGCAGATCATTGATGACGAAGCAGGAAACACTCTTGTTGCTGCTTCCTCCAATGAAAAAACGTTTAAAGAATACGGCGGAAACAAAGCTGCCGCCAAAGAAGTTGGTAAACTTCTTGCAGAACGTGCAGCAGAAAAAAATATTACAGAAGTAGTCTTTGACCGCGGCGGTTATGTATATGAAGGCCGTGTAGAAGCACTCGCTGAAGGTGCCCGTGAGGGTGGCCTGAAGTTCTGATAACAGAAAGGAGAGGAATTTTTTGGCTAAGATTGATGCATCTAATTTAGAGCTTCAGGAGCGCGTTATCACCATTAACCGTGTTTCCAAGACCGTTAAAGGTGGTCGTATTTACAAGTTCGCTGCTCTTGTAGTAGTTGGAGATGGCAACGGAATCGTAGGCTTCGGTATTGGTAAGTCCGGCGAAGTTCCAGACGCTATCCGCAAAGGCATCGAAGATGCTAAGAAGAACTTAATTAAGGTTTCTCTGAAGGGTTCTACTATCCCTCACGAAGTAACCGGTAAGTTCGGTGCAGGCGTTGTACTGCTGAAACCGGCTGCACCTGGTACCGGCGTTATTGCCGGTGGTCCTGTCCGTGCTGTTGTAGAAACAGTGGGTATCAAGGACATTCGTTCTAAGGCACTTCGCTCGAACAATCCGTGCAACGTAGTAAGAGCTACTCTGAACGGTCTGTCCCAGCTTCGTACTGCTGAAGAAGTGGCAGAAGTTCGCGGCAAGTCCGTAAAAGAAATTGTAGGCTAAGGAGGTTGTCAAAATGGCAAAGAAAGACACCGTTGATGTAAAGCTTGTAAAGAGCCTCATCGGCAGCAAGAAAGACCAGATTGCAACCGCATATTCTCTTGGTCTTCATAAAATTGGGGATGTCAGCACCCAGCCGAACAATCCTCAGACCCAGGGCAAGATCAACAAGATCATTCACCTGGTAGAAGTTAGCGAAGATTAATAGGAGGTGCAAAACATGCAACTGCACGAACTCAAGCCAGCAGAAGGCTCCAAGCGTGACGTAAAGCGCATCGGTCGTGGCCCGGCTTCCGGCCAGGGTAAGACTGCAGGCAAAGGCCACAAGGGTCAGAAAGCAAGATCCGGCTATAGCCAGCGCTTTGGTTTCGAAGGTGGCCAGATGCCACTCCAGAGACGAATTCCGAAGAGAGGGTTCAACAATATCTTCGCTAAGGAAATCGTAACGGTAAACGTTTCTGATCTTGAAAAGAAGTTCAACGACGGTGACGTTGTTGATGCCGCAGCCCTGATTGCTGCCGGTCTGATCAAGAAAGAAAAGGACGGTGTAAAAGTCCTTGGAAACGGAGATCTCAGCAAAAAGCTGACTGTTAAGGTCAATGCTTATTCTGGCGCTGCTAAAGAAAAGATTGAAGCAGCAGGTGGGAAGGCTGAGGTGATCTGAAATGCTGCAGACACTGGTCAACGCGTTTAAGACTCCTGACTTAAGAAAGAGAATGCTGTATACCGCATTCATCATTCTTCTGTTTCGTATTGGTGCCGCTATTTCAGTCCCGTTTACAGATGCCTCCATGGGTATCATTTCCGATACCACATCGGCAGGCAACTTCATGAACTATTTAAATATGATGACCGGTGACGCGTTCAACTACGGAACCATTTTTGCAATGTCAATTACTCCGTACATTAACGCATCCATCATCATTCAGCTCCTGACGGTAGCCATTCCTGCACTGGAACGGTTAACCAAGGAAGGAGATTCCGGACGGAAAAAGATGCAGGCAATTACGCGGATTACCGCTATTGTTATTGCCCTTCTTCAGTCCACTGCCTACTTCTTCTATTTAAGAAGCGGCAACTACCTTGTCGGTAATGACTACACCGGATTTTCTGCAGTTCTGCAGGCTCTGGTTGTTATTATGACGCTGACTGCAGGCTCTGCCTTAATGATGTGGCTGGGCGAACAGATTAACGTCAAGGGTATCGGCAACGGTATTTCCATTCTGCTGTTTGCGGGTATTATTTCCCGTATGCCGCAGACCGCAATGCTTCTTTGGAACACCTTTACAAAGGGTGGTCTGTACTATGCATTCTCTCCGCTTGCCCTGATCAGTATCCTGGCTTCGGTAGTCTTCATTGTATGGATTGACGGTTCCGAAAGAAGAATTCCGGTTGTTTATGCCAAGCGTGTGGTTGGCCGGAAGATGTACGGCGGACAAAGCACCAACTTACCAATTAAGGTAAACATGTCCGGTGTTATGTCCATCATCTTTGCCAGCTCCATTCTTTCCCTGCCGCCTACCATTCAGATGTTCTTAACAGACAAGATTGAAGAAGGCAGCGGATGGGACAAGTTCTTTAACCTGTTTAATGCAGAGAACTGGTTCTATGGCATTATTTACTTTGTTTTGATCATCTTCTTCGCGTTCTTCTATAGTTCCATTCAGTACAACCCGATCGAGATGGCAAACACACTCCGGAAGAACAACGGTACAATCCCAGGCATCCGTCCGGGCAAGCCGACTTCCGAATATATTGCAAAGGTTCTGAACCGCGTAGTTCTGGTTGGATCTTTGCTCATCAGTATCATTGCTCTTTATCCAACCGTTTATTCCCAGATTACCAAAGCGTGCGGTGCACAGGTTAACATTGCCTTGGGCGGTACGTCCGTAATCATTCTGGTTGGTGTTGCTCTGGAAACGGTAAGACAGCTGGAATCCCAGTTAATGGTTCGCCAGTACAAGGGTTTCCTGGATTAACCGAAGGAGGACAGATATGAATATTATTTTTCTGGGCGCGCCGGGCGCCGGCAAAGGCACACAGGCAGATAGAATTGCTGATGCCTACGGTATTCCGACCATCTCCACAGGCAACATGATTCGTGAAGCGCTGGCCAAAGGCACCGAAATGGGCCTGAAGGCCAAAGCCTTCATTGAGGCCGGACAGCTGGTTCCTGATGCAGTTGTCATCGGCATCATTCAAGAGCGCTTAGCGCTGGCAGATTGCGCAAACGGGTTTATCCTTGACGGATTCCCACGCACTATCCCGCAGGCAGAAGCCCTGGAAGAAATGGGCGTTACCATTGATAAGGTGGTAGACATTGAGGTTGCCGATGACATCATCACGGCCCGCATGTCCGGCCGCCGGGTTTGCCCCAAGTGCGGCGCGCCGTATCACACTGAATCCCTGAAGCCGAAAAAAGAAGGCATCTGTGACAAGTGCGGTACCGAACTGCAGCAGCGTAAAGATGATAAGCCGGAAACGGTTGCTGACCGCTTAAAGGTTTATCATGAACAGACCGAACCGCTGAAAGACTTCTATGCCAAACGCGGCACCCTGAAGGAAGTAGACGGCCTTGGTTCTGTTGACGAGATTACAAAGCGTGTCAAAGACGCTTTGGAGGCAAATGCATGATAGTACTGAAAACCAGTAAAGAATTAGAGCTGATGAAGAAAGCCTGCAAGATTTCTTCTGATGCACTGTTCAAGGCCGGAGACGCAATCCGCCCTGGTATTTCCACCTGGGAGCTGGACAAAATTGCGTATGATTACATAAAAAGTCAGGGAGCAGAACCCAACTTCCTTGGCCTTTATGGATTTCCGGGTACTGCCTGCATTTCCGTAAATGATGAGATCATTCATGGCATTCCCAGTAAGAAAGTAATCCTGAAAGAGGGCGACATCGTCTCCATAGACACCGGCGCCAAATTTGACGGATACAACGGTGACAACGCCTATACCTTCATGGTTGGCGAAGTTTCTCCTGAAGTGAAGCGGCTGCTTGAGGTCACAAAGGAGAGTATGTACAAGGGCATTGAAGCCGCCGTCCCGGGCAACCGGATCGGGGACATCGGCCACGCCGTTCAGGAATGCGCAGAAGCCGCCGGTTACGGTGTCATTCGGGAATACGAAGGACACGGTGTCGGCACCAAGCTTCATGAAGATCCTGGCATACCAAACTTTGGTAGAGCCCATCGGGGCGCGCGGATTCTTCCGGGTATGACCCTGGCCATTGAACCAATGATTGCCATGGGCACCTATAAGATTCGTCAGAATCCGGGAGACGAGTGGACGGTTTACACCGCCGACGGAAAACCTGCCGCTCACTTTGAGAACACCATTGCCGTTACGGCGGATGGACCAGTTATTCTGACACCATTTAAGTATTAATGGTGAGGAGGGAAACGTATGTCTAAACAGGATATGATCGAAATCGAAGGGACTGTTGTTGAAGCACTTCCGAACGCCATGTTCAAAGTAGAGCTTCAAAACGGACACCAAATTCTGGCCCATATTTCCGGTAAGCTTCGGATGAATTACATCCGCATTCTTCCGGGAGACAAAGTAACGGTCGAAATGTCGCCATATGACCTTACTAGAGGCCGTATTACGTGGCGATCCAAATAACACAACAACGGAGGTAGTTCAAATGAAAGTAAGACCTTCTGTCAAAAAAATGTGCGATAAGTGCAAAGTGATCAAGCGCAAGGGTAAAGTCATGGTTATCTGTGAAAACCCGAAGCACAAACAGCGTCAGGGCTAACTCGCCCGGACTTACACACTAATGGAGGTGCAAATTAATGGCTCGTATTTCAGGTGTTGACCTGCCAAGAGACAAAAGAGTTGAAATTGCTCTGACTTACATCTATGGCATCGGCAATAAAACTGCAAACGATATCATTACCGCAACCGGTGTAAATCCTGATACCCGCGTTAAGGATTTGACCGAAGAAGATGTTTCCAAGCTTCGTGAGTATATTGACCACCATCTGACCGTAGAAGGTGACCTTCGCCGCGAAACAGCGCTGAACATCAAGAGACTGATTGAAATCGGTTCCTACCGTGGCGTACGTCATAGAAAGGGTCTTCCGGTAAGAGGACAGCGTTCTAAGACCAACGCTCGTACGCGCAAGGGTCCGAAGAAGACCATTGCAAACAAGAAGAAGTAATAGGAGGGATACCTAAATGGCTAAACAGGGCAAAAAGACCACAGCCACTCGCAGACGTCGTGACCGTAAGGCAGTTGTCAACGGTGCGGCTCATATCCAGTCCACCTTCAACAATACTATTGTTACCATTACCGATCTGGAAGGTAACGCCGTATCTTGGGCTTCCGCCGGCGAACTTGGTTTCCGCGGTTCCAAGAAATCCACTCCGTTTGCCGCACAGAGCGCAGCTGAAACCGCTGCTGCCATTGCAATTGACAACGGAATGAAGACTGTTGAAGTTTACGTCAAGGGCCCGGGCGCCGGCCGTGAAGCTGCCATTCGTGCACTGCAGACCGCCGGTCTGGAAGTAACCATGATTAAAGACGTTACTCCAATCCCGCACAACGGATGCCGTCCGCCGAAGAGAAGACGTGTCTGATAAGGAGGATAAACACTATGGCAAAAAATATGCAGCCGATTGCCAAGCGCTGTAAGGCGCTCAACCTTTCTCCTGCAACCCTTGGCTACTCCGGCAAGGAAACTCGCCGCAACCCGAAGGGTAACATGAGAAGAAAGCAGTCTGAATATGCACTGCAGCTGAACGAAAAGCAGAAAGTAAAGTTTGTTTACGGTATGCTGGAAAAGCAGTTCCGTTCTTATTATGAAAAGGCAGCTAAGATGCCGGGTAAAACCGGTGACAACCTTCTGATCCTTTGCGAAAGCCGTCTGGACAACGTTGTTTTCCACCTTGGTTTTGCATCTACCCGTCGTCAGGCAAGACAGCTGGTTAACCACAGCCACTTCACTGTAGACGGTAAGAAGGTTAACATTCCGTCCTTCCAGGTTAAGCCGGGTATGGTTATTGAAGTTAAGGAAGGCAGCCGTTCTTCCGTTCTGTTCACCCGTCTGACCGGAGAAGATGCTCCGCTGGTTAACGTTCCGGCATGGTTGGAACTGGACAGCAGCAAGCTGAAGGGCACGGTTACCAGAATGCCTACTCGTGAAGATGTTGACTTCCCGGTTGAAGAACATCTCATCGTTGAGTACTACTCCAAGTAATGCTAGTACTTTAAAGCCCCGATTCTTTTTCATTTTACAAAGGAGGGTTTTGAATGATCGGTATCGAGAAGCCAAATATTGAAATTGTCAATTTGGAAGGCGACACCTACGGAAAATTCACGTTGGAACCACTGGAAAGAGGCTTTGGCACCACGCTGGGTAACTCCCTTCGTCGGGTCCTGCTCTCCTCTCTCCCGGGTTATGCCATTACTTCTGTGAAGATTGACGGCGTTCTTCATGAGTTCTCCACCATTCCGGGCGTCAAGGAAGACGTAACCGAAATTGTTCTGAACTTGAAGAGCGTAATTGTAAAGCTGAACAGCGATGGCCCCAAGACCGTCCGCATTGATGCTACCGGTGAAGGTGAAGTAACCGCAGGTGACATCAAGGGCGACTATGACGTTGAAATCCTGAATCCGGACCTGCACATTGCAAGCCTTGATAAGGACGCCAAGCTTTCCATGGAAATGACCGTAGATAACGGCAGAGGTTATGTTTCTTCTGACAGAAACAAGCAGGAACTGCAGCCGATTCTGGGTGTCATTGCCACTGACTCTATTTATACACCGGTATTAAAGGTTAATTACACTGTTGAGAACACCCGTGTAGGCCAGCGTATTGACTACGATAAGCTGACTCTGGAGGTGTGGACCAACGGAACCATTTCTGCAAAGGAAGCGGTTTCTTTGGCAGCCAAGATCCTCAACGATCACCTCAAGTTATTTATTGACTTGTCTGAAAATGAATTCATGGCCGACGTTCTCGTTGAGAAAGATGATAACTCAAGAGAGAAAGTTCTGGAGATGACCATTGAAGAACTTGATTTGTCTGTACGTTCCTTCAACTGCTTGAAGCGCGCAGGCATTAACACAGTAGAAGATTTGACCAACAAGTCCGAAGATGACATGATGAAGGTTCGCAACCTCGGCAAGAAGTCTCTTGACGAAGTCGTTGCCAAGTTGGATAACCTCGGATTCTCTCTTCGCACGGATGACGAATAAGGTAAAGGAGTGATCAGAATGCCAGGAACCAGAAAACTTGGTAGAACCAGCAGCCACCGTAAGTCCATGCTTCGTGGAATGGTTACCTATCTGTTTGAAAATGGCAAAATTGAAACCACCGTTACTCGCGCCAAGGAAGTTCGTGCAATGGCCGAAAAAATGATTACCATTGCAAAGAAGGACGACCTCAGTGCCAAGCGTCAGGTACTTGCATACGTTACCAAAGAAGACGTAGCCAAGAAGCTGTTTGACGAAATTGCACCGAAGTACGCAGATGTAAACGGCGGTTACACTCGTATCATTAAGACCGGCCCACGCCGCGGCGATGCAGCTGAAATGTGCATCATTGAACTTGTCTAATGTTACGTAGCTAACGCAATTGCTAAGCCCCGGAGGGAATGCTTCCCTCCGGGGCTTTTGTTGTGTAAGGGGACCCCCGCGCTGCAGGCGGAAGCCGCCTGCAACGCAGGGGTCCGTAGAGTGGGGAGCCCGCCGCGGCGTGCTCCGGGATTGGAAAGCGCCGCACGAAACGGGCGTGCGGCGCTGCAATTAAGTAGAGCTATTCGTGTGTTGGTAGATGCGGATAAGATCTTCCAGGGTTAGCTGTTCAATGCGGGCAGTTTCTGGGATGTTCAGCTCAGCAAGGACCGAGCGGAGCTCCTCCTTGCTGAGGTGCAGACAGGAGGAGAAGGAGTTAAGGATGGTTTTGCGGCGCTGGGTAAAACCGGCTTTGACCATGCGGAAAAAGGCCTGTTCGTTGTCCAGCCGGACCGGCGGCTCCGGCAGAAGCGTCAGCCGGATCACTTCGCTGGTTACTTTTGGCGAAGGAACGAAGGATTCCTTCGGCACGACAAACAAACGCTCCGGCTGCGCGTAATACCGGATGGCCGCCGTAATGGCCCCGGCTTCCCGTGTGCCCATTTTTGCGCAGAGGCGTTCGGCTGCTTCGGCCTGAACCATCACGGTCAGGGACCGGATGGGTAGCTGCTCCTGCAGCAGGTGGGTAATAATGGGGGAAGTAATATAATAGGGCAGGTTGGCGCAGACCACGACAGGCCGATTGCCGAACTCCTCTGCCAGCAGCTGATGCAAATCCAGCTTCAGTATGTCTCCGGGTACCACCTTTACGTTGGCAAAGGGCGCCAGGGTTTCCTCCAGAATGGGGAGCAGACGTTCGTCCAGCTCCACAGAAACTACTTTTGCGGCGCGCTTTGCCAACTCCACGGTCAGCACGCCAATGCCGGGGCCGATTTCCAGGACGCCATAACTGTCGTCCGGAATGGCGGCCTCCGCCATGGCCGGACAAACGTCCGGGTCAATCAAAAAGTTTTGCCCCAGCGCCTTGGAAAAGTGAAATCCATGCCGCTTCAGCAACGCTTCAATCTGGTTGATATCATATAATTCCATGCAGTGCCTCCTGCTCTAGTCTGCCACTCATTATAGTATAGAAGCCGTTTTTGTGCTACAATATGCCGGAAAGAGGTGACGGTTTTTATGAAACAAAAAATAACCATCCTTTTGCTTGCACTTACCACCTTATTATTTTTCTGCTCCTGCGGAGCACCCGTCCTTTATGAAAACGCGGAACCGCAGGACATCTACGGCACCGATGGGGAAACGGTACTGGGCAAATATGTGGTGTTAGAAGCTAAATCGACCGACGTAAAGGAAAAAAATTTAAAGGACCTCTACTACAACTACGTAGAGCCCAATGACATTACCTACGTTGTTATTCTGTACACCGACAAGGACATGGAGGGCACCGTTGTCCTAAGCAACCTGATCTACAAGGACTGCACCCTTGTCCAAACCGAAGATGGCCAGTACGGCCCCGAAAACGTGGACAACGCCACCGCTTACCTTGCCGAAGATGGCGAACTGGTAGAACAGACCGGCGTCTCCTAAAAACAGTAATTGCTATATCTTTGGTGCTTCCTTTTCTGGTACTACTTTTTCCGGATTCTTCTAGAAGAAAAGCACTTTATAGTTCAACCCAAAACCAATAACGCACATTCTCAAACTACCGCAAGTTGCGCTGTAAGGCCAATCTGCGGTAGTTTTCTTTTGCCGTGGATTCCGCCCCGTTCGGGCCTACAGAGGTAGGTCCCTATTTGTCGCAGATTCCATCCTGCCCCGGCTTACAGCGGTAATCTATCTTCTAATTACCGCAAATCTGGCTGGGTGCTGGCATCTGCGGCAAATAGTCCTCTTAAGAGTAGGATTTCTTTAGACTGTATCATCACAATGATACTCTTGCGTTTTTTCCCCTTCCCCCGTGCGATTCACCCCGGCACCGTCTGGTGCCTTTTACATTTCCGGCGGAGCCCCTTCTGGTCTAATTTGGCGGCACGCCCCTTATTTACAAAAGATGTAGTGTACCCGGTGCAGTGCTGGTTGCAGTGGAAGGACTGAAAGGAAGGACTGAAAGGTTGAGCTGAAAGGTTGAGCTGAAAGGTTGAGCTGACGCTGGAAGATTTGTTTCTGCTTGAACAAGTTTTGCTTGAACAAGTTTGTGCTTGAACAAGTTTGTGCTTGAACAGTTTTTGTTTAAACTGAGTGGTGCAGCTGCTTTTCATGGTGGAGCATGCAAAAAAGTTGCTTCCACCTCCCCTAAAATGCGGATGTGAGGCCGTCAAAAATCAATAAAGTCATGGTGGAAACGGTAAAATACCTGCTTCCACCTCCCTTGGACCACTGCTGACCAGGCCTTTGGCAGTGCCTTTTATTGCCCTCAAGGGAGGTGGTAGGTGATGAAAGCATGTTTCCACCATGATTTTTGGCTATCTGCGGCTGCTTTTTGGCTTGCCGTAAGGGGCGTGGAAGAAAGTAAAATGGCACAACCACCATGACTTTTACGTGTAATAACGGACTTCTACCCTTGTTTTTGGGGAGGTGGAAGATTAGAAAAGCGGACCTCCACCATGATTTTAAGAAAAATATGCTAAGGAAAATACAGTATGTCAGAGCAGTAATCGGAATGGGATTACAGAAAGACATTATGCAAGGGCTTTACAGAAGAACCTTACAGAAGGTTTTGGCTGAGGAATTTTACCGAAGGACTTTACGGAAGTCGTTACAGAAGGATCCTTACAAGATAAATAAAAAAGGATGGGTATTCCAAAAAAACAGGAAAATACCCATCCACAAAACACTGGCTGTGGATGCAATAAGGAACCCAAAAGGGTGGGTATATGCAGATTCTCAAGGAATACCCATCCTAAAAAAGCCATCCGCAGATGCAGTAACGAAGCCAAAAGGGTGGGTATATGCAGATTTTCAAGGAACACCCATCCTAAAAAAACCATCCGCAGATGCAGTAACGAAGCTAAAAGGGTGGGTATATGAAACTTTTCAGGGAATACCCATCATAAAAGTGCCAGGCCAAGGTAGGTGTTGGTAAGAAAAAAGGGTGGGGCTTTCCGAGAAAAAAGAAAGTACCCACCCTTTTGGTGCATTTGGAGCTGCAGAAGCAGGCGATTTGCTTCCTGTAAGTTCCTGCAATTTTCTGCAAATGTAGAGCCTACGCCCTTCGCCGTTCGCTTAGTTTAGCTGCGTTGTGATGACTATATGCAGGATTCTTGGTGCTTAGTCACCCTTGAAGTATGTTTTTTCTTGCCAAAAAGTGGAGAAAAGGGGTGACCATGCGGCTCTTTTATCAGGGTTGGTCACCCATTGGCAACAAAAATATGGCAAGAGATGCTGTAATGAAGGGTGACCATAATGCTGATTTGCCATGCATAGTCACCCTTAGGGTATGTTTTTTCTTGCCAAAAAGCGGAGAAAAGGGGTGACCATGTGGCTCTTTTATCAGGGTTGGTCACCCATTGGCAGGAAAAATATGGCAAGAGATTGCGTAACGAAGGGTGACCATATGCCGATTTTTCAACCAGTAGTCACCCCTTTTGGTGCTTTTACTATGGATAACTTGCTTCTGCTGGGAAACACTTTGCCTTTGAGGAGCTGTGGATTGGCGTTAGTGTAATTTTTTAAAATGCAGAAGCGGGGATGCTGCTTGCTTTTGGGAGTTTTGATTTGGCATGGTTATGTAGCTTTTTTATTTGGCGGGGGATTCCAGGAGGTCTTCTATGGTGCAGCCAAGGGTGGTTGCAAGCTTGTAGAGGGTTTGGCCCTGGGCTTTGTCTATGTCGTTTTTGCGTTGCTCATACATTTGGATGGACCGAAGACTGACGCCGGAAGCCACCGCCAAATCCTTCTGGGACAGGCCGCTTGCCTGGCGCAACGCTTTCAGATTGGTCATGACCTGGATTTGCAGCATCTTTTGGTCCATTGCACTGTAGAATTGCTGCAAATCCATTTCATGGAAGGGCGTATACATGGCAACCACTTCGGACATTTTTACCTTGGCAAAAATGTCCTGAAAGCGGTAAGCGCTGTGCCACTGGTAAGCGGCCACGGCCCAGCCGGCCCAGTATGCCGGCGTCTTATCCATGCGGATGGTTGGCGCAGGCATTTCTTTCTGGCCCCAATAGGTTTTGTCTATGACTGCCTGCGCCAACTCGACGCCGGACATCCCGGCCACCACGTACGGGCTTCCGTTGCCGAACAATCGGGCAAAGCCGGATTTTAAAAACAGTTCACTAAACCAATCAATGTCAAACTTGCAATCCGTTACAGCATAATCAAACATGGCGCCCAGATTCCGCTTGGCGTCCTGCAAATAAATTTCATTGTAAGCGTGGATCATCATTCCTTATCCCTGGCCAAAAACTTTGCCGTGTAAAGTTCTTTCTCTATTGGTACCGCCTCTAAAAACTGTAGTCTGGAGAACGCTTTTTCAGAGACCAGGACCACTTGCTCGCCAAGCTTACCCAGATGCATGGCCCGGCCAAGGCTCCGCAAAGACAGCGCATTGCTGACAAACGCCTCTGCAAAAGCAAAGTAGGAGTCGTCTGCGCGGTAACCGATGACTACATCGTACCGGCCTATGTCAATCCCGAAATGTGCAATTAAATAATCCCGCGCGCCGGCGGCCACTTCTCCGTCCAGGTTAAAGGTCCGGTGCTCCAGCAGCACCGCAATCCAATTCAAAATGGTGTTCCCGTCCGCGCCGAGATGCAGCACTTTCAGCCCGTCCAGGTCCAGCTCATAGGCATTTACAAAGCCGTCTGTTCCGTTTTTGCAGGCCCACTCTTTGGCCATCTCCAGTTGCTCCGTGCAGTAAAAGCCCTGCCCGTAGTCATTGTTTTTTTCACAACTATATCATCACAATGATACTTTTGCAATTTTTCCCGTGCGATTCAGCTGGCACCACGCGGAAGAAGAGTGGCGAAAGGAGGATAAAAAATTAGTGCAGAATTGACAAAAATTGCGGGGGGGGGGGTACAATAACAGAAAAGAGAATGCGCAGAAAACGTGCAAATTCCTTAAAAAGTGCGTAGCGAAGCCATGTTTATTGTAACTGTAGTGCATTGTGGGAAAGCCTGAAAAAGAGTACAATTTAGTAGGCTAAACTGCCGCAGGAAGCAGCTGCTAACTGGGACTGCTGAATGCTGACCCGCAAATAAATGGAAAGTGTCAGATGTTGGAGTGTTGGCTGTTGGAGCTAAGCACCAAGAACCAATCAGGAGGATTACGAAGTGGTGCGCCAAAAAGCGGACACGAAAAGCAGTACACTGAAGGTTGTCCAAGGAATTGGACAATAAGTTGCGGGACTGTTGATTTTGTACATAGTTTGTATAAAAATTTAAGGTAAGATGGTTCGCCGAGGGCCTATGGCTTGGACAGTGCCCTTTGGGCAGGGCTGCTTGGACAGGACATAAGATAAAACACGACAAAATGACGTAAAGACTTTAGTTAAGGATGTGCATTCATGAACGACGCTCAGACAAGGGAAAAGGGAAAGCTGGCAGAAGAAATTGATTTGCTGGAACTTTTAAGGGTCCTTCTCCGGAAGCTGCACTGGCTGATTTTGGCCGGTCTGGTGTGCGGATTGGCGGCCTTTTTAATTACTCACTTTTTAATTGCCCCAACGTATCAGTCCACCGCCAGTTTTTATGTTTATACCAAGACAGTGGAATCTACCTCCGGTACGGATGTAAATGGGGGAACCATTCAGAATGCAGACTTGCAGGCGGCGGAAAGCCTGGCAAGTACGTACACTAAAATTATGGAAAGCAACTCTGTGCTTGACGCCGCCTTAGCGGAATTAAAGCAGACTCAGGGCACAGACCTGACACGGAAAGAGTTAGCTGATATGGTAGAGGTCTCTGTTGTGTCTGACACACAGCTGATTTCTTTGACAGTAACCAGTACCGACGCCAAAGAGGCCTGTGCCATTGCCTCTGCTTTAATTAAAGTAGCTCCCACGGAAATTATCAGAATTACAAAAGCCGGCGGAGTAGAAATTGTAGACAGTCCGGAAGTGGCAACAGAGAAGTCATCGCCAAGTACCAGTAAAAACGTGGCGCTTGGGGTGCTGGCCGGGGTTATTCTGGCGGCGGCAGCTGTAATTTTGCAGAATTTGTCCAACAGCGTTATTTACTTACCGGAAGATATTGAAAAGCTGTCCGGCACCACCGTTCTGGGACAAATTCCGGAAATCAGTGCCGCAGAGCAAACCAATATCCCGTGGGCCACGGTACAGCAGGGGGTAATCAGATATGAGCAGTAAGAAAAAGCAAAAGAATACCGCCGCGGCCAACGACCGCAAGCGCCTCCTGACGAATGAATCGCCGTTTGCCATTAAGGAAGCGTATGTCAAACTCAGAACCAACTTAATGTTCTGTATGACTGCAGACAAGAAAAAAGCCTGCCGCGTCTTTGGAGTAACCAGTGCCAATCCCAATGAAGGCAAAAGCTTAACCGCTGCCAACATTGCCATTTCATTTGCCATGCTTGGCAAAGAAACGCTGCTGATTGACGCTGACTTAAGAAAGCCAGCCCAGCGGAAGCTGTGGAAGATTAAAGCCAAAACCGGCCTTTGTGACTTCCTTGCCGACATTGCACCAATGGAATTAATTAAAGTGGCAGACCTGCCACTTTCCATTATTACCGCCGGTACCATTCCGCCAAACCCATCAGAGTTGCTGTCTTCGGAAGTTATGAAGACCCTGATCAGCAACTGCGCCGCCCGGTATGACTATATTATTATTGACACACCGCCGGTTAACACGGTTGCGGATGCCCAGATGGTTGCCACCTTTGTGGATGGCGTCATTCTGGTTGCTAAATCCGGCTCTACTACTTCAGATGAACTGCAAGCCGCCATGGACGCCATCCAGCGCGCCGGTGGCAACCTTTGCGGCACCGTCTTAAATGCCATGAGCATGAAAGCTACCAAGAAATATTCTTATTCTGAAGCGTATGAAACTCATGAAACCAAATAACTTAGACCTTACCATAGACTTCCACAGTCATGTGTTACCGGGGTGTGACCACGGCAGCTACAGCGTGGAAACGTCTTTAAAACAAATGGAGCTGGCAAGGGCGGCGGGTATTCAGACGTTATGCTCTACATCGCACTTTTATCCGCATAAAGAATCGGTGGAATCCTTTTTGCAACGCAGGCAGCAATGTTACCAGACGTTGCAGGAGGCACGGATTCCAAGCGGAACCGCCCAGCAGCCACAAATTCTCCTTGGCGCAGAAGTCCTGATTTGCGAAGGCCTGGAAGACCTTCCCAATCTGCCGGACCTCTGCTTACAAGGCACCAACCTTCTTCTGTTGGAAATGCCGTTCTACAAATGGCCGGAGACCATTCGGGAAACGGCACTTGCTATCCACGAACGCGGAGACATTACCGTCATCCTTGCCCACGTGGATCGCTACCCGGAAGAAGACATCCAAGCACTTTTTGATGAGGGCATTCGTGGGCAGATTAATGCCGACCAACTCGCCACAAAAAGAAGAAACAGAAAGACCTACCTGCAATGGATCCACAACCAGAACATCCTGTTCCTTGGCAGTGACATTCACGGCACAGACGTAGGCTACAAATATTGGGAGAAATGCTATAAGCTTTTGCAACCGTAACGCAAAATCCCCGCGGTTGCAAAGGCAAGCAATCAAAGCAAAGGGGTTTTAGGAAGATGAACAAACAAAAAGGGGACCACACTCTACCCATACGGTTGGTTAAACTTCTGAACTGGATTTTAATGACCGTATCGTTTATGGGAGCGTGGTTTGAATATTACGCAGCAAGAGCAGAAGTCCACTACTATAACAGAGGTAACTGGTTGCTCTTTTTTATTTTTGCGGCTTTATACTTCTACTTTTGCCGCATTTATGATGCGTTCCATGTATCCACCAGTTCCATTTCGGAAATTATTTACAGTCAGACACTGGCACTGTTATTTACCAACCTGATTTTATACGTTGTTATTTGCCTGTTGTCTTCTACTTTATCCAATCCGCTGCCGCTGCTGCTGTCCTTCTTTATTGAAGTTATTATCAGTGCTATCTGGACAGCTTGCGCGCACAAGTGGTACTTCCACAAATACGGGGCCCGGACCGCCGTTATTGTATATGACACGCGGGAAGGTCTGGAGCATGTTATTAAACAGCATGGACTGGAAAAGAAGTTCAACGTTACCAAGATTATGCAGGTGCAGGAGTGCCTGGAAGATCTTCCGGAACTGAACAATTATGAAACTGTATTCCTTTCCGGCATTCATAGCCATGAACGGAATATTATCTTAAAGTATTGCATGTATGACAGTGTTCCTGTCTATGTTATCCCCAGAATTGGAGACGTTATCATGGGTGGCGCAGAGCAGATGCACATGCTCCACCTTCCCATCATGGCGCTTGGCAGATATAATCCTACTCCGGAATATGCCATTGCCAAAAGGGCCTTTGACATCATCCTGTCTGCCCTTGGCATCCTGGTGCTGTCTCCGGCCCTCCTGATTATTGCCATAGCGGTCAAATCGGACGGCGGCCCGGCCCTTTACAAGCAAACCCGCCTTACCAAAGACGGCAAGGAATTCCAGGTATTAAAATTCAGAAGCATGCGTGTGGACGCAGAAAAGGATGGCGTTGCCAGACTTTCCACGGGCGATATAGACCCTCGCATTACCAAAGTAGGCCGCGTTATCCGTAAAATCCGCGCCGACGAATTTCCCCAGCTGTTTAACATTTTAAAAGGGGATATGAGTATTGTCGGCCCGCGCCCGGAACGCCCTGAAATTGCCGCCCAGTATGAACAGGACCTGCCGGAATTTAAGCTCCGCCTTCAAATGAAAGCGGGCCTTACCGGTTACGCCCAAATCTACGGCAAATACAACACTACCCCTTATGACAAGCTCCTTCTGGACCTAATGTATATTAACCACCCCACCATCTGGCAGGATTTGAAGATCTGTTTTGCAACGGTAAAAGTCCTATTCTTACCAGAATCCACGGAAGGGGTCCAGGAAGGAGCCACCACGGCGGCGTTGGACACCCAATCGGAAGAACTATAAGTCCCCACCGCCGCCCAACAAAAACCAAAGCGGCTCAGACTATCATCAAGTCTGAGCTGATTTTGTGAGAGAGGAAGACCACTAGAAATGTTGCATGAAGATTTTGGATTGATAAGTATTATCATGGCAGCCTACAATGCAGAAAAAACAATAGAGCAAGCTATTAATTCCGCACGGAGTCAGACTTATCCAAATTTTGAACTTCTTGTGGTTAATGACTGCTCGGAGGACAAAACAGAGGAATTGGTTAAGCATATTGCGGCAAAGGACAGTCGAGTGCGCCTTATTTCTAATGCAAATAATAGCGGTGTATCCTATACACGTAAGTGTGGCTTGGAAGAAGCGCGAGGATCATGGATTGCAATTCTTGACAGCGATGATGCTTGGGCACCGGAAAAATTAGAAAAGCAGATTGAACTTCAAAAGAAACAGAATGCTGATTTGCTTTTCACGGGTTCCGCTTTTATGGATTCAGATGGAAGGTCGATTGACTGGTATCTTCATGTTCCGGCGGAAGTGACATATAGACAGTTGCTGAAACAGAATGTGCTTTCTAATTCCTCTGCACTGGTGCGCAAAGAGCTATATGCGAAGCACTATGCAATCGGTGATGGAATGCATGAAGACTTCGCAATTTGGCTCAGCATCCTGAAAGAAGGAAAGAAAGCCTATGGTGTGGATGAACCGTTGCTCATCTATCGCATTGCAAAATCATCGAAGTCGGGCAATAAAGTCAAGGCTGCGAAGATGAACTGGAATACATATCGGTATGTCGGATTGAATCCGATAGAGGCCGCTTATTATGAGGGCTGGTACATGATTAAAAATGTGATTAAGTACACGAACCTGAAAATCTCCGGGGGGGGTAACACAGAGTAACCCCGATAGAGAAATCTATATTGTTAATTTCTCCGCACCTGCACTGTATGGATGTAAACAGTGGAGGACGGCATGAAAAGTAGTATTCTGATCTCCGTCGTGATGCCGAACTACAATGGACATCGTTTTGTTGAGCAGGCAATCGACAGTGTGTTGTCCCAGACATATAAGAATTTCGAGCTGCTTGTGGTAGATGACTGCTCCAAAGACGACTCATTAAGTCTCGTCCGACAGAAGGCGCAGAGCGATAACCGAATCCGAGTAATTGCCTTAGAACACAACGCAGGCGTGGCAAATGCCCGCAATGTTGGCATTAGAGAGGCTAAGGGAGAATACATCGCCCTGCTGGACAATGATGACTTGTGGACTGAGGACAAGCTGGAACGTCAACTTGCTCTCGCTCAAAAAGGTGCGGATATCGTTTATTGCTCCTATGACTTTATTGACGAAGAGAACAGGAGCATAAAAAAGCCTTTTGTCGTGCCGCAGCAAACGAACTTCAATAAGATGTTGGCTTCGAGTGTCATAAGCTGTTCGACCAGCTTTATCAAAACTGAGCTGATGCAGGCGCATCCATTTAACCCGGACTTTTACCATGAAGATTATGTTTTGTGGATGGAGTTGCTTCGAGTTTGCCCGACTGCGTATGGCGACCAGAAGGTGCTGATGCATTACCGTCAGGTCACCGGGTCAAGATCGAACAAAAAGGGTAATGCGGCCAAGGAACGTTGGAATACATACCGGAAGGCACTGAAGCTCAATGCAGGAACAAGTGCATGGGCATTTGTGAGATACGCTGTAAATGGTGTAATGAAATATTATTTGTAAAAAGGGAGTATCAAGATGAAAATACAAGTGCTGGTTTCAACAATGCATCAGACTGATCATAGTCTGCTGGAAAAAATGAATATTCAGTCAGATGCTATCGTTATTAACCAGTGCGATCATGACTGCATTGAGAGATTCACTTTTCGAGGATATGACATTTTGTGGATGTCATTAAATGAACGTGGTGTTGGATTAAGCCGTAATAATGCATTGATGAGAGCGTCTGGAGATATTCTTTTGTTTGCAGATGATGATGTTGTTTATACGGACGATTATGTTGAGAAAATTACAGGCAGCTTTGAAAATAATCCGAAGTCAGATTTGATTGTCTTTAACCTGCAGTCTCAGAATCCGAATAGACCGGAAGCCATTGTAGAAAAAGATTATAAGTTGCATTGGTACAACAGTTTGAAATTTGGAGCTTTCCGGATTGCAGTCCGGAAAGATGCAATCCGGAAAGCTAATGTTTTTTATTCGCTTCTCTTCGGTGGTGGTGCCACATATCAGTCAGGCGAAGATAACTTGTTTATCATTCAGTGCCTAAAAAAAGGTGTTTGTGGACTAGCAAGTAAAGAGATTATTGGAACAGTACAGCAAGAAGAGTCAACATGGTTTAAAGGATTTAATGAAAAGTATTTCTTTGATAAAGGTGTTCTTATGAGACAGTGCTTTGGACCTTGGGCAAAATTGCTGTTAATTGCACTTCTGGCTAAGAATGGTAGACAGACTCAAGACCTTGGGCTTAAAAAGGCTATAGTTTTAGCTTTTAAGGGTGCAGATAGTATTTGAGAGAAAATAGGATTGATTCATATGAATGATGTCGTTTTTTTGACAATGATGATTCCGGATGCCTTGAAAGAGGAAGTTACCCAGAAATCATCTCATAATATGCAGGATGCCGCAGATGCATTGGAAAAACACATTTATGAGGGCTTGAGTGAGAATTTGCACACAGAACCACATGTAGTGAACATACTGCCAGTTGACAGTTTTCCGCAGTATTATAAGGATGCAAATATCAAGCCAAAAACATTTAACCTTGGAAAAAGACAAGATCATGTTAATCTTGGATTTTGCAATGTCAAGTTGATTCGAAATGGCTTTATTGAGCAAAGCATTTGCAAAAACCTTCTGAGTTATTACAAGAAGAAGGATTCAAATGAAAAGAAACTTCTGATTGTATATTCTGCAACGGCGAGTTTCCTACGCGCAGTTAAGAAGGTAAAAGCGATTTACCCAGATATTATTGTCTGCGATATCATTGCGGATTTGCCGGCGCTGACAAATTTGTCTAATAAGAAGTCGGTGTTTTTAAAAGCGTTTATTGAAAAAAGCGCAAAACAAGCCGAAGAAGCATTAGCCTGTGTGGATTGTTTTGTGTTGCTAACAAAGCAAATGGCGGATTATTTGAAAATTGATAAGCCTTATTGTGTCATGGAGGGCATTTCATCACCAGAAACAAACGGAGCTCAAAATACAGAGAACGGAAAAAAGACCATTCTTTATACAGGAACGCTTCATGAGAAGTTTGGCGTGATGAATTTGGTTCGGGCTTTCCAAACCATCGATTCCGAAAAATATGAGTTGATGATTTGTGGCGTTGGCGATAGTGAAGAAGCTATAAAAGTAGCTGCAGTAGAGGATTCGAGAATTCGTTTTCTTGGAAAACTTCCAAGAGATCAGGTCCTTGAGTGGCAAAGCAAGGCTACGGTTTTGGTTAATCCGAGACAGAACAGTGAGGAATTCACAAAATATAGCTTTCCGTCGAAAACCATGGAGTATCTTTCGTCTGGCGTACCTTTAGTTGCATATAAATTAGATGGGATTCCAGATGAATATGATCCATATATCTATTATGTAAAAGATAATTCCATTGAATGTCTGGCAGATACGCTAAAAAGTGTATGTGAAATGTCTGATAGTGACAGAGCGGCTATTGGACAAACTGGCAGAGAATTCGTCCTGAAAAAAAAGAACAGCAAAGCACAAACAAAAAAAATTGTTGACTTGATTGAGTCGGTATAAAGGAAAAATAGAATGATAGATAACGTGAGTAAAAAGCGAAGGACGCCCTTTGAAATACTGTTATGGATGCTGTGGTCGTCTACGATTTTGATGAAATATGTCAGGGCGGTTGTCTTGCGAGTTCCTGTCATTGGCGACTTCCCAGATGTTGTAATGACTATTTGTTTTGTTATTGCAA
This sequence comes from Paludibacteraceae bacterium, assembly GCA_963647215.1. GTDB lineage: Bacteria > Bacillota > Clostridia > Oscillospirales > Acutalibacteraceae > RUG420. The sequence continues at coordinate 5,199 of CAVIZK010000001.1, read as the reverse complement.
TTATCTTTGCAATACAAGATTTTCGAATTTCAAGTAAAGACGTACTGTTTGTTCTGGTGTTGTATTTGGTATTCATTTTTGAATGTCTAATGCGGGGACAGAATAATATATATTTGGAAAAGTACTATTTTGAATTTCCGTTTAAAACAGTGCTGCTTTATTTGGTTGGAGTATCTCTTGCAATGAGTGCGAAGAAAGAAGAAATTATTAACCATTTATATATCATATCAATGATAACTCTTCCTGTTTGCTTTGCATACAACATGCTTCTAGTGTCTCCTATGGATGAAATTGTATCAAAGTATCAAGGTAATATGGATTTGGCGTATCATTTGCTTCCGCATTGTTGCCTTATTGCTTACTATGCAAGAAAGAAGCCGAACATTTTGAATATTGCATTTACAGTTTTCGGCGCATTCTATTTGATGCTGTTGGGCACTCGCGGCGCTGCACTCATGATGCTTCTTTGCATTGGCTGGTCTCTTGTTTTGGGGCAGAATTCGAAGAAGGTGTTTACACGAATCGTGGTGTTGTGCGGTGCAGTTGCAGCTTTTATTATGAGTCCTCTTTATGACTCCTTTATTTTGTGGATGTATAAGATGGCGCAAAGCCTTGGATTGAGTATTCGAATTTTTGATAAATTGCTTTCATCAGGACAGATGGATTCATCAGGACGAAGTGTTTTGGCAGAAACGTTGCTTGCTTCAGTAAATGAACATTTCCTCTTGGGAACGGGTCTTTGTTCAGATCGCACAATAGTTGGTGTGTATGCCCATAATATTGCCCTGGAGTTGTGGGTAGAATTTGGTGTGATTATTGGAACGTTTATTTTGGCAGCGCTTGTCATAACTTTTTTGCGAGGATACATAGTAAGCACTAGCAGTGCAGAAAAGGGCCTTATGATTACGTTGATATGTTCGTCTTTCTTAAAATTATTCTTGTCGGGTTCTTTTATGGATGAAAGATGGTTTTTTGCATTGATTGGTATATGTGTGGGCGCAATTAGATTGAACGGGAATAAAAATTGCAAGGAAGAAAAAAAGGCGGTTGAAGGAGAATTATGCTATGCGAATTGCCCTAATTAACATGATTCCATATGGAAGCACAGGAAAAATTATGCTGCAGATTGCAGAAACTGCAAGAAAGCATGGGCACGAAGTGCGTACATATTCTACGATTCCGTATGACAAAAATGAACACGCTGCCTCAATCCCCAAAGAAAACCACTTCGTTTGGGGAAGTGAAAAGGAAAACCAGATTCATTATTACTTGGGAAGTACACTGGGAAGGAATGGATGTTTTTCTAAAAACGGAACTAAGGAATTGGTCGAGGATTTAAAGAGGTTTCAGCCGGATATTGTTCATTTGCATAACCTTCACAAATTCTGCATTAACCTTCCATTACTGTTTGGATACTTAAAAGAAAGCAACGTGAAAGTAGTATGGACACTGCACGATTGCTGGGCGATGACCGGGCAGTGTCCATACTTTACCATGATAAAGTGCGATAAATGGAAGACTGGCTGCTATCAATGCCCACAGTTGGATGTTTATCCTAGGAGCAGAATTGATAATAGCAAGAGAATGTATCAGTGCAAGAAAGAGTGGTTTACTGGTATTAAGGACATGACCATTGTCACGCCATCACAGTGGTTGGCTGATATCGTTAAGCAGTCTTTCTTGAAAGACTATCCTGTTCAGGTCATCAATAATGGTATTGATTTGACGGTGTTCCAACCAACGAAAAGTGATTTTCGTGAGAAATACAAAATTGCACCGGATAAGAGCCTTCTCTTAGGTGTGGCGTTTGGCTGGGGCAAAAGAAAAGGTCTGGATGTCTTTGTTGAACTGTCAAAGAGGCTGGATAATAGTTGTCAAATTGTTTTGGTTGGAACTGATGCTAATGTAGATACAGAAATTCCGGCTAATATTATTTCCATTCATAAAACGCAAAACCAAAGAGAACTTGCAGAAATTTATACGGCTGCGGATCTGTTTGTTAACCCTACAAGAGAGGAAAACTATCCAACAGTAAATATGGAGTCCATCGCTTGCGGAACACCGGTATTAACATTCCGTACCGGTGGAAGTCCGGAAATTGTTGATGAAATCTGTGGCTCCGTTGTTGATTGCGATGATGTGGATGGAATGGAGAAAGAAATTCGTAGGATTTGCGTTGAACATCCATATAGTATGGAACAATGTCTCAAAAAGGCACAGAATTTTGACATGAATCTGAAATTTGAGGAGTATGTAAAACTATATGAGCAATAGAGATAATATGGTGAGCTTGTTATTAGATTAGTCTTTGGTGAATATTTTGCTAAGGACTATGTCCGAGAGGGAAGAGATATATTGGTAGAAATAGGCAACTTTGTCAAACCCCTGTGAACAAGAATGTTTTGATATCTGTATCAGAAAAAGGAGTCTTCCCGTTACGATATGCAATACTTCCATCTTCCCATTAAGCGAATGAATAGTGTAATCCCAATTGCGAGTTTAAAGCATAGTGCAGAAGGTGGGAATCATATATGATGCTAAGAAATAAAGCAAGATTTGTTGATAGAACAAATCTTGAAGATAAGGTGGACTTAAGATAATGAAAATTGTTCATATTGCTCCAAACTCTCCGTATAACGATTACTGGGGATATCAAGATAATCTATTGCCAAAATATCAGAAAGTACTCGGACATGACGTGACGATAATTATTACTAATACAACGCATAAAGACGGAAAGATTGTAAAAACGGAAGGTCCTTCCGATTATGTTCTAGACGATGGTGTTCGTGTAATTCGCAGAGCATATAAGAAATATCATTTACCGAAGGTCACAGGTGTTTTTTCTGATTTAGATGTATTGCCACTTTTAAATGAACTGAGTCCGGACTTCATTTTCTATCATGGCCTTATAAGTTACACAATAAAAGATGTGGTAAAGTATGTGAAAGAGCATCCTCAGTGCAAGGTCGTTGAAGATAACCACATGGATTACAATATCGGCAATCAAGTCAACACTCTAAAAGAAAAGGTTATCCGTGCGTGGCTGAGGTGGTTGAACAAGACAACGATCCCGTATGTTGAAAAAGTCTATGGTGTTACTCCGTGGCGCAAGACCTATGCTGAAGAATATTTTGGCATTCCGGCAGCAAAGACCGATGTGCTTATCATGGGCGCAGATGATGAAAAGGTAAATCTTGAACAGAAAGACGAGGTTCGCAAGCAGATCAGGGATAAATATCGTGTATCTGACGAGGACTTTTTGATTGTTACCGGTGGCAAAATAGATAAAAAGAAGGGAATCGATGTTCTTGCGGAAGCCTGTGCAGAGTATAGACAGAATGTAAAACTGCTCGTTTTCGGCAACATATCAGATGATGTCAAGGAGAAGATGGAAAAAATGATTTCGGAAAATGACAACATCATCTATATAGGCTGGATTGACTCTGATCGAGTGTATGATTATTTCTTTGCCGCAGATCTTGTGTTCTTTCCGGGACAGCACTCCGTCTTGTGGGAGCAGGCGTGTGCTTGCAAAGTTCCATGCGTATTTGAACGTTGGGATGGGACGAATCATGTTGACAACGGCGGGAATAGCGATTTTGTTGAGCCGATTACAGTAGAGGCAATAAAGAGCAAAATTAAGGAACTGCTGTATACAGATAGATATTACAGAATGAAGAAAGTTGCAGAATCTGAGGCTACAGACATATACATGTATAGTAAAATTGCGGAAAAATCACTGGAGTGTGCGTATGTCCGGAAGTAGAGGTTGGAAAAGTGAACCATATTGTGAAGTCGTTAATGGGAAATAAAGAAATAAAGAATGCAGGCTGGATTATTGGTGGTAGAGTTGCACAGATGATTTTGTCATTTTTGGTCAGCATTTTTACTGCTCGGTATCTAGGTCCAAGCAATTACGGCTTGATAAACTATGCCAGTGCTTTCGTTGCTTTTTTTACTTCATTGTGTACATTAGGTATCAACTCCGTTATCATAAAAGATTTTGTCGATAATCCTGATGAACAAGGCGAGGCAATAGGGACAACCATTTTCCTAAGGGCAATTTCAAGCATCTTGTCCTCTCTTATGATAGTGGGTATCGTTGGGATAATAGATAAGGGAGAATCCCAAACCATTCTGATCACCGCTTTGTGTAGCGTTGCACTTATCTTTCAGGTTTTTGATACAATAAATTATTGGTTTCAATCTAGGTATCAATCAAAGATTACTTCTATAGCCACATTAGTTGCATATATAGCAACGTCGGTGTATAAGATCGTGTTACTTATCTTACAAAAAGATGTAATCTGGTTTGCTTTTGCAAGTTCTGTAGATTATATAGTATTGGCTATATTTTTAATTAACGCATTTAAGAGGTGCGATGGTCCTAAACTCAAGTTTTCTTGGGCCAAAGGAAAATATCTTCTTGGAAAAAGCTACCACTATATTTTGTCTGGAATGATGGTGGCAGCATATGGACAAACAGATAAGTTGATGCTTAAACAGATGTTGGATGAAACGGTGGTTGGATACTATTCATTGGCAGCATCGATCAACACTATGTGGGTTTTTATCCTGCAGGCAATAATTGATTCGATATATCCTACAATAATGACACTCTATAAAAGTGGTGATAAGACCGCTTTTGAACGAAAAAATCGACAATTATATGCGATTGTGATTTATATTTCAATTTTTGTTGCAATAATGTTTGTTTTATTTGGAAAATATGCCATTGTGTTATTATATGGAGAACAATATGAGCCAGCGGCGATGTCATTAAATATAATTTCTTGGTATACAATTTTTTCCTACCTAGGAGTTGCACGTAATGCATGGATTGTGTGCAATAACAAGCAGAAATATTTAAAATATATGTATTTTAGTGCGGTTGTTATAAACATATTTTTGAACTTCCTGTTTATTCCACTATGGGGAGCATCAGGAGCTGCACTTGCATCATTGATTACGCAGATATTGACCAGTATAGTGTTGCCTTGCTTTATTAAAGATATGCGGCCTAATGTAAGGCTGATGCTTGAAGCCTTTACATTGAAGGATCTGCGAGAGAAAAAATATAAAGAAGGAGATTGACACGGGTAATGGCAAGGCAGGCGGTGTAATGGTATATTGAATTTGTGACACTCCAGCCTAATGGATTAAAATATTCATTAGGAAAAGGAGTAACGCTATGAC